>NZ_JAOWCB010000014.1 GCF_026420845.1 Streptomyces sp. PR69 | reverse complement strand
GGCGGCTCCGACTCTATCAGATCCTTTCGGACCTGACTCCCAGTCAGCGGGAGTTGCCTTTCCGGCCGTTGCGGCCGTTCCGACGAGCGAGACTTTAGTGGATTCCCCGGCCTCGACGCCAATCGAGGCCGCCGTCCCTTCGAACGCGGATTCCTCATTTCGCAAAAGCACACAGGAAGACAGCAGACGGTGGCCGAAGCCTTCGCTTGCTGAAGTGGGTCTTGCGGAATGGCTGTCCGGGGCCGACCGGAGGTCGGTGCTCGCGTCGGACAACTCGGAGAACACTACGGAACGCGGAATCGACTGTCAACCCGGCCCCGGAGGCCGTATCCTCGCTGGCATGACGACGCGCATGTGCCTCCTTCAGTGGTGGGCCGCCTGACGGCGGCCCGTGCATATGCGTGTATCCAACGGCCGCCGTTTCGGCGGCCGTTCGCGTATCTCCCTCCGGGGTCCGGGACCGTCGCCGACAGCGGCGGCCCCGAGCGGAAGACGGAGAGACAAGGGATGACGCGGATTTTCAGCGGGATCAAGCCCACGGGGCATCTCACGCTGGGCAACTACCTCGGGGCGCTCCGCCAGTGGGTCGAGGTCGATCAGCATCGGGCGGATGCGCTGTTCAGCGTGGTGGATCTGCATGCGCTGACCGTGGAGCACGATCCGGCGCGGGTGCGTCGGCTGAGCCGGCAGGCGGCGACGCTGCTGCTGGCGGCCGGGCTGGACCCCGAGCGGTGCGCCGTCTTCGTACAGAGTCATGTGGACGAGCACACCCGGCTGTCGTATCTGCTGGAGTGCACGGCTGCGGACGGTGAGCTGCGGCGCATGATCCAGTACAAGGAGAAGGGCGGGCAGGCGCGGGCGGCCGGGCAGAGTGTGCGGCTGTCGCTGCTGACCTATCCGGTGCTGATGGCCGCGGACATCCTTGCCTATGGGGCCGATGAGGTTCCCGTGGGCGAGGACCAGACCCAGCATGTGGAGCTGACCAGGGATCTGGCGGTGCGGTTCAACCAGCGGTACGGGCATACGTTCACGGTGCCGCGGGCGACGCATCCGCCCGTCGCCGCCCGCGTCATGGATCTGCAGGATCCGGCGTCGAAGATGGGGAAGTCCCATGAGTCGGGGGCGGGGGTCGTCTATCTGCTCGATGACGCCGACACCGTGCGGAAGAAGATCATGCGGGCGGTCACGGACAGCGGGCGCGAGGTCGAGTACGACCGGGAGCACAAACCCGGACTGGCGAATCTGCTGGAGATCCTGGCCGTGTGCGAGGGCGGCAAGCCGGATGAGCTGGCCGGTGCGTATGACTCGTACGGGGCGCTCAAGAAGGACACGGCTGAGGCGGTGGTGGAACTGCTGAGGCCGGTGCGGGAGCGGCACGCGGAGCTGGCCGCCGATCCGGCGGGGGTCGACGCCGTGCTGCGGCTTGGCGCCGAGCGGGCCAGGGGGCTCGCTCGGCCGCGGGTCGATGCGGCCTATCGGGCGATCGGGCTGATGCCCGCCGTGTGAAGGGGCCGGTCGTCGGGTCCTGCCGAGCGGAGGGCTGCCGAGCGGAGTGCTGTCGGGCGGGGTCCCGTCGACTGGGGTCCCGTCGACCGAGGGGCCTGTTGGCCAGGGTCCTGTCGACCGGGGGTCCTGTCGGCGCTGTCGGCGGCAGGACCCCCGGGGCGCGTCAGCCGTTGCCGGAGGCCAGTTCGCGGCTGCGGTCGCGGGCGGCTTCGAGGGCGGCGATGAGGGCCGCTCGTACGCCGTGGTTCTCCAGTTCGCGGATGGCGCTGATGGTGGTGCCCGCGGGGGAGGTGACCGCCTCGCGCAGCTTGACCGGGTGCTCGCCGCTGTCGCGGAGCATCACGGCCGCGCCGATGGCGGCCTGCACGATCAGATCATGGGCCTGGGCGCGGGGCAGACCGAGGAGGATGCCGGCGTCGGTCATGGCCTCGACGAGGAAGTAGAAGTAGGCGGGTCCGGAGCCGGAGAGGGCGGTGGCCGCGTCCTGCTGGGACTCGGGGACGCGGAGGGTTTTGCCGACGCCGCCGAAGATCTCCTCGGTGTGGGCGAGGTGGTCGGCAGTGGCGTGGCTGCCTGCGGAGATCACGGACATTCCCTGGTCGACGAGGACGGGGGTGTTCGGCATGACGCGGACGACGGGGGTGTCGGGGGCGAGGCGCTCCTCGATAAACGCGGTGGTGATGCCCGCGGCCGCGCTGATGACGAGGCGGTCGCGGGTGACGTGGTGGGCGAGTTCGTCGAGGAGCTTGCCCATGTCCTGCGGCTTGACGGCAAGGATGAGGGTGTCGGCGCGCTTGGCGGCGTCCGCGTTGGTCACGGGCTCGACGCCGTACGTGGCACGGAGCTCTTCGGCGCGTTCCGGGCGGCGGGTGGTGACCAGAAGGTGGGCGGGCGGCCAGCCGGCGCGGATCATTCCGCTGAGAAGCGCCTCGCCGATCTTTCCGGTGCCGAGGACTGCGACTGTCTGGGTCATGCGGGTCACCTCGCCGGTGGGGATGTTCCGTGCAAGAACATCCTCGCACCGGCGGTGACGCGTCGGTGTTTCCGTCCGCCAAGCGGTACGCGGGTCAGAGGGCGCGAGACCTGCGGCCGCGACGGCGGACATGGTGGTGCGGGTACGGCGTGGCATCGGTTCCTCCCCCGGGTCAGCTGAGGTCAGCTGTGCTGATTCGCTCCCTGTACGCAGGGGGGACGAGCCGGATTGCACCCGGGGGTAGGAAATTCCTCGGATTCTTCGGACTACTGCTCCGTCTCGAAGCGGCCGTACGCCTCAAGCCGCTCGGCGGGGCCGCCGAGCCACTCGCCGTCGTCGGGCTCGAAGGGGATCGGCACGTCCTCCTCGGCTTCGGAGAGGAAATGCATCTCGACCGTGTCCCATACATAGGTGTGCAGGAACGCCGCGAAGCCGCCGTCGAAGTAAGCGAAGTCGTCGCCGCGGCCAGGACGCCCGGCGATCGTCCAGCGATCGGGGTCGTCCGAGGACGTCACCCAGTAGACGGCGTCACCGCCTGTGGTGTAACCCCAGGGCAGCCACCCGCCGGGCTCGGGGAACAGCGGAACGCGGGGAGGCAGCTTGAACTGCTCGGCGCGCCGTCGTGCCGCCGTCTGCTCCCGAGCGAGGATCGCGGCGAGTTCCTGCATGCTGTTCTCGACACCCGGCACACAGATGTAGAGGTAGTCCTCGAAGCCGCCGGGGCCGAACCAGTAGACGTACTCCTTGTAGTCCGCCGGAAGCCGGGTTCCGATCTCCGCCTCCGCGCGCTCCCAGTCCACCAGGTAGCGGCGCGGGGCGGAGAGTCCGGCGTCAGCGGCCAGCTGTTCGACGCTCACGGTGTCAGTCAGATTCCACCCTGGGCGTGCGGCCGGGAAAGTCGGGCGGAAGCCCTTCCGGAAGGATCCTCCCTTGCACCAGTCCGGCCAGGTATCCCGTGAGGCTCTCCCCGATCTCGACCCAATCGTCGCTGTGGCCGCTGAGCACGACGGGCCATCGGTCCGGATCGGCATGACCGGTCTTCCAGTACCACGTGTCCCCGTCGCGCGAATCTCCCCAGGGGATGACGCCGCCTTCCTCCGGGTACGGGACATAGCCGTGTGACATGTCGGACTCACGGAGACTTTCCAGATCCGAAAGGAACTCACGGGCCACAGAAATAAACTCGTGCTCCTTTCCGGGATCGGGAATATGCACCGACAGGAAGTCATCCAGGATGACCGATGAGTAGAACTCCGAGAGCTCCATGAAGTCCTGCGGCAGACGCACACCCAGCTCGCGTTCGATGTAGCCCCAGTCGATGCCTCTGGCTCCGGGAAGGCGCAGGTCCAGGAGTGCAGGCAAGGCCGATTCCAATTCTCGCAGAATCAACAGGTCACCTGATTTCCTGGCTTGTTGGCGACATACACGGCCCTGAAGATTTCGCCGGTGGGCGTCTCGGCCGTCATGGTGATGCCCGTGGGCATCTTGTCCACACCGTTTCCATGTTGCAGAACGCCAGAGTACAGGACGGGTTGACCGCTGTTCAGGGCGCTTGCCATGCGGTTTTCACACCGCTTCATCGAGGGGTCGTTCATCTGCCGGTACCCGGTGAAGACGTTTCCGGAAACCCACTCACCACTGAAATGGTCACCGATGATGTGAGTCCTGTGGTACTTCCACGCCTTGCCGTCACGCTCGGACTTCCAGCCGGGCGGCTCAGGGAAGTCCCGCGGACGCGGCGTACGGTTCTTCTTCAGGTCGCTGGGACATATGAGGGCGCCCGCACCGGTGGGGGCTCCGGCGATCGTGGGGCCGTACCGGAACCGCTCCGACCTGGGGCGATTGCAGGGGTTGTCGTCCGAGCCGCTTCCACCGTCTGCCGGGGTGCTGGGCTCCGGCGAGGGAAGCACATCGGAGTCTTCGCCGGTTTCACCGCTCGGCAGCATCTGGAAGTAGCCGCGCAGCTCCTCCAAGTCCATTTCCAGCTCTGCCTGGGACTCGGTCAAGGAGTCCTGGACAGCCGCCTCGTGCTCGGTGTCTGTGCGGGCGGTGCCCGCATCTGCGGGACGGGCATGGATCTGGCTGAGGACGGCCTTGAGGATTGCCGCCCAGGGCGGCGGCGGAGGCGTCTTCGGCTTCTCGGGGATCTTCGGTCCCCTCGGGGGCAGCGGGCCTCGGGGAGGCCACGGGTTGCCGTAGCCGGTGCCGGGGCCGGGGTCTCTGGTCTTCGTTCCGCCGCCTCGCGGCGTGGTGTCCACCGCTGCGGCTGCGGCTGCCGCAGCAGCCGCCTGGGCGGCGATGGCGTTCGAGAGGCTGCCCGTGTTCGTGTAACCGCCGGCGTAGGAGCGCGCGCGGCGGTGGCTTGAGCTGGTGCGCGGGCACCGGGTGGAGGACCGGGTGGCGGGGGCCGGGGCCGGCGTCGGAGGGTGGCCGGGTCGGCCGCCGCCGGAGTCGTGCTGATCGCGGGGGCGGCGATGGGGGTGCCGCCGCTGCTCAAGGACGGCGAGGTCCGCCAGCCGCCCGCGGCCCCGCCGAGCCCGACGGCTCCGGTGACGCCCGGCCCGACCGAACCGGCTGAGACGAGCCGCCAGTCCTATGTGCTCGATCTGGACGAAGGGCTGCTGACCGTGGTGCGGGACGGCCGGCCGACCCGCACGGCGGACACCGGCGGGACGACCTATCTGTATGAGTCCCCGTCCGTGTCGCCGGCATCCGGCGCGATCGGCGTCCCGGCCTCGGACGCCGAGTGGCTGTACGGGCAGCTCCGGGCGGGGATGTCATCACCCTGCGCCAAGCGGGAAATGAGAACCTGTTTACAGAGAGTTTGCTAGGTAAAAGATCTCCGAGGCCGGCGGCCGACCTGCGGACCGCACTGGAAAAGATCCAGCCGCGCAGCCTCAACACACGGCTGACGCCGAACAGTTGTCGGTCTTCAGGGTCGGCTTTCCGCCATGCGCCCGCCTCGTTCAAGGCCCGGGGCGCATATGAGCCGTTCGCTATGGTTCCGATGTCATCGCGGTAGTAATACGGAGGGATGCCGCAATGCGTGTGGAATCGTCGTTCACTGAGACGATCTTCGGGGGACTTACACGGGCGGATCAGCGGCACTGGGCGGGCGTCTACCTGGAGGGGCTGCTCAGCACTCCGGGCAAGAAGTCGATACGGCGGCTGGCCGCCACCCGCTCCGACGAGGAGTCGGCGGTGCTCTCGCTCCAGCAGTTCCTCAATGCGAGCCCCTGGGACTGGGAGCCGGTCCTGGAAGAAACGATCCGGTGGACCGAGCGCCGGGCGACCCCCGAGGCATGGACTGTCGGGGTCGCTCTGCAGCCCAAACGCGGACAGTACTCAGCAGGGGTGCACCGTCGCTTCGTGCCAACCGCCGGACGGAGCGTCAACTGCCAGATGGGCCTTGGCGTCTTCCTCTCCCTGGAGCAGGCCGCAGGGGGCCAGATTCCCGTGGACTGGCGGCTGTTTCTGCCCCGCCCCTGGTGCACGGATGCCAAACTGCGCGAGCGCGCGCGGGTGCCGGAGCAGGCCGGCTGCCGGCCGCCGTGGGCGTATGTGCTCGACCTGGTGGAGACGCTGGCCGCCCGCTCGGCCGGCACTCCGCCGCCGCTGGTCGCGGACCTGCGCGACCTCGACGACGTCGACCCGCTGCTGCGGGAACTGGCCGCGCGGGGACAGGAGTTCGTGATCGCCGTGCCCGACACCCAGCGCGTCGTCCCGCTGCTGGCGGCCGCCGGCCCCCCGGGGTCTCCCGGTGCACCCCCGGCGGCGGGCCCGGCGGGGGTGCGGGAGGTCCTCTCCTCGCCCGCGTGGCAGCGCGGTCGAGGCGGCGCACAGAGGCGGTCCATGGCAGCGGCGCGCCACGGGCGCGGACAGGGCTTCCTGGTGCGCACCGCAAGCGCCCCCGGGACGCCGGAGTCGGCGGGCCGTCACCCGCTGCGGCTGTTCACCGAAGGCTGGGCGCAGGGCGACCGGTCCCGGATCTGGCTGACGAATCTGCTCGACCGGCCCGCCGCCGGACTGCTGCGGCTGACAGCGCTTGCCGACGCGAACCGGCGGACCATGGACGAACTTGAGTCCGACTTCGGGCTGACCGCCTACGAAGGCCGTTCCTACCCCGGGTGGCACCACCATATGACGCTGATGTCCGTCGCCTACGCCTACGCACGGCTCGACGGCTCCCACCCGCGGTGCGCCGCGCCCCGGCTGCTGCCCGCCTGACCTGCCCCCGGCCGGGCCGCCGCACCCGTGACGGGCGGCGGCCGGGCGGCCCCGCGCAGGGCCGTGCCCACCCCTACCCAAGGAGCGATCCGTGGATCTCGTCCAGCTGCTGACCCCGGAAGGCGAGCGAGTCGACCATCCGGACTACCCCCTGCGGGCCGGTCCGCGGGAACTGCGCGGCCTGTACCGGGACATGCTGCTCACCCGGCGCTTCGACGCGGAGGCGGTCACCCTCCAGCGCCAGGGGGAGCTCGGCCTGTGGGCTTCGCTGCTGGGCCAGGAGGCGGCGCAGATCGGCTCCGGCAGGGCCACGCGGCCCGACGACTATGTCTTCCCCTGCTACCGCGAGCACGGCGTCGCCTGGACGCGCGGCGTCGACCCGCTGAATCTGCTCGGCATGTACCGCGGAGTCAACCACGGCGGCTGGGATCCCGACGAGAACAACTTCCATCTGTACACGATCGTCATCGGCCCGCCCCTGCTGCACGCCGTCGGCTATGCGATGGGTCTGACGAGGGAGGGCGCGGGCTCTGCCGTGCTGTCCTACTTCGGCGACGGCGCGTCCAGCCAGGGGGACGTGGCGGAGGCGTTCACGTTCGCCGCGGTGAACCAGGCCCCGGTCGTCTTCTTCTGCCAGAACAACCAGTGGGCCATCTCCACACCGGCCTCGCACCAGACCCGTACGCCGATCTTCCGGCGCGCGGAGGGCTGGGGCTTCCCCGGCGTCCGCGTCGACGGCAACGACGTCCTCGCCTGTCTGGCCGTGACCCGCTCCGCGCTGGAGCGGGCCCGCGCCGGCCAGGGGCCCACCCTGATCGAGGCGTTCACCTACCGGATGGGCCCGCACGCCACCTCCGACGAACCGCGCCGCTACCGCGCGGACGCGGAGGTCGCCCAGTGGGAGGCCAAGGACCCGCTGCTGCGGCTGAAGACCCATCTGCTGGCGCAGGGGCACGCCGACTCCGCGTTCTTCGCGGAACTCGCCGAGGAGGCCGAGCAGTTGGCCAGGCGGGTGCGCGACGGCGTGCGGGCGATGCCCGACCCGGACCCCGATCAGCTGTTCCGCCATGTGTACGTGGACGAGCACGCGCAGGTCCGCGAGGAGCAGCAGACATATCAGGCATACCAGGCGATGTTCGCTGGGGAAGGAGGGCGGGGATGATGCCGGTGACGCCCACGGCACACGCCGTGCGGCCGCAGGAGCGGCCCGCGCCGGAGAAGATGTCCCTGGCGGGCGCGCTGAACGCGGCCCTGCGCGACGCGCTGGACGAGGACCCCAAGGTCCTCGTCCAGGGAGAGGACGTCGGGCGGCTCGGCGGGGTGTTCCGGGTGACCGACGGACTCCAGGAGCGGTTCGGCGCGGACCGCGTCGTCGACGCCCCGCTGGCCGAGTCGGGGATCGTCGGCACCGCGATAGGCCTGGCGCTGAAGGGCTTCCGGCCCGTGGTGGAGATCCAGTTCGACGGGTTCGTCTTCCCCGCCTTCAACCAGATCGTCACTCAGCTGGCCAAGATGCACGCGCGTTCGCTGGGCAAGGTCCGGCTGCCCGTCGTGGTGCGCATCCCCTACGGCGGCGGCATCGGCGCCATCGAGCACCACAGCGAGTCGCCGGAGGCGTATTTCATGCACACCGCGGGGCTGCGGGTGGCCTCGCCGTCGAACGCCGAGGACGCCTACTGGATGCTGCGGCAGGCGATCGCCGCGGACGACCCGGTCGTCTTCCTCGAACCCAAGCGCCGCTACTGGGACAAGGGCGAGGTGGATCTGTCGGCCGCGCCCGCACCGCTGCACAAGGCGCGCGTGGCGCGCCGCGGAGCCGATCTGACCCTGGCGGCGTATGGGCCGTCCGTACGGCTGTGTCTGGAGGCCGCGGAGGCGGCCGCAGCGGAGGGACGCTCGCTGGAGGTCCTCGATCTGCGGTCGCTGTCCCCGCTCGACGCCGACACCGTGGAGTGGTCGGTGAAGCGGACCCGCCGGCTGGTGGTCGTGCACGAGGCGCCGGTCTTCACGGGCGCCGGGGCGGAGATCGCCGCCAGGGTGCAGGAACGCTGCTTCTACCACCTGGAAGCGCCGGTGCTGCGGGTCGGCGGGTTCCACGCGCCTTATCCGCCCTCCCGGCTGGAGGCGGAGTATCTGCCGGGCCTGGACCGCGTCCTGCACGCCGTCGACCAGTCGTTCGCGCACTGAGCGGGTGCGGCGAACTCCGGCGCGGGGAGGCGTCGGGGGCCGCCGAAGCCGACGGGCGCCTCAGACGCCCGTCGGCTTCGGCGGCAGCATCCAGTCCTGCTGGGCCGCCAGCGCCCGCGCCGTGGCGACGAACGCCTTGCTGGCGCGCTGGTCGCGGACCCGGGAGCCGACCGCGATGCCCAGTTCGCGGGTGACGACCGGGGTCAGCGGCAGGGCGCGCAGTTCCTGCGAGAGCACGGGCATGGCCAGCGAAGGCACCAGGGTGAGCCCGTGCCCGGCCGCCACCATGGCCAGCAGGGCGTTGAGGTCATGCACCCGGTGCACGATCCGCGGGGACAGCCCTTCGGCCTCGAACAGCGCCGTGACCATGGCCTCCATGGCCCCGACCGGCAGCAGGATCTCCTCCTGGGCGAGCTGGCGCACGCTCACCGCGGTGCCTGCCAGCAGTGGGTGCGCCGCGGGCAGCACCGCGTACATCCGGTCGTGCAGCAGCGGGATGGTGGTCAGCTCCGGCTTGGGCAGCACCACGATGCCGACGTCGACCTCGTACTCCCGCACCCACTCGGTGATCTGCATGTCGGTGCCGTCGCGCAGCTCGATCTCCAGCGCGGGGAAGCGGTGGCGCAGTTCGGTCAGCAGGGCGGGCAGCAGCCGGCAGGCGAAGCTCTGGCTGGTGCCCAGCCGTACCGTGCCGCGCAGGTCGTCGTGGAATTCCACGGCCACGTTGCGCATGCTCTCCGCGTGCTGGATCACCCCGCGGGCGTGTCGCAGCACCCGCTGGCCCACATCGGTCAGGCGCACGCCGCTGCGGTCGCGCTTCATCAGCCCGACGCCCAGCTCTGTCTCCAGCGTGGAGATGGCATGGCTGACGGCGGACTGGCTGACGTCGAGGACGCGGGCGGCGGCGGTGAAGCTGCCGGTGTCCGCTATCGCCACGAACGCCGCACACTGGGAAAGCTTCATGATTCGGGCAGCCTACCCGCGGGCGCGGAGAGGTCCTGAACCGTCCCGGGCACAGGCTGCCGGTCAGCCGGTGACCGGCAGCGCCGGGCGGCGTGCCGCCTCGTAGCGTGCGATGTCCTCCTCGTGGAGCAGGGTCGCGCCGATCGGGTCGATGCCGTGGAGAATGCGGTGGCGGATCTCGGGGTCAAGGGTGAAGGGAAAGGTCCGCCCGCCCGCCCGGACTTCGAGAAGCTCCAGATCCACGGTGACCGCGGCGGCCGGGTCCGCCTCCGTCAGCTCCCAGAGCCACTCCACGTCAGTCACCGGCAGAACCACCGTGACCAGGCCGTTCATCAGGGAGTTGGCGCGGAAGATATCGCCGTAGCGGGGGGCGATGACGGCCCGGAAGCCATAGTCCTGAAGCGCCCATACGGCGTACTCGCGTGAGGAGCCGGTGCCGAAGTCGCTGCCGGCGATCAGCACGGTGGCTGCGCGGTGCTCCGGCTTGCTCAGCACGAACTCCGGGTCGTCGCGCCAGTCGGCGAACAGCGCGTCGGCGTGGCCGTCGCGCGTGGTGCTGGCGCAGAAGCGGACCGGGATGATCTGGTCGGTGTCGACGTCGGTGCGCCGCAGCGGAGCGGCGGCGCCCTGGTGGACGGTGAACTTCTTCATGGGTGTGCTCCGTTGCTCGCTTTGGTCAGAGGTCGCCGGGCGCGGCCAGCCGGCCGGCGACCGCGGTCGCCGCGGCCACCTGCGGCGAGACGATATGCGTACGGGAGCCCTTGCCCTGGCGGCCCTCGAAGTTGCGGTTGTTGGTGGAGGCGGCGCGCTGGCCGGGGGCCAGCCGGTCCTCGTTCAGCGCGGCGCACATGGAACAGCCCGCGCCCGCCCGGAAGTCGGCGCCCGCCTGCGCGAAGATCCGGTCCAGGCCCTCCTCCTCGGCCTGCCGCCGCACTCGGGCGGAACCGGGGACGATCAGCATATGTATGCCGTCCGCTACCTTGCGGCCGCGGAGCACCCCGGCGGCGGCCCGCAGGTCCTCGATCCGGCCGTTGGTGCAGGAGCCGAGGAAGACGGTGTCCACGGCGATGTCGCGCATCGCCGTGCCGGGGCGCAGATCCATGTACGCGAGTGCGCGTTCGGCGGCCGCGCGTGACGCCTCGCCGGCGAAGTCGCCGGGCGCGGGCACCCGTCCGTCGAGCGGGACGCTCTGGCCGGGGTTGGTGCCCCAGGAGACGTACGGGCTGAGCGCGGACGCATCCAGCACGACCTCCTTGTCGAACACCGCGTCGTCGTCCGAGCGGAGGGTGCGCCAGTGGGCCAGCTCCTCCTCCCAGGCGTCGCCGGCCGGCATTCCGGGGCGGTCCGCGAGGTAGTCGAAGGTGATCTGGTCCGGGGCGATCAGCCCGGCCCGCGAGCCGGCCTCCACCGACATATTGCACAGCGTCATCCGGGCCTCCATCGACAGAGCGGCGATGGCCTCGCCCCGGTATTCGACGATATGGCCCTGGCCGCCCGCCGTGCCGATCTCGGCGATCAGCGCGAGGACCAGGTCCTTGGCGGTGACCCCGGCGGGGAGCCGGCCGTCCACGGTGACGGAGAGGTCCTTCATGGGGCGCATCGGCAGAGTCTGGGTGGCCAGCACATGCTCCACCTGGCTGGCGCCGATGCCGAAGGCCAGTGCGCCGAAGGCCCCGAGGGTGGTGGTGTGGGAGTCGCAGCACACGATCGTCATGCCCGGCCGGGTCAGGCCCAGTTCGGGCGCGATCACATGCACGATGCCCTGCCCGGGGTCCCCCAGGCGGTGCAGCGGAATGCCGAACTCCGCGCAGTTGGCGCGCATCAGCTCGGCCTGCCGCCGGCCCTCGGGGTCCTCGATCCGGCGGCGGATGTCGATGGTGGGGGTGTTGTGGTCCTCGGTGCCCAGGGTGAGGTCGGGGCGGCGCACGGTGCGGCCCGCGGCACGCAACCGGTCGAACGCCTGCGGGGTGTTGACCTCGTGGAGCAGTTGGAGGTCGATATAGAGCAGGTCGTCTCCGGCGTCCCCCTTGCGTACGACGTGGGACGCCCAGATCTTCTGTGCAAGTGTCGAGCCCATGGTCAGCGCGGTACTTCCTGTTCGGCGGCGGGTTCGGCGGCGGGTTCGGCGGCAGGATCCCGGAGCAGCGCATCGGCGGCGATGGCGTCCGCGTCCCGGACGAAGTCGGTCCAGAAGCCGGGGCGGCTGCTGCCCCCCTGCATAAACCAGCGGGTGTGTTCGGTGGGGATGCCCAGCACATACACCCCGGTGTCGGCGAGGCCGTCGCGGCCCACGGGATGGAAGGGGCTGCGGGTGACGTGGACGCCGCCGGTGTCGAAGGCGTCCTCGCCCTTGCCGTTGACGTAGCTGGTCCAGATGCCCTGCTCGACCAGGCTGCGGGTGAGCGGCGAGGGGTCCCGGTGCACGTCGGGCGTCGGGATCCGGGCGTCGATCACGGCGTCCACCAGGACGGCGGAGCCCGCCACCTGGGGGGAGTACACGCGGTAGCGGCCGCTGGCCGGGTCGGGCTCATAGCGCGTGTCAGGGCCTGCGATCCGCAGGCAGCCCGCGCTGATCAGCGCCTGCACCTGGGCCAGGCGCTCAAGCGGCGGGCCCGCGGCGAGGAAGGCGCTGCGCGGCACGTACCAGCCCAGGAAGTCGGTGCGGTGCGAGTCCGGGGCCAGCCCGGAGAAGTCGACCAGCGAGCGCATCACGGCCCGGGTGTCCCGCAGCACGTCGAGCGCGGCCTTGACGGGCGAGCCGACGTTGCCCTGCGCGGCGTGCGCCAGATCGGTGCGCAGCGCCTGGAGCAGATCCGCGGTGAAGGCGTCCGGGCTGGCGTACTCGCGGTGGGCGAAGGGCCGGGCCAGCTGGTCCAGGACGAGGGGCGGCAGCTCGTCGGCGACGCCGTGGCGCAGTGCGATCGCGCGTACGTCCGGCACGCGGGCGGCGGCCTCCGGCGGCTCCCCGTCGCCGGGCGTCGCGGGGCCGGCCGCGGCCAGGACCTCCTCGGTGAAGGCGGCGGCTGCCTGTGCGCCGTGGCGGCGGTTCAGCTCGGTGGCGTAGTAGACCAGATCGACCTCGGCGAGCAGCCAGGGCAGTGCGTCGGCGGTGAAGTCCAGCGGTTCGCCGGAGCGGCCCGCGCGCACCCGCTCCTCGGTGAACAGCAGTGTGGTGTAGCGGTGGTCGTGGTGCTTCTGGTTGCGGCCGCGGGCGGGCAGCGGCATGCCGCTGCGGGACCCTGCCACGATGACCGGCTCGGCGCCGCTGGGGCGGTAGACCAGCGAGCCGTCCGCGGCGGGCTCGAAGACGCCGCCGCGGCCGATGGTCAGCGAAGCCATCACGTCGTAGAAGGACAGCCCGAGGCCCAGCACCCCGGCCAGGGCGCCGGGCGCGATCCGGTCCAGCGGCATGTCCGCCGCCGAGTCCCCTGTGATGTACGTCAGTCCGGGGCGGCCTGCGGCGAACGCGGCGAGCTCGCGCTGCTGTCCAGCGGGCTCCGGCACGGCGTGGCCGGTGGTCAGCACCACCCGGTCTGCGGTCAGCCGCCGTCCGTCGGCGCAGCACAGCAGATACGTTCCGGTCTGCGTGCGCCGCAGGTCGACCACTTCGGCGGGCACGCGGTGCAGCCGGACGCCTTCGGGCAGGTGGTCCTCGACGGCCTTCAGCACGAACTGCATATAGCGGCCGTGCAGGGCGCGCGGGGCGTAGCCGCCCGGGCCGGGGCAGTTCGCCGGGTCGACGTCCTGCCACCACTGGGCGAGCGAGGGTCCGGCGCCGGGACGGGCGGGGCCGCCGTCCGGCTGTCCTGAGAAGGAGGAGACCTCGCCCGCGACGGTGTTCATAAGGAACCAGTCGGGCTGGTCGGTGCGCCAGACCCGGCCGCTGCCGACCTGCACCGGGTCGATCAGCCAGATCCCCACCCGATGCGCGGGCGGGTCGGCGGCCAGGCGGGCCGCCAGGCGCTCCACCACGCTCAGACCACGCGGGCCGCTGCCGACCACGGCGATCCGATGGATGTCCTCGTCCTTCACCCTGTACAACCTCTCAGAAAAGACATGACGAAGCGGCGGCGAACATTTCCGCACCGTTCTTCGCGCCCGTGAAATAAGCGGCTGGACCGCCCAGAGAAATCACCGTAACCCTTCTCAGATAGATGATCAACGCGCGTCCATTCATGCTTTACATGAATGGATCTCATGCATCCGCCGGACGCTAAAACCTGACAAAACAGCAGCTCAGAGCGGATTCAAGGGGCGACCATCAAGGGCCAGCGCGCCGTACACATGCCGCAATCGCATGCCAGAGCACAGATAGTTTGACTCTGCACTAGATGCTCCTATCTACTTTCCTGGCGAGCTGACAGGGGGTCAGTGGTATTTAGCTCGGGAGGGGTCATGGGCAATCGTCCCGCACTTCTTGTACTCGATCTGATAAATGAGATCGCGCACCCTGACGGGAAATACGGCGCGGAGGGGTTCGCCCAGCAGATCGCCGACCGGAGGGTCCTGGAGAACGCCGCAGCGGCGATCGGGCGAGCCCGCACCGCGGGCATCCCGGTGGTCCATGTGATCGTCGGCTTCTCCGCGGGGCACCCCGAATGGCCGTCCGGGTCCCCCGTCTTCCAGGCCGCCAAGCCGGACGACCGGCTCGTCTTCGGAACGTGGGCCACCGAAGTCCATCCGGCGCTCGCACCCGCGCCCGGCGAACCGATCGTGGCCAAGAGCCGGATCAGCCCGTTCTACGGCACCGGCCTCGACCTGCTGCTGCGCACCCAGGGCATCGACACGCTGCTGGTCGCCGGGGTCTCCACGGACATGGTCATCCTCGCTGCGGCCCGAGACGCGCACGACCGTGACTATGCGGTCGAAGTGCTTGAGGACGCCACCGCGGCCGACAGCCCGGAGATGCACGAGGCGGCCCTGAAGGTGATCGCCCGGACCGCTGTGGTGACCACCGCGGCCCAGGCCCTCGACCGCCACACCCGGTAGCGCGGACGGGTGCCGACCATGAAGAACCATGTCGCGACCCGCTTCTCGGGCATCAAGGAGTCCGCCACCTACGCCGTCCTCGAACTCGTTCGTGAACTGCGGGCCCAGGGTCTTCCGGTCCTGGACCTCGGCGGCGGCGAACCCGACTTCGCCACCCCGCGGCACATCGTCGCCGAGGCGAACCTGGCGCTCGACGAGGGGTTCACGCACTACTCGCCCAGCCGGGGCCTGCCCGAGCTGCTGACGGCGATCTCCCGGAAGCTGGCCGAGGACAACGGCATCGAGGCCGATCCCGCCGAGGGCGTCATCGTCACTCCCTCGGCCAAGCACGCGCTGTTCATCACGCTGATGACCCTGCTCGACCCGGGCGACGAGTTGCTTGTGCCCACACCCAGCTGGGTCAGCTACCAGTCCATGGCCCATCTGGCAGGCGCCCGCCCGGTGGCCGTGCCGCTCGGCGCGGACGACGGATTCCGCATCACCCGGAAGGCGCTGGAGGGACAGCTCTCCCCCCGCACCAAGGCGCTCCTCGTCAACAGCCCCAACAATCCGACCGGCCGCACCCTGGACGCCCAGGAGGCCCGCGTCATCGCGGACTTCGTCCAGGAGCACGAGCTGTTCGCGGTCGCCGACGAGATCTACGAGAAGATCCGGTACGCCGGGGCGCCGCATCTGAGCATCGCCGCCCTGCCGGGCTGCGCCGAGCGGACCGTGACCGTCAACGGCTTCTCCAAGGGCTACGCCATGACCGGCTGGCGGCTCGGCTACGCGGCGGGCCCGGCCCGGATCATGACCGAGATGCTCAAGGTCCAGCAGCACAGCGTGGGCTGCGCGGGCTCCTTCGTACAGCGCGGCGGACTGGCCGCGCTCACCGGCCCGCAGGAGCCCGTGGCGGAGATGGCCGCCGCCTACACCCGGCGCATGGAGCTGATCACGGACGGGCTGAACAGCCTGCCGGGCGTCGGCTGTGCCCGCCCCAGCGGCGGCTTCTACGCCTTCCCCGACATCCGCGGCACCGGTTTCGCGTCGTCGGAGGCGTTCGCCGGCTGGCTGCTGCGCGAGGCGCATGTCGCGGTGATGCCCGGCACCGCCTTCGGCCCCGGCGGCGAGGGCCACATCCGGCTCTCCTTCGCCACCTCTGAAGCAGTCATCGAGGAGGCCCTCGGCCGCATGGCGAAGGCGCTCGCCACAGCCCCGCGCCCCTGACCTCACGGCCGTGCGCCATCCGCATCTGACACGTATATCCACCCGTCCCGGCCCCGGGCCGGGACGAGAATCGAGGACGCCATGGCAGACCAGTCCCAGACGCGCCGCGTCTCCTTCTTCGACACCACCCTGCGCGACGGCGAGCAGGCGCCCGCCAACGCCATGGGCCCCAAGGACAAGCTCGACCTCGCCCTGCGCATCGAGGACCTCGGCGTCGACTACATCGAGACGGGATTCCCCGCCTCCTCGCCCAGCGACTTCGAAGCCACCCGCCTCATCGCCAAGCATCTGACCCGCGCCCGCTTCACCACCTTCTGCCGCGCCGTCTCCTCGGACATCGTCACCGCCGTCGAGGCGGGCGGCACCGCCAACCACCAGATCCAGATCGCCGCCACCGGCAGCAAGATGCACTGCGAGCACAAGCGGCGCATCACTCCCCGGCAGGCCGTCGAGGAGGTCGTCGAGGCGGTCGGGCTCGCCCGCTCCTTCGGCGTCGAATCCGTCTCCGTCGGCATCGAGGACGCCAGCCGCGGCGAGGAGGACCTGCTGCGCCCGATGACGGAACGCGCCATCGAGGCCGGAGCCACCTGCTTCGTGGTGGCCGACACCTCGGGCTCGATGACCCCCGGGGAGTACGCCGCCCTCATCCGCACGTTCCGCGCCTGGGCGCCGTCCCCCATCCGCATCGCCACCCACTGCCACGAGGACTTCGGCCTGTCCACCGCCAACGCCCTGGCGGGCCTGGTCGCGGGCGCCGACGAGGTCCAGGCCACCCTCGGCGGCATCGGCGAGCGCGCCGGCAACACCGCGCTGGAGGAGATCGCGGCACTCCTCGCCTACAAGCAGGACGTCACCGGGCTGCACACCGACATCGACTTGCCGAAGATGTATGAGGCTTACGGCGTATTGCGGCGCATCGTGAACCTGCCGGAGCCACGCAACAAAGCCATCTTCGGCACCTACGCCTTCGGCACGGCGGCGGGCATCCACCAGCAGGGGATGCTGCGCAATCCGGCCACCTACGAGTACGTCGAGCCCGAGCGGTTCGGCCGTCAGCGCTCCATCCTGATCGGCCGCCACTCCGGCCGCTCGGTGCTGCGCCATCTGCTGGACAGGATCGGCCACCCGGTCGACGACGGGCAGCTGGACACGCTCTACCGCATCCACATCGCCGAACGCGAAGGAGGCGACTGCGAGGACCTCGACGTCCTCCAGGCACGGCTTCAGCGCGAACTCAAGGGATGCGCCCTGGAGGCGATCTGACCTCAGGCCGAACATCTGGGGGCGCCCGCCCGACGGCGTGCGGGCGCCCCCAGAACGGCCCGTACCATCCCAACCGGGGACACCCGGCGGTCCTGCCCCGGACCCATCGCCGGGGCGCCCTCGCAAGGCTTCAGTACACAGGGGGAAATACCTTGACCCGCATCGTGCGATCCGACGACATCCACGGCCTGGTCTCTGCCGCGGACCGGCTGCGCCGGGGCGCGCTCGTCATCGCTCCCACGGACTCCGGGTACGGGTTGTTCTGCGACCCGTTCAACGACGTCGCCGCCGACAAGCTGCGGGCCGCCCGGCCCCGCTCCGCCGGAGGATCGCTGTCCCTGCTGGTCTCCGCGCCGCCCGAATGGCAGCGCTGGGCCTGCGCCCCGCACCATCCGGGCCTCCAGGCACTGCTCGACGAGGTGTGGCCGGGACCGCTCGGCGTCGTCGCGCCCGCCCGCCCGGTGCTGCCCTCCTGGCTGGTCTCCGGCACGGGCGCCGTGACCGTCGTGCACCACGCGAGCCGCACCCTCAACCTGCTCTCCCTCTACAGCGGGCTGCCCCTCGCCGCCGCCTCCGCCAGCGTGCACGGCCGCGACGGCGTCAGGACGGCCGGCCTCCAGGCCGTCCGGGCCGAACTGGAGAGCGCCGTCGACCTGATCGTCGAGGCCCCGGAAGGAGCCGTGGGCGACCCGCCGCCCACCGTCAGCACCGTCGTCTCGGTGGTCGGCCCCCGGGCGCGCCTGCTGCGTGCGGGAGCGGTCGGCGTCGATGTGCTCAGCCGCCGCCTCGGCGTCCTCGACGGCGACGGGGTCACCTTCGAGAGCGGGAGGTAGCACGATGCTCATCCGGTCACTCGGCGAACACTGGCCAGCCGCCGACGGAGCCGCCGCGCCCCCGGAGGAGCGCAAACCCGGAGTCGTCCTCGCCGAGCACGACCCGATCGCCCGCCGGGTGCTGGGCACGGTCCTGCGCGACGCGCCCCAGCTCGACTACATCTGCTGCGTCGACAGCCACCGGCCCGTCGCCGAGTGGCCGGTCGGCCGCGCCGACGTCGTCGTCATCGCCGTCGGCGCGCAGGACGAATTCGCGGCGGCCGCACGCACACTGGCCGCCGCCCGCAAGGTGCTGCTGGTCGGCACCGGCTGGACCCGGCCGCGCCTGGCGGCCGGGCTGGACGCGGGCGCCACCGGTTTTCTCGTCAAGGACACCGAGATCGGCCGCCTCGCCACCGCCGCGCACGCCGTCGCCGACGGGCACCTCGTGCTCTCGCCCGCCCTCGCCGGCCTGCTCGCCCACAGCCCCGGCGCGTCGTCCGCGCCGACGCCCCGCCAGGCCGCCGCCCCGCCGCGGGCCGCCGTCTCCGGCGTGCCCGGCGCCAGCGCCGGAACCGCCCGCGCCGCACGCCGGCCCGGCCCCGAACGCCTCCTGGAGTCCCTCACCCAGCGCGAGCGCGAGGTCCTCGACCTGCTCGCCGACGGTCTGTCCACCGCCGAGGTCGCGCGGGCCCTCACCCTGTCCCCGGCGACCGTGAAGAGCCATGTCTCCCACGCGCTCACCAAGCTCGACACCCGCAACCGGGTGGAAGCCGTGCTGCTCGTCCAGCGCATCCGCTACGCCACCGGACAACGCGACACCGGACAACGCGACGCGGGCTGACCCGCCCGCCCGGCGACGCTCCCGTGCCCCGCGACGCCGCGCGGGGCATGGGAGTTCCCGGGTCGCGTCACATCAGGTCCGTGCGGGGACCGCCGCCTTGCCCGGCGCCAGCGGCACGGCTGCCAGCGCGGCCACCGCCAGCAGGGCCCACACTGCCGTCCAGGATGTGCCGTCCAGCAGCAGCGGTATGAGCAGCGGGGTCAGAAACGCCCCGGTGAACGCCGTCGTGTTCTCCAGGCCCAGGGCCGTACCGGCCCGCTGCGCCCCGGCCATGGCCGCGATCTCCGTATAGGCGACCCCGTGCCAGGCGTTGGCCAGCAGTCCGCCGACCGCGAGGGCGGCCGCGACCAGCAGCACAGGCGCGGAGCTGAGCGCCGCCGCGCCCGCCATGGCGATGCCCGTGGTCACCCCGATGAACTTCACATAGGTACGCCGGTTCTTCTTGCGGTCGGTGTAGCGACCGCTCCACACGCGGACCGCCGCCCCGCCGATCTGCACCACGAGGATGGTGGCGCTGCCCACGACCAGCCCCGCTCCCTTGGCGTCATGCAGGAAGATGCCGGCGAAGGACAGCACCGCGATCTGCGGCATCGTCAGCAGCGCGCTGGCCAGCGCCAGCCGCCAGCAGTCCCAGCGGCGCAGCGGCGAACGGGTGTCCGCCGGTGCGGCGGCGGTCGCCGCGCCGGCCGTCGCCGGGAGCTCGTCGGGCTCATGCAGCCACCGCCAAGTCGCGGCCAGCGTCACCAGGCAGAAGGCGGCCAGCACCGCGAAGACCGGGCGGAAGCCGTACCCGTCCGCCAGCCATGGCAGCAGCGCCGCGCCGATCGCGCCGCCCGCCGGGATGGCGGTCTGCCGGATGCTCATGGCGAAGCCGCGCTGGCCCTCGTGGAACCAGACCATCACGGCACGCCCTGAGGAACCGTTGACGCTGCCGCCGAGCAGGCCGACCAGCAGCATGCAGAAGGCCAGCAGCGCCACGCCCGGAACCGAGCCGCCCGAGGGCACGGCGAAGACGGCCATGAGGGCCAGCACCGCACCGGTCGACGCCAGTCCGGTCATCAGCACCCGGCGGTCGCCGTACCGGTCGGTCAGCAGGCCCCACAGGATCTCGGAGACGGCGACCCCGAGCAGGATGCCGCCGAGCACGATGCCCAGCTGGCTGGTGGACAGGTGGTACTCGGACCGCATCACCGTGCCGGTGACGGGGATGCCCGCGAACGCGGCGGAGAAACTCGCCTGCGCCGCGACGCCGATGCCGAGCACGGTCCACCGGTGGTTCGGGCCGAACCGGCCGGCGGACCGCACCTCGGGCGCGCCGCCGGGGGCGTCGGTTGCGGTGGGCGGGGAGACGGACACACTCACTCCTTCTGGAGCGCACTTCAAAGCGGGGGAAGTTCAAAGCGCGGGGAAGAGGGCCGCCGGGCGGGATGCGCCCGCCCGGCGGCACGGCTGATCAGACGGGCTGGACGGGCTGTTCCCACACCACGAGCGCGAGACAGCCCTTGGGGCTGCGCGGGGCGTGCACACTGCCCGGCTCCAGCACCAGCAGGCTGCCCGCCGGGTGCAGGCCCCCTTCCGTCTCCAGTTCACCGCTCAGCACATAGATCAGCTCAAAGCCCGGGTGCCGGTGCGACCGGGCCTCTGCCCCCGGCAGATAGCGCACCACCGCGGCGGCCGGGCCCTGCGGCCCGGTCTGCTCGGTGGAGTACAGACGGTGTATCTCGGCGCCGACGCGGCCATCGCTGACCAGGGGCTCGAACTCCAGCTCGGCCAGGCCGAACTCGCCTGACGGCAGGTTCGCGAAGAGCGTCGGCAGCTGCTCGGCAAGGGTGCTTGCGGACATGCGGGGTGGGTTCCTCGGGTGTGCGGTGGTGGTGCGCGCCTGGAGCGACGCGTACGGGGGAATCGGCGGGCGGTGCGGCGGGCTGCTCAGGCGCCGTCGCCGACGCGGCCGGGCACACCGTCGATCCACTTGTCGGAGTGCCGGTCCATGGCCGCCTGGTCCCTGAAGGCATAGGTCTTCAGCAGCCAGCGCTGCCGGGCCGCCTCAGGGTCGTTGATCTCCATCTTGTCCCGGCTGTGCAGGCCGTCCTGGTTGGCGAAGGCGAACAGGTCGCCGGTCAGGATGCGGTGCCGCTGCTTGTCGGCGCGGACCAGGGCGTTCTTCAGGGCGAGCAGCGCGTCCTTGGCGGCCTCGGGCGCCGAGGACGTGACCGTGGTCGTGGTGTCCAGGTAGCGGAAGCTGTGCTCGTTCTCCAGGATGGCGTGGTCGTCAGAGACCGACAGGGCGCCGTTGTTGTCGCGGGAGAAGACGTCGTACGGAGTGTGGAAGTACGGCTGGCGCAGCACCTGCTGCTGCTCCTCGGTGAGGTGCGCGAGCAGCTCGCGGCCGTCCACGAAGCCCGTGTAGATGTAGTCGGTGGCCGGGGTGCGCATGCCCAGCAGCGAGATGTAGTCGGCGCGCACCGGGTGCGCGGTGCGGTCGTTGTGGTAGACCAGCTCGCTGTCGCTGAACCCGGTCTGCATCCCGCTGTACTTGTTGATGGCGATGACGTCGATGAAGAAGTCGCCGTTGAAGCGGGTGCCGTAGGACAGCAGCGGGGTGCCCAGCAGCTGGTTGAAGAGTTCGAGCAGCGCCTCGCCGACGTAGGTCTTCTTCTTCAGGTGCTTGTCCGCGACCGGGTCGTCCAGGTCGAGCACCGGGATCTCCGCGTCCAGGGGCACATTGCGCAGCACATGGGCCTGGCCGACGCCGCTGTGCCGGTCGGCGCGGATGCGCTCGCACACCTCGGCGAAGAAGGCGGGAACCTCGCCGCGGTCGATGACGTCGGTCACCGCACGGCTGAACGCCACATAGTCCTCGTACGGGCTCTTGCCGATGCTCTCCAGCACAGCGAAGAGCTCCCCGCGCTCGGCATCGGACAATGCGTAGATGGGTTCCATCGATAACCAATTCTCTGCGCGTGGCACAAAAATGCGCCGGTGGTTCCGTTCTCCTCGATTCTCGGATTTCGACCGGCCGTCCGGCATCGTCCGGCAGTGGATCTTCCGCGGGCGCATCGTCGGAAAGTGGAGCCGCCACGGCGGAGTCCTCCACCAAAGGTGGAGCCGGTGAAATGAATCGGTGGAATGAATCGGTGGAACCAGCCGGCGGAACCAGTCGGTGGAATCCGGGAAACGGGCCCCGCATACGACGGCGGCCGCTCCCCCGGCGTCAGTGCAGGGGAAGCGGCCGCCGTGTGCGGTGTGTCTCAGAGCGTGTCGCCCACCAGGAGGGCCAGGTCCAGGGTGCGGTGCGAGAAGCCCGTCTCGTTGTCGTACCAGCCCACGACCTTGACGACCGAACCGCCGCCCGGACGGTCGCTGACCATCGTCAGCCCGGCGTCGAAGGTGCAGGAGGCGGGGGAGCCCACGATGTCCGAGGAGACGATCGGCGCCTCGGTGTACTCCAGGAACCCGGCCAGCTCACCCTCCGCGGCCTTGCGGAACGCCTCGTTGACCTCGCCGGCGGTGACGGCGGCCTCCAGTTCGACGGTCAGGTCGACCACCGACCCGTCGATGACCGGCACCCGCATGGACAGGCCGTCGAGCCGGCCGTCGAGCCGGGGCAGCACCTTGCCGATGGCGCGCGCCGCGCCGGTGCTGGTGGGCACGATGTTCGCGGCGGCCGCCCGGGCACGCCGGTAGTCCTTGTGGGGGACGTCCTGGAGCCGCTGGTCGCTGGTGTAGGCGTGGACGGTGTTCATCAGGCCGCGCAGCACGCGGTAGTGGTCGTCCAGCACCTTCGCCAGCATCGCCGCGCAGTTGGTGGTGCAGGAGGCGTTGGACAGCACGGTGTGCTCCGGCCCGACGGCGTCGGAGTTGACGCCCATCACCACCGTCAGGTCCTCGTTCCTGGCCGGGGCGGAGATCAGCACCCGCCGCGCGCCCGCGTCCAGGTGGCGGCGGGCGGCGGCCGCGTCGGTGAAGACGCCGGTCGACTCGACCACCACGTCCGCCCGCAGCTCGGCCCACGGCAGGTCGGCCGGGTCGCGCTGCTGGAGCACCCGTATCCGGCGGCCCGCGACCTCCAGGCAGCCGTCCGCCACCCGAACCGCGTCCGGCAGCCGGCCGTGCACGGAGTCGTACTGGAAAAGATGGGCCAGCAGCTCCGGATCGGCGAGGTCGTTGACGGCGACGACCTCCACATCGGTCCTGCCGAGGGCGGCGCGCGCCACGGTGCGGCCGATGCGGCCGAATCCGTTGATGGCCAAGCGCAGAGTCATCGTCCGGTTTCCCTTCTCGGATTCCGCAGAGCGAATCCTGACGTGTGCGGCGAAGGTCCAGCCGAAATCCAGCAGAAATCCAGCCGGGCATCCACCGAATTGCCGTCGGATTCCCGGCGGGCGATGACGGATGCGGCATGGAAACGGTGGACCAGATTCCGGAGTCTACGCACCGTGCCGGCCGTTGACGCGCAATCGGCGGGGAGGCTGCCGATTCGTTCGCCGACTTCGGCAAGTTGACGGGGAATTCCGGCACGCCTATGCGGTACGGCGGCGCAGCGTGGCCGCGCCCAGGGCGAGGACCAGAACCGCGCAGCCCGCGACGACGAGGACGTCCCGAAGGAAGTCGCCGGTGGCGTCCGGGTGGCGCAGGACCTGGGTCATGGCGTCGACGGCGTACGACATGGGCAGGACGTTCGAGACCGCTTCCAGGACGGGCTGCATGTTCGCGCGGGCGGTGAACAGTCCGCACAGCAGCAGCTGAGGGAAGATCACGGCCGGCATGAACTGGACCGCCTGGAACTCGGAGGCGGCGAAGGCGGAGACGAAGAGGCCGAGGGCCGTGCCGAGCAGGGCGTCGAGGAGTGCCACCAGGAGCAGCAGCCAGGGCGAGCCGATGATGTCGAGGCCCAGGGCCCAGAGTGAGAGTCCGGTGGCGAGGAGGGACTGGACGATGGCGATGAGGCCGAAGGCCAGGGCGTAGCCCGCGATGAGGTCGCCCTTGCCCAGGGGCAGGGCGAGGAGCCGCTCCAGGGTGCCGGAGGTGCGTTCGCGCAGGGTGGCGATGGAGGTGACCAGGAACATCGTGATCAGCGGGAAGATACCGAGCAGCGAGGCGCCGATGGAGTCGAAGGTCTGCGGGCTGCCGTCGAAGACATAGCGCAGCAGGACGAGCATGACGCACGGGACCAGCAGCATCAGCGCGATGGAGCGGGGGTCGTGGCGCAGCTGGCGCAGCACCCGGGCGGCGGTGGCGAGGGTGCGTGCCGCGGAGGGCGCGAGGCCCCCCTGAGGGGAGGCGGCGGAGGGCGCGGAGCGGGTCGTGGTCATCGGCGGTTCTCCCGGGGGGCGGCGGCGTCGCGCGCCGCGGCGTCGGCCTGGTCGACCAGGTGGAGGAAGGCCTGTTCGACGGTGTCGCAGCGGGTGCGGGTACGCAGGGCGTCGGGGGTGTCCTCGGCGAGGAGCTGCCCCTCGCGCATGAGCAGCAGCCGGTGGCAGCGCTCGGCTTCGTCCATGACATGGGAGGAGACGAGGATCGTCGTGCCGCGTTCACCGGCGAGGCGGTGGAAGAGGTCCCACAGGTCGCGGCGGAGTACGGGGTCGAGCCCGACGGTCGGTTCGTCGAGGACGAGGAGTTCGGGCGTACCGAGGAGGGCGACCGCGAGGGAGACGCGGCTGCGCTGGCCGCCGGAGAGCCTGCCGGCCAGGGCGTCGGCGTGTGAGGCGAGGTCGACGTCCTCGATGGCGCGGGTGATGTGCTGACGCCGGATTTCGGCGCGGCGGCGGCCCGGCAGCAGCACGGAGGCGAAATAGTCGAGGTTCTGCCGGACCGTCAGGTCGTCGTAGACGGACGGGGCCTGGGTGACATAGCCGATCCGGCTGCGGAGCGAGGCGTCCCCGGCGGGGCGGCTGAGGACTTCGAGGGTCCCGGTGACTCTGGCCTGGGTGCCGACGAGAGCGCGCATCAGGGTCGACTTGCCGCATCCGGAGGGCCCGAGCAGACCGGTGATACGGCCGGGCCAGACGGTGAAGTCGAGCCCGCGCAGGACGGTGCGGTCTCCGCGTACGACGGTGAGGCCGCGGGCGAGCACGGCAGCACCAGAAGAATTCATCATGTGATGAATAATCCTCCTGGTGCTGCCGGCCGTCAAGCCATGGCAGGCGTCACAGGCCGGGAATCACAGGCCGGGAATCAGCGGAATCGCCGACGGGCGGCGCGCGGCCAGCCGCAGGAAGCGGACCGTGGAGCGGACCACCTGCTCCTTGGCGCGGGCGGCCGTCCGGCCGGTGAGCACCCGGTCGCGGGGCGAGTCGTCCGGCCGTACGAACTGGATCAGCCCGTCATGGCGGCCGAGGCTCACACACTGCGCCGTGAACCCGAAGCTCAGGGGCTTCGGGGTGCGGCCCCGCGCCTCGGCCAGGATCGACGACGCCACATGCGACCCGGTGGGCAGAGCGGTGGCGCAGGCCATGCGCAGCGCGCCGGGCGCGGGCGCGTGGGAGGCGGCCGCGTCCCCGGCCGCGTACACCTCGGGGTGGGTGAGGGAGCGCAGCGAGGCGTCGACCGCGATCCGGCCGGACCCCTCCGGGTCGAGGGCCAGTCCGGCGGCCGCGGCGAGGGCGGTGTTGGGGACCATGGAGGCCGCCCACACCACGGCGTCGGCGTCCACCTCTGACGCGTCCGTGACCCGGCGGCCCTCCTCGACGCGGACGCCCCGCGCGGCGAGCACCGTATGGATGTGGTCCCGGCCGCGGCCGGAGCAGCCGGCGGCGAGCGGACCGGCGGACAGCAGCCGCACCGACCACTCGGGGTACGCCTCGGCCAGCTCGGCGGCCAGCTCCACGCCGGTGAGCCCGCCGCCGACGACGGCCAGGCCGCCGGGGCCGTCCGCGAGCCGCTTGCGCAAGGCCTCCGCGGATTCGGCGCTGTAGGCGCGTTCGTCCGCGGCGTCGCCCTGCGGGCCGAAGGGGCGGCCGGGAGGCTGGCCGGTGCGGCTGCCCAGGGCGTAGACAAGCCGGTCGTACGGAACGATCCGGCCGTCGTCCGTGGTCACCTGACGGGCCGCCGGGTCCAGGGCCGTGGCGCGCGCCGCCAGATGCCGCACGCCGGTGCCGCGCAGCAGCTGTTGCAGGGGGTGCGTGACATCCGGGCGGCCCGCGGCCAGCTCATGCAGGCGGACGCGTTCGGTGAACCGGTCGCTGGGGTCCACCAGGAGCACATCGGCGTGCGGGGCCAGTCGCAGAGCGGCCAGCAGACCTGCGTAGCCCGCGCCGAGCACGACGATCTGCTGCCTGGTCCGCTGCCTGGTCGAGTTCTGCCGTGTGGTGTTGGCGTTGGTGTTCATGCAAGGGGGACGACGCGGGCGCGCCGAGTGTGACAGCCCCGTACGTCACAGACTTCCCAGGCTCCCGAGATCCAGATGGCGGAGCTTGTCCGGGTTGACGACGGCGTCGATCTCGGTGATCCGCCCCCGGTGCACGGTGAAGCCGAAGACTGCCGCCTGACCGCTCGCCGAGTCGGTGAAGACCAGGCCCGGCGCGCCGTTCACCTCGCGGACGACCACCCGCATCGTGGCGGGGTCGAAGCCGCGCATCAGACCGTGGGCGTAGCGGGCCACCTTGTCGCCGCCCAGCACCGGACGCCGCGCGGCCGTGATCTTTCCGCCGCCGTCGGAGCGCCACACCACCTCGGGGTCGAGCACTTCCAGCAGCCCCTCCAGATCCCCGCCCATGACCGCGGCCAGAAAGGTGTCGACGGCCCGGCGGTGCTCCGTGCGGTCGACGGAGCGGCGCGGAGCCTCGGCCCGCACCCGGCGGCGGGCGCGCGAGGCCAGCTGCCGTACGGATTCCGGGGTGCGGCCGACCACCTCGGCGATCTCGGGGAAGGAGACGGCGAAGACGTCATGCAGGATGAAAGCCGTGCGCTCCGCGGGAGTGAGCCGCTCCAGCACGGTGAGCAGCGCGATCCCCACGGATTCATCGAGGGTGACGCGGTCCGCGGGGTCGGACGGGCCCGCCGCGGCCGGGCCGCCGGCGCCCGTCCCCGCCGCGACGACCGGCTCCGGAAGCCAGGGGCCGACATACGCCTCACGGCGGGCACGGGCCGAGCCCAGCTGGTCGTAGCAGATCCGGCTGACCACGGTCGTCAGATACGCGCGCGGGTCGGCGGCCTCGCCGTCCGGCAGGGCCTGCCAGCGCAGCCACGCCTCCTGCACGGCGTCATCGGAGTCGGCGACCGACCCGGTGATGCGGTAGGCGATCCCCCACAGTCGGCTGCGCTGCTCCTCGAATTCGGCCAGCTCGGCCATCTCCTGCCCCTCTCCCTCGTGCGACTGAACGTACTGCGGACAAGGGGATGACGACGCGGCCGCCCGGAGTGTGACGCCGGGGCGGCCCGTGTTCCGGGGCTGCACGTGTGCCGGGGTTACCTGCGCTTGGGCTTCTTGCGCGCCGCGGGGTTCCCGGCGCGGCTGCCGCGCCGCTTCTCGTACTGCCTGCGGGCCGTCTCGTACTCCTCGCGGTGCAGCTTCTCGCCCGGGGCCTCGGCCAGCGAGCGGAGGAAGTAAGCCAGCAGCGAGCCGACGAAGCCGATCGCCTTCAGGCTGCGCAGCGAGTCATCGGCGGGCGAGCCGCTGGGGCGGCGGGTGAAGCCCTCCCACGTCTTGCGGAAGGCGATGGCGCTGCACACCGCGAACATGGCGATGACCAGGCCATTGACAAAGCCGCCGACCTGGGCGATCGACAGCCCTTCATAGGCGAACCGCAGCACCAGACAGCCCGCGACGGCGGCGGCGAGCGAGCCGGCGGCCACACCGATGCGGCGCAGCCCGTAGCCGCCGTCGTGGGCGACCCACGTGACGCCGAAGAAACGGATCGGCTCGGGCTGCGGCCCGGCGGGGCTGGAGTGCTGCTGGTTCTCGCTCACAGGGGCGATTATCCCCTGTGGGCGTCCCGGCTCTCAGTTGCAGCGGACCGCGACATAGCCGTCGCTGCCGGTGTAGACATACGCGTCCGAGACAAACTCGCCGTTGCCGATGTTGTCCCAGATGTTGGAGGTGCCGTACGGGCCGCGGACCCACTCCCCCGGCTTCTGGCAGTTGATCGGCACACGCGCGCCGTACGGAAGCACGCGGACGATGCGGTAGTTGGTGCCGGGGCCGCTGCGGACGTTGAGGCGGACGCCGGGGGCGACCGGATAGCGCTTGGCCGCCAGAGTCTCCGCGGCCATGCCCGCGGCCCCGGCTCCCGCCGCCGCTGCTGCTTCGAAATCTTCGACGGACATCCTTGGTCCCCCCGCTGTCGGCATCCGCGCGGTTCCCTCCGCGCTCGCCGCGAGGCTAGCAAGCGATGGCTGGATCGCACGCGTCATCGACTAGGCTCCGAGCGTCGCGCTTGCGCACGAAACACACGGGGGTGGGCCCATGCCGCCGCGGCGCAGCATCGAGCCGGTCGAGACGGTCAGCGGCTCGTTTCCGGAAGCGGAGCCCTTGCAATACGCCGGGCAGTACCGCCTTGAGGCATGCCTCGGCACCGGCGGCATGGGCGTCGTACACCGGGCCGCCTCCGATTCCGGGCTACGGCTCGCGGTCAAGGTCATTCATGCCGAGCACGCCTCCGACCCGGAGTTCCGCGCACGGTTCCGGCAGGAGGTGACGGCCGCCCGGCGGGTCAGCGGGGCGTTCACGGCCTCCGTCGTCGACGCCGACCCCGACGCCGAACGGCCCTGGATGGCGACGCTGTTCATCGACGGGCCGACCCTCGCCGAGCAGGTGAAGCGGAACGGTCCGCTGGACGCCGAGCAGCTGCGCAGACTCGGCGCCGGGCTCGCGGAGGCGCTGCGCGACATACACCGGGCGGGCGTGGTGCACCGCGACCTCAAACCAAGCAATGTGCTGCTCGCCGAAGACGGACCGAAAGTCATCGACTTCGGGATCTCCCGGCCCGCGGACAGCGAACTCCACACGGAGACGGGAAAGCTGATCGGCACACCGCCGTTCATGGCCCCCGAGCAGTTCCAGCGGCCACGCGAAGTGGGGCCGGAGGCCGACGTCTTCGCGATGGGCGCGGTGCTGGTGCACGCGGCCACCGGGCGTGGGCCGTTCGACTCGGACAGCCCGTACATCGTGGCGTACCAGGTCGTGCACAACGAGCCGGATCTGGCGGGCGTCCCCGCCGGGCTCGCGCCGCTGCTGCGCCGGTGTCTGGCGAAGGACCCCGCCGAACGCCCCACGCCGGGAGAGGTGATGGTCGCGCTGCGGGCCTTCTCGCCCACGGCGGCGCACGACACCCAGGCGTACATCCCGGCGCAGCGGGAACCGGACGGCGCGGGCAGGGCGGACGGAGCGGATTCCGGCGGCCCGGAGCCCGCGCCGCCCGGACCGCGGCGCCGGGCCCGCTGGCTGGCGGCGGCCGCGGCGGCGTTCACCCTCGGTGCGGCCGGGGCGATGGGCCTCGTCGCGCTGCACGGCGAGACGGACGACGGCGCGGCCGCCCACCCCTCGGCCTCGGCTGGGCAGTCGGCCCCCGGGCCGGGCTTCCGGCCCTGGAGCATCACCCTGGGCGGCGACGGCGACGGCGACGGCGACGGAAGCCGGACGCCCGTGTGCTCCGCATCGGGGGATTCGCTCTACTGCGCCGCTCCCGGCGTGAAGGCGGCGCGGCTCAGCACGGCCGACGGGCACGTCCTGTGGTCCGTACGGGCCGACGGCGGCGGGGCGCAGACCGACGAGGGCGGCGCGCCCGTGCGCATGGGCGGACTGCTGCTGGTGACCGCCCCCGGCGGCGGGCGGCTGGAGGCGCTCGACCCGGAGTCCGGCGCGGTGCGCTGGCAGCTGGAGACCGCCTCGTACGCGACCGTCGAGTACGCGGGCGACGACACCGTGCTGCTCGTCGCGGCCGACGGGCTGGTGCGGGCCGTCGACGCGGCGACCGGCCAGGAGCGCTGGGCCCGGCGGCACGGCGGGGTCGGCACACAGTGGACCGCCGCCCCGGCGGGCGGCGGGCCCCTCGTGGCCGCCACCCCGGCCGTGGACGGCGCGTCCACACTCATCACCGCGGTCGACCCGGTCAGCGGGGACCCGCTCTGGCAGCGGCGTGCGCCCGGCGTACTGAGCCCCGCGGGGCGCACCGGCAGCGCGCTGTTCCTGCTGGCAGCCGACAGGGACGGCTTCACCGACGCGGTGGTGCGCGTCGACGTCCCGTCCGAAGGACGGGACATCCGGAGAATCCCGCTCTCCGCCCCGCTCGACCAGGCCCAGGCCGCCGTGGTCGACGACACCGTGTACCTCAGCGGGGCGGGCGGCTCGCTCCTCGCCGTCAGCGGGGAGCGGCAGCTCTGGCGGCGGGAGCTCGGCGTCACCCATCTGTCCCGGCCCGCCGGCGACGGCAACGGCGTGTACGTCTCCGCCGGGGACGGGCGGCTGCTCGCGGTCGACGCGGAGAGCGGGGTGCTGCTCGGACAGACGCGCCCGAGGATGGCGGACGGTCCGCACACCTTCCCCTCCGTGCTTCCGGCCCCCGTCACCGCCGGCCCCGACCGCATCGCCGGGACCGCCCCCGACGGCTCCGTCTTCGCCCAGGAGGCGGGGGACCCCGGGGGCTGGTAGCCGCCGTTCCCCGCGCGTGCGGGTTTCCGGCCCCCGGGCCGGGCGGCCGCCCGTGCGTGCGGGCCGCCCGGGGCCCGGGCGGGCGCCCTTCCCACCCTCCCGCCCGTTTCCAGCACCCCGCCGGGCAGCCGAACAGCAGTCGGCCCACACCGTGGCCGGGGCCGATCATGCTGGGTGGTGTAGGTGCCTCAGGCGGACAGGACCCCACCCCTGATCGCCTCTGGCAAGTTCGCTGAGACCGCCAGTAGCCAAGCAGGCTTATCTACGCGGCAAGCAGGTGCCCATAGTCGTCGAGCAAGCTGCATACGTCCGGTGCGTCCGCGTGCGTTTGCAGGTGCCGCAGCATGACGCGTGAGCGCTCGGCGGTTCGCTCGCTCGCCACCTCGGCGGACAGCACCCGACGCGCCTCCTGGGCAGCCTGCTCAGGCTCATTCGCGTCGGCCAGGGCCACGACAAGCCACGAGCGGTACAGGGCGACTTCCCGCGCGTGCGTCGCGTCGTAGCCAGCCAGGGCGCTGCTGAGCAGCGGCACGGCTCGCAGTGGTCGCCGCAGTTCCGTGTAGACCCGCGCGTCCATGACGCTGAGTTCCTCGTCACTGACCCAGTAGGACCACTGAGGGGCCTCGCCGCTGGCCTCTGCTGAGAGCGCCTCGTGCGCCTCGCCGAGTGCCCGCATCGCCGGTTGGGACTCCCCGGCTCGGGTGTGCGTCCAGGCGATGCGGTCGTAGAACAGCGCCCGCGCCTTCGGATGAGCGTCCGGCCCCGCCTCGTCCAGCGCTGCGCGCGCAAGATCGACGCCTTCCTGTTCCCGGCCGATGTTGCTCCACTGGTAGGCAAGCGAGCCCGCAAGGTGACCGACGAGAGCCCGGTCCCCTGCTTCACGCGCGGCGGAGATGCCCAGCCGGTACGCCTTCTCGGCTCGGTCGTGGTGCCCGGCATCGCTCGCAATCCATCCAGAGATCTGGGCGAGCTCGCCAATCTGGATGAGGAGCCCACGCCCAACATCCTCCGTGTGGCTGCTCTCCCGATAGAGACGCACAGCAGAGCTCAGCTCGCGGAACGCGGGGGCAAGCAGGTCGCCTCCGGCCAGCACATCGTCGGCCAGCCTCAGCCCATGAACCCTGCCCGCAAGACTTGTCACACTGTCCATCGCAATGCGCTGTCCGCCACCGGACTCCAGAGGCAACAGCAGATCGTCCGGCGGCAGCAACTGGCCGAGCGTCTCGGCAGGGCTGAGCGCCTCGGCAGGGCTGAGCGCCTCAACGGGCAGCGGCTCCCCACGCGCGTATGAAGCTGCACGCTCAAGGTCCCCCGCTGGTGCCCCAAGTGCCTGGGCGATCATCAGTAACCAGCCGTCCGGCACTCGTTCGCCGCGCTCCCATCGGGACACCTCATTCCGCGTCAACGTGGACAGCCCCGACAGCGCACACAACTGGTCGGCAAGCTGCCGCTGGCTCTTCCGCGCCTCGCGCCGCAGCCGCGCGAGATAGGCCCCGAACTGCTTCCGTCGTTCGTTGCTCACCCTGGCCCCCTCTCGAATTCCAGTCTGGCCCCTCCCTGGCCCCCTGTCTGGCCCCCTTCACCGATCAACGGAGGCGATTCGATGAGGAAACGCAGTACCCCGGCGACCGCGCGAACGGTCCCGGGGCGTGGCCAACGCTGATTGGAGCGTCAACATGACTGACCTTATCCGTGTGCTCGCCGGGTGGGCGAGAGTGACCTCTGGGCCCCGTGGCGGGGGTCGGCATCGTGCCCGCCGGGCCGTCCGGGCGCATCCCCCCGTGTCCGGCAGTCCGGCGGGGCTTCCTGCGGTGCGGTCGCCCTACGGACTGGATGAGCCGCTAAACGGGAGCGAGACCGCGCTCGTCCGGCCCTATCTGGTGGCGTGGGAGCGTGGGCAGGAGCGGGCCCGGCAGCAGAGGCGGCGGCTGACGCTGGTCCTCGCGGCGGACTTCGGCATCGGCCTTGACGCCCACGTGGTCGGCGCGGGGGTGCCTGATGGCCAACTCCCCTGAGTCCCCTGCGGCAGAGGCGTGTGAGATCTGCGGGTCGACCACGGGCCCGCTCGCCGTGGTGACGACCGGAACGGCGGGTGGTGTGTGGCGCCGCGCGGTGTGTCAGTCGTGCGCGGCGGCCGGTGTCGGCAGGCTGCCGGTGAGGATGTGCGTACGGTGCAACGCGCTGACGTCGCGGCCGGTGGTCGTCTCCGAGGTGCACGCAGGCTCCGGGCCCGGCTTCAACGTCTACACCTGCCCCGAGTGCGCACCGCACTTCCCGGTGCTGCCGGACGCGCTGGACCTGCTGGAGTCCGGATGGCGCAAGCGGATGGAGGGCGGGCGGTGAGCGCGGCTCGTACGGTCGCCCAGGTGCGGGCTGATGCGGAGCGCTCCGGGCGGTCCGGTGAGTGTGAGTTGGGCGAGCACTCCTTCTGCCACCCGCAGGACGTGTACGCCAGCGGCGCCCGCCACCCTGGTGAGCGGCCGCTCTTCACCCTCCGGTGCGCGTGCGCCTGCCACAAGGCCCCTCCGCCGAAGGGCCGGTAGCGGCCCGTGCGGCCGCGCCGTCCAGGAGACCGGGCCCGTCTGGGGCGGCGGGGCCGGGGCACGGGCGGAGGGGCCGTGCAGGGTCGCCCCCGCTGGGGCCCCCACGCCCCCAGGACGGGGAAAGGGCCCGCGCCCCGCGGAGACCGTCTGGGCGTCAGCCCAGCTTCGTAACGTCCCGCACCGCACCCTTGTCCGCACTCGTCGCCATCGCCGCATACGCCCTCAGCGCCGCCGACACCTTCCGCTCCCGCGCCTTCGGCCCGTACACCCCGCCCCGCGTCTCGCGCCGCGCCGCCAGCGTCGTCTCGTCGACGAGGAGCTCGATCGACCGGCCCGGGATGTCGATGCGGATGCGGTCGCCGTCCTCGACGAGGGCGATCGTCCCGCCGGACGCCGCCTCCGGGGAGGCGTGTCCGATGGAAAGGCCGGACGTGCCGCCCGAGAAGCGCCCGTCGGTGATCAGCGCGCAGGTCTTGCCGAGCCCGCGGCCCTTGAGGAAGGACGTGGGGTAGAGCATCTCCTGCATGCCGGGCCCGCCCTTGGGGCCCTCGTACCGGATGACGACCACGTCGCCGTCCTTGACCTGCTTGTTGAGGATCTTCTCGCAGGCCTCTTCCTGGGACTCGCAGACGACGGCCGGGCCCTCGAAGGTCCAGATCGACTCGTCGACGCCGGCGGTCTTCACGACGCATCCGTCCTCGGCGAGGTTGCCCTTGAGGACGGCCAGCCCGCCGTCCTTGGAGTACGCGTGCTCGGCGGAGCGGATGCAGCCGCCCTCGGCGTCGTCGTCGAGGGCCTCCCACCGCTCGGACTGCGAGAACGCCTCGGCGGAGCGCTTGCAGCCGGGGGCCGCGTGCCACAGTTCGACGGCTTCGGCGGAGGGGGAGCCGCCGCGCACGTCCCAGGTCTTCAGCCAGTCGGCCAGCGAGGGGCTGTGGACGGCCTGCACGTCCTCGTTGAGGAGCCCGGCCCGGTGCAGTTCGCCCAGCAGGGCCGGGATGCCTCCGGCGCGGTGCACGTCCTCCATGTAGTACGTGCGGTCCTTCGCCACGTTCGGCGCGACCTTCGCCAGGCACGGCACGCGCCGCGAGACGGCGTCGATCTCGGTGAGGCCGAAGGGGACGCCGGCCTCCTGGGCCGCGGCCAGCAGATGCAGGATCGTGTTGGTGGAGCCGCCCATGGCGATGTCGAGGGCCATGGCGTTCTCGAAGGCCGCGAACGAGGCGATGGAGCGCGGCAGGACGGTGTGGTCGTCCTGCTCGTAGTGGCGGCGGGTCAGCTCGACGACGGTCCGGGCGGCGTTCTCGTACAGCGCGCGCCGTGCGGTGTGCGTGGCGAGGACCGAGCCGTTGCCGGGCAGGGAGAGCCCGATGGCCTCGGTGAGGCAGTTCATCGAGTTGGCGGTGAACATGCCGGAACAGGACCCGCAGGTCGGACAGGCGTTCTCCTCGATACGGAGGATGTCCTCGTCCGAGACGGAGTCGTTGACGGCGTCGGAGATCGCGTCCACGAGGTCGAGCGTGCGGACCGTGCCGTCGACGAGGGTGGCGCGGCCGGACTCCATGGGCCCGCCCGAGACGAAGACGGTGGGGATGTTGAGGCGCAGCGCGGCCATCAGCATCCCGGGGGTGATCTTGTCGCAGTTGGAGATGCAGATCAGGGCGTCGGCGCAGTGGGCCTCGACCATGTACTCGACCGAGTCGGCGATCAGGTCGCGGGAGGGCAGCGAGTAGAGCATGCCGCCGTGGCCCATGGCGATGCCGTCGTCCACGGCGATGGTGTTGAACTCGCGCGGCACGGCCCCGGCCGCCTTGACGGCCTCCGAGACGATCCGGCCGACCGGCGCGAGATGCGTGTGCCCGGGCACGAACTCCGTGAAGGAGTTGGCGACGGCGACGATCGGCTTGCCGATGTCCTCGCTCGCTACGCCCGACGCCCGCATAAGGGCGCGGGCGCCCGCCATGTTGCGGCCGTGGGTGACAGTGCGGGACCTCAGCTCGGGCATCGCGCTCGCTCCTTAGACGGACCTTGCCTTGGACGGACCCGGGAGAGAAGGGTCCTAGTCGAGCCTACGCCCCACGCCCAAGATCTGGACAGCGCGTCCGGTATACGGGATGCCGGACTCACTCCTCGGTCAGATACCGCTGCAGCGTCGGCGCGACCATCCGCACGATCTCCTCCGTGTCCGCGGACGCCAGCGGCTCCACCTGCACCACATACCGCAGGATCGAGATGCCGATCATGTGGGAGGCGGCCAGCTCCGCGCGGAACCTGGGGTCCGGCACGTCCAGCTCCGCCGCCACCCGCTCCAGCAGGCGGCGCAGCACGAAGGTGCGGAGCACCTTGGCCGCCGCCTCATGGGTCAGCGCGGAGCGCAGCACGGCCAGCATCGGGCCGCGGGTCGCCGGGTTCTCCCATACGCCGATGAAGAAGCGGGCCAGCCGCTCGCCGAGGCCCTCCGGGCCCTGGCCCAGCACGGCCGGGACGACCAGGGCGGGCTCGAAGGAGACCTCGATGGCGGCGGCGAAGACATCGTCCTTTGCGCCGAAGTAGTGGTGGACGAGGGCGGCGTCGACCCCGGCGGCCCTGGCGATGCCGCGCATCGTGGTCTTGTCGTAGCCGCGCTCGGCGAATTCCGTGCGCGCGGCTTCGAGGATCCGCTCACGCGCGCCGGGTCCGCTGGCCGCCTCCGTACGGGCGGGCCGGCCGCGCCGCCGGGGCGCCCGGGGACTGCCCCGGTCTGCGCTCCGGTCATGGCCCCGGTCTTCGCTCCGGCGCCCTCCGGGGTCTTCGCCCAGCCCGTCACCCCGGCCCTCACCCCGGCCCTCGCCCCGGCCTTCGCCGCCGGTCATGAGCGCGGGACCCGTGCCGTGGACGCCAGGTGCAGCCGGGTGAAGGCGAGGGCTTCGGCGAGGTCGGCCTCGCGCTCCGCCGCCGACATGGCGCGCCGGGTGTTGACCTCGATGACGACGTGCCCGTCGAAGCCGGTGCGGGCCAGCCGCTCCAGCAGCTCCGCGCACGGCTGGTCGCCGCGCCCCGGCACCAGGTGCTCGTCCTTGGCGGAGCCCTTGCCGTCGGCGAGGTGGACATGGGCGAGCCGGTCGCCCATCCGGTCTGCCATCGCCAGGGTGTCCGTGCGGGCGGTCGCGGTGTGGGACAGGTCGACGGTGAAGTGCCGGTAGTCGTCCTTGGTGACGTCCCAGTCGGGGGCGTACGCGAGCATCTCGCGGTCGCGGTAGCGCCACGGGTACATGTTCTCCACGGCGAACCGGACGTCCGTCTCATCCGCCATGCGCCAGATGCCGGAGACGAAGTCACGGGCGTACTGGCGCTGCCAGCGGAACGGCGGGTGCACGACCACGGTCGACGCGCCGAGCTTCTCGGCCGCCGCCTGGGCGCGCTGCAGCTTGACCCACGGGTCGGTGGACCACACCCGCTGGGTGATCAGCAGACAGGGCGCGTGGATGGCGTGGATGGGCACCTGGTGGTAGTCGGACAGCCGGCGCAGGGCCTCGATGTCCTGGCTGACGGGGTCCGTCCACACCATGATCTCGATGCCGTCGTAGCCGAGGCGCGCGGCGATCTCGAACGCGGTCGCCGTGGACTCCGGATAGACGGAGGCCGTCGAGAGGACGACCTTCGCGTCCGGGATGCGCACCGCTGGGTCTGCCGCTGGTTGAGCCACGGGAGACAGATTACGGGTCCCGCGTCATTCGACCGGGAGGTGGTCGAGACGCCGCAGGATGACGCCCTCGCGCAGCGCCCAGGGGCAGATCTCCAGGGAGTCGGCCCCGAAGAGGTCCATGGCGCCCTCCGCGACCACGGCCCCGGCCAGCAGCTGGCGGGCCCGGCCCGCGGAGACGCCGGGCAGCTCGGCGCGCTGCTCGGCCGTCATCGCGGCGAGCCGGGGCACCCAGTCCTCCAGCGCGGAACGGCTCAGTTCACGCTGTACGTACAGACCCTCGGCGGAGCGGGCCGCGCCCGCGATCCTGGCGAGCTGCTTGAACGTCTTCGAGGTGGCCACGATGTGGTCCGGTCTGCCGAAGCGGCTGAACTCGCCGACCGTGCGCGCGATCTCGGCGCGTACATGGCGGCGCAGGATACGCACCTCCTGCGGGTCGGGCGGGTCGCCGGGCAGCATGGCCGCGGTGAGCCGGCCCGCGCCGAGGGGGAGGGAGGCGGCGGCGTCGGGCTCCTCGTCGGTGCCGTACGCGATCTCCAGCGAGCCGCCGCCGATGTCGAGCACGAGGAGCCGGCCCGCGGACCAGCCGAACCAGCGGCGGGCGGCGAGGAAGGTGAGCCGCGCCTCCTCCTCTCCGCTGAGGACGGTGAGGTCGACGCCGGTCGCGTCCAGGACCTGGTCGAGTACGTCGTCGGCGTTGGTCGCCTCCCGGACGGCGGAGGTGGCGAAGGGCAGGACCTCCTCGCAGCCCTTGTCCTCGGCCGCCTGAAGGGCGTCGCGGACGGTGCCGATGAGCCGCTCGACGCCGGCGGGGCCGATCGCGCCGTGCTCGTCGAGCAGCTCGGCCAGGCGCAGCTCCGCCTTGTGGGAGTGGGCGGGCAGCGGACGTGCGCCCGGGTGGGCGTCCACCACCAGCAGATGAACCGTGTTCGAACCGACGTCGAGGACTCCGAGTCTCATGGACCGAAACGCTACTGCGGTTGCGCGCTTAGGCTGGACTCGTGCCTAAGACGAAAAAGACGAAGCGGGGCAAGGTCCCCCAGCAACCTGTGCATGATGTGACTGCTGAGCAGGTTGAGCAGGTTGAGGAGGACGAGAAGGGCGGGTTGGACTTTCCGCGCGCCTGGGTGGAGTTCGCGGACCCGGAGGACGACGAACAGGTCTTCCGCTGCGATCTGACATGGCTCACCTCACGGTGGAACTGCATCTTCGGCAGCGGCTGCCAGGGGATCCAGGCGGGCCGTGCGGATGACGGCTGCTGCACGCTGGGCGCGCACTTCTCGGACGAGGACGACGAGCAGCGGGTCGCCGGGCATGTGGCACGGCTCACACCGGACCTGTGGCAGTTCCACGACGTGGGCACACAGTCCGGCTGGGTCCAGACGGACGACGACGGCGAGCGCCAGACGCGCCGCTGGAAGGGCTCCTGCATCTTCCAGAACCGCCCCGGCTTCGGGGCGGGGGCGGGCTGCGCGCTGCACATCCTGGCGGTGCGGGAGGGGCGGGAGCCGCTGGAGACGAAGCCGGACGTCTGCTGGCAGCTGCCGGTCCGGCGTACGTACGAGTGGATCGACCGCCCGGACGACACGCGTGTCCTGCAGATCTCGATCGGCGAGTACGACCGGCGGGGCTGGGGGCCGGGCGGGCATGACCTCCACTGGTGGTGCACGTCGGCGGCGTCGGCACATGGGGCGGGGGAGCCGGTGTATGTGACCTACCGCCCGGAGCTCACCGAACTGATGGGCAAGGCGGCGTACGACGTCCTCGCCTCCCTCTGCGAGGCCCGCCTGGCCCCCTCGCTCCCCCTGGTGGCCCCGCACCCGGCGGACTGACCTCAGCCCGAGGCGGACGGCTCGGACGCGGGCGGGGAGTCCGACGACGGTGCGTCCGAGGACGGCGGAGGCGTCGGCTCCGGGTCGGAAGACGGCGAGGAGGAGGACGGCGGGTCCGAAGCCGGCGGGGGCGTCGGCTCCGGGTCCGGGGCAGGAGAGGAGGACGGCGGCGGGTCCGAAGCCGGCGGCGGCGTGGGATCCGGATCCGGGGCAGGAGAGAAGGACGGCGGCGGGGTCGAGGGAGCCGGGCGCGCCCGACCGCGGCCGTCGATCTCCACCACCGCGCCCGACGGGTCCACCCCCACCCGTGCACTCCACGGCCCCTCCGGCTCCAGTCGCCGGTCCACCGTGACGTACACGGTGACCGGCTCCCCCGGCCGCAGCACCCCGGACGCCCGGCTGACCTGCAGCCAGGGCGCGTCCGACCACAGCGACCAGGACACCGGCGCGCCGCCCGACGCCCTGAGGGTGATCCGGGTGGAGTCCCCGGCAGGCTGCGCCTCGACGGTGAGGCGCCCGGGCGCCGCCTGTCCCGGCCGGGTCGGCGGTGCGGGCGTGCCCGAGCTGATGACCTCCACCGACACATCGGGGGACGCCCCGCCCGCGGTGAACCGGTGGTCCGGCTGCGACTGGGCGTTGCCCGCGTTCTCGTAGTGGTCGTAGTGGTCGTACGGATCGCCGTCCAGGCCCCGCGGCCCGTCCGCCTCCCGCGCGGAGACCGTCGTCCCGCCGTGGCTCTCGCCGGTCAGCGGTGCGCCCCGGTACGCGGCCCACAGCGCCAGCACCGGCGCGGCGACGACGGTCGCCACGACGGTGGTGGTCAGGGCACGCGCCCGCAGCCGCTCCCGCCGGGCGGCGCAGTCCTTGGGGTCCATGGGGTACCCGCCGGGGCCGAAGCGCGGGGCGCTCGCGCGTGCCCGGGGGACCCGCAGCATCGCCGCGTACACCGCGGCGCGGGGCGCGGCGGCCAGCGGCAGCGTGGCCGGGGTGACGGCGGTGCCCGGCCATGGGCCGCCCGCGCCCACCCGCTCGGCGACGCGGCGGCAGCGCGGGCAGTCGTCGACGTGCCGCACCAGCTCCTGGCGGAGCGCGGCGGACAGCACCACCCGGCTGTCGCCGGTGAGCCGGGCGATGGACGGGCAGTTCCCGCTCTCGACGACGGCGAGCGCGGCACGCGTGCGTTCCACCTCGCAGGCGGCCGTCGCCAGCAGCTCGCGCGTCGCCAGCGGATCCATGCCGAGGACCGCGGCGACCTCGCGCGGCGCGAGGCCGTGCCGGATGGCCAGTTCGAGCGCCTCTCGCTGCTCGGGGCTGGTGCCGGCCGCCTCCGGCCAGGCCAGCAGCGCCAGTTCCTCGCGACGGCGTGCCGCGGTCTCGCCCCTCTCCGCCGCCCTGCCGCCGCCCTGTGCCCGCCCATCGCGGGCGTCCCGGCCATCGCGACGAGCCCGGCCGTCCCGGGGGCCCGGGGCGCCCTGACTGCCGGGAGCGTCCCAGGCATCCCGGCCGCCCCGGGCGTCCTGGCCACCCCGGCCGCCCCGGTCGTCGCAGGCGTCTCGGCCGACGCCGTCGCCCCCGGCGCCCTGGTTGTCGCGGGCGCCCCCGCAACCCCAGCCGCCCCGACCGTCGCGGCTTCGCGCGCTGCCGCCGGCGGCGGCCTCCGACAGCCCGCCTGACCCGGCGGCGGCCCGCCGGGCGTCCCGGTCACCCGGGACCCCGCCGACGGGGCGCCCCGGGCGCCGTCCGGCGTGCGGCCCTTGGCGTCCCGCCCCCGCCTGCCGCTGCCGTTCGCGCCGTTGCTCGGCGAGCCGGCGCAGACAGACCCAGCGCGCCAGCGCGTACAGCCATGCCTTCCGCCCCGCCTCGTCGGACGGACAGCGGCTCCGTTGGCGCTCGGCGATGGCGAGCACATCGCCGAGCAGCGCCGTCGCGGCGTCGTGGTCGCACATGACGGAGAGGCAGTAGGTGAACAGGCCGTCCAGATACGGGTCATAGCGCTCGTGACACTCGCGCCGCGCCGCCGTGGACGACCGCTGCCCCCTGGTGCGGCTCGCGCGTCCGTGCGCCCGGTGTGCGCCGGTGGTGTGCGTGGGTGGTTCCAGCCTGCTGCTTGTCACGCCGCGACCGTAGGGCCAGAAGCACACCCGCTTCACACCCCTTGAATGCTTTTAATCATTACGGGTGAACAGGTCCCCCAAAGGAGTAACGCGAATTTGCTCTCGGCTCGTGCGCCACGCGGTTGCCCGCAGATGCCGGCGTCATCCGCTGCCGCTCGCGCCCCGGCCGCGCCCCCGTCCGCGCCCCGCCGCACCACGGCCACGCCCCGTCCGCGCCCTGGCCTGTCAGTGGGGCCCGCTACGGTTTGGCGCATGGCTGCCCGTACGAAATCCGCGAAGGACCGGCCGTCCTACCGCTGCACCGAGTGCGGTTGGACGACCGCCAAATGGCTCGGCCGCTGCCCCGAATGCCAGGCCTGGGGCACGGTCGAGGAGTACGGCGCGCCCGCCGTCCGCACCACCGCCGCGGGGCGCGTCACCTCCGCCGCGCTCCCCATCGGCCAGGTCGACGGCCGCCAGGCGACCGCCCGCTCCAGCGGCGTGCCGGAGCTCGACCGGGTCCTCGGCGGCGGCCTGGTGCCCGGAGCCGTGGTGCTGCTCGCCGGCGAGCCGGGCGTCGGCAAGTCCACCCTGCTGCTCGACGTCGCGGCGAAGGCCGCCGCCGAGGACCACCGGACGCTGTATGTGACGGGCGAGGAGTCCGCGAGCCAGGTCCGGCTGCGCGCCGACCGGATCGGCGCGCTCCACGACTGTCTCTATCTGGCGGCGGAGACGGACCTGTCCGCCGTCCTGGGACACCTCGACGCGGTCAAGCCGTCCCTGCTGATCCTCGACTCGGTGCAGACCGTCGCGTCCCCGGAGATCGACGGCGCGCCGGGCGGCATGGCCCAGGTGCGCGAGGTCGCGGGCGCGCTGATCCGCGCCTCCAAGGAGCGCGGGATGGCCACGCTCCTGGTGGGCCATGTCACCAAGGACGGCGCGATCGCGGGGCCGCGGCTGCTGGAGCACCTGGTGGATGTGGTGCTCTCCTTCGAGGGCGACCGCCATGCGCGGCTGCGCCTCGTCCGCGGTGTGAAGAACCGGTTCGGGACGACGGACGAGGTGGGCTGCTTCGAGCTGCACGACGAGGGCATCACCGGGCTGGCCGACCCCTCGGGCCTCTTCCTCACCCGGCGCGACGAGCCCGTCCCCGGCACCTGTCTCACGGTCACGCTCGAAGGCCGCCGCCCCCTGGTGGCCGAGGTGCAGGCGCTGACGGTCGACACGCAGATCCCCTCCCCGCGGCGGACCACCTCCGGCCTGGAGACCTCGCGGGTGTCGATGATGCTGGCCGTGCTGGAGCAGCGCGGCCGGATCACCGCCCTGGGCAAGCGGGACATCTACAGCGCCACCGTCGGCGGGGTGAAGCTCTCCGAGCCCGCTGCGGATCTCGCCGTGGCGCTCGCGCTCGCCTCGGCCGCCAGCGACACCCCGCTGCCGAAGAACCTGGTGGCGATCGGCGAGGTGGGCCTCGCGGGGGAAGTGAGACGCGTCACGGGCGTCCAGCGGAGGCTGGCCGAGGCGCACCGGCTGGGCTTCACCCACGCCCTGGTGCCGGCCGATCCGGGCCGGGTCCCGCCCGGGATGAAGGTGACGGAAGTCGCCGACATGGGAGACGCGCTCCGAGTGCTCCCGCGCGGCCGGAAAGCCGGATCCCGGGCCTCCGCGCGCACCGAGCACGCAGAGGCCCCCCTCCAGGCGGATGCGCGCCGGTAGACTTTGCCCTGGTCTCGCCTGTCCGTACGAGCCGGAGGAGCGCAGTGGCAGCCAACGACCGGGCAGCAGCACCCGGAAAGTCCGGCGGAGGCTCCGGCAATGAAGCGCTGATCCGCGCCGCCCTGAGCGCGGTCGCCCCTGGCACGGCGCTGCGGGACGGCCTGGAGCGCATCCTCCGCGGCAACACGGGCGGACTGATCGTCCTGGGCATGGACAAGACCGTCGAGTCGATGTGCACAGGCGGCTTTGTGCTGGATGTGGAGTTCACCGCGACGCGGCTGCGCGAGCTGTGCAAGCTGGACGGCGCGCTGATCCTCGACAAGGACATCACCAAGATCCATCGCGCCGGGGTGCAGCTGGTGCCGGACGCCTCCATTCCGACCGAGGAGACCGGCACCCGCCACCGCACCGCGGACCGCGTCTCCAGGCAGTGCGGCTTCCCGGTCGTCTCCGTTTCGCAGTCGATGCGGCTGATCGCGCTGTACGTGGACGGGGAGCGCCGGGTCCTGGAGGAGTCCGCCGCGATCCTCTCCCGGGCCAACCAGGCGCTGGCCACCCTGGAGCGCTATAAGCTCCGTCTGGACGAGGTCGCCGGCACGCTCTCCGCGCTGGAGATCGAGGACCTGGTCACCGTCCGGGACGTCTCGGCGGTGGCGCAGCGGCTGGAGATGGTGCGCCGGATCGCCACCGAGATCGCCGAGTATGTGGTCGAGCTGGGCACGGACGGCCGTCTGCTCGCCCTCCAGCTCGATGAGCTGATCGCCGGGGTGGAGCCCGAGCGGGAGCTCGTCGCCCGCGACTATGTGCCCGAGCCGTCCTCCCCCAGAGCCGCGCCCGGGAGGGGCCCCCAGCGGTCCCGTACGGTCTCCGAGGCGCTCGCAGAGCTGGACTCGCTCACCCATGCCGAGCTGCTGGAACTGCCGATAGTGGCCCGCGCGTTGGGCTACAGCGGTTCGCCGGAGACGCTGGACTCGGCGGTCTCCCCGCGCGGTTACCGGCTGCTGGCCAAGGTGCCGAGACTGCCGGGCGCGATCATCGAGCGGCTGGTGGAGCACTTTGGCGGACTGCAGAAGCTGCTGGCCGCGAGCGTGGACGACCTCCAGACGGTCGACGGCGTGGGGGAGGCGCGGGCGCGGAGCGTGCGGGAGGGGCTGTCGCGGCTGGCGGAGTCCTCGATCCTCGAGCGTTACGTCTGATCGGCAACCGGGGGTCCGCCCCCAGGCCCCCGGTCCTCAAACGCCGGACGGGCTCCATGTGGCTGCGCCCCCAGTTCGCGCTAGTCCTTCTCCAGACGGAACGGCGCCGGCAGCAGCTTCGCTCCACCGACCTCCGCCTCCACCAGATAGTTGCCGGGCGGCGCCGTCCCCGGCGGCGGGGTCGCGCACTGCGGTGCGGTGCGCTTGCGGTCCCAGTCCACGGTGTGGGTGATGCTCGCGTGCGCGGGCACCTTCAGCAGCAGGCTGCCGGGCTCCAGACCCGCGCGGCTCGGGCAGTCCTTCGTGGACCACACCGTGTCGTTCTTGCCGTCGGTGGCGTCGACGACCGTGATCACAGCCGCCCGCGGTCCGAAGTCCTGCTTGCAGGTTGTTCCCGAGGTGTTCGAGGCGACCAGCTGGAAGCGGGGCTTCTCGCCTGGCTCGTACGCGACCTTGACGCTGCGGAGCGTCAACTTCAGTGCTCCCTGGGCGCAGTCGGGCAGACTGGAGCCCGCCGGGACACGCTCGCCCGCCGCGCCGCCGCCCTGGCCGCCCGCGCCACCGCCGCCGCCCTGGCCGGAACCGGAGCTCGAACCAGAACCGGAACCGGAGCCGTTCGAACCATTTGAGCCGTTCGCGCCGTCAGCGCCGGCCGTATCTCCCGTGTCTCCCGCGTCCCCCGTGTCGCCGGACTCGTCCCGCCCGCCCGGCTGCTGGCTGATCGCGGGACCGGAACCGGAGGGGCCCGGCGTGATCGTCGAGGGAGTGGGCTCCCCGGCGCCTCCCGCCTTGCTGTCGTTCTTGCTTCCGTCGCCGCCTCCGCCCCCGAAGGAGCTGACGGCCCATACGGCCAGCAGCACGACCAGCGCGAGCAGCGCCGCCGCGACTGCCCTCCGTCGCCAGTAGATGGAGGAGGGAAGCGGCCCGATCGGATTGCGCAGAGATCCCACGGTCAAACTCTACGAGAGATCTGTGGCAACTCCGTTCCCACCCGCCGCCTGACTTTCCACGGAACTCCGTTTCCCCGCCCCGGCTTTCATCGCCTCCGGCTTTCGTCAAGGGCTGTTCCAGCCGATGGCGCGCGACAAGCGGCCGCGGCTACCGCGTACGGTCATTGACCATGGACAGCAGCATCACGCGCGGCCTCTACCGCGACATCGCCGACTTCGCCCACAGCACTCCCGGGTGGGTGCAGCAGTTCGCCGAGATCTTCACCGATGCGGGACTGCTGCTGCTCGCGGTGCTGTTCGTCGTCGCCTGGCAGCGGGCGCGCCGGTCCGACGCACGGGCGTTCGCCGTCGCCGTCCTCGCGCCGCTCGCCACCGCCGTCGGCTATGTGGTCAGCGAGTCGCTGAAGTCCCTGGTGAACGAGGAGCGTCCGTGCCGCACGGTCGTCGAAGCGGCCGGTTCGCTGGCGACCTGCCCGCCGTACGGCGACTGGTCCTTCCCCAGCAATCACGCGGCGATCGCCGGCGCGGCCGCGGCGGCGATCGTCCTCGCCTGGCCGCGCAGGCTGCGCATCGCGCTGCTCACCGTGCCGCTGGCGCTGCTGCTGGCGTTCTCCCGGGTCTTCGTCGGGGTTCACTATCCGCACGATGTGGCGGTGGGCCTGCTGGTGGGCGCGGCGGCGGCCGCCGGCTGCGTCATGGCGCTGACCGGCCCCGCGACCGCGCTGGCGACGACGATGCGGACGAGCCGCACGGGGATCGTGCTCTGGTTCGCCGGACCCGGCGAGGCCGCGCACGGCGTTCCGGCCCGCACCGCATCCCGTACGGCGTCGGACGGGGCCTCCGCGCGGCAGCAGGCGCACGCTCCCGCGGGCATGCCAGGATCGGAAGGCCATGAACGCCACGAACGCCACGACTCACTCCACCGTGACTCACTCCACCGCTGAGGCCGCCGGCACACCCGCCGGCACACCCGCCGTGACACCCGTGGGCACACCCGTCGGCGCGGCCGCCGCCGACCATGCGCCCCTGCACGCCTCCGTCATCGCCTGGTTCGACCGGCATGCCCGCGATCTGCCCTGGCGCCGCCCCGAGGCGGGCGCCTGGGGCGTGATGGTCAGCGAGTTCATGCTCCAGCAGACGCCGGTCGCCCGTGTGCTGCCGGTGTACGAGCAGTGGCTCGCCCGCTGGCCGCGCCCCGCCGACCTGGCCGCCGAGCCACCCGGCGAGGCCGTGCGCGCCTGGGGCAGGCTCGGCTATCCGCGCCGCGCCCTGCGTCTGCACGGCGCCGCGCAGGCGATAGCGGAACGCCACGGCGGCGATGTTCCGCGCGACCACGCGCAGCTGCTGGCGCTGCCCGGGATCGGCGAGTACACGGCGGCCGCCGTGGCCTCGTTCGCGTACGGCCAGCGGCATCCGGTCCTGGACACCAATGTGCGCCGGGTGTTCGCGCGGGCCGCGACGGGCATCCAGTACCCGCCGAACGCGACGACGGCCGCAGAACGCAGGCTCGCCCGCGCGCTGCTCCCCGACGACGAGGCCACCGCGGCACGCTGGGCGGCGGCCTCCATGGAGCTGGGCGCACTGGTGTGCACGGCGAAGAACGAGGACTGCGGGCGCTGCCCGATCGCCGAGCGCTGCGCCTGGCGGCTGGCGGGCAAGCCCGCCCACGAGGGCCCGGCCCGCCGCGGCCAGACCTACGCCGGCACGGACCGGCAGGTCCGCGGCCGGCTGCTGGCGGTGCTGCGGGAGGCGACCGAGCCGGTCCCGCGCTCGGCGCTGGACGCCGTCTGGAACGAGCCGGTGCAGCGCGCGCGGGCGCTGGACGGGCTGGTCGCGGACGGTCTTGTGGAGCCCCTGGACGGCGGCCGCTACCGCCTTCCGCTGACCTGAGCCAGCGCCCTCGGCACGGGCCTCGCCGGGCCCGTCGCCGGGCCTGTTACACAACCGATGGACTCCCGTGCGTCCGCCGACGGCTGCCCCGCACAGCCTCGTGACAACGCCTCCGTAACTTCTTCCCCAGGTAAGCGAACGGCAGCGACGGCCGGCGAGCGGCACGGCTTGTCGCAGGGGACGGAGGCGGTTGGAATGGCGCAGGCCCACGGTGAGGTGCTCGAGTTCGAGGAGTACGTACGCACCCGGCAGGAGGCCCTGCTGCGCAGCGCCCGCCGTCTGGTCCCCGACCCGGTCGACGCCCAGGATCTGCTCCAGACCGCGCTCGCCCGCACATACGGCCGCTGGGACGGCATAGCGGACAAGTCGCTCGCCGACGCCTATCTGCGCCGCGTGATGATCAACACGCGCACCGAGTGGTGGCGTGCCCGCAAGCTGGAGGAGGTGCCCACCGAGCAGCTCCCGGACGCGAGCGTGGAGGACGGCAGCGAGCAGCGTGCCGACCGCGCCCTGCTGATGGATGTGCTGAAGGTGCTGGCGCCGAAGCAGCGCAGCGTGGTGGTGCTCCGCCACTGGGAGCAGATGAGCACCGAGGAGACCGCCGCGGCTCTGGGGATGTCGGCCGGTACGGTGAAGAGCACGCTGCACCGGGCGCTGGCGCGGCTCCGGCAGGAGCTGGAGCGCCGGGAGCTGGAGCTGGACGCCCGGGTCGTGGAGCGTGGCGGCGCCGGCGATGTGCCGCGCGTCCGCAGGCAGGGCGGCGCCCGCCGGCAGGGGCCGGCGCGTGGACAGGCAGACGGGCAGGGGCGTGATCGGATGCTGGGCGAGACGGGGCGGGAGCGGTGCGCGGCCTAGTGGACGGCGGCTCAAGGTCTGAGACGGCGAGATGGGCGGCGGGCAGTGCGGCGACGGCCGGGCTCGCCGCCGTCGTCCTGTTCGCCGCCGGCTGCTCCACAGGGGGCACCGGCGTGCAGGACGAGGGAGCGGCGCCCTCCGACGCCGCGACCGCCACCCCCTCCCCCGACGCCACGCCGTCGTTCGGGACGGGCAAGGCGACCAAGACCGTGGACGCGGTGGCGCTGCTCAAGGCGGATCCGAAGGTCAGCGCCCGGGTCAAGGCGGATCTGCGGCCCTGCGCCCGCGATCTGTTCCCTGTGGACACGGCGTACGGCAATCTCACAGGCGGCTCGTCACCCGATGTGGTGGTCAATGTGCTGACGTGCGGTGACGCGGTCGGCCTCGGCACGTATGTGTACCGCGAGAAGGGCGAGAAGTACGAGAATGTCTTCGCCGCGGAAGAGCCGGCGGTGTACGCCGCGATCGACCGGGGCGACCTGGTGGTGACCCGGCAGGTGTATGCGAAGGGCGACCCGGTGGCCCAGCCGTCCGGCCAGGAGGTGACCACATACCGCTGGACGGACGGCAAGTTCGCGCAGCAGCACTGGGTGCGCAACGAGTTCAGCACGGCGGTCGGCGGCGGCGAGGTGATCGCCACCGAGCCGACGCCCCAGCCGGACGACCTCTGACCCGCCCGACGGCGCACCCAGCCCCGACAACCGACCCATCGAGAGACCGAGAGAAGCAGAGAGCAGCGGGATGGCCGAGACCCATGTCCTGTTCGTCGAGGACGACGACGTCATCCGCGAGGCCACCCAGCTCGCGCTGGAGCGGGACGGCTTCGTGGTCACCGCCATGCCCGACGGGCTGCGGGGCCTGGAGGCCTTCCGGGCGAACCGGCCCGACATCGCCCTGCTCGATGTGATGGTGCCGGGCCTGGACGGGGTCAGCCTCTGCCGCCGTATCCGCGATGAGTCGACCGTGCCCGTGATCATGCTGTCGGCCCGTGCGGACTCCATCGACGTCGTCCTCGGCCTGGAGGCCGGGGCCGACGACTATGTCACCAAGCCCTTCGACGGCGCGGTGCTGGTCGCCCGCATCCGCGCGGTGCTGCGGCGCTTCGGGCACGCGGGCGGCCCGGCGGGCGGCGAGCAGGACGCGGCGGGGCGGCAGAGCGGCCAGGGCGGGGTGCTCGTCTTCGGCGACCTGGAGGTCGACACCGAGGGCATGGAGGTGCGCAAGGGAGGCGAGCCGGTGGCGCTGACGCCGACCGAGATGCGGCTGCTGCTGGAGTTCTCCGCCGCGCCGGGCACGGTGCTGTCGCGGGACAGGCTGCTGGAGCGGGTCTGGGACTACGGCTGGGGCGGCGACACCCGTGTGGTGGACGTCCATGTCCAGCGGCTGCGCGCCAAGATCGGCCAGGACCGGATCGAGACGGTCCGCGGCTTTGGCTACAAGCTCAAGGGATGAGAGCGATACGGCCGCGCCCGGCCGCCCCTCGGAGCCGTACGGCTGCTGTACGGAGGCGCATGACTGCCGCACGGAGGCGTACGGCATGAGGAGGCCCGCCCTGCGCACCGGTGTCCGCTGGAAGATCAGCATCGCGATCGCGGGCGTCGGCGCGCTGATCGCCATGGCTCTGAGCCTGGTCGTGCACAACGCCGCCCGCGTCTCCATGCTCGACAACGCGCGCGATGTCCAGATGGACCGGGTGCTGCTGGCGCAGCGCTGGTACGAGCAGTCCAAGAACAAGGACCCCCGCTTCAACACCAAGATCAACGATCCTGCCATCCCCAAGGATCTGCAGAAGCTCGTACGGCAGGGGCGGCGCGGCTCCTATGTGCATGAGCCGGCCGAGGGCCCGCCCGAGATCTGGGCGGCGGTGCCGCTGTCCAATGGGGATGTGCTCTCGCTGCACAGCCAGTTCTCGGGCCGCAGCGCCACGATCATCCAGGCGCTCGACCGGGCGCTGATCATCGGCTCGGTCTCGGTGGTGTTCGGCGGCTGTGCGCTCGGCGTGCTGATCGGCGGATCGCTGTCACGGCGGCTGCGGAAGGCCGCCGCAGCAGCCGGGAACGTCGCCCAGGGCAATACGGATGTACGGGTGCGGGACGCGATCGGCGGTGTCGTCCGCGATGAGACGGATGAGCTGGCCCGCGCCGTCGACGCGCTGACCGACGCGCTCAACGCGCGCATCGAGGCTGAGCGCCGGGTCACCGCGGATATCGCGCATGAGCTGCGGACTCCGGTGACCGGCCTGCTGACCGCGGCGGAGCTGCTGCCGCCCGGCCGCCCGACCGAGCTGGTGCGGGACCGGGCACGGGCCATGCGCACGCTGGTCGAGGACGTGCTGGAGGTGGCCCGGCTGGACAGCGCGTCGGAGCGGGCCGAGCTCCAGGAGATCGCGCTGGGCGAGTTCGTCACCCGCCGGGTGGCGGTGCTGGACCCGGACGCCGCGGTCAGGGTGGTGCACGAGTCGTATGTGAACACCGATCCCCGGCGGCTGGAGCGCATCCTCGGCAATCTGCTGGCCAATGCCGCCAAGCACGGCAAGCCGCCGGTCGAGGTCGCGGTCGAGGGCCGTGTGGTGCGGGTGCGCGACCACGGGCCCGGCTTCCCCGAGGAGCTGCTGGCGGAGGGGCCGAGGCGGTTCCGCACCGGCGCCAGCGACCGGGCCGGGCAGGGCCATGGCCTGGGGCTGACGATCGCGGAAGGCCAGGCACGCGTCCTGGGGGCGCGGCTGACCTTCCGCAACGCCGCCCCGGAGGGGGCGGCGGCGCAGGAGGGGGCGGGCGGCGCGGTCGCGGTGCTGTGGCTGCCGGAGCATGCGCCGACGAACACGGGCAGCTTCCCGGTGCTGTCGCCGGACGCCGACACCGATGGCGTGTACGGCGTCGGCATGGACGGCGGCGGACAGCAGCGGCGGCGGCGATGGCGCGGGGGCCGTGGACGGCCGTGAGCGGCCGTGACGGGCCGTGACGGGCCGTGACGGGCCGCCCGGAGCCGTGAGCCGCCCGGAGCCGTCAGCTCAGCAGCCCCACTCCTTGTCGAGGTCGAGGCCGCCCTCGCGGGCCTGGGTGAAGGAGAACCAGTTCCCCGAGTCGTCCCGGAAGATCGCCTCCGTGCCGTACGGACGCTCCTGCGGCTCCTGCAGGAACTCCACCCCACGGGCCTTGAGCTTCTCGTAGTCGCCGTGGATGTCGTCGGTCGCCAGCGCGCCCGCGCCGAGGACGCCCTTCGAGATGAGCTTGCGCACCGCCTCGGCGGACTCGGGGTCCATACCGGGCCCGTCCGGCGTCATCAGGGTGAGCTGCACCTCCGGCTGGTCCTTGGCGCCGACGGTGAGCCAGCGCATGCCGCCCTCCCCCACGGTCATATCGGTGCGGACCTCAAGGCCGAGCTTCTCGGTGTAGAACTCCTTGGCCCGGTCCTGGTCGAGGACCCAGACGGTGGAGATGGCCAGTCCCTTGATCATTTCCTGCTCCCGGTGGGCTGTGGGCTGGGATGTGCTTGCCCAGCCACCGTAGGCAGCGCCGGATTCACTCCGCTTCTTCAGAATTGCGGTCCTGCGAATCGCGGTCCCGGGAATCGCGGTCCTGGCCGGCGGGCCGCGCCGGGAATCCGCCAGCCCACAGCATCGCGTAGCAGCCCGGTATCAGCGCGGCCCCGCGCCCGACATGCCGGGCGCGGTACTCGCTCGGGGTGAGGCCCGTCTGCTTCTTGAAGCGGGCGGAGAAGGTGCCGAGGCTGCTGAAGCCCACGAGGCCGCATATCTCGGTGACCGACAGATTCGCCGTACGCAGCAGCTCCTCGGCCCGCTCGATGCGGCGGCGGGACAGATACTGGCCGGGAGTCTGGCCGTACACCGCCTTGAAGGCGCGGACGAAGTGGTAGCGCGAGTAGCCGGCGTGGGCCGCGACCGCGTCCAGGTCGAGCGGCTCGGCCCAGTCGCGGTCCATGGCGTCCTTGGCGAGGCGCAGCTGCCGCAGATGGGCGAGGTGCGCCGCCGCCGAGGCCGCCGCAGGCGCCGATGGCGGTGGGGCCGCAGGCGCCGATGGCGGTGGGGCCGCGGGCGCCGCCGCTGGTGTCGTCTCCACGCTTTCGATGCTGGCACGCGCCACTGACAGCGGCGTCTCTCCGATGGTCGGAGAGGGTCAGATGGTGACGCCCTCGGAGCGCAGATGGCTGACCGGGTTCACGGCGGAGCCATAGTTCGGGGTCGTACGGATCTCGAAGTGCAGATGCGGGCCGCTGGAGTTTCCGGTGTTGCCGGAGAGGGCGATGCGCTGCCCGGCCTTCACCTTCTGGCCCGGCTTCACATCGACGCGGGAGAGGTGCGCGTACTGGGAGTAGGTGTTGTTGTCGTGCTTGATGACGACGGCGTTGCCGTACGCGGGGCCGTCACCGGCGCCGTTCGGACCGGCCTTGACGACGGTGCCGCTGTGCACGGCGCTGACCTTGGTGCCCACCGGCACGGCGAAGTCCTGGCCGGAGTGGTTGCTGCTCCACATGTTGCCGGCCTTGCCGAAGGTGGCGGTCAGCGTGTACTTGCTGACCGGCTTGTGCCAGGCCTTCTCAGCGGCGGCCTTGGCCTTCTTGGCGGCCTCGGCGGCCGTCTTCGCGGCCTTCGCCTGGGCCTCGGCCTGAGCGGCGACGGCGCCGGCGGCAGCGGCGCTGACGGGCGAGCCGCCGCTCACCGCGGACTCCCCGGCGAACGCGACCCCGCTCCCCAGCACGGCCGACACGCCCATGCCTGCGGCAAGGGCGGCGATGGCGGTACGGGCGGGATTCGTGACGCGCTTCGACATACGGGAAGACCTCCGGGCATAAGCGGGCCCGGCGCGTGGGTACGCCGGGCGGGTTGGCCATCCCTTGGTAACCCGTACCTCCGCTATGTCCCAAACACCCCATCTACGACGTTCCGTCGTAGCGAGAGGCGGGGTAATCCACGCCCTTGACACCGTGGGGCCATGCCTTCGCCCCATAAGGGAGAACCCTGAAAAATCCCCACTCTCTGAGGTTTAAACCCCTGCCAGGGCTGCCTGAGAAGGACATCCGGGGCGGATCGGCTTCGGTCCACCCACGGGATTCGCAGGCTGCGCCCGCACCGCCCCCGAAAGCCTCTGACGAACGGCGGCCAGGCGCACTATTCCCGCTAGTAGGCCGTCGCCGGCCTGTGCGCCTTGTCACGGATTCGCCCCGTGCCCGGCCACCGGCGATCCCGGTATGACAGCCAGCGGCCCTCGGGCAGTACACGGTGCCGTACTGTGCGCGATGGGATGGTTACGGGACACCCTTGACGCATATCTGCCGCGCACCGCTGTGAAGGGCTGTCCGCCTTTGCAGACATCGCCGACCGCTCGCGGACACACCGGAGCATCTGCCCTCACCCGTGAATGGCGCCCCGGGCCATTCACGGCGGCACTGGCAAGAGTGGGCCCGCCCCTGCTCCATCCGCAGCTGAAGAAGCTGAAGATCGGGAAGTTCAACGGCCACGAATTAGGCCTGACGCCGCTGCGCGGCATACCGGGTCTGTCCGTCGAGAACCACCCGCGGAACCGCCAGCCGCTCGACTTCGAAGCCGGCGATATCCAGACGGAGTCCACGCCGGAACTCCGCAAGAAGATCAAGGGCGGAACGAACGGCCGTTCAGCGTCGGCAAGCGGCTCACGGCCGGCGTCTCCGGTTTGCGCGCGGGGCGCGGTGAACCCCGAATAGGGGCTGCCCCGGACCGTCCAAGACGGTCCGGGGCAGCCCCTATCTGTCAGCCGCTCAGCGGCCGGGCGTCATGCGTCCTTCGAGAGGTTCGGGCCCGTGCCGCCCGCCGCCTGCTCAATCGGGGGGACGTCCGGGAGCGCCGACTTCTCCTCGCCGCGGAAGGTGAACTTCTTCTCCTCACCCTCGCCCTCGGTGTCCACGACCACGATATGACCGGGGCGCAGCTCGCCGAAGAGGATCTTCTCGGAGAGCACGTCCTCGATCTCGCGCTGGATCGTGCGGCGCAGCGGGCGGGCGCCCAGGACCGGGTCGTAGCCGCGCTTGGCGAGGAGGGACTTCGCCTCGCCGCTCAGCTCGATGCCCATGTCGCGGTCCTTCAGCCGCTCGTCCACCTTGGCGATCATGAGGTCGACGATCTGGATGATGTCGTCCTCGGTGAGCTGGTGGAAGACGACCGTGTCGTCCACACGGTTGAGGAACTCGGGCCGGAAGTGCTGCTTCAGCTCTTCGTTGACCTTCGCCTTCATCCGCTCGTAGCCGGTCTTGACGTCGCCCTGGGCGGCGAAGCCCAGGTTGAAGCCCTTGGAGATGTCCCGGGTGCCGAGGTTGGTGGTCATGATGATGACCGTGTTCTTGAAGTCCACGACCCGGCCCTGGGAGTCGGTCAGCCGACCGTCCTCCAGGATCTGCAGCAGCGAGTTGAAGATGTCCGGGTGGGCCTTCTCCACCTCGTCGAAGAGGACGACGGAGAACGGCTTGCGGCGCACCTTCTCGGTGAGCTGGCCGCCCTCTTCGTAGCCCACGTATCCGGGCGGGGAGCCGAAGAGACGCGACACCGTGTGCTTCTCGCTGAACTCCGACATGTCGAGGGAGATCAGCGCGTCCTCGTCGCCGAAGAGGAACTCGGCGAGCGTCTTGGACAGCTCGGTCTTACCGACGCCGGACGGGCCGGCGAAGATAAACGAGCCGCCGGGGCGCTTGGGGTCCTTCAGGCCGGCGCGGGTACGGCGGATGGCCTGCGAGAGGGCCTTGATGGCGTCCTTCTGGCCGATGACGCGCTTGTGGAGCTCGTCCTCCATGCGCAGCAGCCGGGAGGACTCCTCCTCGGTGAGCTTGAAGACCGGGATGCCGGTGGCGGTCGCCAGGACCTCGGCGATCAGCTCCTCGTCCACCTCGGCGACGACGTCCATGTCGCCGGCCTTCCACTCCTTCTCGCGCTTCGCCTTGGCGGCCAGGAGCTGCTTCTCCTTGTCGCGCAGCGAGGCGGCCTTCTCGAAGTCCTGCGAGTCGATCGCGGACTCCTTGTCGCGGCGGACGCCGGCGATCTTCTCGTCGAACTCGCGCAGGTCCGGCGGCGCGGTCATCCGGCGGATGCGCATCCGGGAGCCGGCCTCGTCGATCAGGTCGATCGCCTTGTCCGGCAGGAAGCGGTCCGAGATGTACCGGTCGGCCAGGGTCGCGGCGGCGACCAGCGCGGCGTCGGTGATGGAGACGCGGTGGTGGGCCTCGTAGCGGTCGCGCAGACCCTTGAGGATCTCGATGGTGTGCGGCAGCGACGGCTCCGCGACCTGGATGGGCTGGAAGCGGCGCTCCAGCGCGGCGTCCTTCTCCAGGTGCTTGCGGTACTCGTCGAGCGTCGTCGCGCCGATGGTCTGCAGCTCACCGCGGGCCAGCATCGGCTTCAGGATGCTCGCGGCGTCGATCGCGCCCTCGGCGGCGCCCGCACCCACCAGGGTGTGGAGCTCGTCGATGAACAGGATGATGTCGCCGCGGGTGCGGATCTCCTTGAGGACCTTCTTCAGCCGCTCCTCGAAGTCACCGCGGTAGCGGGAGCCGGCGACCAGCGCGCCCAGGTCGAGGGTGTAGAGGTGCTTGTCCTTGAGGGTCTCGGGCACCTCGCCCTTGACGATGGCCTGCGCCAGCCCCTCGACGACGGCGGTCTTGCCGACGCCGGGCTCGCCGATGAGGACCGGGTTGTTCTTGGTACGGCGGGACAGCACCTGCATGACCCGCTCGATTTCCTTCTCGCGCCCGATGACCGGGTCGAGCTTGGACTCCCGTGCGGCCTGGGTGAGATTCCGGCCGAACTGGTCGAGGACGAGGGAGGTCGAGGGCGTGCCCTCGGCCGGGCCGCCCGCGGTGGCGGCTTCCTTGCCCTGGTAACCGGAGAGCAGCTGGATGACCTGCTGCCGCACCCGATTGAGATCGGCGCCGAGCTTCACGAGGACCTGGGCGGCCACGCCCTCGCCCTCGCGGATCAGGCCCAGCAGGATGTGCTCCGTGCCGATGTAGTTGTGGCCCAGCTGGAGGGCCTCGCGGAGCGACAGCTCCAGAACCTTCTTGGCACGGGGAGTGAAGGGGATGTGCCCGGACGGGGCCTGCTGGCCCTGGCCGATGATCTCCTCCACCTGCTGGCGGACCGCCTCGAGCGAAATCCCGAGGCTCTCCAGGGCCTTAGCGGCGACACCTTCACCCTCGTGGATCAGGCCCAGGAGGATGTGCTCGGTGCCGATGTAGTTGTGGTTGAGCATCCGGGCTTCTTCCTGAGCCAGGACGACAACCCGCCGCGCGCGGTCGGTGAACCTCTCGAACATCGTTAATCGCTCCTCAGAGCGGTCAGTCAGTAAAGGGGTCGATCCCCTCCCTGTCCTTCCGCAGCTTAGTCCCGCGAGCGGGGACCGCTCATTCCAACTGCCGACACCCGTCTGTGGCCTCCTGACCCCTGAACGCCGACAACTGCTCCAACCTGATGGTGCGAGACGATGTTCCCGCAGGCCAAGCGGTTAGCCTCACCATCAGTACGCCGATGGCGAACGCAAGACGGCCCTGCGGGTCTGTCGCCCCTCCCCACTAGGAAAGTCTTACCCGTTCGCACTGACAGTCCATGCGGCGCACACCCGTTCCCTCCGCTACGGGCGAACAGCCTTGCGCCTGCCGGTCTGCCGTCGGACACCTCCCCTCCCTCCCGGACGGACACCCTGAGCGACGCTATCCACACCCTCCGTAACCAACGAGGAGCTGTGAGAGTTCCCGGAGTATGACTTTCACCGTTCCACTGCCCCGCACGCCCGCTGCCGCGAGCGGCTTCGGCGGCCCCTCCCGCCAGCCCCAGCGGACGCGGCAGCCGCAGCGAACGCAGCGGCCACAGCAGGCCCGGCGGACTCAGCACGCCCGGTGGTACGAGAGCGAGCTGGGCTGGGCCGTGGAGCCCGCGGAAGACGGCCCGGTGCACCTGGTCACCGGGCGGCGCTTCGACGTCCTGGAGCTGCCCTCGGACGCCGGGAAGGCCCTGCTGGACCGGACGGGCCTGCCGGGACCGGTCGCCCTCGCCGGGGACCGTATGCGGCTGCTGGTGGCCGCGGGAGCGGCCGAGGAGCTGCCAGGGCTCCTCGACTGGCTGGAATGGAACGGCGTCGACCTGGGTCTGACCGCGCTGGGAGCGGGCGGGCGGATGACCGCTCCCCCGCCGCCCGGCTGGCCCGCGCCGTCGGAGCGGGCCGTTTCACGGGGGGCCGCCGTATGGCTGCGGCCCCCCGAACCTGGACGTGCCGTGGAGCCTCTGCTGCCGGCCCTCGCCCCGTTCGGGCTCGGCGGCGGGGCCCCGGGCGGCCGCGCGGGCGTGGGGGCCCGCGGCGAAGCCGCCACTGCGCGCCGCCCCGGCCGCGCCGGGGCTGTCGACCTCACGTGGGCGCCCGATCTCGTACGCGTGGTGGGCATGGCGGCCACGGAGTGCTGCCGGGCCCGATTGCGGCGTACGGGGAACAGCGCCGTGGGGGGTGGTGCTTCCCGGGGTGCAAGCCGTGCGAATACACCCCGCGGAAATGGTCAGCCGCGGGCTGTTCAGCCGTTGGCCTTCTCGTAGGCCTCGCGGATGTTGGCGGGGACCCTGCCGCGGTCGTTGACCTCGTAGCCGTTCTCCTTCGCCCAGGCGCGGATTGCGGCGGTGTCGTTGCTCGCGGAGGCAGAGCTGCTGCGCGCCTTACCCCGGCCGCCGCTGCGGCCACCGGTCTTGCGGCCCGCCTTCACGAAGTCGGCCAGCGACTCACGGAGCTTGTCCGCATTCTCGGTCGTGAGGTCGATCTCGTAGCTCTTGCCATCCAGCGCGAACGTCACCGTCTCGTCCGCCTCGCCGCCGTCGAGGTCGTCGACAAGAAGGACCTGAACCTTCTGTGCCACCGGATTTCCTTTCATCGAAAATGCAGTACGAGGAAAGGAAACCGCTTTTTCCGGGAAAACTCAAACCCCCGGGGGAGGTTCAGAACCCGGGGAACGCGGGAAACATACGCGATTCGGACATAGGGTTCCGAGTCGCACCGCTTCCGGCGGGGCGATCACAGATGCAGAAGCATGCGGCTGTTGCCCAAGGTGTTCGGCTTCACTCGTTCGAGCCCGAGGAACTCGGCGACACCCTCATCATAGGAACGCAGCAGCTCGCTGTAGACATCTCCGTCGACCGGCGCATCGCCGATCTCGACGAAGCCGTGCTTGCCGAAGAAGTCCACTTCGAAGGTGAGACAGAATACCCGCCGCACTCCGAGCCAGCGGGCGGTTCGCAGCAGCTTGTCGAGCACCTGATGGCCGATGCCGTGCCCCTTGTGGCCGGGGTCCACGGCGAGTGTGCGGACTTCCGCGAGGTCTTCCCACATGACGTGCAGCGCCCCGCAGCCGACGACGGCGGCGTCCGCGTCGCGTTCCGCTACCCAGAACTCCTGGATGGACTCGTAAAGCGTGACGGTCGCTTTGTCGAGCAGGATGCCTTCACGAACGTACGGATCGACGAGCCGGCGCACGGCCGGCACATCGCTGGTCCGGGCCCGCCGGACGGTGATGGCATTTGCCGGGTCATATGACATGCCCCGACGCTATCGCTCCTGCGCATCCGCGCCGTGGGCGGGCTCGTCGCCCTGAACGATGCGCAGCGCGGCCTGCAGGGCTTCGCGCTGCTCGGGAGACATCATGCCGAAGAAGGCGACAAGAGCGGCCGCGGCGTTGTCGCTCTGGGACCATGCTTCGTTCATCAGTGCGGCGGAGTAGGCGGCACGGGTGGAGACGGCGGTATATCGATAGGCGCGGCCCTCGACTTCCCTGCGCAGCCAGCCCTTCTGATGGAGATTGTCCATTACGGTCATGACCGTGGTGTAGGCGATGGACCGTTCCTGCTGAAGGTCTTCCAGGACTTCCCGGACGGTGACCGGACGGTTCCATTGCCAGATCCGCGTCATGACGGCGTCTTCAAGGTCTCCCAATTGACGGGGCACATCGCCACCATAGTGGGAGATGTCGGAATGTCAGGCCATTGACCTAACAGTCATGACAAATGGGACAAAAAGGATGTACGGCCGAGTGTCGGCCGTACATCCTGGGCTGCTCGGACGCCCGCGGGCGGGCCAGCGGCAGCTCAGTCGGCGCCGCCGGGCTGACGGGCGGACTCGGCGCGGGCGAGCGCCGCGTCCACGGCCGCGTCTTCCTTGGCCTTGTTGGGGCCGCCCTGGCTCTTGACGATCGTCACGACCAGCGCGGTGAAGAAGACGGCCATCACCACGGGCGGCAGGAGCGCGGATACGTAGTCCATGGCTCCCAGAGTAGCTATCCGGCGGCGCGCTGCGCGGGCGGGGGCGTGGGACGGCGGCGCGGCGGAAACACCTCGGACGGCTTGGGGACCGGGCGCTCGCCGGGCTGCGGCGTGGGTTTGGGGCGGGGCTGGGTCTGCGGCTGCGGCTTGGGCTTCTTGTCCCCGGCGGCCGCGCGTCCGCCGGGAAGCGCGAGCAGATGCGCGCGGCGGTCGGGGCGGGCGGCCGGGGCGGTGGCGGTGGCGGCGGTGGTGGCCGCGACCGCGGGCGCGATGGCGGCGGCAGCCGTGGCCTGGGCCGTGCGATGCGCCAGACGGGCCCGTACGGACTGCTCGGCGAGCGCCTGGCAGAGGTCCAGGAGAGCCGCCGCGGACGGCCGGCCGGCCAGGCCGCGCAGCCCGGCCAGATCCTCGGGGCGAGGGTCGTATCCGGCGGCCAGCGCGTCCTGGAGGAGCTCCAGATAGCCGGCCGCGGAGCCGGGGAGGGCCGCGCGGTAGCGGGCGAGGTCGGCGAGGAGGAAGTCACGCATCCTGCCGGCCTCGCGGACCGCCTCGTCCACGGATTCGGCCAGCCGCAGACAGTCCTGCACGTCCTCGTCGTCGAGGGAGACGGGATGGAGGGCGATGGCGAGGGCGCGTCGGAGCACACGTAGCTCGTCGGAGCCGAAGGCCATGCCGCCGCGGGATCCGTATGGCGTGGGCATGAACCGACGATACGAGCTAATCAGACAAAATCCGCTTAATTGGCGCGGCCGGGCGTGCCGGGCTCCTGTTGACCGGGGGCTCCGCCCCCGGTCAGAGGCGGGAGACGTTGCGGGCGTAGACCAGGCGGAGGCCGATCAGGGTGAGCCAGGGCTCGTGTTCGTCGATGGCGGAGGACTCGCCGAGGACCATCGGCGCCAGCCCGCCCGTGGCGATGACCGTCACGTCGTCGGGGTCCGCGGCCAGCTCCCGGCGCATACGGCCGACGACGCCGTCGACCTGGCCCGCGAAGCCGTAGACGATGCCCGCCTGCATCGCCTCGACCGTGTTCTTGCCGATCACGCTGCGCGGGCGGGCCAGCTCGATCTTGCGGAGCTGGGCGCCCTTGACGCCGAGGGCCTCGACCGAGATCTCGATGCCGGGGGCGATCACCCCGCCCGCGTACTCGCCTCGCGCGCTCACGGCGTCGAACGTCGTGGCCGTCCCGAAGTCGACGACGATCGCGGGCCCCCCGTACAGCTCCACCGCCGCGACCGCGTTGATGATGCGGTCCGCGCCGACCTCCTTGGGGTTGTCCATCAGAATCGGCACACCGGTCTTGATGCCGGGCTCGACGAGGACCGCCGGGACGTCGCCGTAGTAGCGGCGGGTGACCTCGCGCAGTTCGTGCAGCACCGAGGGAACGGTGGAGCAGATCGCGATGCCCTCGATGCCGTCGCCCAGCTCTTCGCCGAGCAACGGGTGCATGCCCATCAGGCCCTGCAGCAGCACGGCGAGTTCGTCGGCGGTGCGGCGGGAGTCGGTGGAGATGCGCCAGTGCTCGACGATGTCGTCGCCGTCGAAGAGGCCGAGCACCGTGTGGGTGTTGCCGACATCGATGGTGAGCAGCATCAGCGGTCAGCCTCACGCAGGTCGAGGCCGATGTCGAGGATCGGCGAGGAGTGGGTGAGGGCGCCGACCGCCAGATAGTCGACGCCGGTCTCCGCGTACGCGCGCGCGTTGTCGAGGGTGAGGCGGCCGGAGGACTCCAGCGCGGCGCGCCCGTGGTTGAGGGCCACGGCCTCGGCGGTCTCGGCGGGGGTGAAGTTGTCCAGCAGGATCAGATCCGCGCCCGCGTCCAGCACCTCGCGGAACTGGTGCAGCGTGTCCACCTCGACCTCGATGGGGACGTCCGGGAACCGCTCGCGCACCGCCTTGAACGCCTGCGCGACCCCGCCCGCCGCGACCACGTGGTTGTCCTTGACCAGCGCCGCGTCGGCCAGCGACATACGGTGGTTGACGCCGCCCCCGCAGCGCACCGCGTACTTCTCCAGGGCGCGCAGGCCCGGCGTGGTCTTGCGGGTGTCGCGCACCCGCGCCCCGGTGCCCTCCAGCAGATCCGCCCACGCGCGCGTGGCGGTCGCGATGCCGGACAGGCGGCACAGGATGTTGAGGGCGCTGCGCTCGCCGGTGAGCAGATCGCGGGTGCGCGCGGTGACGGACAGCAGCTTCCGGCCCGCCTCGACGCGCTCGCCGTCCTCGGCGTGCCGCTCCACCTCGAAGGACTCGGTGCACACGATGGACAGCACGGCCTCGGCGATGCGCAGCCCGGCGACGGTCCCGGCCTCGCGGGCGGTGAAGTCGGCGGTGGCGACGGCGTCCTCGGGAACGGTGGAGACGGTGGTGACGTCGACGCCGCCGTCCAGGTCCTCGGCGATGGCGAGATGTGCGATGTCCTCGACCTGGACGGGGTCGAGCCCGGCGTCCGCCAGGAGCTGGGCCAGGGCGGGGTCGAGCCCGCACTCGTACAGCTCGGAACCGGCGTCCCCGGACGCGCAGCCGCAGCCGTCGCCGCATCCGCCGCCGGCCTCGCCGGGGTCGGCGGCGGCGCCGATGTGGATCAGGGGTACGTCCACCGGCTCCGGGTGCGGACGTTCTTCCGGCGTCGGCGTACTGCTGCTGCTCACGGCTATCGCTCCCTGGGGGCTGGGGTGACGGTGGGGGCTGCGGGGACGGTCGGGGGGAAGGCGGTGCCCTCGGTGCGGGTGACGACCAGGCTGCGGTCGGGAGCGAGGCGTACGACGAGGTGGCGGCGCCAGGTCTCGTCGTCCCGCCCGGGGCGGTCGTCCCGCCAGTGGCAGCCGCGTGTCTCGGCGCGCTCCAGCGCGGCGGTCGCCAGCACCCGCGCCACGCACAGCAGATTGGACGTCTCCCAGGATTCGACGCCGGGCTCGGCGGACTTGCCGCCGAGGGCGCCGGCGCCGCTCGGAGCGCCCTGCTGCGCCAGCACGGCGTTCGTGTGGACGGCCTCCAGCTCCCGCACCGCCCCGGCCAGGCTCGCGGCGGAGCGCAGCACGCCCGCGCCGTGGGACATGATGCGCTGGATCTCGGCGCGGACCTCGGGCGCGATCAGGGGCAGCAGAGACGGTTCGGCGATCTCGGCAGGCCAGCGCCGTACGGGCCGTACGGGCCGTACGGCGGGTGTCGCAGCGGGTGTCGCGGCGGGTGCCACGGCGGGTGTCGCGGCGCGCTCCGCGGCGATGGACTCCGCGATCCGCTCGGCGAAGACCAGGCCTTCGAGGAGGGAGTTGGAGGCGAGGCGGTTCGCGCCGTGCACGCCGGTGCAGGCGACCTCCCCGCACGCGTACAGGCCGGGCACGGTGGTCCGGCCGTGCAGATCGGTGCGCACCCCGCCGGAGGCGTAGTGGGCGGCCGGGGCGACGGGAATCGGCTCGGTGACCGGGTCGACGCCATGGCCGCGGCAGGCGGCCAGGATCGTGGGGAAGCGCTGTTCCCACATCGCTGCGCCGAAGTGGCGTGCGTCCAGGTACATATGCGTCGCGCCCTGTTCCCGCATGCGGCGCATGATGCCCTTGGCGACGATGTCGCGGGGGGCCAGCTCGGCCAGTTCATGCTGCCCTGCCATGAAGCGGACGCCGTCGGCGTCGACAAGGTGCGCGCCCTCGCCGCGTACCGCCTCCGACACCAGCGGCTGCTGGCCCTCGGAGTCCGGCCCCAGGTAGAGGACGGTCGGGTGGAACTGGACGAACTCCAGATCGGAGATCTCCGCCCCGGCGCGCAGCGCGAGCGCCACACCGTCGCCGGTGGAGACGGCGGGGTTGGTGGTGGCGGAGAAGACCTGGCCCATGCCGCCGGTGGCCAGGACGACGTACGGGGCGTGCACCGCGCCCACGCCGTCGTGCTGGCCCTCGCCCATGACGTGGAGGGTGATGCCCGCGGTGCGGCCCTCCGCGTCCAGCAGCAGATCCAGCACCAGGGCGTTCTCGACCGTGCGGAGGCCCGCGTCGCGCACCGCGTCGACGAGGGCGCGGGAGATCTCCGCGCCGGTCGCGTCGCCGCCCGCATGGGCGATGCGGCGGCGGTGGTGGCCGCCCTCGCGGGTGAGCTCTATCTCGCCGGAGGCGGAGGTGTCGAAGCGCGCGCCGGAGGCGATCAGCCGGCGGACGGCGTCGGGCCCCTCGGTGACCAGCGTGCGCACCGCTTCCTCGTCGCACAGGCCAGCGCCCGCGACGAGGGTGTCGTCGAGGTGCTGCTCGGGGGTGTCGCCCTCGCCGAGGGCGGCCGCGATGCCGCCCTGCGCCCATCGGGTCGAACCGTCGTCGAGCCGGGCCTTGGTGACCACGACCGTGCTCAGCCCGGCCGCCGCGCAGCGCAGCGCGGCCGTCAGGCCCGCGACGCCGGAGCCCACGACGACGACGTCGGCCTCGATGGCCCAGCCGGGAGCGGGGGCGTTCAGCCGTATTCCGGTCACTGGAGGGCTCCAGGGGTCGAGGGGCCTTGGGGGTGCGGGGCGGCGAAAGAGAGGGGGATGTTGTCGATGAGGCGCGTGGTGCCGACCTTGGCGGCGACCGCGAGGATCGCCTCCCCCTCGTGGCCGTCGGGGACCTCCGTGAAGTCGGCCGGGTCGACGAGGGCCAGATAGTCCAGCACGAGCGGAGGGGTGGCTTTGGCGGCCTCGTCCAGGACGGACCGGGCGGCGGCGCGCACGGCGTCGGCCCCGCCGGGCGGGACCGCGTACGCCACCGCGTGCGCGTCGGCCGCCGCGCGCACCTCGCCGATCGCGGACAGCGCGGCCGCCCGGGCGGGCGCGGCCGGGACGGCCTCCGCGCGCGCGTGCAGAGCCTGCTGGGCGGCGAGCCGGTCGCGGGCCGCGAACAGGGCGCGGGACAGCGCGAGGGCGGTGCGGCGCTCGGCGGCCGAGAGATAGCGGTTGCGGCTGGAGAGCGCGAGGCCGTCGGCCTCGCGGACGGTCGGCGCGCCGACGATCTCCACGGGGAAGTTCAGATCGCGCACCATGCGGCGGATGAGCGCCAGCTGCTGGGCGTCCTTCTGCCCGAAGAACGCCACGTCCGGGCGGGTGAGGTGGAGGAGTTTGGCGACGACGGTCAGCATGCCGTCGAAGTGGCCGGGCCGGGACGCCCCTTCGAGGCGCTCGCCCATCGGGCCTGCCGCGATCCGCACCTGCGGCTCCCCGCCGGGGTAGACCTCGTCGACCGCGGGGGCGAACACGATGTCCGCGCCCGCCTCCTCGGCGGTGCGCAGGTCGGCGTCGAGAGTACGGGGGTAGCGGTCGAGGTCCTCTCCCGCGCCGAACTGGAGCGGGTTGACGAAGACGGTGACGGTCACCGAGCCGTCCGGCCCGACGCGGTCGCGCGCGGCGCGGACGAGGGCAGCGTGGCCTTCGTGGAGGGCGCCCATGGTCATGACGACGGCACGGCCCGCCGCCGTCCCGGACTCCGGCAGCCCGTGCCGGGCCCGCCGGGCGTGCGCGTCTTGCAGCGTGTGCAGGTCGCGCACGGTGCGGACGAGCGCGGGTCCCGCCCCGGACGGGCGGGGGCCTGCCTGACCGGCCCTGGCGGCGGGCTCAACTGCCGAAGACCCGGCGGCAGCGGACCCGGCGACCGCGGACTCGGCGGCAGCCGACGAGGCCGCCCCGGACGGGTGCGCCCCGGAACCGGCAGCCGCGGACTCGGCCGCCCCAGACCGGTCCGCCCCGGAACCAGCAACCGCAGACCCGGCGACGCCGGACTCGGCCGCCGAAGGCCCCGCAGCCGCGGACTCGGCCGCCCCGGGACCGGCGACCTCGCACCCGGCTGTCGAAGACCGGTGTGCCCTCGCTCCGGCATTCGCCGACTGCGCCCCGGACTCGGCGGCCGCGGGCCCGTTCGGCTCGGGTCGGCTTGACTCCGGTCGGCTCATGACGGGTCCCCTTCGGCGAGCACGCCGAGGAGGTCCTCGGCCAGCTCCGGCTTGAGCAGTCCATGGGCGAGCGCGCGGTCGGCGGTCGTACGGGCCATGGCGAGGTATCCGGCGACCGCTCCGGGCGCGTGCCTGCGCAGCTCCGCGACGTGCGCGGCGACCGTCCCCGCGTCGCCGCGGGCCACCGGCCCGGTGAGGGCCGCGTCACCGGAGCGCAGGGCGTTGTCCAGCGCCGCGCCGAGGAGCGGGCCGAGCATCCGGTCCGGCGCCCCCACCCCGGCGGTGCGCAGCAGCTCCATGGACTGGGCGACCAGGGTGACGAGGTGGTTCGCGCCGAGGGCGAGGGCCGCGTGGTAGAGCGGACGGGCCTCCTCCGCGATCCACTCCGGCTCCCCGCCCATCTCGATGACCAGCGCTTCGGCGGCGAGCCGCAGCTCCTCGGGCGCGGTCACGCCGAAGGAGCAGCCCGCCAGCCGCTGGACGTCGACGCTGGTGCCGGTGAAGGTCATGGCGGGATGCAGCGCGAGCGGCAGCGCCCCCGCGCGCGTGGCAGGGTCCAGCACCTTGGCCCCGTACCGCCCGGAGGTATGGACCAGGAGCTGTCCTGGGCGCACCGCCCCGGTCTCGACGAGCCCCTCGACGAGGCCCGGCAGCGCGTCGTCGGGGACGGTCAGCAGCACCAGCTCGGCCCGCGCGAGCACCTCCGCGGGCGGCACCAGCGGCACCTCGGGCAGCAGGGCGGCGGCGCGGCGCACGGAGGCGTCGGACACGCCGGAGACGGCGACCGGCCGGTGCCCGGCCAGCCGCAGCGACGCGGCGAGCACGGGCCCGACGCGACCGGCGCCGACGACCCCCACGGTGAGCCGTGCGGGCCGGTCCCGTGGGTCGAGCGGTTCCTGTGATGCTGTGGGGTTCACGCGGCGGGGCCTTCCGTTCCAGTCCGCGGCGGGTACCGGACGATTCCCCGTCATGCTACGCCAGCGTTTCCCCTGCCCCTTGCGTTGTCCACAGGCCGTGACGGCGCACGGGATTCCACAGCCTGTGGATACCGAAACCGCCGGTGCGCATCAGTCGAAGCGGATGTGCCGCACCCCTGTCCACGCCTTGCGCAGCCGGTGCCGCAGCGGGCTGTCGTCGTTCGGCAGCAGCCGCAGGCCGGCCGTCGCCGCGATGCGGTCCGCGACCTGGGGGACGCCGATCCGGTCGGTGTGGATATGGTGCGCGAACCGGGGCCCGTGCAGGCGCTCCAGGCAGTGGTCGAGCCGCCGCACCGCGAAACTGTCCCGCTTCAGCCCGCGGCCCCAGCCGCGCTCCGTCAGCCGCCGCAGCACCGTCTCGCGCTCCGCGAGCAGCGCGAAGTGGTGCACCACATGGCCGCTGTCGCGCAGCCCGCCGACGATCTCGTCAAAGTATCCGGGCTCCGTCAGCGTCATGGGCGCGATGACCACGCCCTCGTACTGCCGCAGCGTCAGATCCAGCACCTCGTACACGCCCTGCCGCCACGACGCCAGATCCTGGAAGTCCTCCCGCAGCTCGGGCGGCATCATGCGGTGCAGGCCGAAGCCGACATGCTCCGGGTCGCAGACCACGCTGCCGGGCAGCCTCCGCCGCAGCTCGTACGCGGTCTGGGTCTTGCCGCCCCCGAAGGGGCCGTTGATCCACAGCAGCGTCGCGTCGGACAGCCTGGTCATCGCCTCAGGCCGCCCCTCCGCCACCCGCCCGTACGAGGCCCGTCTCATAGGCGAGCACCACCACCTGCACCCGGTCCCTGAGGTCCAGCTTGGTGAGAATGCGGCCCACATGGGTCTTGACCGTCGCCTCGGAGAGCACCAGCCGGGCGGCGATCTCGCCGTTCGACAGCCCCTGGGCGACCAGCATCATCACCTCGCGCTCCCGGTCGGTGAGCTTCTGCAGCTCCTTGCGCGGCGGCTCCTTGCCGGTGCTGGGCAGCATGGGCGAGAAGCGGTCGAGCAGGCGGCGGGTGGTGGACGGCGCCACGACCGCGTCGCCGCTGTGGACGGAGCGGATCGCCCCGAGCAGCTCGCCCGGCGGCACGTCCTTGAGCATAAAGCCGCTGGCGCCCGCCTTCAGCCCGGAGAAGGCGTACTCGTCGAGGTCGAAGGTGGTCAGGATGAGCACCTTCGGCGCGTCCGGCTCGGCGCAGATGCGGCGGGTCGCCTCCACACCGTCCAGCCGCGGCATGCGTACGTCCATGAGCACCACGTCCACCGGTGTCGAGCGCAGCTGCTCGATCGCCTCGGCCCCGTCGCCCGCCTCTGCCACGACCTCCATGTCCGGCTGGGCGGCGAGGACCATGCGGAAGCCGGTGCGCAGCAGCACCTGATCGTCGACGAGCATCACGCGGATCGTCATATGCGGAATCCTCCAATGGATGGGCGGGGCGGCGCTCGGGCTGCGCGGCCGACGGAACGGGTGCCGGGACGAGCCGGGCCGGGGGTACGGGGCCGGGAGCGGTACGGGGCCGGGAGCGGTACGGGGCTTGGAGCGGTACGGGGCTTGGGCAGGCTATCCGGCGGGCTTGAGCGGAAGCAGCGCACTGATCCGGAATCCGCCGCCGGGCCGCGGCCCCGCGTCCAGCGTGCCGCCGACCATGCCGACCCGCTCCCGCATGCCGATCAGCCCGTGGCCCTTGCCGTCGGCCCCGCCGTCCTCGTACAGCTCATGGGACGAGCCGCGGCCGTCATCCTCGACCAGCAGCCCCAGGCCGTCGTCGAAGTACACCAGCCGGACGCTGGCGCCCGCCTCCGGACCGCCGTGCTTACGGGTGTTGGTCAGCGCCTCCTGCACGATGCGGTACGCCGTGAGCTCCACTCCGCTGGGCAGCGGCCGCGGCGTCCCCTCGACCTTGAAGTCCACGGTCAGGCCCGCGTTGCGCACCTGCTCCACCAGCTCCTCGATCTGCCGCACATCGGGCTGCGGGACATACTCGCCGCTCTCCGGGTCGTCCCCGGTGCGCAGTACGCCGAGCAGCCTGCGCATCTCCGCGAGCGCCTGGCGGCCGGTGGTCGAAATGGTCTCCAGCGCTTGTTTGGCCTGGTCGGGGGCGGTGTCCAGGACATATGCCGCGCCATCGGCCTGCACCACCATCACGGAGACGTTGTGGGCGACGACGTCGTGCAGTTCGCGGGCGATCCTGGCGCGCTCCGCCGCGACCGCTACCTTGGCCTGCGCCTCGCGCTCCTTCTCCAGCCGGGTGGCACGCTCCTCAAGCTGGGCGAAGTACGCGCGCCGGGTGCGCAGCGAGTCGCCGAGCACCCAGGCGAGCGCGAACGGCACGCTCAGAATGATCGTGATCACTACTCGGCTGAACGTCCCCGTGTCCGGCTCCGGCCAGCGGATCTGGGCGAGCGAGGCGGCGGAGAGACCGCCGATCAGCGCCAGCCGGGAGGCCCAGCGGGGGCCGTCGTGCGCGGCGACCGTATAGATGATCACCAGCATCGCGAAGTCGGCCGGGTTGATCGTGATATCCAGCGCCAGCTGGGCCACGCCCACCCCGACGGCGAGGAGCAGCATCTTCTCCGGCATCCGCCGGCGCAGTGCGACGACCAGGCACAGCAGCAGCACCGCCGTGGCTTCGGCGAGCAGGTCCAGGCCGCCGGCCGAGGTGCCGGACACCGACAGCGCGGAGAACCCCAGGAGCATGAGAGCCCAGAAGGTGTCGACGCCCGTCGGGTGTCTGCGGATGAAGTCATAGAGGCGCTGCACGTAACCCAGCGTAGGGAAGCCGGATAGGTGCAGGGGTCAACCGGAGGGGCGATACATGCGACAGGGCCGTACTCCGCAAGGTGGAGACTGGTGCGCGTGATGAACAACGGGGCCGGTGCGAGCGGCGGCGGCGGCGAGTGGCGAGGGTGGCGTGCGGCGACGGAGACGGCGCTGTACGGGCCGGGTGGCTTCTATCACCGCCCCGAGGGCCCGGCCGGCCACTTCCGCACCTCCGTGCACGCCTCCGGGCTCTTCGCGACCGCGGTGGCGCGGCTGCTGACCGACACGGCGCGGTCGCTGCCGCCGGACGCCGGCGTTCCCGCGTTCGTCGACGTCGGCGCGGGCAGAGGCGAACTGTTGACCGGGGTGCTCGCGGCGCTGCCGCCGGACTTCCCGGTACGGGCGTACGGGGTGGAGCGCGCCGCCCGCCCCGAGGGGCTCGATCCGCGTATCGAGTGGGTCCCGGAGCCGCCGGAGGGGGTCAGCGGGCTGCTCTTCGCCAACGAGTGGCTGGACAACGTGCCGGTGGACGTCGCCGAGATGGCCGGGGACGGGGTGGCCCGGCTGGTCGAAGTCCGCGTCGCGGACGGCGCGGAACGGCTCGGCGCACCCGTCGCCGACGCCCTCGGGGCCGCCGACGCGCGCTGGCTGGAGCGGTGGTGGCCGCTGCGGGAGCCGGGCGAACGGGCGGAGATCGGACGGCCGCGGGACGAGGCGTGGGCGCGGGCGGTCGGCACGCTCAGGGCGGGCCTGGCGGTCGCCGTGGACTATGCGCACACGCTGGACTCCCGGCCGTCCTTCGGCAGTCTGACCGGATTCCGGGAGGGCAGGGAGGTACGGCCCGTCCCGGACGGCTCCTGCGACATCACCGCGCATGTGGCGCTGGACGCCTGTGCCCTGCCCGGACCGCCCGGACTGCCCGGACTGCCCCAAGCGGAACTGATCACTCAGCGCGAGGCGCTGCGCCGCCTGGGCGTCAGCGGCGAGCGGCCGCCCCTGACGCTGGCGAGCTCCGACCCGGCGGCGTACCTCCGCGCGCTGTCCTGCGCTGGAGAGGCGGCCGAGCTGACGGCGCCCGGGGGCCTGGGCGGCTTTCTGTGGCTGCTCCAGCGGGTGCCGTAGACCGCGCGGTCCGCCCGCGCGGGCGCCGCGATCGCTCGGCGCGGGCGTCACGCGGACCGGCGGCGGGGGGTGCGGAGCGGCGGCGGGTGCCGTAGATCACGTCATACCCCTCTGAGAGACTTGACGCATGACGGAGACGACGGTCGGCATCGGCGGGGCGGCGGAGAGCACCGACATGGTGCTGAACATCGGCCCCCAGCACCCCTCCACGCATGGCGTGCTCCGCCTCCGTCTCGTGCTGGACGGAGAGCGCATCCGCAGCGCGGAGCCGGTCATCGGCTATATGCACCGGGGTGCGGAGAAGCTCTTCGAAGCCCGGGACTACCGGCAGATCGTGATGCTGGCCAACCGGCACGACTGGCTCTCGGCGTTCTCCAACGAGCTGGGCGTGGTGATGGCCGTCGAGCGGATGCTCGGCATGGAGGTCCCGGAGCGCGCGGTGTGGATGCGCACGCTCCTCGCCGAACTCAACCGCGTCCTCAACCATCTGATGTTCCTGGGGTCGTACCCCCTTGAACTGGGCGGAATCACCCCCATCTTCCACGCCTTCCGCGAGCGCGAAGATCTCCAGCATGTGATGGAGGAGATCTCCGGCGGCCGGATGCACTACATGTTCAACCGGGTCGGGGGCCTGAAGGAGGACCTGCCGGCCGGCTGGCTCGGCCGCGCCCGCGCCGCGGTCGCTCAGGCCCGCTCCCGGATGGACGTGTACGACAACCTCGTCCTCGGCAACGAGATCTTCCGCGGCCGCACCCGCGGCATCGGCGTCCTCCCGGCGGACGCGGTGCACGCGTACGGGGTCAGCGGGCCGATCGCCCGTGCGTCGGGCGTCGACTTCGACCTGCGGCGTGACGAGCCGTATCTGGCGTACGGGGAGCTCCAGGACACCCTGCGGGTCGTCACCCGCTCCAGCGGCGACTGCCTGGCCCGCTTCGAGGTGCTCCTCGACCAGACCCACAACTCCCTGGACCTCGCCGACGCCTGCCTCGACCGCCTCGACGCCCTCCCCCCGGGCCCCGTCAACCAGCGCCTGCCCAAGGTCCTCAAGGCCCCCGAGGGCCACACCTACGCCTGGACCGAGAACCCGCTCGGCATCAACGGCTACTACCTGGTCTCCAAGGGCGAGAAGACCCCCTATCGCCTCAAGCTCCGCTCGGCTTCCTTCAACAACATCCAGGCCCTGGCCGTCCTGCTGCCGAACACCCTGGTGGCGGACATGGTGGCGATCCTGGGCTCGATGTTCTTCGTCGTGGGCGACATCGACAAGTAGCGCGCCGGCACGCAACACACCCGCACGCGGCCGACTTGCGGGCCGCAGCCCGCCGGGGTCCGATGGGAAGGACCATGATCCCCGGCGGAGTGCGAGCGGACGATGACGGGTGCGAAAGACGGCGGCGGCCCCGGCCCCACCGGCCCTCCGCACCAGACCTGGGGCATCCCACCCCCGCCGCCGCACAACGGCTTCGGCATCACCGCGCTAATCGTCGGCATCGTCGGAGTCCTCACCGGGATGATCCCGCTCCTGTTCTGGATCGCCGCGGTGCTCGGCGTCATCGCGATCGTCTTCGGCATCCTCGGCTACCAGCGTGCCCGCCAGGGCTTTGCCACGAACGGCCGTATGTCCCTGACCGGGTCGGTGCTCGGCGGTGTGGCGATCGTGCTGGCCGTGGTCGGCGCGCTGATCATCGCCGACGTCTTCGAGGACATCGAGCGCGAGCTCGGCCCCACACGGACCACGGCCCCCGCAACGCCGGGCACGACGCCCCCCGAAGAAACCACGGCCACAGCCACAGCCGTCCCCGGCGCGCTCGCTTTCGGTGAGACTCAGCGGTACGAGGACGGGGTGGAGGTCAGGGTCTCGGAGCCGAGCGAGTTCAGCCCCTCGGATACGGCGGCCGGGCACTCGCCGGGCAATGTGGCGGTCGCGGTCGAGGTCATGGTGACCAACGGGGCGGACGAGAGCCTGGACCTCGTTCTCGTCCAGGTGCAGGCGAAAGACGCCGAAGGGCGCACCGCCGATCGCATCTTCGACAGCGCCCAGGATCTTCAGGACCTCAGCGGCACCCTGCTCCCCGGCAAAAGCTCGGTCGGCTCCTACGCCTTCGACCTGCCTTCCGACGCCGCCGGCAGCCTGGACGTCGAAGTCCGACCGGGCTTCACCTACGACTCCGCCATCTGGAGCGGGACCGCTCCCTGAGGGCGTGGGGGGGACCCCACTTCCGTAACTGGGGCTCCGCCCCAGACCCCGTTTCGGGGGCTCCGCCCCCAGCCCCCGCGCCTCAAACTCCCCCAGCTGCCTCCCCCAGACTCCGTCCGGGGGGTACCCCCACGGAGGTGCCCCCAGGCGAGGCTTGATTTCCGGCTCCCGCGCCTCAATCGCCGGCGGGGCTTGATTGCGCAACCCCTCGCAGACGCGGCTAGGAGATCGCCGTGCGCAGCTCCGCCACGTCCAGTTGTTCCGTCTCGTCGTGGGCCGTCAGGTCGATGACCTTGCCGACCTCGCGGGAGTCGTTGTCGCGGCGGTGGGAGGCGAGGGCCTCCTCGCCGACGACGTCTGCGAGGTCCTGCTCTTCCGCTGCCTCGATGTCGTTCCGCGGGGGTGTGTCGTTGCCCGTGCCGAAGAAGTCGAAGCTGCCTTGGGGGCCGGGCTTGGAGGGGCGGCGCTGGGGGCCGTAGGGGACGATCCCGACGGCGGGGGCCGGGCGGCGGGCGGGGAGGGACGGTTCGGCGCGCGGCTCGGGGGCGGGGGGTTCCGGGTCTTCGGCGGGCCGGGGCTCGTCACCGCTCCGTGCCCGTGCCTGCTCCGCCGCGTTCTTGGAGAGGTTCTCCAGGGCCTGCGCCGCGCGGAGATAGACCGACGCGGTGGGCGTGGACGGGGACGCCGGGAGCGCCTTGGCCGGGGCGGCGGCCTCCAGCTCCAGCCGGCGGCGGCCTTCGAGCGCGCTGGCGCGCTCGGTCTCCGCGGTGGCGTAGCGGCGCAGCAGCGCCGCGTGCTCGCCGCGGAGACCCGCCAGCTCGACGCGCTTGGCGCGCAGCTTCACCTCAAGCTTGGTCCGCAGCTCGCGGGCCTCCTCAAGGTCGGCCTCCAGCTCCGCGAGGCGCTCCTCGTTCTTCCACTGGTCGCTGGCGCGGGCGCGGGTGAGCTCCGCGACGCGCCGCCCGGCGGCCCGGTCCCAGCTCCGCATCAGCACGGAGCCGGTGACCGCCGCGGCCGCGGCGAGGGCGGCCAGCGAACGGAGCACGACCGGTTCGGCGACCAACCACGCGCCGGCGGCACACAGCACCGACGCTCCGGCGACCGCCGAGGGCGGCAGCATCCTGTGCAGGGGCGGGGAATGACGGTGGCGTCCACGTGGCATGGCCTGAAATTTACCGTGCGTAGACCCCGAATGGGGTGACGGGTCGGCAAATCTCCGAGGAAAGTGCGGGCCTTACTTCCGCTCCCGTTCCGCGCCGGTCAGTTGATCAGCCCCTTCGACTCCAGATATGCCTTCGCGGCGTCCTCCGGCTTCGCCCGCTCCGCATCCACCTTGCGGTTCAGCCCGGCGAGATCCTCGGTGGTCAGCACCTTGGTGAGTTTGCCGAGGATCTCGGCTATCTCCTTGTCTCCGGCGTCCTTGGCATTGACCACCGGCAGGACGTTGTCCGCGTTCTGGAGCTTCTTGTCGTCCTCCAGGAAGACCAGTCCGTCCATCACGGCGTCCGTGGTGGTGGTCAGCACCAGTTGGTCCTCGCCGTCCCTGACGGCCTGCTTGGACTGCGGGGTGCCCACGCCCTTGGGGTCAACGCCCGCCACGTCGATCCCGTACGTCTCCTTCAAACCCGGTGCGCAGAACGGGCGGACCTCGCACTCGTCCCCCGCCGCGATCTTCACCTTCAGCCCCGACTTCCCAAGATCGGAAAGGGTCTTGAGGTTGTGCTTCCGGGCGAATTCCTCGCTGACCGCGAACGCGTTCTGGTCGACCGCCTCACCCGCCGGGAGCACCTTCAGCCCCCGCGGCTCGGCCAGCTTGGTCAGCTCCGCGACCGTGGCGGCGACATCGCTGGAGGCGACGGGCTTGTCCTGCGGCGCGTCCGGCCCGTTCACCTTCGCGTTGAGGAATTCGGCGAGGGTGGCCGCGTATTCCGGAACGATGTCGATCTCGCCCTTCTCCAGGGAGGGCTCGTACAGCTCACGGTTCTTCACGGTCGTCACGGACGTCTGGTATCCAGCGTCGCCCAGCAGCTGCGCATACAGCTCCGCGAGCACCTTGGCCTCGGTGAAGGCGGCCGCGCCGACGACCAGCGTGCCCTTCTTCCCGGCGCCCGGGCCCGAACCGGCGCCGGGCTTTCCGGCCTCCAGGCTGTCCCCGCCGCAGGCGGCGAGAGAACCCGTCAGGGCTGCCACGGCGAGTACGGCTCCCGCGATCCGCGAGGTCTTTCTCATCAGGGTCTCCGTCCACATGTGTGTGTCAGCAGGCTGTCAAAAGAGCGTCAAAGAGTGGGACAAGGTGGAGAAACAGGGTCGATCACACCGAAGCGGTCTGCGTCGGCCGCCGGCGACGCCTCGGGTCCATCAGCCGGGCGCCCGCCGCCAGCGCGCCCTCCACCAGCAGCGCCAGACCGGCGGCCAGCAGCGCGCCGGCCACCACCTGCGGGGTGTTGTAGGTGTTGAAGCCCGCGGTGATGATGCGGCCCAGACCGCCCTGGCCGACCATCGAGGCGATCGTGGCGGTGGCCACCACCTGGACGGCCGCCGAACGCAGCCCGGTCATCAGCAGTGGATAGGCCAGCGGCAGCTCCACACGGAGGAAGACCTGGCCGCCCGACATCCCCATGCCGCGCGCGGCCTCCACGACCGAGCGGTCCACCTCGCGCATGCCCACATAGGCGTTGGTGAGCAGCGGCGGCACCGCGAAGAGCACCAGCGCGATGATCGTCGGCAGATAGCCCGCGGTGCGCAGCGGGGTGAGCATGAACAGCGCGAGGACCGCGAAGACGGGGATCGCCCGGCCCGCGTTGGAGACATTGACCGCGAGCGCGCCGCCCTTGCCCAGATGGCCGAGCCAGAGCGCGATCGGCAGGGCGATCGCGCAGGCGACGACGAGCGCGACCCCGCTGACGTATATATGCTCGCCCAGCCGGTGCCATGCGCCGCTCTCCCCGGACCAGTTGGAGCCGGTGGCGAGCCAGGTCCATGCGTCGGCGACGACCCCCATCAGACGGCCGCCTTCGATGCTGCCGCCATTGACGCCGCTGTCTTCGACCCCGCTGCCTTCGATCCCGCCGCTCGTGGCGCGCCGGCCGCCGTGCGTATTCGGGTCCAGGGCGTCAGCAGCCGCTGCGCGCCGAGAAGCAGCAGATCGGCCATGACGGCCAGCAGCACGCACAGCGCGGAGGCGGTCAGGACCTGCGCCTTGAAGGTGGTCTGCACGCCGTCGTCGATCAGATTGCCCAGACCGCCCTGGCCGACCAGCGCGCCGACCGTGGTCAGCGCGATCGTCGAGACGGTCGCGATCCGCACGCCCGCCATCAGCGCGGGCAGCGCGAGGGGCAGTTCCACTTCCCAGAGCATGCGCCATGGCCCGTATCCCATGCCGCGTGCGGCCTCCCGGGCGTCCTCGGGCACCGCGTCGAGACCCGCCACGATGTTCCGCACGAGGATGGTGAGCGAGTAGAGCACCAGGCCGGTCACCACCAGCGCCGCCGACAGCCCGAAGAGGGGCAGCAGCAGCGAGAACATGGCGAGCGAGGGGATCGTGTAGAGAAGCGTGGTCAGCCCCAGCACCGGGCCGGCGAACCGGGGCCGGGCGCGCACCAGCACGGCCAGCGGGAAGGCGACGGCCAGCCCGATCAGCACGGACGCGACCGTGATCCAGATGTGCTGGAGGGTGGCCTCGGTCAGCTCCTCGCTGCGGGTGCGCAGATACTCGCCGCAGATCCAGTCATTGGCCACCAGGCAGTTCTGCGCCGCCTGGTGCACGGCCTGCGGCACGGCATAGGTACTCATCGGGCGTCACCTCCCCCGCAATCCCGAACATATGTCTACCGTTTGCAGTGACCTTAGCGGCCGGCACTGACAATCGCCCTCCGGCCGCCGCCACCGCCGTCCCCGTCACCGCCCCCACGAGGAAACATGATTCGCTTCGAGCACGTCACCAAGCGCTACGCGGACGGCACCACGGCCGTCGACGACCTGTCGTTCGAGGTCGCCGAGGGCGAGCTGATCACGCTCGTCGGCCCGTCGGGCTGCGGCAAGACCACCACCATGAAGATGGTCAACCGCCTGATCGAACCCACCGGCGGCCGCATCCTCCTCGACGGCGAGGACATCGCGGCCGTCGACCCGGTGCAGCTGCGCCGCCGCATCGGCTATGTCATTCAGCAGGTGGGCCTGTTCCCGCACAAGACCGTGCTGGACAACACGGCGACCGTCCCCTGCCTCCTCGGCGTCAGACGCGCCAGGGCCCGCGAGCGCGCGGCCGAACTCCTCGACCTGGTCGGGCTGGACCCGGCCGTCTACGGCGACCGCTACCCCGAGCAGCTCTCCGGCGGCCAGCGCCAGCGCGTCGGCGTGGCCCGGGCGCTGGCGGCCGATCCGCCGGTGCTGCTGATGGACGAGCCGTTCGGCGCGGTGGACCCCGTGGTCCGCGAGCACCTCCAGAACGAGTTCCTCAAGCTCCAGTCCCAGGTGCGCAAGACCGTGCTGTTCGTCACCCACGACATCGAGGAGGCGGTGCGCCTCGGCGACCGGATCGCCGTGTACGGGCATGGCCGCATCGAGCAGTTCGACGCGCCGGCCGCCGTGCTGGGCGCCCCGGCCACCCCGTACGTCGCCGATTTCGTCGGCGCGGACCGCGGTCTGAAGAGGCTGTCGGTCACCCCCATCGAGGAGAGCGATCTGGAGCAGCCGCCGGTCGTGCACCTCGACGATCCGCTGCCCCGGCAGCTCAGCTCCCGCTGGGCGGTCGTCCTCGACCGGGACGACGAGCTGCACGGCTGGATCTCCGCCGAGCAGGCGTCGGAGGGCGGCGGCACGGTACGCGAGCACGCGCGGCGCATGGAGGCGTGGCTGCCGGTCGGGGCCTCCCTCAAGCAGGCGTTCTCGACGATGCTCCAGCACGACGCCGGCTGGATCGCGGTGATCGACGCGGAGGAACGGGGGCGCTTCCTGGGGGTGCTGACCCCGGCCCGGCTGCATGAGGCGCTGCGGCGTTCGATCGACGCGGACGCGCAGGACATTCCCCGCGCCGACGTGACGCTGGAGACGGTGAGTTAGCCCCGCCCACCCCGGGACCGGCCCTCACCCTTGCCAACTATTCTGAAATAGTGAATAGTCAAGGCTGTTGAATACATCAGGGGGTGCTCATGGGGACGGAGCAGTCGCCACAGCCGGCCTGGACGCGCGGCGTCCTGCCGCTGTGTCTGCTCTCGGTGCTGGACTCCGAGGACAGGAGCTATGGATACGCCCTGCTGAGCCGGCTGTCCGACGCCGGCTTTGAGAACGTGAAGGCCGCTGCCCTCTATCCGGCCCTGACCCGGCTGGAGGAGGAGGGCGCGGTCGAGGTCGAGTGGGGCGCCGGCGAGGGCGGGCCGGGACGCAAGTACTACCGCATCACCGACCGCGGGCGGGCCCGCCTGCGCGGCGAAGGGGCCGCATGGCGCGCCTTCGCCGCCACCGTGGAGTCCGTGCTGGAGGACCGCGTGCCGCGGAAGCAGAGGGAGCAGGGGGAAGAAGCGTGACCGCCAAGGAGAAACTGAACTGGCCTCGGGACGAGGACGAGAAATGGGCGGCCGCCGTCGAGCTGCGGCTCGCCCTCGCTCCGCACTCCCCGGACGGCCTGGCCGACCGCGTCCTGGCCGAGGTCTATGAGGCCGTGACCGAGACGGGCCGCAGCGCCCGCGAACTCTTCGGCGAGCCCGAGGCCCACGCGCGCGCCGCGGCCGACGAGCATGTCACCGAGGAAGCACGCGCGCGTACGGACCCTCAGGGCATGACGCCGGGCGAGCGGTTCACCGCGGCCGTCTGCACCCTCGGCGGCGCCGGGATCGTGATCAGCGTCATGCACTGGATACGCGAGGGCCTGTGGGCGACGCCCAGCTGGTCCTCCGTCGCCGGGTTCACGGGGATCTTCCTCAGCGCGCTCCTGTTCTGCGCGGGCATCGGGGCCTGGTCCGCAGGACGCGTCAAGGGCGCCGGGGGCTTCGGCGCGGCAGCCGCCGTGGCGCTCGGCAACGGCATCGCGGCCGCCGCGTATCTGCCGGAGCGCGAGCTGCTCACGATGCCCGTCCCCGTGCTGACCGCGGCGAGCGCCCTTTTCACCGCGGCCGCGGCGGGCATCCCGAACGCCGTCCTCGACCGCTGGTTCACCCCCTCCGTCCCCTACGGGGACGACGAGCGCTGGCTGGCCCGCCTGGACGGGCTGCTGCGCACCCGGCACGCGATGCGGGCCGCCGAGGCGCACAGCCATGTGCAGGAGGCCCGCCTCCATCTGGCGACCTCTGGCGAGAGCGCGACCGCCGCCTTCGGCGACGTGGAGGTGTACGCGCTGCGTCTCGCCGAGGGACCGCGCAGGGATGCCCGGCTGGAGCGGCGCAAGCTCTACGGCGCCACACTGCTCGCCGCCGCGATCCTGTGGGTCCTCGTCGACAAGCTTGCCGACCCCGAGCCGACGTCCTTCTGGTTCTGGCTGTATCTGGTGACAGCCGTCTACTGGGTGGGATACACCGCAGGCCAGTGGTACAAAGCGCTCAGGCGGCGCTGAGCCGGCCGCTGATCCACTCCAGGGTCGGCGGGATCTCCCGCCGCCAGGTGTTGAAGTTGTGCCCGCCGCTGTCCAGCATGATCGACGAGACGCGCGCGGGCCGCTTCACCTTCTTGATGAACTCCCGCGTCGCCTTGAGATTCCCCTCCCCCTGGTGCGAGCTGGTCACCAGGAACGACGACTTCCCCTGCGGCAGATGGTCCAGGCTCCACAGCAGATCGGCCCGCTTGCGGGCGCGGTCGTCGCCGCGGAAGAGGTCACCGGTGGTCACATCCTCGGCCGCCTTGTAGTACGCCGACAGGCCCGCGCCCGCCGCGAACTGCTCGGGGTGGTGGAGGGCGATCTTCAGGGCGCAGTAGCCGCCGGTGGAGTTGCCGATGAAGCCCCAGTTACGGGGCTCGGTCCCCACCCGGTACGTCTCCGCGACGGCCTGCGGAAGGTCCTTGGCGAAGAATGTCTCCGTCTGCGGCCCGCCCGGGATGTCCACACACTCGGTGTCCCGGGGCGGCGCCACGGTCGGCCGCAGCATCACCAGGATCATCGGCTGCATCTTGCCGTCCCTGGCCTGCTCGAAGGCCGTACGCGGATACCTCAGCCCCTTGAGGAGGTTCTCCGCGGTCCCGGGGTAGCCGGTGAGCACGACGGCAGCGGGGAAGTTCCGCTTCTCGTACTCCTTCTGGAAGTACTCCGGCGGCAGATAGACATACGCCGGGCTGTCGATCTTCGACTTCTTGCCCGCGATGACCACCTTCTGGATCTGCCCGCCGGTCGCGGGCGTCCCGCCCCCGGGGACGTCCAGCTTCTTCTTGCCGACCACCTTGATGTGCGAGGCGGCGGCCGAGTGGTCCACCACCACGCCCAGCTCCTGCTCCTGCCCGAACAGATCCGCCCAGGAGCCGTAGAAGAGGAAGGACTTGTTGGCCGCCAGCCCCAGGGAGGCGAACAGCGCGAGCTGGGTCGCCAGCAGCAGCCCGATCCGCCCGGCCACCGCCCGCCAGGTGCGCCCGGCCAGCCGGGGCCAGAGCCAGACGGTGGCCGCGAACAGCAGCACCGCCGCCACCACGGCCAAAGCCAGAACCTTGTTGCTGGTCAGACCCATGTGTCGAGTGAGCTTTCCGTGAGATTTTCCTGAGAGCGAGTGAACCCGCCCCCCGGAAGTGCCGTCCTAATGAGCGCCAGATCGTCCGGAGCCGACTGACCTGAGGCCCGGACACACGATCTTCGATCTCTCGCGGAGCCACGGGAAGCACGGGAAGCGATGTCTGCAACCAAAGATGGGGACAAATCAGGATTGGTTCCGGATCGGCTGGGACGAGTGCGGCGTGTTCTGCGCGGCCCCCGCCCCGAATCGGTCCCGGCTCTGGTCGGCACGGCCGCAACCGTCGTCGGCCTGATCGATGTCGCCGCGGGTGTCTTCCCGCGCTTCAGGCACAGCCGTCTCCACACCCTCGCCGAGGTGCTGCCCGGCGCCACCGGGCCCTTCGCCGCCGCCCTGTCCATCAGCGCGGGCGTGCTACTGCTTCTGCTCGCCCACGGCCTCAAGCGCCACAAGCGGCGCGCCTGGCGCGCCGCGGTGATCCTGCTGCCGGCCGGGGCGGTCGGACAGTTCTTCTACCGGCACTCCATCGTCGGCGTGCTGCTCTCGCTCGCCCTGCTGGCGCTGCTGCTGCGCCACCGGCGGGAGTTCGCGGCGCTGCCCGATCCGCGCAGCCGCTGGCGGGCACTCGCCAACTTCGTCCTGATGGGCGCGGGGTCCATCGCCCTCGGTCTCGTCATCGTCAGCGCCCACCCCGGCCGGGTGATGGGCAGCCCCAGCCTCAGCGACCGGCTGGAACACGTCCTGTACGGGCTCTTCGGCGTCGAGGGCCCCGTCGGCTACACCGGCAATGTCTCCTGGACCGTGGGCTATTCACTGGGCGCCCTCGGCATGCTGACCGCCATCACCACCATCTATCTGGCCTTCCGCCCCGAACACCCGGCCGCGCGGCTCACCGAGGACGACGAGGCCCGGCTGCGCGCGCTGCTCGCCAGGCACGGCGGCCGCGACTCACTGGGGCACTTCGCGCTCCGCCGCGACAAGGGCGTGGTGTTCTCCCCCAGCGGCAAGGCCGCCGTCTGCTACCGCGTCGTCTCCGGCGTGATGCTCGCCAGCGGCGACCCCATCGGCGACGTCGAGGCCTGGCCGGGCGCGATCGAGCGGTTCATGGACGAGGCCAAGGCGCACTCCTGGACCCCCGCCGTCATGGGCTGCTCCGAGACCGGCGCCGAAGTATGGACCCGCGAGACCGGCCTGGACGCCCTCGAACTGGGCGACGAGGCGGTGGTGGACGTCAAGGATTTCTCCCTGACGGGGCGCGCGATGCGCAATGTGCGGCAGATGGTCAAGCGCATCGAGCGCAATGGCTACGAAACCCGCGTACGGCGCGCCCGTGACCTCTCCGGGGAAGAGCTGGAGCAGATCCGCCGGGCCGCCGCCGACTGGCGCGGCACCGACACCGAGCGCGGCTTCTCCATGGCGCTGGGCAGGATCGGCGACCCGGCGGACGGCGACGCGGTCATCGCCACGGCGCACAGGGAGGCCGGCGAAGGCGCTGCCGCCTCCCCCTACGGGGACCTGAAGGCGATCATCCACTTCGTCCCCTGGGGGACCGACGGCATGTCGCTGGAGCTGATGCGCCGCGACCGCACCGCCGACCCCGGCATGAACGAGCTGCTGATCGTCGCCTCCCTCCAGGCCGCTCCGGAGCTGAAGATCGAACGGGTCTCGCTCAACTTCGCGATGTTCCGCTCCGCGCTCGCCCGCGGCGAGAAGATCGGCGCGGGCCCGGTGCTGCGGATGTGGCGGGGACTGCTGGTCTTTCTGTCCCGCTGGTTCCAGATCGAGTCGCTGTACAAGTTCAACGCCAAGTTCCGGCCGCGCTGGGAGCCGCGCTTCGTGGTCTTCCGCAGCACCCGGGATCTGCCGCGCATCGGCTTCGCCGCGATGCAGGCCGAGGGCTTCGTCAATCTGTCGCTGCCGCGGCCCTTCGCCCGCCGCCGGCAGGCGCGCGAGCCCCGGCCCTGCCCCCATGTCGTCGCCGCGGCCCCGGCCCCCGGCCGGGAGCGTGTGGAGCAGCAGACCCGGGCCGCCTGAGCAGCGGCCCCGGCAGGTCCGGCACGGAGCGCAGGCACGGCTCCGGGCGGGCAGCCCGCGGCAGCCGGTCCGGTCCCGGGGCACGCGGCCCCGGGAGAGCACGGGCCCTAGGCTGGGGCCATGAGTACGTTGCGCACACGGGGCACAGGCGGCGGCAGGGGCGTGGTGAGCGGGCTGCCGGAGTGGGACCGCTGCGCGGTCATGGGCGTGATCAATGTCACGCCCGACTCCTTCTCCGACGGAGGACGCTGGTTCGACACCACCGCCGCCGTGAAGAGGGGCCTGGACCTCGTCGCCCAGGGGGCGGACCTCGTCGACGTCGGCGGTGAGTCGACCCGGCCCGGCGCCACCCGGGTCGAGGAGGACGAGGAGCTGCGCCGTGTCATCCCCGTGGTCCGCGGGCTGGCCGCCGAAGGCGTCACCGTCTCCGTGGACACGATGCGCGCCTCGGTCGCCGAGCAGGCCGTCGCGGCCGGCGCCGTACTCGTCAACGACGTCAGCGGCGGACTCGCCGACCCCCGCATGGTCCCCGCCGTCGCCGACGCCCGGGTGCCCTTCGTCGTCATGCACTGGCGCGGCTTCAGCCGGGACATGAACAGCCGGGCCGTGTACGAGGACGTCGTCGGCGAGGTGCTGGCGGAGCTGCGTGAGCGCATGGACGCCGTCGTCGCGGGCGGCATCGCCCCGGAACGCATCGTCGTCGACCCCGGCCTCGGCTTCGCCAAGCAGGCCGAGCACGATCTGGCGCTCGTGGCCCATCTGGACGAGCTGCACACCCTCGGCCGGCCGCTGCTGATCGCCGCCTCCCGGAAGCGGTTCCTCGGCCGTGTCCTGGCCAAGGAGGAGGGCGCGCCGCCGCCCGCGCGGGAGCGGGACGCGGCCACCGCCGCGGTCTCCGCGATCGCGGCGCACAGGGGCGCGTGGGCGGTACGCGTCCATGAGGTGCGGGCGACCGCGGACGCCGTCAGGGTCGCCCGGGCCGTCGAGGGCGCCCGGTGAGCCGTACCGACGTCGAACTGGTCGAGGAGGCCAACACCGCCTTCTACGAGACGATGGAGCGGGGCGACTTCGAGCGGCTCTCCGAGCTCTGGCTCGACGACGACATCTCCTGCGTCCATCCGGGGTGGCCGATGCTGTCGGGCCGGGGCGAGGTGCTGCGCTCATACGCCCTGATCATGGCGAACACCGAGTACATCCAGTTCTTCCTCACCGATGTGAAGGTGAGCGTGGCCGGCGACACGGCGCTGGTGACCTGTACGGAGAACATCCTCAGCGGCGGCCCGGCCGAGGAGGCCGGGGAGCTGGGGCCGCTCGTCGGACAGCTCGTCGTCGCCACCAATGTGTTCCGCCGCACCTCGGACGGGTGGAAGCTCTGGTCGCACCACGGTTCACCCGTACTGACGGAAAGCGACGAGGAGCAGGGCGACGAAAGCCCCGCGTAGCCCCGGCGTGCCCCCTCGGCGGCTCGCCCGTAGGCCCCCTCATAAGTGGGTACGCGGCCCGGTAGAGGTTGGGAAACCAGGGCCTCGGGTATAGGCGGCTACCAGCCGTACGGGGTTTTGTCCATGCCCCCCCGTGGGCGGGCGCTGTCAGTGCTCGCAGGTAGATTCGATTACCGACACCGCTCGCCGTCCGCACGCGGCCGCGTGTCCGCAGCCCGCAACAGATGAATGAGCAGGAGTGATTCGCGTGGATCGTGTCGCGCTGCGCGGCCTCAAGGCCCGCGGGCACCACGGCGTCTTCCCACGGGAGCGCGAGGAAGGCCAGACCTTCATCGTGGACCTGGTGCTCGGCCTCGACACCCGTCCCGCGGCGGCGGACGACGACCTGGCGAAGACCGTGCACTACGGCGTGGTGGCGGAGGAGGTCGTGGCCGTCGTCGAGGGCGAGCCCGTCGATCTGATCGAGACGCTCGCGGAGCGCATCGCCCAGCAGTGCCTGAAGCACGAAGGCGTCGAGGAGGTCGAGGTGATCGTGCACAAGCCCGACGCCCCGATCACGGTGCCGTTCGACGATGTGACCGTCACGATCACCCGGAGCCGAGTATGACTGCGTTTTCATCGTCTTCACCGTCGTCGCCTTCGTCGTCGTCTTCGGGGCTTCCCTCCAACGGCGCGCAGAGCGACCCCACCGTGCAGCCGGTGCCGGCCTCCGTGGTGGAGCAGGTGGACGCGGCGGATGTCACCCTGTCCAATCCGAAACAGGCCGTGCTGTCCCTCGGCTCCAATCTGGGCAACCGCCTGGAGACGCTCCAGGGCGCGGTCGACGCCCTGGAGGACACGCCCGGCCTGCGGGTGAAGGCGGTCTCCCCGGTGTACGAGACGGAGCCGTGGGGCGTCGAGCCCGGCTCTCAGCCCTCGTACTTCAACGCGGTCGTGGTGGTGAAGACGACCCTGCCGCCGTCTTCGCTGCTGGAGCGCGGGCAGGCGATCGAGGAGGCCTTCGACCGGGTGCGGGAGGAGCGCTGGGGCCCGCGCACCATCGACGTCGACATCGTGACGTACGCGGACGTGGTCTCCGACGACCCGGCGCTGACCCTGCCCCACCCCCGCGCCCATGAGCGCGCCTTTGTCCTGGCGCCCTGGCTCGATGTGGACCCCGAGGCCCGGCTCCCCGGGCGCGGCCCGGTCTCCGAGCTGCTGGCCGAAGTGGGGCGCGAAGGCGTGCGGACCCGCGAGGACCTGGAACTCCGTCTGCCCGAGTAGTCGTTAGGCTCGTCGGAGCATGGCCGATGCCCCGTGGTCGGTGATCGGTGTGGTCGGTGGTCAGAGCGTGAAAGGGCGGCTCTCTCGGTGAAGCAACTACGGCTCGGGGTACTGGCCGGTCTCTTCGCCGTGGCCGGTGTGCTGTCCTGGGGCGGGGTACGGCTGTGGGACACGTTTGGCACACTGCCGAGCGTGCCGCTGGCCGCGCCGATCGTCCTCGCGGCGATCGCCGCGATCCTGACCGCGACCGCGCTGTCGCTCCGCGCCCGTCTCAAGGCCCAGCGCGAGCGCCGGCCAGACGCCAAGGGAGTGGAGCCGCTGATGGCGGCCCGTGCCGTGGTCTTCGCTCAGGCGAGCGCGCTGGTCGCGGCCCTGGTGGCCGGGATGTACGGCGGCACGGCCGTGTTCCTGCTGGGCTCTTTGGACATGCCGCCCCGCCGGGAGCAGGCGATCTATGCCGGCTTCTCGGTCCTGGCGGGCATCGCGGTGATCGCCGCGGCGCTGTTCCTGGAGCGGGTGTGCAAGCTGCCGGAGGACGGGGACGAAGGCGAGAGCGGGGGCGGCGGCCCGGCGCGGGCGTCCTGACCTGCTGGGGCTCCGCCCCCGGCCCCGTTTGAGGACGCTCAGTGCGCCATGATCAGGCTCATCGCCTCGTTGCGGGTCGCCACATCCCTCAGCTGTCCCCGCACCGCAGAGGTGATCGTCTTCGCGCCGGGCTTGCGGATGCCCCGCATCGACATGCACATGTGCTCGCATTCGATGACGACGATCACGCCGCGCGGCTCCAGGATCTCCATCAGCGAGTCGGCGATCTGCGTGGTCAACCGTTCCTGCACCTGGGGGCGGCGGGCGTAGACGTCGACCAGGCGGGCCAGCTTCGACAGGCCCGTGATCTTGCCCGTGGTCGACGGGATATAGCCCACATGGGCGACGCCGCGGAACGGCACCAGATGGTGTTCGCAGGTGCTGAAGACCTCGATGTCCTTCACCAGGACCATCTCGTCATGGCCCAGGTCGAAGGTGGTGGTCAGCACGTCCTCCGGCTGCTGCCACAGCCCTGCGAATATCTCCTTGTACGCGCGCGCCACCCGCCCCGGCGTCTCCCGCAGGCCCTCGCGGTCCGGGTCCTCGCCGACCGCGATCAGGAGCTCGCGTATGGCGTTCTCGGCGCGCTTCTCGTCGAACTCGCCGATCGTGCCTTCGCCGTCCAGCGTCACCGGGTCGGTCATGTGGTGCCTCGTTCCTCTGCTCTGAAGTGCACGCATGCAGAATGCCGCGCCCCCAGGCTAAAACCTTACGGGGCGCGGCATTCATTCCGGGGCAGGCCCGGGACGTGCGCAAGGGCCGGGCGGCGGCCCGGAAAGCCCGGGTGTCAGGCCTCCGGGCGCTCCTCCGCGGCCGCCTCGACGGCCGGAGCCTTCTTCGTCGTGTCCGTCGACGGCGGCAGGGCGCCATTGGCGTTGGAGCCGTTCGCGCCGTTCGTCAGGGCCAGCTCCTTCGGCGAGAGCACCGGAGGACGCGTGGAGGGCGTACGGCGAGAGGAGCCGGTCCACGCCGGGCGGGCCGGGCGCTTGATGACCGGGGCGAAGATCTCGGCGATCTCCTCCTTGCCGAGGGTCTCCTTCTCCAGCAGCTGGAGCACCAGGTTGTCGAGCACGTCACGATTCTCGACGAGGATCTCCCAGGCCTCGTTGTGCGCGGCCTCGATGAGCTTCTTGACCTCTTCGTCGACCAGCGCGGCGACCTCTTCCGAGTAGTCCCGCTGGTGCGCCATCTCCCGGCCCAGGAAGGGCTCGGTGTTGTCGCCGCCGAACTTGATCGCGCCGAGGCGCTCGGTCATGCCGTACTGGGTGACCATCGCGCGGGCCGTGGCCGTGGCCTTCTCGATGTCGTTCGCCGCGCCGGTGGTCGGGTCGTGGAAGACGAGCTCCTCGGCCGCCCGGCCGCCCAGCATATAGGCGAGCTGGTCGAGCATCTCATTGCGCGTGGTCGAGTACTTGTCCTCGTCCGGCAGGACCATCGTGTAGCCGAGGGCGCGGCCGCGCGACAAGATCGTGATCTTGTGGACCGGGTCGGAGTTCGGCGAGGCCGCCGCGACCAGGGCGTGACCGCCCTCGTGGTACGCGGTGATCTTCTTCTCCTTGTCCGACATGATCCGCGTCCGCTTCTGCGGACCCGCGACCACGCGGTCGATCGCCTCGTCCAGCGACTGGTTGTCGATCAGCTTCTTGTCGGTGCGCGCGGTGAGCAGCGCGGCCTCGTTGAGCACGTTCGACAGGTCGGCGCCGGTGAAGCCGGGCGTGCGGCGGGCGACCGCGCCCAGGTCGACGTCCGGAGCGACCGGCTTGCCCTTCTGGTGGACCTTGAGGATCTCCAGCCGGCCCTGCATGTCCGGGCGGTCGACGGCGATCTGCCGGTCGAAGCGGCCAGGGCGCAGCAGCGCGGGGTCGAGGATGTCGGGCCGGTTGGTGGCGGCGATCAGGATGACGCCGCCCTTGACGTCAAAGCCGTCCATCTCGACGAGGAGCTGGTTCAGGGTCTGCTCGCGCTCGTCGTGGCCGCCGCCGAGGCCCGCGCCGCGGTGCCGGCCGACAGCGTCGATCTCGTCGACGAAGACGATCGCCGGCGCGTTCGCCTTGGCCTGCTCGAACAGGTCGCGGACGCGGGAGGCGCCGACGCCGACGAACATCTCGACGAAGTCGGAGCCGGAGATCGAGTAGAACGGCACCCCGGCCTCGCCCGCGACGGCGCGCGCCAGCAGCGTCTTGCCGGTGCCGGGCGGGCCGTACAGCAGCACGCCCTTGGGGATCTTGGCGCCGACGGCCTGGAACTTCGCCGGCTCCTGCAGGAACTCCTTGATCTCGTGGAGTTCCTCGACGGCCTCGTCGGACCCCGCCACATCGGCGAACGTCGTCTTGGGGGTGTCCTTGGTGATCAGCTTGGCCTTGGATTTCCCGAAGTTCATCACTCGGGAGCCGCCGCCCTGCATCTGGTTCATCAGGAACAGGAAGACCAGGACGATCAGGACGAAGGGCAGCAGCGACAGCAGCACCGAGACGAACGGCGACTGCTTCGACGGCGAGACGGTGTAGCCCTTGTCGATTTCACCGGCCTCGTACTTCTGCTGCAGCTTGTCGGCCAGATCGGACCCCTGGGTGCCGATGTAGCTGGCCTGAATCTTGTCGCTGCCCTTGACCTCGACGCCGTCCTTGAGGTCGACCTTGATGATCTGTTCGTCGCCGGTGGTCAGCTTGACCTGTTCGACCTGGTTCTTGTCGATCGTCTGGACGACCTCACCGGTGTCCACCGTCTTGTAGCCGCCGGACGAGCCGACGACCTGCATCAACACGACCACGGCGAGGACGGCCAGCACGATCCACATGACCGGCCCACGGAAGTATCGCTTCACGTCCATCCATACGGAGCGATTACGCCCCGTCCCTCCTGCCCGTAGGTAAATGCTGCTGTGAGAAAAGACTGTTCTTCGGACGGTACCCCAGCATCGTCACTGCGACCGCATGGTACGGGTGACATACCCGCCCTCCCATCCTTCAACGGCGGGAGGGGGGCTGGGGTTCCCGGGCCGGCGGCGGCTGCGGCCAGGTCCTGGCCTAGCCGCCGTAGACGTGCGGCGCGAGGGTGCCGACGAACGGCAGATTGCGGTACTTCTCCGCGTAGTCAAGGCCGTAGCCGACGACGAACTCGTTCGGGATGTCGAAGCCGATCCACTTCACGTCGATGGCGACCTTTGCGGCATCCGGCTTACGCAGCAGCGTGCACACCTCAAGGGAGGCGGGCTCCCGCGAGCCGAGGTTGGACAGCAGCCACGACAGGGTGAGCCCCGAGTCGATGATGTCCTCGACGATCAGGACGTGCTTGCCCTTGATGTCGGTGTCCAGGTCCTTGAGGATCCGCACCACGCCGGAGGACTGGGTGCCCGCGCCGTAGGAGGAGACGGCCATCCAGTCCATGGTGGCGGGGGACGACAGCGCACGCGCCAGATCCGCCATCACCATGACGGCCCCCTTGAGGACGCCGACGAGGAGCAGGTCCTTGCCCGCGTACTCCGCGTCGATCTTCGCGGCCAGCTCGGCCAGCTTCGCGTCGATCTCTTCCTTGGTGATGAGCACCGACTGCAGGTCGGCGCCCATGTCCTTCTCGTTCACGCGGTCGCTCTCTGTCGTCTTTCCGGCTGTCTGTCGGGGGTCGGCGTCAGCTCTGCCGGATGACCAGTGTGCCACCCTGCCGGCGCGCTTCGACGCGGCCCGGCAGATTGATGGCCCGCTGGCCCCGCCAGCCGGTGATCAGACGGTCGACTTCCTCGACATGGCGGGCGAAGAGCGAGCCCGCGGGGGCGCCGGCCGCGATGACGGCCTTGCGCAGCACGCGGCGGCGGACAGCGGCGGGCAGGGCGTAGAGCTCGGCGCAGACCAGGCGCCCGGCGTCGTCCCGTACGGAGGCCTCGGCGGCGGCCGCCCAGGAGTCGAGGGCGTCGGCGTCGTCGCGGGAGAGCTGCGCGGTGCGGGCGAGGGCCTCGACGACGCCCTTGCCCAGCGCCTTCTCCAGGGCGGGCAGCCCTTCATGGCGCAGCCGGGAGCGGGTGTAGGCCGGGTCGGCGTTGTGCGGGTCGTCCCAGACGGGCAGCGACTGGACCATGCAGGCCTTGCGGGCGGTCTGCCGGTCGAGCTGGAGGAAGGGGCGGCGGTAGCGGCCGGCGACGCCGGAGACGGCTGCCATGCCGGCCAGCGAGCGGATGCCGGAGCCGCGGGCGAGGCCGAGCAGGACGGTTTCGGCCTGGTCGTCGCGGGTGTGGCCGAGCAGGACCGCGGCGGCGCCGAGGCGCTCTGCGGCGTCGTCGAGGGCGGCGTAGCGCGCGTCGCGGGCCGCGGCCTCGGGCCCCCCGTCACGGCCGACGCGCACGGCGACGGTCTCGACGGGGTCGAGGTCCATGGCGGTCAGGCGGGCGGCGACCTCGGCGGCGCGCTGCGCGGAGCCGTCCTGGAGGCCATGGTCGACGGTGACGGCGCCGGCGCGGATGCCCAGCTTGGGGGCCTCGAAGGCGAGAGCGGAGGCCAGTGCCATGGAGTCGGCGCCGCCGGAGCAGGCGACGAGGACCAGGGGGCCGTCGAGGGCGCGGGGGGCGCGGAGGCCGGGAGCCCCGAGCGGGGCCGGGGGAGCGCCGGGGCCGCTCTGTGTCTGCGGGGGGTGGCTGGGCCGGCTGTTCTGCCGCCGGTCCTGTTCGGTCGGATCGGCCGGATCGGCCAGGTGGTCGGTCAGGTCGGTCAGTACGTCGTGGAGTACGCGGCGGACCGCCAGGCGTATCGCCGCGACCGCAGGATGGGGACCCATGTCCGGTGCCCTTCGTGAAAAGTTGGGGGGTGCCTCGGTGGAGTCTGAATCGGAAGGTTCGGTCACTCAGAGTGCGTCGATGGTGACAGAACCGGGCCGTTCCCCGAGCATTGCACGCCTACCCATTGGCTACGGTCCCTCGGATGGGTGATTGAGGGGGCTTTCTTCTGCCGCTGATCGCCCGCACTTCACGACTCTGCTTTACGGTGCACCCGCGCGACCCAGTCCGCCGGTTTGGCGATCTCCGCCTTGGTGGGGAGGGTGTTCGGGGACGTCCAGACGCGATTGAAGCCGTCCATGCCGACCTCGTCGACCACAGCCCGGACGAAGCGCTCCCCGTCACGGTACTGGCGCAGCTTGGCGTCCAGTCCCAGGAGCTTGCGCAGCGCCTGGTCCAGCCGGCTCGCACCGCGCGCCCTGCGCTGCTGGAACTTCTCGCGGATCTCGGAGACGGACGGCACCACATCGGGCCCCACGCCGTCCATCACATAGTCCGCATGCCCTTCGAGCAGCGACATCACAGCGGTCAGCCGGCCGAGGATCTCCCGCTGCGCGGGGGTCTGCACCAGCTCCACGATGGAACGCCCGCCGCCCTCCTCGGCCTCCCCCTCGGGGCGGGCCCCGGCGAGCGACTGGGCGGCCTCCCGGAACCGCTCCAGCACGGTCATGGGGTCGACGTCGGTCTCGGCGAGGAATGCCTGGATCTCGCCCTCAAGATGGTCCTTGAGCCAGGGCACGCCGGTGAACTGGGTGCGGTGGGTCTCCTCGTGGAGACAGACCCAGAGCCGGAAGTCGTGCGGGTCGACGTCCAGTTCCCGCTCCACGTGGACGATGTTGGGGGCGACCAGGAGCAGCCGCCCGCCGCCCTCGCCGCCGGGCTGCGCGGGGTCGCCCGCGGGCAGATCGCGGCTCGCCGGGGCGAAGGTCTCGTACTGGCCGAGGACGCGGGAGGCCAGGAACGACAGCAGCATGCCCAGCTCCACGCCGGTGACCTTGCCGCCGACCGCGCCGAGGACGGCGCCGCCGGGGGTGCCGGCACGGCGCTCCTGCATCTTGTCCAGCAGCGGTTTCAGCAGCTCGCGGAAGCCCGCGACATTGGCCCGGACCCAGCCGGGCCGGTCCACGATCAGGACGGGGGTGTCCCGGGCCGCCGTCCCGTCCGGGATCATCCGGGTGAAGGAGCGGACGTGCTCCTCGGAGGCCAGCGCATGCCGCCGCAGCTCGGTGACGACGGCCCGCGCCTCGTCCCGGCTGACGTCGGGGCCTGGCCGCACGAAGCGGGTCGCGGTCGCCACGGCGAGGTTCCAGTCGACCATCTCGGCACCACCGATGCTCGTCATGCGTCAACCGTACGTGCTCGCCCGGGAAGGCGGAGTGCCATTGGCCGCCTGCCTGGGGGCTCCGCCCCAGACCCCTGCGCCTCAATCTCCCCCAGACTCCGTCCGGGGGTACCCCCACGGGGCTGAATTGTGCAGCCCCTTGCGCCTCAAACGCCGGCGGGGCTGAGTGTGCGGGCCCTCCCGCCGTAGACGCCGGCGAGGCCGAGCTTCCGGCCTCCGCACCGCAGACACCGGCCAGGCCGAGTTTCAGGCCCCCGCACCGCAAACGCCAGCGAGGCCGAGTGTGCGGGCCCTCCCGCCCCAAACTCCCCCAGACTCCGTCCGGGGGGGACCCCCAGGCGGGGCTGGATATGCGGGGCCTCGCGCTTCAGTCGCCGATGGGCTGAGTTTTCGGTCTCCGCGCCGCAAGACGTCGGCGGGGGTGGAGTTGGGGGCAGCCCGATCAAGCCTGTTGGGGGCACTTCCATGGGGGTACCCCCGGACGGAGTCTGGGGGAGGAGTCCGGGAGAGTTTGAGGACACGGGCCGCACAGCCCCTTCCCCCCGAAGGGGGGTCTGGGGGCGGAGCCCCCGGATTCAAGACGCCAGCGCGGCGGCGAGGCGGTCGAGGGCCGGGCGGGTCGTGTACGGGGAGGGGCTGTCGCCGGTCATGAAGGCGAAGGCCAGCAGACGGCCGTCCGGGGTGGCGACGGCGCCCGCGAGGGTGTCGACGCCGGTGAGGGTGCCGGTCTTGGCGCGTACCAGCCCGGTGCCGGCCGCGGTGGCGGGCGGACCGCCTGCGTAGCGGTCCTCCAGGGTGCCGCTGAACCCGGCGACCGGCAGCCCTGTGAGCACCGGGCGCAGCTCGGGCCGGCCCGGCTCCGCGGCCCGGGCGAGGAGGGCGGTGAGCAGCCCCGCGGAGGCCCGGTCGCGTCGGCTGAGCCCGCTGCCGTCGGCGAACCGCGCGCCCTTGACGTCGATCCCGAGGGCGGCGAGCTGTGCGGTGACGGCCCGCTCGGCGCCCGCGAAGCTCGCCCGTTCGCCCGCGGCCAGGGCGGTCTGGCGGGCGAGCGCTTCGGCGAGGTCGTTGTCGCTGTTCGTCAGCATCCGTTCGACCAGCGCAGACAGGGGCGCGGAGGCGACGGCGGCCAGCGGCTGCGCGGCGGCGGGCGCCCGGCCCGGCTTGGGGTCGGCGGCTTCGACGCCGTGCTCGCTCAGCAGCCGTACGAAGGCGTCGGCGGTGTCCCGCGCGGGGTCGGCGCTGCGCGGGGCGGGCCCGCGCAGCGAGTCGTCGAGCCGTCCCTGGTTCAGTGTCAGGGCGCTGACCGGGGCGATGTTGCTGTTGGGGCCGATGGGGTGGCGCGCGGGCCCGGAGTAGCGCGAGGCGTCGTAGACCAGCCGTACGGAGGCGGTCCCGCGCCCCCGCAGGGCCGTGGCCGTCCGCTCCGCGAGCGTGCGCAGCCGCTTGTCGTCCAGGGTGGCGTCGCCGCCCCCGACCAGCGTGATCTCCGTGGCGGCGGAGCCCCCCGGACGCGGCGGGGGCGCGACGACCGTCGTCTCGATGCGGTGGTCCGGGCCGAGGGCCCCGAGGACCGCGGTCGCCGTGGCGATCTTGATGGTGGACGCGGGCGTCATCGGGGTCCGCGCCCCGCGGGCGTACAGGCTCTCGCCGGTGGCGACGTCGACGACCGACGCGGTGCGCAGCGGACCGAGAGCAGGGTCGGCGAGGAGCGGGTCCAGCTTCCGGGACAGCTCTTGGGCAAGCTGCCGGGACGGTTTCCGCTCGGGGTCTGCGGGGGCGTCGGCCGGCGGGGTCTGCTGCCGCGGCGCGCGCAGCGCGGCGGCGTCGGGGACGCCGAGGGCGGTGAGGACGCCAGGGGCGCTGGGGGCGGGTTCGGGCCGCCCCCGAGGGGGCCCCGCCGCCGTGCCGTCGTGATGTGCGCCACCTGCGGGGCTGTAGGCCGCCGCCCACTCCCGCTCGGCCTTACGCTGACCGGAGTCCCATGGACCCGCCGCGGCCACCGCCCCGGCTGCAAGGACGCAGCCGACCGCGGCCGCGCCCGTCGCGAGCTGCCATGTCCTGACCTTCGGCCTGACCGACGGCACCTCGCATCAGCCCCTTTCGCGATCACACATCTGCGTGAGGGACACTTAACCACCAGACGTATGTGTTGATCATGGAGGAGCCACCCGTGGAGTTCGACGTCACCATCGAGATCCCGAAGGGTTCGCGGAACAAGTACGAGGTGGACCACGAGACCGGTCGGATCCGCCTGGACCGTCGACTCTTCACCTCGACCAGCTACCCGGCCGACTACGGCTTCGTCGAGGACACCCTCGGCGAGGACGGCGACCCGCTGGACGCGCTGGTCATTCTTGACGAGCCGACCTTCCCCGGCTGCCTGATCAAGTGCCGGGCCATCGGCATGTTCCGGATGACGGACGAGGCCGGCGGCGACGACAAGCTGCTGTGCGTGCCGGCCTCCGACCCGCGCGTGGAGCACCTGCGCGACATCCACCATGTCTCGGAGTTCGACCGCCTGGAGATCCAGCACTTCTTCGAGGTCTACAAGGACCTGGAGCCGGGCAAGTCCGTCGAGGGCGCGAACTGGGTCGGCCGCACCGAGGCGGAGGCGGAGATCGAGGCCTCCTACAAGCGCTACGAGGCGCAGGGCGGCCACTGAGACACGGCGCTTCACGGCCATGGGCGGGGCACCTCTTGCGGGGTGCCCCGCCCTCGTCGTATGCCAGGCCATGCCCATACTGAGCTGAGACGACGCCGAGTCGACGCCGAGTCGACGCTGAGACGACCACATCAGCCGGCGAGCAGACAGGAACGGGGAGCCTGGACAGGGAGCGAGGAACAGCCAGTGGTGGCGGAACCGGAGGGTCCGGAAGACCGGAAGCCTCACTCCGATGAGGCGCACAGCGCGTTCACTCCGCCGGATGGATTCGAGCAACCGGAACCGCCCGCGGAAGAGTCGCCGACCTCGGAGTTCGCCGTACCGCAGGGCATGGCCGCCCCCTTCGACACCCACCCCGACTCCGAGGGCTCCGCCTTCGCGACCCCCCTCACCTATCGCGCCAAACAGTCCCCGCCCGCCTTCACCCCCGCCCAGGGCGTCCCCGCGGTGCGGCTCGCCCGCCACACCCCCTGGCAGGACCGGATGCGCACCGTGCTGCGGATGCCGGTCGGCGAGCGCCCCGTGCCGGAGGCGATGCAGCGGCACGAGGACGAAGGCCCCGCGGTGCCGCGCGTGCTGGACCTCAGCCTGCGCATCGGCGAGCTGCTGCTCGCGGGCGGTGAGGGCGCGGAGGACGTCGAGGCGGCGATGTTCGCCGTCACCCACTCGTACGGTCTCGACCGCTGCGAGCCGACCGTCACCTTCACCCTGCTGTCGATCACCTATCAGCCGTCGCTGGTCGACGACCCGGTGAGCGCCAACCGGACCGTACGGCGACGGGGCACCGACTACACCCGGCTGGCCGCCGTCTACCAGCTGGTGCACGACATCAGCACCGAAGAGGAGCAGGTCTCCCTGGAGGAGGCCTACCGCAGGCTCGCGGAGATCCGCAGGAACCGCCACCCATACCCCGGCTGGGCGGTCACCGCCGCCGCCGGTCTGCTGGCCGGCTCCGCGTCCGTGCTGGTGGGCGGCAACACCATCGTCTTCATCGCGGCGGCGATCAGTGCGATGCTCGGCGACCGGCTGGCCTGGCTGCTCGCCGGCCGCGGGCTGCCGGAGTTCTACCAGTTCGTCGTGGCCGCAATGCCGTCCGCCGCGATGGGCGTGGGGCTGTCGCTCACCCCGCTGGACGTCCGCGCCTCCGCGGTGATCACCGGCGGTCTCTTCGCACTGATCCCCGGGCGGGCGCTGGTCGCCGGCGTCCAGGACGGGCTGACCGGCTTCTACATCACGGCGGCCGCGCGACTGCTGGAGGTCGTCTATCTGGTCGTCGGCATCGTCGTGGGCGTGCTGCTCGTGCTGTACTTCGGGGTCGCGCTGGACGCGGGGCTCACCCCGGAGACGGAGCTGCCCAGCAGGGAGCGCGCGGAGGTGCAGACCCTGGCGGCGATGGGGCTGTCACTGTGCTTCGCCATCCTGCTCCAGCAGGAACGCTCCACGGTGCTGCTCGCCACTCTCAACGGCGGCGTGGCCTGGGTGGTGTTCGGGGCGATGGCGCACACCGGCGATCTCTCCCCGGTGCTGTCGACGGCCGCGGCGGCGGGCCTGGTGGGGCTGTTCGGGCAGATGCTCTCGCGCTATCAGTTCACCTCGGCCCTGCCGTATGTGACCGCGTCGATCGGGCCGCTGCTGCCGGGCAGCGCGATCTACTTCGGGCTGCTGGAGATCGCCAGGGACCAGCTGAACCACGGACTGGCCTCCCTGAGCAAGGCGGCCGCGCTGGCGCTGGCCATCGCGATCGGGGTGAACCTCGGAGGCGAGCTGTCGCGTCTGTTCCTGCGGGTGCCGGGGCTCGGCGCGGAGGGCGGTCCGGGGCGGCGCGCGGCCAAGCGCACGCGCGGCTTCTGACCTCTGCGCCTTCGCTGCGCCTTCTCCGCGCCCTGGCCGTTTCCCGGTTCCCGGGCGTTCCCGTACGGCGCATAGGATGAACCCTCCTTCTGGGGTTCGCACGGTTCTGGGCTCGCACGACGAAAAAGCAGGAGATCATGGCGAAGTCGCCCGGCGGTCACGCCTTCAACGCCTTCCGCGGCACTCTCATCGGGGCCGCCGAGGTGGTCCCCGGCATCAGCGGCGGCACCGTGGCCCTGATCACCGGGGTCTACGAAAAGCTCATCGGCGGCGCGGGTTTCATCACCAGCGGACTGCGCATGGCCGCGGCCGACCTGCCGCGCGGCCGGGGCATGTCCCGGGCGGCCGCCGAGATGAAGAAGGCCGAATGGGGGACGCTGCTCCCGCTGCTCATCGGCATGGCGGCCGCGCTGGTGCTGGGCGCCAAGCTGCTGGCCCCGGTGATCGAGGAGCATCCGCAGTTCGCGTACGCCCTGTTCTTCGGGCTGGTGCTGGCCTCGCTGTGGGTGCCGTACTCCGGCTCCGGCAGGCGCTGGACCGCGGGGAACTACCTGCTCGGACTGCTCGTCGCGGCAGGGGCGTTCGTGCTGACGGGCCTGCCGCCCGCGCAGATGCCGACCCACCCCGCGATCGTCGGACTGGCCGGGGCGGTGGCGATCTGCGCGCTGGTGCTGCCGGGCGTCTCCGGCTCGTTCATCCTGCTCACACTGGGGCTGTACGAGCCGACGATGGACGCGGTCAACGAGCGCGACCTCGGCTATGTCGCGGTCTTCGGCACCGGGTGCGTCGTCGGTCTCGCGCTCTTTGTGAAGCTGCTGAAGTGGCTGCTGGAGAACTACCACCACATGACGCTCGTCGTGATGACCGGGCTGATGGCCGGTTCGCTGCGCGCCCTGTGGCCCTGGCAGGACGACGACCGCCACCTGCTCGCGCCGAGCGGCTCGGTCGGCCTCACCTTCGCGCTGATGGCCGTGGGCGTCGCCGTCGTGGTCGCGGTGCTGGTCGTGGAGCGCCGTGCGCACGCCAAGCGGGAGCGGACCGAGCAGCGCGGCGGCGGACGCGGGCGGCACGCGCGCGTGTCCGTCGGCGCGAACGACTGACCCCCGTCCGACCCCCGTCCGGCCTCCGTCCGACGCCTGTCCGCCCCTCGTCCGGGGCGTCCGGGATGCGCGGTCACCGGCGGCGCGTGAAGCTGCCGGTGGAGGTGGATGCGCATGGGCATCGACGAATACGGCGGCGGGCAGGGGCCCGGCTCCGAGGTCCTGGTCGTCACCACGAACGACATCCCCGGCCACCAGGTGCAGCAGGTGATCGGCGAGGTCTTCGGCCTGACCGTCCGCTCCCGCCATCTGGGCAGCCAGATCGGCGCGGGGCTGAAGTCCCTGGTCGGCGGTGAGCTGAAGGGCCTCACCAAGACCCTCGTCGAGACCCGCAACCAGGCGATGGAACGCCTCGTCGAACAGGCGCGGGCCCGCGGCGCGAACGCCGTGCTGATGTTCCGCTTCGACGTCGCGGAGGCGGCGGACGTGGGCACGGAGGTCTGCGCGTACGGCACGGCGGTCGTCATCACCCACGCGTAACGCCTCCGGCGCGGCCGACAGCTCCCCCCTGACGGCCCCCCGTCACGGGGCCCGCCCCCGGGGCATCACGTGTGCCCCACCCACCGTCAGGCCAACGCACCCGCACGGCGTACGACACCCCACACGCGACGCCCCAGCACTGCCGCACACACCGGACGCGCCAAGCATCCGCGGCCCTGCCACGGGGCCGACTCCCGGCATCGCGCGTGCCCCGCCGCCATCGTGCCCACGCACCCGAACGGCGTACGGCACCCGACCACGCGTCGGAGCCAGCGCGGCGCACACCGACACGTCAAGTACCCGCAGCCCAACGCCCCGCACAGCAGCCCCCTGACAGCACCCCACACCCCCGCCACGCGGCCCACCCCCCGGCATTGCGTGTGCCCCACCAGCCATCGTGCCCACGTACCCGGCCACGCGGCCCCCAGCACCACCGGACGCCGGACGCGCCCAAGCGCCCGCAGCCCAATGCGCCGTACAGCAGTCACCCGGCGAGCCAGCGCACCTGAAGGCTCAGTCGCCGCGGCCCACACACCAGCAGTCGCAGCCCGCCACCTGCCCCCGCGGCGAACGGCGCAAGCGCCCGAAGCGCACCGGGGATCCGGCCGCACGGCGGAAGCCGCACGCGGCACCGACGCAGTCTCCGATGCGAACACCCGTGACAGCAGCGGAGACTCCGCCGCACGGCGAAGCCGACGCGACGCACGGAACCCAAGATTCAACCGCACGGCGAAGCCTGCACAGCACCGGAGGTCCGGGGGGCTCCGCCACCCGCCGAGGCCGACGCGGCGCCGAAAGGGCCAGGGGCTCCGCCGCGTGGCGGAGCCTGCGTGGCGTCGGGGGCGGGGGTACGCAGTACCCCCGCCCTGCCAAAGGGCGGGCGGGTGGGAGAAGGCCCCCCGGGCCCGCGGACCGCTCAGGCCCCGTGCCGTGCCGCATTCGCGCGGATCGCCGCGCGTTCGTACACCGCCAGCCCCGGCCTCGCCTTGTCGATGTTCTCCGTGAAGCGGACGTCGTCGACGTACATGTCACCCAGACACCGGTGCATCTCGTGCGAGCACTCGTAGTGGTTGCGGCTGATCCACTCCCGGTGCCCCTCCGCCGCGTCCATCGCCGCCTCGGACTCCGCCGGCTCCCCCGCCTCCATCAGCGCCACAAAGCGCCGTGTGACCTCCTCGGCCTCGGCCTGGATGCGCTGCCAGTCCTCCTTCGTATAGCGCGCGGCCCTGCGCTGGGACTCGCGGTACTCCTCCGTGCCGCCCCAGCGCTGCTGGACCTCCTCCTCATAGGCGTCGGGGTCGAAGTCTCCGAAGACCTCGAACTTCTCCTCGGGCGTGAGATTGATGCCCATCTTTCTCGCCTCCATGGCCAGTTCGACGGCGGCGGCCATCTCCCGCAGCTTGGCGATCCGTCCGGTGAGCAGCGTGTGCTGCCGCCGCAGATGCTCCTGCGGGTCCGCGTCCGGGTCGTCGAGGAGCGCCGCCACCTCGTCGAGCGGGAAGCCGAGCTCCCGGTAGAACAGGATCTGCTGCAGCCGGTCCAGGTCGGCGTCGTCATAGCGCCGGTGGCCCGCGTGGCTGCGCTCGCTCGGGCAGAGCAGCCCGATCTCGTCGTAGTGGTGCAGGGTGCGCACCGTCACTCCGGCGAACGCGGCGACCTGTCCCACGGGGTAGCTCATCGCCTTCCGCTCCTTCGCTTTCTCGGTACGCCCTTCAGCCTGGGTCCTCACGCCACGTGAGGTGCAAGCCCGCTTTCCCGCACGCGCGCATCCCTATGGATCACCCAATGAGCTATTCGCCCCATTTATCCGTATGGTCGCGTGTGGAGATGGTCGCGTGTGCAGCCGCGCGGCCGGACCCGGCTGCGGGTCGAGTCCAACCCGCCCGGCGGGCTGTCGCCGGCGGAAACCGAGCGGAAATGTGAGCGGAAACGCGAGCGGAGGGCCGGAACGACCATGGTGCTCTACAAGGGTACGGAGAAGAACCCCGCACACGACTCCGCACGCGCCGCCGCGGCACAGCGCTCACGCTCGGAGCCGTCCGCCGCCGTTTCCCGGCTCTCCCCCAACCCCTTCTACGGACCCGCGGACCCGGTCGGCGGAATGACCTCGGCGCCGCCGGTGCACCGGCTCCCCGACGGCCCGATGGCGCCGGCCACAGCGCACCGTCTCGTCCGTGACGAGCTGATGCTCGACGGCAACTCCCGGCTGAACCTCGCCACCTTCGTCACCACCTGGATGGAGCCGGAGGCCGGGGCGCTGATGGCGGAGTGCCGCGACAAGAACATGATCGACAAGGATGAGTACCCGCGCACCGCCGAACTGGAACGGCGCTGTACGGCGATGCTCGCCGACCTCTGGAACGCCCCGGACCCCGACTCCGCGGTCGGCTGCTCCACCACCGGCTCCAGCGAGGCCTGCATGCTGGCGGGCATGGCGCTCAAGCGGCGCTGGGCGGCCCGCAACCGGGACCGCTATCCGGCGTCCGCCCGGCCCAATCTGGTCATGGGCGTCAACGTCCAGGTGTGCTGGGAGAAGTTCTGCGCCTTCTGGGAGGTGGAGCCCAGGACGGTGCCGATGGAAGGCGAGCGGTTCCATCTCGACCCGCAGGCGGCCGCCGACCTCTGCGACGAGAACACCATCGGCGTGGTCACGGTGCTCGGCTCGACCTTCGACGGGTCGTATGAGCCGGTGGCCGAGGTGTGCGCCGCGCTGGACGCGCTGCAGGAGCGCACCGGCCTCGACGTCCCCGTCCATGTCGACGGCGCGTCCGGCGCGATGGTCGCGCCCTTCCTCGACGAGGACCTGGTGTGGGACTTCAGGCTGCCGCGGGTCCGCTCGATCAACACATCGGGGCACAAGTACGGGCTGGTCTATCCGGGCGTCGGCTGGGCGCTGTGGCGCTCGCCGGACGAGCTGCCGGAGGAGCTCGTCTTCCGGGTGAACTACCTCGGCGGCGACATGCCGACCTTCGCGCTGAACTTCTCCCGGCCGGGCGCACAGGTCGTCGCCCAGTACTACACCTTTCTGCGGCTGGGCAGGGAGGGTTACCGGGCCGTCCAGCAGGCCTCCCGCGATGTGGCCCGCGCCCTGGCGGAGGGCATCGCGGCCCTGGGCGACTTCCGGCTGCTCACCCGCGGCGATCAGCTTCCGGTGTTCGCGCTGACGACCGCGCCCGGCGTGGAGAGCTTTGACGTCTTCGACGTGTCGCGGCGGCTGCGCGAACACGGCTGGCTGGTGCCCGCGTACACCTTCCCGCCGAACCGCGAGGATCTGTCCGTGCTGCGCGTGGTGTGCCGCAACGGCTTCTCGGCCGATCTGGCGGAGCTGCTGCTGGAGGATCTGCGCCGGCTGCTTCCGGAGCTGCGGCGGCAGCCGCATCCGCTGAGCCAGGACATCGAGCAGCCCACGGCGTTCCACCACTGACCGCGTCGCGCACCGCTCAGGCGTCGTCCTCGGGGTGCGGGACGCCGGTGGCGTACGGGTTGTCCTGCCCCTCCCCCAGTACGCCGGCGAACGGCTCGCCCTCCCCCGCGAAGGTGTGCGCGCCGCTCCCGATGCGCTCGATCAGCCCCCGCGTCCACTGGGCTCCGGCGTCCGCGGAGTGCACGCACAGGTGGCTCCCAGGACCAGCAGCCGGATCGCCGAGGCCGCCATGGCGCCTTCTTCCCAGTCAAGTTTGACTAGGCTGCCCGCGGCTGCCCTCGCGCGACTCCCCTCGCACTGCCGTCGTCAGAACGGGAACTGCGAGCGCCCGTGCTGCACCGAGATCCACTTCTGCGTGGTGAACGCCTCCAGCATCGAGTCGCCGTTCAGCCGCCCGACGCCGGAGTGCTTCTCACCGCCGAACGGCACGATCGGCTCGTCGTGGACCGTGCTGTCATTGATGTGGATCATGCCGGTGTGGATACGCCGGGCGAGCCGTACGCCCCGCTCCACATCGCCCGTGTGCACGGCCCCGCTGAGCCCGTACGGGGTGTCGTTGGCGATGCGGACCGCCTCCTCCTCCCCGTCGAACGGCACGATCAGCGCGACCGGCCCGAAGATCTCCTGCCGCAGGACTGGGGAGTCGGCGGGCAGCCCGGCAAGCACCGAAGGGGAGACCAGATTGCCCTGCGCACCGCCCTGCACCAGCGGTGTCGCCCCCGCCTTCACCGTCTGCTCGACAAGCGAGGTGACCGCCTCCGCCTGCGAGGAGTTGATCAGCGGCCCGATGTGGGTGGCGGGGTCCGCCGGGTCGCCGACGCGCAGGGTCCTGACCTTGGCGGTGAACTTCTCGGTGAACTCCGCCTCCACGCTGCGGTCCACCAGGATGCGGTTGGCGGCCATGCAGACCTGGCCCTGGTGTACGTACCGGCTGAAGACCGCCGCGTCCACCGCGTAGTCGACGTCCGCGTCGTCGAGCACGATCAGGGCGCTGTTGCCGCCCAGTTCGAGGATGGCGCGTTTGAAGTTCGCGGCGCAGACGGTCGCGACATGGCGGCCGACCCGGTCGGAGCCGGTGAAGGAGATCGCCTTGGGGACCGGGTGGGCGATCAGCGCGTCCCCGATCTCCGCGATGTCGGTGATGACGACATTGAGCAGTCCGGCCGGCAGCCCCGCGTCCGCGAGCACCTTGGCGACCAGCGCACCGCCGCAGATCGGGGTGTTCTGGTGCGGCTTGAGGACGACCGCGTTGCCCAGCGCCAGCGCCGGCGCGACCGACTTCAGCGAGAGGAGGAAGGGGAAGTTGAAGGGGCTGATCACGCCCACGACGCCGACGGGCAGCCGGTAGACGCGGTTCTCCTTGCCGTCGGAGGGCGAGGGCAGGATACGGCCCTCGGCGCGCAGCGCCAGCTGGACCGCCTCCCGCAGGAACTCCTTGGCGAGGTGCAGCTCGAAGGCGGCCTTGAGGTGGGTGCCGCCCAGCTCCGCGATGATCGCCTCGGTGATCTCCTGCTCACGGTCCTCGATGATCCGCAGCGCCCGCTCGAAGACCAGCCGGCGGGTGTACGGGTTGGTGTCCGCCCAGGCGCTCTGTGCCCGCTCGGCGGCGCGGTATGCCTGGTCGACCTCGTCGGCGGTGGCCACCGTGATGGAGGCCAGCTTCTCTCCGCTGTAGGGATTGAAGTCGATGATGTCCCAGGAGCCGCTGCCGGGCTTCCACTCGCCGTCTATGTACTGATGGGCCAGTTCGGTGAAGAAGGACATGATCGGATCCCTACTGCCGGTCGTCTGGGGGAACTGCCGGGTGGTGCCGTCTGCCGTACGTACCCACGACTGCTCAGCCATACGTACGTCCGGTGGCGCTGTCGCCGTTCACGGCTGCGACCGACCGCGCACGGCAACTGTCTGATGCCGTGTCATCGTACTGCTGTTTCAGATGAGTTGGAGTAGACCACGAAGAAGATCGCGGCTTCCCGCCGGATCGGGGCTGTCCTGCTGGAGCCGCTCCATCACCCGCTCGTACTGGGCGACGTCCTCGCGCTTGTCGAGGTAGAGGGCGCTGGTGAGCTGTTCGAGATAGACGAGGTCGGAGAGGTCCGACTCGGGGAAGCGCAGCATGGTGAACGCCCCGCTCTCGCCCGCGTGCCCGCCGAAGCTGAACGGCATCACCTGGAGGGTGATGTTGGGCTGCTCGGATATCTCGATCAGATGCTTCAACTGGGCCTGCATCACGGCCCGATCGCCGTACGGACGGCGCAGCGCCGCTTCGTCCAGCACGGCGTGGAAGTGCGGGGCGCGCTCGGAGACCAGGGTCTTCTGCCGTTCCAGACGCAGCGCGACCCGGCGGTCTATCTCGGCGGCCGGGGCGCCCGGCATGCCGCGCGCGACGACGGCATGGGCGTATGACTCCGTCTGCAGCAGACCGTGGACGAACTGCACCTCGTAGATGCGGATCAGCGAGGCCGCGCCCTCCAGGCCGATGTATGTCTGGAACCAGCCGGGCAGCACATCGCTGAAGCTGTGCCACCAGCCGGCGACATTGGCCTCCTTGGCGAGTCCGAGCAGCGCCTGGCGCTCCGTGGCGTCGGTGACGCCGTAAAGCGTGAGCAGGTCCTCGACATCCCTCGCCTTGAAGCTCACCCGTCCCAACTCCATACGGCTGATCTTGGATTCGGATGCGCGGATCGAGTATCCGGCGGCTTCACGGGTGATGCCGCGGGTCTCGCGCAGCCGGCGCAGCTGCGAACCCAGCAGGATGCGCCGTACCACGGAACCCCCGCCCGGCCCTTCGGACCGGGGGAGTCCCCACGCCCCGCCTCCAGCGTCGACACCGGTCACGGTCTCCGCCCTCCCCATCGCTGCTCGGCCTGTCCGTCTGTCTCTTGTACCTCCCCGGAGTCCCCCGAGCCCCGACTGCGGTGGATTCTGCCATCAAACGCTTCAGCGTGTACTCGTTCGATTACGGAAATGAGCCGCACTGAGCCAGCTCTCGGGCAGCAAAGGGCGGGAGAGCCGTGGAAGACCTGTGGAAGACCCGCGGAAGGCCCATGGAAGAAATGGTTAAGAAACGGCACGGGGCCGGACAGTGCGGGCGCGTGCACGTGCATCTGCCCTTGCATCTGCCCTGCGCATTGGGAACGATGGTGCCCGCGCACCTGCGTGCTCGTTCGTGTTGTCACACCACAACCGCGATTCCCGGGGAGTGCCTCGCATGGGGACGAATGGATCGACCATGCTCGAGCCGTTGCGGCAGGGGCTTCCTCCTTTCGACCCCTCCACTGTCTCCAGCTCGGCTTCGTGCGCACTGCCCGCCCGCTATGAAGCGGTCCGCGGGGCACGGCAGTTCACCAAGGCGACGCTCGGCCAGTGGGGTCTCGGAGAGCGTTTCGACGATGTGGCTCTGGTCGTCTCCGAACTGGTCACCAATGCGCTGCGGCACGCCCTGCCGCCGGCGGCGGACACGGCCTCGGGGCCCCAGGACCCGCCCGTACGACTGCACTTGATGCGCTGGACTGGCCGCCTGGTGTGCGCGGTGCGCGATCCCAGCGAAGAGAGCCCGGAGCCGGGCGAGCTGTCCGATGACACGCCCTTCCCTCCCGACCCGAGCGGTTCGGCTGAGTCCGGGCGGGGGCTGTTCCTGGTGGACTCCTTCAGCGACGGCTGGGGCTGGCATCCGCTGGCGGGGACGCTGCGGGGCAAGGTGGTCTGGGCGCTGTTCCGGCTGACTTAGCGGGAAACGCCGGGGCCTCACGGCAGCAGAGGGCTCGGCATAAAGGTGAGGGCTCGGCCGGACGGCCGAGCCCTCTGTGCGCTGTACGGCCGTCAGCCTCCCGCGACCAGATGGTCGAACTCGCCGTCCTTGACGCCCAGCAGCAAGGCTTCGATCTCTGCGGGCGTATAGACCAGGGCGGGCCCGTCCGGGTGCCGTGAATTGCGCATCGCCACATGCCCGCCGGGCAGTTTGGCGAACTCCACGCACGAGCCCTGCGAGTTGCTGTGCCTGCTCTTCTGCCAGACGACCCCTTGAAGCTCCGTGGCCGCCATGCCGTTGTACACGTCGTGCACAGTCGCTCCCGGGATACAAGGTGCAAGGGTCAACTGTTCCCGGATCATAGCCGCGTTCACGTGCGGATGCATGGACGGATGCAGACGCAGATGCACGTGCACGGAGGGTGCTCCCGCGGTCACCTCCTCAGGAGAAGACGCACGACGGGCTCCGGAAGCTCCCGGAGAGCACGGAATTCAGCCGTTCAGCTGCTGTCGGCGATCAGCGTCCCGTGGAGGAGTAAGGCAACAGCGCCATCTCCCGGGCATTCTTGATCGCCCGAGCGAGCTGCCGCTGCTGCTGCGCCGAGACACGGGTCACCCGGCGGCTGCGGATCTTGCCGCGGTCGGAGATGAATTTCCGCAGCAGATCGGTGTCCTTGTAGTCGATATAGGTGATGTTCGCCTGGTCCAGCGGATTGGGGCGGGACTTGGCGGGCTTGCGCGCATCGGGGCGGCGGGGCATGTCAGACCTCCAGGAGGTTGTCGAAGGCGGGCGGCAGCCGCTTCCAGGCCTCACGGCCGGCGGCGTACTCGGCGTCGGTCAGCAGGCAGGACTCCAGGAGCCGCGTCAGACCGTCCCGGTCCAGACCGGGTGAGGTGAAAACCAGGTGCTGGCAGCGGTCCCCGTGCTCGAAGTCCCAGTCCAGCGCGGCCGCGGCCCTGCGGACCGGCGGCACCATCTCCCAGGCGGCGTCCGGGAGCGATGCGAGCCAGGGGCCCGCGCTCTCCACACAGAGCGCACCGCCGGCGGCGTCCCAGGCCAGCAGGGTGTCCGGCCGGTCGGCGAGCCAGAAGCGGCCGCGGCTGCGGGCGGCCGCGCAGGTCAGATCCTCCAGCGCGGCATACAGCCGCCCCGGGTGGAAGGGGCGGCGGCGGCGCCAGACAAGGGTGCCGACGCCGCTCTCCTCCGCGTCCTGCGGCAGCAGCGCACAGGCCGGATGCTGGGCGGCGGCCGCCGCCTCGACATCGAACCCGGCGAACGCGGCGGCGGCCAGACCGTCGCCCGCCACGGGCGTCTGACGGGCGGTGGGATGGAGCTGGGCGAGCAGCGCCCGGTCTTCGTCGTCGGCGGCATCCGCCTCCTCGCCCTCTGCGATCGCCAGCACCGGCGCATACTCCAGCTGGCGCGCCCAGGTGTCGGCGACGGTCCGCTGGTCGGTCGAGGCCGCGGCGAGTCCCGCCTCCATCAGGTCGTCGCCGTTGCCGAGGTAGGGCAGCAGCAGAGCCGGGTCGACGGCCGTGATCACCGAGGTGACGGCGAGGTCGTCCCCGCCGTGTGCGGCGACGACCTCCGCCATCGCCTTCGGCTCGACCGAGTCCCAGAGCTCGACGATCGCGAGCCGCGTCATACGGCCGTGCGCCAGCCGCTCCAGCTCCGGCACGAGATCCTCGCGCAGCGCGCAGCAGGCGCAGTCGTTGACCAGCGGGGTCTCACCGGTGTCAAGGACCTCGCGGGCGTCGCGCACGGTGCGGAGGACCGTGCCGCGCTCGGCGGCGCCGGACAGATCGTGGTGGAGCGCGACGCTGCCGGGCACGGTGTCGAGGAGCCGCTGTACGGCGGCCCTGCGGGCGTCGGAGTGCAGTCCGGCGACGACGGCGACGGGCAGCACTCCGTCCGGCAGCGCCTTATCCGGCCGCGCCCTGTCCGGCCGCCCGTTGTCCGGCCGCTCGCTTCGGGACGACGAGCCGTCCATCAGCGGGCCTCGCCCTTGTCGCCGGTCCGGCGTCCGCGTCCGTAGCGCTGCTCGAAGCGCTCGACGCGGCCGGCCGTGTCAATCACCCGTGCGGTCCCCGTGTAGAAGGGGTGGCTCGCGGAGGAGATCTCGACGTCGACGACCGGGTAGGTGTTGCCGTCCTCCCATTCGATCGTCTTGTCGCTCGTCATGGTCGAGCGGGTCAGGAAGGCGAGGCCGCCGGACTTGTCGCGGAAGACGACGGGTCCGTACGGGGGATGAATGCCGGGCTTCATGGTGCTCAGCGCTCCTCTCGGAAGTCGACGTGGCGGCCGGCGACGGGGTCGTACTTGCGCAGGGTCAGCCGGTCGGGGTTGTTACGGCGGTTCTTCCGGGTGACGTAGGTGTAGCCGGTGCCCGCTGTGGAGCGGAGCTTGATGATCGGGCGGAGTTCGTTGCGGGCCATGGGAGGTAGAGTAAATGGAAATGGTTTCCATTACCAAACCATGGTCCATACCCACGACCGAGAGGTAGGTCACCCTTGTCCGCCCACTGCCAGCTGACCGGCGCCAAGCCCGGCTTCGGCAATGCCGTCTCCCACTCCCACCGGCGCTCCTCGCGCCGCTTCGACCCCAACATCCAGCGCAAGCGCTACTGGCTGCCGAGCGAGGGACGGCATGTCCGGCTCACCCTCAGCGCGAAGGGGATCAAGACCATCGACTCGATCGGGATCGAGGCCGCCGTCGCCCGGATCCGCGCCCGCGGGGTGAAGATCTGATGGCGAAGAAGAGCAAAATCGTCCGCAATGAGCGGCGTATGGAGATCGTCGCCCGGTACGCCGAGCGGCGCGCCGAGCTGAAGGAGATCATCCGCAGGCCCGGCGCAAGCGAGTCGGAACGGCTCGCCGCACAGCGCGAACTGAGGCGTCAGCCGCGCGACGCGAGCGCCACGCGCGTGCGCAACCGGGACGGCGTGGACGGCAGGCCGCGCGGTCATCTGCGGAAGTTCGGCCTCTCCCGGGTACGGATGCGCGAACAGGCGCACGCCGGATTCCTGCCGGGGGTTCGCAAGTCGTCCTGGTAGCTTGCGCAGTTGGGCAGCCGCCCGCGCCAGCCGTCACGAGAGGATGAGCCGTGCTCAGATCCGTACGTACGCCGGTACGCACGCCCAAGCGGGTGCCCGCGCCCATGCCGGTGCGCATGTCGGTGTGCATGTCGACGCGGATGCCGGTGCGATTTCCGGTTCGTCTGCCGGTTCGTCTGCCGGTGCGCATGTCGGTGCGCATGTCAGGGGTCGCCGCGGCCGTCGGTCTGCTGACGGCCTCGCTCGCCCTCGCCGGATGCGGCGGCGGAGGCGGCGGCTCCGACACGTCAGAGCCCTCCGGCACTCCGACGGCATCCACGGCCGGGACAGGCGCCGCGTCGCTCAGCAGCCTGGAGGGCAGCTGGTCCGGGAAGACGGACGGCAGGCCCGTCGCCCTCTCGGTCACCGGCACGCTCGCGGTGGTCGTCGCGGGCGGCCAGGTCTGCACCGGCCAGGTCACCGACGCGGGCGCCTCGTCCTCGGGCAAGCCGACGCTCACGCTCACCTGTGCGAGCGGCGGATCGGAGCGGACGGCGGGCACGGTCGAGTCCAATGACGGCGAAACCCTCGTCCTCGCCTGGGAGGCGGGGACGAGGGACACGCTGGTCAAGACCGACCCGGGCGAGCTGGATGACGCGAAGCTCCCGGACGGGACGCCGCTGAACACGCCGACGGGCATTCCGACGCCCTGAGAACCCTTTCGGACGCTTCCCGGCCTCCGAGGCCGGGGCGGGGTGCGGGTGCGGATGCGGGTGCGGGGTGCGGGGTGCGGGTGCGGGGTGCGGGTGCGGGTGCGGCCAGGCGTCAGCCGCGCGTCAGCTGTCGCCGCCTTCGTCGATCAGACGGCGTACCTCGCGGTCGATCAGGCCCAGACGGGCCTCCGCCACCAGCGGGACCGAGCGGCGCTGGCGGCGCGCCTCGTGGGCGTCGATGTCGACCGTGACCAGGCCGGGCTCCCACTTGGGGGCCTGCGCCACCACCGTCCCCCGCGGGTCCACCACCCGGGAGCCGCCCCAGAACGACGCGCCGTTCTCATTGCCCACGCGGTTGACGAAGACCACCCAGCACTGGAGCATCCGCGCCGTGTAGACGAGCAGGCTGTCCCAGTACAGCCCGGTGTCCATGGCCTCGGGGTCCAGACTGGCCGCGCTGTTCGCCGGGACGATCACCACCTCCGCGCCGTCCTGCACGGCGATCCAGGGGAGCACCGGCTGCCAGGCGTCATTGCACACGAGCGTCGCCGCCCGGCCGTGGCCGCGCGGCAGCTCGTAGGCGCGCAGATGCTGCCCCGGGCTGACGTGCTTGCGCTCCTCCCAGGCGAGGTAATTGGGCAGATACAGCTTGCGGTGGGCGTGCAGCAGCTCCCCGCCCGTGTAGTACGCACAGGTGTTGTACGCACGCAGGGCCGTGTGCTCATGGAAGCCGATCACGACATCCGTGCCGAGGGTTCCCAGCTCCAGCAGCCGCGGATCGCGCGCCTCGACCGAGGTGTCCCTCCTGAGCGCGCCCAGGTGGTAGCCGTTGAGGTGCAGCTCCGGGAAGACGACGAGGTCAGCGCCCTGGGCGACGGCCTGCGACACCTGGTCCCGCGCCGTTTCGAGGTTGCGCTCCACCTCTCCCAGTTCGCACTCCATCTGTGCCAGTGCCACTCGCATGGGGCCGAGCCTGACAGCGTGCGGCCCCGACGGCACGCGGAGGGCCGCCGTTCGGCAGGGGAGGCCGCCCGGGGGCCTTGGGGGCGGGGCCTTGGGGCGGGGTCGGTCAGCCCGCGGTCGTCGTGGCCCGGAGGGTCCGCTTGGCCAGCTCATAGGCCGGGAGCATCTCCTCGTGCTCCTCGGTGTCCAGCCCGCCCAGATGCAGCACGACCAGGCCACCGGGGGCCGAGACGGCCAGCGCGCGCTCCTTCTTCGGCTCGTCCAGGAACTCGCTGGTGTTGAGATAGCGCACCTCGGCCGCCGGGAAGCCGCCCGCCTTCGTCTCGGTGAACGTCACGGCGTCCCGGCTCTTCGCCTCCTCCGCGACGAACGCCTCAAGCGCCGCGCGGGCGTCGCCGCCGCCCTTGCCCTCGGCCGTCCAGACGCGCAGGAAGCCGATGTTCCCCGCCGGCTTGGCGTCGATCTCGCAGACGAGGGTGACGGGTCCGTGCGTCAGCGCTCCGAACTCCGTGTCAAGCTTCACCGCCTCCGGCTCCCAGGAGGCGGCGAGGCCGAAGGTCACGGGCAGCTCGCACGCGGCGCCCCGTGCACCGAGGGAGCGGCCGTCGGCGGTCGGAGTCGAGGGCGGGGCCGAGGTCTTGGTCGGGGTCGTGGTCGGGGTCGGCGAGGACGCCGCCGTCGCCTCTGCCTGCTCCGTGCCAGGCTCCCCGGAGCAGCCGCTCAGCACCCCGGCGGCCAGCACCGCGGCGGCCAGCATCGCGCCCGAACCGCGCAGCTCCGGCGCTCTTCTCCCGCGACGCTCGCTTCGCATGGTCGGCCCCCGCTCTGTTCTGCGTTCCGTGCTTCCGTCGACCGGCCAACCATAGAGAGTGCGCGCCGAGCGCCGTCATCGGCCCTGTTGTCAGACCCCGCTGCCACACTCGCATCCATGAGCGAACGATGGGCCGTGACGGCGGCCGAGGGTGCGGGCGACGGCGCCCGGCTCGTCCCCCTCGGCCCTGACGGGCTGCCCGCAGGCCCGGTCGTGGAGGAGCCCGATCTGATCACGGCCGTCCGGTCCCGGCCGCATGTCACACGGTGGGTGTGGCGCTCTGCCGCGGAGCTCTATCCACATGTCCGCCAGTAGTGGCAAACGAGATCGGGGAGCTCCCGGCGGAGCCTGCATGCGGAAGACGCAGTGACGGCCTGTACGAATTTCTCATCGATGCCCATGTACCGACTGTGTAGCGTGATCCGTGTGCAGCTTCGGTACAGCTTCCGCCTGTACCCGAGCGCCGGTCAGCGCACGGCGTTGGCACGGGCGTTCGGGTGCGCGCGGGTGGTCTACAACGACGCCCTCAGGGCTCGGGAGACCGCGCGCAGCCAGGGCCTGCTGTTCCCAAAGGTCGGCGAGTTGTCCAAGCGGCTCATCACCGGGGCGAAAAGCACCCCAGAACGGGCCTGGCTCGGCGAGGTCTCAGCCGTCGTACTCCAGCAGTCCCTGCGCGACCTGGACACCGCGTACCGGAACTTCTTCGACAGCTTGAAGGGCAAACGCCCGAAGATGGGTGCGCCCCGGTACAAGTCCCGCAAGGACACGCGGCAGGCCGTCCGGTTCACCGCCAACGCCCGCTGGTCCATCACGCCAGGGCGGAAGCTGCGTCTGCCGAAGATCGGCGATCTCAAGGTGAAGTGGTCGCGCACGCTGCCCTCCACACCGTCCACCGTGACGGTGATCAAGGACGCCGCCGGGCGGTACTTCGCGAGCTTCGTCGTCGCGACGGACGCCTCGGAGGTGCTGCCGGAGAGGGCGCCCGAGGTGGGCGTCGACCTCGGGCTGGGGCACTTCGCGGTCCTGTCGGACGGCACGAAGATCGACTCTCCGCGCTTCCTGCGCCGGGCGGAGAAGCGTCTGAAGAAGGCGCAGAGGGCGCTCTCCCGCAAGGAGAAGGGCTCCAGCAACCGGGACAAGGCCAGGGTCCGCGTCGCACGGGCACACGCCCGTGTCGCAGACGCGCGCCGCGACTTCCACCACCAGCTCTCCACCAAGTTGATCCGCGAGAACCAAGCGGTCGCCGTGGAAGACCTCGCGGTGAAGGGACTCGCCCGCACGCGCCTGGCCAAGTCCGTCCACGACGCCGGATGGTCCGCGTTCGTGAGCATGCTGGAGTACAAGGCCGCCCGGTACGGGCGCACCTTTGTGAAGATCGGCCGCTTCGAGCCCACGTCTCAGGTGTGCTCACAGTGCGGTGTGCAGGACGGCCCCAAGCCCCTGCACGTCCGTGTGTGGACGTGCAGGGCGTGCGGAGCGGCCCTAGACCGGGATGTCAACGCGGCGGTCAACGTCGCCAAGGCGGCCGGACTGGCCGTGTCAGCCCGTGGAGCGCAGGTAAGACCAGGATTCGTCCCGGCGCAGCGCAGCGAAGCGGGAACCCACCCGACACCGCAGCCTTCAACCGCGCGGTAGGCGGAGATCGCCCCCCTCAGGGGGAGAGGATGTCAATCCGACGCCAAGTAAGCCCCGGCGCCGGTCACCTGAAAGTCAGCCAGTGGTCCTCCAGGGCGATGGCCTTGAGCTGCTCCATGGTCAGGGCGGGTGCGGTCCGGGTGGCGTCCTGGCTCTGGCTTCTGGTGTTGAAGGCGGTGATCACCACACGGAAGCCGTCCGTCCGGAGTGTGTCGACCGTCCAGCCCACCGTGCCCCTGCCGCCCTTTCCGTCGGCGCCCAGGTCGTCGTCCAGCATCACCTTGGTGCCGTCGGGCAGGGTGGTGACGTCGTCGGCGCGCGCCTCCAGTTCCCCGGCGACGTCGCCCATGCCGCGCTGCACGTTGATCTGGACCAGGCTCGCCCCCTTGCCGTTCTCCTTCTCCTCCACGACGGCGAAGCCGTATCCCTCCTGGCCGCCCTTGTCCATCACCGAAAGGCTCTCAGGGAGCAGCCGCACCAGTCCGTCCCTGACGGCGTCCGGGCCGCTCGCGTCGGTGCCTGTCGCGCCCGTGCCTGTCGCGTCGGGCCGCTCCTCCTTTTCCGGCTTGTCCAGCTTCTTCGTCAGCGGCTGCCATGCCTTGTCCATGACCAGGGCCTTCATCTGCCGTGGAGTCAGCGGGGGCGTCGGCCGGGACACCTCGGCGCCCTTCTGCGCGGGCGCGTTGTACTCGCTCGCGTCGATCAGCACACCCTCCGGGGTGAGCAGCGCGGCCCGCCAGCGCCGGGTCTCCTCACGCCTGTCCGGGTACTCGTACCCCTGGAACATCAGATACCGAGAGCCGTCGGCCAGCGTCTCGGCGACGCAGGAGTCATGGGCGACCAGCGTCTGGGAAGGGCAGGTGACATGGCCGGCCGCGGCCGCGCCCTCGGGGTCCAGCGAGGTCAGGCCGACGGCGATCGCCGCCGCGCCGTCCCCGTCGTCGAAGACGACGGAGGCGTACGGCATGGTGGGCGTACCGGGCGCCGTGGTGCCGTTGCCGCGGCCCTCCTCATGCATGACCTTCCCCTCCGGGAGGAGGCCCTTGAGGGTGTCGAGCATCTGCCGCCCGGTGATCGAGCCGTCCGAACCGGCGGCTGCGGCGGGCGCGGTCGGCGAGGCGGGTCCTGCCGCCGAAGAGGCGCGGTCCCCCGCATCGGACCCGCCGAGCACCCCGCCCCCGTACGCCCCGCCGAGGCCGACCGCCGCCAGGGCGAGCACGCTCCCGGCGACGGCGGCGGCTCTGCGGCGCGCCAGCCTCCGGCGCCCGCGCCGGATGCCCCCCTCCACCAGTGCGGAACGGTCCGGAGGCCGGAAGGAGTCACCGGTGCGGCGCAAGGCGTCGCCGAACTCGTCTTCAAAAGGCATGGGAAGCCACACTCTCCGCAATAGATGGGTTGAAAACGACAGAAATGCTGATTCAGCAGAACTACTGCTTCAGCAGAACTACTGCTTCAGGAGGCGGCGAACTCGGCGATGCCGCCGCCGAGCTGCTCCCGGAGCTGTGCGAGCGCCCGCACGGATCTGGTGCGGACGGCGGCGGAACTGACGTTCATGGCGTCGGCGGTCTCCTCCACACTGCGGTCCTCCCAGTACCGCAGCACCACCACGGCGCGGTCCTTGGGCGCGAGCCGCGCCAGGGCGCCCAGCAGCGCGACGCGAAGGGCCGGATCGCCGCCGGGCGGCGCGGCGGAGTCAGGGAGCTCGCCGAGGGGGCGCTCGGCGGCGGAGCGCCGCCGCTGATGGGTCAGAAAGACGCGTACGAGGATGGTCTGGGCATATCCCGCGGGGTTGTCCGCCTTGGAGACACGCCCCCACTGCGCGTACACCCGCCCGAGCGTCTCCTGGGTCAGGTCCTCAGCGAGATGAGCGTCGCCGCTGGTCAGCAGGCAAGCGGACCGGAACAGCGAACCGGACCGGCCGACCGCGAACTCCTTGAACTCCTCTGCACGCGACCCCCGCATGCCCTCCCCGTTCGTCGTGCTCCGCACCTACATCTGACTGACGCGCCGGCCTCGGCGAAATGTTTCAGCGGTCGTGCCGACCGTGTCCAAACCGTCATCTGGGGAATCCAAGCGTTATCCACAGCCCCCCATGGACGTGATGCATCGCTGTTAAGTTCGAGCCGTTCTGGCAGAAACCAGTCACAAAACCAACCACGGGGGGACCGGGCATGCGTCTCGGGCGAAACAGCGCGGCGGTCTGCGCGGCATCGGCGGTGCTGCTGGCGGCGGCGATCACCGGCTGCGACGACAAGGACGGCGAGGCGGCCGCCGCCCGCAAGGCGACGCCGACCGCCACCGCAACCGCGTCGCCCGGCGCGTCGGAAGGTCCCGACTCCAGCCCGAGCGCCAGCGTGAGCCCGCCCCCGAGCAGCAGCCCCAGCGCCAGCGCCACGCCGGCCGCCTCGAAGCCCGCGGCGTCCACGCCTGCGGCCAGATCCACTCCGCCTGCCGAGCCGGTCAAGCCCATCAAGTCCGCCAAGCCCACCAAGTCCGCCAAGCCCAAAGCGACCAAGCCGCCGGTGCCGACGCTGCTGGGGCTCCACGCCTCGACGCAGGGCGGCCGCCTCAGCCTGGTGCGCGGCGGCGCGCCACAGGAGTTCACCGTCACCCTGCGCAACGGCAACACCTACGCGTACCGGCATCTGCGGCTTGCGTTCCAGATGGAGTTCCTGGTCCGCGAGCCCGGGGACGAGCCGGCCTCGGGCCCCGGCTTCGTCCTGGAGCGGTGGGACCGCGCGGCGGGCGTCTGGCGGGCGCAGGAGCTGCGCATCGCCAACGATGTGATGCCCTACTGGCTGTACGAGGGCGGAGAGCCGCTCGCCCGCGACGCCGTCCGCACCGAGCGCTTCCGCCTGCGGGCCGGGGCAGCCGTGGCGACGGGCTCCACCCCTTTGATGATCTACGCGATAGACACCGACGCCCCTCAGGGCGCCTCATTCGAGCGCCACCGCCCGGGATACTTCTACCTGCCCCACACGACACGCGCATCCTGAGCGGGGCCACTTCCCTACCTCGGGGCTCCGCCCCAGACCCCACCCCTGGGCTCATTTGAGCCCGTCTGGGGGAGATTGAGGACACGGCGCTGAAGTCCGTACCGGGGCTCTGGGGGGCGAAGCCCCCAGAAGTCACGCCCCCGGCACAGAAGGCTTTCCCGACAGGGACCGCGCCATCAGCCGGTCCACGCCCGGCAGCGCCGAGAGCCGCATGGCCAGGCGCCGCACCCGCAGCCGGGTCGGCGATGACGGCAGAAACCACTCGGCCGCTGCCCGCCCGGCCCGCTGCCGGTCCTCCACGACCGGACGCCAGCGCCGCTCATAGGCCGCGAGCCGCTGCTCCACCGAGCCGCTCCGGCCCAGCTCCTCGGCCAGCACATACGCCCCGGCGACCCCCAGCGACGCGCCCTGCCCGGCGAGCAGCGAGACCGCATGGGCGGCATCGCCGGTCAGCACCGTACGGCCCCGGCTCCATCCGTCCATCACGATCTGCGCCACATGGTCGTAGTACACGTCCTGGTGCGGCGGGCACTTCTCCAGAGCGCGCGGCACGATCCAGCCGAGCCCTCCGTACTCCGCGCGCACCACGGCCCGGGCGTCCGCGGGCAGTTCGCGCTGCGCGCTGCGATGCACGGCGAACGCCGCGACCTTCCCGTCACGCAGCGCGTAGAACCCCATCTGCTGCCCCACGGTGTCGGTGAGACAGAATCTGCCGCTCACCTCACGCAGCAGGCCGGGATCGTCGAACACAAAGGCGGCCGTATGGAATCCGAGGTGCCGCAGATACCGGTCCTCCCCACCGAAAACGAGCCGCCGCACGGTCGAATGCACCCCGTCCGCCCCGACGAGCAGATCCGCATGCTCCGCACCGCCGTCCGCAAGGGTGACCCGTACGCCGTCCGCGGTCTCCTCGATCCGCTCGGGACCGGTCCCGTACCGCAGGTCGACCCGATCCGACAGCCCTTCCCGCAGCGCGCGTTCGAGATCGGGCCGCATGATGCTCATCAGCCGCCCGCCGACGACCCGGGAGAACCGCCCGTAGTCCAGCCCGGCCCTGCGCCGGCCCCGCTCGTCCACATAGCTGACCTCGTCGACCCGGTAACTCAGCTCCCTCAGCCGGGGAAGCAGCCCCATGGCCTCGGCGGCGTCATAGCCGGGGCCGAAGAAGTCGACCATGTAGCCCTGCCCACGCGGGCCGGGCGCCCTCTCCAGTACGACGACCTGCCACCCCATGCCGTCCAGCCGCTGTGCCAGGGCGAGCCCCGCGATGCCCGCCCCGCAGATGACCGCCTTCACCGCGTCCCCTCCCCCCGCAGCCCCCCGCCGTAGACCGCGAGCAGCTCGTCCCCCCAGCGCTCAAGCCCCGCCGCCGAGAGCGGATCGACCCCGACAACCTCCTGGATCCGCCGCCGCAACAGCACCACGGCCAGATCGTTGACCAGCAAAAACGCCGCCCGCACCAGCGGATCCCGGCCCGGCGTCGCCGTCCCGGACTCCACCATCCCCGCCAGCGCCTGCCGGCTCAGCTCGAACAGTCTGCGGAACAGCGCCCGTCCCGCTTCGCCCTCGGCCGTCAGCAACCGGGTGAGATACCCGGGCACCGCCGACCCCTCCGGCAGCTGCCCCGCGATGGCCTCGGCCACGGACCCACTGGCTCCACCGGCGACGGCCTCGTCCAGCACCTTCTCAAAGACGGCTGCCACATACCGGTCGACCTCTTCCCGCAGGCCCTCCTTCGACCCGAAGTGATGCACCACCAACCCCGGCGACACCCCCGCGGCCGCCGCGATCTGCCGCACCGACACCCCCTCGACGCCACGCTCGGCAAAGAGCCGCAACGCCTCATCCCGAACGACAGCCCGACTCGTCCGGTCCTCGGCCATCCCAGAAGATCCAGCATGCATTGAACACATGTACAGCATGCTAAACACTCGTTCAATCACCGGCAAGCCCCCACCGCCCGCCACCGGCCCCAAAACGGCAAAAGCCCAGGTCACCAAAAGTGACCTGGGCCTTGACCCGTGTTGCGACGCGGGAGATCAGCCGAGCGGCAGAGGAGACGGACCCGCCGGGGCGGCACCCGCGACGCGGAAGTTGTCCGCGTGCTCCAGCGTGAAGCGCTCCCAGGTGGACGCCTTGTCCGAGCGGGCGCGCAGCAGACCCGCGTCCGACCCCGTGTACTTGAGTTCCGTGCTGACGAACTTGCCGTTCCGCACCGACTTCAGGGCATAGCTCTGGCCACCCTGCGGCACCAGAGTCAGCCGCTCCCACGCGTCGGGACGCTCGGTGCGGGCGCGCAGCATCCCCTCGTACTTGCCGGTCCGGTTGATCTCGACGCTCACGAAGAGGCGATTGCTCACCGACCGGAGCGAGACCGTCTTTCCGCCGTCAGACGTGTGGAGCGTGAACTGCTCCCAGCCCTGGGCCTTGTCACTGCGGGCCCGCAGCCTTCCCTCGTCCGCACCGGCGGCGCTCAGCTCAGCCGCCACATACTTGTCGTTCGCGTGCGCCTTCAGAGACCAGCGGGCGACGTGCGCGCCGATCCAGTCCGCAATGTCATCCACCCGGGTCTCGACGGCGCCCCGGCGGGTCTCCTCGGACCCGAGGCATCCCCCCTGCCAGGAACGGCTGCTGACGGCGACCAGCTCATCGCCGCCGGCGCCGGCGCGGACCGCGGGGCCACCCGCGTCCCCCTTGCAGATCGCCGCGCCGTCCTGGCCCTCGACGTCCAGCTGGGCACCGCGGGTGCCGGTGACAGCGAACGTACCGACATGCATCCGCCCCGGCACCCACTCATCCTTGGTGCGGCCGTACCCGGCGACGGCCAGCTTCTCCCCGTCCACGGGGGCCTTGGCGCTGAGCGCCACCGGCTCGATGCCCGTGACCGGCGAGGACAGCCTCGCCAGCACCAGATCCCGATCACTCCGCGGGACGAGTTCCACGATGTCCCGCACCTGGCCGGAGGCAGAACCCAGCTCCGTGCCCCCCACGGTGACCTTGGCAGGGCGGTCAGGCGCACCCGCGGTCACCTGCGCGGGGTCTGCCGCGAAGCAGCTCGCCGCCGTGGCGACCCACTGCGCCTCTATGAGAGCGCCGGAACAGGAGGCGTCCCCCTTACCGGCATCGATCTTCGCGACGAAAGACTTCTCCCCGTCGGGGGCGGGCTCCCCCACTACCGCCTGTGCCGGGCTGGCAACGAGCGCCCCCGCCGCAACCACCACGCCGGCGACCCAAGCCCCGTACCTCGTTGTCCTGCTCATGTGTCTCCCTCAATCACGGCATGCCGCCCCGTTCCCCCGGCCAAGCGCAGACTCGATCTCAAGGAGCCACTCCCCCCATAGGGTGTGCCAATGGCCAATCGGCTCACCAGAGATGCCGTGGTCAGCGGCGCTTTTAAGCTACCACCCGCTGATCACCGGGAAGCAGCTTGCTGACACTTCGAGGCAGGCGCCACCGGCTGCGGTGCCGGTTCGACGCGGGGGGCTTCACCACACCCCAAGGGATCCCATATCAAGTCCCCCGAGAGCCGCCAACACCCCACGCCTTCGGGCTGGATCAGGCGGATCTTTCATGACTGTATGGATGGGGAACTTTTCTGACGCTACGTTGGATGTTCGCGCCATCGTCAAGAACCAAGGATCCGCATGTTCTTCAAAGAGCTCGGGCTGACTCAACACGACTCCCTTGCCGCCGCTCAGGCCGCCGCCAGCGAAGCCGCCACCGCCTCCGGCGGGCGCGTCTTCACCTGCGTGGTGTTTCAGCAGGGCGGACGCCTCATGCTAACCACTGCGTTCTCGTACGCTTTCCTCGTCAACCATGTCGCCGCGGACTCTGCGGCCAAGGGCGGCAACCCCAGAACGGCGACCAACCGCCCTATGGACAGTGGCCATGTACGTGCAATCACCAAGTATCTTGCCGAGAACGAGAAGGACTACATCCTCCCCCCTCTGACACTGAACGTCCGCTCGATTCCGGCAATCCACATCCCTCGTGGCAACTTCGCGATGACAGCTGGATTTGTAGTCATCGGCGACGAGACTCGGTTCTCTGTGACCGATGGCCAGCACCGGCTCGCGGCCATCGCCAAGCGCGGCGAAGCTCTGGCCGACAGCGACACGCAGTTCATGTCCGACGGCATCTCCGTCGTCATCGTCGTTGAGCCTGACGTCGCGCGCATTCACCAGGACTTCGCCGACGCTGCACAGACCAAGCAGATCCCAGCAAGCCTGCTGGCCGCGTACAACACCCGCGAACCGCTGAACCGCGTCCTTACGAAGATCGTGGACAACTCTGAACTCTTCAAGGGGCGGATCGACGAGACCTCCAAGAGCCTCTCAAAGCTTTCGCCCGCGATTTTCCTGCTCAACCAGGTGCGGGGGATGATCAAGGAGCTTCTGTTCCACGACTACGCGCTCAGCGAGGCGAGCATCCCCGCCCGTAGCCTCCAGGTCATCGGAACCAATGAGACTCAGGACGCCTTCATTGCCCGCACCCTGGCTATGCTCGCCACCCTCACTGACAACATGGCGCCCTGGAACGCGATAGCCAAGCTCCCCACGACCGGAGGTGTCGCGAACCAGGTCGTGGACTACCGCAAGCACTACGTCAACATGACCGCAACCGGGCTCGTCGTCATCGGCCACGTCGCGTACGAAATCGAGAAGCACCCGGACCCTGACTGGCGCACCGCAAAATACGTCGACCTCGCGACCAAGATTGACTGGCGCCGCGACGCCGGACTCTGGCAGGGCAACATCATTAACGGCGACAAGATCAGCACTACACGGGCACCCGGCCGCCGGGCCGCGGCGGCCGTCATGAATGCCCTTGAGCTGATGCCCCTCGACGCCAGCATCGCACAGCCCGTCATGGAGCCCTTTGCTCCGCAGTTGAAGCCTCTGAACTAGCACGCTCAGAAGCGCCCCGCCCCCGGCCTTTACCGGGGGCGGAGACACTCTCTTGGTTTGGACAGCACCCCGCCGAGCCGCTGGCATAGACCGCCGCCTGCGCAGCCCCTTGAACTACGGGATTGTGGAATCTCATCAAAGGCCGTTGCAGCCCTGGCTCAAGCTGGTGGCCGCCCCACCCGGGGCAGCCTCGGTGTTGTTACCCAGCACACCGTTCAGGATGCTCACTTCACCGAGGGCGTCGAGGCGACGGCCGCCATGGTGCCGCGCGGAAGTGCCCGCCTGCCCCAGCAGAGGGCGGTCGAGCAGGCGAACGAGCAGGATGGCCTCACGTCGGCCTCACATGAGGGTGCGAAGATCATCGCGGTCCGCCCCCGCACGGTCACTGCATAAGAAAAAGCCCAGCTCAGCGGGTATCTGAGCCGGACTTCTCTGGAGCCACCTGCGGGATTCGAACCCGCGACCTACGCATTACGAGTGCGTTGCTCTGGCCAACTGAGCTAAGGTGGCGCGCTGCGAGAAAACGCGTCCCCCCTCGGGAACACGTTCGCATCAGCAGCGGCGCTAAGTCTACAGGGTTATTCTGGGTGCCCCGAACCAGGTCCTGCGTGGCCCCGGTCCCGCGTCTCGGCAGGGTCAGCAGCGCTTGCCGTCCTTGGGAGGGGTGCCTTCCAGGAGGTAGGTGTTGATCGCGGTGTCGATGCAGTCGCTGCCGCGGCCGTACGCCGTGTGGCCGTCGCCGTCGTAGGTGAGCAGGGTGCCGGAGTCGAGCTGGGCGGCGAGGGACTCGGCCCACTTGTAGGGGGTGGCCGGGTCCCTTGTGGTGCCGACGACCACGATCGGGGCCGCGCCCTCGGCCTCGATGCGGTGGGGGGCGCCGGTGGCGGCTGTGGGCCAGAAGGTGCAGTTCAGGGCCGCCCAGGCGAAGCCCCTGCCGAAGACGGGGGACGCCTTCTCGAATTCCGGCAGGGCCGAGCGCACGGCGGCGGCGTCCTTGAAGGCGGGCGGGAGGTCGAGGCAGTTCACGGCGGCGTTGGCGTACATCAGGTTGGCGTAGGAGCCGTCCGGAGAGCGCTCGTAGTAGCTGTCGGCCAGCGAGAGCAGGCCCGAGCCGTCGCCGTTCATGGCCGCTGTCAGCGCCTCGCGCAGCTGCGGCCAGGCGCCCTCGTCGTACATCGCCGCGACGACGCCCGTGGTGGCCAGTGACTCGCCCAGCTCACGGCGCTCACCCGTGGGCACCGGTTCGGCGTCGACCTGCGCGAAGAAGGCCTTCATCCGGGCCGATGCGTCGGCGGCGGACGTCTGGCCGAGCGGGCAGTCCGGCTGCCGTACGCAGTCGGCGGCGAACGCCTGGAAGGCCGTCTCGAAGCCTGCGGTCTGGTCGCGGTTCAGCTCGCGGGCGGAAAGCGAGGGGTCCATCGCGCCGTCGAGGACGAGCCGGCCGACCCGCGCGGGGAACAGCTCGGCGTAGGTCGCCCCGAGGAAGGTGCCGTACGACGCCCCCACATACGTCAGCTTCTCGTCGCCCAGCACCGCACGGAGGATGTCCATGTCACGCGCCGCCTCCACGGTGGACACATGCGGCAGAATCTCGCCGGAGCGCTTTTCGCAGCCCGCCGCGAAGTCCTGGAGCGCCCTGGTCAGCGCCGCCGTCTCGGCCGCGTCGTCCGGGGTCTGGTCGACCTGGGTGTACGCGTCCATCTCCGCCCCCGTCAGGCATTCGACGGGCTCGCTGCGCGCCACGCCGCGCGGGTCGACGGCGACCATGTCATAGCGGGCCCGCACCGGGGCGGGGTAGCCGATGCCCGCGTACCCCTGGAGGTAATCGAGGGCCGAGCCACCGGGTCCGCCCGGATTGACCTGCAGCGACCCCAGCCGCTTGCCCGGTCCGGTGGCCTTTTTGCGGGCGACGGCCAGCTCGATGGAGCCGTCGCCGGGGGCGTCGTAGTCAAGCGGGGCCTTCATCGTGGCGCAGTCGAAGCCGGGCACCCCGCACTCCCGCCAGGTCAACTTCTGTGTGTAGTACGGCTTGAGACCGGCGGAAGGCGCGGCCGCCGCGGATGCGGAGGAGGGGGCGGCGTCGGACGACTCGGCGGCGTCGGACGGCGAACTTCCGCCGGTGCAGCCGGAGATGAGCACGCTCAGCGAGGTGAGCGCGAGGGCGGAGGTGCGGAGCAGACGCCTGGTGTCCATTCCCGGAGAGTAATGGAAGGGTGCGGCGGAAGGGCGGGCAGGCATATGCGCGGCGCGGGGCGTCAGCCCACGCCAGGGCGTCAGCCCGTGCCGGGTGTCAGCCCACGCCAGGGCGTCAGCCCGTGCCGGGTGTCAGCCCACGCCAAGGCGTCAGCCGGGTGTCAGCCCACGCCGGGTGTCAGCCCGTGCCGGGTCTCGGCCCACGCCGGGTGTCAGCCCGTGCCGGGTCTCGGCCCACGCCGGGTGTCAGCCCGTGCCGGGTCTCGGCCCACGCCGGGTGTCAGCCGGCCCGCAGCGCCACCGCCATCGCCTCGACCGCCAGCAGCGGGGCGACGTTGCGCTCCAGCGTCTGGCGGCAGGCGACGATCGCCTCTATCCGGCGCAGCGTCCGCTCCGGCGTGGAACCCCGCGCAACGCGGTCCAGCGAGTCCCGTACATCCTCATTGGCGAGCATGACCCCGGAACCCATCTGCAGCGCTAGCACATCGCGGTAGAAGCCGGTCAGGTCCGAGAGCGCGAGGTCGAGGCTGTCCCGCTGAGTGCGCGTCCTGCGGCGCTTCTGCTTGTCCTCCAGCTCCTTCATCGCCCCGGCGGTGCCGCGCGGCATCCGGCCGCCCGCGGCCGCGCCCAGCGCGGCCTTGAGCTCTTCTGTCTCCTTGGCGTCGATCTCCTCCGCCGCCTGGGCTGCGTCCTCGGCAGCGGCGTCGATCAGCTCCTGGGCGGCCTTGAGACAGCCGCCGATGTCCTCGATGCGCAGCGGCAGCTTGAGCACCGCCGCCCGCCGGGCACGGGCGCGCTCGTCGGTGGCCAGCCTGCGCGCGCGGCCGATGTGCCCTTGCGTGGCGCGGGCGGAGGCCGCGGCGACCTCCGGCTCGATGCCGTCTCGCCGTACGAGGACGTCGGCGACGGCCGCGACCGGGGGTGTGCGGAGGGTGAGGTGACGGCAGCGGGAGCGGATGGTGGGCAGCACATCCTCCAGGGAGGGCGCGCACAGCAGCCACACCGTGCGGGCGGCGGGCTCCTCGACCGCCTTGAGCAGCACATTGGCGGCGCCCTCGGTGAGACGGTCGGCATCCTCCAGGATGATGATCTGCCAGCGTCCGCCGGCCGGGGAGAGCTGGGCGCGGCGGACCAGGTCGCGGGTCTCCTTGACCCCGATGGACAGCAGGTCGGTGCGGACGACCTCCACATCGGCGTGGGTGCCGACGAGAGCGGTGTGGCAGCCGTCGCAGAACCCGCAGCCCGGCTCGCCGCCGAGCGACCGGTCCGGGCTGACGCACTGCAGCGCGGCGGCGAAGGCCCGGGCGGCGGTGGAACGCCCGGAGCCCGGCGGGCCGGTGAACAGCCAGGCGTGCGTCATCTTCGAGGCCTCAGGGGCCGGCTCCCCCGCCGCCTCGGCGGTGACGAGGGAATCGGCATCACGGGCGGCGGCGGAGAGCTGCGCCCGGACACGCTCCTGCCCGACCACGTCATCCCATACGGCCATGCGCCGTCACCGCCCTTTCTGCGCTGCGGCCTCCCATTGTGAACGAGCCCTCTGACAATCCGTCCCGCCCGTCTCTCCCTCGGGACGGGCGGCCCGGACAAGCGCCCCGGGCGACCCGGCGGCCCGGACAAGCGGCCCGGGCGACCCGGCGACCCGGACGGCCAGGCTCAGCGGCCCTGCCTGCGGTCGTCGTCCTCGTGCGGGCCGAGCAGTTCGTCCGCGAGGGTCGGCAGATCGTCCAGCGGGGTCTCCTCGGCCCAGTCCGGACGCCGACGGCGCGGCCGGTCCCCGGCGCCCCGGTCCCGGTCCGGGGCCTGCCCCTGGCTCTCCCGCCCGGCCGTGCCCGCATCCGGCTCGACCTGCGGCAGTTCGCGGGTGGGGTCCTGCGCACCGGAGGGCGCGGCAGAGGGCAGCTCGTCGCGGAAGAGGCCCGGCGGAACCCGGTCCGCTGGGTCTTCCACCTTCGGCAGCAGGGCCGTTTCCGCCGTGTCCGAGGAGTCGGAGGCTTCCGAGGAGCCGGACGCGTTCGGCGAGCCGGACTTGTCCAGGGCGCCGGACGTGCCCGAAGACCCCGGGGAGCCCGAGTCGTCCCCCGGAACCTTCGGCAGCAGCGTCGTCTCGGTCTCGTCCGCCCCGGCGTCCCGGGCGGCCGACTTCCCGATGACCGGCCGCGGGACCTCCTGCGTCACCTCGTCCGGGCCCACCTCGCCCGCCTCGTCCGGGCCCACGTCATCCGGGCCGGCCTCGTCCGCACGGCGCTCCGGCTTCACCACCGGCGTGGGCACGGTCACCTCGGACGCCGATTCATCCCGGGCCCTCGCGGCCGCGGCCGCGGCCGCGGCGGCCTCGGCTTCCGCGCGCCGCCGCGCCTCCTCCGCCTTCAGCAGCGCTTCCTCGGCCTTGCGCTGCTTCTCCAGCCGCCGCGCCTCGGCCTCCGCCCGCAGCCGGGCCTCTTCCTCCGCCTGCTTGCGCAGCCGTTCCTGCTCCGCCCGGCGCGCCTTCTCCTCGGCCTCGCGCCGCCGCCGTTCCTCCTCGGCGAGCCGCCGCGCCTCCTCGGCCCGCTGCCGGGCCTCCTCCGCCTGCCGCTCTGCCTCGCGCCGCTTGGCTTCCTCCAGTTCGCGGCGCTTGCGCTCCTCCTCTTCGGCGCGCAGCCGGGCGAGCTGCTCCTGGCGCTCGCGCTCCCTGCGCTCCTCCTCGGCCTTGCGCGCCGCTTCTTCCTCCGCGCGCCGCCTGGCCTCCTCCTCGGCGGCCTTGCGGGCCTCCTCCCGGGCCTTCACCTCGGCTTCGGAGAGCGGCAGAAGCTGGTCGAGCCGATGCCGTACGACGGTGGTGACCGCCTCGGCATCCTGGCCGGCGTCCACCACGAGATAGCGGCCCGGGTCCGCCGCGGCCAGCGTCAGGAACCCGGCGCGCACCCGCTGATGGAACTCGGCCGGTTCCGACTCCAGCCGGTCCGGCGCCTCGGTGAACCGCTCGCGCGCGGTCTCGGGCGAGACGTCCAGCAGCACGGTCAGATGGGGTACGAGGCCGTCCGTCGCCCAGCGCGAGATACGGGCGATCTCGGTCGGCGACAGATCCCGTCCCGCGCCCTGATAGGCGACGGAGGAGTCGATATAGCGGTCCGAGATGACCACCGCGCCCCGCTCAAGCGCCGGGCGCACCACCGAGTCGATGTGTTCGGCGCGGTCGGCGGCGTACAGCAGCGCTTCGGCCCGGCTGGACAGTCCGGCGCTCGACACATCGAGCAGGATCGAGCGCAGCCGCTTGCCGATCGGCGTGGCACCCGGCTCACGGGTGACCACCACCTCGTGGCCCTTGGCGCGGATCCACTCGGCCAGCGCCTTGACCTGCGTGGACTTCCCGGCTCCGTCGCCGCCCTCGACGACGAGGAAGAATCCCGCGGCGGCGGTGGCCTGCGCCGGGTCCGAACCGCCGCGCAGCGCCTCGCCCAGATCGCGGCGCAGGGGCACCCCGGCCCGGTCGTCCGTCCTGGCGAGGACGACGACGGCCACGGGCAGCAGCAGCGCTCCGACGAGCATCAGGGTGAACGCCGCTCCGCCGTGCGCGAAGACGACGTCGCCGCCCGTCAGCCGGCGCCGGCCGATCCCCGCGGCCAGCAGCGGGGCCGCGATCGCGCCGAGCCCGATGGCGACCCGTACGACCGCCTGCAGATGGTCGGTGATCCGGGCGCGCCGGAACTCCTCGGTCTCCTGGTCGATCAGCACATGCCCGGTGTTGGCCGCCACCCCGGCGGCACAGCCAGCCAGCACGGCGAGCAGCACCACGGTCGCCGTGTCGGGCACCAGACCGGCCGCGAGCAGCGCCACGCCGGTGACGGCGATGGCGAGGGCGAGGAGCCGCCGTCGCGAGAGCGCCGGCAGGACGGCCCCGGCCGCGCGGATGCCGACCCCGGTCCCGCCGGTGAGGCCCAGCACGAGCAGCGCGAAGGCCGCCGGGCCGCCGCCCAGGTCGACGGCGTGCAGGACGGACAGCGCCACGGCGGAGGCGATGGCCCCGGCGACGGCGGCGCAGGCCAGCACGAAGAGCGGTATCCCGCCGGTGCGCCCCTTCTCCAGCCGCCGGTCTCCCCGCTTGTCTCCCTGCCTGTCTCGGTGCTTGTCTCCCTGCCTGTCTCCGCTGTCGGCGCCGGAGGCCGAGGGGCGGCGCAGGCCCTCCAGCGGCGAGCGCGGCCGTGGCGTCTGCGTGCCGGGAAGCTCCAGGAAGTACAGGGTGGACACGGACGCGGCGAAGAGGCCGGCCGCCACATACGAGCCGAGAGCCGCCTGGTGCAGCGAGAACCAGTCCACTCCGGTGGCGAGCAGCTTGCCGATCAGCGTGGCGGCGAGCAGAGCCGCGGCCGCCGCGGGGACGGCGGCGAAGCCGGTGCGCAGCCACAGCCTGCGCAGTGCGCCGAGCCTGTCGGGCAGCGGCCGCACCGCGGCGCCCTCCGGGGGCGGTCCCGGCAGCAGGGCCGGAGCTGCGCTCTCCCGTGCGATGGTCCAGAAGCGCTCTGCCGTCCCGGTGAGGAAGACGGTGACGAGCAGCAGCGTGAGCGCGTTGCCCCGGAGCCAGTCGATCCACAGGGGCGCGACGACCAGCAGCGCGAGCCGTACGCCATCCGCGCCGATCATGGTCCAGCGGCGGTCCAGCGGGCCGCCGGGGGCGGTCAGCGTGGTCATCGGGCCGAGCAGTACGGCTCCGAAGAGGAGGGTGGACAGCACACGCACGCCGAGCACGGCTGCGACGGCGAAGGCCGCTCCGCGGTAGCCGCCGCCGAAGGCGCCCTCCAGGACCGCCGCCTCCAGCGACAACAGCAGAAGCACCAGCACCGCGAGCGCGTCGCCGACGCCGCTGACGAACTGCGCGCTCCACAGCCGCTTGAGCGCGGGGTAGCGCAGCAGGGCGCGGACGGCGCGCTCTTGTGAATCGGCGGTCAGCGCGTCGGGAACGTCGGACACGTCGGAATCCGCAGCAGTGTCTGAGGCTCGCGTCATCCGCCCAGCCTATCCGGACTGCCCTGCTCCCCGGAGGTATGCCCGAACATGCGCGCGGAGGCGCAGCTCCTCGTCCCGCTCCTCGTCCCGCTCCTCTTCCGCTACTCGTCCCCGGAAGACGCGTTCGCCGACGCCGCCTTCTTCGCGGCCGTCTTCGTGGCCGTCTTCGCGGCCGTGGACTTCGCCGCGGTCTTCTTCCCTGCCGTGGTCTTCTTCGCTGCCGTCTTGGCCGCCGTGGCCTTCTTCGCGGCCGTCTTCTTCGCCGCGGTCTTCTTGGCGGCCGTCTTCTTCGCCGGCGCCTTCTTGGCCGTCTTCTTCTTCGCGGGCCCCTTGGCCCGCTTCTCGGCGAGCAGCTCGTAACCGCGCTCCGGAGTGATGGACTCCACGCTGTCGCCGGTGCGCAGCGTGGCGTTGGTCTCGCCGTCCGTCACATACGGGCCGAACCGGCCGTCCTTGACCACCACCGGGCGCTCGCTGACGGGGTCGGTGCCCAGCTCCTTCAGCGGCGGCTTGGCCGCGGCGCGCCCGCGCTGCTTGGGCTGGGCGTAGATCGCCAGCGCCTCGTCCAGCGTGATGGTGAACAGCTGCTCCTCGGTCTCGAGGGAGCGCGAGTCCGTGCCCTTCTTCAGATACGGGCCGTAGCGGCCGTTCTGAGCGGTGATCTCGACGCCTTCGGGATCGGCGCCGACGACCCGCGGCAGCGACATCAGCTTCAGCGCGTCGTCGAGGGTCACCGTGTCCAGGGACATCGACTTGAACAGCGACGCCGTGCGCGGCTTGACCGCGTTCTTGCCGGTCTTGGGCGTGCCTTCGGGCAGCACCTCGGTCACATACGGGCCGTAGCGTCCGTCCTTGGCGACGATCGTGTGGCCGGTGACCGGGTCGACGCCCAGCTCGAAGTCGCCGCTGGGCTTGGCCAGCAGCTCTTCCGCGTACTCGACCGTCAGCTCGTCGGGGGCCAGGTCGGCGGGCACGTCGGCGCGCTGATGCCCCTCCGCGTCCTTCTCGCCGCGCTCGATGTACGGGCCGTAGCGGCCGACGCGCAGCACGATGTCGTTGCCCACGGGGAAACTGGAGATCTCCCGGGCGTCGATCGCGCCCAGGTCGGTGACCAGCTCCTTGAGGCCGCCGAGGTGGTCGCCGTCGCCGTTTCCGGCTTCGGAGGCGGCGCCGGCCCGCTCGCCCTCGCCGAAGTAGAACCGCTTCAGCCACGGCACGGCCTGTGCCTCGCCGCGCGCGATGCGGTCGAGGTCGTCCTCCATCCTGGCGGTGAAGTCATAGTCGACGAGCCGGCCGAAGTGCTTCTCCAGCAGGTTGACGACGGCGAAGCTCAGGAAGGAGGGCACCAGGGCCGTCCCCTTCTTGAACACATAGCCGCGGTCGAGGATCGTGCCGATGATCGAGGCGTAGGTGGACGGGCGGCCGATCTCCCGCTCCTCCAGCTCCTTGACCAGCGAGGCCTCGGTGTAGCGGGCGGGAGGCTTGGTGGCGTGGCCGTCGGCCGAGATCTCCTCGGCGGTCAGCGCGTCGCCCTCGGCGACCTGCGGCAGCCGCCGCTCGCGGTCGTCCAGCTCGGCGTTCGGGTCGTCCGCGCCCTCCACATAGGCCTTCATAAAGCCATGGAAGGTGATCGTCTTGCCGGACGCGGTGAACTCCGCGTCCCGGCCGTCCGACGCCCGCCCGCCGATCTTCACGGTGACGGAGTTGCCGACCGCGTCCTTCATCTGAGAGGCGACGGTCCGCTTCCAGATCAGCTCATAGAGCCTGAACTGGTCGCCGGTCAGGCCGGTCTCGGCGGGGGTGCGGAAGCGGTCGCCCGAGGGGCGGATCGCCTCGTGGGCCTCCTGCGCGTTCTTGACCTTCCCGGCGTAGACCCGCGGCTTGTCCGGCAGATAGTCGCCGCCGTAGAGCTGGGTGACCTGTGCCCGGGCCGCCGAGACGGCGGTGTCGGAGAGCGTCGTGGAGTCCGTACGCATATAAGTGATGAAGCCGTTCTCGTACAGCTTCTGCGCGACCTGCATGGTGGCCTTCGCCCCGAAGCCGAGCTTCCGGGAGGCCTCCTGCTGCAGTGTCGTCGTACGGAAGGGTGCGTACGGGGACCGGCGGTACGGCTTCGACTCCACGGACCGCACGGCGAACGAGGCGTTCTCGAGCGCGGCGGCCAGGGCGCGGGCGTTCGTCTCGTCCAGCTGGAGCACCTGGGCGGAGGAGCCGCCCTTGAGCTGTCCGTCCGGGCCGAAGTCCCGGCCCTGGGCGACACGCTTGCCGTCGACGGTGTTCAGGCGGGCGCTGAAGACGGACGGGTCGGAGGCGTCGCCCGCGCGGCCGGTCGCGAAGACGCCGGTCAGGTCCCAGTACTCCGCGGAGCGGAAGGCGATGCGCTCGCGCTCCCGCTCGACGACGAGCCGGGTCGCGACGGACTGGACACGGCCGGCCGACAGCCGGGGCATGACCTTCTTCCACAGGACCGGCGAGACCTCATAGCCGTAGAGCCGGTCGAGGATACGGCGGGTCTCCTGGGCGTCGACCATGCGCTGGTTGAGCTCGCGCGGGTTGGCGACGGCCTCGCGGATCGCCTCCTTGGTGATCTCGTGGAAGACCATCCGCTTGACCGGGACCTTGGGCTTGAGCACCTCCTGGAGATGCCAGGCGATGGCCTCGCCCTCGCGGTCCTCATCGGTGGCGAGATAGAGCTCGTCGGACTCGGCGAGCAGCTCCTTGAGCTTCTTGACCTGGGCCCTCTTGTCGGCGTTGACGACATAGATCGGCTGGAAGTCATGGTTGACGTCGACGCCGAGGCGGCGCACCTCGCCGGTGTACTTCTCGGGCACCTCGGCGGCGCCGTTCGGCAGGTCGCGGATGTGCCCGACGCTCGCTTCGACGACGAAGCCGGGGCCCAGATAGCCCTTGATCGTCTTCGCCTTGGCAGGCGACTCGACGATCACGAGTCGGCGGCCGCCCTGTGCGGTCTCGCTGGTCGGGGACAACTTCGCTCTTCTCTCCGGTCGACGCTCGGTGACACATACGGCAGTGCGGCGGTGGTGTGTCGCGCTGCACGGTGCGTGTCGCTCCTGCCGCTGCGGAGTGTGACGGTACAACCCGCCCCCGTGTCAAACGGCAAAAGCCCGCAACGGCCACTCGAACGGTAACCCGACTCCAGGCATTCCTGCCGCCCGGACCGGCACGCCGGCCCTCGGCTCCCTGATCCACTTATGGGGTATGCCCGGGGAATGCCCCAGGTGCGGCACCCGCCGCCCGATGGGCGATTCCGCTGGTCAGGCCGGATTGCCCGGGCTCTCCGGGCGGCGAAGGCGAGGCGAATTTGTCAGATACGTGTCATACACGGGCGAAGCACCACACGCCCAGCGCGAGGAAGGCCGCTCCGAAGAGAGCGGTGAGGGCCGCGGCCGTGGCAGGGCTCACTCCATGGGCCACGGGCGCCCGGTGCGCCAGACGCGCTCCGGTCCACACCAGCAGCGCGGCTCCGAACAGCGCGAACGCCGTCCCCGCGAAGATCGCCGGCCCGCTCTCCATATGCCTGTCTCTCCCGCCTGGTCCCTGCGCGCCCTGCCTGGTCCCTGGTGCTTGAGGCTGACACCTCCGAACGTCTTCGGCGCGAATTCCAGGTGAACGACCCGCCGGTTCACCCGCCCGGCGTCACCGGGCGTCCGGAGCCGCGGGCTCGGGGCCCGGAGCCGAAGCTCGCCGCGAGCTCTCAGGGCGGGAGCCGGGGGGCAGTGAGCGCTCCGGTGCGGGGAGCCCGGGGGTAGCCGGCGCAGGGGAGCCCGGGGCAGGCAGCCCTGGAAGCAGAGGCGGAAGCCGGGCATTGGCCGATTTCTCCCTTGTCGCGCCGAGGTCCCACGTATAAAGGGCTATGTCCCCATCGCAGGCTCCTCTCCCGATTCGCCGCCCACCCGCCCCGCTTCGCCGCCCACCGGCTCCAGGAACCCTTCCTCGATCAGCCGGCGCAGCGCCAGGGGCGTCCGGTCGCGCAGCACCACGGGGTCCTCGTCGATGAGCTGGGCGATCGCATCCAGGATCCGGCCGGCGCTCAGGGTGCCGTCGCAGACGCCCGCGAAGCCGGCGCCCACCGTGTCGACCCTGGTCGCCCGGCGCATGCCCCTGTTCTGCCGCAGCACCACATGCTCGGGGTCCTCGGCGCCCGGCATGCCGACCTGCTCCTGGACCACTTCCGCCGCCAGCCTGAAGCGGTCGGCGAGCAGGGCGGCGTCATCGTGCGTCCGCAGATAGTCCGCGCGGTCGAAGTGAGCGCGGACGACCTCGCCGAGCGGCTGCTCGACCGGGTGCGGCCACTCCTCGATCACGATCGACGGACGCTCGGCGTGCGACTTCCGCAGCGTGATCCAGCCAAAGCCGACGGCCTTGGCCCCCCGCGCCTCGAACTCGTCCAGCCACTCCTCGTACCGCGCCGCATACCTCTCCGGGTCGCCGTGGTGGTCGCCGCTGTCACGCAGCCACAGCTCGGCGTACTGCGTCACGTCCTGCACCTCGCGCTGGACGATCCACGCGTCGCAGCCGCTCGGCACCCACGAGCGCAGCCGCTCCTGCCAGTCCTCGCCCTCCACGTGCTGCCAGTTGGCGAGGAACTGGGCGAATCCGCCGTCGTTCAGCCGGTCCCCCGCCTGCTGGACGAGCGTGCGGCACAGATCGTCGCCGCCCATGCCGCCGTCCCGATACGTCAGCCGCGCACCGGGAGAGATCACGAACGGCGGGTTCGACACGATCAGGTCGTAGGTCTCGTCCTCGACCGGCTCGAAGAGCGACCCTTCACGCAGATCGGCCGGCCGGGCGCCGGAGAGGGCGAGGGTGAGCCGAGCGAAGTGCAGGGCGCGGGGATTCAGATCCGTGGCGGTCACCCGGGTGGCGTGCTGGGCGGCATGCAGCGCCTGGATGCCGGAGCCGGTGCCGAGGTCGAGCGCGGAGCCGACAGGAGTGCGCACGGTGATCCCGGCGAGTGTGGTGGACGCCCCGCCCACGCCGAGCACCACCCCCTCGCCCTTGCCGCTCGCGCCGCCCGCCCCGCCGACCGAGCACCCGAGGTCGGAGACGACGAACCAGTCCTGTCCCTCCGGCCCCCCGTACGGCCGTACGTCCACGGTGGCGCGGACCTGCTCGCCGTCCTCGATGAGCCACCCGTCGGCGAGGCACTCCTCCAGGGGCAGGGCGGCGCGGGCGCGGTCGGCGGCCACAGGGCGCTGGAGCAAAAACAGCCGTACGAGCGTGTCGAGAGCGCTGTCCCCGCGGGTGGCGCGCAGGGCGGGCACGGTTTCGCTGCGGGCGAGCGCGGCATAGGCGGGGGCGCCGAGCAGATCGAGCAGCCCGTCGGCGGTGAAGGCCGCGTCGAGGAGCGCCTCGCGGAGCCGGAGCGCGGAGCCCGCGGAGGCGCCTGAGGCGTCGGAGTCGTCGGAGAGGGAGGCGGACAGGGGAAGGCCGTCGGCAGGGGTGGTCGTACTCACCTGACCCATTGTGGTCGCCGCCACTGACAATCGCCGCACGACCCGGCCCGCTGTGCGGGTGCCGGGCCGTCACACGGCATCAGACACGGGTCAGGAATCGGCCCCAGACGAGGACTCAGATGCAGAAGCGGACGCGGACGAAGCGGACGACGACGCAGAAGGGGGCGAGGACGACGGGGCGGACGCCTCGGGCGACTCCGCCGAGTCCGCTCCGTCGGCTCCGTCGGCGCCCCCCGCCGGGCTGGGCGTCTCGGTCGACTGACAGCCGGGCTGCTTCGCCATCGCGGTGCCCAGCTCCCCGGAACGCAGCTTCTCCAGCGCGTCCTGGTCCATGTTCTCGATCTTGCCCAGGCCCTCGGCGACGTCCTGCAGACCGTCCGCGAACTGCTGCTGGTTGCTCGCGTCGAGAGCGTCGACCTGCTTCTTCAGGTCCTGGTAGGCCTTGGATGCGGCTTCGAGCTCCCTGATGGAGTCCTGCTGGAGCTGTTCGCCGTTCTCCACCGGCGGCACGCCCGCCTCGCTGATGGCGTCGGCGAGAGCCTGGTCGGCCTCGGCGATGTCCTGGAACGCCTCCGAGTCGGCCTTCTTGATGTCGGCCGGCTGTCCGTCGGCGGCGGTCGAGATGATCTTCTGGTGGGCGGCGCTGTGCTTCTCGAACTGCGGCTGTGCCTGGTCGCAGAAGGTCTTGGCCCAGGCGTTCACCTTCTCGTCGCCGTCGTCGTCACCGCAGCCCGACAGTGCGAGTACGAGTACCGCACCGCTGGACAGTGCGGCCGCAAGCTTCTTGTTCACCGGATTGGTCCCTTCCAAGGCTCTCGGCCCCGGAACATACACGCCAAGTGGGCGACAAACGCGTGTCGTGCACCCGATTCATAGGCTATTGCAGCCATTTGCACCAGCGTGATGCGAGACGAGGCTCACGAAGGCAGAGACAGGCAGAAGCAGAGACAGGCGGCAGACAGACACAAGCGGGTGGACGGCGCCTGACAAATGCGCCGTCCACCCGCTCTTCGCACCGGCGTGTCAGCCGGGTTGTGCCGCCGCGGCTAGGAAACCACCGCGGGATCGGGCGACTTCGCGTTCCGCTCCGACGCGTCGCCGCCCTCGCCCTCGTCGCCCACGGCGATGCCGCGCCGCTTGGATGCGTACACCGCCCCGACGATGATGCCGATCGCCAGCACCGCGACCAGGGCGCGCACCGCCGGGCTGGCGTCGTCGCCGTAGCTGAACTGGATCACCGCGGGCGCGATCAGCAGCGCCACCAGGTTCATCACCTTCAGCAGCGGGTTGATCGCGGGACCCGCCGTGTCCTTGAACGGGTCGCCCACGGTGTCGCCGATGACGGTCGCCGCATGCGCCTCGCTGCCCTTGCCGCCGTGATGGCCATCCTCGACGAGCTTCTTGGCGTTGTCCCAGGCGCCACCGGAGTTGGCGAGGAAGACCGCCATCAGGGTGCCCGCGCCGATGGCTCCGGCGAGGAACGCCCCGAGGGCGCCGACGCCCAGGGAGAAGCCGACCGCGATGGGGGTCATCACGGCGAGCAGTCCGGGAGTGGCCAGCTCGCGCAGGGCGTCCTTGGTGCAGATGTCGACGACCCGCCCGTACTCGGGCTTCTCCGAGTAGTCCATGATCCCCGGGTGCTCGCGGAACTGCCGCCGCACCTCGAAGACCACGGCCCCCGCCGACCGGGACACCGCGTTGATGGCGAGACCGGAGAAGAGGAAGACCACGGCCGCGCCGAGGATCAGGCCGACCAGGTTGTTGGGCTGCGAGATGTCCATCACCAGATTCACCGGAGCGCCCTCGCCGAGGGTCTCGCCGACTTCCGCCGCCGCCGTGGCGATGGCGTCGCGGTACGAGCCGAACAGCGCGGCCGCGGCCAGCACCGCCGTGGCGATGGCGATGCCCTTGGTGATGGCCTTGGTGGTGTTGCCGACGGCGTCGAGGTCGGTGAGGACCTGGGCGCCTGCGCCCTTGACGTCGCCCGACATCTCGGCGATTCCCTGGGCGTTGTCGGCGACGGGCCCGAAGGTGTCCATGGCGACGATGACGCCGACCGTGGTGAGCAGCCCGGTGCCGGCGAGTGCCACCGCGAAGAGCGCGAGCATGATCGACGTACCGCCGAGCAGGAACGCGCCGTACACGCTGAGGCCGATCAGCAGCGCGGTGTAGACGGCCGACTCCAGTCCGATGGAGATGCCGGCGAGGATCACGGTGGCGGGCCCGGTCAGCGAGGTCTTGCCGATGTCCCGCACGGGACGGCGGTTGGTCTCGGTGAAGTAGCCGGTCAGCTGCTGGATCAGGGCAGCCAGCACAATGCCGATCGCGACGGCGACGAGCGCCAGGACGCGCGGGTCTCCGTCGTGCGCGGTGATGGCGGCCTCGGTCACACCGGCCAACTCCGCGTACGAGGAGGGCAGATAGATGAAGACCGCTGCTGCCACCAGCACGAGCGAGATCGCCGCGGAGATGAAGAAGCCGCGGTTGATGGCGGTCATCCCGCTGCGGTCGGCGCGCCGCGGGGCGACCGCGAAGATGCCGATCATCGCGGTGACCACGCCGATCGCCGGGACGATCAGCGGAAAGGCGAGTCCGGCGTCGCCGAAGGCGGCCTTGCCGAGGATCAGGGCCGCCACGAGGGTGACGGCGTACGACTCGAAGAGGTCGGCGGCCATGCCCGCGCAGTCGCCGACGTTGTCGCCCACGTTGTCGGCGATGGTGGCGGCGTTGCGCGGATCGTCCTCGGGGATGCCTTGTTCGACCTTGCCGACGAGGTCGGCGCCGACGTCCGCGGCTTTGGTGAAGATGCCGCCGCCGACTCGCATGAACATGGCGATCAGCGCCGCGCCCAGACCGAAGCCTTCGAGCACCTTGGGTGCGTCGGCCGCGTAGACGAGGACCACGCAGGCGGCGCCCAGCAGGCCGAGGCCCACCGTGAACATGCCGACCACGCCTCCCGTGCGGAACGCAATCTTCATGGCCTTGTGCGCGACGGACGTCAGATCCTTTTCCGGCTCGCCCTCGCCGGGGGTCGCCTCTCGCGCGGCCGCGGCCACACGCACATTGCTGCGTACGGCAAGCCGCATGCCGATGTATCCGGTGGCGGCCGAGAAGAGCGCGCCCACCAGGAAGAACACCGAACGTCCCGCTCTTTGCGACCAGTTGTCCGCGGGCAGCAGCATCAGCAGGAAGAACACGACGACGGCGAAGATGCCGAGTGTGCGCAACTGCCGTGCCAGATAGGCATTCGCTCCTTCCTGCACGGCTGCCGCGATCTTCTTCATGGAATCGGTGCCTTCGCCTGCGGCGAGCACCTGGCGCACGAGCAGCTGCGCGACGAACAGAGCCGCCACGGCGACCGCCGCGATCACAATGACGATCATCCGATTGTCATCGGTCAGGACCGCGGCCGCGAGGGAAGTGGGTTGATCGATCAGTGCCGGGTTGGAGAGCCCCGCCATTCGTCCTCCTTGACGTTCAGAGCTCAAGATGTGGACGGATTCTAGGGAGCGGAACCTGATCAAAACAGGGCGCGGCAAATGGAATTGACCTTGACTGGCTACTCAGCAATTGATCGCGCCCCGGAACTACCCCCGAAAGCGGTAATGGGGCAAAGGCATTGACGCTTGATCGATGATCTGGAAAATGCGAAGAGGCCCTGCTGAACAGGGCCTCTTCGCAAGGAAACAACCAGTGTGACGCAAGCGGCGCTGACCGTGCGAACGGCCGGCTCCAAGTCGGCTCCGGGCGCGCCGGGCGGCGAGTCAGGAGCCAGCACTGGCCGGATTGGCCGGCCAGCTCATCCGGATCACTCCGCCGTCGTCGTCGGAGGAGACCTCCACATCGTCGACGAGGCCGCTGATGACAGCGAGCCCCATCTGGTCGTCGGCCCCGTCGCCCTCTGCTTCCGGCTCCGCGCCCTCGACCCCGCCGACGGCCGCACCGCGGCCCGAGCCGGGGACCTCATCGCCGACCTCGATGGAGAATGACTTCTCCTCCTCGGTCAGCATCACCCTGACGGGCGCCGCGATGCCATGGCTGCGGTGCAGCCCCACCGCGCGGCTGCATGCCTCTCCGACCGCGAGGCGCACCTCGTCCAGCACTGCCTCGTCGACACCCGCCCGGCGCGCGACAGCGGCCGCCACCAGACGGGCGGTCCTGACATGCTCGGGCTGAGCGCTGAAGCGGAGCTCAACGGTGGCCATGCGATCCCCCTCGAACGTTCGAGCGTGCTCACCGGGCCCCGGGCTGGCTGCCCGGTGCCCTCAACTTCCTTCTCCCGGCTTCGGCCGGTCGTGTCCCGGCGTCAGCCGACCGGGCCATCAGTCGGTGGCCTCCACGGCCTCCTCGACCGAGTTGTGAATCGGGAACACCTTGGTCAGGCCCGTGATCCGGAAGATCTTGAGAATGCGCTCCTGCTTGCAGACCAGGCGCAGCGAGCCCTCATGGGCGCGCACACGCTTCAGTCCGCCCACGAGCACACCGAGGCCGGTGGAGTCGAGGAAATCCACGCCCTCCATGTCGACGACCAGGTGGTAACTGCCGTCGTTCACCAACTCGACCAACTGCTCGCGCAGCTTGGGCGCGGTATACACATCAATCTCGCCACCGACCTCGACGACCGTACGGTCGCCGCCTCGGCCGGTCACAGTGCGAGTCGACAGGGACAGGTCCACGGATCCTCCAGCACCTTGCTATCGAGCGGCCGCCCCCGCAGGTCTCCCCGGCGGAGCCGGAGGACGGTCGCCAGCCGCGATGGCATTCAATCACTTACCAGCAGCCATGCACGACGCCTTGGGCCCATTGTCCGTCATGCCGGTGACACACTCGGTGCCGATGGCCAGGAATCCGCGTCCCAGACGACCACCCGAGAGCCGGGAGACCCGCCCCTCCCCCCATGCGGTCCTCGACCGCCTCGCCGCGGGCGCGGGCCGGGCTGCGCGCATCACTCATACGGAGCACTTGCCCCCGAGGCCGGGCCGGCATGCCCTCTGGCCGCACCGCATCCGCCCCGAAGTGATCAACGCCATTCAGCAGGCCGGCATCGACCACCCCTGGGCCCATCAGGCGGCCGCCGCCGAGCACGCCCTGGACGGCGAGTCCGTCGTCATCGCCACCGGCACCGCCTCCGGCAAGTCGCTGGCCTACCTCGCCCCCGTGCTCTCGGCCCTGCTCGACGGAGCAGAGGCGCCGGCTCAGGAAACCCAGCAGCGCGCAGCGCTCCCACGGGGTGGTGGCGGGAGACGGGCGGGCAGCCGGGGGGCCACGGCCCTGTATCTCGCGCCCACCAAGGCACTGGCGGCCGACCAGCGGCGCGCCGTGGCGGAGCTGGCACAGCCCCTGGGCAACCGGATCCGGCCCGCCGTCTACGACGGCGACACGCCGGTCGAGGAACGCGAATGGGTCCGCCAGTACGCCAACTACGTCCTCACCAACCCCGACATGCTGCACCGGGGGATACTCCCGTCCCACCCCCGCTGGTCCTCCTTCCTGCGCGCCCTGCGCTATGTCGTCATCGACGAGTGCCATACCTACCGGGGCGTCTTCGGCTCCCATGTCGCCCAGGTGCTGCGCCGGCTACGCCGGCTGTGCGCCCGCTATGGCGCGCACCCCGTCTTCCTCCTCGCCTCCGCCACCGCCGCGGAACCGGCCGCGGCCGCGGAACGCCTCACCGGACTGCCCGTGCGGGAAATCGCCGACGACGCCTCCCCTCGCGGCGAGCTGGTCTTCGCCCTGTGGGAGCCGCCGCTGACCGAGCTCCACGGAGAGAGGGGCGCCCCCGTCCGCCGCACCGCCACCGCCGAGAGCGCCGACCTGCTCACCGATCTGACCGTGCAGGGGGTGCGTACCGTGGCCTTCGTACGCTCCCGGCGCGGCGCCGAGCTGATCTCTGTGATCGCCAAGGAGCGTCTGGCCGAGGTCGACCGCTCACTTCCCCGGCGTGTCGCCGCCTATCGCGGCGGCTATCTCCCCGAGGAGCGCCGCGCCCTGGAGCGGGCCCTGCACTCCGGAGAACTGCTCGGCCTTGCCGCCACCACCGCCCTTGAGCTGGGTGTCGACGTCTCGGGTCTGGACGCCGTCGTCATCGCCGGCTATCCGGGCACCCGCGCCTCCCTGTGGCAGCAGGCAGGCCGTGCGGGACGCTCCGGAGAGGGCGCGCTCGCCGTGCTCGTCGCCCGCGACGATCCGCTGGACACCTATCTCGTCCACCACCCCGAGGCGCTCTTCCGGCAGCCCGTGGAGTCGACGGTCCTCGACCCCGACAATCCCTATGTCCTCGCCCCCCATCTGTGCGCGGCCGCCGCCGAGCACCCGCTGACCGAACCCGACCTCGAACTCTTCGGCCCGTCCGTTCCGGAGCTCCTGCCCCAGCTGGAGGCCGCCGGCCTGCTGCGCCGCCGTGCGTCGGGCTGGTACTGGACCCGCCGTGAGCGCGCCGCCGATCTCACCGACATCCGGGGCGAGGGCGGGCGGCCGGTGCAGATCGTGGAGGCGGCCACGGGCCGGCTGCTGGGCACGGTCGACGCCTCCGCCGCCCACTCCACCGTCCACGAGGGGGCCGTCCACCTCCATCAGGGCCGCACCTACCTGGTGAAACAGCTGGACCTCGAAGACCCCAGCAGCGCCGTCGCCCTCGTCGAGGAGGCCAGCCCTCCGTACTCCACCACCGCCCGTGACACCACCTCCATCTCCGTCCTCGAAACCGACACGGAAGTCCCCTGGGGGGACGGACGCCTGTGCTTCGGCTCCGTGGAGGTCACCAATCAGGTCGTCTCCTTCCTCCGCCGCAAGCTCATCACCGGTGAGGTGCTCGGGGAGACCAAGCTCGATCTGCCGCCCCGCACCCTGCGCACCCGGGCCGTGTGGTGGACGGTCACCGAGGACCAGCTGGAAGCCGCCCGCGTCGGCCCCGAGCAGCTGGGCGGCGCGCTGCACGCCGCCGAGCACGCCTCCATCGGCATGCTGCCGCTCTTCGCCACCTGCGACCGCTGGGACATCGGCGGGGTGTCCGTGCCGCTCCATCCGGACACCCTCCTCCCCACCGTCTTCGTGTACGACGGACACCCGGGCGGCGCAGGCTTCGCCGAGCGGGCCTTCCACACCGCCCGCGCCTGGCTCACCGCCACCCGCGAGGCCATCGCGTCCTGCGAGTGCGAGGCGGGCTGCCCTTCCTGCATCCAGTCCCCCAAGTGCGGCAACGGCAACGACCCGCTCCACAAGAGAGGCGCCGTACGCCTCCTCACGGAACTGCTGCGGCACGCCCCCCTGGAAGCACAGCACCCCCAGGCGCCGCAGGACCCGTCAGCGCCGAAGGACTCGTCGGCGCCGCAGGACCCGCCCGCGCCCTGACCGCGGGGGCGTACGGGCCGAAGCGGGCCCGCGCCGTGACCTCCGCGACCTCGCCCCGCACGGTGCAGCTCACCACCGCCGCTCCCTGAGCGCGAGCTGTCCGCACGGCGCTCGCGCAGGCGGCGGAAGGGCCGTGGAGCGCCCGGTCGGCCGCGGCGAGCGCGGCCAGATCGGCCGCGGCGGCGGCCCGGTGACGGGCGGCGACCGCCTGTCCCAGCGCCAGTGCCGCGGCGAAGACCGCGCAGAGCACGGTCACCGCCATGGCGGTCAGCACCGTCGCCGACCCTCGCTCCCCGAACCGCACCCTGCGCCGTTCCCCGTCGCTCATGGGGCCGTCTCCCCTCGCACGGCCGTACCTCCGACGGTGTCCTCAGCCGATGCAGCCGCCTCGGCGCTCAAGGTGAGCGACAGCGCTCCCGGGCCCGGGGTCCCTGCTTCCACCCGCACCCGCCATAGATCACCCGCCCGCAGCAGCGTGACCCGCGCGCCCTGCGGGGCCACCGCCCGCGCCGCGCCCACGGCCACGGCGTACGGCTCGGACCGCGCCGCGGCACGCGCTCCGGCCCGGGCCGCGTCCACGCACTGGATCTGCGCGGCGGCGGCCATCAGAGCCCAGACCAGCGCCATGGCGAAGGCCACGAGTGCCGGCACGGCGATCGCCGCCTCCGCCGTCACCGACCCCTTGTCCCGCAGCCGCCTGCCCCACAGCCGCTCAGAACTGTGCATTGAGCGCTTTGCCGATCACCGACTGCAGCGCCCCGGACACCGCCGCGCTGGTGACGATCTTGTAGAGCACAGCCGCGAACGCACAGGCTGCGATCGTTCCCACGGCGTACTCCGAGGTCGTCATTCCGGCGTCCCGTGCCCTGCGGTCACGCCACAGGGCACACAGCTGCTCCCGTGCCCGCCGCGTCCGCCGAATCGACGTCCGCGCCGTCATCTGCGTCCTTTGCATGTCTGCCTCCCAAGGGGGTCGTTTCAGATGTCTGCTGTCTGTGTGATGTCTGTCTCTCGCCGTCCGGGCGCATGACGTGCCGTCAGCCGCCGCTGAGCAGCCCGTCCGCCAGACCGATCACCACCGGGGCCACGCCCACCGCGAGGAAGGCCGGCAGAAAACACAGCCCCACCGGTGCGGTGATCAGCACCTGTGCCTTGCGGCCGCGAGCCGTGGCCAGCCGGGCCTGGTCCGCCCGCAGGCGGTCGGCCAGCCGGGCGACCGGCTCCGCCGCCGGTGCGCCGGTACGGTCCGCCCGCTCCAGACAGCCGGCCAGCGGCTCGGCTCCCGCTATCCGGCCGAACCGGGCCCACGCCCGGGCCGGTTCACCTCCGAGCCGCAACTCCGCGGCGGTCCGCACCAGCCGGCCGCCCACGGGCCCGGAGAGGGCCTCTCCCACCGCCTCCGCCGCGTCGCGGGGCGCCGCTCCGGCGGAGAGACAGGCGGCCAAGAGGTCCGCCGCCAACGGCAGCTGCCCCGCGGCCTCCTGGGCGTCCGCCCCGTCCACACCGCCCGCGCCGTCCATACCATTCGTGCCGTCCGTGCCGGCTGCAGCGCCCTGCGCCGCGGTCCTCGCACAGGCCGACTGCCACCGCCGCACCGCATAGCCCGCCGCGAGCCCGGCCACCGCGCCGACGACCCCACCGATCAGCACCCACCCGGAGACCAGAGCCCCCAGCGGCCCCGCCCACCGCCGCGCCCGCGTCGCCGGCCCATGCCATCGCCGTCGTCGGTCCGCCGACGGCTGCCCGCCCGCGGCGGGCAGCAGGGCCTCGGCTCGTTTCCGCGTCCGGCGCTCACGGCGGCGGCCGGCCGCCATGAGACCGAGCAGGGCCACGGCCGCGAGGACAGACGCCGGCGCAGCGAGTCCGCGAAGGGCGTCCAGCAGCGCAGGGTCCGGCGAAAGGGCCGGGTCCAGCGAAAGGGCAAGGTCCGACGGAAGTACAGGATCAAGCGAAACTCCCGTCGCATCGGCGCTCATACCGGCTCTCCCCGTCGTACGATCCGCCCGGCCCAGTACAGACCTGCGCTCTCCAGCAGCCCGCCGGCCGTGAGGCAGACAAGGCCCGCGGGCGTATGCAGCAGCACCCGCAGCGGTTCGGCGCCGAGCGCCGTGCCCATCGCCAGGCCCGCCAGCGGCAGCAGCGCCAGCAGCAGGACGGTCGACCAAGCGCCCGCCAACTGGGCTCTCAGCTCCTCCCGTTGGTCGCGACGGGCCCGCAGCGCCGACTCAAGCCGGTCGAGCCCCTCCGCAAGGCCCGCACCGCCGTCCACGGCCACCCTCCAGCAGGCCGCCATCCCCGCAAGCCCCTCCGCCCCCGGCGCCCGTGCCGCCTCCCGCAGCGCTCCCGGCACATCGCCCCCGAACCGCGCGGCTGCCAGCACCCCGGCCTCCCCGCCGCCCAGCGCTCCGGTGGAGCGCACCGCAGATGCCAGCGCCGGCCCCGGCTGCAGCCCCGCCCTCAGTTCCCCCACGACCGCCCCGCACAGTGTGACGACGCCCTGCGCCCTGCGCTCCCGCTCCCTGGCGTGCTCCGCAGCCCGCAGCCGTCGCCCAAGCAGCGGCACGGCCACCGCTCCCGCGATCAGCGGCAGCAGCGACTCGCCCAGCATGGCCACGACCAGCGCCGCGGGCACACACCACCACTCGCGCCGCGCCCCTGCCTGCCGCCGCAGCCGGTGTGCCGCCGTCCGCACACGGTCCACCGCCCGGCCCTGCGACGGCGCCACCGCGCCACCGCCCGCGAGCAGCAACCGGCCCCTCCGCAGCCCCTGCTCCCCATCGGCCATCAGCCACGCCGCCGCCCCCGCACACAGCGCGGCCGCGTACATCGGCTCATCTCCCCTCACAGCGCACCCCCGGCCAGTGACCGCAGCCGCTCCCAGCCCGGTGCGCGGATGAAGCCCTCCTCGCCCCACCGCAGCGCGGGGACGGTCACCACAAAGCCGTCCCGGTCCCGCTCCAGGACATGCACTTCGGCGATCCGCCGACGCCCGCTTCGGTCCCTTGCGAGATGGATCACCGCCTTCAGCGCGGCTGCCAACTGGCTGTGCAGCGCGGCCCTGTCCAGCCCCGCAGCCGCTCCCAGCGCCTCCAGCCGCGGCGGGACGTCCGCCGCCGCATTGGCGTGCACGGTCCCGCACCCGCCTTCATGCCCGGTATTCAGCGCGGCAAGGAGAACCGACACCTCCGCGCCGCGCACCTCGCCCACCACCAGCCGGTCCGGCCGCATCCGCAGTGCCTGACGCACCAGATCCCGCAGCGTCACCAGGCCCGCGCCCTCCTGGTTGGCGGTGCGCGTCTCCAGCCGCACCACATGCGGATGGTCGGGGCGCAGCTCCGCTGAGTCCTCCGCGAGCACGATCCGCTCCCGCTCGCCCACCATTCCCAGCAGGCTGGACAGCAGGGTGGTCTTCCCTGAGCCGGTGCCGCCGCTGATGAGGAATGACAGCCGGGCCTCGACCAGTGCGCGCAGCGCACTGTGGCCGCCGGGCGGAACCGTCCCCGCCGCGATGAGCTCCGCCATCGAGAAGGCGCGGGGCCGGACCACCCGCAGCGACAGACAGGTCGACCCCACCGCCACCGGAGGAATCACCGCGTGCATACGTGTCCCGTCCGGCAGCCGGGCGTCCACCCAGGGCCGTGCGTCGTCCAGCCGCCGCTCCGCCACGGCGGCGAGACGCTGCGCCAGCCTGCGCACCGAGGCCGCGTCCTCGAACGTCACTTCCGTCAGCTCCAGTCCGCGGCCGCGGTCCACCCACACCCGGTCCGGCCCGGACACCAGCACATCCGTCACCCGGGGGTCGGCCAGCAGCGGTTCAAGCGGTCCCGTGCCCACCAGCTCGCAGCGGAGCCGCTCGGTGCCGCCCAGCACCTCCGCGTCCCCGAGGAGCCGCCCCTGAGCCCTGAGCGCCGCGGCCACCCGCGCCGGAGTGGGCTCGGCCCCGCTCTCGGCCAGCTGCCTGCGCACCTCGTCGAGCAGTCCCGCGGTCATGAGACGCCCTCTCCCCGCATGCCGTCCCCGGCCAGCGCGCGCTCCCAGAAGGCCGAGCAGAACCGGGCCAGCGGGCCGCGGGGACTGGCCCCCGGCGGTGTGCCGGTGTCCTGTGCCGTCAGCAGCCCGTCCTCGACGGGCAGTTCACCGGCGAGCGGAAGCCCCAGCGCGCCGGCGACCCACTGCTCGTCCAGCCCGGAGGCATAGGGCCCGCGAACCACGGCGCGCAGGTCCTGGAGCACCATGCCGACCGCCGACGCCACGCGGTTCGCCGCGGCGACCGCACGCAGCTCGCCCGGTACGACCAGCAGTCCGAGGTCCAGCTGGGCCAGTGCCTCAGCCACGCCTTCATCGACTCGGCGCGGCAGATCGACGACCACGACGCCGCCCCTCCTGCGCGCCGCCGCGAGGACCGAACGCATCGCCTCCGGAGGGATGACCACAGAGTCGCCGCGATCCCAGCTGAGCACCCTCAGCCGATGCAGTTGCGGAAGCGACTCCTCCAACGCGCCACCCGCGACCCTGCCTTTGGACGCCGCGAAATCCGGCCATCGTCTGCCCTCCGCCTGCTCACCCCCGAGCAGCACATCGAGCCCTCCGCCCAGCGGGTCCGCGTCGACGAGCATGGTGCGGCTGCCCGTGCGCGCCGCGGTCACCGCCAGGGCGCATGCCAGCGTCGACGCCCCGGCGCCGCCGCGCCCGCCGATCACTCCGACGGTCAGGGCCTGCCGTCCGACCCCTTCCGTGGCATCGGCGATGCGGTCCACGAGCCAGCTCTCCGCGTCCGGCAGCCGCAGCACACAGTCCGCCCCGATCTCCACCGCCCGCCGCCAGACGTCCGGGTCGTCCTGGTCCCGCCCCACGAGGAGCACCCCGCTTCTGCGGGTGGCCCCGCGGCAGCGCGCCGCGGCGTCGTCGCCGACCAGGACCAGAGGCGCCCCCGTCCAGGCGCTCCCTCGCTCAGGCAGACAGTGGCAGACCTCCGGTTCGGCTCCTGCGGCGGCGCACAGCCGCAGCAGATCGTCGAGCAGCTCCAGGTCCTCAGTGATGATCAGCGGGCCGTCGCGCCGCCCTTCGGCGGTCTGCCGCATGCCCGATGCGATGGATCCAGCCATGATCGCAACGCCTCCTCCTGCGCCCTCGCTTCACCGCGAGATGTGGATTCCTTCAGTCCGCGAACTCCGCGGCCGGAATCACCGTGCAGCGCACTCGGAAATCGTGTGGATCTTGCTGAAAAACTGTGGACAACTGGCCACTTGTGAATATCTCCGTAACCCGAACCAGTGACTTCCGGAGAGCACCCTTACGGCTACGCACAGTGACGAATCTGGGCATGGCTAAGCCGTGCCTGACAATGGGGCCCCATCGGGCCGGCAGCCGGATCCGATCATCTAATGAACGAAGAAATGCCCCCGGACATGCGACGACCCCCGCCGGGGGGGAGAGCGGGGGTCGTCTCTCCGGCCGACTCGGGGGGGGAGGAGCCGGTCCGGGTTAGCACGGTCGCGAACGATCCGTGACTTCCATGGTGTACCCGAGAGCCTTCTCAGGCAAACCCACGCGCCCCAGCGTACGCCGAATGGCGGGCACCTATGCTCAAGCCCGTGGAAAACCACTCCTTGCCGCGCACAGCAGCCTTCTTTGACCTGGACAAGACGGTCATTGCGAAGTCGTCGACGCTGACCTTCAGCAAGTCCTTCTACCAAGGCGGGCTGATCAACCGGCGTGCCGTCCTGCGGACCGCCTACGTCCAGTTCGTTTATCTCGTCGGGGGCGCAGACCACGACCAGATGGAGCGGATGCGGGAGTACCTCTCCTCGCTCTGCAAGGGCTGGAACGTCGAGCAGGTCAAACAGCTCGTCGCCGAGACCCTGCACGATCTGATCGACCCGATCATCTACGACGAGGCCGCGTCCCTCATCGAAGAGCACCACACCGCCGGGCGGGACGTCGTGATCGTCTCCACGTCCGGCGCCGAGGTCGTCGAGCCGATCGGCGAGATGCTCGGCGCGGACCGAGTGGTGGCGACCCGGATGGTGGTGGGCGAGGACGGATGCTTCACCGGCGAGGTCGAGTACTACGCCTACGGCCCGACGAAGGCAGAAGCGGTCAAAGAGCTCGCCGAGTCGGAGGGATACGATCTGGCGCGCTGCTATGCCTACAGCGATTCGGCGACCGATCTGCCGATGCTGGAGTCCGTTGGCCATCCGTACGCCGTCAATCCGGACCGCGCGCTGCGCCGGGAGGCCTTGGCGCGCGATTGGCCGATTCTGGACTTCCACCGTCCCGTACGGCTGAAGCAGAGACTGCCCGCCTTCTCCATGCCGCCGAGGCCCGCCCTGGTCGCCGCCGCCGCGGTCGGAGCTGCGGCGGCGACCGCGGGCCTGGTCTGGTACGCGAGCCGCCGCCGCGCCGCCGCGCCCAGCAGGACGATGAACCGGATGAGAAAGGCCGCCGGCCGGGTGGCGGAAAAGGCAGTCAGCCACTCGGCCGACGCCGTGAGCACGCCGGAGGGGCTGACCAGCCGGGCACCGGACCGGATCGCCGAGCCTTTCGCCCGTGTTTGAACCCAAAAGTAAAGAAGTACAGCCAGGGGTTCCGCTTGCCCATCCCCTGGAGTACAAAGGAGTCAACGGCCCGCGAGACCAAGGACATCCGAAAGGATCATCTTTTAACTCAAGGCCCCACGGACCGGAGCATGAAAACTGAGCACCCACGCGACGTCGACCCGTCGATTACGGGCCAGCCGCACCAGGTGACGGGCAGAAGTTCCCGGCCTGATGGGCACATATTCGAGGACGCTTGGTAACTCGGTGGACATGCCAGCGGCGGTACCACTACCGGTACCGCCGCAGCCCTTTGTGCGCGACGCCGAGCTTGTGCGCGACGCCGAGCCGCTTCTCCGCGCGCCGCGCACTCCCTGAGGACACGCCGCCTTAAGGACACCCCCTCAGGGCACACCTCTTCAGGCGGCCCCGCGCTGAAGCGCTTCACAGACCGCCGTCGACTCCCGGACGCCCAGTTCCACCGCGCGCCCGCAGTGTGCGATCCATGCGGCCATTCCGTCCGGCGTTCCGGACAGATACCCGTCGAACGCCGCGAGATACGCCGCGCGCCCCAGCTCCGCATGACCGACCTCGGCCGGGCAGATGGCCTTGGGGTCCAGCCCGCTGCCCACCAGGACGATCCGTTCGGCCGTCCGCGCCACCAGTCCGTTGTGCGAAGCGAAGGGGCGCAGCGCCAGCAGTTCGCCATGGACGACGGCAGCCGCCACCAGCGCGGGCGCCGAGCTGCCCGCCACGATCAGCTCCGCCAGTCCGTCCAGCCGCCCGGCGAGTTCGCCGGCGTTCGGCAGGGGCGCCTCGATCAGCGGTTCGTCGACGCCTTCGCCCGTGAGCCTGGGCCGGCCGACCGTCTCATCCGCCACCGCCCCGCCCGCTGCGACCAGATGCAGCCGCGCCAGCACACGCAGCGGCGACTGCCGCCAGATGGACAGCAGCTGGCCCGCCTCCGCGGTCAGCCGCAGGGCGGCGCCCACCGTGCGCGACTCGGGCTCGCCGCCGAAGTCCGTACGCCTGCGCACCTCTTCGAGGGCCCAGTCCGCGCCCGACAGGGCGGCGGAAGCGCGGGCTCCGCGCAGCGCCGCCTCGGCGGTGATCTCGTTGCTGCGGCGTCGCATCACCCGGTGCCCGTAGATCCGGTCGACCGCTGTGCGCACCGCGTCCACGGAGTCGGAGACGCCCGGGAGGCCGGCCAGCGTGGCGAGAGGGTCGGCCGAGGGGTCGGGAGTGGCGGGCGAGGCATGCGTACTCATAGCCGCGAGGCTACGCGCCCCGGGCCTGCACCCCACGTTGGAGTGGTCTTCTTCACGCGACGCGACCACCGGCCGAGAACAGAGCACTACGCTAGGTGAACATGAAGATCGCTTTCGTAGGGAAGGGCGGCAGCGGGAAGACCACGCTGTCCTCGCTCTTCATCCGCCACCTGGCCGCTCATCAGGCCCCCGTCGTCGCGGTGGACGCCGACATCAACCAGCATCTGGGGGCAGCACTCGGACTCGATGAGGCGGAGACCGCCGCACTCCCGGCCATGAGCGCCCAACTGCCGCTGATCAAGGACTATCTGCGGGGTTCCAATCCCCGTATCGCCTCCGCCGAGACAATGATCAAGACCACCCCGCCGGGAGCGGGGTCCCGGCTGCTGCGCGTGAGTGAGAGCAACCCCGTCTACGATGCCTGCGCCCGCCCAGTGCGGCTGGACGGCGGCGAGATCCGGCTGATGGCCACAGGGGCTTTCACCGAGTCCGACCTCGGCGTCTCCTGCTACCACTCCAAGGCAGGCGCGGTCGAACTCTGCCTCAACCATCTCGTCGACGGCCCGGACGAGTATGTGGTCGTCGATATGACCGCGGGCGCCGACTCCTTCGCCTCGGGGATGTTCACCCGCTTCGACATGACCTTCCTGGTGGCCGAGCCGACCCGCAAAGGGGTTTCCGTCTACCGCCAGTACAAGGAGTACGCACGGGACTTTGGCGTCGCCCTGCGGGTCGTCGGCAACAAGGTGCAGACCCGGGACGACGCGGAGTTTCTGCGTGATGAGGCGGGCGACGACCTGCTCACCGTCTTCGCGGACTCCGGGTGGGTCCGTGCGATGGACAAGGGCCGTCCCGCCCGTTTCGAGTTGCTGGAGCAGGAGAACCGCGCGGCGCTGGAGATGCTGCGGCACACGGCGCGGGAGTCGTACGCGGGACGGGACTGGGACCGCTATACGCGCCAGATGGTGCACTTCCACCTCAAGAACGCCGCGAGCTGGGCGAACGAGCGGATGGGCGCCGACCTGGCCGCCCAGGTCGACCCCGGCTTCGTACTCGGCGAGGAAGCCCTGCTCCAGGGGGCCCTGCCTCAGCCCGCCTGACCGGCGCCCTTCTCCACCGCCGCCGGGGAGGCGGGTCCGGACGGGGCCGCCGGCTGGGCGGCGAGATAGGCCGTCCAGCCGCCCGCCGGGGCCTGGCCCACCTTCAGGGCCCGCAGCTTCGCAAGGACCCCGGAATCCTGGGCGTCCAGCCAGTCGGCGAGCTGCCGGAAGGACACGCACCGCACATCGGGCTTCACACAGACGGTCGCGATGGTCTCCTCGATGGCGCGCATATACGTGCCGCCGTTCCACGACTCGAAGTGGTTGCCGATGATCAGCGGCGCCCGGTTGCCCGCGTAGGCCCGGTCGAAGGCCTGCAGCAGGCCGTCGCGCATCTGGTTGCCCCAGTACCGGTGCATGGCGGGGTCGCCGTTTGCGGTGCCGGACTGGTTGACCATGAAGTTGTAGTCCATGGAGAGCGTCTCGAACTGCCGGCCGGGCATCGGCACGAGTTGCAGGGGCAGATCCCACAGGCCCCTTTCCTTCTTGGGCCAGAGCTGGTCGTCGATGGCGCTGGAGTCATAGCGGAAGCCCAGCTCAGCGGCAGCGCGCACAAAGTTGTCGCGCCCCTCCAGGCAGGGTGTGCGCCCGCCGATGAGCTCGCTGTCGTAGTCGAAGGGCAGCGGCTTCTCGTCCTTCAGCCCGGCGTTCGTCTTCCAGTTCTTCACAAAGGACTTGGCCTGCCGGATCTCGCTCTTCCACTCCTCGACGGACCAGGTGCCCACGCCGCCGTCCGCGCCGCAGAAGTGACCGTTGAAGTGGGTGCCGATCTCATTGCCCTCAAGCCAGGCGCCGCGCAGCTCGCGCACGGTGTCCCGGATTCCCTCGGTGTCGTTGAAGCCGATGTCGGAGCGGCCCGGCGCATGCTTCGGCGGGTCGTAGAGCGTGGCCTTCTCCTCGGGCAGCAGATAGACGCCGCTGAGGAAGTACGTCATGGTCGCGCCGTACTTCCTGCCTACCGAGCGGAAGTGGGAGAAGAGCTTCTGGCCGTCCTCACCGGAGCCGTCCCAGGAGAACACCACGAACTGCGGCGGGGTCTGGCCCGGCTTCAGGCGTTCCGGCTCGGGCAGTCCCGGCTGCGGTCCGGTGAACGCCGTGGAGCCGTCGCCGATCAGCCGCACCGCGCTCTTCGGGCCGGCGGCGCCCTGCTGCGAGGCAGTCGCGCCCGGCCGCGAGGCCGAGTCCACGGAGCCTGAGCCGGCACCGGAGCAGCCGACAAGCCCTGCGACCAGTGCCGCGGCGAGCACGCCGACGGCGATCCTGCTCGTGGCGGCCTTCATCCGCCCACCTCTTTCCTCGCTCTTCCAGCAGTACGACAGTCCGCATGTATGACCGTGCGGATGGCGTCGCCAACGTCGCACCGAGGGCCGCGGAGGAGTGGGAGGGCGGGGCCCGATCAGATCACTAATCACCGGAACGAGTGAAAGCTTGCCCCATTTGCCCCGAAAATGATGCCGCAATCTTTACTCTGCATTACGATCAATTTACCGAGAGTTGAGAGTCCCGCCGCTACATGCCGTGACCCACGGCCGCGACCCCACATTCCGCGACCGCGCAGCCCCGGAGGAGACGGGAACATGTCTGCCTGCGTCCCCACCCGCACCGACGACGACGCTTCTCGCACACCGCCCCGACGACGCCGGCTCGGCCGGAGCGCCCGCTTTCGACGCCGGACGCACAGCCCGCCCGGCGCGCAACCACCCGGCAGCCGCCGCTTCCGCTCCCCCATTGCCGGCGCCGATCTGTCCGCTTCCATCTCCGTCTTCCTGATCGCCCTGCCGCTGTCCCTCGGCATCGCGCTCGCCACCGGGGCGCCGCTCCAGGCCGGGCTGGTGGCGGCAGCGGTCGGCGGCATCGTCGTCGGGCGACTCGGTGGGGCGCCGCTCCAGGTCAGCGGCCCCGCGGCCGGGCTGACCGTGGTCACCGCCGATCTGATCCAGCGGTACGGCTGGCGCACCACCTGCGCCATCACCGTCGTCGCCGGACTGGCCCAACTCGGCCTGGCCGCCCTGCGAGTGGCCCGCTCCGCCCTCGCCGTCAGCCCGGCGATCGTGCACGGCATGCTCGGCGGCATCGGCGTCACCATCGCCCTCGCACAACTCCATATCGTGCTCGGCGGCAACCCCCAGAGCTCCGCCGTCGCCAACGTCCAGGGTCTGCCGGCCCAGTTGGCCGACCTCCACCCCGCCGCCCTGTCCGTCAGCGCGCTCACCGTGGCGACGCTCCTGCTGTGGCCGCGGATTCCGGGGCGGACGGGGCAGCTTGTACGGAAGCTCCCGGCGGCACTCGCCGCGGTGGCGGGCGCGACCGTGCTCGCCACCCTCGCCGGACTGAGTCTGCCCCGCGTCGATCTGCCGTCCTGGAGCAGCCACGCCCTGCCCGAGATGCCCGAGGGGCCCGTGCTCGGCCTGATCGCGGCCGTGCTCACCATCACCCTCGTCGGGAGCGTGGAGTCGCTGCTGTCCGCGGTCGCCGTGGACAGGCTGACCGCCGCGCGCAAGACGCCGGACGTACACATTCCGCGCGCCCGTCTCGACCGGGAACTGGCCGGCCAGGGAGCGGGCAATATGGTCTCGGGCACCCTCGGCGGACTGCCGATCACCGGCGTCGCCGTGCGCAGCTCCGCCAATGTCGCCGCAGGCGCGGTCAGCCGCAACTCAACGATCCTGCACGGCCTGTGGGTGGTAATCGCCGCGCTCCTGCTGGTGCCCGTGCTCGATCTGATCCCGCTGGCCGCGCTGGCGGCGCTGGTGATGGTCGTGGGTGTGCAGATGGTCAGCATCACCCATATGCGCAGCGTCAAGCGGAACCGCGAGGCGCTGGTGTACGCGGCGACGTTGACCGGAGTGGTGCTCACCGGCGTGCTGGAGGGCGTCGCCATCGGGATCGCGGTGGCGGTCATCGTGGCGCTGCACCGGCTGACCAGGACACAGATCACGGTCGAGGAGCAGGAGGGCGTGCACCGGGTGCGGGTGCGCGGACAGCTGACGTTTCTGGCCGTGCCCCGGCTGAGCCGGATGCTGGGTCAGGTGCCGTTCGGCGCGAACTGCCTCGTCGAGCTGGACGGCTCCTTCATGGACCACGCCGCCCATGAAGCGCTGCACGACTGGCAGACGGCGCACATCGCACAGGGCGGGACCGTGGAGTTCACCGGCAGGGCGGGCAGCCGGATCAGCGAGCCGGCGTCGGAGACACACGGCTGCTGCCGCCCCTGGACGCCCTGGCGCAACCACTACTGCGGAAGCGGCACCCGGGCGGCGGCCGAGCGGCAGTCGCCGACCGTGCACCAACTGGCCAGCGGCCTCAGCTCCTTCCAGCGCAATACGGCCCCGCTGGTCCGCGATGAGCTGGCCCGGCTGGCACGCGAGGGACAGCGGCCCTCGCAGCTCTTCCTCACCTGCGCCGACTCCCGGCTGGTCACCAGCATGATCACGGCCAGCGGCCCGGGCGATCTGTTCACCGTGCGGAATGTGGGCAATCTGGTGCCCCTGCCCGGCGAGGAGAGCGGCGACGACTCAGTCGCCGCAGCGATCGAGTACGCGGTCGAGGTGCTGAAGGTGGATTCGATCACCGTCTGCGGGCACTCCGGCTGCGGGGCGATGCAGGCGCTGCTGAGCAGTCCGCCGGACGGGGAAGCCGGAGCGCAGACTCCCTTGCGGCGCTGGCTCCGGCATGGCCGACCGAGCCTGGAGCGGCTGGGCGATGCGCACCCCTCCCGGGTGCGCATTGCCGGGAGACCGCCTGCCGACGCGGTGGAGCAGCTGTGCCTGACGAATGTGGTGCAGCAGCTTGAGCATCTGCGCACGCATGAATCGGTGGCCCGCCGACTCGCGGAGGGCACCCTTGAGCTGCACGGCATGTATTTCCACGTGGGAGAGGCACAGGCGTATCTGCTGACGGACGGCGAGTGCGGAGCGGGGCGGCAGGACGGCGCGGGCGGCAGCGGCGGAGAGCGGGTAGGCCAGGAGAGTGGCGCGGTGTTCCACCGGGTCGATCCCGCCTTCTCTGCCCTGCCGGTGTCCGGGGCCGCCCGGCGGCCCGTCCGGAGCTCCGTCGGCTCCCGGATCACCCGGCTCTCCAGAGCTTCCGGAACCTCAACGACCTCCAACACCTCCCGGTCGTCCGACGGTTCCCGGGCGGCCGAGGAGCCGCAGGCTCCACTGGAGGAGTCATCCGTCTGAGCCCCGCCCCCCTGTGAACCGACCAGCCGGATCTGTCCGTGGGAACGGGTGGTTCCTCCTTCCCCACCGCCCGGGGAAGGAGGAACCCCGGGCTCAGCGCGCCCACGACAGCGGTCTCCGACGTGCGGCGAAATAGGTCTACACCAATTCCCGGCTGGCTCTTGTCACCCGGGCCGTCGACTGATGAGCTATGGCCTGGGACACATAGGCACAGAGGACGCCCTGGGAAAGGGAGATGTCGTGAGCAACGAGAGCCTGGCCAATCTTCTTCGGGAAGAGCGCCGATTCACGCCGCCGGCCGAGCTGGCCGCGCACGCCAATGTGACGGCGGAGGCGTATGAGCAGGCCACGGCGGACAGACTCGGCTTCTGGGCCGAGCAGGCCAGGCGCCTCACTTGGGCCGTCGAGCCGACCGAGACCCTCGACTGGACCAATCCGCCCTTCGCGAAGTGGTTCGCCGACGGCCGGCTGAACGTCGCGTACAACTGCGTGGACCGCCATGTGGAGGCGGGCCACGGCGACCGGGTCGCCATCCACTTCGAGGGCGAGCCGGGCGACAGCCGTGCCCTCACCTATGCGGAGCTCAAGGACCAGGTGTCCCAGGCGGCCAACGCGCTCACCGAGCTGGGCGTCGGCAAGGGCGACCGGGTCGCCGTCTATCTCCCGATGATCCCCGAAGCCGCCGTCGCGATGCTGGCCTGCGCCCGCATCGGCGCGGCCCACTCGGTGGTCTTCGGCGGCTTCTCCGCCGACGCCGTCGCCTCCCGCATCCAGGACGCCGACGCCAAGCTGGTCATCACCGCGGACGGCGGCTACCGGCGCGGCAAGCCGAGCGCCCTGAAGCCCGCGATCGACGAGGCCGTCACCAAGTGCCCCCAGGTCGAGCATGTGCTGGTCGTGCGCCGCACCGGCCAGGACACCGCGTTCACCGAGGGTCGGGACGTGTGGTGGGACGACATCGTCTCCCGCCAGTCCACCGAGCACACCCCTGAGGCGTTCGAGGCCGAGCATCCGCTCTTCATCCTCTACACCTCCGGCACGACGGGCAAGCCGAAGGGCATCCTGCATACCTCAGGCGGCTATCTCACCCAGGCGGCCTACACCCACCACGCCGTCTTCGACCTGAAGCCGGAGTCGGACGTCTACTGGTGCACTGCCGACGTCGGCTGGGTGACCGGCCACTCGTACATCGTGTACGGGCCGCTGGCCAACGGCGCGACCCAGGTGATGTACGAGGGCACACCCGACACCCCCCACCAGGGCCGGTTCTGGGAGATCGTGCAGAAGTACGGCGTCACCCTCCTCTACACCGCGCCGACGGCGATCCGCACCTTCATGAAGTGGGGCGACGACATCCCCGCCAAGTTCGATCTGTCCAGCCTGCGCATCCTCGGGTCGGTGGGCGAGCCGATCAACCCGGAGGCCTGGATCTGGTACCGGGAGCACATCGGCGGCGGAAACTGCCCGATCGTGGACACCTGGTGGCAGACCGAGACCGGCGCCATGATGATCTCCCCGCTGCCGGGTGTCACCGAGACCAAGCCCGGTTCGGCGCAGCGCCCGCTGCCCGGCATCGCGGCGACCGTCGTGGACGACGAGGCGCACGAAGTGCCCAACGGAGGCGGCGGCTATCTGGTGCTGACCGAGCCGTGGCCGTCGATGCTCCGTACGATCTGGGGTGACGACCAGCGCTTCATCGACACCTACTGGTCCCGCTTCGAGGGCAGGTACTTCGCCGGCGACGGCGCCAAGAAGGACGACGACGGGGACATCTGGCTGCTGGGCCGGGTCGACGACGTCATGCTGGTCTCCGGCCACAACATCTCCACCACGGAGGTCGAGTCCGCGCTCGTCTCCCACCCCAAGGTCGCCGAGGCGGCCGTCGTCGGCGCGGCGGACGAGACGACCGGTCAGGCGATCGTGGCCTTCGTCATTCTGCGCGGCAGCGCCGCCGAGGACGCAGATCTGGTCGCCGACCTCCGCAACCACGTCGGCGCGACGCTCGGGCCGATCGCCAAGCCCAAGCGGATCCTGCCGGTTGCGGAGCTGCCGAAGACCCGGTCCGGGAAGATCATGCGCCGGCTGCTGCGCGATGTCGCCGAGAACCGCCAGCTGGGTGATGTCACCACCCTGACGGACTCCTCGGTGATGGATCTCATCCAGTCGAAGCTGCCGAGCGCCCCCAGCGAGGACTGACCGGCCGAGCCACACCAAGAGAGACGCCAAGGGACGCCAAGGCACATCGAGGGACATCCGGCTGACGCGCCGGATGTCCCTTATGTGTCTATGGTGAGGGTCACGGATACGCCCTTGCGGGCTTGGGTAAGGTAAAGCGCGCGTCAACGACGCTCTTGATAAGACTTGATAAGAACTACATGTGACAAAAGGTGCGCCGGGAAGTCTGGTCGGCATGCGCTTCACCCCTGCCCACCCGACCATCGGAGGTCCTTCGACGTGCCCGCACCGACCCCCCCTGGCCAGACCGGCCAGACCGACCGTCCCGCCGACCAGACGGACCGCAAGTTCCTCGGGCGTCTGTCCCTCCCCGAGCGGAGGTTCATCGCCGACGCCCTGCGAGCCGAGACCGTCGGCGGCGTACTGCTGCTCATCGCGGCGATCGTCGCCCTCATATGGGCGAACAGCCCCCTGAGCGACGACTACCAGTCCGTACGCGACTTCCACATAGGGCCGGCTGCTCTCGGCCTTGACCTCTCCCTTCAGCACTGGGCCGCCGACGGACTGCTGGCCGTCTTCTTCTTCGTCGCGGGCATCGAGCTCAAGCGCGAGCTGGTCGCAGGAGAGCTGCGCGACCCCAAGGCGGCCACCCTCCCGGTGGTCGCCGCGATCGCCGGCATGGCCGCCCCCGCGCTGGTCTATCTGCTGGTCAACGCCATCGGCGGCGGTTCGACCGACGGCTGGGCCGTGCCGACCGCCACCGACATCGCCTTCGCGCTCGCCGTCCTCGCGGTCATCGGCACCTCGCTGCCGTCCGCACTGCGCGCCTTTCTGCTCACCCTCGCGGTGGTCGACGACCTCTTCGCCATCCTGATCATCGCGATCTTCTTCACCAGCGATCTGAACTTCGCGGCGCTGGGCGGCGCACTCGTCGGGCTGGGCCTCTTCTGGCTGCTGCTGCGCATGGGCGTACGCGGCTGGTATGTGTACATCCCGCTGGGCCTGGTGATCTGGGGGCTGATGTACAACAGCGGCGTCCACGCCACCATCGCCGGAGTGGCCATGGGCCTGATGCTCCGCTGCACCCGCCATGAGGACGAGGATCACTCGCCCGGGGAGCACATCGAGCATCTGGTGCGTCCCCTTTCGGCCGGTCTCGCGGTGCCGCTGTTCGCGCTGTTCTCCGCGGGTGTCTCCGTCTCCGGCAGCGCGGTCTCCGATGTCTTCACCCAGCCCGAGACGCTCGGCGTGGTCCTCGGTCTGGTGGCCGGCAAGATGATCGGCATCTTCGGCGGCTCCTGGCTGACCGTGCGCTTCACCAGGGCCCAGCTGAACGAGGATCTGGCCTGGGCCGATGTGTTCGCCGTCGCCACGCTCGCGGGCATCGGCTTCACCGTCTCGCTCCTCATCGGCGAACTCGCCTTCGTCGGCGATGAGGTGCTGACCGACGAGGTCAAGGCCGCCGTCCTGATCGGCTCGCTGATCGCCGCGATCTGCGCCACCGTGCTGCTCAAGCTGCGTGTGCGCAAGTACCAGGCGCTGTGCGCCGAGGAGGACCGCGACGAGGACCGCGACGGCATCCCGGACATCTACGAGCAGGACGATCCGGAGTACCACCTGCGGATGGCCGCGATCTACGAGGAGAAGGCCGCGAAGCACCGCCGGATGGCGGAAGTGGCGGGGGTGTCGCGCGACGGCGGCGACAGTCCGGCATGATCTGACACGGATTCGCAGGCGAAGAGCGAGAAGAGGGAGTCAGCGATGAGCGACCCCGGCATGACGGGCGTCAACGGCACCGGCCCCACCGCCGACCGCAGCCTCGGGCAGTTGGTCGCCTCCGCGACCGCGGAGATGTCCGCGCTGGTGCACGACGAGATCGCCCTGGCCAAGGCCGAGCTGCGCCAGGACGTCAAGCGCGGCGCGATCGGCGGCGTCGCGTTCATCGTCGCGGGGGTGCTGGTGCTCTTCGCGCTGCCCGTGCTGAGCTTCGCGGCGGCGTACGGGATCCACAATCTGGGCCTCGGCCTGGCCTGGTCGTTTCTGATCGTGGGCAGCGCATACGTCCTGCTGGGCGTGGCCCTCGCACTGCTGGGCGTCTCCAAGTTCAAGAAGGTCAAGCCGCCGGAGAAGTCCATCGCCTCGGCCAAGCAGACGGCCGCCGTCCTGCAGACCGTCAAGCCGCACACACGTCCGGCCCAGGACAAGGCAGTCGTGTGACGCTTTCGGAGCAGCCGCGCCGCAGTCCGGCGGATGTGGGACGCTCGACAGCATGACTGCCCCAGACATCCGTGCCGGCGGCTTCGGCGGCTCCGGCAGCCCCGTACGCATCGACGGCCCGTGGACCCACCGCGATGTGGCGGCCAACGGCGCCCGCTTCCATATCGCGGAGCTGGGCGACGGGCCGCTGGTGCTGCTGCTGCACGGCTTCCCGCAGTTCTGGTGGACCTGGCGGCATCAGCTGACCGCGCTCGCCGACGCCGGGTTCCGTGCGGTGGCGATGGACCTGAGGGGCGTGGGCGGCAGCGACCGCACACCCCGGGGTTACGACCCCGCGAACCTGGCGCTCGACATCACCGGGGTCGTCCGCTCCCTCGGCGAGCCGGACGCCGCGCTCGTCGGCCATGACCTGGGCGGATATCTGGCCTGGACCGCGGCGGTGATGCGGCCCAAGCTGGTGCGCCGGCTGGCGGTCTCCTCGATGCCGCATCCGCGCCGGTGGCGCTCGGCGATGCTGTCCGACTTCGCGCAGAGCCGCGCCGGATCCTATGTGTGGGGCTTTCAGCGCCCCTGGATTCCGGAGCGTCAGCTCGTGGCGGACGAGGGGGCCTTGGCCGGCAAGCTGATCCGTGCCTGGTCGGGTCCGCAGCCTCCGGACGAAGAGGCGATCGAGGTGTACCGGCGCGCGATGTGCATCCCGTCGACGGCGCACTGCTCGATCGAGCCGTACCGCTGGATGGTGCGCTCGATGGCACGGCCGGACGGCATCCAGTTCAACCGCCGGATGAAGCGGCCGGTACGGGTGCCGACGCTGCATCTGCACGGCTCGCTGGACCCGGCGATGCGCACCCGCAGCGCGGCGGGCTCGGGCGAGTATGTGGAGGCCCCGTACCGCTGGAGGCTCTTCGACGGCCTCGGCCACTTTCCGCACGAGGAGGACCCGGTGGCCTTCTCCACGGAGCTCATCAACTGGCTGAAGGACCCCGAACCCGACCGGTAGCCGTACGCGGCGGAAGGCGCCGGCAGTCGTACGCCGCGGACCGCACCGGCCGCCGGACCACACCCGCCGTCGGAGCGCCCGGTCGTCGGCTTCTGCAAAACGCCCGGGGAACGGTTGTCCTACGAACGGCCAAATGCCCGGCGCATAGGCCAATTGGCCGCGTCCGGCACGGTTACCGACCATGGGCCAGGGGCACACGTCGGGGTATGGGCTGGACGCACGACTACGGTGACGCAGCACGCAACCGCCGCACGGCCAGTGGGCCGATCACCCATGACACGGGTGGCCCCCGAGGCGAGGGCCATGATCATCCCGGGCAGGGGGTCGGCATCTCCCGCATCCTGAGGCGTCGGGCCCGCTGGGTGTCCGCGCGGCTGCGCCATACCCGCGGCTGACGAGGCTCGCCATACCGCTGCCCCGGCTCGCCGTATCCGCGGCCGACCCGGCCGGGAGGCCAGATCCACGGCTGACGCCCGTCGCCCCTTTCACCCTTCGCACGCCTACAGCGCGCAGCGCTGGCTGTCGACCTCCTGGTTGGCGCTGCGGCCAAGGGCGATGTCCTCGCGGATCTCATCGACCGTCAGGGCGTAACCGGTGTCCGGGTCGTCCAGGGAGCGGGCGAAGATGACGCCGTACACCCTGCCGTCCGTCGTCAGCAGCGGACCGCCGGAGTTGCCCTGGCGGACCGTGGCGAAGAGCGAGTAGACATCGCGCTGCACGATGCCGCGCTGGTAGATGTCGGGGCCGTTGGCGTTGATACGGCCGCGCACCCGCGCAGAACGGACATCGTAGGAGCCGTTCTCCGGGAAGCCGGCGACGATCGCGCTGTCGCCGGAGCGCGCATCGCCGTCGGCGAACTGCAGCGGCCGCGCCCGCAGATCCGGCACATCCAGCACGGCGATGTCCCGCTGCCAGTCGTACAGCACCACCTTGGCGTCGTAGAGCCTGCCCTCACCGCCGATCTGCACGGTCGGCTCGTCGACTCCGCCCACGACATGCGCGTTGGTCATCACCCGCCGCTCGGCGAAGACGAACCCGGTGCCTTCGAGGACCTTGCCGCAGCCCGGGGCCGTGCCGACGACCTTGACGATGGACTGCTTGGCGCGGGCGGCGACGGGGCTGCCGGCGAGCGCCGGGTCGGGAGCCTGGACCTCGGTGATGGGCTCGTTGGAGAAGGGGGTGAAGACCTGCGGGAAGCCGTTCTGCGCGAGGACGGAGGAGAAGTCGTCGAACCAGGTGGAGGCCTGATCGGGCATCAGGCGGTGGACGCCCTGCAGCACCTTGGAGTTGCGGGCCTCTTTGCCGAACGGGGGCAGGGACGTCTTGGCCAGGTTGGAGCCGATCAGCCAGGCGACCAGCAACATCGCCACCACATTGACCAGCGCGCCGCCGGTGGCGTCCAGGGCCCGGGCGGGCGACCAGGTGATGTACCGGCGCAGCTTGTTGCCCAGATGCGTGGTGACGGCCTGCCCCACGGAGGCGCAGACGATCACGATCACCACGGCGGCGATCGCCGCGGCGGTGGACACCTCCGTGTTGTTCGTCAGATGGTCCCACAGGACGGGCAGCGCATAGACGGCGACAAGGCCGCCGCCAAGAAAGCCGATCACCGACAGGATGCCGACGACGAAGCCCTGGCGATAGCCGACGATCGCGAACCACACGGCGGCGACCAGCAACAGGATGTCCAGCACGTTCACCGTCATTTGCCTCGCAGTGTCGTCGCCGGCGCTCCGCCGGCTGGCTTTCGGGTCCGGCGGCGGAGCCGCCCTGAGCGCGCCGCCTCCGCGGAGCACGGCGTACGGCGTGTGGTCAGCCTGTCATGAGCGCCAGTCCAGCGGGACCCGCCGGGAGCGGTCCCATGGCCGCTCCCAGCCCGCGAAGTGCAGAATCCGGTCGATCACTCCGGCGGTGAAACCCCAGACCAGGGCGGATTCGACCAGAAATGCCGGGCCGGTGTGGCCGCTGGGATGCAGTGCGGTCGCGCGGTTGGCGGGGTCCGTGAGATCCGCCACGGGGACGGTGAAGACCCTGGCGGTCTCGGCGGGGTCCACCGCGCCGACGGGGCTCGGCACGCGCCACCAGCCGAGCACGGGGGTCACCACGAAACCGCTGACCGGGATGTAGAGCCTGGGCAGCACTCCGAAGAGCTGCACGCCGGACGGGTCGAGACCCGTCTCCTCCTCGGCCTCGCGCAGGGCGGCGCGCAGCGGGCCGGTGGTGGCCGGGTCGCCGTCCTCGGGGTCGAGCGCGCCGCCGGGGAAGGACGGCTGCCCGGCGTGCGAGCGCAGCGAGCCGGCGCGCTCCATCAGCAGCAGCTCGGGGCCCCGCGCGCCGTCGCCGAGCAGGATCAGCACGGCGGACTGCCGGCCGCGCCCGCTCTTGGGCGGCAGAAACCGGCTGAGCTGCTCGGGCTCGACGCTCCGCACAACGCGTACGACGGGGTCGAGCCACTCGGGCAGCCCCTGTGTCGTGACGACGACCTCGCCCGCGGCCCGGCCCGTCTCTGTGACCCCGTGTGTCCGGGATGTCTCGTCCGTGTCTTCTCCTGTGCGCAATCAGATGCACCCCCTGCGCATAACGCCCCGGGGCGCTTGGATCGTTCCACAGCGGCCGCGCGGCGCGGCGCGGCCGGAGGCCGCCGGACCGCCTGCCGCCGGACCGCCCGCAGCCCCGTGCGTCACCGGCCCCGTCACCGGTCCCGTCACCCGGCCGCCCCCAGGGCGGCGGCGGGCGGCGCCGGCTTGCCCGGATAGTCGGGCGGCGGCTTCAGCCGCTGGCCCGGCTGCCCGCCCATTTCGTACTTCAGCAGCTTCTTGGCCTTCTCGGGGTCCGTCTCGCCCTCCCCGTACGACGGACAGAGATGCGCGATGGGGCAGGCGCCGCAGGCGGGCTTGCGGGCGTGGCAGATCCGCCGGCCGTGGAAGATCACGCGGTGCGACAGCATCGTCCACTCGGACTTCGGGAAGATCGCGGCGATCTCGGCCTCGACCTTCTCCGGGTCCTCCTGATCCGTCAGCTTCCACCGCCGCACCAGCCGGCCGAAGTGGGTGTCGACCGTTATGCCGGGGACGCCGAAGGCGTTGCCGAGCACCACGAACGCCGTCTTGCGGCCCACGCCGGGCAGCGTCACCAGGTCCTTGAGGGTGCCGGGGACCTCGCCGCCGTAGTTGTCCCGCAGAGCGGCGGAGAGGCCGATCAGCGACTTCGCCTTCGCCCGGAAGAAGCCGGTGGGCCGGATGATCTCCTCCAGCTCCTCCGGCACGGCGGCGGCCATGTCCTCAGGAGTCGGGTATCTGGCGAAGAGCGCGGGCGTGGTCTGGTTCACCCGCAGGTCCGTCGTCTGGGCGGAGAGGACCGTGGCGACCAGCAGCTCGAACGGATTCTCGAAATCAAGCTCCGGATGGGCGTACGGAAAGACCTCGGCCAGCTCGCGATTGATCCGGCGGGCGCGGCGGACCATGGCCAGCCTTGATTCCGATTTGTCGCTTTTCCTCCGCTTTGGCGGATTAGGCGAGCGGGGTGGCGACGGCTGTTCGCCCACAGCGGAATTCTGCTTCGCGGACACGCTTCCAGCCCCCTTGGCCTGCGCTCTCACCGGCGAATTGGACACCCGGCCAGCCTAAGGGCCGCCACTGACATCCGCCCCGGTCACCGGCAATCAGGACCCAATCGGGCCCCTGCCGTAGGGACAGACGCCGCTGTGCGTCAAACTTGTTGTGACTGATCGCACGAATTTTTGCCGCCCGGAAGTCCGTGGGCCCGCCCCCGGACGTGTACAGACGAGTACAGCACGGTCCGGCATCATGGGGACCAACGCCCCCTGAGCAGGTCGACAAGGAGAGAACTCGTGGACGACGTTCTGCGGCGCGCCCCGCTCTTCGCGGCGCTCGATGACGAGCAGGCCGCGGAGCTCCGCGCCTCGATGAGTGAAGCGACGCTCGCCCGTGGCGACGCGCTCTTTCACGAGGGCGACCCCGGGGACCGCCTCTACGTGGTCACCGAGGGCAAGGTCAAGCTCCACCGCACCTCCCCCGACGGCCGCGAGAACATGCTGGCCGTCCTCGGCCCCGGCGAGCTGATCGGCGAGCTGTCCCTCTTCGACCCGGGACCGCGCACGGCCACCGCCACCGCGCTGACCGAGGTCAAGCTCCTCGGTCTCGGCCATGGCGATCTCCAGCCCTGGCTGAACGCCCGCCCGGAGGTCGCCAGCGCCCTGCTGCGCGCGGTCGCCCGCCGTCTCCGCAGGACCAACGACCAGATGTCCGACCTGGTCTTCTCCGACGTTCCCGGCCGGGTCGCCCGTGCGCTGCTCGATCTGTCGCGCCGCTTCGGCGTGCAGTCGGAGGAGGGCATCCACGTCGTCCACGACCTCACCCAGGAGGAGCTGGCGCAGCTCGTCGGCGCCTCCCGCGAGACGGTGAACAAGGCCCTGGCCGACTTCGCCCAGCGCGGCTGGCTGCGCCTGGAGGCGCGCGCAGTGATCCTGCTGGACGTGGAGCGCCTCGCCAAGCGCTCGCGCTGAGCACACCCGCTGAGCACACCCGCTGAGCACAGGCGGTGAGCGCATCCGCCGAGCACGCCCGCCGCTGAGCACACACGCCGGCCGCGTACGCGTAACGCAGATACGAGCGGGGGCCGCCCGGGCCGAAGCCAGGGCGGCCCCTCGTTCTGCCGTGTGCCGCCGTCTCAGACGATCGCGGCGACAGGCGATGACGGCCAGCCTCCGCTCAGATCAGGGCGTGCGCCCGTCAGATCAGTCCGTGCTCCCGCAGATAGTCCAGCTGCGCCCGCACCGACAGCTCGGCGGCCGGCCACAGGGACCTGTCCACATCCGCGTACACATGGGCCACGACCTCGGGAGCCGTGCGATGGCCGTTCTCGACGGCCGTCTCCACCTGGGCGAGCCGGCTGGCGCGGTGGGCGAGATAGAAGTCGACGGCGCCCTGGGCGTCTTCGAGTACGGGTCCGTGGCCCGGCAGCACCGTATGCACCCCGTCGTCCACGGTCAGCGAGCGCAGCCTTCTGAGGGAGTCGAGGTAGTCGCCGAGGCGTCCGTCCGGATGGGCGACGACGGTCGTGCCCCGGCCGAGGATCGTATCCCCCGTCAGCACGGCCTGGTCCGCGGGCAGATGGAAGCAGAGCGAGTCGGCGGTGTGCCCGGGCGTCGGCACGGCCCGCAGCTCCAGCCCGCCCACCGTGATCACATCGCCGGCCGCGAGCCCCTCGTCGCCCAGCCGGAGCGCCGGGTCGAGCGCGCGCACCGCCGTGCCGGTCAGCTCGGCGAACCGCGCCGCACCCTCCGCGTGGTCGGGATGGCCATGGGTGAGGAGGGTCAGCGCGATGCGTTTGCCCGCCTTCTCCGCGGTGGACACGACCGTCTGGAGATGGCCTTCGTCGAGTGGCCCCGGGTCGATGACGACCGCGAGGGCGGAGTCCGGCTCCGACACGATCCAGGTGTTGGTGCCGTCCAGCGTCATGGCGGACGGATTCGGCGCGAGGACGTTGACGGCGCGGGCGGTGGCGGGGCCGGAGAGCACCCCGCCGCGCGGCTGCCCCGGCAGTGCGGCTGCGTCCGTCATCGGTCTTCCCCGCCTTCCGCCGGCCGCTCCGGGCCCGCCGGCTCGATCCTCTTGGTGAACTCCTCATGCCCGGGCCAGCTGAGGACGATCTCCCCCTCCACCAGTCTGGCCTGCGCGAGTACGGGAGTGAGGTCCTGCTCCCCCGCGGCCGCGAGGGCCGCCCCGGCCGTCGGGAACGCCGTCAGCGCCCGCAGCGTGGAGATCGTCGGGGGCATCATCAGCAGTTCGCCCTTGTCATAGCCGGCGGCCGCGTCCGCGGGCCGGATCCACACCGTGCGGTCGGCTTCGGTGGAGGCATTGCGGGCCTGCTGCCCCTGCGGGAGGACGGCGACGAAGAACCAGGTGTCGTAACGGCGCGGTTCGAACTCCGGGGTGATCCAGCGTGCCCACGCGCCCAGCAGATCGGAGCGCAGCACCAGTCCGCGGCGGTCGAGGAACTCCGCGAAGGACAGTGCGCGGTCGACGAGCGCCTGCCGGTCGGCCTCCCAGCCCGCGCCCTCGCCCGTGCCCGCGCCGTCGCCCGTGCCCCCGTCCGCACCCTCGACGGCGGTTCCGACGGCCCCGACGACCGTGTCCGGCGTACGGCCCGCGAGCAGCACGCCCGCCTCCTCGTACGTCTCCCGAACCGCCGCGCACACGATGGCCTGCGCGGACGCCGTGTCGTCCACGCCGAGTCTGGCGGCCCAGCGCTCCAGGGAGGGGCCTGCCCACCGGACCGGCCGGTCGTCCCGCGGGTCGACCCCGCCGCCCGGATATGCGTACGCGCCTCCGGCGAAAGCCATGGAGGCGCGTCGGCGCAGCATATGCACGGCGGGGCCGCCGTCGGGCGTGTCGCGCAGCAGCATCACCGTCGCGGCCCGCTTCGGGGCGACGGGCGTCAGCTCACCGGAAGCGAGAGCCCGGATCCGGTCGGGCCATTCGGGTGGGTACCACTGACCATTGGACATGACCGGATGCTATGCGCAATCACCGGGATGTTCGAGGTCAGCCCTGGACCAGCTCCACCTGGATCTCGACCTCCACCGGCGCGTCCAGCGGCAGCACGGCGACGCCCACCGCGCTGCGCGCGTGCACGCCCTTGTCGCCGAGCACCTCGCCCAGCAGCTCGCTGGCGCCGTTGAGCACCGCCGGCTGCCCGGTGAAGTCCGCGGCCGAGGCGACGAAGCCGACGACCTTGACGATCCGCGCGATCCGGTCCAGATCGCCGGCCACCGACTTCACGGCGGCCAGGGCGTTCAGCGCACAGGTGCGCGCCAGCTCCTTGGCCTCCTCAGGGGTGACTTCGGCGCCCACCTTGCCGGTGACCGGGAGCTTGCCCTCCACCATCGGAAGCTGGCCCGCGGTGTAGACATACGGCCCCGACTGCACGGCCGGCTGGTACGCGGCCAGCGGAGGCACCACCTCCGGCAGCGTCAGCCCCAGCTCGGCAAGCCTGGCCTCCACGGCGCTCATGAGGACTTCTCCCGCTTGAGATAGGCCACAAGCTGCTCGGGGTTGTTCGGGCCGGGCACGACCTGGACGAGCTCCCAGCCGTCCTCGCCCCAGGTGTCCAGAATCTGCTTTGTCGCGTGTACCAACAGCGGCACAGTGGCGTACTCCCACTTGGTCATGGAGCCGACTGTATCCGCAGCGCGCTGGCGCCGACCGACAGCCTCGTGCGTAGGCCGCGGCCCGACTGGTTAGGCTCGAATGCGTGAGCAGGCTCCAGGTCGTCAGCGGCAAGGGCGGTACCGGTAAGACGACGGTCGCCGCCGCCCTCGCGCTCGCCCTCGCGACCGAGGGAAAGCGGACTCTCCTCGTCGAGGTGGAGGGCAGGCAGGGCATCGCCCAGCTCTTCGAGACCGAGGCGTTGCCCTATGAGGAACGCAAGATCGCCGTCTCCTCCGGAGGCGGCGAAGTCTTCGCCCTGGCCATCGACGCCGAGCGGGCGCTCCTCGACTATCTCCAGATGTTCTACAAGCTCGGCGGCGCGGGCCGGGCGCTGAAGAAGCTGGGCGCGATCGACTTCGCGACGACCATCGCACCCGGCGTGCGCGATGTGCTGCTGACCGGCAAGGCCTGCGAGGCGGTGCGCCGCCGGGACAAGCTGGGCCGGTACGCGTACGACTACGTGGTCATGGACGCTCCGCCCACGGGCCGCATCACCCGGTTTCTGAACGTCAACGACGAGGTGGCGGGGCTGGCGAGGATCGGCCCGATACACAATCAGGCGCAGGCGGTGATGCGGGTCCTCAAGTCCCCGCAGACGGCGGTGCATCTGGTGACGCTGCTGGAGGAGATGCCGGTCCAGGAGACCGCGGACGGGGTCGCCGAGCTGCGCGAGGCGGGGCTGCCCGCCGGCAAGGTGATCGTGAACATGGTCCGGCCGCATCTCCTCGACGAGGAGGCGGTGCGCAGCGCCGCCGACGGCCGGCGTGACGAGATCGCCCGGGTGCTGGCCGCCGCGGGCCTGGGCGGCGCGGGGGGCCTGGGCGGCGCGGGCACGGCAGGCGGCCCGGGCGAGGGCAAAGGCGCAGGCATGGGCATGGGCATGGGCACTTGCGTGGATACGGGCATGGGTACGGGCATGGGTACGGGCGTGGCGAGTCTTGTCGATCCGCTGCTGGAGCAGGCCGCGGAGCACGCGCAGCGCGTCGAGCTTGAGCGCGAGCAGCGCGCGGCGCTCCGCCGGCTGGAGCTGGACTCATACGAACTGCCTCTGCTGAGCGAGGGAGTCGACCTGGCGGGGCTCTACCGCCTGGCGAAGGATCTGCGGAAACAAGGAGCGGCCGGGTCATGACGCTGCATTCGCCGTCCCGAGCGCCCCGGGACAGTCACAGCGGCGTCCTGGACGCCGCCGACGCCCTGGACGCGCCGCCCTCCCTGCAGATCGATCCGCTCATCGACGACCCGGCCACCCGCATCATCGTCTGCTGCGGCGCGGGCGGCGTCGGCAAGACGACGACCGCTGCGGCCCTCGGCGTACGGGCGGCGGAGCGCGGCCGCAGGGCGGTCGTCCTCACCATCGACCCTGCGCGCAGGCTCGCCCAGTCGATGGGCATCGACCAGCTGGACAACGTCCCGCGCCGGGTCGAGGGCATCGAGGACCCGGCGGGCCGTGGCGAACTGCACGCGATGATGCTCGACATGAAGCGCACCTTCGACGAGATCGTCGAGGCGCATGCGGACCCGGAGCGGGCGCGGGCGATCCTGGAGAACCCCTTCTACCAGTCCCTGTCGGCTGGTTTCGCCGGTACGCAGGAGTACATGGCGATGGAGAAGCTGGGTCAGCTGCGGGCGCGGGACGAGTGGGATCTGATCGTCGTCGACACTCCGCCGTCGCGTTCGGCGCTGGACTTCCTCGACGCGCCCAAGCGGCTCGGTTCCTTCCTTGACGGGAAGTTCATCAAGCTGCTGATGGCCCCGGCGAAGGTGGGCGGCCGGGCCGGCATGAAGTTCCTCAATGTCGGCATGTCGATGATGACGGGGACGCTGGGGAAGCTGCTGGGGGGTCAGCTGCTGCGCGACGTGCAGACGTTCGTGGCGGCGATGGACACGATGTTCGGAGGCTTCCGGACCCGCGCGGACGCCACATACCGGCTGCTCCAGGCTCCGGGCACGGCCTTCCTGGTGGTCGCGGCGCCGGAGCGGGACGCTCTGCGGGAGGCCGCGTACTTCGTCGAACGGCTGGCGGCGGAGGAGATGCCGCTGGCCGGGCTGGTGCTGAACCGGGTGCACGGCAGCGGTGCGGCGCGGCTGTCGGCCGAGCGGGCGCTGGCGGCGGCAGAAAATCTTGATGAGGGCCGCATTGTGGATCATATGACCGGGAAGACTGGTGTTCGTGACATCGTTCACGACCCCGACGATGCACACGACGCACCTAGGCTGTACGACGCGGCGGGCGCCTCTCCCTCTCCCGAATCCCCCTCCGCCGCTGCCGACGCTCACTCGGCGGAAGAACTGACCGCGGGTCTGCTGCGGCTGCACGCCGAGCGTATGCAGGTGCTGGCCCGGGAGCAGCGCACACGCGACCGCTTCACCGCGCTCCACCCCGAGGTGGCCGTGGCGGAGGTCGCCGCCTTGCCCGGAGACGTACACGATCTCGCGGGGCTACGGGCCATCGGCGACCGTCTCGCCGCGAACGACCGTCGCTGACGTCTGCCGTTGACGTCGTTGACATCTGTCGTCGAACGACAGACGTACCCATCGACCGTGGATGCAGACCTGCGCGTCACTCTGCGCGTCGCCCTGCCTGTCGGCCTATCCCACTGCCGCGTAAGTCTCGTATGTCTCGTCGTCGTCGAGGCCCGCAGGCAGAATGCCCGCGCTGCGTTCGTACTCTGTGCGCGCGGTTTCGAGCAGTCTCCGCCACGAGGTGACGGTGGGCCGCCTGCGCAGCAGCGCACGCCGCTCCCGCTCGGTCATTCCGCCCCACACGCCGAACTCCACGCGGTTGTCGAGCGCATCGGCCAGACACTCGGTCCGCACCGGGCATCCGGTGCACACCGCCTTGGCCCTGTTCTGCGCTGCCCCTTGTACGAACAGTTCATCCGGATCGGTAGTGCGGCAGGCAGCCTGCGCACTCCAGTCGGTTACCCAGCCCATGCCGGCGCCGTCCTCTCCCGAATCGAGGCTCCCCCACGGCGGCAGCGGCATATTCACCGCCGCCAGTTGAGGACGTTACGGAAGGCGGGCACAGCGCAACACCCCCGTGGGGCCCAATCTTGAATGGCCCGAACGGACTATGGGTACGCGGCAGATCACCCAGGGGAGTGAGCTGGGGGCATGCGTGACTATTCCGGCAAAGCGGGATAGTTCACTTGCGTCTCATCGGGCACATGACACCTCATGCGGCCACAGGGCCCCATGGGTGAAGCATGGGTGAAAAGGGCGGGGTCTCTGTCACATCTCTGATACAAAAACGCACCGCTGTGACAGCTGAGAGCAGCTTAGGCCAAGGCATGCGGCCTTGTCCGGCGAATGAGAACGTAGGCTGCCCCCATGGCAAAGAAGCGCTCGGGCGGTGGTCTGACCGGGACCCAGCAGGCCGCCAAGTTCCTCGGTGTCAGTGTGCTCTCGGGAGCCGTGCTGGCGGGCATCGCCCTGCCGGCGGCCGGCGCTCTGGGCCTTGCCGCCAAGGGGACGGTCGAGGGATTCGACGAGATCCCCGCCAACCTCAAGACTCCCCCGCTGAGCCAGCGCACCACGATCCTGGACGCGCAGGGCGGGCCGATCGCCACGGTGTACTCCCGCGACCGGACCGAGGTGGAGCTTGAGGACATCTCCCCGTATATGCAGAAGGCGATCATCGCGATCGAGGACGCGCGCTTCTATGAGCACGGGGCGATCGACCTGAAGGGCGTGCTGCGGGCGCTCAACCGCAACGCGCAGTCGGGCGGAGTCTCCGAGGGCGCTTCCACGCTCACTCAGCAGTATGTGAAGAACGTCTTCGTGGAGGAGGCGGGCGACGACCCCGAAAAGGTCGCCCAGGCCACCCAGCAGACCCTGGGCCGCAAGATCCGCGAGCTGAAGTACGCGATCCAGGTCGAAGAGGAGCTGGGCAAGAAGCGGATCCTGCGGAACTATCTGAACATCACCTTCTTCGGGCAGCAGGCGTACGGCGTCGAGGCCGCCGCCCGCCGCTACTTCTCCAAGTCCGCCAAGGACCTGACCCTGGAGGAGTCGGCGCTGCTGGCCGGACTCGTCCAGTCGCCGAGCCGCTATGACCCGGTCAATGACTCCCAGGAGGCCACCAAGCGCCGCAATGTGGTGCTGCAGCGCATGGCCGACGTGGGCAACATCTCGCAGGCGGAGGCGGACCGGGCGAAGGAGAGCCCGCTCGGGCTGAAGGTCAGCAAGCCCAAGAACGGCTGCATCACCGCCGTCAACGGCGCGGGCTTCTTCTGTGATTACGTACGCGAGGTGTTCCTGTCCGACCCCGTCTTCGGCAAGACGCGGGAGGAGCGGGCGAAGATCTGGAACCGCGGCGGTCTGACGATCAAGACCACGCTCGACCCGCAGGCACAGCAGGCGGCGCAGAACGCCATAAAGGAACACGTCTACGAGTCGGACGAGGTCGCCACCGCGGTGACCATGGTCGAGCCGGGGACCGGCAAGATCCTGGCGATGGGCCAGTCCCGCCCGTACGGCTTCGGAAAGACCGAGACGACGATCAACTACTCCGTCGACAAGGCCATGGGCGGCTCGAACTACGGCTTCCCGGTCGGTTCGACGTTCAAGCCGTTCGTCGCGGCCGCGGCCCTGGAGCAGGGCAAGCCGCCGACGCAGGTGTACTCCTCGCCGTACAAGATGCCCTATCCGGACGAGGTCTCCACATGCAGCGGGAAGCCGTGGAAGAACCTCGGCAAGGAAGAGATCCCGAACGAGAACACATCGGAGGTCGGCCCCTATGCGCTGAAGGAGGCCATGGCCCTGTCGGTCAACACCTACTTCGTGCAGATGGTGGAGGAGATCGGGCTGTGCCCGGTCGAGGAGATGACCGACAAGCTGGGCGTGGTGCAGGGCAACGGCGCAAAGCTGCCGGTCTCACCTGCCCCGCTGACCCTGGGCTCCACCGGCATCGCCCCGCTGACCATGGCCGGCGCGTACGCCACCTTCGCCAACCGCGGCACGTACTGCACCCCGACCGCCATCGAGTCGATCACCACGGCGGACGGCAAGAGCCTGGCGGTGCCCGAGACCAAGTGCGCCAAGGCCATGGCCGAGCGGACCGCCGACACCATCAACACGCTGCTGCGCGGTGTGGTCGACTCCGGCACGGGCCGGCAGGCCGGTCTCACCAGCCGGGACAGCGCGGGCAAGACCGGTACGACGGACTTCCGGAAGAACGCCTGGTTCGCGGGGTACACCCCGAACCTCTCCGGTGCGGTGTGGGTGGGCGACCCGGCCCAGAAGGTGGAGATGGAGAACATCACCATCGGCGGCGTCTACCACGCGAAGGTCTTCGGCGGTCAGGTCCCCGGGCCGATCTGGAAGGACGCGATGAGCGGGGCGCTGGACGGCAAGGAGGCGCCGCCGTTCAACACCGTGCACATCCCGGACATCCCGAAGGGCGGCGATCCCGGCCGGCCGGATGACGACAAGCCCGGCGACGGGAACGGCCGCGGCGGAAACGGAAACGGCCGCGGCGGGGCCGACAACGGAGGCAACGGCGACAACGGCGGGCAGACGCCCTGGCCCGGCATCTCCATCCCGCCGGACCTGATCGGCGGCAGCACCCAGGGGACGGCGGACGGCGGGGGCACCGGCGGCGACGGCGGCGTCACGGACGGAAGCACCGACGGCAACGGAAACGGAAGCCGCGGCGGAAACGGCGGCGGCTTCGACTTCGGCGGGAACTTCGGCGGGATCGGCGGCCGCAGCGACGA
>NZ_JAOWCB010000013.1 GCF_026420845.1 Streptomyces sp. PR69 | reverse complement strand
GCCGAGGCCCCACGCCACACCCGACTGGGCCGCGTCCGCAGCGCCCCGGTCCCGCCGGCACGCGGAGGACCCGCGCACCGCGGGCTCGGCCGTCGCCGACGCCGCTCCCGTACGGCTGGCGGGCTCCAAGGTGCCCATCGGGCCGGGGCCGCGCGCCGCCGAGGCCGCGGCCCGCGGAGCCGACGTCGGCGCGGGACCGGCGACCGGCTGGGTGCGGCCGCCCGCGGGACTGGCCGCGGACCTCCCGACCAGTCCGCTCGCCGCCCCCGCCGCCCCGTCGCCACCGCCCGGCGCCGCGCCCGGGGTGCCGGCCCCCGCGCCGCCCCGGGACGCCGCGCCCGCCCACTGGCGGCCCTGGCGTTTCCGCATGTCGAACGACGTATGGGGCACCCCGGTCGTGTCCGGCGCGCTGCTGTACGTCACCTCGTTCGAAGTGCACGCCCTGGACGTGGCCAGCGGCCGCCGCCAGTTCAAGACACGGGACGTCGCCTGGTCCATGGCCGTGTCCCAGGGCCGTATCCACGCCTCGGACGGCCCCACCCTCTACGCGCTGGACGCGGCGAACGGGCAGGAGCGCTGGCGCTGCCAGACCGACGCCTGGGTGTACTCCCTCAAGGCCGACCACGGCACGGTCCTGACCGGGACACGCGGCGGCGGCGTCCAGGCGTGGGAGGCCTCCAGCGGCGAGAAGCTGTGGGAGACGGCCGGGGCGCAGACGGAGTTCGAGACCCCCGAGGCGGGCCCCGCGATCTGCGACGGCACGGTGTACGTGTGGAAGGACGCACGACTGCGCGCCCTGGACGCCCGCACCGGCGTCGAGCGCTGGTCCTACCCGGTCGGCGACGCCGCCTCCTGCGGCAATGTGCCCGTACGGGTCCATCCGGCGTCGGACGGCTATGTCTACGCGGCGGCCGGCACCCGCGTCCTGGCGATCGACAGCGCGAGCGGGCTGGTGCGCTGGCACTTCGAGGCCCCCGCGGTCTTCCTCTCCCCGCCGGCGTTCGCCCCCGGGCCGGCCGTCACCGGCGGCGGCGTGTATCTGGCCGACTACCTCGGCACGGTGTACGCCCTGGACGCCACGACCGGCAAGGACCGCTGGCGCATCGCCACCGAGTCCCGGCAGTCGATCGAGCCGCCGCTGGTGGCGGGCGGCCACGTCCATGTGGGCAGCGGCAGCGCGCTCTACACCCTCGACGCGGTCACCGGCACGCCGAAATGGCGCTTCGCGGCGGGCGGAGGGGTCGTCGGCGCCCCGGTGGCCGCCGACGGCCGGGTCCACTTCGGCTCCGCCGACCATGTCCTGTACACCCTGGACGCGAGCGGCGGCCAGCTGCGATGGAAGCTCGCCACCGGCGGGGAGATCACCGGCTCGCCGGTCGTCCAGGGCGGCGTCGTGTACGCATGCAGCAAGGACCGCTGCGTCTACGCCCTCGACGCCGCCAAGGGCACGGCCACGGGCCGCCCCGCCCCGCGCTGAGCCGTGCGCCCCCGGCCGCCCCTGGTGGCGGCCGGGCCCGGTGCGGCGTAGCGTCAGGACCGCGGGGGGAGGCCCAGAAGCGGCGGCCGCCGTACGGAGCCCCTTCCGTGAGCGGTACGACGGCCGTCTTCGGGGACAGCCGTGCAGCGCGCGGGCGGCACGCCTGGTCAGCCCTGCTGAGCCGCCCACTCGCGGTCGAGCATCGCGTGGACGACGGAGTCGCGCCACACCCCGCCCTTGCGGACGTGTTCCCGGATGCGGCCTTCTTCCACCATCCCCGCCCGCGCCATCGTCCTGGCAGACGCGTCGTTTATGGGCGACCTGGCGCCCCAGCATGCAACCGCGAGGGCGGGAAAGGTCAGCAGGGCGCTGAGGTGCATCGCACGGAGCGTGGAGCCGGAAGCGTGGGCCGGAACTTCACGGAACGTGCCCCCGCAGTCGGGCGTCCCCCTTCCGGAGGGCGTCTGCGCCGACCGGCGCGGGGCTGTTGGTCCGCGCCACCGCGGGCGGGGGGCGGGCTCAGCGTTTGACGATCAGGTCGAGGACCGAGGCGAGCCGGGCCTTGACCGCTTCACGGTGGCGAAGCGCCTCCGGGGCCGCGTCGGGGCCCGGTCGCACGCCGCGGTCCGCGAGGATGTAGAGCAGGCGGAGCGTGCGCAGGCAATTGGAGAGGTGCGCGGGGACCGGGACGCCGATGTGGTCCGTTCCGAAGCAGACGCCGATCGGGTCCAGCCACGCGGTCGCGTCATGCTCGCTCAGGTCCTGCCGGGTGAGGACGCGGGCGACCGCCCGCGCCAGCCGGTCGTCCTCCAGCTGCTCGTACACATGGACGGTGGGCGCGGTCAGCCGCGCGGCGGCCAGGTGCAGCATCCGCACCGGCGCCACCTCGGGATGCTGGCCGAAGCTGCCCAGCAGATCCGCGCCGTGCGCGACGGCGTGCAGCCAGCCAAGCTTCTCGTCGTGGCCGCGCAGGTCCTTCTCGTTCGGGTACCAGTCCGCGAAGGCGTCCACCCAGCGCGCCTTGAAGTCCCCCTTGGCGACGAGCATGTCGAGGACGAGGGGAGCGAAGGTGCGGGCCTGGATCTCCGGGTCACGGAAGCGGTCGGCCATCTCGTCCCCCAGCGCCAGCCGCCGGGGCGCGTCGATCACCCCGCGTGCTATCCAGGTCGCGAGGACGGAGTAGGCCGCTCCGTCCCGGATGAGCGGATCGGGGTCCGCCAGGGCGCGGGAGAGTTCACGCACCAGCTCTTCCATGGTGCGGTCGGCGGGCACGGCGCAGTCGGCGGCTTCGATCCTGGTCCAGTCGATCATGGCGGGAGGATAGACGCACCCCGCCGTGGCGCGCCGTGAATAAACGGCGTACGACGACATGCTTACCGCTCGCGGAAGTCCCCGCCGCCCCGGCGGCCGCGGAACAGCTCCGCCTGGCGCTCCGGCGGCAGACTGCCCAGGGCGATCAGCGGGGCCGCATGGGCCATCGCCTGGGTGCGGGCGGCCTCCGTGGCGGACCACAGGGCGCGGACCGTGCCCTGGACCGCCTCCGTGGGGGAGGCGGCGATCGCGGCGGCCGTGCGCAGGGCGGCGGGCACGGCCTCGCCCGCGGGCGTCAGCTCGGAGACCAGGCCGATCTCGTAGGCCCGGCGGGCCGTCAGCCGCTCGGCCGTGCCCGTCAGACACATCCGGGCGGCCTCCCCGTACGGCATCCGCTGGGCCATCAGGATCGCCTCGTACGCGCTGACCATGCCGTATGTCGTATGCGGGTCGAAGAAGACCGCCCCCTCGCCCGCCACCAGGAACTCCGCCTCGCCCAGCAGATAGAACGCGCCGCCGCAGGCCATCCCCTCCACGGCCGCGATCACCGGCTTCCACAGGTCGTTGGCCTTGGGGCCGATGGTCAGCAGGGGGTCGTCGATCGCGTACGGGGAGGAGGGCTGGGGCACCTCGGCCGAGCGGTCGACACCCGTGGTGAAGGCCCGTCCGCCCGCGCCGGTGAGCACCGCGGCGCGCACCGTGTCGTCGTAGCGGAAGCCCTTCCAGACGGCGGCCAGTTCGGCGGCCATCGTGAGGTCGACGGCGTTGTGCCGGCCGGGCCGGTCGAGTGTGACGAGCGCGACGCCTGTCGCGTCGTCCTTCTCCACCCGTACCGCCGGGGGCCCGCTCACACCCGCTCCAGCAGCAGCCAGCGCGGCACGGTGACGCCCGCCTGCTCGGTGAACGCGACCCGCACCGGCGCGCCGATGCGCAGCCGCGCCGGGTCGACGGAGTCGAGCGGCGCGTCCGGGGCCGCGACCACATGGCCCGCCAGCCGGATGCGGGGCGCGTCGGCGAGTTCGACGACGGCCGCGTTATACGGGGCCACGGCGGCGTAGGCGTCGAGCAGCGGCGGATGCGGCACCACGTACGACCAGATCCGGCCGCGGCCGGACATCGGCCGCCACTCGGCGTCGAAGGAGCGGCAGTGCGGGCAGCAGGGGCGCGGCGGGAAGCGCAGCTCGCCGCAGCCGGGCCGGGCGCAGGCCTGGATGCGCAGTTGGCCTTGGGCCGCGTACTCCCAGAAGGGCGCGCCGTCCTGGTCGATCACGGGCGGCAGCAGGGTGTCCCCGGGCATGGCGGCTCAACTCCTCAGCAGGATCGCGGATGTGGGCACGCCCTCGCCCGCCGTGACGAGGCAGGTGGCCGCGCCGGGCACCTGGGCGGTGGAGCAGCCGCGCAGCTGCTTCACGCCCTCGGTGATCAGGTTGAAGCCGTGGACGTACGCCTCCGAGAGGCCGCCGCCGGAGGTGTTCAGCGGCAGCCGTCCGCCGGTCTCCAGCGCGCCGCCCTCGGTGAAGGCGGCCCCTTCGCCGCGTCCGCAGAAGCCGTAGCCCTCCAGCGACAGCGGGATGAGCGGGGTGAAGGCGTCGTAGATCTGGGCCACGTCGACGTCCTGCGGTCCGAAGTCCGCCTGTTTCCACAGCTGTCGGGCGGCGGTCCAGGCGGGTCCGGAAAGCGGGTCGTCGGTCCAGTAGTTGACCATCCCGTGGTGCTGGGCGGGCAGCCCCTGCGCCGCGGAGTGGATGTACACCGGCCGGCGGCGGCAGTCGCGGGCGCGTTCGGCGCCGACGAGCACACAGGCCAGCGCGCCGTCCGTCTCCAGGCAGTTGTCGAAGAGGCAGAGCGGCTCGCTGATCCAGCGGGCGGTCATATACATCTCGCGGGTGAGCGGCCGCTCGTACATCACCGCGGCCGGGTTCTGGTTGGCGCGGTTGCGGCAGGCGAGGGCGACATTGAAGAAGTGGTCGCGGGTCGCCCCGTACTCGTGCATATAGCGGCGGGCCAGGATGCCGATCTCGTCCGCGGGCCGCAGCAGGCCGAAGGGGCGGGTCCACTGGGCGGGGGTGGGGAGCTGGACGGCGGTGTTCGTCCAGGGGCGGGGCCCTGAACCGCGCTTGCGGGACCGCCAGGCGACGCCGACGTTCGCCTGGCCGGTGGCGATCGCGGCGGCGAGGTGGGCGACGGTGGCGCAGGAGCCGCCGCCTCCGTAGCCGACCCGGGAGAAGAAGGTGACATCGCCCGCGCCGATGGACTTCGCGATCTCCACCTCGTCGGTCGCCTCCATGGTGTACGAGGCGAAGGCGTCGACCTCCGAGGGGTCGATGCCGGCGTCGGCGAGGGCGTCAAGGACGGCACGGCAGGCCAGGGTTTTCTCCGGCTCGGGGAGCCGGCGGGCGAAGGGGGTCTGCCCTATGCCGACGATCGCGGTCGCGTCCTTGAGCGTGGCGGTCATGCGGGCCTCCCCGTGGGCGGTGGCGCACTGCTGACAGCGGGGAAGCGTACCGCTAATCTGACGGGTAGTCAGCTAGTTGTTTCTCCCCCACCCCGCCCCTTCCCGAACCTGGGGCTCCGCCCCCGGACCCCCGCGCCTCAAACTCCCCCAGACTCCGTCCGGGGGTACTCCCACGGGGCTTGATTGTGCTGCCCCTGAGGAGCGGGGTCTGGGGCGGAGCCCCAGTCACGGGGAGAGGGGTGGGAAAACGGTGTTCGGGTCTCGGGAGAGGGGCTTGTGTATGCGCGGCGACCTTCAGTGGGGCAGCGTTCCGGGGCTGGTGCGCGACGCCGCACAGCGGTACGGGGAGCGGGAGGCCGTCGTCGAGGGCCGCACCCGCGTCTCGTACGCGGAGCTGGGCGAGCGTGTGGAACGGTCCGCCGCGGCCGCCATCGCCGCCGGGGTCGAGCCCGGCGACCGGGTCGCCGTCTGGGCCCCCAACACCCTGGACTGGATCGTCGCCTCGCTCGGGGCGGTCGGCGCGGGAGCGGTGCTGGTGCCGCTCAACACCCGCTACAAGGGCGCGGAGGCCGCCGACGTCCTCAACCGCTCCCGCGCCCGGATGCTCTTCATCACCGGCGCCTTCCTCGGCACCTCGTATGTGGCGTCCCTGCGCCGCGCCGCCGCCGAACTGCCCCACCTCGAACAGACGGTGGTCCTCGGCGACTTTGCACCGGACGACTACCGCACATGGAAGGACTTCCTGGCGGGCGGCGACAGGGTCGGCGCACGCGAGGTACGGGCGCGGGCCGACGCCGTCGCCCCGTCCGCGCCCTCCGACATCGTCTTCACCTCCGGCACCACCGGCCGCCCCAAGGGCGCGGTCATCACCCATGCCCAGACGCTGCGCTGCTATGACATCTGGTGCGAACTGGCCGGGCTGCGCGAGGGCGACCGCTATCTGATCGTGAACCCCTTCTTCCACACCTTCGGTTACAAGGCCGGAGTGATCGCCTGTCTGATGCGGGGCGCGACGATGGTGCCGCAGCCGGTCTTCAACGTGGACACGGTCCTGGCCAACATCGCCGCCGAACGGATCTCCGTACTGCCCGGCCCGCCGACCCTCCACCAGTCGCTGCTGGATCACCCCCGGCGTGACGCCCACGACATCTCGGCCCTGCGGCTCGTGGTCACCGGCGCGGCGGTCGTCCCCCTCCCGCTCGTGGAGCGGCTCCGCACCGAGCTGGGCGTGTCCACCGTGCTGACCGCGTACGGCCTCTCCGAGGCGAGCGGCATTGTCACCATGTGCCGCCGCGGCGACGCCCCCGACGTCATCGCCGCCACCTCAGGACGCGCCATCCCGGACGCCGAGGTCCGCATCGCGGGCGCCTCCGCCCCGGGCGAGCCGGGGGAGATCCTCGTCCGCGGACACAACGTCATGCAGGGCTACTTCGAGGACCCGGACGAGACGGCCAAGGCCCTCACCTCCGACGGCTGGCTCCGCACCGGCGACATCGGCGTCCTCGACGCGGCGGGCAACCTCCGCATCACCGACCGCATCAAGGACATGTTCATCGTCGGCGGCTTCAACGCCTACCCCGCCGAGATCGAACGCCTCCTCGGACTCCACCCCGGCATCGCCGACGTCGCGGTCATCGGCGTCCCCGACCCCCGCCTCGGCGAAGTGGCCAAGGCCTATGCGGTCCGCCGCCCGGGCGCGGCGCTCACCGCGGACGACCTGATCGCCTGGGCCCGTCGGGAGATGGCCAACTACAAGGTGCCGAGGCAGGTGGAGTTCGTGGCCGCGTTGCCGCGGAACGCGAGTGGCAAGGTCCTGAAGACGGAACTCAGGGCGTGGGGGTGAGGAGAGCCCCCGGTACGACAGGCCCGCGGCTGCGAAGGCTCCCCCTCCGGGCCGTCGCAGCCGCGGGCATCCCCCGTTCCCCCCTCAACGTGGCGCACCCGCCCCCCAGGTGCGCCACTCGGGTACGCCCTCGACGGCAACCCCCCAGTTGCCGTTCCCCCCGGCGTCCCCGGGCTTGCTGTGGTCAGTCCTTCGCCGGCGGGGCCGGTGCGTGGCTGTCGTCCGGCTCCGGGGCGGAGGTACCGCCGCCGCCGTCCGCGGGCGGGGCGGGGGCGTGGCTGTCCATCGAGACGATGTTCTCGAGTTCCGCGTCGAGCAGGCCGTCCGGCGGAGGGGCCGGGGCATGGCTGTCCATCGTCTTGGCGCCGTCGGCCGGCTTGAAGCCGCCCTTCGGCGGGGCGGGAGCGTGGCTGTCCATGGTGGTGAGGTTGAGGTTCTCGTTCTGCCCGACTTCGCTCATGGTGCTACTCCTGCGGAAATGATCGTGCGTCGGTGGGAGGCGGACGCCCGTTCGGCCACTCCCCCGTGGGTTGCCGAACGGGCGTCTTCGGGCCGCTCACCGTGGCGTGCGAAGCCCAGCCGATCCACCTGCCCCCCGTTGCGGTGAATCGATGCAATAAGCATGTCAGCTCCCCATAAACGTTCGATGAACGTCCTGCTGCAGGACCGCACGGCCGTGCAACAGCCCTCGGGAGCCGACCCGTCAGGCCAGGGTCCGGCCAGGGGCAGGCCGCGGCGACCGGCCCCGTCACGGCTGCGGCCACGCGACCGTCACGCCGCGGCGAGCGGGGCGAGCAGGGTCCGCAGCTCGTCCGCCTCCGCCGCGCCGGACTGCTCGTGGATGGCCAGCGCCTCACGCCAGCAGGCCTGCGCACGGCCCGTCTGGCCCAGCTGGTTCAGCGCCTTGCCCAGCACGGTCAGCACATTGGCCCGCATCCAGTCGCCGCCGATGCAGCCGATCGCCAGCGCCTGCTCTGCGTACTGCGCGGCCCGCGCGCTGCGCCGCGAGCCGAGATGGACCTCGGCGATCCGGTAACAGGTCGTGCCCTCCCACAGCCGCTGCCGGTTCTCCGCGAACACCTCCTGCGCCTGGAGCAGCTCCTCCAGCGCCTCGGTGCGCCGCCCCGCGTGCGAGAGTGCGATCCCCAGGGCGTACTTGGCGTTGGCGAGACGCAGGGTGAGCCCCAGCTCGTCATAGATGGCGATGCCCCGCTGGGCCAGCTCCACCGCGCTCTCGGTGCGCCCCATGGACACCAGGATCCGGGACAGATTGCACAGCGCGCTGGCCTCGCCCGGCCGGTTGCCGTCGGCGCGGAACGCGTCGATCGCCGTGAGCAGGAACGCCTCGCCGTCCTCGTGCTCATTGCGGCAGATGGCGATGATGCCCAGCTCGTTCGGGGCGTTGCTGCAGATCCACGGATCGGCGGCCGCCCGCCCCAGCACCTCGGCCCGCTCCGCCTCCGTCTGCGCCTCCTCGAAGCGCCCGGCCGTACGGTGGACCTGCGTCAGCGTCGTACGGGCCCGGCCCTCCGCGCGTGCGTCGCCCGCGACGGCCGCCGCGTCCCGCGCCGCGACCGTCGCGATCTCATAGCGCCTCGAACTCGCCCCGGACTCGGCCAGATCCTTGCTCGCCAGCAGCAGATCCACGGCCCGGCGCAGCGTGCCGGGCCCCAGCGACTGCTGTACGCAGGCGAGCAGACTGGAGGCCTCGGAGTGCAGCCAGTCCAGCGCCTCGGCGTCGGAGGCGAACTCCCGCCCCGGGTAGGCGGTCGGCTCCAGATGCGCGACCGTGCGGTCGCCGGGGCGCTCGGTCGCGTACACCCGCGCCGCCGTCGCCAGATAGAAGTCCAGCAGCCGCGACAGCGCCGCCTCGCGCTCCCCGGGCTCGTCCCGCTCGGCGCAGGCACGCGCGTAGAGCCGTACGAGATCGTGGTAGCGGTACCGGCCGGGCGCCGCCGACTCCACCAGCGAGGTGTCGACCAGCGCCTCCAGCAGATCCTCCGTCTCCTGCTGCGGCAGATCGAGCACGGCCGCGGCAGCCGCCAGCGAGATGTCGGGTCCGTCGGCGAGGCCGAGCAGCCTGAAGGCGCGCGCCTGGGCGGGCTCCAGCTGCCCATAGCCCAGCTCGAAGGTCGCCTTCACCGCGAGGTCGCCCGCCTGGAGCTCATCGAGGCGGCGGCGCTCGTCCGCCAGCTTCGCGGCCAGCACCGACACCGTCCAGGTGCGCCGCGCGGCCAGCCGGGACGCGGCGATCCGGATCGCCAGCGGCAGGAACCCGCAGGCGGCCACGACATCGAGGGCGGCCTCGCGCTCGGCGGACACCCGCTCCTCGCCCACGATCCGGGTGAACAGCTGCAGCGCCTCGTCGGGCGACATCACATCGAGGTCGACCAGATGCGCCCCGGCCAGATCGACCATCCTGATCCGGCTGGTGATCAGCGCCGCACAGCCCGCAGTGCCCGGCAGCAGCGGCCGCACCTGCGCCGCGTCGCGCGCATTGTCCAGCAGCACCAGCAGACGGCGGCCGTCGAGCGTGGTGCGGAACAGACCGGCCCGCTCCTCAAGCGTGTCCGGGATCGAGTCGTCCGGGACGCCGAGCGCCCGCAGAAACGCCCCGAGGACCGTCTCCGGCTCGGCCGGCCGGCTGCCCGCGCCCTGCAGGTCGACATACAGCTGTCCGTCCGGGAACTGCGGCCTGACCTGGTGCGCCACATGCACGGCGAGCGTGGTCTTGCCGACGCCGCCGATGCCGGCCAGGGCGGAGACCGCCATCACCGAGCCCTCGGCGGAGGCGAGCAGCTCGCCCAGTTCGGAGACGAAGGCGGCGCGGCCGGTGAAGTCCGTCACCGTGGCCGGCAGTTGATGGGGCCGGGCGACCCGGGGGGCGGGCGCGGGCTGTGCCTCGACCGGCCTGGCCAGTTCCGCGTCGGCCTGGAGGATGCGCTGCTGCAGCCGGGACAGCTCGGGGCGCGGGTCGACGCCCAGCTCCTCCGCGAGCAGCCGGCGAGTGTCCGCGTACACGGCCAGCGCCTCCGCCTGCCGTCCGCTGCGGTACAGCGCCAGCATCAGCAGCTCCCGCAGCCGCTCGCGCAGCGGATGGGCGGCGGTGAGCGCGGTCAGCTCGGAGACGGCCTCGGCATGGCAGCCGGTCTCCAGATCCAGGTCGAGCCGGTTCTCCTGGAGCTGGAGCCGCCACTCCTCCAGCCGGGCGCGCTGGCTCTCGGCGTACGGGCCGGGCACATTGGCGAGCGGCTCGCCGTCCCACAGCCCCAGCGACTTGTCGATCAGCTCCCGGGCGTGGCAGCGGTCGCCCGCCGAGCGCGCCTTCTCCGCGGCGGCGGCCAGCTCCTGCGCCACCGCGAGGTCGAGAGCGTCGTCCCGGAAGCGCAGCGCATAGCCGCCCGCCTCGCTGACCAGCGCGTCGGCGGAGAGAACCTTCCGCAGCCGGGAGGCGTAGGTGCGCACCGCGGCGAGCGCCTGCGACGGAGGGGCGTCGCCCCAGAGCGCGTCGATCAGCTCGCCCGCGGTGGCGGTGCGGCCGTCGCGCAGCAGCAGCGCGGCCAGCAGGGCGCGCTGCTGCGGCGAGCCGGTGGGCAGGGCTTCGCCGCCGCGCCAGGCGCGCACCGGCCCGAGCACGCTGAAGAGCAGGTCGTCGCCGCCTTCGGCGGCGCTGTTGCTGCTGTGGCCGCGTACCGGAGCGCGGCGCTGCTCCGGTACGCGTGGCCCGCTGTCACGGTCCATAGCTGCCCCCTGCCGGTACTGCGTGTGCTGCGTTTGCTGCGTATCGCCCAAGTAGCCGGTCGACAGTCTGCCTTGTAGGGGGCGGGCGCGTCAGCAGCGGGGCTTGCAGTCACGCTCACAGTCGGACGGCGGCCGGTCACCGAACGCGGCGGCCGGCCACCGTGCGGGCGGTGGCCGGACGGCGGCCGGACGGCGGTCGGCCACCGGCCGGACGGTCGGCCCGCGGCGATCGGCCGGCAGCCCGGCGGCGGCTGCTCAGGGCCGGTAGACGGCGCCCGGCTCCGCCTTGCCGGGGGCGAGCAGCTGCGGGACCGTGACAAACGTGTAACCGCGCTTCTTCAGCTCGGAGATGATCTCCGGCACGGCGGGCACGGTCCCGTCGTAGATGTCGTGCAGCAGGATGATGCCGTCACGGTCGGCCTGGTCGAGGGTCCGCTTGGCGATCAGGCCGGAGTCGGTGGTGGAGAAGTCCTTGGCGGTGGTGGACCACAGGATCTGCGCCAGGCCAAGTTCCTTGCTGACCTTGGTGACGTCGTCATTGATACGGCCCTGGGGCGGACGCATCAGCGTCGGCTTCTTGCCGGTGATCTTCTCGATGGCGTCCTGGGTGAGGGCGAGCTCCTCGCGGATCTCGTCCGGCTTGAGCTGGTCGAGCCGGCGGTGTGACCAGGTGTGATTCGCCACCTCATGGCCCTCGTCCGCGATCCGGCGCACCACGTCGGGGTGCTTGAGGACATGGTTCTTGCCGAGGAGGAAGAAGGTCGCGGGCACCTTCTCCTTCTTCAGGAGGTCCAGCAGCTTCGGGGTGTCCTTGCCGGGGCCCGCGTCAAAGGTCAGGGCGATGCATTTGGCCTTGGCGCAGCCGACGGCCTCGCTCGGCGGCTTGGCGTCGGAGGCGGCGCTGTCACGGGCGTCGGCGGGGGTGGTGGTGTCCATGCTGCAGCCGGTGAGCGTGAGGGCGAGTGCGGCCGTGCCGAGCGCGGCGGCCGCGACCGCTCGGAAACGGCGGCCCTCGCGCCGCTTACGTATGGATATCTCCCCTATTGCCCCGTTTTTCTGCATGGTCAGCCCTTTGGTCGTGGTCGATCGCTGCACTATAAGCGGGGTGTATAGGGGTGCTGTGCGGCGGGGGGTGGAGCAGGGTTTCGGTCCTCGGAAGCTGACGGATCGTCAGATCGGCGCTACCGTGCATCCATGGAATCCATGGAGACCTTCCCGAAGATCATCTCGGTGGACGACCACACGGTGGAGCCTCCCGGCGTCTGGCGGGACAGGCTTCCGTCGAAGTACCGGGACACGGGCCCGCGCATCGTCCGCGCCCCCCTGAAGCACATGAGCTTCACGGGCGGGAAATTCGCCCCGGTGATGGGCGCCCCCGGCGACGAGGGTCCGGTCGGCGACTGGTGGGTGTACGAGGAGCTGCACCGGCCGCTCACCCGTCTCGACACCGCCGTCGGCTATGACCGCGACGAGATCAGGCTTGAAGTGATCACCTATGAGCAGATGCGCCCGGGCTCCTACAGCGTCCCCGACCGGCTCGCCGACATGGACGTCAACCACGTCCAGTCCGCCCTCTGCTTCCCCACCTTCCCCCGCTTCTGCGGCCAGACCTTCACCGAGGCCAAGGACCGCGAGCTGGGCCTGCTGGGCGTGCGCGCCTACAACGACTGGATGGTGGAGGAGTGGTGCGGCCCCGAGGCGCACGGCCGGCTCATCCCGCTCACCCTGATACCCCTGTGGGACGCCGAACTGGCCGCCGCCGAAGTGCGGCGCAACGCCGAGCGGGGCGTGCGGGCGGTCTGCTTCAGCGAGATCCCGCCGAACCTCGGGCTGCCGTCCATCCACACCGACGCCTGGGACCCCTTCCTCGCCGCCTGCGACGAGACCGGCACCGTCATCGCCATGCACATCGGCTCCTCCTCGAAGATGCCGTCCACCTCCGCGGACGCCCCGCCCGCCGTCGGCTCCACGATCACCTTCGCCAACTGCTGCTTCTCCATGGTCGACTGGCTGCTGAGCGGCGCGTTCGAGCGCTTCCCCCGGCTGCGGATCATGTACGCGGAGGGCCAGATCGGCTGGATTCCGTACATCCTCGAACGCGCCGACGTGGTGTGGGAGGAGAACCGGGCCTGGGGCGGCGTCGCGGACAAGGTCACCCGCCCGCCGTCGGAGCTGTTCGCCGACCATGTGTACGGCTGCTTCTTCGACGACGCGTTCGGGCTGCGGAACCTGGACGCGATCGGGGTCGGCAACGTCCTGTACGAGACCGACTACCCGCACTCCGACTCCACCTGGCCCAAGTCCCGCGAGGTCGGTGAGGCGCAGATGGGCCATCTGCCGCCGGACGTCGTGGAGCGCGTCGTCCGCGGCAACGCGATCGACCTCCTGGGCCTGACCCCCGAGGGCCTCTGGCCGGGCGCACCGGCCCGCGCCTGACGGCTCGGGCGCAACCGCTCGCGCCTGACGGCTCGCGAGCCTTGCGCCCCCGCCCGCATCGCAGGGGGGCCGCCCGGGCCGGACCGTGCGCCGTGAGCGCGGCTTTGTGTGGCCGCGGTCGTCGGCTTGAGGCGGTGTGCGGGCTGCGCTGCGGGCCCACTGCCAGGCAGCCCACAGCCGGCAGCCGTCAGCCGGGGGCAGGGGCCCGCCGGGTCTCTGCCTGCTCGGGCCGGAGCCCAGGGGCTGGTACCCCTGCCCGCCAGGGCCCGGGCGCACGCCGCCCCGGGCCGCGCGGCGCGCGGCTTCAGCGCAGACCGTGGCGGCGTGGCCGGTCCGGCCTGCGCCGCCGCGGAGGGCATGCGCTCCCGTGCGCCTGGCGCCGGCCTTTGGCGGAATCTGGCGGGCGTGTGCCGCCGACAGGGGTCGGCGGCGTTGCGCGGCGCTGTTGTCATGGGCCCGCTGGGAGGTCACCATCGGGGCATGACGTCGACACCCGTGCCCACGTCCGCGCCCGGTTCCGCATCCACGTCCGCACCCGGTCCCGCATCCGCGCTGACACCGGAAGACGCCCAGAAGGTCCTCGCCGGCAACTTCGCGCCCTGGGTGCTCGACCTGGGCCTTGCCGTCGTCGAGACTTCAGAGCGCCATGCCGTGCTGCGGCTGCCGTGGTCCGAGCGGCTGGCGCGGGAGGGCGGCGGGCTCTCCGGGCAGGCGCTGATGGCGGCCGCGGACACGGCGACCGTGATCGCGGTGGCGTCGGCGCGCGGCGGGTTCACGCCGATGACCACGGTGCAGCAGTCCACCTCCTTCCTGCGCGCGGTGCAGGGCGCCGATGTGCTGCTCGACGCCCGCATCGGCAAGCTGGGCAAGCGGATGGCCTTCGTGGACATCACGATGACCCCGGAGGGCCCGGCGGGTGCGGACGGGCCCGCGGCGCGCGCCTCGACGGTCTACGCGCTGCTCGGCTGAGCCCGCGCGCCGCGTCCGGGCCGCGCCCGGGCCGCGTCCGCACCGCGCCCGGCATCGAAGGCGCTCCCGCTCTTGCCTGATGAACCATCAGGCATGACGATGGCTGCGCCCGCGATATGTGACGGACCGTCAGTTTGGCGGTTCCACGCCAGGAGGGGCCATGCTCACGTACGGAATACAGCTCCCGGTCCAGTCCCAGTCGGCCCTCTACGCGGAGTCATGGGAGGCGGCCGCGGGCCCGGACGACCTGGCGGAGGTGGCCAGGACGGCCGACCGCTGCGGCTTCGGCTATATCGCCTGCTGCGACCATGTGGCGATTCCACAGCGGCTCGCCGCCGCCATGTCCACCGTGTGGTACGACCCGGTCGCCACCCTCGCCTTCCTCGCCGCCGCCACCGAGCGCGTACGGCTGCTCAGCCATGTGGCCGTCGTCGGCCTGCGGCATCCGCTGCTGACCGCCAAGCAGTACGCCACCCTCGACCACCTCTCCGGCGGGCGGCTGGTGCTCGGGGTCGGGGCCGGGCATGTACGGGAGGAGTTCGAGGCGCTCGGGGCGGACTTCGAGCAGCGGGGCGCCGTGCTGGACGAGAGCATGGACGCGCTCAGGGCAGCCCTGGGGCCCGAGGAGTTCCCGGAGTTCACAGGGAAACGGTTCACCTTCCGGGGACTCGGGCAGCGCCCCCGGCCCGCCCAGGCGCGGGTGCCCCTGTGGGTCGGCGGCTCCTCCCCGGCCGCGGTGCGCCGGGCCGCGCTCAAGGGGGACGGCTGGCTGCCGCAGGGCGACCCGCGCGACCGGCTGCCCGCCCGGATCGCCCGGATCGGGCAGCTGCGCGAGCAGGCGGGCATCGCAGACCGCCCCTTCACGGTGGGGGCGATCGCCGAGCCGCTGTATGTCGGCGAACCCGACTGGGAGGCCGGCCGCCGCACGCTCACCGGGAAGCCGGAGCGCCTGGCCGAATCGCTGAGCGCCTACCGCGCGATGGGCGTGGACCAGCTCCAGGTGCGGTTCCGCTCCCGGTCGCGCGGTGAGCTGACCGAGCAGCTGGAGGCCTTCGCCGCCGAGGTGGCCCCGCTGCTCATCTGACACACGGCAAGCACGGCACACAGGGGAACAGGGGATCAGGGGAGGACGTCATGGGAAAGCTGGACGGCCGGGTCGTGCTCATCACCGGCGCCGCACGCGGCCAGGGCGAACACGAGGCGCGCCTCTTCGCCGCCGAGGGAGCGCGGGTGGTGCTCGCCGATGTGCTCGACGACCAGGGCGAGGCGCTCGCCAAGGAACTGGGCAAGGAGGCCGCCCGCTACGTCCATCTGGACGTGGGCCGGGAAGCCGACTGGACGGCCGCCGTCGCCGCGGCCAAGTCCGCCTTCGGAAAGCTCGACGGTCTGATCAACAACGCCGGCATACTCCGCTTCAACGAGCTGGTGGACACCCCGCTGGAGGAGTTCCAGGAGGTCGTCCGGGTCAATCAGACCGGCGTGTTCCTGGGCATCAAGACCGCCGCCCCTCAGATCGCCGCGGCGGACGGCGGCACGATCCTCAACATCGCCTCCTATGCGGCGCTCGCCGGCATGGACTCGATCGGCTCATATGTGGCGAGCAAACACGCCATTCTCGGTCTGACCCGGGTCGCGGCGATCGAGCTGTCCCGGAAGAAGATCCGCGTCAACGCGATCTGCCCCGGGGCCATCGACACCCCGATGAGCAACCCCGCGGAGGTGGACCCGGACACGCTCTCCCAGCTCTACCGCAGGCACGTCCCCCTGGGCCGGGTGGGCCGCCCGGAGGAGGTGGCGCACCTCGCGCTCTTCCTCACCGGCGAGGACTCCTCGTACATCACCGGGCAGCCGTTCGTCATCGACGGCGGATGGCTGGCGGGCGTCCGCCTCTTCTGAGACAACGGCCGAACCGACGACGCCTCCGCGCTGAAGGCGGCACGGAGGCGGACTCAGCCGCCGCCGTTCTCATGAATCGACGTCGGCTCCCGATCAGATCCGGCTGAGCGGGTCGCGTATCAACCCGACGTCACCATTACACGTACGATTTCGCCTGCAACGCCAAGCCATCGACGCGTTGGGCCGGCGGCTGCGGTGGGTGCCGTCAAACAGCACGGAGCCCTCATCGACATCACTGTCGATGAGGGCTCCATCGCACTGTTACCAGATTCCGATAATCCGGGCCGAAACCGCGGGGAAATTGGACTCAAGATCAGCCATGGCGATGCGCTGCCGATCAGTGATGATCGCAGGGTCGTCATGAACGATGTGGGTCCTGTTCACCGGCACATCACGACCGACGCCGCAACCGCCCAGTTCGTCCGGTGCGTCTCCAGGGCCTCCGAGGGTGTTGTGCACGGTCTGACGTACGCATGCGCCGACGCAGCGCGGTCGTCATAGCCGTCGAGGAGAGTGCGCACGACCACGTCCTGCCGACTGGCCGCACACAAGACAGAGGGGTGAGCCGTTCCCGGCTCACCCCTCAAGGCGGCTGCGTATCTCAGGCATCTCCCCTCAGGAGGGGAGACCCAACTCGGCCATCACCCACGCACTGGACACTGGTGCTTCCTGGGGTTCCCCGTTGAGGACCCAGGAGCCATCCCATTCGATGCGCCAGACCTGGCCGCGGGAGTTCTCGAACTCGACGAAACTTCCGGTGGCACCTTCCAGGAGTTCCACCTCTCTGAGGAGCACGTCATGTGTTGTGAACCCGCGCGACGACCCGATGCTCCCGCTGTCTGTTCTCGTGTTCTCATACCGCATCCGCAGGTAGGGAACAGGCGGGCGAGGCATGACCGTCGGCCTCAGCATGCGCTTGAACCGATATCTGGTCTCCTCGAGCGTCTCATTCCCTGAGAACTCGCACTGATATGCGGGGAATACTGCGCTCACAACCTCGTTCAGCGCATCATTCCGGCCGACGTGATAGCCGTGGACATCAGGAGGGACCGCCGCAACGACGTCGAACCCATAGGGATCGGACGCGAATCCGGAAGCCACTGCGAACGACTGCATCTCGCCTCGCCCGAGGCGATGCTCCCGGGCGAAGCCGAGCACTGCCCTCACCAGGTCCTCATCGAAACCGTCGATGGAGTTCACCTGGTAAGCCCAGTCGCCGTCACGATCCATCGCCAGGGAGAAGACGAACCTCGGCATGGGCGACCATCGCCACGCCATGGGGAGGCCGGGAAAGTCCTCGACATTCACGTTCTCCAGCACAGCGCGCTCGATATCCACAGCTACCACACATCCCCTTCGCTTACGGTGAGTAATTCGGCCCCGTGTCCTGCCGGTACCTTGCCGTCATTCTGCCACCTGCAGCGGAGTTCGGCCCCCTACGCATGGGCACGAGGTTGTTCGGATCGTTGAAGTAGTCATTCCTTGCCGCTCGACTGGTGTTGAAGCCCGTCGTGTTCCAGTGGTCGACGACAGGGGGAACATGGTCGTAGGTCAGCTCATTCCGAGGAATGATGCTACCTTGCTCATCCAGCCAGTTACCGCTGGAATCCGTCCATCGCCTCTCCATTTCCTGGTGCGTGGAAGCCCGGTATCCGCTGGGATACTGATTACTACGGTCAAGACGGTTGACCGGAGCATTGGGGTTGCTTCCCATCGTTCCATTGAGGAGACGCGGCTGCCCTCCCGCCGCACACGTGCATGTGGCTGAATGAGCCGGATTGCTGCCACCGCAGTTGTGTACGAGAACGCCCTCGGCCCCCGCCAGCACATGGTACGTGTGCAGGCCCTCGACGCTCAGGTCGTAGGTGATCCGCTCCGCGGTGTACGACGTGACCTCGACGATCCAGGAGTGTCCGCCCTCCGCGTTCTGGAGCTTCTGGCCGGCCTTCAGGTCGGTGGCCTGGGTCCAGGAGTTGCGGGTGGCTTCGTAGAACTGGTGGTGCTTGGTGGTCTGGATCGTCTTCGGGCCGGACTTCGTGGCTACGACAACGTCGACGTAGTCACGGTCGTCCAGGGTGACGATCACCTTCTTGACCTTGTGCTTCTCCTTCTTCTTCTTGCCGGGCTCGGCTGTGAGGACGTAGTCCCCGGCCTTCACCTCGGATATGGGACTGGTCGTGCCGTCGGCCATCAGCACACCGGTCTTGCCGGTGAAGCTGTGCGGCGTCCGCACGGGGCAGGTCGCCGACTGGCGGGGGGACGACGAGCTCGTCTCCGCGTTGGGCTTGGACTTCGGGCCGAGGCGGCTGCCCGCCGCGCCGAAGACGCCGCCCGTGGCCGCGCCCAGCGCCGTGGCCGTGGCCGCGCCGGCGGCGCTGCAGCCCTGGGGGCTGGTCGCGCAGGACACGCCGTACTCGACCGCGCCTTCCGCCGCACCGCCGGCCGCCTCCCTGGCCGTGCCCTGCACGACCCGGCTGCCGACGTTGCTGAGCAGGCGGCCGACCGCCTGGGAGGCGGCGCCGCTGACCGCACCGCCGATGGCGCCGCCGATCGCGCCGGTTGCCGCGCCGACGACCACGGCTCCGAGGAATCCGCCGACGGACTTCGGGCCGTCGGACATCATGTAGCCGACGCCGTTGGCCGCCGCGCCCGCGAGGGCGGCGCAGCCGATGGCTCCGACTCCGGCGGTCAGGGCCGTGCAGCCCGCGAAGACCGCGATGCCGACGCCGATCGCCGCGATGGTGGCGGCGTGCTTCTTGACGAAGTTGGCGGTTGCCTTGGCGGCCTTCTTGACGGCTCTGCCGACCTTTCTGGCTGCCTTGACCACCTTCTTGGCGACGCTCTTCGCTGCCTTGGCGACCTTTCTTACGGTCTTCTTGACCTTTTTGACGACCTTGTGGGCGTACTTCTTAACCTTCTTATAGGTGCGTTTGACGTATCTCTTGACCTTCTTGACGCTGTCCTTGACGTAGCGCACCGTCTTGCGGACAGCTCGCTTGGCCCGCTTGACGACCCGCTTGGCCGCTTTCTTGATCTTCTTGGCGGCCTTCTTGACTTGCTTCGCGACCTTCTTGACTGCCTTCTTGGTTTTCTTGTAGGCCGACTTGACGGTCTTCTTGACCTTCTTGGCGACCTTCTTGACCTTGTCGACACCCTTCTTGATGAAGCCGCCGATCGACCAGTGGCCGGTCGGGTCGGTCATCGTCATCGGGTTCTGGTCCGCGTACGCGTACCGGTTCGCCCGCACCGAGGTCGGCAGGGGGCTCAGCCCGACTGTGTCGCGGCTGTTGAACTGGCCGGTCTCCGGCGAGTACCAGCGGGCGGCCATGTTGACCTTGGCGGTGGCCGGGTCGGTCCAGCCGGACTGGTAGCCCAGGTTGCCCATCATGCCGGTGGACTGGACGACCTTGCCGAACGGCGTGTACGTCGCCGAACCCGTCAGCGTCTCGCCCGTGTCGGTGAACTGCGCCACCACATCGGTGTGCAGGTCCGTCAGGTAGAGAGCCGACGAGACCGGCGTCTTCACGCCCAGCAGCGATCCGTCGACGTTGCGGCTGTAGGACGCCGCGCCATCGGAGGCCACGTCGTTGCCCATGCCGCTGTACTGGAAGTCGTACAGCGAGCCGCCGCCACTGGTCGTGGCGGACAGGAGCCGGTCCAGGCCGTCGTACTGGTAGGTGCGGTCACCTTCGTTGATCACGCGGTTGAAGGCGTCCGCCTTCATCTGCGTCACCACGCCGCCCTCGTCCACGGTGGAGCTCATCGTGCCGCGCGGCGTGTAGCTGTAGGTGCTGTGGCCGTCTGAGGTCAGACGGTTCCGCTCGTCGTACGTGTATGTGTCGCCGCCGACGCGGGTGCGGTTGCCCGACGCGTCGTAGCCGTACACCTCCGTGCTCGTGCCGTTGTTCCAGGACGTGATGCGGTTCGCCCAGTCGTATGTGTATGTGTTCGTGGACGCTCCGGCGACGCCGGCCGTGGTCTTCGACGTCTCGTTGCTGTTCTTGTCGTAGCCGTAGGTGATCTGCGATATGACCGTGCCGGACGGCGCTGTCAGCTTGTCGCTCGTCAGACGCTGCAGGGCGTCGTACCCGAAGGAACGCTTCGCCTTGCCGGTGCCGTAGTCGATGGACGTGACATTGCTGTTGACGTCGTACCCGTAGGTCGCGGTGGAGCCGGTGGTCCCGTCGTTGACCGTCTTCAGACGTCCGGCGGTGTCGTACCCGAAGGTCGACGTGCCGGAGGCGTCCGTGCGGGAGGTCATCGCGCCGTCGCCGTTGTAGGCGAAGGACGAGGCGCCCGACGGGCCCGTCGTCGACAGCAGCAGGCCGCGGTCGTCGTAGGTGAAGGTGTTGGTGTCCTCACCGACGCCCGCCACCGCGACCAGCCGGTCGTCGGAGTCGTATGCGTAGGTGTGGTCGACCGTCTCCGCCTCGGCGCCCGTGCCGGTCTGGCGGACCAGCCGGCTCTTCGCGTCGTAGACGTTGCTGATCACCACATCGCCCGGGGAGCGCTGCTCGGCCACGCGTCCGTTCTTGTCGTACACCGTGGTGAACGTGCGGTCCGCGAGGTCCGGGTGGCTGGGTGTCGGAGGCTCGATGAGCGACTCCGGCAGGCCCCAGCTGTTGTAGGTGGTCAGGAACTTGTTGCCGCGGCCGTCGGTGAAGCGTGTGCGGTTGCCCGCCACGTCGTAGCCGAAGGTCGTGGTGATCGACTCGGTCTCCGAGACCGGCTGCACCGCCTTCGTCACCAGACCCGTCGGGTCCAGGGTGAGCTTGGTGGTGTGGCCGCGGTAGTCGGTCGCCTCGACCGGGTTGCCCGCGCGGTCGTACGTGGTACGCGCCGTGCGGATGACCGTGCCGTCCGCCGCCAGGTCGTGCGTGGCGACCGGCCGGCCGAAGCCGTCGTAGTCGATCTTCGTGCTGGTGCCGTCCGGCTCGGTGGCGGTGAGGATCCCTCCGTCGATGTTGTAGGTGACCTTGGTCGTCTGACCGGCGGCGTCGGTCACCTCGGTGACCTCGCCCACCGCGTTGTACGCGTACGACTCGGCGACGCCCGTCGGGCTCACCCTCCGGGACAGCTCGCCGCCCGGAGCGTCGAACTCGTTGATCGCCGTGTACGCGCGCTGCGTCGGCTGCCGCACGACCGTGGTGCTGGTGAGGGGGCGGCCCAGGTAGTCCCAGGTCATCTCCTCACGCGCGCCGTTCGGCCGGGTCACGGACAGCTGCTCGCCGCTGTTGGCGTACGTGTACTTCGTCGTACCGCCGCCCGCTTCCGTGACCGAGGCCACCGCGCCGAGCTGGGTGTACGTGTACGTGGTGCGGTTGCCCAGCGGGTCCACCTCGGCCGTGACCTGGCCCAGGCTGTTGTACTCCGTCCAGGCCATGGCCTCGATCGGGGTCGCGGAACCCGGCGGGGTGTAGTTCGGCAGCTTCACCGAGGTCTCCTGGCCCTCGGCGTCGTAGGTCGTCACCGTCACGTTGCCGAGCGGGTCCGACACCTCGGTCCGCTCACCGAAGGTGTTGTAGCCGATCATGGTGACCGGCCGGACCGTGACCGGCGTGCCGCCCTGCTGCTCGGCGTTGACGGCGGGCTCCGTGACCGTGGTCTGCTGGCCGCCCTCGTCGTAGCCGTAGTCGGTGGTGATGCCGTTCGGGTCGGTCATCGACACCGGCAGACCGCGCTGGTCCAGCTTCCACGTCGTGGACTGGACCGAGCTGCCTGCGGCCGGCAGCGTGCCGCCGTACAGCGACGACACCTGCGACCCGGTCAGCGCCTCACCGTAGACCTGGACGTCGTCCAGACCGCCCTTGTGGTTGTTGTTGTAGCCGGTGCCGTACTTGTGTCGGCCGAGCTGCAGCGGACCCTTCGCCTCCCACGGGGAAGTCCACGCGGTCTCCATCTCAAGCGATCCGTTGACATACAGACGGATCTTCGCCGCCTCGGCGTCGTAGACACCCGTCAGGTGCGTCCAGGTGTTCGCGGTCACCGCGTCGGTGCCGGAGTAGGCCCTGACCAAGGGGGCGCTCTTGCTGTCCGCGGCCCGGCCGCCGAAGGACCAGCCGCCCGCCGTGGAGTAGTAGAGCACGAGGCGGTAGACCTGCTCGCCGTCCTGCGAGACCAGGGTGTGGTTGACCGATGTGTCGGTCAGCTTGGCCCACGTGGAGACGGTGAAGCTGCCGCTGGTGTTGACCACCGGCCCGTCCGTCTGCGCGTACGACTCGGCGTCGCCGTCGAAGACGGCGCTGCCGCCCCGGTCGGTGTTCCAGTGCATGCCGGCGCCGTGCGCGGCGGTGTGGTTCGCACCGGAGGAGTCGCCGACGTCGTAGCCGGTCGTCTCGTCCAGCTTGTAGCGGGCGACCGGCGCCACCGTGCCGTCGTGGACCGTGGTGCCGGTGACGTTGCCGAGGTTGTCGTAGAGCCGGTCGAGCGTGCTCTTCTCGCCCGTCGCCGGGTCGTACTCGCTCTCCGTCACGACGTTGTCGTCCGGGTCGTACGACACGGTGGTGGTGCGGCCGAGGCCGCCCGGGTCCAGGACCGAGGAGATCACGCGGTCGGACGCGTCCACCGTGAAGGTGTGCGTCGTCTGCCCGTCGTTGGTGACCTGCTTGATCAGGTTCCCGGCCGCGTCGTACGTGTTCGCCTGCTCGGTGAACGACTCGCCGGTCTGCGGGTCCTTGCGGACCACCGAGGCCGACAGGCCGTCGTCCGTGTACGTGTACTCGGTCACCCAGCCCATCGCGTCGGTGATGGACGCGAGCCGGCCCGCCGGGTCGTACGCCCGCGACTCCGTCACCAGGGTGCTGGGGGCGGACGGGTTGTTCGGGTCGCCCACGAAGTCCAGCACGTTGGTGGTGAGCGCCCGGCCCTCGGCGTCGTAGGTGAAGGTCATGACCGTCCCGTCCGGGTCGGTCTCCTTCACCTTGTTGCCGTACACGTCGTACGTGAACGACGTGGTGTCGCCGCCCGCGTCCGTGCGGGAGTCCATACGGCCCCACGCGTCGTACGTCATGGACACGGTCCGCGCCGCATCCCCGCCGGTCAGGTCGGAGACCGTCTGCGACAGGACGTTGCCGTCCGCGTCGTAGCCGGTCGTGGTCCTGGCCTGGTGGACGGCGCCGGTCACCCGGTTGGTGACCTCCGGGCCGGTCTCGGTGACCACCTGGTCGTTCTTGTCGTACGTGAACGTGGTGGTCAGACCGGCGGGGGTGCCGTCGGAGTACTCGGTCTTCGACAGCTGCCGGCCCAGGTTGTCGTACGTGTACGTCACCCGGGCGCCGTTGGCGTCCGTGACCTCCGCGAGGTCACCGTTGGCGTGGTAGACCTGCCGGGTCTTCTTGCCGCCCGGCGTGGTCACCGTGTCCAGCAGCCCCGCCGGGACCGTGGCCGTGCCGCCCTCGGCCGCCGGCGTCGACGACGTGGTGTACGTCGTGGTCGCGGTGCGCCCGTTGGGGTGCCCGGCCACGGGCGGGGTGGTCACCGAGGTGAGCTTGCCGGCCGTGTCGTATGTGTACGTGGTGAGATACCGGTCGTCCGTGGGGCCCGAGGAACGTCCGTCCCGCTCGGTGAGCAGCAGGTCGTTGCGCAGGTCCATCGGGGGAAACGCGGTGGTGGCGTCCGGGAAGTACGTGTAGTACTCCGTCGAGCACTTGTCGGCGGCCGTGTCCTGGCAGGTGGTCGTGGAGACCGTGTTGCCGCGCACGTCGTGGCCGTTGATGCTCCGGTTGCCGTTGGCGTCCGTCACGGTGTGCAGGAAGCCGCCCGTGTCGTAGCCGTACGTGGTCCGCTTGCCCTTGGTGTCGATCGCGGCCAGCAGACGGTTGCCCATCTCCGCGTCGTACACGTACGTCAGCGTCTTGTCGGTCGGGTCGGTCAGCTTGACCGTCTTGACCGGGGCCACGCCGGAGGACGACTTGTACGCCTTCCAGTGCGCCTCGACGTCCGCCGCGCTCAACGGGTGACCGTAGGCGGCGACCTCGGCGATGGAGCCGTTGAAGAAGCTCACGTCACCGGGGGACTGGTACCAGTACTTGGCGAAGCCCGCGCCGACGAAGGTCCTGGTGTTGGACTGGTCCTTCGCCGCGCCGCTGTACTCGCCCTGCTTCACGCCGTCCAGGTACAGCGTCTGCTTCGTGCCCGAGGCGGACAGGACCGCGTGGTGCCACTTGTCGTCGGTGACCGTCTTCGTCGAGCCGAAGGCCGTGCTGCCCGAGCCCGACACGCTCCACCAGTGACCGTGCAGCTTGCCGTCGGAGCCCGCGTACAGCACCGGGGTCCAGGAGCCCGACGGGCTCGCGAGCGTCGGGTCCTTCGACTGGTCGGACAGGATCACACCCGGCGAGCCGGTCTTGAACCACAGTTCGACCGCCCGCTCACCGGAGCCGTGCCACGGGGCGAACGGGATCTCCGCGTACGACGAGACCCCGTCGAACGAGGCCGCCGTGGCGTCGCCGGCGCCGAACGGCCCGGTCACGCCCTGGGTGGCGGTGTTGTACGTGCCGAAACCGGTGTTGACCTGGTTCGCGGCCTGCGGGGCAGCCGCCGTGTCGTCCAGGCGCCAGTAGCCGGCCGGGGCGGAGCCCATGACGGCGGACCGGTAGACCTGCGACGAGCCGGTGACGGTGGGCGGGTTGAGCTTCCAGGTGCCGCCGTTGGCGTCCGTGGCCTGGAGGACCTGGTCGTCCGTGGTGCCGTAGGCGACCTCGGAGCGGACCTTGCCCTCCGGAGTGGTGATCTTGTTGAGCAGCCCCGCCGCGTTCTTCGCTGCCTGGTACTGCGCGGTGATCACGGCCGGGGTGAGCGGCTCGGAGTAGACGGCGACCTCGGCGAGGTCACCGGTGTAGTGCCCGAGCTTGTCGTCCGGGTTCATCGCGGGCCAGCCCTGGTTGTTCACACCCGCACCCAGGCTGATGTAAGGCTGGTCCCAGTCGTTGATCGTGCCCGTGAGGGACCCGACCTTCGCACCGTCCAGGTACAGCGTCTGGCTGTTGGCCTGACCGGTCAGAACCGCCTGGTGCCACTTGCCGTCGGTGACGGTGGGGCCGGAGACGATGTTCGGGCTGCAGCTGGGCGACATGGCCAGGCAGCCGCGCAGCTTGCCGTCCGTGCCGACGTACACCGCCGGGGTGTTGTACTTGGTGTTGTTCACCGGGTCGGGGTCGCTGAGCGGATGGGTGCCGTAGTAGAACAGCACACCGCCCGCCGTCGTGGTCTTGAACCACAGCGACACCGACATGTACGAGGGGGTCGCACCCGGCGCGCTCGGCATCTCCACATACGACGTGGTGCCGTTGAACGACGCGGCCGTCTGTGTGGAGCCCGCCAGCGGACCCGCCGCGCCCAGCGCCACATCGTGGAACAGACCGTTGTACCTGCCCTGGTTGGTGACGATGCTGTCCTTGGCGACCGTCTCGCCGGCCGTCTCACCGAGCCGCCAGTACGCGAACGGGTCCGCGTCCAGGACGGTGGTCCGGTAGTGGTTGCCGGTGGTGTAGCCGTAGGTGGTGCACTTCAGCGGGTCGGCCGGGGTGCAGACCTTGGTGAGCTGGTCACCCGCGTAGCCGTACGTCCACGTCTGCGCCGTGGTCGCGTCACCAGCCGTGGCCGGGTCGGTGGCGACCGTCGCCACATGCGCGGCCTTGGCGCCCGCCGGGGTGGTCCAGGTCAGGTGCAGGGACCGCTTCGACGTCTCGTTCGTGATCTTTGTCAGGCTGCCGGAGGTGTAGGTGAACGTCTCCGTGCGGCCCGCGAAGTCCTTGATCGAGCTGATCGCGTAGGTGCCGGTCTTCCCGGTGACCGCCTGGGTGAAGCCGTACTCGGTGAAGTCCTTGTCCGTCAGCGTGTAGCCGCCGGTGGCCGCCTGGAGGCGCGCGTAGCGGCCCAGCGGCGGCACGAACGTGCCGTCGGAGTTGCGGCCGAAGGCGACCTGCTCACCGCCCGGGTAGGTGATCTCGACGTGGGTGACCTTCCCCGACGGGTCCTTGTGCTCGGCCGCCTTCATGTCCACGACCGTGGACCAGCCGGCGCCGAAGGCGTTGTCCAGGCGCGGGTCGAGACTGTTGTACGACCGGTCGATCTCCAGTGACGGGCCGACGACCGACACCTGCGCGTCGGTCTCCTCGGTGGTGTAGTTGCCGTCCGACGGGTCGAACTCGTGCCCGCCGGTGTTCTGCGCCAGACCCGACGTCACCGGCGGCTGCGGAACAGCCGTGGTGAACCGGCCGGACTGAACCGTTTCTGCGTAGCCGTCGGAGACTCCGACGTACCAGACGTAGTTCTTGCTCCACTTCAGCTTGTCCGCCGGGACCCGCCACGCCCCGCGGCTCAGGGAGCCCGAGGTGGCGACCGGCGTGGTGCTGCCGCTGTCCGCGTCGTAGACCTCGAAGGTGTACGACAGCGCGGCCGGCCACTTGTCGGAGTCGTGCGCGTACACCAGCAGCTCCGGCTGGAGCGTGTTGGCCTGGAAGTTCACCGGCGGGTACTGCGCGGTGATCTGCGGCTTGGTGTTCGCCGTGTAGGTCAGCTCCAGCGCCGGGCGCCAGCCGGAGGTCGTGGAGTTGTCCGAGTGGAACTTCTTCCAGTGCAGGCTGTCGTTGACCGGCGCGGTCAGGGCGAGGCCGTAGTTGGCTCCGCCGGTGGCCACCCAGTCGAACCACCCGGTGTCCAGCGTGACCGGCATCTTCACACCGACGCCCAGGGAACCGCTGGTGTTGGTGCAGGACGCGCCCGGGTTGGGCGTGGCCGAGCCGATCGCGGGCCCGAACTTCGGGCCCGGGAAGGTCTTCGTCGTGGAAGGCGACCAGGACTCGGTGATCGGCTGGGCGTAGAACACCTGAGGGGTGCACGTGGAGGACCAGGAGGCGTACACGTTCAGCTTGGCCGACGAGACGCGCTGGCCCTTCAGCGTGGTGCTCAGCGACGAGAACTGCAGGAACGAGATGGCGGCATTGGTGCCGCTGTCGTACGAACCGACCTTGATGACCTTCTCGGTGGAGCGGTCGGCGCTGTAGTTGGACTGGACATACGTGCTGTTGCTCGCGGCGACGGTCGGGTCGACGGTGACCGGGTAGACCCGCTCGGGGTCCTTCAGCCACTCCTCGTCGGCCGTCATCCGCAGCGCCGGCTTGCCGTCCTCCTCCACCAGCTCGTACGTCACGGCCTGGGAGCGGGTGGCGTCACCGGAACGCGGGTCGATCTTCGAGTCCTCCATGAAGGCATGGGGGATTCGCGCGACGACCTTGTCCTTCTCGCCCTCGCGGGCGGTGAACTCCACATCGCCGTCGTCCGTGAGACGCGGGGTGAGCCCCTTCAGCTCCATCGGGAACAGCCAGGAGTTCGGGGCGTCCGGCGAGTGCAGGACGAGGTGCTCCTTGAAGCCCTCGGCCAGCGGAACCAGCCGCAGGTCCGTGTCCGGAAGCACCCCGGGGTAGGTGACGATCTTCCGGTCGTCCACCTCCGGCTCGGCCTTCGCCGTGCCGCGCAGGGAGTACGCCAGGCTGAGCCCGTCGCCGAAGTCCACGGACGCGAGCCGCTGGTCGGCGGCGTCCGGCGCGAACTCGACGTCCAGGGAGTTGGCCCGCTGGCCGAGCCGCCCGTTCGCGTCCTCCACCAGAGTGGTGTCAATGGGCTTCCAGGTGCCGTCGTCCGCCTTGAAGTTGGCGGGCGAGGCGTAGTGCTTGACGGTGGTGGAGCCGTCGGCGTTGACGAAGTAGTCCGAGGTGGCTGTGGACTTCTTCGCGTCCCGCTTGCTGGACTTCGGGTCAAAGCTGTCGGCGTCGCCGGGCGCCTTGCCCGTCTTCGCCTTCTCGACCTTGTCGACCGGCCGCTTGTACGGGTCGAGTTCGCCCTTGCCCTTACCGGGCTTGCGGCCGACGCCGCCATCGGCGCTGGTGTCGTCCGATGACGCCTTGTGGCTCTTGCCCTTGGCGGAGCCGCCCTTCTGGTCGGGTGTGTCCAGCGGCGAGGTGTCCATCCACTGCCACAGCCCCGACAGGGACAACTTGGGCATGGACAGCGAGGGCAGGGTGGTTCCCTGGGCCACCGCCTGTTCCGTGCTGACCAGGAGTGAGAGGGATATGAGTGCGGTGACCGCGGTCACCCGCGCTCTGCGTCTGCCAGAACGACCTGGCGGAAACAGGCGCGGACCGGGGACCCTTCGACGATGCATGGGTCAGGCCTTAACTTTACGCGTTGCTTACATGAGCCTCGCGAGCCTGCCTGATGAGCGCACGTCAGTTCCAGCTGAGCGGGGAGGGATTACGTGATCTTTACCCTGGCGCGGGAACCTGCTGCTCAGCCGTCAGACGCCGGACACCTCGACGACACCCCGGATCGTGTCCGCCACAGTGTTCCTCAGCCCGTCACCATCCCCGGACCGCGCGGGGGTGATGTTCGCGCCCTTCTTCGTTCCGTCGACGGTGACGAACCGTATGTCCTTGTGGTCGTCCGCCCGCTGCTCCGCCGCTTTCACCTGCGCCTCGCCCACCGCGAGGACGACCGAGCACTTGCGCTGGAGCAGCCCGTTCATGAACGGCAGGGCGTTCCCGGCCGTCTGCTCTCCCGTCACCGGCACATACGTGACCCGCACCCGGGTGTCCCCGGACGCCTCCTGCATGCCCTCCCACACCGTCGCGGCGGTCGTACCGGAGGTGATCCCCTTGTCGTCCGTCAGAAGGCAGGCGTTGAAGTCCTTGTACTGCCGCGCCCGCGGATCCGGCGGCGTGGACTCCTCCTCCCCGCCCAGCCATAGCCACGCCCCCACCAGCCCGGCCACCAGCACGGCGACACTCCCGGCCACCCACGCCCACCGCCCCCGGAACGCCCCGGGCGAGGAGCTCAGCGCCCGGGCCGCCCCGGCGGCCATCTGCCCGCTCTCCTGTGACTTCTTGGGCGCATTGCGCCAGGTACGACGGGTTTTCATGCCGCCTTGACTCCTTTCGTCCACCCGTGCGACCAGGCACGGGGCCGACGTACGGTAACTCCCCCGAGGAGGCAATCCGGCGGGAGGGTCCGGACCGCAACCGCCAAGGTGGCGGGGAAGTCATCTGCTCGGTCAGCTCGCCGGTCGTCGGCTATTGACGGCTCCGGCGGGCGGTGCGAGAGTCGACCCGGTGAATCTGACGATGCGTCAGAAATCTGGAACGGGTGGTGAACCCCCTTGGAATTCGGGCTCTTTGTACAGGGATACGTGGGCAGGCGCGGCGAGACCGACCCGCTCGCCGAGCACAAGGCGCTGATGGAGGAGACGGAGTACGTCATCCAGGCCGACAAGTCCGGCTTCAAATACGCCTGGGCCTCCGAGCATCACTTCCTTGAGGAGTACTCGCACCTCTCGGCCAACGACGTCTACCTCGGCTATCTGGCCCATGCCACCGACCGCATCCATCTCGGCTCCGGCATCTTCAACCCCCTCGCCCCCGTCAACCACCCCGTCAAGGTCGCCGAGAAGGCCGCCATGCTCGACCACCTGAGCGAGGGCCGCTTCGAGTTCGGCACGGGCCGCGGGGCGGGCTCGCACGAGATCCTCGGCTTCCTTCCCGGCATCACCGACATGAACCACACCAAGGAGATCTGGGAAGAGACCATCGCCGAGTTCCCCCGGATGTGGCTCCAGGACGAGTACCCCGGCTTCCAGGGCAAGCACTGGTCGCTGCCGCCGCGCAAGGTGCTGCCCAAGCCGTACGGCCCCTCCCACCCGCCCATGTGGTACGCGGCGGGCTCCCCGTCCTCGTACGCCATGGCCGGGCGGAAGGGGCTGGGCGTCCTCGGCTTCAGCGTGCAGAAGGTCGCCGACATGGAGTGGGTCGTCGACTCCTACAAGACCGCCGTCAAGGAGGCGCGGCCAGTCGGCGACTACGTCAACGACAACGTCATGGTCACCTCCACCGCCATCTGCGCCGAGACGCACGACAAGGCGGTCGAGATCGCGGTGGGCGGCGGGCTGAACTATCTCCAGTCACTCCTCTTCCGCTACCACGACACCTTCCCGCGGCCCGAAGGCATCCCCGAGTGGCCCGAACTCCTCCCCGACTACACCCCCGAGATCGTCGAACTCCTCATCGCCGAGGAACTGATGATCTGCGGCGATCCGGACGAGGTCCGGCAACAGTGCAAGCGGTGGGAGCAGGCGGGGGCGGACCAGCTGTCGTTTGGTCTCCCGATCGGCATCTCCTACGAGGACACGATGACCACGATCAAGTTGATCGGGGAGCATGTGATCCCCCACATCGACACGGATCCGGTGCACCGCACGAGCCGCTTTCGCGACTCGGCGGCGGATGGGTGACGGTCGCCGTCCGGCGGGGGTGCGGGGCGCGGGGCGGGGCGCTCTCCGGGGCGCGGCTACCTGCCCGTGCGGGTTGCCCGCGGCCGGGGCGCGTGCCTTTCCCACCCTCCCGCCCGTTTCCGGCACCTCGTCAGGCGCGGGTGGGCGGGGAAGGGCCCGCGCCCGCGCGAGGGGCCCCGGGGGCGGAACCGCCCCCGGTTGCGGGGCACGGCATCCCGGACCGTCGCCCCGTACCGCCCGGCGGGAAGCCCGTCTCGGCTGCGGCCAGCCGAGGCGCGGCCTACCGCCGGGCGCCGCGACCGCACCGCACCACCGCATCGCCCGTCTGTGTGTAGCGCAGGCCACGCACCCGCACACCCGCCGTCTGTGCGCAGCGCAGGTCACCCACCCGTCCACCAGCCCGCGCGCGCAGCGCAACCCGCCACCTCCCGCTCCGAAAGGAAGCGCCCCGCATGCTCGACCACCTCATCCAGGCCGCCACCGTCGTCGACGGCACCGGCGCCCCCTCCTACCGCGCCGACGTCGGCATCCGCGACGGCCGGATCGCGGTCATAGCGGAGCCCGGCAAGGCGGCCGCCGCGCACCCGGCCCGCACGTACCAGGACGCCGACGGCCTGGTCCTCGCCCCCGGTTTCGTGGACCCGCACACCCACTACGACGCCCAGCTGTTCTGGGACCCGTACGCCACCCCGTCCATGAGCCACGGCGTCACCACCGTCGTCGGCGGCAACTGCGGCTTCACGCTCGCCCCGCTCAACCCGGAGCGCCCGGAGGACGCCGATTACACGCGCCGCATGATGGCCAAGGTCGAGGGCATGTCCCTCGTCGCCCTTGAACAGGGCGCGCCCTGGACCTGGCACACGTTCGGCGAGTACCTCGACGCCCTCGACGGCCGCACCGCCGTCAACGCGGGCTTCATGGTGGGCCACTGCGCGCTGCGCCGCCATGTCATGGGCCCGGACGCGATCGGCGGGCGGCCCACACCCGCGCAGCTGGAGGCGATGGTCCGCCTGCTGCATGAGGCGATGGACGCCGGCGCCTGGGGCTTGTCGACGACTCAGTCGTCCACCCACTCCGACGGCGACGGCCGGCCCGTCGCCTCGCGCCACGCCCGCCCGGACGAACTCCTCGCGCTGTCGCGGGCCGTCGCCGACCACGAGGGCACCCAGCTGGAGGCGATCGTCGGGGGCTGCCTTGACCGGTTCTCGGACGACGAGATCGACCTCTTCGTGGAGATGAGCGCCGCCGCCGGACGGCCCCTCAACTGGAACGTGCTGACCATCGACGCCGCCGTGCCCGACCGCGTACCGCGTCAGCTGGTCCCTTCCGAACGCGCCCGCAAGGCCGGCGGCCGCATCGTCGCGCTGACGATGCCGATCCTCACGCCCATGAACATGTCGCTTGGCACGTTCTGCGCGCTCAACCTGATCCCCGGCTGGGGCGAAATCCTCTCACTGCCCGTCCCGGAGCGGATCGCCAAGCTCCGCGACCCGGCCGTGCGCGCCGGGATGCTCAAGCGGGCCGACTCCGAGGAGGCGGGCGTCTTCCGCCGTCTCGCGCACTTCGGCCGGTATGTCATCGGCGACACCTACAGCGCGGAGAACGAGGGCCTGACCGGCCGGGTCGTCGGCGACATCGCCGCAGAACGAGGCCAGGACCCCTTCCACGCCCTCGTGGAGATCTGCGCCCACGACGAACTGCGGACCGTGCTGTGGCCGATGCCCGCCGACAACGACCCCGATTCCTGGGAGCTGCGCCGCCGGACCTGGCAGCACGAGGACGTGCTGCTCGGCGGCTCCGACGCGGGCGCGCATCTGGACCGGATGTGCGGCGCCCCGTACACCACCCGCTTCCTCGGGGACTGTCTGCGCGGCCGCAGGCTGGTCGGTCTGGAGGAGGCGGTGCGGATGCTCACCGACGACCCGGCCCGGCTCTTCGGGCTGCGCGAACGCGGCCGCATCCAGGAGGGCTTCCACGCCGACCTGGTGCTGTTCGACCCGGAGCGCGTCGACGCCGGCCCGGCCACGCTCGTCCACGACCTTCCCGGCGACAGCCCGCGCTTGGACGCCCGCGCCGCCGGCATCGCCTCCGTCCGCGTCAACGGCGTGGAGACCGTGCGGAACGACCGGGTGACGGGCGCGATCCCCGGCAGGGTGCTGCGCTCCGGCCGTGACACCAGGACGGTGTCCACCCGATGACCCTGACAGAGAAGCTGTTCATCGGCGGCGAGTGGGTGACGCCCGACGACGGCTGGTACGAGGTGGTCAACCCGGCCACCGAGGAGGTCGTCGGCTTCGCCCCCGAGGCGAGCCGCGCCCAGGTCCACGCGGCCGCGGCCGCCGCGAAGGACGCCTTCGCCGTCTGGTCCCGCACCCGCCCCGAGGAACGGGCCGCGGTCCTCGACCGGGCGGCGGACCTCATCCAGCGGGAGTCGGAGACGTACGCCCGGCTCGCCCGCGCGGAGTCCGGCGCGACGACCGCGACGGCGCGCGCCATGCAGGTGGCGGTCGCCGCGGCCCGCTTCCGCCGGTACGCCAAGGGCGCGCTGGAGCCCGTGGAGCAGCCGCTGCCGCCGCAGATCAGCGCGGCGGGGCCGATGGGGAAGGCGGGTGTGCTCGGCGCGCTGGCGGTGCGCCGCCCGGCAGGCGTGGTCGCCTGCATCACCTCGTACAACAACCCCTGGGCCAACCCGGCGGGCAAGATCGCCCCGGCCCTGGCCATGGGCAATACGGTCGTGGTCAAACCCGCCCCGCAGGACCCGCTGTCCGTCTATGCGATGGCCCGCGCGCTGGCGGAGGCCGGGGCCCCGCCCGGTGTGGTGAACGTGGTCACCGGCTCAGGTCCCGCCGCGGGGGAGGCGGCCGTCGACTGCCCGGACGTCGACATGGTCAGCTTCACCGGCTCCACGGCGGTCGGACAGCGCATCGGCGAGGTCTGCGGCCGGACGATGAAGCGGCAGCTGATGGAGCTGGGCGGCAAGGGGGCGGCGCTGGTCTTCGACGACGCCGACCTGGACGCGGCGGTGCGCGGCATCGGCACGACCTTCTCCTTCTACAGCGGTCAGATCTGTACGGCCCCGACGCGGGTCATCGCCCACCGCGCCGTGTACGGGCGGCTGGTGGAGCGCCTTGCCGCCTATGCGTCCCGGCTGAAGGTCGGGGACCCGGCGGAGCCGGACACGGTCGTCGGTCCGCTGATTTCCGCGGCCCACCGCGAGCGCGTGGAGTCGTATGTCGAGCTGGGGAAGAAGGAGGGCGCGCGGCTGGCCGCGGGCGGCGAGCGGCCGCCAGGCTGCCCGGAGCGGGGCTTCTATACGGCCCCGGCGCTCTTCGCGGACTGTACGAGCGGGATGCGGGTGGTACGGGAGGAGATCTTCGGCCCGGTCGTCGCGGTGCTGCCCTTCGGGGACGAGGAGGAGGGCATCGCCCTCGCGAACGACACCGACTACGGCCTGATCGACTATGTCTGGTCGGGCGATGCGGCGCGCGCCTTCCGGGTGGCGGGCCGGCTGCGGTCCGGCGGGGTGGGGGTGAACACGGTGGGCCGGAACATGGAGGCTCCGTTCGGTGGGTTCAAGCGGAGCGGGGTGGGCCGGGACGTGGGCTCGTACGCGCTCCACGCGTACAGCGAACTGCAGGCCCTGGTCTGGCCGGGCTGACTCTCGCCGATCGCCAGGTGACGCACATCACAAGGAAATCCGAAAACCGACATTTCGGCCGAGTGCTGCGATTCTCGCATCGTGGAAAAGTGGCTGCGTCGCCTTCCGAATATCGACTCTCATCGGCGGAACGTCCCATCATTCACAGCTCCACTCCGAAAATCTCCGTGAATTTCAAGGATCAAGTAAAAGGACTCTAAGCCTCCGAATGTGGAAATCGCAGCGCCTACCGTCCTGCCCATGACTGAGCTGCAGGCACGGCCCCTGGCCGGAGACACGGCAAGGGGCGTCGCGGGAGCCGCCCCGGCCGCCGCCGAGGGCGGTGTGCGCGAAGGAGCCCGCGAGGGAGCCCGCGAAGGCGTCCGCGAGAAGGGCCTCGGAGGCAACTCCGTAGGCCTGATGGGCGGCGCCGTCATCGGCGTCTCCACCGTCGCGCCCGTCTACTGTCTGACCTCCACCCTCGGCCCCACGGTCGGCGAGGTCGGGCTCCAGATGCCCGCGATCTTCCTGGCCGGCTTTCTGCCGATGCTGCTCGTCGCCTTCGCCTACCGCGAGCTGAACAAGGCCATCCCGGACTGCGGCACCTCCTTCACCTGGTCGGTGAAGGCGTTCGGCCCGCGCGTGGGCTGGCTCTGCGGCTGGGGGCTGCTGGTCGCCACCGTCGTGGTGCTGTCCAACCTCGCCGGAGTGGCCACCTCCTTCTTCTGGCTCACCGCGGGTGAGATCACCGGCAGTGCGGGCATCGCCGCGCTCGACGGCAACAAGGCCGTCCATATCCTCACCACCCTGGTCTTCATCGCCATCGCCACGGCGATCAGCTATCGCGGGATCACCGCCACCAAGTGGGTCCAGTACGCCCTGGTCGGCCTGCAGCTCACCGTCATCGCCCTCTTCGCCGCCATGGCGATCGCCAAGTCCGGCGAGGTCGCCGGCGCCCTCGACTTCTCCCTGTCCTGGATGAACCCCTTCGGCGTCGAGTCCTTCGCCGCCTTCACCGCCGGACTCTCCCTCTCGATCTTCATCTACTGGGGCTGGGACACCTGTCTGTCCGTCAACGAGGAGAGCGTCGGCAGCGACCGCACCCCCGGCCGCGCCGCCCTGCTCGCCATCGTCGTGATCGTCGCCTCGTATCTGCTGGTCGCCATCGCGGTCCAGATGTACGCGGGCATCGGCGAGAGCGGCCTGGGCCTTGGCAACCCGGACACCGCCGACAACGTCTTCGCCGTCCTCGCGGGCCCGATCATGGGCTCCGGCCTCGGCGTCCTGCTCTTCGTCGCGGTCCTCGCCTCCGCGGCGGCGAGCCTGCAGACGACCTTCATCCCCGTCGCCCGCACCGCCCTGGCGATGAGCACCTATGAGGCCATGCCCGCCTCCTTCGCCCGGATCCACCCGCGCTTCAAGACCCCCGGCCTCGCCACCGTCACCGCCGGCGTCGCCACCGGCGTCTTCTACACGGTCATGACGCTGCTCAGCGAGAACGTCCTCGTCGACACCATCTACGCCCTCGGCCTGATGATCTGCTTCTACTACTCGATCACGGCCTTCGCCTGCGTCTGGTACTTCCGCCGCGAACTGCGCGCCTCCGCCCGCGACCTCTTCGTCAAGGGCATTCTGCCGGGCCTCGGCGGACTGATGCTCGCGGCCGTCTTCGTCCAGACCCTCAAGGACATGTGGGACCCGGCGTACGGCAGCGGCAGCTCGGTCCTCGGCATGGGCAGCGTCTTCGTCATCGGCGTCGGGCTGCTGCTCCTGGGCGTGGCGCTGATGCTGGTGATGCAGAGGCGGAGCCCGGCGTTCTTCCGGGGTGAGGTGCTCACCAAGGAGACCCCGGCGCTGACGGTCGCGGACTGAGCCGCCGCCGCGCTGTGCAGCGGGCCCAACGCGTCCATCGGGCCCAACGCGTCCATCGGGCCCATCGGGCCTGACGGGCTACGGAATCAGGGAGTTCCGCACTTCGGTCACCACGGTGCCGGAGGGCGGGGCTCCCAGTTCCGTTGCCGCCGGATAGACGGCCTCCTCCATGAACGCGCGGGCGCGCATGGCCGAATCCGGCGGGTGCCTTTTGGGGCGGAGGGGGCGCGGGGGATACGCTCCTAAAGTTGACTGTGGCAACCAATTAGTTGGGCGCCGTCCAGCGACGACAGGGGGCCGCAGTCGAAGACCGCTCGCACCACCCCCGGCGTACGGCGATGTGCGCCCGGGGCAGGAGGTACCGCCATGACCGCAGTCGCGTCCCCGTTCCGCAGTTACGTCGAGAAGAACCTCGACACCCTTGACGCCGCTCCCGACCGCTCCGTCCTGACCTACGGCCCACAGCAGCTGACCGCGGGCGAACTGGCCGCCCTGGTGCGCCGGATGGCCCGGGCCCTCGCGGCCCGCGGAGTACGGCGCGGCCAGACCGTCACCCTGCTCAGCGGCAACCAGCCCGAGACGCTCGCCGCCCGCTACGCCGCCAATCTGCTCGGCTGCCGCGTCAACCACCTCTACAACGGGCTGTCGGCCGAGGCACAGGCCGCGATCGTGCGCGACGTCGAGACGGCGGCGCTGGTCGTCGCCCCGGCTCTTGCCGCCCGCGCGGCCGAGGTGACGGCGCAGGCGCCCGTCGATTCCGTCTTCGCACTCGGCCCGACCGACTCCACCCACTTCACCGACTCCACCCACTTCGCCGACTTCACCGGCTCCACCGACGCCACTCGCTCCACCGCGGCCGAGGACCTGCTCGCGCTCGCGGCGGAACAGTCCGCCGCCCCCTTCCCCAGCCAGGCCCGCCCCGACGACATCTGCACCATCCGCCACACCGGCGGCACCACCGGCCACCCCAAGGGCATCTGCTCCACCTTCGGGCAGATGGACGGCGCACGCGGGGTCTTCTCCGAGTCATCCGAAACGCCGGACGCGCCCCCGGCCCGGCTCCTCGTCTGCACCACCCTGGCCCACGCGGCGGGCATGGTCGCCGACTCCCTCCTGCGCGAGGGCGGCTCGGCCGTACTGCACGACGGCTTCGACCCCGCAGCCGTCCTCGCCGCGATCGAACGCGAGCGCATCACCCATCTCTTTCTGCTGCCCCCGCTGCTGTACCAGCTCCTCGACCATCCGGACGCGACCCGCACCGACCTCTCCAGCCTCCGCTGCCTCACGTACGGCGGCTGCGCCGCGTCCCCCGCCCGCCTCGCCGACGCCGTACGCCGGCTCGGCCCGGTGCTGATGCAGTTCTACGGCCAGAACGAGGCGGGCGGCATCAGCGTCCTCGCCCCCGAGGACCATGACCCCGACCACCGCCCGGAACTGCTGCGCACCGCGGGCAAGGTGCTGCCCTGGGTCGAGGTCACGGTCCGCGACCCCGAGACCGGCCGCGAACTGCCCGCCGGCGAGACCGGCGAGATCTGCGTACGTTCCGACAGCGTGATGCAGGGCTACTGGAAGCAGCCCGCCCTCACAGCCGACGTGCTGCGCGACGGCTGGCTGCACACCGGCGACCTGGGCCACCTCGACGACGCGGGCTATCTCACCATCGCCGACCGCCTCAAGGACCTGATCGTCGTGGTCGGCGGCCATGTCTACACCAGCGAACTGGAAGACCTGCTCAACTCCCACCCCCAGGTGCGCCAGAGCGCGGTCTTCGGCGTCCCCGACGCCGACCGCATGGAACGCGTCCACGCCGCCGTGGTCCCCACCCCGGACGCCTCGCCGACCGCCGCGGACCTCACCGCCCTGGTCCGCGCCCGCCGCGGCCCGATGTACGAGCCCGCACACATCGTGTTCCTCGACGCCCTACCCCTCACGGACGCGGGCAAGCCGGACAAGAAGCGCCTGCGCGCTCTGGCCTCCGCCGACACGGCCGGCCATCAGCGGTAGCGGACCAGCCCACTGGTGTTGAACGTCCACCGCCCGGCGGGCACGGTGTCCCCGAACACGTACGGAACCGAGGACCGGTACCGGAGCCCGTCGGGCCCCTTGTGTTCGATTTGTTACGCAGGGGGGATACGTGGAGCAGATCGCCGACACGCTCATCGACCGGATCGCGCCCAGCGGACGGGCGGATCTGCTCTCCGAGTGCGCCGCCGTCCTGCCCCTGCTGGTCTTCAACCGGCTCTTCGGCTGCCCGCCGGACATCGGGGACAAGCTGGTCGACGGCATGTCCGGGATCTTCGACGCCGACGCCGACGCCGACTCCGAGAAGGCGAACGCCGTCCTGACCGAGGGCGTCGCCGAACTGGTCGCCCTCAAGCGGAGACAGCCGGGGCCGGACCTGTCGTCCTGGCTGATGGCGCATCCGGCCCGGCTCACGGACGAGGAGATGATGCAGCAGCTGGTGCTCCTCATGGGCGCGGGGAACCGAGCCGCAGCAGAATCTGATCTGCAACGGGCTGCGGCTGCTGCTGTCCGACGACCGCTTCGCGGGCGACCTCGCGGGCCCGCACGTCTGCCCGGCGAAGGGCCCCGCCCGGTTGATCGCCGCGACCGCCCTGGAGAAGCTCCTCGACCGGCTGCCCGACATCGAACGGGCCGTCCCCGTAACGGATCTGCGCTGGCGGCAGGGCCCCTTCCACCGGGCGCTCACCGCTCTGCCCGTGCGCTTCCCCCGGTCGCTTTCTGACGTTTGCGTCACTCAGTGTGGCCGTGCATGCATATGCTGATGGGTAGTTGGCTCGGTGCGGAGCGTGAGCGAAAGGCGTGGTCGTCATGGACCATTCGACGACGGACCCGACAGACCCGACAGACCCGGCGAACCCGATGGGCCTGGAGGACGACTCCGGCGCGGTCCTCAAGACGGTCGGCAAGCAGATCCGGCTGTGGCGCGAAACGGCGAAGATGCGTCAGGCGGAGCTGGCTCGGGCGATCGGCTACAGCGACGAGCAGGTCTCGTCGGTGGAGTGCGGCCGCCGCACTCCGAGCGACCGGTTCCTGGAGAAGGCGGACGAGGTGCTGGGCGCGGGCGGCAAGATCGCGCAGTTCAAGGAGGACGTGGCGGAGACCCGGTATCCGCCGAAGACGCGAAACCTGGCGAAGCTGGAGGCGGGGGCCGTCGAGCTGGACTGGTACGGCAGTCACAACCTCCATGGCCTGTTGCAGACGGAGGAGTACGCACGGGCGCTGTACGGGATGAGGCGGCCGACCTTCACCGAGGACGAGATCGAGGGTCATGTGGCCGGTCGAATGGCACGGCAGGCGATCTTCGAGCGCAAGCCCGCCCCCGCCCTGCTCTTTGTCCAGGAAGAGGCGACGCTCAGGCGTCCGCTCGGCGGCAAAATGGTGCTGCGCCGTCAGCTCGAACGCTTGCTCACGATTGGCCAGTTGCGCCATGTTCAGCTGCAAGTCATGCCGACGGAGACCGAGGAGCACGCCGGCATGGGCGGTGAGATCCAGCTGCTGAAGCTCAAGGACGGGGCGGTGCTCGGTTACTCGGGAGGCCATAACACCAGTCGGGTGAGCGCTGATCCCAAGCACGTACAGGTCCTTGAACTGCAGTATGGGACCATCCGGGCGCAGGCTCTCACGCCACGGGAGTCACTCGCTTTCATCGAGAAACTGCTGGGAGAGACATGACACTCGAGCCGTCCATATGGACCAAGAGCAGCTACAGCAGCAACGAGGAACCCAACTGCGTCGAGGTCGCCGCCACCCCCGGTCTCGTCCGTGTCCGTGACTCCAAGAACGTCCCGGGCGGCCCGCAGCTCGCGTTCCCCGAGACCCAGTGGGCCGACTTCATCGCCTCGGAGCTCGCCCGCCCGTGAGCCCTGCGGCTCACTTCGATTCGACCTGTCCGGCCGGGTCGGGACCGGCCGTCAGCGCGTCACAAGCTCCCTGCCAGGCGGAATCCCCGGGGTAGAGCTGGGTGCGGAGATACGCCCAGGTGAGCCGCTGGACCGCGGACACTCGCCCGGGGTTCTCGTCCGTGGTCTCGGCGACGTCGTATCCGGAGACCCCGCCGAGCCCGTGCTCCGCCCCGAACAGCGTGAGCAGGGACTTGGGGCCGGGCGCGAGGTGGTACGGGTCGGCGTGCCAGTCGGGGCCCATGACCGTCAGATGGGCGGAGTCGTCCTTGTCGCCGGCGACCACGAGCGTGGGCGTCGCCATCTGGGAGAAGTCCGTGGTCGAGAAGAAGGGCCAGTTCTCGGCCACGGACTCGGTGAGGGCGTCGCCGCCCCTGCCGGGCGCGGCGAGCAGGACGCCCGCCGTGATCCGGGGCTCGGTCAGGTTGACCTCCGCGCCGTCGTCCGGATCGATGAGCCGCGCCCCCAGCAGCAGGCTCGCGGTGTGCCCGCCCATCGAGTGGCCGACCACGGCGACCTTGCTGTGGTCCAGGCGTCCGTCGAGGTGCGGGACGGCGGCCTCGATCGCGTCGAGCCGGTCGAGGATGTGCTGCATGTCCTCTGCCCGCGAGCGCCAGAAGAGGGGCGCGCCGGGGGTGTCGGGGTCAAGGGTCTTGCTCAGTGTGCTGGAGCTGAGATGGGTGGGCTGGATCACCGCGAAGCCGTGTGCCGCCCAGAAGTTGGCCAGGGGGGCGTAGCCGTTCAGCGAGGAGAGGTGGTTTGAGTAGCCCTGGCCGTGCGACAGGAGGATGACCGGCAGGTCGCTGCCGGTCATGGGTGCGGAGACGCGTATCTCCAGGTCCACGGCTCGGCCGGGTGCGGGCAGCGCGACCGGGCTGACCGAGAGGACGGGGGCGGGTGAGCTGAGGGCGTCGGATGTGTGGGTCGGTGCAGTCACGATGAGTCCCTTCGATGGCCTCGCGTGCCGGCTTCAGCGTCGCGGGCAGAACCGGAGCGTTGTTCCGCTTAACATACGGAACGGTGTTCCGGTTAGCAAGCGGAGTATCGTTCCGGTTTGCTGGAGGGCTACGGGAAAGGAGAGCGTCGTGCCCACTGCAGGCCAGTCCGGGGAGCTGCCGCCCCGAAGCAAGCGGGCCGACGCGCAGCGCAACCAGCAGACGCTGGTCGCCGCCGCAGCCGAGGTGTTCGTCGCCTCCGGCGTCGATGCGCCCATCCGCCAGATCGCGGCCAAAGCGGGCGTCGGGATGGGGACGATCTACCGGAACTTCCCGACTCGGGCGGATCTCGTCGTCGCCGTCTACCGCCACCAGGTCGAGGCCTGCGCCGAAGCCGGTCCCAGATTGCTGGCCAGCGCCGACTCGCCGTTCGCGGCGCTCCGCCAGTGGATTGACCTCTTCGTCGACTTCCTGGTCACCAAGCACGGGCTCGCGGGCGCGCTGCAATCGGACAGCAGCGGCTTCGCCGCGCTCCACACCTACTTCCTCGACCGTTTGCTGCCCGTCTGCACGCAGCTGCTCGACGCCGCGGCCGACGCCGGCGAGATCAGGCCCGGTACGCAGCCCTACGAACTGATGCGCGGCATCGGCAATCTCTGCATCGGGCGGGACAGCGATCCCCGCTATGACCCCCGCCGGCTGGTCGAGCTGCTCCTCCAGGGACTGCGGCGACCGGACGGCCGGGGACCCTCGCCTCAGGTCTGACGCCCCCGCCCGGCGTCAGCCTCAGGTAGGACGCGGAAGCCGGTCTGCGGTCTGGCGAAAGGCCCCGGCAGGCCGCCGTAGCGTGGCAGGCATGGAAAAGCGCACCCGGAACACGCCGATGGTGCTCGGGATCGTTCTCGCTGTGGCAGCGGTCGCCGGGCTCGCAGTGGCCGTACTCGTCGGCCGTCCCGGCTTCACCTGGCTCAAGGAGCTGCGTGGCGGAAACGGCTGGTATCTGACATACGAGGCATCCGCGCACGGAGAGGGCGGGCCGGGGACGGGGGAGATCGCGTACACGGTCAGCCCGGACCGGTTCGAGGACGGCCTCGACACGGAGCGGGTCAGCGGGGCGGCGCTGCCGTGGAGCGAGGAGTCCGTGGTGAACACCGGGGCCATCGCCCGAGTGGAGATCACGCCCCAGGACGGGCGCACGGCGACCTGCCGGATCATGCTCGACGGCGTCCGCGAGGTCGCTTCCGCGACGTCGCCCGCGCCGGGCGAGCCGGCCGTATGCGAGGTGAAGACCAGCGAGGAGCCTGAGCACTGGCCGAGCGAGACGGGTGAGCCCTCGCGGAACTGAGGCCGGGCGCTCACCGCCGCTCCGTGTGGAGCACCTCCCGCTCGCCGCGGTTGCGGCTCGGCCCGGCGGGGGCCGGGGGGCGCGCCTCCGCGTCACGGCACGTACGGCTCGCAGGCGACCCCGTCGTCGTCCGCGTCGAGGTGGGGGCCATAGCCCGGCTCGCCGCGGTACAGCGGAGCGGCTCCGGCGGCGCGGGCGGCGTCGCAGTTCTCGTAGTACGGCGAGGGAACGGTGAGCTCCCGTACGGAAGCGCTGACGATCACACCGTCGCGGACGGTGTACGTGCCCTCGAAGAGACGCAGCGAGCCGTCCGTCTGGACGGCTTCGAGCAGGATGCGCACGACGTCGCCGGTCACCTCCTGAACATGCAGCGTGTCGCGCGCGGTGGTCGCGAAGCCGGCGACGAAGGTCTCGTACGAGGGTGAGAGGTTCTTGCCGCCCAGCTCCCAGGCCTGCCGGTAGTCCCGGGCGTTGATCGCGGCGTAGTAGCGCCGGACCGTGTCGGCGGGGCTCTCGCTCTCCTCCGGAGGCGGGGTCGGGGGAGAAGCCGGGGGAGAGGCGGGGACCGTGACCGTGGCCGTCACAGTGGGTGCCGGGGTCGCGGCCGGTGTGTCCGCGGGGGAGTCCGCGGGGCGGTCCGGGTCGCCGTCGCCGCACCCCGTGACGCCCACGATCAGTGCGATGAGCAGGGCGGGGGCGAGCCAGAGCAGCCGGTTCATCACGATCACCTCGTGGTGGCGGGCACCCTTCCGTACTCTCCCACTGTGCGGCCCGCCGCCGCAGGCCGCTCGCCGGACCGCAGCAGCCCCCTCCGGGGCGAAGCCCCCGGAAGCCGGTCTACGGCGGGCCCGAGCCGTTGAGCCAGTGCGCGCCGTAGACCGCGCTGGCCGCCGCCAGGGCCGTGAAGCGTGGCATAGGTGTACGCAGGGCGGGAGCGGGCCAGGGGGACGGCCAGCGGCAGCAGGACGGGGAAGGCCGGAATGAGGAGCCGGGGCTTGGAACCGAAGTAGCCGGAGGCTCCGAGGGCCAGGGCGGTCACCACGGCGGAGTAGACGATCAGAGCGATCGGCAGACGCTGTCTCCAGGCCGCCCAGTGCGGCCAGGCCGCGAATGCCGGCAGCGCCGCCAGGACGAGAGTGGTGGCGAGGGGCGAGTCCCACAGCGGCGTCGCCAGGAAGCGGGCGAAGCCGAGCCCCGTGTCGAAGCCGTTGCCCCACTCCGCCTGGACGTCGAGATAGCCGAGCAGCCGGCCGCGCCGGTGTCCTGTCCACAGGATGTTAGGCGGCCGCGCCGAGCGGGGCGCGGGCGCAGCCCGCGACCATGCGGACGCGGCGGTCGCGGGAGCGGCGGCCGGGGCCGGGGCCGGGGCGGGAGCGGCTGGCCAGGACGGCGGCGACGATCAGCGCGGCGCTCAGCGCGACGCCGACGGGGCGGGCCAGCCCGGCGAGACAGGCGAGGGCCCCGGCCGTGAGCCAGCGGTCGCGGAGCAGCGCGTACAGCGACCAGGCGGCGAGGGCGGTGAACAGCGACTCGCTGTACGCCATGGACTGCACGACGGCGACGGGCAGCGCGGCCCACAGGCCCGCGAGGATCAGCCCCGCCCGGTCGCTGTGGACCCGGCGGCCCAGCGCGAAGAGGCTGGCCGCGGCCGCCGCCGAGGCGACGGCGCTGACCAGCAGGCCGACATCGGAGGGAGCCAGCGGCGAGAGTGCCGATCCGGCGGCTTCCAGCCAGGGCAGCAGCGGGAAGAAGGCCATGCTGGAGAGGGGCCGGCCGTCGGGCGCGTGGAGTGTGAACCCGTAGCCGTGCTCCGCGACCCGGGCGTACCACAGGGAGTCCCAGCGGTGGCTGAGGAGCGTATGCGCGCTGGCGCCGCCCGCCGCGGACCAGAGCGCGAGGACGGTCAGGCCGAGCATCCGTATGGCCAGATAGAGGGAGACGGCCGGGGCGAGGGAACGCAGGTCCCATCGTGACGAACCTGCCCGCACCCCGCACTCCCTAGCCAACCGCCCAGAACGGTGCATGTTATCCGCCGGGCCGCCACCCGGACGGCCTAGCCCCGGCTCTCTCGGCAGGACGGCGTCCGCGGACCTTCCTACGCTGGCCGGGTGGAGGGCAAGGAGGAGCAGGGAAAGCCGGGAAAGCCGGGAAAGCCGGGAGAACCGGGAGAACCGGGAGAACCGGGAGAACCGAAGGGGCCGGAGGCCGCGGCCGGGGAGAAGAAGCAGTTCCCGGAGTGGCTGGAACTCACGCTGACCGTGGTGATCGCGCTGGCCGCCGTCGCGACCGCCTGGGCGGGTTTCCAGAGCCAGAAGTGGAGCGGCGTCCAGGCCAATTCGTACGCCTCCGCGTCCGCCACCCGCACCGAGTCCACCCGGAACTCCACCGAGGCCGGCCAGTTCGTCACGATCGACGTCATCATGTTCACGCAGTGGCTCTCCCTGCTGAACGAGGAGATCCTCGAAGGCGGGGCGGAGCGGCCGGACGGCCGGTACGTCCCCGACCCGGAGCGTGCCTCGGGCGCGCTGTTCGAGAGGTTCCGCAGCGAGTTCAAACCGGCGATGGACGCCTGGCTGGCCACACGCCCGCTCCAGAACCCCGACGCTCCCAGCACGCCCTTCGCCATGCCCGAGTACCAGCTCGCCACCCTTCAGAAAGCGGTGAAGCAGCTGGACGAGGCCGAGGGCCTCGCGGCCAAGGCGCGGCAGGCCAACCAGCGCTCCGACAACTACGTCCTGACGGCGGTGCTGTTCGCGCTGGTGCTGTTCTTCGCCGCCCTCACCAGCCGGATGCGCGCGGGGCCCGCCCGGTGGGTGCTGTTCGGCCTCAGCCTGATCGCTCTGCTGGGCTCGGCGGGTCTGCTCATCGTGTACCCGGTGCAGCTCTGAGCCGGGAGACGGCGGCGACGGCGAGTGCCGGAAGGCAGAACAGCGCTGTGCCCCACAGCGGGACGCTGATCAGGACCGGGGCGCGGCCGAGCAGGAACAGGGCGAGCAGCAGCGTGGAGCAGCCGGTGCTGAGCGCCACCCAGCGGCCCAGAGGCCAGTGGAACACGGCGCGCCAGTACGGGGTGCAGGACATCAGCGCGGCGAAGAGGCCGACCGCCGCGACCGAGCCGGGGACGATGTCGACGCGGGCGGACCAGCCGATGAGGTGATGCGCCAGCAGCAGGGCCGCCGCGCCGGCATACGCGTGGAGGACGAACTGGCGCAGCGTATGGAAGCGCGGCTGCCGCGCGCGGCGTTCGGCGGCCCAGGAGGCGGCGAAGGCGTTGAGGTCGTCGCCCACGACCGCGGCCGCCGGTCGGCCCGCGTCGGCGAGGTGGTCGCGCAGCTCCGCGAGCATGTCGTCGAGCTCGGCCTCCGGCAGATCGCGGAACAGCCACTCGGTGCGGCACCGGTCGAGGATGTCGTCAGCGGTGTCGTCAGCGGTTGGTGTCATGGGTGTCATCCGTTTCCCCCGGTTGTCCGTCGGACAGTGTGCGGTCGACGGCGGCGGCGAAGCCCCGCCAGGTCGTGCGGCCCGCGGCCAGCGCGGCGCGGCCCGCGTCGGTCAGCCGGTAGTACTTGCGCGGTGCGCCGCCCGCCGGTGACGACGCCCGGTACGCGTCGATGAGACCGCTCTTCTGCAGGCGGGCCAGCAGCGGATAGATGCTGCCCTCGCTGACCAGCTCCAGTCCGTTCTCCGCAAGGCTCGCGGCGATCTCAAAGCCGTAGCGCGGGCGCTCGGCGATCAGCGCCAGCAGGCACAGGTCCAGGACTCCGCGCAGCAGTTGAGAACGCCGCTGGTCCGCCGCCACTGCCGCTTTCGCCGCCGCTGCCGTTTCCGTGTCGGCCGGCGCAATTGTCATGCGGTGCATGCATAGTGAGGGACTCTTTTGCGATGCAAGGCAGTTGAGGGCGCGGTTCCCGACCGTAGCGCTGCCCCGAGGCGTTGCGGCCCTTCTCGTGGCTTGATCGCCACCACATGGGTGGCCAATACATCCTTGCTGCGGCGTGTCCGGTGTGATCAAGTGGGGTGCCGAGGGGGTCCGTTCCGCGTCCGTCCTCGCCGCGCGGTTCGAGCAGGAGATCATCTCGCCCGTCGTCGGTGTGTTCACCACCGACTGGGGCGGCGCGCTGGACACCGCCAAGGACGCCTGGGACGCCATTACCCCCTGGTAGTCGAGTGATACGATCCGGGCCGGAGGACAATGCCGTATGTATTCCGGCGACTTGCCCTCCGGCCCGGAAAGGCTGGCATTCTATGTTTCTCTCCTTGTCCACCCTTGCCTGGGCCGTGATAGCCGTCGCCGTCACTCCGGCGCATATCGCTCTGATGCGCTGGTCCATGCCCACGCCGAAGGCCAAGCGGTCGGTGTCCTTTGTGCCGCTGCCGGTGGCTGTCTCCGCCCTGGCTTTCGCGGCCGCGAAAAGCTACATGGTCGCTGAAATTCTCTATCTCTACAGCGCCGTGCTGGTCATGTTCGTGGTCATGATCGCGCCGGTGAGGAAATGGGTCGGCGCGGACATCGCGAAACAGGAGAACAATCCGGACATCAAAGTGAAGGCGCACGCGCCTTCCCTGTGGTGGATCTTCGGCTCCGGGTTCGTCATGCTGATGACCGTCGTGTCCGTGTGGTCGTCGGGTTCGTCGGCGTTGTGAGATCGCTGTGAGACGGGCGTGATGCGGACGGGCTGACCCGGGCTCACCGGCCGCCCAGGAAAACCGGGTTCGTCATCGCCGCCAGCGGACCCGGCAGACCCGGCACACCCGGCGTCACCGGGGCGTGGCGCACCTCCGCCCGTACATATGTGGCGTACTGCGGGGTGGCAGTCCACTCCACCGTGCCCGTCCCGGACGCGGGCAGCGCCTCCGTATGCAGCGTGCCCTGGTCGGTGACGAAGGCCGCCGTGCAGCCGGGGGCGCCTGTGACGTCGAGGCGGACCGTCACCGGGGTGTCGTCCGCGACGCGCAGCCGCTCGCCGATGCCCGCGTGCCGGCCCCGGCCGCCCGCGGCGGAGAAGGCCAGGGAGACCCCACAGGACTCGGCGACATACGAGCGGCCGGCGCGGATGCCCGCGAGGATCGCCCCGCGGGACAGCTCGTCGGCGAGGACGACCGTCTGCGGAACCCCGATGGCCTGCGGCTCCCGGTGGGCGTCGCTGCTGCCCATCGCCGGGAGCCAGGCGCGCCGGGAACGGGCCGCGGCGGCCAGCGTGCTGTCCCAGGCGGCGAGGGCGACCTCGTCGTCCGGGGTGTACGGGCCGTTCCACACCTCCACCGCGTCCGCCTCGCCGAAGCCGAACTTCCAGCCGCAGCCGATGCAGGCGGCGTGCGGATGGGCGGGCACGACCAGGCCGCCCGCGCGTCTGATGCCGCGGGCGATATGGCCGAAGCGGTTGTCACGGGCCCGGTAGCGCCAGTCGACGAAGACGCCCGGATCGGTGCCCAGGGCGAGGGCGTGGCCGTTGCGGGTGGTGACCTCCTCGCCCGTGAGGATCAGCAGGTCATCACCCCACAGGCCCTCCCAGGCCCCGTGCGCCGCATGGGTGTTGTGCTCCGAGGTGTTGATGAAGTCCAGCCCGGCCGCCCGCGCACCCGCCGCGACCTCCTCGGGGGTGCGCTTGCCGTCCGAGAAGACGGTGTGCAGATGGCAGTCGCCCCGGTACCAGGACCGGCCGCGCCCCGCGGCACGCTCCGGAGGGTAGACCGGCCTCGGCGCGGGGGCGGGCGCGCCGAAGCGGAGCGTGATGGTCACCTCGTACGGCAGTCCCTGCGGGGCGACCGTGTACGGGCCGAGGGCGATATGCCAGGTGCCCGGGTGCACCGGCCCCGGGATGTAGCCGGGCGTCGCCGCGTCCGCGCGGATGAAGAACTCCGTGCGGGCCCCGCCCGACCAGCCGCGGAAGCCGCGGCCGCCGAGCGCGGTGCCGCGTTCGTCGAAGATGCCGATGTCCAGGGCGTTGCCCTGGGTGCCGGAGGGGACGGGGACCCGTTCATAGGCGTAGCTGACATGGATCTCGCGCACCCCGGGCGGGACCTCGACGGGCAGATAGACATAGTCGGGCGAGCCGGGTGGCAGGGTGCCGCCCACCACCCGGGTCTGAACGCCGTCGCCGCCGCTGCCGCCCGCGCCGGCGTCGGCAGATTGCGCGAACCTCACACCGCTCAACGTAAACGCGCTCGTGGCTCCCGTCACGAGCAGAGTGCGTCGCGTCGCCATGGTTCCCCGTCCCGAGAGAGGAGGTGCGCGTACACACGGACGGTGGCATTGAGACGTGAACGCCCGTGCAAGGGAAGGGGGCCGACGGTACTGGACTACGTGTCGCGTAGGACTGTGTCGGGCGGGAGGCGTCTGGCGTAGTACAGGGGGAGCAGAGCGCCCGCTACCAGCGCCACACCCGGCACCGGAAGGAGCACGGCGGCGGTGGGCAAGTGAATGGCACCCGGTCCGCTCAGCATTCCGACGGCGGCTGCACCGATCACGACGCCGATGACGGCGGTGACGGTGCCAATGACGAACAACTCGATGGCGACCAGGCAGAAGATCCGGTTCTCGGTGAATCCGAGCGCCTTGAGCAGGCCGATCTCGCTCATGCGGGCGCGTACCCGCTGTGTGCCCATCACAAGTCCGAACAGGGCGGCCAGCACGGCGATGGCCCACAGCGCGGTGGTGGAAGCGGTGTCGAGGAAGGACAGTGCGGGAGACAGGGCCTGCATCTGGGCGGTGATGCTCGCCGCGTAGAGCCCCTCCTGGCGCAGATGCCGCTGGACCGTGCCCACCTGGCTGGCCGAGGCGACCTCGACCTGGATGTTCTCGAAGCCCTCTGTGGCGTACAGCTCTTCGACGGTCTTGGCTTGAGACGCCGCATACAGCTTTACGGCGATGTCAGGGTGAACATAGGCGCTGCCTGGGCCGTCCAGGTTCCCCGTGGAGTCGTCGTGCACGCCGGTGACGGTGAAGCGGAGTTCTTCGGGCTCGCCGCCGTGCAGGGACTCACTGCCGTCCTTACCGGTCTCGACACGGTCGATGGGGGTATGCATGACGACGATGTCGCGTCCGATGAGCTGGTCGGCGGACAGGCCGGCGAACCCGTCCGGCAGCACGATCTCGCCGGGAGCCACGGCGAATGACCGGTCCGGCTCCTTCTGCGCGGCCAGGGGCGGGTGGGCAGCAGTCCAGGGCCGCAAAGCGAGCATGCGCGGGTTCTGCCGTGACTGGTCCTCCGCCAGATAGACCTCGGCACCGTCCCCATCGTAAGGGGTGACCGCGGTGACGCCGGGGACAGCGGCGATCTCGTCGATGCGCTCTTGTGTGAGTGGTGTGCGGTCGTCGGGAGTGGTGGCCCACACGCTGATCGTGCGGAGTCTGCCGTCGCCGGAGTCGAGCTCGACGGCAGTCGCACGGGCCTCTTGTACGGGGCCGCGCGCCACGACGACGAAACCGATCAGGAGGGCGAGGAACAGTGGCATCGCCCAGTGACGGCGCAGGGAGCGCAGCACCTCACCGCGGACCAGAGGGGTCTCGGTCACGACAGCTTCCCTTCCCGCAGACTGATGGTGCGTGTCGCGATCTGTGCGAAGGCAGGGTCGTGAGAGGCGACGAGGACGCCTCGCCCCTCGGCGGCCAGTCGCGAGAGATGCCCGCGTACAAGGGCGCTTGCATCGTCATCGAGCCCGGCCGTGGGCTCGTCGGCAAGGACCAGTGCGGGGTCGTTGACCAGTGCCCGGGCCAGGGCGACGCGCTGGGCTTCACCGCCCGACAGGAGCGTGGTGCGGTGCGACGCCCTGTTGCCCACTCCGAACTGGTCCAGCAGCTTGGCGGCGGTGGAGAAGGCTTCGGTTCGGTGACCCAGCGAGGGCAGTGCCACGTTCTCCACGGTGTTCAGGGAGGGAAGGAACACCGGCTTCTGGAAGACGAATCCGATGTGTTCGCGCCGGGTGCGTGCGGCTTGGCCACCCGACAGCCCGCTGGCGCCGCATACCAGTACGGTGCCGCGGGTTGGGGCTGCCAACAGGCCGGTGATCGACAGCAGGGTGGTTTTGCCCGTGCCGGACGGACCGCGCAGCCACACCAACTCGTGCGACCTCATGGCGAGTGAGATGTCCCTCAGCACGGTGAGCGGACCGGGAAACTCCTTGCTCACGGAGTCGAGCTCCAGCAGCGTCACTTCGGGTTCACCAGCCCGCTTGAGAAAGCCGCCCACGTCTCCTTGAGTGTGCATACGTCAGCCGATTGGAAAGGCCGGTAGAACTGTTCGGCACCCTCGCACCCACGGGCTTTGTCGAGCCAGGATTCGAGAGTGTCAGGCAGGCCGGCCTCCCCGATCCCGTTCCCGGGAACCTGGTAGGCCGCGACTATCTCACCGACGAGGGCTTTGCTGTCCGGAGACTCGAGGAACTCGCTGGACTCCGCGACCTGGCTGTCAAAGTGCTGGAGGGCTTCGGTCTTGTTGGCCAAGTATGGGGCGAGGGCGAGGGTCTGCCAGGCGTGGTAACGGTCGGTTCTGTCGTCCACGTCGAAGAGCTCCGCCTTCAGAGGCGGGATGTCATCGGCGTAGCCGAGGCGTTCCAGCATCTGAATGGTGAGCCCTGTGCCTTCCGCGTTCATTTGTGTGACGCCGTCCGAGGTGAGCCGCTTGATACTGCACGAGGCGGCATTCTTCTCCAGCGCCTTGTCGCGCTCCTGGGCGATGTGGAGGAGCGATGCGGCGAAGAGTGCACCATCACAGCCCGGCTGCGTGGCAACGTACTCGCGTACCTTTTCGACCGAGACGACCTCGCTGCCCCGCCCGCTCGAGTCCGCGAGTGCGGCGGCGAAGTAGAGGGCAGACATGTCATGGACCGGATCGTCGCCTTCGTTCCGGCCAGTGGGAGTGACGGGCGAGTAAGCTCCGTCCCCGACGCGGAAGCTATTGAGTTCGTCCACCACGCGATCCATGCCGGACGGCCCGGCGCACCCGCTGACGGACAAGGCGGCTGCCATGGCGAATACAGCTGTGAAACGGCCCGGTCGGGCGCCGAAGCGCCCAACCGACAGTGCCCCTCTGCGGGTCACCCTTTCTCCTCTTCAGCTTGCAGACACGTTTCGGTGCGTGCCGTAGTAGAAGGTGCTGGCTGTGTTGTTGTAAGTGACGTACACGGTGGTCATCCCGTAGCACTTGCTGCCTTTGAGGTAGGCGCCGCGCTGGCCCTTGTTGTTCGTCACGGACTTGTCCAGGGTTCCGCTCGTAAGGGGGCTGCCGTTCCAAGCGACGCCGTAGCCGGTGGCGGTGACGCGTGTCTTGACGTTGTCCTTTCCGGAACGGGGCGCCTTGCCTCCCGATATCACGGCTGAGACCTGGTAGTCGCCGCAACCCCTGAAGCTGAGGCTGTTGCTGTACCAAATGTTGGATGTCAGCTTTGCGCCCCCGGGGAGGCTCGTGGACCGAGGCTTTCCACCTGCGTGTGCGAGCGGTGCAGCCGTCAGCAGGAGGGTGCTGGCCGCAAGAATGGCAGTCCCGCCGGAGACGAGGCGTGCACGGTTTCCATCAATTCTCATTTGACTACCCCTCAGGTCTATTGCACATCTGGCGAGGAGGAGTCTCCCTCTCGGCAGCCCCGATCGCTATTGGACTTTTGGGTATGGCCCGCAAGGGCATAGGTCCGCAGAGCGCAGGAGCTCGTGGTGTGCAAAAGCGAAGATGGCAGCCTCAATTCGAGACGCGACACCGATCTTGCTCATGAGGTTTGTCAGATGTGCCTTGACTGTCCGTTCCGCTATCCCCAGCGTCCGTGCGATGCTCCGGTTTCCGGCAGCGGACCCGAGGAGCACAAGTACTTGTTTCTCCCGATCCGTCAGCGACGCGACGCCGTTGGGGTTACCTGGAGCAACCGGCTGCGCCCCCCTGTACAGCGCATTATGCAGCCCTGCTGCGGACAGGTCACTTGCATCCCGCGTGGTCATTACGGGCATCCCCTCTGTGTTACTCACCAGTCACGGTGATGTCGGGCACCCTACCAGGGGTAATTACATCGGTGATCGACAGCGGTCGGCCTGCTTCAACCCGGCCGGGCACTCGCAGGAAACAGCACGACGAAAAGCGGCCCGGGGCTGGGCACTTCACGCGGCACGGCATACGTTGGCCACGCCACTCTGCGTATCGACCAGGAGACGATGGAGGCCCCCGATGCGCATCGCGACCACGATCTTCCTGACCGATGAGACGATCACCCCGGTGCGGCTGGCGCGGGAACTGGAGCAGCGCGGCTTCGCGGGGCTCTATCTGCCGGAGCACACCCACATCCCCGTCGAGCGCGCCTCCCCCTACCCGGCGGGCGGCGAACTGCCGAGGGAGTACGGCCGCACCCTCGACCCCTTCGTCGCGCTCGCCCAGGCGGCCGCCGTCACCGAACGCCTCGGCATCGGCACCGGCGTCGCCCTGCTCGCCCAGCACGACCCGATCGCCCTGGCCAAGCAGATCGCGAGCCTGGACCAGCTGTCGGGCGGCCGGTTCACGCTCGGCCTCGGCTACGGCTGGAACAAGGAGGAGGCGGCGGACCACGGCGTCATCTGGTCCACGCGGCGGGACGTCGTCCGCGACCGGATGGGCCTGATGCGGGCCCTGTGGGCGGCGGAACCGACCGGGTACCAGGGCGAGCACTGCTCCGTACGGCCCTCGTACGCACACCCCAAACCCGCCGGAGGCGCGCCGCGGACCCTCCTCGGCGGCGCCGCCGGGCCCCGGCTCTTCGCCGACCTCGCCCAGTTCGCGGACGGCTGGCTGCCCATCGGCGGGCGCGGGCTGACCGAGTCCCTGCCCGTGCTGCGCGCCGCGTGGGAGTCCGCGGGGCGCAAGCCGGAGGAGCTTCAGGTGGTGCCGTATGCCGTCCTGCCGAGCCCCGGCAAGCTGGCGCACTACGCCGACCTGGGCGTGACGGAGGTCGTGCTGCAACTGCCGCCCGCGGGGGAGCGGGAGGTGCTGCGCACGCTGGACGACTACGCGCGGTATCTGTGACGGTCGTCCGTACGGGGCTGCGGGCGGGTCAACGCGCGGGGCGACGCCGCCGCCGTCAGCCGGCCGGGCCGCGGGGCTGAACAGGGCGCGGCCTCGGCCCGCGGTGGGTTCGCTCGTATGCTCGGACGCATGACCACGAGTGCCGCGAATGCGTCGCGCAGCGAGCCAGGACGTCCCACCTCCAACGCCATGCGCAGGGCCCTCAAGCGCGCCAGAGAGGGCGTGGCGCTCGATGCCGCCGAAGCCGCCGTGCTGCTTCAGGCGCGCGGCGAGGACCTCGACGACCTGTGCGCCTCGGCCGCGCGGGTGCGGGACTCGGGGCTTGAGGCCGCGGGCAGACCCGGCGTCATCACGTACTCCAAGAGCGTGTTCATCCCGCTCACCCGGCTGTGCCGGGACAAGTGCCACTACTGCACCTTCGTCACCGTCCCCGGCAAACTGCGGCGCGCGGGACACGGCATGTTTATGTCCCCGGACGAGGTGCTGGACATCGCCCGGCGCGGCGCCGAACTGGGCTGCAAGGAAGCCCTGATCACCCTGGGCGACAAACCGGAGGACCGCTGGCCCGAGGCCCGGGAGTGGCTCGACGCGCACGGCTACGACGACACCCTCGCCTATGTCCGCGCCATCGCGATCCGCATCCTGGAGGAGACCGGGCTGCTGCCGCACCTCAACCCCGGCGTCATGAGCTGGACCGACTTCCAGAGGCTGAAGCCGGTGGCCCCGTCGATGGGCATGATGCTGGAGACCACGGCGCGGCGGCTGTGGAGCGAGCCCGGCGGCCCGCACCACGGCTCACCCGACAAGGAGCCTGCCGTCCGGCTGCGGGTGCTGGACGACGCCGGGCGCTCATCGGTGCCGTTCACCAGCGGGCTGCTCATCGGCATCGGGGAGACCTATGAGGAGCGGGCCGAGTCGCTGTTCGCGCTGCGCCGCGTCTCCCGCGCGTACCACGGCATCCAGGAGCTGATCATTCAGAACTTCCGCGCCAAACCGGACACGGCGATGCGCGGGATGCCGGACGCCGAACTGGACGACCTGGTCGCCGCCGTCGCCGTCGCCCGGCACATCATGGGCCCCTCCGGCTGCCTCCAGGCCCCGCCCAATCTGGTGGACGGGGAGTACGGGCGGCTCATCGACGCCGGAATCGACGACTGGGGCGGCGTCTCGCCGCTCACCCCCGACCATGTCAACCCCGAGCGGCCCTGGCCGCAGATCGACGTCCTCGCGCGGCGCTCCGCGGAAGCGGGCTTCACCCTGCGGGAACGTCTCTGCGTATACCCGGAGTTCGTACGGCGCGGAGAGCCCTGGCTCGACCCGCGGCTGCGGCCGCACGTCGAGGCGCTCGCCGACCCGGAGACCGGGCTGGCGCGCGAGGACGCCGTCGTACGGGGCCTGCCCTGGCAGGAGCCGGACGAGACGTTCACCGCGACCGGGTCGGGAACAGGCCGCACCGATCTGCACCGCACCATCGACACGGAGGGCCGCACCGGCGACCGGCGGGACGACTTCGACGAGGTGTACGGGGACTGGGAGGCGCTGCGCGAGGCCGCCGTGCCCGGCATGGCCCCGCAGCGCATCGACGCCGATGTGCGCGCGGCCCTCTCACAGGCCGCCGACGACCCGGCGAAGCTCGACGACGACGCGGCCCTCGCGCTGCTGCACGCCGAAGGACCGGCGCTTGACGCCCTGGCCCGGATCGCCGACGAACTCCGCCGGGACGTGGCGGGCGAGCACGTCACCTATATCGTCACCCGCAACATCAACTTCACCAACGTCTGCTACACCGGCTGCCGCTTCTGCGCCTTCGCCCAGCGGCGCACCGACGCCGACGCCTACACGCTGTCGCTGGAGCAGATCGCCGACCGCGCACAGCAGGCCTGGGACGTCGGCGCGGTCGAGGTGTGCATGCAGGGCGGCATCCACCCCGACCTGCCGGGCACCGCCTACTTCGACATCGCCCGCGCCGTCAAGAAGCGCGTCCCCGGCATGCATGTGCACGCCTTCTCCCCGATGGAGGTCGTCAACGGCGCGACCCGCACCGGGATGTCCATCCGCGACTGGCTGACCGCCGCCAAGGAGGCCGGTCTGGACTCCATCCCCGGCACGGCCGCCGAGATCCTCGACGACGAGGTCCGCTGGATCCTCACCAAGGGCAAACTGCCCGCCGCCACCTGGATCGAGGTGATCCGCACCGCGCATCAGCTCGGCATCCGCTCCAGCTCCACGATGATGTACGGACATGTGGACCAGCCGCGCCACTGGCTGGGCCATCTGCGCACCCTGGCGCGCATCCAGCAGGAGACCGGCGGATTCACCGAGTTCGTCACCCTCCCCTTCATCCACACCAACGCGCCCGTCTATCTCGCGGGCATCGCCCGCCCCGGCCCGACCGTCCGCGACAACCGCGCGGTGACGGCCATGGCCCGGCTGCTGCTCCACCCGCACATCACCAATATCCAGACGAGCTGGGTGAAACTGGGCGCGGATGGCGCGGCCGAGATGCTCCGCTCCGGCGCGAACGACCTGGGCGGCACCCTGATGGAGGAGACCATCTCCCGGATGGCGGGCTCCAGCTACGGGTCGTACCGCTCCATCCGGGACCTGACCGCCATCGCGGAGTCGGCCGGCCGCCCGGTGCGTCCCCGGACGACCCTGTACGGGGGGGTCCCCGAGGAGCGCGTGCGGGCGGCGGAGGCGTCGGACGGGCATCTGCCGCGGCTGCTGCCGGTCCTGCCGACCTGACCCCTGGGGCCCCGCCCCCGGCCCCCGCGCCTCAATCGCCGGCGGGGCTGGGTTGTGCGGGTCCTTGCGCCTCAAGCGCCGGCGGGGCTGGGATTTGGCGCAGCCAAATCCAGCCCGTTGGGGGCACCTCCCGGACGGAGTCTGGGGGAGTTTGAGGACACGGCCGAAGGCCGTACAGGGGGTCTGGGGGCGGAGCCCCCAGTTACCGCCCAGGCATCCGCACCGGTCAGCACCACGGTCGATTACAGTGCTGCGCCAGGCATACGTTCGACCGCTGGCCGGCCCCGGCCCCCGGCCCCCCGGCGCGCGGTCGACGGTCGACGTCCGGGGAGGGACGCCGTGAGCGCAGCAGCGACAGCCGTATGGGGACGCGTCGAACAGCAGGACTTCCGCGCCCGGGTGCGCGGCGCGCTGCTGGGCGGCGTCATCGGCGACGCGCTCGGCGCGGGGGTGGCCGACCTCGGCCTGGAGGAGATCCGGGCCGCCCACGGGCCGGACGGCGTCGGGGATTACGTATCCGTGTACGGCCGTCGCGGGGCGGTCACCGCCGCCACGCAGATGACGCTGTTCACCGTCGACGGGCTGATCCGCGCCCAGGTGCGCCGGGACACCGGCGCCTGGCACCCGCCCTCCGACGTCCACCGCGCCTATCTGCGGTGGGCGGCGACCCAGCGCGACTGGGGGCCGGACGAACGCCGCAAGGACAACGGCTGGCTGGCCCGCGAGGAGTGGCTCTACAGCCGCCGCGACCCGTCCCGGGACTGTCTGACGGGCCTCGGCGACGAGACGATGGGCACTCTGGAGTCGCCCAAGAACCCGACGGCCCGCGGCGCGGGGGCGCTGGTCCGCTCCGCGCCGTTCGGGCTGCTGGTGGGCTGGGAGCCGCAGCTGGTGTGCCAGCTCGCGGTGGAGTGCGCGGCGCAGACGCACGGGCACCCCACGGCGTATCTCTCGGCGGGCGCGTTCGCGGTCATCGTGCACGGGCTGGCCCGCGGCGAGTCCCTTGACGGCTCGGTGCAGCGCGCACTCGCGCAGCTCGCCGCCCGCCCCGGCCACCAGCCGGTCACGGACGCGCTCAGACACGCGCTGGGCGCGGTACGGCAGGGCATTCCGGGCCCGTCCCGGGTCGCCGCCCTCGGCGAGGGCCACCACGCGGAGGACGCGCTGGCCATCGCCGTCTACTGCGCCCTCGTCGGCGAGGACGTCCGCCACGGCCTGCGCCTCGCCGTCAACCACAGCGGCCCCTCACACACCACAGGCACCCTGTGCGGCTCCCTGCTCGGCGCGCTCCATGGCGAGACCGCGCTGCCCCCCGCCTGGCTCGCCGAACTTGAGGGCCGCGGCACCCTGCTGGAGCTGGCGGACGACTTCGCGATGGAGATGACCCAGGGGCCGGCGCTGCACGGCCCGGCACTCAGCGCCCCCGGCTGGCTGGCCCGCTACCCGCGTGCGTGAATCAGAGCGCCAGTGTGCGCCAGCCGTGGGTGATCTGTTCCCGGACGGAGTTCGCATCCGCCAGCGTGGGGGTCGGCCCATGATGGGCTGTCAGCAGACTCACCAGGGCCGCGCCATCCGCCGGCCGCCCCTCCGGATCGATGGCCAGCGCCTGCCCGACCGCGGCCGCGAGAGCCGGGTCGAGTGCCCGCACCGCCTCCAGCGAGGCCGGCTCGGGGCCGGTCTCCACGATCCGGCGGATCACCGCTCCCGTACTGGTCGCCGTGAACGGACTGTCGCCGTGCGCCGCGCACACCACGCAGCACGCCCATGCCCATACGTCGGCGGCGGGGCCGATACGCTCCTCGCCGAACTGCTCCGGCGCCATATACGTCAGGGTCCCCGGTCCGCCGCCGGTGCGAGTGAGCCGGGTGCCGTCCACGATCGCCGCGATGCCGAAGTCGAGCAGGCGCGGCCCGGCCGTGGTCAGCATGATGTTGGCGGGCTTGAGGTCCCGGTGGACCAAGCCGAGCCGATGCACCCCGGACAGGGCCACGGCAAGCGCCAGGGCCAGGGACCGCAGCGCCTCGGGCGTGCGGATCGGCCCCTTCTCGTGCAGATGGGCATCGAGGGGCCGCCCGTCCAGCAACTCCATGACCAGGTACGGCCGTCCCGCGTCCACCCCGGCGTCGAGCACCCGGGCGGTGTAGGCGCCGGAGACCAGGGCGAGCACCTCCGCCTCGCGCTCGAACCGGCGCAACAGCTCGGCGTGGTCCAGGAGCTCGGGGTTGATGGTCTTCAGCGCCACCTGTGTCGCCGCCCCCTCGCGCCGCGCGAGGTACACCGTGCCCATGCCGCCGGCCCCGATCCGGCCGAGGAGCTGGTAGCCGCCGATCGTCCGGGGCTCGTTCGGGTGGAGTGGCCGGTGGGCGACCTGCGGCGCGGCGCCTGGATCGGCCTGCGTCGGCACGTAGGCGACCGCCTGTGCGGGTGGAAAGGAGGGAACCGGCGGCATCTGCGGTGCGGCTGCCGGGACCGGCTGCGCGGGGGCGGCGGGCGGCAGGGAGCCGCCCGCGGAGTGTCGCCGGCCGTCGGCGGACCGGAGCCGCCAGCTGGTGATGGCGGCGACGGCCTCGAACAGCAGGGCGGCCAGGACCAGTCCGACCGGCAGAAACGCCGCCAGCACAACACGCAGCGCGAACAGGCCGGCCAGTCGGAGTCCCGTCGGGGACGATGCTCCCGCCCTCGCGGGCACACCGCCGGTCAGCAGGTTGCGCTGGGTCAGGAGGTACAGCAGCGGCCAGAGGACCAGGGCCGGGGCCGCCGCGATGAGGAACTGCGTGTGCGCCTCCGCGATGGGGATGCCCAACGCGACGGACAGGGGGAGCACATCCGGCGACGCGACCGGCTGTATGAGGAGGTCGAAGCCGAGGAGGGCGTCCGAGGCCATGAGGAGCCACAGGCCGGCGCCGCCGAGGAGCCACACGGCAGCCTCTCCGAAGACGACCGCCGGAATCCCTCGCGGCGTCGCGTCCGCGCCCGGGACCGCCAACGCCCTTCGACGGGTCCACTCCTGAGCGCGCGACAGCAGCGGCAGCGACGCGAGGCGCAGCACCAGCGCCGCCCCGATCACGGCCAGCCCCCCTATGTCCAGGGCGCCCACGACATCGAGAAACGACACCGCCCCCGTCTGCTCCGCCATGCTTCCCCCGCGCTTCCCCAGTGCCCCCCATGTCGGTCGAGCATGTGGAGTATAGATCCGCGGTCGGGAGATTCTTGGTCAGCGCATCACTTCACCCGCGTTGACCAGCAGCGACTGGCCCGTGATGGACCGCGCCCGGTCGGAGGCGAGGAAGGCCGCGGCTTCTGCGACGTCGGCGTCGGAGGCCAGCTCCGGAAGGGCCGTCCGCTCGGTGAGGCGTCCGAGCACCTCGGATTCCGGCACACCCTCGGTGTGCGCGGTGAGGCGTACGTACGCCTGGACGGGCGGGCCCCACATCCAGCCAGGCAGCACGGTGTTCACCCGTATCCGGTGCGGGCCCAGTTCGCGTGCCAGGGAGTACATGGCGGAGGTGAGAGCCCCTTTGGAGGCCGCGTATGCCGTCTGTCTGACCTGGGAGGGGGCGGCGACGGCGGACTGGGCGCCGATGATGACGACGGAGCCGCCGCGCTGTTTCAGCGCGGGCAGACAGGCCCGCGTCATCCGCAGGGCGCCCAGCAGATTGACGTCGATCACCTGCTGCCAGACGGCGAAGTCGGCGTCTTCCAGGCCGCCGAAGGAACTGTCCCAGGCGGCCACATGCACCACCGCGTCGATTCGGCCGAAGCGCTCCACGGCGAGTGCGGCCAGTGCCTCGCACTGGGTCTCGTCGGTGATGTCGGCGGTGCGGAAGGCGCTGTGGCGGCCGTCCGGGTCGATCTGTCCGGCGGTCTTGGCGAGGGTGGCGTGGGTGCGTGCGCCCAGTACCGCATTGCCTCCGTCGCGTACGACGGCGGCGGCGACCCGATGGCCGAGGCCCGGTCCGACGCCGGAGACGATCACGGTCTTCCCCTGGAGCAGCAGTTCTGCCGTCATCCGGACGCCTCCGCTGTCTGGCCAATCACCTGACGGGCCGTCAGAGTAGGTCTCCGCAGCCGAGGACGGAAGGGGAGAGGCGGCCATGGGCGAGGACACGCGCAGTGCGGTGTACGCGGAGCTGGCGGCGGTGGGTCCGTACGGGGTCCGTCCCGGCCATGCGCTGATCACGATGGTCGAGCCGCATCCCGGCCATGAGTACGCGTACAACCGCTGGTACGAGGACGACCATTACTACGCGGGCGCGATGGCCATGCCGTGGATGTACGCGGGGCGGCGCTGGGTTGCCACCAGGGAGCTGCAGCTGCTGCGCCGCCCGGAGAAGTCCGCGGTCGCGCAGCCGGTCACCGCGGGCTGCTATCTCTCCGTGTACTGGATCACCGACGGGCGCTATGACGACCATATGACGTGGACGGTCGCCATCAACAAGCGGCTGAACCGCGACGGACGGGTCTACCGGGACCGCACCCATGTCTTCACGTCGTTCCAGGACCATGCGGCGACGGTCTACCGCGACGGCGCCGCCGGTCCGCGGGACTGTCATGCGCTGGACCATCCGTACGCGGGTCTGGTCGTCGAGGTGCTGGACGCCGAGGGGCCCGGGCAGCGGGCGGAGCTGCTGGAGTGGCTGCGGGCGAGGGAGCTGCCCCGCCGGCTGGCGGGCTCGCCCGCAGCCATGGTGACGGTCTTCCGGCCGACGCCGCTGCCGGGGGACCGGATGAGCTATGTGAAGCAGGTGGAGGGGGTGGACACCCGACTCACCCTGCTCTGGTTTCTTGAGGCGGATCCGAGGGAGTGCTGGGAGGCTTGCTTCTCGCCGGATGCGGGGCTGGAGACGGCGGTCGCGGACACGGGGCTCGGACGGATGGAGCTGGTGGCTCCCTTCATCCCCACGGTCCCCGGAACCGACCGCTATGTGGATGAGCTGCGGTGAGCGACGGTGAGCGACAGAGCGGGGGCGGCACGGCCGAGCCCCCTCGGCCGGGACGGCGAACCAGTCGAGAGGGCCCCTGTCGTGTTTCTGTCGTACGTGTCACTGCTGAGTGTTTGCGCTCTCCTCGGCGCAAGGCTCAGCCGAGGTCGAACGCGCCCTGTCCCACCTCGTTGACGAACGCGCTCCACGCGTCGGGGACGAAGGTGATCGACGGGCCGGCCGGCACCTTGGAGTCGCGGACCAGGAGGGCCTGCGTCAGCGGTGACTTGACCTCGACGCACGCGCCGTTCCCGCCGGAGTACGAGGACTTCGTCCAGGTGTCCGTGGCACCCTGAATGATTGCCATGTCTAACTCCCCTTCGGCAGCAGATGTGTTCGCGCCAACGTTCTTGCTGGCGTGATCGAAGCTACTTGACGGGGGCTGTGCGTGGGACATGCGTTCACTCGACCGGATGGCATATACCGGCGTGGTCTTCCGTCCAGTGGTGGCGGGGGTGTACCGTGCGGCCCCCCTCGCCACCACTGTCACTTGGGTGACCGTTTCCGCTGGCGGCGCGGCGGCCCGGGCGCGCCGTCAGCGGGCGTACTCCTTGGCCGTGTCGGCGATGAACTGCCGTGACTGGTCCACATTCAGCGCCTGGGCGCGCAGATGCTCGTACATCACCGTGTACTTCTGCACGTCGTTGGGCTTCTCCAGATACAGGTCGCTGGTGACACCCTCGATATAGACGACGCTGGAGTCTGACGCGTCCGGGAACTCCAGGATCGCGTACTGGCCGTTGATGCCCGGGTGGGCGCCCATGTCAAAGGGCAGCACCTGCACCGTGACATGCGGCTGCTGGGACATCTCCACAAGATATTCGAGCTGCTCGCGCATCATCCGCTTATCGCCCACGACACGGCGCAGCGCCGCCTCGTCGACGACGGCCCACAGCCGCAGCGGATGCTCGGGTTCCTTGACCCGCTCCTGGCGGCGCATCCGGACGTTGACGCGCTTCTCGATGTCGCTGGGGCCGCTCTCCGGCATCGCGCCGGTGATCAGCGCCTCGGCGTACTCACGGGTCTGGAGCAGGCCGGGCATGATCTGGGGTTCGTACACGCGAAGACTCGCCGCGTCGGTCTCCAGGCCGATGTACACGCTGTACGGGATGTCGCCGAAGGCATGCCACCAGCCCTGCTGGCGGGAATCCTTGGCCATCTGCATCAGCGAGTCGACGATCCGGTGATCTTCGACCTCGTACACTCCGCACAGGTCGCGGACGTCGCGCTGACTGATGGAGCGGCGGCCGTTCTCGAGGCGGCTGATCTTGGACTGGGAGACGAGCAGGCGCTCCGCCACCTCCTCTGCCGTCATGCCTTTGAGTTCCCGGAGCCGACGCAGCTCCTGACCCAATCGGCGTCTCCTGACGGTGGGGTTGACGTTGGACGCCACGGGGACTGCACCTCCGGCTGCGTAGCTGTGCGTATCTAGTGCTCAGCAGATTGCCACCAATGGTCGCGTCCGCGCTGCTAAATGGCCAGACACATCCATAGACACGCCGACGCGCGGGGCAGCGAGCGTGCTGCCCCGCGCGTTTTGCGGCTCCCGTACCGGGTCATGGGGACGTCGGCGCGGCGTTCGCACCCGTGCGCGATCTCGCGCGGGGGCGCCTGGTGCGCGTGGTGCTGCGGTGCGCTGTCGTGTTGCGGTGCGGTGTTGTGCTGTGGCGCTGCGTTGTCATGCGGTGCTGCGTTGTGCATGTGGTGCGGTGTTGCGCGGTGTGCGGTGTGCGGTGCTAGTGCGCCGCGACGCGGGCCATGCCCCGGCGGCGCGGCTGGACGGGCACGCCTGCCGGCTGACGGCCGGGGCCCGCCCGGCGCGGCTGGGCCGGCACGCCGTTCTGGACGTCCATCACGGCGTGCGCCACGAGGCCGCCCATCGGGTCGTGCCTGATGAGATCCCGCAGACGGGACCTTGAGGAACGCCCTTCGTTCCCCGGGTACAAATGCTTGCCGAGGCCGACCGCGTGCGCCAGCGCGGCGAGCGCCGCGGTCCGCGGGTCCGGCGGCACACCGGTGCGGATCGCGCTGTCGAGCCGGGCTCTGATGTCCCGGCTGATCGCCGTGTCGGTCGCCTGATAGCGAGTCGTCGGCAGCACTCCGCACATCTGGCCCTCCACGGCATGCACCATGCCGCAGCGCTCCAGATGCGAGAGGTACACCTGGCGCAGCCCCAGCCGGGGCCCGCCGATCCAGTGGACCGCCCGGACCGGACTGCCGCGCCTGCGCAACAGCTCCAGTGCGGAGTCCAGGGTCGGATCTCCTGTCGGCCGTGGCATCACCACGGCGATACGATCCCCGTCAGGGGCTATCCGTCCCGCCAAGGCCAGCTCTACTAGCTGCGCCCCGGCGAGACCGAGGTCGAGCGACTGCGGCTGCGCTGTGGTGCCCGTGGCCGGGTCCAGAGCGAGCAGCAGAAGCTCTTCCGGAAGTGTTCTGCGGCTCCTGCCCATCCATGCCTCCCCGCGTGGATGAATGACAGGGTGACGCCTCTCACATTGGTCTGTCGAGAGTGCCTGGGTGGTTCGTACGGGAACCGGCAGGTATGTCGTTCTCGTCTTGGCACGGGAGCCATGTGCTCACACAGGACACTGAGAGATGGTTCGGACATACGCATCGCACAGGGCGTATGACGACTGCGTATGACTTATGCATGACTCATTGAGGAGGCACGGTGGCGGGCGAGTCCCCCGACAAGTCGGAGCAGCACAAGCCGTCGGGGGAGACGGCGTCAGGCGAGCGCCGCCCGGAGCGTGGCCCGGAGCGCCCGGAGCGCGCCCCGGAGCGGGACGCCGCACGTGACCCGCGTCTTGCCGTCTGCCGCGAGACGCCGGACGAAGCCGATGAGCGTGATGCGGCCGGAGCGTCGGAGGAACCGGCCGCGGACGGGAAGACGGACGGGAAGACGGGCGGGAACGACGAGCGGCTGCGGGCCGCCGTGGCGGCCTGGGTCTCGGGCGAGGACGGCGACAAGGGGGTCGGCGAGGACGGCGGGGAAGGCTCCGCTCCGGTGGAGCCCGAGGATGCCGCCGACGACAAGGCGGTCGACGGAAAGTCGGTAGCCGACAAGCCCGTGTCTGCGGAAGCAAACAAGGGCCAGCCCACGGATCCGCCCAAGGACCAGCCCACCGCCGTCTTCAAGGCGCCCCGCGCGCCGGCCGTGGACCAGCCCACTGCCGCGCTCACGATGCCCCCGGCCACACCGAAGCCGGACGCGAAGCCCGCGCCGACGCCTGAGCCGAAGCCCGCGGCCGGGCCGGACCGGGAAGCCGGACCGGCGCCCGCCGTCGGCAGGGCGAGCAGATTCGTTCCGCTGCGGGAGACGGCCGCCCCCGCGAGCAAGCCCGCAGACAAGCCCGCAGACAAGCCCGACAAGCCCGCAGACGAGCCCGCAGACAAGCCCGCGGCGCCGGACGAGCCTGCTGCCGGGCCGGAGGCGGCCGCGCCAGCGAGCAAGCCCGCCGCCCCCACCGCCCCCGCCTCGCTCACGGAGCCCGAGCGGACCAAGCAGCAGCCCCTGCCGCCCCGCCCCCCGCTCGACCTGCTCGCCGAGCTGACGAACACCCCGCCGCCGGCCCCGACCCCGCTGCGCACCTTCGCCCGCCGGATCAAGATCTGGTCCCCGCTGGTGCTGTTGCTGCTGATCGTGTTTGCGGTCGTACAGCTCGTACGGCCGCTCCCCGAGCCCGCCCTCGGTCTCTCCGCCGACCGTGAGCACACCTTCGCGGGCGGTCAGCTCGACATGCCGTGGCCGGACGAGGGCCAGGGCGCGGTGGAGGTCGAGGGCGTCGGCCGCATCGGGACGTACGGGGCGCAGAAGCCCGCGCCGCTCGCCAGCGTCACCAAGACGATGACGGCCTATGTGATCCTCAGGGACCACCCGATCACCGGCGATGAGACGGGCCCGGAGATCGAGATCGACCAGCAGGCCGAGGACGAGGCCGACAATGTCGACGAGTCGCGGGCCGCCGTCAAGAAGGGGCAGAAGTACACCCAGAAGCAGCTGCTCCAGCTGCTGATGATCCCCTCCGCGAACAATGTGGCGCGGCTGCTGGCGCGCTGGGACGCCGGGTCGGAGGAGGCGTTCATCAAGAAGATGAACGACGCCGCCAAGGACCTCGGGATGAAGGACTCCGTCTACACGGACCCCAGCGGCTTCAAGAAGTCGACGGTCTCGACGCCTCAGGACCAGCTCAAGCTGGCCGAGGCGGTCATGGAGTTCGATGTGCTCCGAGAGATCGTGGACATGACGATCCTTGAGGTGCCGGGCATCGACGGGAAGATCTACAACAGCGCCGACAGGGCGCTCCTCCAGCCGGGCGTCCACGGCATCAAGACCGGCTCGTCCACCCCGGCCGGCGGCAATCTGCTCTGGGCCGCCTACACCGAGGTCGACGGCGAGAAGCGCCGCATCCTCGGCGTGACGATGGGCACCCAGAAGGCCGCGCAGCTCAAGCAGAAGCTGGAGCTGGCCATCGACTACAGCATCGCCCTCATCAAGGCCGCCCAGAAGGGCGTGACGTCCGAGACCCTCGTCAAGAAGGGCGAGGTCGTCGGCTATGTGGACGACGGGCTGGGCGGCCGTACGCCGGTGGTGGCCGCCGAGGACCTCAAGGCTGTCGGCTGGCCCGGTCTGCAGACGGAGCTCGACCTCGTCCACGGCGGCAAGGGCATCCCCGGCTCCGCCCCGGCGGGCACGGAGGTCGGCGAGCTCTCCGTCGGGTCGGGAACCGGGAAGGCCAGTGTGCCGGTGGAGCTCCAGCGGGACCTGGCGGAACCGGGTCTCGGCGCCAAGCTCACCCGTCTCGGCTGAGGCCGCAGCCAGAGCCGCCACCGCTGAAATGGCACCGCCCGCCGCTTCGGACGTCCCGGCCCGCCGGGGCGTCCGAAGCCGCTCGAAACCACTCAAGGCAACTCACAGATGTCGCACAGGCGTCTTCGAAGTGACCACCGCGACCGGCGATCCGGGGAGAGCCGCAATTGACCAGCGTTGACGAGGGCCCGCGAATATCCACCGCGGCCCCCGCGCCCGCCCGCCCGGCCGACGGGCGGCGGCCGCCGGGGCTGCGCGAGAGGCTCGCCCGCCACCCCGTCGCCCTGACGGCGGCGGTCGCGGCCCTCGTCCATCTGCTGTGGTACGTCTTCCTCGCCAACAGCGGCGGTGACATCGCGGCCCAGGACGCGTGGGCGGAGTTCGCCGGCCGCCACCCCGACTCCGCGTACAACCTCGCCTGGTACGGCGGGATGCACCCGGTCTCGTACAGCGTCGTCTCGCCGTACGTCATGTCCGTCCTCGGCGTCCGGACCACCATGATGGCCGCCGGGACCGTCTCCGCGGCCCTGACCGCGCTGATCCTGGTGCGGCTGCGCGGGCGCGAGCGGGCCGTGCGCAACCCGGTGGCCTGCTCGCTCGCCGGAGTTTTCGCCTTCTTCTGCAACGCCCTGTCGGGCCGGGTGACGTTCGGTCTCGGCCTGATGTTCGCGCTCGCCGCCGTCGCCGCGTTCTTCTGCTGGCCGTACCGCTGGCGGCGCAGGCGCTGGGCCAAGGCGGGTACGGCGGCGGTCTTCGCCGGTCTCGCCACCGCGGCCAGTCCGGTCGCCGGGCTCTTCCTCGGTGTCGTCGCGGCCGCGCTGTTCCTGAACAAGCGCCGCCCCGGCGCATACGCCATCGGCCTCGCCCCGGTCGCGGTGGTGGCCCTGTCCGCCTGGCTGTTCCCCTTCTCCGGCACCCAGCCGATGTCGCTGGGGACCGCCTCGCTGCCCGTCCTCTTCGGCGTCCTCATCGTCCTGCTCGTGCCCGCCGAATGGCGCACGGTGCGCGCGGGCGCGGCCGTCTACGCCTTCGGCACTCTGCTGACCTGGGCGATCGACTCCCAGATCGGCTCGAACGTGACCCGGCTCGCGATGCTGTTCGCCGGCGTGGTGCTGCTGGCGGCGCTGCCGTACGCCGTGCCGCGCTCCCGCAAGTGGTACGCCCTCGTCATCGCCTTCGCCGCTCTGAACGTCTGGATCGGCTTCAAGGGCGTCGACGACATGGTGCGCACGGCCCCTGCCGCGTCCTGGAACCGCGAGGTCGCGCCGCTGGTCCACCAGCTGCAGAAGGTGCAGGCCGAACGCGGCCGGGTCGAGGTCGTGCCCGCCAGCAGCCACCGCGAGGCGTCCGCGCTCGCGCCGTACGTCAATCTCGCCCGCGGCTGGAACCGGCAGGCCGACATGGAGCGCAATCCCCTCTTCTACGACAAGGACAAGCCCCTCACCTCCGCCGACTACCGCGCCTGGCTGAACCGCTGGGCGGTGCACTATGTGGTGCTGCCCAAGGGCGCGCCCGACTCCAGCGGGGCGGAGCGGGAGGCGGAGCTGGTCAGCGCCGGGCAGCCGTATCTGAAGAAGATCTGGAGCGACGCCAACTGGCAGCTGTTCGCGGTCGAGGACCCCAGACCGCTGGCCGACCCGCCGGCCACGGTGGACCACGCGGGCGCGGGCGAGCTGCGGATCACGGTGCAAAGCGCGGGTCGGCTGCTGATCCGCGTCCCCTACTCGCCGTGGCTGAGCCTGGTCGACGAGCACGGCAAGGGCGTCGAACCGCCGCAGGAGACGCGGGAGTCGCGGGAGCGGGAGGGCGGGCCGAAGGAGTACGTCAATCTGCACGGGTGTCTGCTGAAGGCGGAGGAGGACGAGGTGGGGGACGAGTGGACCGAGTTGCTCGCCCCCGAGCCGGGGGTCTACCGGCTGGCGTCGCCGTACCAGATACCGCGTGGCACGCCGTGCCCGGACGAACTCCGCTAAGCGGGTGTCCGGTGGGTCTCTCCCACCGGACGCCGCCCAGCGCCCCGCCGGGACAACTCCGCATCCGCTCTACCTCGTCGGGCCCCGCTGATGCATAGTGGAGCCGCCCGCATACTGGGCAGTCGGTCGGGGTCTACTGGTACGGGTGCGACATGGCTTGCGGACGATGCGACGGCGGCGGATGCGCGCTGCCGGGGATGCGCTGCCCGGAGTGTGAGTTGGGCGGCCGGACGCCGGGCGGCGGTGGGTGGATCGCCAAGGAGACGCTGGCGGGGCGCTTCTCCCTGCTGTCGAGGGCGGGGAAGACGCTGGTCGTCGCGGGGGTCCTGGTGACGGCCTGCGCCCTGGTCCTGTCGGTGTCCGTCCTCTACGGGGGCGAGGAAGAGCCGACGGCGTCGGCGGCGGGCGCGGCGGGCGGCGAGCCGCCGGGTCCGGGCGGTCGCGGAGGCGCTCCGCAGCGGATACTCCCCACCGCACTGCCTGAGCCCTCGCCGTCCCCGAGCCGCAGCCCGGGCGGGCGTCCGGGCCCGGACCCGGCTCCGACCCCGGCGCCCAGACCGCCCGCGCCCGCGTCGCCCTCGAAGGCCCCGCCCCCGCCGCCCCCCTCGCCGTCCGTCCCCCGGTCTTCGTACTCCGCCTGGGCGGGCCCCGGCTGCACGGGCGGCGGCCACTACCGCGAGCACGGCCGCTATGCCGACGGCGACGACGGCTGGTACACGGTCCCCGCGGGCGGCCACCGGGGCGACGGCTGTGACGGCCGGTTCACCGCCGTCCCCATGTCGGGCAGCGCGACGCGCGACTACGGGAACACGGCGACCTGGACCTGGTATGTCGGCAGCGGCCACACCCACTGCTCGATCGCCGTCACCGTCCCCAACCCCCGCCGCCCCCAGGACGTGGCGGGCCAGCCCACCACGTACCACGTCCTGGCCGACCCCGACGACCCCCGCAGCGCCGTCAAGTCCTTCCGGATCGACCAGACCGAAGTGCGCGGCAGCGGCGTGATCGTCGCCAGGGTGCCGGTCACCGGCCGCCAGGTGACCGTCCAGTTGGTCGACCGCGGCGTCGACTGGGGCTCGGACGACCGCACCGGCGCCCACCACGCGGCGGCCCAGATGCGCGCGGACTGCACGGCCGCATAGCGAGCGGCGCGGGCGGCCGCACAGTGAGCGATGAAGACGGCCGCGTCCCGGCTCGGGGGCGCGGCCGTCCGCATGGGACGGCGTCCGGGGACCGAACCGAGATCTCCGGATTTCGGTGGGTTCCGCAAAACAGTTCGGTGCCGATACCGGTCCGTCCGTGCTGTGGCGGATGGATCACTGCTGGAACTGTTGAGGCCGGCGCGGCGCTGTGCCGAAACGGTGCTGCGCACTGTCTCAACGGGAGGAACACACCCCAATGCTGCACTCGGGCAAGGGCAAGTACCCAGAGGACGGGACCGATTCCGTTGCGGAGTCGGCGGAGATCAGGGCCGTGGTGGAAGTGCCGGTGCATCTGGCCGACGGATCCTGGCACACGGCCAAGATGGTGACGTTTCACGGGCTCGGCGACGCGCAGGAGCACATTGCGCTGGCCTTTGAGCCCATCGCGACGGTTCCGCTGGTGCGGCTGCATTCGGAGTGTCTGACCGGCGATGTCTTCGGGTCCGCTCGCTGCGACTGCGGACCCCAGCTCGCCGAGTCGCTGCAACTGCTCGCGGCTGAGGGCGGCATCCTGCTCTACCTCCGCCAGGAGGGCCGGGGCATCGGCCTCTACAACAAGCTCGACGCGTACCGGCTCCAGGACGAGGGGCTGGACACCTTCGCGGCCAACCGCAAGCTCAACTTCCCGGACGATCTGCGCGACTACGGCGCTGCCGCGCAGATCCTCCGGGCCCTGGGCCGGCCCCGCATCCGGCTGCACACCAACAACCCGGACAAGGCGGCGCAGTTGAGTTCCCACGGCATCGTCATCGACGAAGCCGTGCCGACCGGCATCTTCCAGAACAGCCGCAACGCGAAGTACCTGCATGCCAAGGCCGTCCACGGCGGGCACACCATCGAACTCGTGGAGGAGCTCATATGATCCAGCACAAGGGCCCCATCAGCGGCATCGCGGCCTGGCGGGACGCGTACGTCGCCACCGCCGGCTACGACAACCAGGTCATCTGCTGGGAGCAGCGCTCCGGGCGGGCGGTGTCCCGCTCCTTCCATGACCACCTCGCCAACCAGGTCCAGTTCTCGCCGGACGGCAGGCATCTGCTGACCTCCTCCAGCGACTACACCGCCCGCCTGTGGTCCGTGCCAGACCTGCGCCTGGTCGCCGTCTTCGCGGGGCAGGAGGACGATGTGGAGATGTCGGTCTTCCATCCGACCCGCGACCTGGTCGCGACCGCCTCCCGCGACCACCGGGTGAGGGTGTACGACTTCACGGGCCGGCTGCTCGCCACCTTCACCGGGCACACCGCCGACGTCATCTCGGTCGAATGGGCGCGGGACGCCGACGAGCTGATCTCCTCCAGCGACGACGGCACCATCAAGCGCTGGTCCCTGGCGTCCGGCGGGATGATCGACGACCTCGACATGGACGGCGTGGAGACCGACACCGTCGCCATCTCCTGTGACGGAACCATCTTCGCGGGCAACGACGAGGGCCAGATCATCGTCGTCGGGCCGTCCGGCCGGAATCTGGTCTCCGCCCACGAGGCGGGGATCAAGCGGCTCGTCCTCGACGACGCCCGCGGCCTGCTGGTGAGCCTGAGCTACGACCGCACGATGCGGCTGTGGAATGTGGCGTCCGGCGTCCCCGAACTGCGGGACACCACGGCCCTGCCCGCCGACGTCTGGCCGCGCTCCTGTGCGTTCGCCGGCGGTTCGCGTCTGGTGTACGCCACCTTCGGCGCGACGTACCGGACGTATGACTACGAGGCGCGGACCTGGGACTCCTCTGCTGTGCCGGCCACCCCCGGCGTCAACGCCGTGCTGCCCGAGGCGTCCGGCGCCACCCTCACCGTCGGAGACTCGGGCCTGGTGCACCGCGACGGGAAGCAGGTGGCCGCGACCGGCAGCCTGTGCAACTTCCTCACCCCGCTGGGGCCGCTCGTGCTCACCGGCGGCCAGCTCGGCAAGGTCTTCGACGCGCTGACCGGCCGCGAACTGCACCAGCACCGCTCGCCCCTCAACTGCGCGGCCGCCTTCGAGCGGGACGGCGAGCAGTACGCGGTCGTGGGCGCGTACACCGGCGAAGGGCTGCTGATGCGGCTCGACGGCGGCGGGGCTGTGCACCTCGGCGACCTCGATCTGCATGGCAACGCCGTCAAGGGCGTCGCGGTCTCCGGCGATCTCCTCTTCTCCGTGGCCGCTGACGCCTCCGCCACCTGGTACCGGATCTCCGATCTGACCAAGGTCGCCACGGTCGAGGACGCACACGACCGGATCGCCAACGGCTGCGCCGGGCTCGGCGACGGCTGGTTCGCCAGCGTCAGCCGCGATCTGAAGCTCAGGCTCTGGAGCCCGGAGCGGCGCGCCGAGGTGCTGAACACACCGCACACCCACTCCGTCAAGTGCGTCGCGGCGTCCGGGGACGGACGGCTCGTCGCCACCGGAAGCTACAACGGCAAAGTCGCGGTCTACGACCGTGCCGAGAGGGCCTGGACCACGGTCGAGCGGCCCACCACGGCCGGCATCTCCGCGCTGGCGTACGACCCGGAGCGCAAGCTGTTCGCCGCCTCCTCCTACGACGGCGAGGTCTACCGGATCGGCGGCTGAGCGCGGTCCGCAGCGCCCGGCGGCGCACCCCTTCCGCCGCCGGGCGTGCCGTCACGCCCTCCGGCGCCCGCCGGCCGCGTCTCCGGCTCCGCGTCCCCGCCCCGGCCGCCGTCGCGCCCCGGAACGACCGGGTCGCACCCCGACACGACAGGCAGGACTGCAGCACTCCATGGAATCCCACCGAATAGCCAGCGAATACACCATTGTCCCCGCCGTGGAGCCGAAGGTCGACGAGGCGGCCTACGAAGCCGTCATCCGCTCCGACTTCCAGCGGCACTATGCCGACGGGCGCGACGTATGGACCGGCGAGCAGGCCATGCGGGAGGCGCCCCGACTGCTCCTGAAGGCGCTCGACGGCGTCGCGGACGCCCACATCCTGGACGTGGGAACCGGCCGCGGCCGCGACGCCGGAATCCTTCTGGACGCCGGCTGCCGCGTCACCGGCATCGACCTCGTCGCCGCTCCCGAGTGGACGGCCATCAGCGGGCGTCATCCGGGCCGCGCCCGGTTTCTCGCCGTCGCGGCGAGTGAGCTGACGGAAGACGGGGCGTACGACGCCGTCCTGGACAACGGCTGTCTACACCACCAGCATCCGGACGGCTACGCCCGCTATCTGCGGCGCGTGCATGAACTGCTGCGCCCTGATGGCGTGTTCACGGTGTCCGTCTTCGAGGCCGCCGGGCCCGCCGGACGCCTCTACACCAACGGCGGCGAGCGCCTGTACCGCGAATTCACCGCCGATGAGCTGAACTCCCTGGTCACCGCGCACGGTTTCGAGGCCCTCACCGCACACCGGGTGCCGCGGGACGCCGCGGGGCTCGCCTATCTGGTGGGCGTCTACCGCGCCCGCCGCGGCACAGCCCAGGGCCAGGGGGCGGCCCGATGAGCGCCGGACCGCGCTCCCCGCGGGCACGCCTTTGCAAGGCGGCCCGGAGACTGGCCGCGTCCGCGCTCGGCCTCGCCGCCGCGGGCGGCCTGCTCCTCGCCCAGCCCGCCCTCGCCCAGCCCGCACGCGCCGTCGCGGAGCCCGCCCCCGCCACAGGGACCGCCCCCGCCCCCGCTCCCTGGTACGGCACATGGGGCGCCGCACCGGCTCCCGCCGCCCCCGACGGCATCTCCCAGGAAGGTCTGGACAACCGGACCGTCCGGATGATCGTGCACACCTCCGTCGGCGGCGACGAGCTGCGGCTGCGGCTCTCCAACGCGTACGGCGTCCAACCGCTCCGCATCGGCCGGGCGGCCGTCGCCCTGTCCCGGCCCGGCTCGCCCGGCGCCGCCGAACCCGGCAGCGTCCGTCAGGTCGCCTTCGGCGGCATGGCGGGCACGACGCTCGCCGCGGGCGCCGAGACGGTCACCGACCCCGTGGAATTCGATGTGCCCGCGGACGCGGATCTGGTCGTCAGCCTGTATCTGCCGCGGCCGACCGGGCCCGCCACCTGGCACTGGCTCGCACAGCAGCGCTCGTATGTCTCCGAGCCCGGCGACCACGCGGCGGCGGAGGGCGCGGCGGCCTTCACCCGGACCGAGACCTCCTGGTTCTTCCTCACCGGTGTGGATGTGCGCGGACAGGGCCTGCGCGGCACGGTCGTCGCCCTCGGCGACTCGCAGACCGACGGCGTCGGCTCCACCCTCGACGCAAACGCCCGCTGGACCGACGCACTGGCCCGCCGTCTGGCCGCGGACCCCGCGACCCGCGGAACCGGCGTGCTCAACAAGGGCATCGGCGGCAACCGCGTACTGCGCGACGGCACAGAGACCGACCGGCCCCAGCGCGGCGACAGCGCGCTCAGCAGGCTCGAACGGGATGTCCTCAGCCAGTCCGGGGTGCGCACGGCCGTGCTCTACGAGGGCGTCAACGATCTGCAGATAGAGCCCCGCGCCACGGCCGGCGAGGTGCTGCGGGGCCTGCGCGCCATGGCCGGCAGGCTGCGCGAGCGGGGCATCCGGGTGGTCGTGGCCACCCTGACCCCGTTCGAGGGCTCGCCGCTGTGGAGCGCGGACGCCGAACGGGAGCGTGCCGAGCTGAACGACGCGCTGCGCGCCAGCGCCGACTTCGACGCCGTCGTCGACTTCGACGCGGCCGTCCGCGACCCCGCCGCACCCTCGCGGGTCCGCCCGGAGTACGACGGCGGCGACCACATCCATCTGAACGACGCCGGCTACCGGGCCCTGGCCGCGGCTGTCCCGTTGACCGCGGCCGTCCCCTCGGACGCGCCGGCCGGCGAACCCGTCCCGACGTCCGATCGGAGGCACCCGTGACCCGCACCCCGCTGTCCGCCGAGGCGCACGGGCCCGGCACTTCGCGCACCGAACCCGCCGGCACGGCAGCCGCAGCAGCCGCGGCCGGCACACCCGTCGTCATGGCCAACCCCAACACCCTGTCCGACCGCGCGGCCATGGGACTGCCCGACGCCTTCGCCGCCCGCACCGAACCGTGGCCGCTCGCGGCTCATCGCGATCTGCTCGCGGCCCCGGCCGAGACCCTGGTGGCGGTCGCCGAGGACCCGGGCCTGTCCTTCGCCCGCCGGTACGCCGCAGGCACTGTCCTCGGCCTGGTCGGCGATCCGCGGATCAGACCGGACGACCCGCCGATGGCCGACGTCCCGGCCGCCCGGGTGCGGCTCGGGCTTCCCCGCGCGGCGGTCGCCGAGGTGACCGCACGGTGGCGGCACGCCGGGGTGGAGGCGGAGTGGATCGCCAAGGAGTGCCCGGCATACGAGAAGGACATCCCGGCCTTCCGCATCGCGCTCCACCCGGTCACCAACATCGAGTACCGCCGGTTCCTGGAGGAGACTTCAGATGCCGAGCTGCCGTCGTCCTGGCGGTTCGGCGGGTACCCCGAACACCTGGGCAACCATCCGGTGTGGACGGTGTCCCCCGAAGCCGCCGACCGCTATGCCGCCTGGCTCGCGGAGCGCACCGGGCGGGCCTTCCGGCTGCCGGCCGAGGCGGAGTGGGAGTACGCCGCGGCGGGCGCCGGGGGCCGGGAGTTCCCGTGGGGTGAGGACTTCGCGGCCGACCACGCCAACACGGTGGAGCACGGGCCGCTGGCCACCACGCCCATCGGCGTGTTCCCCGCCGGCCGTTCGCCGTTCGGCGTGCACGACATGGCGGGCAACGTCGAGGAGTACACGGCGGACAGCTACCGTCCGTACCCCGGAGGCACGGACATCGCGGACGACCTCGCCGTCAGCCGCGGCGAGTACCGGATCGCCCGCGGCGGCAGCTTCACCCGCTTCGGCGACCTGGCCCGCTGCCGCCGCCGGCACGGCTGGTACGCGCGGGAGATCTACGCCATGGGCTTCCGCCTCGCGGAGACGCCATGACGGCCGCCGCATCCGCATCCGCATCCGCATCCGTACCCGCGTCCGCGGCCGAAGAGGCCGCCATGCGGCGCGCGATCTCCCTCGCCGGAACGGCGCTCGGCCGCACCAGCCCCAACCCCGTGGTCGGCTGCGTCCTCCTCGACCCCGGCGGCGTCCCGATCAGCGAGGGGTTCCACCGGGGGGCCGGGCATATGCACGCCGAGATCGAGGCGCTCGCCAACGCGGGGGTGCGGGCGCGCGGCGCGACCGCCGTGGTCACCCTGGAGCCCTGTGCGCACCAGGGGCGCACCGGCCCCTGCGCCGACGCGCTGCTCGCGGCGGGCATCGGGCGGGTCGTGTACGCGGTGCCCGACCCGGACCCCGACGCGGCGGGCGGCGCGGACCGGCTGCGCGCGGCCGGCGTGTCCGTACAGGGAGGCGTGCTGCGAGCGGAGGCCGAGCGGGGCAACGAGCTCTGGCTCACCGCGGTGCGCCGGGGACGCCCCTGCGTCACCTGGAAGTTCGGCGGCAGCCTGGACGGCAGATCGGCCGCGCCCGACGGCACCTCGCGGTGGATCACGGGGCCGGCGGCCCGCCGGGACGCGCACGCCTTGCGCGCCGCGCATGACGCGGTCCTGGTCGGCTCGGGGACGCTTGACGCCGACGACCCGCACCTGGGACTGCGGCACGAGGTGGAAGGGCGGGCGCCGCTGCGGGTGGTGCTGGACCGGACCGGCTCGATCCGGCACGACGCGCGGGTGCTCGACGACGCCGCGCCCACCCTCGTCGCGATCGGCAAGGGCGCGGTCCCGCCCTGCGTCCCCGGCAGGCACGAGGTGCTGGAACTGCCCGTGATCGACGGGGCGCTGGACCTCGGGGCCCTGAACGGCGAGCTCTACCGGCGCGGTCTGCGCTCCGTCCTGCTGGAGGGCGGGGCCAGGCTCGCGGCGTCGTTCGCCGCACACGGGCTGCTCGACCGGATCGTCGGGTATGTGGCGCCGCTGCTGCTCGGCTCCCGGTCGCGCCCGGTGCTCGACGACTTCGGAGCCGGAACGCTCGGCGACGGGATGCGGCTCCACTGGGACGAGGCGCGGCGCGTCGGCGAGGACGTCCGCCTCACGCTGCGCACCAGCCCGCTGCCGGGGGAGTCCTCGCCGGGGGAGCCGTCGTGAGGCCCCGTATCGCGGTGGTCCATCACAGCCGCCACGGAACGGTGCGGGCCCTGGCCGCCCGGGCCGCCGAGGGGGCCCGGGACCGGGGCGCCGAAGTGCGGCTGCTCCAGGTGGCCGAGGAGGAGGGCCGGGGCGGCGCGCGGTGGCCGGAGCCCGTCGCCGCGGCCGGGGACGTGCTGTGGGCGGACGGGCTGGTCCTGGCGGCCCCCACCTACTTCGGGAATGTGTCATCCCCGTTCAAGCGGTTTCTGGAGACGACGAGCCCGCTGTGGCGCGAGGGCAGGCTCGCGGACCGGGCGGTGACCGCCATGACCGCGTCGACCAGCACCCACGGCGGCCGCGAGGCGACGCTGCTCGCACTGCACCAGACCGTCTGCCACTGGGGGTCCTGGATCGTCGGCGCCGACCCGGCCGACCCCGCCGTGCGGCGCGCCGGCGGCAACGCGTACGGCGTCTCCGCCACGGCAAGGCCGGGCGGCGGCGCGAGCGCCCACGAGGCGGAGGCGGCCCGTGCGCAGGGGCGGCGGCTCGCCGGCATCACCGCTCGCGCCCGTCCGGAGGCCGGAGTTGGGGCCGGGACCGGGGCCGGTGAAGGCGCCGGTTCGGGGTCCGGGTCCGGCGGGCCGGTCAGGGTGACGGTGGTGCACTGCGCCGACGACGCCGCCGCGCGCCTGCTGGCGCAGGAGTGCGCCGCGGGCGCCCGGTCGGCCGGTGCGCGGGTGCGGCTGCGCCGGGTCCCCGGAGCGGAGGCGGCTCGGACATCCTGGCTGCCGGGAGCCGCGGCCGTCGCCGCCGCCGAGGATCTCGCCTGGGCGGACGCGGTGGTGTTCGGGGCGCCGGCGCGGCTCGGGGCGATGGCCGCGGAACTGGTCGGCTTTGTGCAGTCCCTGGAGTACGGGGCCGGGCTGTTGTCCGGCAAGCCCGTGAGCGCGTTCACCGTGACGCCGCGCACCCACGCGGGCAGCGAGTCCGCGCTTCTGGCCTTCCACCATGTGCTGCTGCACAGCGGCGGGGTGATCGTGCCGCCGGGCTTCACCGCCCCGGAGGTCGCGGCGGCGGGCGGCAATCCGTACGGCGCGGTGTATGCGGGGGACGCCGGTGCGGCGCCGTCCGCGGCGGCCCTGGCGGCCGCGGCGCACCAGGGACGGCGCGCGGCGACGGCGGGGCGGCTGCTGCGCCGGACGACGCCGTACGCACCGTACGGCCCCGGCGGCGACGGCGACGGCTACGGCTATGGCGACGGCGCCGGGCGGGACCAGGGCGAGGACATGACGGAACGCAGGGGAGGACAGCACGGTGAGCGTGCAGCAGTATGACGAGATCGGTGAGGCGTACGAGGGATTCAAGTCCCTGCCGCTGGCCCGCTACCCGGAGGTGGGCAGCTTCCTGGCCATGCTCGGGGACGTACGCGGCAAGTCGGTCCTCGACCTGGCCTCCGGCACCGGCTTCTACACGCGGCAGTTCAAGCGGCGCGGCGCGGCCGAGGTGCTCGGGATCGACATCTCCCGTGAGATGGTGGCGGCCGCACGGCAGCTGGAGGAGCGCGATCCGCTCGGGGTGCGCTACGAGGTGGGCGACGTCTCCGAACTGCCGCCGCTCGGGCGGCGCTTCGACCTTGCCACGGCGGTCTATCTGCTCAACTACGCGGAGGACGCCGCCACCATGGAGCGGATGTGCCGGGGAATCCACCGGAGCCTGGTCCCCGGCGGCGAGTTCTTCGTGCTCACCCAGGCCCCCGACTACCGTTTCGACGGGCCGCCCACGGGCAAGTACGGCTTCCTCTACGAGCCGACCGGGGAGGAGGCCGGGACCGGGCCGCGGGTGAGGATCACGGCGCTGCTCGACCCGCCGATCGAGTTTGTGACCGTCTATCCGCGCCGCGAGGTCTACGAGACCTGTCTGCGGGCCGCCGGCTTCGGCGAGGTGACCTGGGTCCCGCTTCAGGTGCCCGAAGAGGGTGTGCGGAAGTTCGGGGCCGCTTTCTGGGCCGACTTCCTGGCCAACCCGCCGCTGGAGATGCTGCGCTGCCGCGCCTGACGGCAGGTCGAGCGCGCGAGCCGGTGGCCCGGCCCCTGGTGAACGGGGGCCGGGCCACCGGCCGTCTGCCGGGCCGCCGCCCGGTCCGCGTTCCGGGCCCCCGGTCCACCCCCCTGGTCCACCTCCCGGGCGGACCGCCCGCGCCGGGGCGGCATGCCCGGACCGGATGGGGCGGAATGCCATGCCCGGGAGGGGGACTGCCCTGCCCGGAGGGGGATTGTCTTGCCCCGGAGGGGCGGGCGGCGGCCTACCGGCCTATACCCAGGGCGGTCCCGGCGCCGGGCCGAGGCTCGCCGTGGCGCGGGCCTCCGCGTCCAGGCGGCGGATGTGCAGGAGCAGCCGGATGGTGACCGAGGGGTCGCTGATGAACACCCAGCCGTCCGGTCCGCCCTGGTCGTGCAGAATCCGCGCCGCGTTCGGCACGATCGAGCGCGGTCCGACGATCTCGCTGTCGGCGGCGAGCAGGATGTGCTCGGCGCTGGTGAACGGCTCCGGGTCCGAGGCGTTCCCGGCCGCCGTGGTCAGCACGGCGGCCGGCTTGCCGGCGAGCGGGGCCCCGGCCGTGGGTCTGGCCAGCCACTGCAGTGCGGTGAGCAGGGGACCGGGCGGGGTGTCCGGGTGCTCCGGCACGGCGAGCAGCAGCGCGTGTGCCCGCTCCGCCTCCTGCCGTAAGGCCCGTACGGCCGGGGGCAGCCGGTCCGGCGGCAGTTCGCGGTGCGGCGGCAGGTCGGGCGGCACCGGGCGGACGTCCAGGCGGACGCCTTCGCAGCCGGGTGTCGCGAGCGCCCGCAGCAGCAGTTCTCCGTAGGGGTCGGTTTCCGCGGGGGCGCAGAGCCCCATGATGTGTACGTCGGTCACAGCCGTCACGTCTCCTCGTCCTCGGTCTGACCCGGTGGGTCCGGCCCGCCTGCCTGCCCGTCAGGCGCTCGCGGGCGCGGCGCCGGACCTGGTGGCCGACGTGGCGCGCAGCCGCGGCGCCAGCAGCGCGCCGAGCAGCGAGAGCACGGCGGTGAGCGCGAAGACCACGAGCAGCGCGGAGCGGGTCGAGCCGTCGTAGTGCCGGAAGATGGCGATGGCCGCGCCGCCGAGACCGGCGATGAGCGCCGTGGCGAGGGTCTGGGCGAGCTGCAGTGCGCCGCTGACCTCGCCCTGCCGCTCCCCGGGCGTCTGTTCCAGGGTGTCGGTGGTGGAGGCGTTGAACGCGATGCCCATGCCGATTCCGCCGATGCCCCAGCCGACGATGGCGAGCCAGGACGGGACGGCCTCGGTGAGCACGGACAGGGCGATCACCGCGACGCCGGCCAGGAGGATCCCGAAGCCGAGGGCGACGCTGCCGGAACGCGAGGCCCGTCCGCCGCCGTCCCGCTTGGCCTGGATGAGCGAGCCGGCCACCCAGGTGATCGCGCCCGCGGAGAGGCCGAGGCCCGCCAGGGTGACGCCCATGCCGCGCAGCTCCTGGAGCCCGAGCGGCAGGAACGCCTCGCTGCCGAAGTAGACACCGCACAGCAGGCCGCGGATGGCGATGCCGGCGCCGATGCCCGCACGGGCGGACAGGGTGCCCTCCGGGGTGACGCGCCGCAGCGAGGGGATCGCGACGGCCAGGCCGACCACGGTGAAGACCGCCAGCAGGACCAGGTTCTTCAGCAGCAGGGCCTGCAGCAGGATCGCGGTGCCGACGGTGAGATAGACGGCGTTGGCCAGCGGGCTCTTCCACCAGGGCTGTGCGGGGCCGTCCGGGGCGGTCTCGGGCCGGTCGAGCCTGCGCAGACCGGGCAGGGTGAGCGCGGCGGCGGCCAGGATCAGCGGCAGCATCAGCAGGAAGACGGCGCGCCAGCTGGTGAGGTCCGTCAGCGCCCCGGCGATCACCGGGCCGACGAGCGAGGGGATGGTCCACGCCGAGGAGAGCAGGGCGAACATCCGGGCCCGCAGATGCTCCGGGTAGGCGAGGCCGATCACCGCGTACGCCATGGACATCACGGCGCCCACGCCGAGCCCCTGGACGAACCGGCCGAGCAGGAACAGCGGCCAGGACACGGCCGCGCCCGCGATCAGGCATCCGAGGGCGAAGACGGCGACCCCGAGCGCCACCGGCGCCCAGGGCCCGCGCCGGTCCGCCGCCCGGCCGGCGAGCACGGTGCCGACGATGTTGGCGAGCATCAGCGCGGACAGGCCCCAGCCATAGGCGCCGAGGCCGTCCAGCTTGCCGGCGATCGCGGGCAGCACGGTGGCCACGCCGAGCGATTCAAAGGCGACCATGCCGACCGAGAGAAGGATGCCCAGGGTGAGGGCCCGGTAGGGGCCGGAGAACACGCTCTCGGACCGTTGCCCCCCGGTGGTCGCGGTCGGGGGCGCGGCCGGTTCGCCCGATTCCTCTTCCTGCTGGGTGACGTGCTGAGACATTGCCACTCCTTGAGTCAAAAATATCGTTCCGAGTCGGAACGGAACGCAACTATACTTATACTGGCCGCATGCTGAACACCCCGACGGACTCCGGGAACGCCGACCCCTCGGCCGGACGGCAGCGCGCCGGCCGGCCCCGCGACGAGCGCATCGACGCGGCCGTGCCCGAAGCGGTGCTGCGGATCCTCAACGAGGTCGGCTACTCCGGCCTCACCATGGAGGCGGTCGCCACACTCGCGGGGACGAGCAAGCCGGCGCTGCGCCGCCGATGGCGCTCGCGGCAGCACCTCGTGGTGGATGTGCTCGCCACCACCATGGGCACCACGCCCACGCCCGACACCGGCTGCACGCACTGCGACCTGATCGCGGGGATCGGCACGCTCAGCCGCTCCTTCACCACCGCCGTGGGGCGGCGCGCACTGCCCGCCCTCGTCGCCGACCTGGCCAGCGACCCGGAGCTGGAGTCGGAGTTCCTCAGCAAGTTCTTCCACCCGCGCAGGGCGTCGACGGCCGAAGCGCTGCGGCGCGGCATCCGCCGCGGCGACATCCGCGCGGACGCGGACATCGACCTGCTTCTGGACATGCTGGCCTCGACCACGTACTACCGGGTGCTCTTCAACCACCTGCCCGTCACCAACGCGCTGGCGGAGGACGTGGTCATGGTCGTCCTCGGGGGTGTGGCCACCAGCCAGTGGCACCGGGAGCACCGGGACGACTTCTGAGGGGAGAGCCGACGGGCGCGACCGCGCCGCGGGCTCCGCGAGTACGACAAGGAGTTCAATGCTGAGCCGAGATTCCGAAGTGTCCGCACTGAAGCGGGTGCTGGCATCCGCCGTGTCCGGCCTTGGCGCGAGTCTGCTCCTGGAGGGAGGCATAGGCAGCGGCAAGTCCGTCTTGGTGCGCGCCGCGTTGCGATTCGCGCGCGGCGCCGGGTTCGAGGTGGTCTCCGCGCGCGCCCGCCAGGCGGAACAGACCCTGCCCGGCAGCCTGTTGTCCCAGTTAATCGACCAACTCCGGGCGTCCGCGGCCGCCTCGCCGGGACGTGAGCACCTCGGTGCGGCGGCCTGGGATATGCCGGAATGGGCATCCGAAGGGCCTGCCGGGCCTGCCGGGCCTGCCGGGTCCGCCGGGTCCGCCGGGTCCGCCGGGCCTGCCGGGTCCGCCGAAGACGCCTGCGACGCCTCGGCCCAGGCGCACCGTATGCACCGTCTGGTGACCGCTCTCGCCCCCCGCCGGCCGCTCCTGATCACCGTCGACGACCTGCACTGGGCGGACCGGGACTCGCTCCAGTGGCTCGCCCACCTCATGGCACGGCTCGACGGGCTGCCCGTCGCCCTGGTCGCCACCCTGGCCCATGGCCACACCGAGCCGAAGACCTGCACGCCCCACCACCCCGGCGCGACGACCCTGGCCGGGGTCGCCTCCGACTTCCACCGCCGCATGGTGGTCCGCAACCTCGACGCCGACAGCGTCGCCTACCTGATGAGCTCCGCCTTCGGTGAACCGGTCGACTCCGAAGCCGCCATGGCCCTGTGCCGGTCGACCGCGGGCAATCCGCTCCTCGTCCACGCCGTCCTGCGCGAGATCTCCCACAGCGGCGTGGAAGCGGCGCGCCTGACCGCCGCCGCCATCGGCGATCTCGGCTCGGCCGAGATCGCCGAGACCCTCGCCGCCCGGTGCGCCTGGATCCCCGGCGCGGGCCGGGTGCTCGACGCCCTGGCCGTGCTCGACCGCGGCGCGGACGCCCGGCTCATCGCCGACATCGCGGAGACAACCCGGGCGGAGGCCGCCGACACGCTCCAGAAGCTCACCCGCTGGGGCGTCCTGCACGACTGCCCCGCGGGCGTCGGCTTCGCACAGCCCGTGGTCCGCCAGTCCTTCCTCACGGCCATGCTGCCCAGCGACCGGACCCGCCTGCACACCGCGAGCGCCGCCGCGCTGCACGCCCGCGCCGCCCCCGCCGCACAGATCACCGCGCATCTGCTGCGGTCCGCCCCGCTGGGAGAGCCATGGGCCCACCGGTTACTCGCCGAGGCGGCCGACGCGGCCCTGGCGAGCGGCGACTTCGCCGGGGCCGGTGACTGTCTGACACGCGCGTTGGAGGAGGCCGGGCCGGAGCCGGGAGTGCTGCGGCGGCTCGGCCGGGTCGCACTCGCCGACGATCCCGTCGCCGCCGCCGACCGCTTCCGCGGCGCCCTGCGGCTGATGCGCGAGGACGACCCGGCCCGGGGCCCGGTCCTCGCTGATCTGGTCCAGGCCCTCGCGCTGGCCGGCGAGCTCCCCGAGGCGCTGCGGACGGCCCACCGTACGGCCGCCGAACTGGAACACGCCGAGGGCGCGGAGGAGCTGCGCTTCGGCGTGTGCGTCATACGGGACCTGCTCTCACTGCTCGCCGGCGGAGTCGTACGCGCCCTGCCCCGGCCCGCCCCCGGAGAGGACGACCGGCCCTGCTGGATACGGCTCGCCGAGTCGGCTCTTCAGGCCCTGCGCGCCCAGCAGAGCGGCGCCCGCCGCAAGGAAGCCGTGCACTGCGCGCGCCTCGGGCTCGCCGAACCCCTGGACGCGGCCAATCCGCTGATCGCCCCGCGCCTCCTGCTCGCCCTCGTCCTGTCCCACGCCGGTGAGCACGCCGAGGCACGAGAGGCCTGCCGGACACTGCGGAGCGAACTGCCCGAAGGGGCGCACGCCATGGCCGCGCTGGTCGGCGCCGTATGGGCCGAATGCGCCTACCAGGCCGGTCACCTGCAGGAAGCCGCCGATGTGTCGTGGGAAGCCCTCCAGCACGGCATTGACCAGGAGTGGCTCGGCTCCCTGCGGGCACGCTGGTGGCTGGGCGGCGCCCTGCTCGACCTCGGGGATCTCGAAGGGGCCAGGCGGCTGCTCCTCGACGCCGCTCCGTCCGAACGCACCCCCGAAGTGACACTGCCCGCCATGCTGTTCCACCGGGGGCGGCTGCATATCGCCGAGGGACGCCGCAAGGCGGGCCTGGCGGATCTGGAGGAGTGCGGCCGCCGGCTCCAGGCCCTCGGCTGGGCAGAGTGCCCCCGCTACCCCTGGCGCTCCGCGGCCGCGCTCGTCTACGCGGACCTGGGCAGCCCCGCCGTGGCCGAGCAGCTCGTACGGGAGGAGCTCGCCATGGCCCGGCGGTGGGGAGCGGCCCACGCCGTCGGCGGCGCCCTGCGCGTCCTGGGCCTGCTCACACCGGGAAAGGCACGGCTCAAGCTGCTCACCGAGGCGGCTGCGGCCCTGAAGGAGTCGGGAGCCACGGTCGAGGAGGCACGCGCCCTGCGCGACCTGGGGCGGGAGCTGATGCGCACCCGCAGGACCCGGGAGGCCCGCGAGCAGCTCCGCTCGGCCCTGGCACTCGCCGAGCGGAGCGGAGCCGGCCTGCTCGTCGAGGAACTGCGCCGGGACCTCACAGAGGCGGGCGCGAAGCCACGCCGCGAGACCGAGATCGGCCCGGAGGCCCTCACCCCGGCCGAACGCCGCGCCGCGCTGCTCGCCGCCGAGGGCCTGACCAACAAGGAGATCGCACACCGGCTGTACGTCACCCGGCGAACCGTGGAAATGCATCTCAGCCGGGTCTACCGGAAGTTGTCCATCTCGGACCGCCGCCACCTCGGCACGGCCGTCGGCGCCGAACAGCCCTTCCCCCCGCCGCCCGCACCCGCACCCCCGCCTCCCCCCGAACGGACCAAGACATGCGCCTGACCGCCCCGAGCCACGGGCGCGCACACCCGCGCCGACGGCGGGAGGCGGCTACACGACGACGGCGCGGCCCCGGACAGACCATGCGTCCGGAGCCGCGCCGACGGTGTCACGGCGTATGACGCCGCCGCAGGCTCACGCCTTGGTGTAGGCCACTTGTGGCCGCGAGTGCTGGCGACGCGGTCGGTGCGCCACGAGCCGCTCGGGTTGACGTCCATGCGGACCGAGATGCCCACGCCGTCCGCTGGGCGACCGCGTATCCACGTCCGTGGACCGGCCCGCCCTGCGATAGATGGCCAGGCCCTCCGGCTCACGGAACTCAAGGGTGCCGCCCGCCTTGGTCAGGACCGGCCCCTGCGTGATCGCGCCCGTTTTCCCGCCGTCCTTGTGGTGACGGACCGCCATGTTGTCGTGGACCGGGTCGATGGAGCAGGCGTACTCCACGGCTCCGTTCGCATCGACCTCGGTCCACAGCCAGCTCTCACTGCCGCGCGGCTCCACGCCGAACCCACCCCACCGCCGCGGACGCCGCTCCCGCTCCGTACCCCAGGCCGAGAGCGGCGAGCGATCCCGCCGCCCGCGCGCAGCAGACTCCGGCGGTCCCAACGTTCCTGCGGCATGAGCCCTCCCGTGGTCAGATCGGCGCTGGGTGCACTGATCGATCCGGGGAGCCTGGCGTCGTGGTGCGCCTGGCCGACTCCCTTTCGAACCCTGGGGCACCCCTGTTGAGGCTGCTCAAGGCACTGGAGGGTGCCGAGACGGAGCTGGAGTGTCTGCCGGAACTCGGCCAGGACAGCCCGGTGGTCGCGACAGAAATCCGCGAGAACCGCATTCTGTCGCCGGATGAGGTGGCTGAACTGGTGGATGCGTACCGGAGAGGCGCGAGCATGTTGGAGCTGTCCCGCCGCTACGGCGTACACCGAACCACTGTCGATGAGCACTTGAAGCGGGCGGGTGTGGTGAAGCGGTCACAGACGAAGATGACCCCGGACCGAGTGACCAGGGCGACGGAACTCTACGAGCAGGGCTGGAGCACGCCACGGATCGGGCGCGAACTCCACGTCAGCGCCAGCGCTGTGTGCAAGGCGCTCAAGCGTGCGGGGGTTCGGATGCGACCGCCTGTGGCACCAAGGTGAGCCAATCCTGAGCACAGTTCCTGCCCGGCAGGGCTGTTGCTCTACGTGCACCGCTCGCCGCTCGTAGGCTGGCGAGCGGTGCACTCACGTCCGGGTGTGCCACATCCTTCTTGGCCAAAGGTGTTGTCGCGAAAGGGTTTGATGATTGATGCTTTTAGGTGGATAATATGTTCACAAATTATGGCGAGGCGGCAGAGAAGGGGCAATGAAGTTCAAAAGGCGCACAGTAATGCAGATCGCAGATATGATCTGCGGTAACTTCCTTGCCGAGGAAAGCTTCTTCGTCTACCGCAGTAGCAGTTTTCTGACTGAGTTCTTCTCCGACATCGAGACTGACTATGCGCACGACGGCTCAACCCGTCAGTACTGGGTAGCTGACACCCTGGAGAAGATCCTCTCGGAGCCGCAACCAAACGCCAACACCCCGCCCGACACGTTCGCTCGCGTCGTCGACAGGCTCATGGATCCGGCTGACGCACGCAACGAGGACGAAAAACGACAAGGTGCGTTGGGTCAGCTCAATGCATCGCTGGCCCGGGAAGGCTTCGAGGCGTTCTACGCGCCAGACAAGAAGTGCTATCTGCGCCATGTTGCTACGAACACCGTCGCCACGCCTGCGCCCAATCCACACCGCCCCTTCTCGGCGGCTGAGCTTGAACGACGCGAGCAGCTTCTCGCATACCTGGATACTTGTTCCGAGGACGAGCTGATCGAGGAAGTCCTGCTTCCGCTCTTCCGGCAACTTGGGTTCCACCGAATCACGGCCGCTGGCCACAAAGACAAGGCGTTGGAGTACGGCAAGGACGTATGGATGCGATACACCTTGCCGACGCAACATGTCTTGTACTTCGGCATTCAGGCGAAGAAAGGCAAGCTCGACTCGTCGGGAGTGACGAAGACGAGTAATGCCAATGTAGCTGAGATTCTTAACCAGGCGCTCATGATGCTTGGTCACGAGATTTTCGATCCCGAGATCGGCAAGCGCGTCCTCGTGGACCATGCATTCATTGTCGCTGGCGGTGAGATTACGAAGGCGGCGCGCAACTGGCTGGGCAACAAGCTTGATGCCTCGAAGCGCAGCCAGATCATGTTCATGGATCGTGAGGACATCCTGAACCTGTTCGTGGTCACTAATCTTCCGCTACCGAGTGCGGCATGGCCGGAGACGGACGTCACTTACGATCCCCCCTTCTGACGTGTGCATTGAATCCCCCTGCCAGTTGCGTTATAAATAGAACCATTATTAGTTACCGCACGACAGGGAGGGAATCAAACATGGGCGAACAACAACCAGGCATGCAGCCGCAGGTACCGGGAGGGGAGGAAGAACGTAAGCCAGTAGTTTTCGCGGTTCGCATTGATCCAGCTTTACGGGAACAGGTTGAGGGACTCCGAGGAATTACCGAGCAATCGGTTAACGAGGTTGGTGTGGAAGCTCTCACAGCCTGGGTCGACAACAAGCTTGCCGATGAAGAGGTCCGCGAAAAGGCCATGGCCGGCATCGAGGAAGAGGAACGCCGACTCCAGGAGCGACGTAGTGCCATTCAGAAGGTCTTGGGAGCTACGGCCAGCGCCGCGGAAGAGAAGCCGGAGGGTGGTGGCGCCGGCCGGGGTGGCCGTCGAGGCAAATCCGTCAGCGAATAGAACTGCCTGTTGGGGCATACGTTGCCCTACGGTAAACGCGCATGGTCCCGCAAATACTACTCAACAGCTGCGATGTAACTTATCACGAGCCGCGTGTATCGACACACCTCAGCTAGAATCTGCGTGACCCCAAACTCGCGCCCATCAGTGAGAGAGACCTGAACGACAGCATGAAAGCTGTACCCACCTCTCACTTTTGAAATTCTTCCCTTAGTGCGTTGCCGAAGCAGTACCTCTCCGTCCATAAACGAGGGAGCGGATATTTCGATGTCGGGAGGAACGCTTGCCGCAGCCCCCTCTTCAGTCTCAAACTCAACAGCCGGTGCGTGGCTAAGAGAACGAGGCTGCATCACAGGCTTAACTTGCAGGTGGTGCTTGTCGTGATTGTCCAGTGAACTGAGGATCGGCAATGGATCGTCATTAATGGTCTGACCGGATTCGAGACGCTGGAAAGGCTGTATTTGCTCGATGGCATCCCGATATTCCTGCGGCAGTGACGCGATCTTGCTCTGAGTATTCGCCCACTCAGCTTCCGTACGACAGATGGGGAAGTAAATGTTCTTGAGTGTTGCTCTCCGTGTAACCCCAGACTGAACGGCGATAGCTACGGCGAGGTTGTCGAGGGCTGCTCGCAGGTGGTGGGCTGCTTCACCGAACTGAAGACTCCAGGCGCCCAGGGGTGGCTCTTGGTGGACTCGAAGCCGTAGCTCCCAACTCAGTCGATCAGGAGCAATGCTGGCCTCCCCGCTCCATGGGCCGGACGCTGACCAGCTTTGTATCGCAGAAGCCAAGCCTGCCCCCAAGCACTCGGCTCTATCGACCCTGGCCAGTTGGTCCGTGAAGTCCATCATCACACCCTTCTCTGCTGGTCCAAGAACCTAACGCTCTCGAGCCTTGCGAACTACCGGTTTCTTCTGTCTGCTCGACGCACTTCCCTCCTGCATCTCCCGCTCCAGCACCCACACGAACGCCACACCGCCCTTGGGGAACGTCCAGCCCTCGTAAGCGACTTCGACGCTCGGTGATGGGTCCGACGCTGAGAGGTGGGTGTGCCGCGGTTGGCGTGGACCGGAGAGGTAGTCCAAGACGTTCATGTAGCGGATACCGCAATCGCCGTACCAGAGTTCAGCTCGGAAGTCCTTGGTCGGCTGGGCGAGGTCAAGGTGTAGGACGTGCCCGTGCTGCTGTACCAACACGCGGTAGGTGTACGAGACGGTGACGACCTCGTCGGTCTTCACCTCGCTGCCCAGGTTGCAGGTGAAGACCTGGCCTTCCTTGCGGACGCTGCGCCGGATCTTCTGCTGCTTGCCGTTGACGGTCAGCTCCACGAGTTCGAAGACTTCGGGCGACGTGGCGTCGAGGTCGTCGACGGGTGGGAAGTACCACTCTGCTGCGGAGGTTGGGTCGGCAAGTAGCTCCCGGTACACATCCAGGTCGGAGACACAGGAGAAGCGGAGCACCGGGCTCGAAGGTAGGAAGCGGTACTCCCAACGGATGGTGGCGACGAACATCGCGCCTCGGCCTTCCGCCGGCCCCTTGGCCCAGGGCGTGAGCGCTACGGCCACGTGGGCGTCTTCCCAACGTTGCCGGGCGCCGATGATCTGTTCCCGGAGGTCTTGGTACGCATCGGCGGCCAGCTCCTTGTCACCGAGCCGGATGCTCAAGGTGTTCTCGACGATGCGGTCGAGGGTCTGCTTGGAGGCCACGTTGGTCAGGGACTCGGGCGCGAAGGCGAAGCCGTCGACCACGGCGTCGCGGATGGCAGGCGCTTCCTCGGACAGCACCTTGCGGAGGCGCTGGTTGGCTCGGGCTTCGGCGTCGGCCTGGTCGATGTACTCGAAGAAGATGGCGATGAGGCCGGTCGTGAAGAGGGCCGAGCCGACCTCCATCACGGGGAGGTTCTCAAGCCAGGCGCCGGCGGTACTGCCGCTCGCCCAGTGGGCGAGAAGCATCAGCGCGATACCAACCACCGTGACGACGGTCGCGAGAAGTGCGAGTTTGGTTTGGTAGAGGCGCGTGAGCGTGCTCGACATACAAGATCAATTGTAACAAACATGCAGCTCAGGGCAATGCTGCGCATGCGAAGACCCCGAGCCGCGCTGGTGCGAATCGGGGTCTTCTGGGCTGTGCAGTACGGGCTTAGCGGCCCGTGCCGCCACTGCCGCCGCTGCCGTTGACGAACAGCATGACCCTCACCTCCTCCGCGTCCTGGGGGCTGCTTGAGAGGCAGCATAGGACACATAGTCATGGGACGTAGATAGTTGGGATACATCGTCTCTGGATCTTGAGGCATGGGACATATGTAGTTGGGCCTGTCATGGCAAAACAGCCCATCTCAGACGCTGCCCAGACCTTTGGGGCCCGGGTGCGCGCCCGCAGGAACGAGCTCGGCAAGAGCCAGGAGCGCCTTGCCGACGACAGTGGTATGCACTGGACGTTCATCGGGCAGGTCGAGCGGGGGCAGCGCAACGTCAGTCTTCACAACATTCTGAAGTTGGCCGAGGCGTTGGGTGTCGATCCAGGCGAGCTAGTACGGGGCTTGAAGGCACCGGAATCTTAGTCCGTAAAAGCAGTGGCACGAGAATGCAGGACTCCTCGCAAGCTTTCCCCGAAATGGCAATATTAACCGTTAATCCCCGAGTAGTAGCCTTGCGCTTCGTGCGGCACCGTCTGGGAGTTCAAGAATATCCGTCCGATCAGCCACAAGGATCTTGACGACACGGATACCGAAATCCAATGCTTCTTGACAGAGTGGGTAATCTTCAGTCTTGAGATTGCTATTGCCGTGGACTACTTTGCTACGAAGGGCATAGATCTTTCCGAGTCGAGTCCGAAGAGCGATACGTTCCTCGACGGAGTCAGCCAGCAACTTCGCTATGCATGAGGTTACTCGGAATGTCGGCTCTCCCTCTTTCGTGCCAAATAGACTCTCCCATGCAATCACAGAATCAATGAGAACATCGGACGGTTCACGGCGCTCGGCAATAGCCCGCAGGATACGAGTGAGAGCAAGGTCGATCTTTGCCACGGGCTCAGCATTGAGACGACCGTACCAGTCGCACCAACTTGCCACTTCTTCACTTGTTAGTTGAATCGGCATAATGGCGGTTCCTTGGCGAGGATCATTCCAGGAAACGCTATAGCCTAGTGGGTCGTCAAAGTGGGTCCATGTCTGTACGAGCTGCGCTCTTGAATCACGGTCCACCGCGAGCATGAGACTAAAACGCAGTCGAGTTGCCACGGTCTGAAAGTCCCTGGACGGCAACATTTCGCTCGGCCATTGGGAGTCCACATCTTCTGTCGAGAGCGCTTGCGCTTTGACCTTGTACGGGTACTTGTACTCCAGCAGTACGTCACCGTCATAGTTGATAACTGTGGAAGTACCTGACGCGTCGGTGCCACTAAGTTTCGCTCGCAGGGATTCTGGTGCGTATTGCCGATCCAAGTCGGTTGCAGCGCGGACAACTCCCTTGTCGATCTCGAACTTCTCACCTTCCGGCAGCAAGACACCTGTGAACGCCACTCGGGCTGTAATGGTACAAGTCTTGCCCGCGAATACAGCCCTGACGAGACGCAACTCCTCGAGAGCTGCCTTGGCGAAAGATACCGGATCAATCTCAGCGCCCTGAACGTGCCGCCAGGCTGCGTTAAGCAACATGTCAGGCAGCATCACCAACTGTACGGTAACGCCGCGCCCAGCATTCGTGTACACATAAGCCACACGACCAGTACCCTCATTCTCGCTCGTGAACACCTTCTTCAGCACAGAATCTTGCAGTGCTGCGTTCAGGAAGCTTTTGGTTTGAGGGTGGCGATGCAGCAGCCCCGCTACAACAAAAGGAGTGTGAAATGGCATCATCGGCAATGGATCGGGTTCAGGAGGCAACAAGAAGGCGGGGTATATATCGAGCGCTAGGGCAACCAAGGCTCGTTCAATCTCGTCTTCACTAGCAGGGATCTCCTCAGAGCCAGCAGCCTGGAGATGCAAAGAATGGGCAACTGACCTCCCGTCATCGCGTACTTGAGTCAGGACCGCACCCATCACGCTTTCAGGAGGATGCTGGCCAAATTGTTGCGAAACTAGATTACGTAGCCCTTCAAACTCTCGCACATTTTGACCCTGCGGTTGGGATAGAGCGAAGGTGCCCGAGATGAGCCTGCGGATGGAGTCTGCATCGGAATTCATAAGGTAGGCCAATAGATTGGTGCCAGCCACTTCTTCCATCCACGTCAAGACAGACAGATCCAGGTCAAGCTCAGCACCTTGAGATTGAGCGTTCTTCGGCGAAACTTGGGACTCATCAACCATGTGGTAACTCCTACCTTTCTGGCAGATTATGAACGTATGCCTCTAATAGAGCAAGGTAAGAGACGCTTCGCCTTCAGGCTGGACTATTCTCTTCTCGCACCGTGGTCGTCATCTGTCGGCGGCTGCATCTAGTCACTACTCTCATAGCATGCCGACAACTGACGTGACAGTCCGCACCCTCGACGGTCTCCACCTGGCGGGCACCTTGGTCACGCCGGAGCAACCAACTTCCCGAGCTGTGGTGCTCGTCCACGGTGGAGGCGTCACCCGCGAGGAAGGCGGCTTCTTCACGCGGTTGGCTGCCGGGTTGGCTGAGGCTGGTGTGGCTTCACTGCGCTTCGACCTCCGCGGGCACGGCCAGAGCGAGGGTCGTCAGGAAGAACTCACCCTGTCGGCCATCCTCAACGACATTCGGGTCATGCTGGCGTACGTCCGCGAGGTAACCAGGGCCGCGGAGGTCACGTTGCTCGGGGCCAGCTTCGGCGGCGGGATCTGTGCGTACTACGCAGCCCAACGCCCGGACGAGGTCTCGCGCTTGGTGCTCTTCAACCCCCAGCTCGACTACAAGAAGCGCACCATCGACAGCCGGCCCTTCTGGGAGAACGACTACCTCCAGGACGAGGCAGCACAGCAGTTGGCGTCGGAGGGCTTCATCCAGTTCACGCCGACCCTCAAGCACGGGCGACCCATCTTCAACGAGGTGTTCTGGCTGCGGCCCCATGAATCGCTCGGCAATGTCGAGGCTCCGACGCTCATCGTGCACGGCACCGGGGACACACTCGTGCCGTTCGAGTCGTCGAAGTCGGCCGTCTCCCGGTTCCGGGCGCCATGCCAACTGGTTGAGATCGAGGGAGCACAGCACGGTTTCGCCCTCCACGATGACCCGCAGTACCTCAACCCCCAGAGCCAAGAGTGGCAGGCGTTCGTGATTCGGACGGTGGCGGAGTGGGTGACGAAGTAACGCTAAACAGGTGGGCTCTACCTGAACCCACTGAGATCATGAGGGCATGAAGCCCGAAACGCTCGCCGCGATCGCTGCCGCAGGAGCCGCTGTTGCCGCAGCCATCGTCTCCTTGGTCTCCACCTTTTACACCAGGCGGGCCGCCAACGCCGCCAAGGATCAAACGGCGATTCAGAGGGATCAGACGAGGCTCCAACAGAGGGCGGCCGATGCGGCGGTGGCGCAGACCGACCTCCAACGCAAGATCGCAGAAGATGCGGCCCAACCGTACGTCTGGCTGGACGTACGCGCCGACGCTGCGCAGGGGACAGCGTTCAACCTCATCCTCGGCAACTCCGGGCCGACCTTCGCGAACAACATCCGCGCCACGATCGAGCCTCCACTTCCGAGCGATCCCTCCTCGAAGGGAGACGCTGCCCAACGACGCCTTCGCAACGGCATCAAGTCTCTTGGTCCCGGCCACAAGCTCGTCTGGTTCATCGGCGTCGGTCACCAGATCGTCAAGGACGACATCTCTCAACTCCACACCATCACGGTAGAAGCGGAGGGGCCGCACGGACCGCTCCCCCCGATGACCTACGAGATTGACCTCTCCGACTTCAGGGAGACCCGTGACGCTCCCGAGGGCAACCTTCACTACGTCCGCAAGGCGATTGAGAAGATTGAGAAGAAGCTCCCCAATCCAAATCGCCCCATGCGCGTGATCGTCGAGAACCAGGAGGGGCAGTCGCCGGAAGGCTAACGATGTCGCCCTGCACGTCACGAAGCTCGCAGAGCTTCGCGGAAGTCTCGTACCGCAGGCCGGCTACTCCAGCGATCCAAGGTGTGCAGCACCTCGGAGAGGACACGCAGGGTCCGCTCCGACTTCATGGTGTGGGCTACTTCGGCGGAGGCCTGGCCAAGCTGGGCGGCCTCGTCGGGCTCGCCGCAGAGCGCCACGGCAGCAGCTCGCCGCGCATTGAAGAACCCCTTATCACGCCGTGACAGCGTTCCGGAGGTGATCGCCTCGCCGAACAGCTCCACGGCCATGCCCGGCTTGCCCGCCTCGGTGTACGTGACAGCGTTGCGGAGCATGAGGGTGTCCTCGGCGAAGTAGGCGCCCAGCGGGTTCGGGTCGTCACTGGGCACGTTGATCAGCAGGCTGCGCGACTCGTCGAGCTTCTGCTTGACGGCGTCCAGGGGTTCGCCGGTCATGGCCAGGCCGAGGGCTTCTTGCTGAGTGACCTCGGCGTGGACGCGCTGCGGGAGCTGCCACCGCTCGTGACGAGCTGCTTGGGCCAGGGTGAGCACCCGAAGGGCGTCGCGGTCGTCGTAGGCCATCTGGGACTTCTTGAGCAGGACATATCCCTGCATGGCACTGTCGTCGGCTTCTTGAGCCCACTCCATGGCGCGGTCGTACCAGAAGCCGGCCTGTCCGGGCTGGTGGATATCGCGGTACAGCCATCCGGCGAACTCGGCTCCGTCGGCACCGACGGACAGCAGCTCGCGGCGAGCCTTGGGCTTCACGTCGCGGGCGTTCTGTTCGATGGCGCCGAGCAGCCCGAGGACGACCGGCAAGGTCTTCTTGGGCCCGAGGGCGCCGTCGTCGCGCTTGGCGTTCTCGAGCTGGGCGCGGAAATAGTCGACGACGGGGCCATCGAGGTAGCGGCGGGAATCTTCCAGGGCGCTGGCGACGCGCTGGAGCTCTTCCAAGCCTAGACCGGGCAGGGCTGCAGCGGCGATGCCGCTGAGCAGGGTTCTACGGTGGAGCGGACTCATGGCCTCGCGTTCTGCGCTCGTGGTGCTGTCGGCTGGGATCGCCGACAGGCTGCCGAGGCCGCTGGTCGCCAGCGTGGAGGCGTCGAGCGGTACGAAGACGGGTTGTCCGTTGACGACGACCGGAAGCAGCGTCGAACCCTGGGTCTGGGGCGACTGCTCTGCTTTCTGGTGATCGGGCTCTTCCTGCGGATTCGCGGGAACGGCGAACTGGTGCTGGCTGCCCGGCAGCTTGAACCACAGTAGGTCGGCCGGGATTCGGAGACTATGCGCCCACTGCATGAGCTTGGAGAGGTCTTGCGGGGCTGGGCCGTTCTCGATGCGGCTGAGCTGCGCCTGGGTCACGCCGAGCCAGTTGGCAACGGCTCCTTGGGAGATGGGGCGCTCGTGGTGAGGGTGGGTGCGGTAGGCGTAGAGCACTTGGCCGAAGTGCCAGCTGTCCAGGGCCTCGCGCATCCGGGGGTGCTGCCAGAACTCGGCGGGGAGATCGGGCGGTTGGCCGGCTGACTTCCGCTCCTGGCGGGCGCAGGCCCCGCAGCGATCTCCGGCGTTGTCCCTGGCCAGCCGCGTACCGCACTGACAGTAGCGGCCTGGTTGCTGTGGTGCCATACCGCCGGTACTCCCGCCCTGGTTGCCCCTGCTTGTGCGCTACCCAGCGTATTGCCATATGGGGCCGGTGGGTGGCAATACGCCGGACGTATACCGGCGTATGCGTGGCTGTAGTTGGCCCGCCTACCGGCGGCCAACAGGCTCAATTGCCCCCGCTTTTCTACCCGTCTGGCCGACGGGGCAAGGAGCCGATGTTATGCCACCCACTTCAGCCCGGCTTGCCTACGGCTATCTTCGCGTACTGCCCGGCATGGGGATCGACGATGTGCTGCGTCTTCAGCGCGACATGGCGAGCTTCGCACAGGAGAACGGATTTGTTCTCGCAGATGTGTTCGTCGAAGCCCAGTGGCAGCAGCTGAAAGCCTGGGCGGAGGTTGTGGCTCACAGCCGCGCGAAGAACGTGGTCCACGTGGTCATGCCCTCGCCGGAGCACCTCCACCAGATCCCGGTCTTGGCGGAGATCATGAAGGACGAGGTCGAACGCGAGATTGGCGGCCAGCTCTGGTTGGTCGAGCCGCTCGACGAGACGACCGCTTCTGAGCAGGAGGCGGGCCGTGAGTAGCGAGCACTTCAACAGCAACGGCTCACACGAGCGGCGAAGGCCTGCACCGGGTTGGCTGTATGTCTCCTCGCTCCGCCTGGCAGCGGTGGGCACCGCCGCCGGGGTTGCACGGATGTTCGTACGTCATCACTTGACGTACCTCGGCCTGTCGGAGCACGTTGCAGATGGTGAGCTGGTGGTGAGCGAGCTGGTCACCAACGCCGTGGAGGCAACGGGCATTGCTGATCCGGCGGTGAAGCTGCACGACATCCAGGCGGAACACCTGGTCGCGCTGCAACTCCGCGTCGTGGACACGCGGCTGTTCATCGAGGTGTGGGATCGCAGCGTGGAGGAGCCGGTCAGGAAGGACGCGGGTGACGACGCCGAGGGCGGCCGGGGCCTGGTGCTCGTCGAGGCGTTGGCCCAGCGATGGGGCGTCGCTCATCCGCCGGCGGGAGGCAAGGTCGTATGGGCGGAGTTGGTCATCGGGAAGGCGCCTGCTCCGCGTGGCCCTTTTGGCGATAGGCCGCGTCTTGAGCGGCGGGTTCCGCAGGGGACGCGGCCTCCTCGGGGTGTGGTGTTCGAAGCTGCGAGCACCGCATTGCTTGAGAGAGTGTTGGAGGGGTTAAGGGTTCTGTAGTGTCACTACCTCCTTCCGTAAAGAATCAATAACCCAAGAGAGCCGATGTCACTTGCATCGGTTCTTTGTGTCTACGCCAGGGAATCGTCTGCAGGTCAGACAGACGCCCTTCTCTACGGATGGCGCGAAACCCCTGCATGGCGGACTCAAGTGCTGCATCCATCCTATACGCAGGAACCTGCACCATTGAGCCCATAACCCACGCAAACGCGAAAGATTCCGCTGCCCAAAAATGGTACCCATGAGAGAAGAAGTGATCAGCGAGGGCAAACACCTTGTTTACGTCTGGCACAGGGTTAGCCTCGTTCATCAATAGCAGCTTCACACTGGTCAGATGACATCGCCACCGGACGGCTTCGTCCTCAGTTCTTTTGGCCAAGGTAGCCATCATCTGCGTCGACTGTTGGCGATCCGTCAACGCGTAAAAGCAGGCGAACTCGAACGATGCTTCATCGTGCTCTTGCCGCGCTCCGGATTGGGCGTAGCAATGCAGAACATGCTCCCAGATTTCGTTGAAGCCTTCGAGTTGTTCTTGATTATTCCGGAGGGGATGAAGGCGATGGCGCATACGGGCATGCAAGAGACGAGCCATCAACAACGGATCGGAGGGCAGGCTGCGAAACCCGAACCCCAGCTCCATCTCCATCTCGCTGTTAAGGTCAAAGAGACTGGGTATTCCCATGTCATCCCGCAGGCTATGTGAGCCCGCGAAGAGTGCCGCCTTATAGCGACCAGAGAGAACGCGAAGGAGAATTTCCTTGTCTTGGGGCGCTGCCTTCAAGATCTGATGGGCATCAACGTAGAAGCGGTAGGAGCCGTACCAGTCTCCGTATCCGTAAGCCGCTTCGGCTTTATCAATCAGATCGTGGACGGGCGGTGACAATTGCGGGTTCGCACTAAACTCCTCGTATGTCAAATAGTGCCGCTTCACGGGGATAGATCGGTGATCAGTAGTGCTGGCGCCTGCGATTTTATCTGAGGATTCTTCCTCTTCTGTTCGCGTCAACGACGCGTCCCACATCTTCAGCATCGTAGCCGCGAGTTCGACTCGTACAACCCTAGAGAAGTCCCGCGTGAAGTTCTTTCCGTCGAAATCTGCCTCAATTTTAACTGCGGCTACATAATCTTTATATACAGCACGACGGTCGCTCCCGTCTTTGGGTTGCACCTCAACGAATCCAAACAGAATCTCCGCTGCTCTGCGATAGGTAATTGAGGAGGCGGGTACTACATCATCCGGATCATCAGGATTACCCGGCAGCAAGTCGATTGCTTTGCTCACGACCAGACTTAGTGCGCCTGATGGGTCCTTCCTCCATTTCTCAGTCTCTAGCCTTTCTACGATTTCTGCGGTAATGGAGAGTCTCTTGACATCCGACCTTCCGTCGTCGTCCCGCCTATTGGGGTCATTAAATGTTTCATGGCGGCGTCGCTCGGCGATGTCGCCCAGCTCCCATGCAAGATCCTTTTTTACTGCTTCCTCATCACGCCCATCGATCACGCTCACGTACGCAGTATGGCCCAGATCGGCGGCGCCTCGCTAGCAGGCCCAGTACTCCACGCCGGGCGGGGCTGGATCGATCTCGTGCCACTCCCCGTGAGCAGTGAGGTGAGCGTTGAAGTCTGCGATCTGCTCTGGTGCCAGGTGATCACGCATGAGTATTCCCGTGCAGTGCCCAGCAATTTCAGACCAGACACCAGTTGCGGGACCCTCAGGAGCGCGATCACCGGTGGTGTTCAAGAACACCATGACGTCTCGTGTGAACTCGTAGTCATGATTGATTAGACTTGGAGAAACTCGTGCTACTAGTTCCCTATCTAGGCTTTCCTGGCTCTGGACGGAGCTCTCTACAAGCGCCCTAATACGCTCGGGGTCACGTTCAGCTACGTAATGCATCTCCCTGACGAGCGTCTGCCATAAATCATCGCACGCATCTAAATTGGCCTGTGATAGCCCCTGGCTGTGCGTCTCCCCATAATGCAATTTGTCGGCTAACTCATAGGCAGCCCCAGCAAGGCTCCGCCACAGGATCACGATCTGCTCATTACTCATGGCATCCACGTTGAAGAAGCGCCCTTCGGGCGTTCTTTCAATTTCTGGACGTGGCGCTCCTTCTGGCATGTTTGACATTTATTAAAACGCAAAACGATCTTGCCGTCAAGATCGTTTGTCCGTGTACGAGGGTCTACGGACAGGGGCATCCGCAAACCTGTATGCACAACGCCCTGGTACGGACATGGCCTCCTCCGATTGGCTTGCCTCATCGCCGCAAAGCAGCACGGTTCCTCAATCGCCACGCATGGCGAGCCGTGTCGCAGATAGGCGCTATGTAAACACCTGTAGGCCGGAGACTCATGCTCACGGCCGAACGCAAGCAAGAAGGACGCAAAGACGATGGAACTCATCATCGCCGTAATAGCGGTCTACTACCTCGGCCGCATTCGTCAGTGGCAACTGAACCGCCGGGACAACCCGGTGGGTCACCACTTGGGCGAGGCGTACAAGGCCATTCGGGATCACGAGCAGCGCGATGGCAAGGGCGGTGAGCGGTAATGGAGACGTCGAACCTGACCTACCACCTCGCCATGACCTACATGTCGCTGGTGGCATTCATCGAGCGAACCGAGGCCGGCCGTAAGGCGGCTCAGGAACGTAGCCGTGCACGACTACACGCCGAGCTGGATGCGGTCGATCTCATCCCTCTGACCAGCCCCGAAAACCGGCGCTGGTGACTTCCCTCTGCGGCCGGGCGCTCGTGCCCGGCCGCTTCTCAATCCCTCAACCAATCCTCTTGAGGAGGTACTTCATGGAATCCAAGAAGGGGCCGGCGCAGGTGCGTTGGCCCGTTCCCGGCTCGCTGGCCTTGACGGTTGCGACTGCTGTGGCGGCGACGGTCACCGGCTGCGGGCTCATCAACGACGCCCCGCCGCCCGGCGGACTGGACGAGCTTCGGCGCATCGCGTCTACGTGCGAGGCGAAGCCGCCCGCGACCATGGTGCGGCTCGACGGCACCGGTTCAAGCGACAGTGAAGCCATCAAGTCGAAGCGGCTGGATGGCGTCGAGGAAATCGCCAGAGAAACCGCGGTGTGTGGCGGTCGGCTGCGGGTGGAGATCTTCGGCCCGTCGAGCGCTGGGGCGGTCGAACTGTTCGACGACACGCTCAAGCCACATGGTGCGACAACCAACAGCCGCCTGCGGCGCGTGCCGGAGCTGGTCGACAAGACGATGACGCAGATCCGGGGCGGCTACGACGCCGCTGTCGCCGAACTGCCGAGCGGCGGCTCGGATATCACCTCGCAGCTCCGTCTTGCCGGTGAGTGGCACGACCAGCTCGGTGAGGACTACCGGCTCCACGTGGTCATCTTCACGGACGGCTTCCAGACGGTTGGCGGTGTCAACTTCTACAAGGAGCCGCTGAGCCCGGAGAAGGCCGCTGCCCTGGCCGAGAAGGCCTCGGTGCCGAAGCTATCCGGTGCGTCCGTGATCTTCGCGGGCCTGGGCAACGTGGCCGGTAAGCCGCCCAAGTCGGCGGTGGTCGAGGGCCTGGTCGCCTACTTCGACTCCCTGTGTAAGCGTACGAAGGCTGACGAGTGCACGTCAGTCACCGACTATGCGGTGGGGCGGTAGGCGTGGCGAAGGAGTTGGCTGCCTCGGGTGAGCCTGCCGAGACGTGGACGGAAGAAGCGGACGCGATCTCTCTGCCCCGGCTGGATGAGATCGCGGCACTGGCCAGGCCGGGCAACATCGGCGAAGCGTACAGCGAGCGCGAGTACGCGGCGCTGGCACGCGAGCAAGAGGTGTTGTGGTCAGCCGAGGGCGAGGAACAGGGCCGTCCGCTGCGCACGCAGGCTCGTGGCCTGGACGGTGCGGCTGCTGGGGTTCAAATCCTGCTCGTCGGCCAGGAGGAAGAGCTTCGGCAGGCGCGTGAGGACTACCTGCACGCCGCGCGGGTGCTTTCGCCCCACACACGGCGCGAACCGGGAGGAAAACTCCGGTACTGGGTGTGCTGGCTGATCTTGGTGCTCGGGGACATGGCCGGCGTATGGGCCTCGGCGGTGAGCTGGGGCGATGTTCCCTACATCGCCTTTGGTCAGGCGCTGGCGTCCGGCGTCGCTGCCGGTTGCGCGGGCCTGGTGGGGCTCGAAATCAAGTACCTGCGAATGGCCCGGATGCGGCAGCGCGACGCGAACTCGCTGAGTGACGACGAGCGCCGCTACATCCGGTTGTTCTCCGGCGACACGGACAAGGGCCTCGGGCTGGTGGGGCTGGTCGGGGTCGTATCGCTGGGCGTGGTGCTGCTGGCGGCCTCGGGGGTGTACGTCCTGCGAGGAATTACCGAAGGCGCCGCGGCTGGGCTGACGTTCGGGTGTCTGGCAGCAGCGACAGCCGCCGGTTCCTTCCTGCTCGGCTTCTCAGCCGGGGACGAGGTAAGCGACCTGGTGTACGCCAAGGAAAGGCGTGCCCGGCGGGCCGAGGCGCGGTACCAGAAGCTTGCCGCCTCGTCGGCCGTGAAGCAGCGGGCCGAGGCCGAGGAAGCGGCCCGGTCGGTACAGACGGAGTCGGTGCTGCGCGGACAGGCGGCGGCCTGGCGGATGGAGGCCCTGAACTGGCGCGTCCAACGCAATAACCCCCAGGTACTCGGACACGGCTTCCCCGCCGAGGGCCACGTGGTCGGTCGGCGCGACCGGCAGCACTTCGAGCATGTCAACGGTGATGTGCGGTGATCCTGTTGCCGTCTCGGATGGTTCCGGTGTCACTGCTCGGCCGCGCGCCGGCCCGCACGCAGTATCGGCCGTCGTCGAAGGAGTTTCGGCTCGGGGCTGCCGGACGTCCATCGCCCGTCCCGACACTGCTCATCTCTATCTTCGACAACTCCGGGTCGGTGGTTGGCCCGGCGGTGGGTTCCGACCCTGTGTCAGCCCGGTATGGGGAGGTGGAGTACGCCTTCGCTGCCGTGGCCCGTAAGAAGGTCGCGCCTCACGAACTGGGGGCGGTACTGCACTTCGACTCCCCGACGAGTGGCGATGTGCCGCCGCTGACGATCAGCAACGGGAACATGGAGCGGTTGCGGGCCGGGTTGCAGATCCCGCCGGACGGCGCGGGGAGCAGTTGCCTCCTTCCCAGCCTGCGCCAGGCGGTCGCGCTGGCCGAGGCGCATCCCAAGCACGAGGCCACGGTCGTGGTGCTGTCGGACTTCATGCTTTTGGACGCCCATCCGTCTGCCGCATTGACCGAACTGGCCGAATTCCCCGGCGCGGTTCATGCCGTAGTGCTCGGTGGCTACGTCGCGGAAGACGCCTTCGCGGAATCCATCACCGTGACGCCTATCCAGCGCGACGACCCTCCGGGCGCGGTGGCGCGTGCTCTGTTCGCCAGCCTGGTGACGCACCGACCCGGCAGCTACGTGCATAAGGAACAGCGCTAGCCCGGCTCGTTGCTCATTCCACAACGCATTTCTTCGCTGCGTGCTGTGGGTGCCGACCAGAGATGCCGACGGAGGACGGCGCCCGTGTCTTCGGGCGAATGTTCGCCCGAACCTTCAAGCGAACCAACGGTTTCCAAGACTTGCGCGCTTTGTCACAGTCAAGCGCGTATCCCGGCTCAACCCAAAGACAAGTGAGCCGGTAACAGAAAGGAGAAAGAAGTACGTGAATAACAACGAAGAGGAACGGTATCGGACGTCGGGTGATGTTCCGAAGAAGTTCCGGACCATCCTGGCCGACCCTCCGTGGTCGACGAACCAAACTGGCGGAAAAGGCGCCGAGCGGCACTACTCGCTCATGTCCCGGGAGGGGATCGAAGCCTTGCCCGTACGGGACTTGGCCGAGGACGACGCACACCTGTGGTTGTGGGTGACCAACAACACGCTGCGTGACGGCTACGAAGTAGCCGAAGCGTGGGGTTTCACCGTGCGGGCGCCGCTGACCTGGATCAAGTTCCGGCTGGGCCTAGGGCACACGCTCCGCAACGCGACTGAGCACCTGCTGTTCGCTACTCGGGGTAACGCGCCGGTACGGTTCCGCAGCCAGCCGACGTGGATCAATGCGCCCGTGCAGGAACACTCAAGGAAGCCCGACGAGCAGTACGCGGTCATAGAGCGGATCTCCGCCGGCCCCTACCTGGAGCTGTTTGCCCGGCGTCGTCCGCCGAGTAACCGGCAGTGGTGCATCTGGGGCAACGAGGTCGAGGCCGACATCAGCATCCCGGGCTATCCGGTCCCCAGCGACCAGCAAGCGAGGTGACGCGCCATGAACAACGGCGGTATGAGCCCGTTCAAGAATCCGTTCCAGTGGTTGTTCCAAGTCGGCTTGCTGGTACTCGGAACGGCGCTGGCGCTGACCGTAGCGGTCGATCTGCTGCGGACCATTCTGCCCTGGATTATTGCGGCATTCGGGATTGCAGGAATCACCTGGGGTGCGGTGGAGTTTGTCCGCTGGCGGCGCTCCCGCTGGTGATCCACCGCTCGCTCGAACACCAGAGGTAGAGCGTTGTGGAATGGACAACTTCGCTTGACGAGTGGTGGGAAATATCTAATTAGTGGAAAAAGCGAGGTGTTGACGATCGTCAACACCCAGCAGCAACCGAAACAGGAAGGAGGCGAGTACATGGGAAAACGAAAGAGGAACAACAAGAGCCCGCGCGACAAGCGCGAACGGCGTTTGGTGGTGCGCGGGATACGCAGAGACCCCCCTGACCTAAACAAATTGGGTCGTGCACTCCTGAGTTTGGCTCAGGCCGAGGCCGAGCGTCAGGCCCAGGAGCAGCACAACGCCGGCCAGGAGGTTGACCAGCCGAACGCGCAAGAGCCGGATACGCAAGGAGGTGGCACGGGTGGCGAACAACGCGAATGAGGTAGTGGCGTTCGCCCGGCTGCATTTTCGCCGTCCGCTTACCGAGGCGGCGGTCGCAGCTTTCGTGACACGGCTGGTAGTGGAGCCCATGCGGGCGCCGGTCGTGCTGGAGGTGCGGGCTGACGCGCACGGGGTGCGCCACCTGCTCGGCGCTCGTCCCGTCGACCTGCCACGAGTAGGCCGGCTGTTCACGGATCTGCTGCCGGGCACCGTGTTGACGCCGCTGGGCGCGGCTGAACAACGTGTCACGGTCACCATGGCCGCACGCGTGCGGTTGCGGCCCCCTTCTCTGCCGCTGCGTACCGATGCAGCCGAGGTGACGACGCGCGCACTGCTGTCGGCCTTGGCCGCCCCGCTGGGCAACGGCGAGGCGATGGCCGTGCAGTTCGTACTCGGCCCTCGCCGTAGGCCGCGCAGTGTGCCCAAGGAGGTCGCCGATCCGGAGACACCTCTGCTGCACCTGCTGACCTCGGGAGTACGCCCGGCCAGCATGGAGATTCGCAACCGGCTGCGCGAGCGCGCCGAACAGCCCGGACGGGCGTTGACCATCAGGCTCGGCGTTGCCAGCCCGGAACGGGAGCGGCGGAGCTGGTTCATGACCTCGCTGCTCACCTCGTTGAAGATAGCCCAAGGAACCGGCGTGCGGCTGGAGTTGGTACGTGACTCGGTTGCCCGGCTGAACGTGGGTCGTCGCCCGTGGCGGTGGCCGTTCGGCCTTGGAGTGTCCGAGCTCGTGGGCCTCCTGGGCTGGCCGCTCGGCGAGGATGACCTTCCCGGACTGCCGCCGCTGCATCCCCTTCCGCTGCGGGCAGCGGCCAATGTCCACGACGGACCCCGTGTCTTCGCACGCAGTGCCGCGCCTGGTGACGACCGCCGCTTGGGTATCTCGCCGAAGGACCAGACTTACCACGGAGTCGCGTACGGGCCGTCAGGTTCTGGGAAGACCACGGCGCTGCTGCATCTCATCTTGGCGGACATCGAGGCCCGTCGGCCGGTCGTGGTGCTTGATCCAAAACAGCAACTCATCGACGACATCCTCGCCCGCCTGCCCGAGTACCGGGTGCGCGACGTGGTGGAGCTGAACGCCGCCGATGAACACCCGGTCGGCTTCAACCCCCTGGACGTCGGCCGAGACCCCGATGTGGTGGTCGACGGCATCCTGGCCGTCTTCGAGGCGGTGTTCGCCCAAGGGTGGGGCGCTCGTACGGCAGACATTTTCTCGGCAGGCTTGCGCACGCTGGCGCGCACCAGCAGCCCGGACGCGCCCGCGACCTTGGTGGATCTGCCCCGGCTGTTCAGCGACACCGAGTTCCGACGCTCGCGCATTGGCCAGGTACGCGGCGACGTTGCCCTGGCCGGGTTCTGGGCCTGGTACGAGGGACAGTCCCCCGGCGCGCAGGCTGCGGCAATCGCTCCGGGAATGAACAAATTGCGGCAATTCTTGCTGCGGCCGGCGGTGGTGCGGATGCTCGATCAGCGTGGCGCGGGCTTCCGACTGCGCAACGTCTTCAGGGACAACAAGGTCGTTCTTTGCCCGCTCAATGAGGGACTCATCGGCCCAGGAACGGCCGGGCTGCTCGGCAGCCTCGTCATCGCGGAGGTCTGGCAGGCCACTCAGGAGCGGGCAAACGAGCCCGGTTCTGTGCGGCGGCCGGGCGTGGTCTACGTCGATGAGGCGCCGCGGTTCCTCAACTTGCCGGTGTCACTTGCCGATGCGCTGGCGGTGTCGCGCTCGCTGGGCGTGGGGTGGTTCCTGGCCGCGCAGTTCCGGGAACAGTTCCCGCCCGCGCTGCGCAGTGCCGTGGACAGCAACGCCCGTTCCAAGCTCGTGTTCGCCACCGAGTACGACGACGCGCGCGACACGGCCAGGCTGGCGCCGGAGCTGGAGCCCGAGGACTTCATGGCTCTGCCGCGCTTCTACGCCTACGCCAACCTCGTAGCCGACGGTGCACCCTCCGGCTGGGCGTTGGTCAAGACACTGCCGCCACCACCCGCCACGGCCGATGTAGCGGCGATGCGGGCTGCGGTACACCGCAACCACGCGACCCCGACCCGACCCGTGAACACCCCAGCACCAACGCCAACATCGCCAACGCCCACACCGACGCCACAGATCGGCCGTAGGCGGCGACGCCGAGGAGGGCGGTCATGAGGCGTCCGGTCTGCACGCATCCGCCAATACCTCCCCGTGTCTTCGGCCGACTCCTCGCCCATGTCTTCGCGTCGAGCGAGCGCAACGGTTCCCCCAGGTCATACCGGCCTTCATCGGTTGTTCGGGATGGGACTGACTGCCCGTCTGGTTGTCCATCCCGCATCCCGGACGGCGGCCACCTGGTCGGAGGCCGTCATGCCTAGGGAACGAGTCGCCGACCTGCTGACACACCTGTCCGACCGTGACCGGGCCGTGCTGGATTCGCTGCGCGAACTTCGACTGTTGACCACCGAGCTACTGAGGCGACTGCACTTCACCCACGACCAACCAACATTTGAGGGCAAGCGACACGCGACCGAGGCCGCCGCGAGCGTGGCGACGATGCGCGTGCTCAGCCGATTGGAGGCGCGCGGCTTGGTGGCCCGGCTGAAGCGGCGCATCGGAGGTGTACGCGCTGGATCGTCGGGGATCGTCTGGCAGCTCGGCGCCACGGGTGAGCGGCTGCTGAGAGTGCTACATGGCGAGGAGAAGCGGCGACGATACATCGAGCCTTCGGCGTTGTTCGTGGATCACACGTTGGCCGTGGCCGAGGCGGCTGTCCAGCTCCGAGAGCTTGACCGTCGGGGCGCGGTGGAGCTGATGACCTTGGAGCCGGAACCGGCCTGCTGGCGCTCGTTCCTTGCCCCGCATGGTGCCCGGTCGTGGCTGAAGCCGGATCTATTCGCCATCACCGCGAGCGGAGATTTTGAGGATCACTGGTTTATTGAGGTGGACCGTGCGACCGAACATCCGGGCGTAGTGGTGCGGAAAGCCGGGGTGTACCAGCGGTACGCGATGAGCGGGGCGCATCAAGCGGAGTTTGGTTTGTTTCCGGCGGTGCTGTGGGTGGTGCCGGATGAGCGGCGGAAGCGGGTCATTGCTGCGGCGTTGGATGGTGAGCGGGGCTTGCAACGTGAACTTTTCCGGGCGATTACCGAGGAGCAGTTTCGGGACACGATCACGAACGCTGGCAACGATGGATCGCAAGGCGGGGCGTGAATCAGGAGGAGGACATCTTTAATTCCTTGCTGTTGCTATCGCCGAAACATGGGAACTCCGGAGTGTAGTCATGGAATTACCCTGGGAATTTAGGGGTAACGGAGGTAAAATAGGACGGCAAATTAACGGAGGCCGAGAATAATGACGGAAGAGCAGGCAAGGGGTTTAGGGGAATATGTAAAGCGACTTCGTAAGAGCAAGGAGTGGGGTGTTCGCGAATTGGCGCGACGGGCCGGGATTGATCCGGCAGTGGTGTTGCGCCTGGAGTCGGGCCATGCCCGCCAGCCCGAGATCGGCACACTGTCGTCCCTGGCCAGCGCCCTGGAGATACCCCTTGTGGACATGCTTGCCGAGGCCGGACAGACCACAGCATGTGGCGTGCCGTGCATCCGGGCTCATCTGCGGAAGTGCTACGGCCATCTGCCTGAATCGGTGATTCGGGAGGTGGAGGAACGTGTGCATCGAGCGGCGTCAGAAAACGACGGCGCCTAACAAGACCTACCCCCACAACAAACATAACCAAGAGCAAGAGAAAGGGGCAGCATGGACAGGAACTACACAATGACAGCCAGTGCCGACCCAGCGAAGACGGCCGTTGCCTATCTTCGCGTCTCGACCAAAGAACAGGCGCAAAAGGGTGGCCAGGCCGAGGGATTCTCTATCCCTGCGCAGCGTGAGGCGCTGCGCCGCAAGGCGGAAAGTCTCGGTGCGGTTATCGTCACCGAGTTCGTGGACGCCGGGGAGTCGGCCAAGTCCGCTGACCGTCCCGACCTTCAGCGGATGCTGAAGTATCTGGCAGAAAACCAAGTCGACTACGTCCTCGTCCACAAGATCGACCGGTTGGCAAGGAATCGGGTCGACGACATCGAGATCACCATGGCCATCAAGAAGGCCGGGGCGACCCTGGTGTCGGCGACCGAGAACATCGACGAGACGCCATCGGGCATGCTGCTGCACGGCATCATGTCGTCCATCGCCGAGTTCTACTCCCGCAACCTGGCCACCGAAGTACACAAGGGCATGTCGCAGAAGGCCAAGGGCGGCGGTACGCCCGGACGGGCGCCGCTCGGCTACCGCAACATTGGACGTTTCACGCTTGAGGGGCGCGAGGAGCGCACTGTCGAGCCCGACCCGGAACGGGCCGAGCTGATCACGTGGGCCTTCGTGGCCTTCGCTACCGGCGAGTGGACGCTGCGGTCCATGGCCGAAGAGCTGGAGCTACGGGGACTCACCACCAGGCGGACACCCAAGCTCGCCGCTCGACCGGTGCGGCCGAACATCCTGCACAACATCCTGACCAACCCCTACTACAAGGGCGAGGTCGTCTACCGGGGCGTTGCCCACCAGGGCAGGCACCAGCCGCTCATTGACCCGGTCACCTGGCAGAAGGTGCAGGACGTCCTCGCCTCCCACCTGGTCGGCGAGAAGCAGCGCGAACACCGGCACTACCTCAAGTCGAGTGTGTTCTGCGGTACCTGCGGCAGCCGGCTGATCATCACCATGGCCAAGAACCGTCACGGCACGACCTACCCGTACTTCGTGTGTCTGGGGCGCCACCAGAAGATCACCGCCTGCACACGCAAGGCACTGCTCGTCGGCAAGGTCGAGAGGTTGGTCGAGAACTACTGGGCAACTGTGCAGCTTGAGTCAGGGCTGCGCGATGCGCTGGAGGAAGGCGTACGTCAGGCGCTCGCCTCTCGTCGCGAGGACGCCGAGCGAGAGCGTCGTCTGCTGAAGAGTGAGAAGTTCAAGCTCACCGCACAACGGCAGAAGCTGGTCGAGGCGATCTACAGCGGCGCCGTGCCGATGGAGCTCATCGCTACCGAACAGCAGCGGCTCGGGAGCCGACTGGCGACTGTGGAGGAACGGCTCAATGCGTCCATGGCCGAGACCGAGAAGATCGAAGCGAACCTGGCTGCGGCGCTCGACCTGACCCGGGACTGCCAAACGGCGTACCTGACAGCTCCGCCGCAGGTGCGACGGCTCTTCAACCAGGCGTTCTTCACGCACCTCATGATCGATGAGGAGGGCGAGGTGCAGCATGCCTACGCCGAGCCGTTCGCGGTGCTGCTGGACGAGGGTGTACGTAGCGCCGGGCAAGCGATCCGGCAGGACCCAGAGGGCGGCGGGGCTGCGCTGACAGAGGCCCTGGAGCGGGCGCTCAAAGCCCGCGCCCATGAGAAAGCCCCCAGGGCGTTGAACGCCGCTGGAGGCTTGTCGTCTGTACCCTCGGCCCCCTTGCGGGGTGCCGAGGGTTCGAATGTGTCTGCTTTGGTGCCCCCGGCAGGATTCGAACCTGCGACACCGGCTTTAGGAGAGCCGTGCTCTATCCCCTGAGCTACGGAGGCGGGGCGGCGTCGCCCATGGGCTGATCCGCCGCGGACAGTGTAGCGGGTGGGGTGGTGGGGGCTGTCGGCTTATCCGTTTTCGGCGGCGCTTGACGGAGGGGTGGGGTCCGCATAGCGTCGCCGGGATGTGAGCGGGCGCTTAGCGCCGGGGTGGAGGGAGCAGGCGGCCGTGGGCGAGGAGGGGCTGGTGGCGGACGGGGCGCCGTTCGCCGTGGTGCGTGGGGAGAGCGGCGCGCTGGAGTACGCCGCGGGGCCGCGGACGCTGCGGGAGTTCGTCGAGGGGGTGTGGGCCTTCGGGGAGCGGCCGTTTCTGGTCGGGGCCGGGCGGAGCTATGGCTACCGGGAGTTCTTCACGGCCGCCTCCGCGCTTGCGCGGCGGCTCGTCGAGGTGCACGGGCTGCGGCCAGGTGAGCGGGCCGTCGTCGCGATGCGCAATCACCCCGAGTGGCAGATCGCCTTCTGGGCCGCCCAGTTGGCGGGGCTCGTCGCCGTGCCGCTCAACGCGTGGTGGACCGAGGACGAGATGGCGTACGCCCTGGACGACTGCGAGCCGGGGGTGCTGCTCGTGGACGGGGAGCGGTATCCGCGGATCGCCGCCTGGAGCCGGAGGCGGGGGACGCTGGTCGTCGTGTTCCACCCGGAAGGTCCCGGAGAGGAGTACGGGAAGGAGTACGGGGGCGAGGGCGTGGAACTGTATGCGGAGCCGTGCCCGGAGCTGCCCGTCGCCCCGCCCGCCGTCGAGGTGCGGCCCGAGGATGACGCCACGATCATGTACACCTCCGGGACCACCGGGCGGCCCAAGGGCGCCGTCGCCACCCAGTTCGCCCAGGCCGGGGCCGCCGTCCATCCGCGGTACTTCGCCGCCGCGTCCGCGCTCGCCCGGGGCGCGGTCCCGGGGCAGGGGCCCGCGCCGGTGGTGCTGATGACGTTCCCGTTCTTCCATGCGGCCGCCTTCACCACGCTGTATTCGACGATGGCGGCCGGCGGCAGCCTGGTGCTCATGCGCAAGTGGGACGCCGAGCAGGCCCTCGCACTGATCGACCGCTGCCGGGTGACCCACTACGCGGGCGTCCCCACCACCGCGCTCCAGCTGCTGGACGCCGCCGAGCGGGCCGGTCACGGGCTGGACACGCTCACCAACCTCGGCACCGGCGGGGCCGCGCCGCCCGCCACGCTCGTAGGGCGGCTGACCGAGCGCCACGGCCGCCGCGTCGAACCCCGCAACGGCTACGGGCTGACCGAGACCGGCGGGGGCGTCCTGGCGAACTTCGGCGACGCCTACCGATCCGACCCGGCCGGGGCCGGACGCCCCGCGCCCGCAGTCGAGGCGCGGATCGTCGGGCGGGACGGCCGCGAACTGCCCGACGGCGAGACCGGCGAACTGCATCTGCGCGGCCAGTCGCTGGTGCGCGGCTACTGGCGTGACGAGGAGGCGACGGCCCGGGCGTTCACGCCGGACGGCTGGTTCAGGACCGGGGACCTCGCCGTGCTGCGGGAGGGCCGGGTCACCGTCGTCGACCGGATCAAGGACATGGTGGTGCGCGGCGGCGAGAACGTGTACTGCGCCGAGGTCGAGTCCGCCCTTCACGACCACCCCGCTGTCCTCGACGCCGCCGTCCTCGGCGTGCCGCACCCGGTCCTCGGCGAGGAGGTCGCCGCCGTCGTCCGGCTGCGGCCGGAGGCCGCCGCGGTCACCGCCGATGATCTGCGGGCGCATGCCGCCCGGGGTCTCGCCGCCTTCAAGGTGCCCGTCCATGTGCGGATGCAGCGGGCGGAGCTGCCGCGCAATCCGACGGGGAAGGTCCTCAAGGGGGAGCTGCGCGGGCTGTTCGCCGCGGCCGGAGAGGCTCCGGAGATCGGAGAGGCTCTGGAGGTCAGGAGCGGGTGATGCGCACCCGGTAGGCCCCGGCCCGGTCCCCTTCGAGCTCCTCCAGCACGGAGATCCGCACCCCGTGCTCCTCGTCCAGGAAGAACTCGCCCGGCCGGTACGGGGCGTCGGACAGCTCCGCGTGCACATTGGGCCGCCGGGTGCAGCCTCCGCTGTCGCGCCTGCTGTCGGACACCGTCACCGGCCCCTGCCCGGTGTCCACATCGGACCGTACGCGGTAGATCAGCACCCCCGGCTCGCACACCGCCTCGTCGTTTCCCGCCCGGGTGCGCACCTCCACCGCGTACCCCGAGGTCTCGTCCAGCGGCACGACCGCCAGCTTGGGCCCGCCCGCGAGGGCAAGCGGCGTCAGCGTGTGCTCGGTGGAGCCGGGGGCGGCCGCACAGCTGATCTGGTCGCTGTCCAGCCAGCCCAGCTTCCACTTGTGCCAGCCCAGCAGATCGTTGTTGGCCCCCCAGTCCTCGGACATGATGTCCCAGTGGCCGACCGCGCCCCCGCCCTCCGCGGTGTAGAGGTCGGGCAGGCCGAAGACATGCCCGTTCTCATGGGGCAGAACCCGGTAGCCGGTCTCCGCGTACGACCCCGAGCCGTCGTCCTGGCGGCTGTAGACGAAGGACGTGTTGGCGAGCGGCACCCCGTCGGCGGTCGGGGCCTCGTGGTTGCCGGAGAAGGTCACGGACAGCACGGTGTCCAGCGCCGAGGGGCCGGCGTTCGGGGTCACCAGTATGTTGACCAGGTCGTATACGCTGAAGTCCACATGGCGGTCGGCCGTGGCGACGATGTCCTCGACCAGCCTGCGGTACCCCGGCTCGTAGGGGGAGCCGCGCTCTATCCCGTACGACGCGAACGGCGCGGGCATCCGCAGCCAGTCTGCGACCGGGGCGTCCGGCCGATAGCTGAGCCGCCCGTATGAGCTGGTGGAGAACCAGTCGGAGGTCTGCGGGAAGAATTCCGCGAGCCGGTCGAGCGCGCTGCCCACGCCGACCGCGTCCGGGAAGTCGATCATCAGATTGAGGGCGCGGACCTCGCCTGTGGAGCGGGAGTAGCCGGGTGGGGTGGGCAGCCCTTCCGACATCTGCACCCCGATCGCGGACGGGAGGCGGCACGGTCCGAGACCTGCGGCGTCCCGGTCGGCGACCGGACCGGCGGAGACGCCGCGGGTGGTGGCGGGGAGGGTGGCGCTCGCCGTGGTGAGGGCGGCCAGGGTGAGGGCGGCGAGGCCGGCGAGTGCGCGGTGCCGCCTGGTGCGGCGGCGGTCTGCGGGGCTGTGGCGGTCTGCGGGGCTGCGGCGAGCTGTGTGGCTGCCGCGGGCAGCGGGGCTGCTGTGGGATCTGCGTATCCGGTGGCGTCTGTGCTGCATACGTCCGCCTTCGGGTCCGCGGCAGCCGGCCGGCCCTGGCTGCGCTCCGTGGGCTCAGCCTCGGCGGGGGGACGGCGGGGCGCGCGCCGGGTGGGCCGATCGTGGGGTTCGGAGCGGGCTCCGCCAGTCGAGTGACTCAGGTCACATCAATCGCGGGAAATAACCGGGGATCGTTTCCCCGTTTACACCCGTGTCCGCAAGAAGCGGGGAGCTGGTCCCCGGTTCGTATCGCAGCGAGGGGCGTGGGAACGCATGGGAGCCGTGAAGTCCGGCACGGCGGCCGGGTCCGCCGGGGTTGCGGGGTCCGCCGGGGTCGCGGGGGTTGCGGGGTCCGCAGGGTCCGCCGAGGCCGCGGGGGCCGCCGGGGTCGCCGGGTCCGCGGGGGCCGGCGGCATGTCCGCCGGCGGCGCGTCCGGGCGCCGGGAGTCCGGAGGCCAGACGTCCGCGCGTCGCATCCCCCGCCCACGGGCCGACGCCCTGCGCAACCGGGAGCGGATCGTCGCCGCCGCACGCGAGATGTTCGTCGAACACGGTCCCGACGTGCCGCTCGATGAGATCGCCCGCCGCGCCGGAGTCGGCAACGCCACCCTCTACCGGCACTTCCCCGACCGCGCCGCCCTCATCCTCGACGTCGTCGTCGCCGTGCTGGACCGCGTCTCCCGGCAGGCGGAGGCGGCGACAGCGGAGGAGGCCGACCCCTTCGCCGCCGTACGGCGCTTTGTGCACACGGCGGCCGACGAGCGCATCGGCGCGCTCTGTCCGATGCTCTCCGGGGCCTTCGACACCGCTCACCCCGATCTGGACGCCGGGCGGGAGCGGCTTGAAGCGGCCGTACAGAGCCTCGTCGAACGCGCCCAGTCCGCGGGCCGGATGCGCGGCGACGTCGCCGTCGGCGATCTGATGGTGGCGCTGTCCCAGCTCACCAGGCCCCTGCCGGGCACCGCCTGCCCGAACATGGACCGCTTCGTCCACCGCCATCTCCAGCTCTTCGTGGACGGCCTCGAAGCGCCCGCCCGCTCCGAACTTCCCGGCGTCGCCGCGACGTTGGCCGATCTGCGGAGCACCTCGTGAGCCACTGACCCTTTTATTCGCTTTCCTGTGCGGCGTCAGGGAGCCATCGTGTAACTCAGGACCCCTAGTGCCTGACCTTCCTCAAACTTCCCAACTTCCTTATCTGTCACAGGGTTAGCACCCTTTTTGTGTCCTTTCCGATCCCTAGGTGGCCACACTCATGCCGAAAGCGCCCGACATATCCCGCCCCGACATATCCCGGCCCGACGTTTCTCTTCCCGATCCCAGCCGGTGGAAGGCACTGGTCTTCATCGCGCTCGCCCAGCTGATGGTGGTGCTCGACGCGACGATCGTGAACATCGCGCTCCCCACCGCCCAGCATGACCTGGGCATCTCCGACGCCAACCGCCAGTGGGTCATCACCGCCTACGCCCTCGCCTTCGGCGGTCTGCTGCTCTTCGGCGGCCGCGTCGCCGACCTGTGGGGCCGTAAGCGCACCTTCGTCGTGGGCTTGCTCGGCTTCGCCGCCGCCTCGGCGCTCGGCGGCGCGGCCACCGGCGAGGCGATGATGCTCGGGGCCCGAGCCCTCCAGGGCGTTTTCGGCGCGCTGCTCGCGCCTGCCGCGCTCTCCCTGCTCGCGGTGACGTTCACCGACGCCAAGGAGCGCGCCAAGGCCTTCGGCATCTACGGTGCGATCGCGGGCGGCGGCGGGGCCGTCGGTCTGATTCTCGGCGGCTTCCTCACCGAGTATCTGAACTGGCGCTGGACTTTCTTCGTCAACATCCCCTTCGCGGTGGTCGCGGCCGTCGGCGCGTACTTCGTCATCCGTGAGCCCGCCGGGGCGCGTAACCGCTCGTCCCTCGACATCCCCGGCGTCGTGCTGTCCACCCTCGGCCTGGTGGCCCTGGTGTACGGCTTCACCCGCGCCGAATCCTCTGGCTGGACGGACGGCGTGACCATCGCGATGTTCATCGCCTCCGTCGTGCTGCTCGCCGGCTTCGTCGCCACCGAGGCCGTGGTCAAGTCGCCGCTGCTGCCGCTGCGCGTGCTGGCCGAACGCAACCGCGGCGGCGTCTATCTGTCGCTGGGCCTCGCCATCATCGCGATGTTCGGGCTCTTCCTCTTCCTGACCTTCTACCTCCAGGTCGTGAAGGGCTACTCCCCGGTGGCGACGGGCTTCGCCTTCCTGCCGATGATCGCGGGCATGATCGTGGGCTCGACGCAGATCGGCGCCCGGCTGATGACCCGCGTCCCGCCGCGGCTGCTCATGGGGCCCGGCTTCCTGGCCGCGTCCCTCGGCATGCTGATGCTGACCCAGCTGGAGATCGGCTCCTCGTACGCCGGGCTGATCCTGCCCGCGCAGCTGCTCCTCGGCCTGGGCATGGGTACGGCCTTCATGCCGGCGATGTCGCTGGCCACACATGGAGTCAAGCCGTCGGACGCAGGCGTCGCCTCCGCGATGGTGAACACCTCGCAGCAGGTGGGCGGGGCCATCGGCACGGCGCTGCTGAACACCATCGCCGCCTCGGCCACGACCTCGTATATCGCCTCGCACGCGGCGGGGGCGACGGACGCGCGGCTGCTGGAGCTCCAGGGCATGGTGCACGGCTTCTCAACCGCCATCTGGTGGGCCGTGGGCATTCTGGTGCTCTCCGCGGCCATCGCCTTCGCGCTGATCAACACCGGACGGCAGGGCGGGGAGGGCGCAGCGGCCGCGGACGGCGTCGAGCAGGACGAGGTCCCGGTGCCGGTCGCCGCGCACTGAGGCGCATTGTGCGCTGAGGCGCATGCTGAGGCGCATACGGAATGCGGCGGGGCCCCGCCCGGGTGTGACCGGGCGGGGCCCCCGCCCGCGTCCTCAGGCTTCCCTTCGGCGTCCGTCAGCGCAGCCAGGGCAGATCGGCCGTCGGGTCCTGCGGCTGCAGGCCCTCCGCCAGCACCCGCATGATCTCGCCGAGCTGGGCCGTCTGCTCGGGGGTGAGCCGGTCGAACATCGCCTGCCGCACCGCGTCCACATGCCCGGGAGCGGCACGCTCCAGGACCTCCATGCCCTCGTCCGTCAGCAGGGCGTACTGGCCGCGCTTGTCGGAGGGGCAGTCCTCACGCCGTACCCAGCCGTTCTTCTCCAGCCGGGCGATCGCATGCGAGAGCCGGGACCGGGTGATCTTGGCCTCGATGGCCAGCTCGGTCATCCGACGCCTGCGGCGCGGCGCCTCGGAGAGCTGGACCAGCAGTCCGTAGTAGATATGCGGCATGCCCGCATCACGCTGGAGCTGACGGTCGAGATGGTCCTCGAGAAGGGTGGTGGCATGGAGGTACGCGCGCCAGACGCGCTGCTCTTCATCGCTCAGCCAGCGGGGTGCGGTGTTCATATGCCCACTGTACGAGGCTGTTCTTGAAGGTTTAACAATGCGGAGTCAAAGTCTGGGGTCGGAGTCCGGGGCCGACGTCCCGGGTCAGAGTCCCCGGTCGGGTGCCGGGGCGCTGGGCGAGCCGGGCCCGCCCGGCTCGCGGGGGCGGAGCTCCTTCTCGTACCAGACGACATCCCAGTACGCGCCGAACTTCCGCCCCACCTCGCCGTACCGCCCGGCCTCCTTGAACCCGAAGCGGGTGTGCAGCCGGGTCGACGCCTCGTTCGGCTGGGCGATCCCGGCGTAGGCGCGATGGACGTCCTCGCCCTCCAGAGCCTGGAACAGCGCCTCGTACAGCCGCGTGCCCACACCCCGGCCTGCCGTGTCGGGCGCGCAGTAGACGGAGACCTCCACGGAGGTGGCGTAGGCGGGCTTGGGGCTCAGCGGGCTGCTGGCGGCATAGCCGAGAATCCGCCCAGACCGGACATCCTGAGCAACCAGAAGGCGGTGCGGGCCGTCTTCAGGGTGGGAGTGCAGCCACGGGCGGCGCTGCTCGGGGGTGAGAGGGACCGTGTCGAATGTGACGGCCGTCTCGCTCACGTAGTGGTTGTAGAGCTCGACGAGTGCTTCGAGGTCGGTCTCCGTGCCCGCCCTGACCTGCACTTCCGCGCGGTCCTGCGCCATGTGTCCTCCCCTGGTGGCGGCACAGGGTACTGCATGATCGCGAAAATCAATGCATCGCATGGGAATTCTGTCCGGATTCCAGTCGTTGTTTCCATCGGATGCAGGGCACCCGAAGGGTGTCGCGACCTACAGAGCAAGGGAGCACGCATGGCAACCCGTGCCGTCGCCCGCCGTCAGTCCGAGTCCGCCGAGGCCGGGGCCGACCGGGCAAGCAGCGTTCGCGCAGTGGGCGGGGAGATCGCCGACCGCGACCTGGTCGGCATGTACCTCGACGAGATCGCGCGTACGCCGTTGCTCGACGCCGCCAAAGAGGTCGAGCTTTCCCAGATCATCGAAGCCGGTGTGTATGCCCGGCAGATCCTCGACGGAGAGGTCGAGTCCGACGCCGGCGGCGCGACGCGCGAAGAGCTTCAGGCGCTGGTTGCCGAGGGCGAGCGTGCCAAGGACGTCTTCATCCGGTCCAACCTCCGTCTGGTGGTGGCGGTCGCCCGCCGCTATCCGCGCAGCGGGCTGCCGCTGCTCGACCTGATCCAGGAGGGCAACGCCGGTCTGGTCCGCGCGGTGGAGAAGTTCGACTACACCAAGGGCTTCAAGTTCTCCACGTATGCCACCTGGTGGATCCGCCAGGCGATCACCCGCTCCATCGCGGACCAGTCCCGCACGATCCGGCTCCCCGTCCATCTGGTGGAGGAGCTCGGCCGTATCCGCCGTGTCCAGCGGGAGTTCAACCGGGAGCACGGCCGGGAACCGGAAGCCGTGGAGATAGCGGACGAGCTGGGCTCCACCGCCGAGCGGATCACCGATGTGCTGGACTGGGCCCGCGATCCGGTCAGCCTCAATATGTCGGTGGACGACGCGGGCGAGACGCAGTTCGGCGATCTGCTGGAGGACACCTCGGCGATCTCGCCGGAGCAGTCCGTGCTGTCGCTGCTGCGCAGCGAGGGGCTGGAGGACCTGATCGGCCGGCTCGACCACCGGACGGCCTCGATCATCCGTATGCGGTACGGCATCGAGGACGGCCGTGAGCGGACGCTGACGGAGGTCGGCAAGGAGCATGGTCTGACGCGGGAGAGGATCCGCCAGATCGAGAAGCACGCGCTGCTGGAGCTGAAGAAGCTGGCGCGGGACACGGGGTTTGACGCGGCGGCGTGACGTCTGGCGTCCGCCCCTGCGGACCCACCTGAGCGGACCCCGGCACCTTCCCCCCCCGTGCCGGGGTCCTTTATGCCCTCGGTGCGCAGCGGGGCGGTGTTTCCGCTGCGCACCGCCCTACGCGGCCGCCCCCGCCCGCGTGAGCCGCCCGCCCAGCCGGCGCGCGTACTCCGCCAGACGTTCCGGGCCGTGGACGGTGAACTCGCAGTCGGTCATGGCGAGGCGAAGCGCCACCCACTCCAGCGAGTCCGCCGACCGGGCGCGCAACCGGCAGCTCTGCCCGCCGGTTCCGGCCCCGGTTCCGCCGTCGCCGGTCGCGTCCTCGGGCCGGCCCAGACTGTCCGGCAGCCGTGCCGCCACATACGCGGCCGGGGCCCGGAAGGTCACATCGATCTCGTGCTCCGGCTGCATCCGGGACATGCTGTGGCTCAGCAGCTCCGCCGCGTCGCCCACGGGGGCCTCGCGCGGGGTGAAGCGGGCCCCGGTGGCGAACGGCTCGAAGACCCGGTCGACCCGGAAGGCCCGCCAGTCGTCCCGGCCGAGGTCGTAGGCGACCAGGTACCAGCGCCTCCCCGTCGACACCAGCCGGTACGGCTCGACCTGGCGTTTGGTCTGCGCGCCGTCGCCGGCCCGGTAGCCGAAGCGCAGCCGCTCGCGCGCGGTGACCGTGCCCGCGATGACGGTGAGGGTATGCGGGTCGACGGTCGCGCCGTCGCCGCGGGTGAGCGGGATCGTCGCGGCCTGGAGCGTGGCGACCCGGTGGCGCAGCCGCGACGGGAGCACCTGCTCCAGTTTGGCCAGCGCACGTACGGAGGCTTCCTCGATGCCCTCGATGGCGTGCCCCGCGCCCGCCCGCAGGCCCACCGCGATGGCGACCGCCTCCTCGTCGTCGAGGAGGAGGGGCGGCATGGCGGCGCCGGCCACCAGCCGGTAGCCGCCGACCGCGCCCTTCGTCGCCTCGACGGGATAGCCGAGGTCGCGCAGCCGGTCGATGTCCCGCCGGATGGTGCGCGGGCTGACGCCCAGCCGCTCGGCAAGCTCGCTGCCGGGCCACTCGCGCGGGGTCTGGAGGAGAGACAGCAGATTGAGCAGTCGTGCCGGTGTGTCCGTCATGGCTCTGAGAATGCCCGATATATAGGCCGCGATCTGACCTATATCCCTTCTATCTTCATGACCATGAGTTCACAGCCCTCCTCCACAGCAGCAGCTCAAGGCCCAGCCGCGGACTCCATATCCGCTGAGTCCTCCGCATCCGCTGAGTCCTCCGCATCCGCTGGGTCCTCCGCGTCCGCTGGGTCTTCTGGGTCCTCCGCGGCGGACCGGCGACGCTGGATCGCTCTCGCCGTCGTCATGACCGCGGCCTTTATGGACCTGGTCGACGTCACCATCGTCAATATCGCGATCCCCAGCATCGAACGGGATCTCGGCGCGTCGTTCGGCGCGATCCAGTGGATCACCGCCGGGTATGCGCTCGCCTTCGCCGCAGGGCTGATCACCGGCGGCCGCCTCGGTGACATCTACGGCCGCAAGCGGCTCTTCCTGCTCGGCATCACCGGCTTCACCCTCGCCTCCGCGCTCTGCGGCTTCGCCGCGAACCCGGAGATGCTCGTCGCCTCCAGACTGCTGCAGGGCGCCACCGCGGCCATGATGGTGCCGCAGGTGCTGGCGATCATCCATGTGACCTTCCCGGCGCATGAGCGCGGCAAGGTCTTCGGCATGTTCGGCGCGATCATCGGCCTTGGCGCGGTCTCCGGGCCGCTGCTCGGTGCGCTGCTGACCCAGTGGAATCTCTTCGGGCTTGAGTGGCGGCCGATCTTCCTGATCAATCTGCCGGTGGGCATCGCCGGAATCATCCTGGGCCGCAAGTTCATCAGCGAGTCCCGCGCCCCCAAGGCGCTGCGGCTCGATCTGATCGGAGTCGCCCTGGTCACGCTCGCCCTGCTGATGCTGATCTACCCGCTGACGCGCGGGCGGGAGCTGGACTGGCCGCTGTGGGGCCATATGTGCATGGCAGGCAGCCTGTTGGTGTTCGCGGTGTTCGCCGTGTACGAGAAGTACAAGACGAAGCGAGACGGCTCGCCGCTCGTCGAGCTGTCGCTGTTCCGCGTCAAGAGCTTCGCCGCGGGCATCGCCGTCCAGCTGACCTTCGGCATCGTCTGCGGGATCTTCTTCCTGGTGTGGACGCTGTATATGCAGATCGGCCTCGGCTGGACTCCGCTGCGGGCGGGACTGACCGGGGTGCCCTTCTCCCTCGCGGTCTCCACGGCCGCCGGTGTCTCGGTGCAGAAGCTGGTGCCGCGCTTCGGGCGCAAGGTCCTCCAGGCGGGCGCGATCATCATGGCGACCGGCCTGCTGCTCTACATCTGGGAAGCCGGACGGTACGGCACCGGCATCCACTCCTGGCAGATGATCCTGCCGCTGACGGTCATGGGCGCGGGCATGGGCCTGATCGTCGCCCCGCTGACGGACGCGGTCCTGTCGGAGGTGCCGCGTGAGCACTCGGGCTCGGCGTCCGGGCTGATCAACACCACTATGCAGATGGGCAATGCGCTGGGCCTCGGGCTGGTCTCCGTGGTCTTCTTCGGGGTGATCGACGAAGAGCGGCTGCTGCCGGGGCAGATCGGCACGGCCTTCGCGGAGGCGTTCCAGAACTCCCTGTGGTGGGTGCTCGCCGTGCTCGCCGCCATCTTCCTGCTGATGTTCGCTCTTCCGGCGCGGCCGAAGCAGCATGTGGAGGGCGGGGCGCTGGACGACGACGCCCAGTCTGAGCGCCTGGGCGAGCAGCGGGAGGAGACGCCCGCGCTGGTGCACTGAGACGCCTGCGCGGCGGGTCCGGGGCTCCGCCCCAGACCCCGTTCCACGGGACTCCGCCCCCGGACCCCCGCGCCTCAATCTCCCCCAGCTACCTCCCCCAGACTCCGTCCGGGGGTACCCCCACGGAGGTGCCCCCGGGGGTACCTCCACGGAGGTGGCCCCAGGCGGGGCTGGGTTTCTGGCCCCGAAGGCCAGGGAGAGTCAGCGCACCTGCGCGCGGTGCTCCATCGCCGCGCGGGCGCTGTCCTCGTCCCCGTACACCTCGCACATATGGCGGCCGTCGGGCGTCGCCGTGTGCTCGACCTCCCACAGGCTTGTCTCGCTGCCGTCGAGCAGCAGAAACCCGTGCTCGTAGAGCGTGAAGCCGGCGTCTTTGCCCTCCACCCGGCACTGGCGGCCGAACACCTGGGTGATGTGGTGGGCGAAGGCCGCCCGCAGCCGCCGGGCCGTCTCCTCGCCCGGGCGGTCCGCGTTCTCCGCGCGGCGCAGGACCCGGCGCGCATGGTCGGCCGAGTCGTCCGGGACGTACATCCGGGGCATCGGGGCCGGCGGGGTGGCCATCAGTGAGGCGAGCAGCTCGAAGTCCGCGTCGAAGTCGTCCTCGAACCCGCCCAGCGGGCCGCGGTCCCCGTCCGCCGGGGAGGCGGGCGACAGCCGGGACGCGGCCAGCCGGGCCTCCGCCTCGACCTCGTACAGCTCGTGCTGCTCCTCGCCATCCCGGCCGGTGTTGTGCACCAGCTCCCAGAGGGTGAGCGAGCTGCCGTCGCTGAGGAGATACGCATGCCGGTACAGCGAGCGGTGCAGCGCCGCGCTGTGGTGCGAGGAGTGCAGCGAACTGGCGTGCGCCAGCGCCGAATCAAGCCGCTCGACGGTCGCGTCGGGCAGCTCGAAGGAGTTGAGCGCCCGACCCAGAAGTCGCTCAAGATGGCTCTCGGTTGTCTCGTGCGGATCGTTCAAGGTCGGTCTCCAGGCCGTCGCCACATGTCACTTGATGATTGCTAAACGTAGCCCCTCGCTCTGACAACGCGTCTGTGGTTCGGCAAAACGAAGGGGGCGCATATGAGGTTCCCGTGCGCCCCCGGCCAACTGCCACACCTTTCCGGTCAGTCGGAGGAGCCGGGGGAGTGCGGCCCGAGACCGTACAGCGCGCGGTACGAGGGGAAGGTCCCGCCGGGCCCCTCGACGGACTCCGCGGCCAGGACCGCCCGTACGATCGCCCTGGTCACCAAGGACGCACCGGCCGCCAGCAGCGCGTTGAGCGCCAGCGGGTCCGAGGCGTCCAGGGGACCCGCGCCGCCCGTCGCCAGAGTGAAGACGGTGTCGCCGTCATGGAGCAGATGCACGGGGCGCACGGCGCGCGCGATGCCGTCGTGCGCCGTGCCCGCAAGCTTCTGAGCCTGGGCGCGGGTGAGCTCCGCGTCCGTGGCCACCACCGCGAGTGTGGTGTTGAGCGGCGGCGGGCCCATCTTCTCCCGCAGCTCTGCGAGTGTCCGCTCGGCGGCCGCGCGCGTCTCGGGGGAGGGCGCCGCGACGCGGCCCGCGACATAGTCCTCCAGCCGTCCGTACAGCGCTCCCGTACCCGGATCGACCACCGACCCCGCAGCATTGGCGACGACCAGCGCGGCGACGGTGACCCCCGAATCCAGCCGGGTGCTCGCCGTGCCGACGCCGCCTTTGAGCGGGCCCACCAGCGCGCCCGTCCCGGCGCCCACGCACCCCTCCTCGACCGCTGCCCCCTCCGGCGTCGCCGCCGCCGCACGCACCGCGGCCCGCCCGGTGGCCGCGTCCGGGCGCGCCCGCCAGTCGCCGCCGCGCCCCAGGTCGAACACACAGGCCGCCGGCACCACCGGAACCACCTGCCCCGGACCGGGCCCGACCCGGACGCCGCGCCCCTGCTCCTCCAGCCACGCCATCACCCCGCCGGCGGAATCCAGGCCGAACGCGCTGCCCCCGGTCAGCACGACCGCCTCCACCCGCTGCACCAGGTTGCGGGGGTCCAGGGCGTCGGTCTCCCTGGTGCCGGGCCCGCCGCCGCGCACATCCACGGCCGCGACCGCGCCGCCCTCCGGCGCGAGGACGACGGTCGTGCCGCTGAGCGCCCGCTCGCCCGGCACCCGTGCATGACCGACCCGCAGCCCCGCCACATCCGTCAGCGCATCACGCCGCACCGTCTCGTCCCCGTCCTGCCGAGCCTTCTCCGTCACAACCCCCATGGGTACCACGCGGGTTGACCTGGCGGCGCCTGACGGGACGGCGCTTGACCGGGCGGCGGCAACCGGGTGGCGGTTGACCGGGTGGCGGCTGACGGCCTGCGGAGCTCAGAACCGCAGGATCTCTCTGCTGCCCGCCCGATGGGTGAGCGTCACCCCGACCGCCACCGTCGCCGCCGCGACCAGCCCCGCCGCCAGCACCGCCCATTCCCCGGCGAGAGTGCAGGCGAGGACGCCCAGTCCGCCCGCCGGCAGCGTCAGCTGCTGGGCCGCCCCGCGCTTGAAGTGCCGTGCGTGCAGCAGCCATACGGTCACCATGAACAGCGCCGCCGGGATCGTGACGGCCGCGGCCGCCGCCATGTCCGAGATATGCGCCTTCCCGACGGCATGCTCCACCGTCACCTCCAGCCCCGCGCCGATCGCCGCGGCCGACGCGAAGATCAGATAGTGGCCGTAGCCCCAGGGGATCGCCTCACGGTTGGAGACGAGCCGCTCATGCGCCGGCACCGCGAAGTAGATCCACCAGGCGGAGAAGACGAGCAGGACACCCCCGGCGGCGATCGGCAGCAGCTCGTCGAAGGCGGCATGCTCATCCAGCGCCGACTGGACGCCGATCGTCGCCGCCGTGATCGTCTCGCCGAGTACGATGATCGTGAACAGGCCGTAGCGCTCGACGATGTGATGGGCGTGCCAGGGCGTCTCATGGTCCCGCTCGGCGATCACCGGCACCATCAGCTCGGCCGCCACCAGCACCAGGAACAGCCAGCGCTTCATATCGTCCGGCGCCGCCAGCAGCCCCACCCAGGACGCCTGGCAGATGACAAGGCCGATCGCGTACCGCAGATTGGTGCGCCGGGCCGGACCCGGCGGCTCCGAGGCGGCCGCCCGCAGCCACTGACCGGTCAGCGCGACGCGCATCACCAGATATCCGACGATCGCGACCGTCCAGTCGTTGTCGTTGAAGGCGCGCGGCACACCCGCCGCGTAGATCAGCACGCCGCAGATCTGGACCAGCGTCGCCAGCCGGTACGGCACGTCGTCGCAGTCGTAGGCAGAGGCGAACCAGGTGAAGTTCATCCATGCCCACCACACGCCGAAGAAGACGAAGAGATACCCGGTGACGCCCGTGCCGGCGTGGTTCTCGGCCAGGGAGTGGACGAGCTGCACCCCCGCCTGCGCCACGGCGACCACGAAGCACAGATCGAAGAAGAGCTCCAGCGGGGTCGCGCTGCGGTGCGCCTCGTCGCGGTCGCGGGCTGTCATCCTCCGCCAAGGCCCGCGCGGAGCAGAGGCGGACGGCGACGGCCCAGAAGGCTCCCCGGGCTCGGACGGCCCGCCCGTGGGTGGTGTGGACGTCATGCGTCCAGCACAGCAGAGCGGCTTCGCTTTGGCGCGGTGAGCGGCCCCGGGACACCCGAAGGGCGGCTGAACTGCCCGATTCGCCGTACCCTTGCAGTATGAGCACCGCCCCCGCCCCCGGACCGCGAGCAGCGGAGCGGCTTCGGCAGAAGACCAGTCCCGATCCCCATTCCACACCGAAGCTGATCTTCGACGATCCGCTGGACCAGCAGTCCGCGGACGATACGGACCGTGGGTGGGGCGAGCGGACTCCGGGAAGCGGCGACAGCGCCGCGGATCTGGCGCGCTTCCTCGACGAGAAGCCGCCCCACCACCTCTGAGCGATCAGCCCTGGGGAGACGACCCGCTCGGGACGCTCTGCCCGGGGCCGCGCTGTGCGACCAGGGTGTCGCGGATCTCCTTGAGCACCTCCAGCTCGGTCACCTCCAGGGTCTCCTTCACCCCTTCCCGCGCCTTCTGCGCCTCTGCCCGGCGCGCCAGATACCTGGCCATCGGCAGCACCATCAGGAAGTAGACGACCGCCGCGGTGATCACGAAGCTCAGGGTGGCCCCGAGCACCGAACCCCACATGATCCGGATGCCGATCTCCGTGCCGTCCTCCGCCACCGCGCAGGGGCCCTTGAGGCAGGAGCTGTAGGACTCCAGATCCTTGGTGCCGAGCGCTCCCACCACTGGGTTGATGACGCCCTTCACCAACGTGTTCACGATGTTGGTGAACGCGGCGCCGATGACGACCGCGACCGCGAGGTCGATCACATTGCCGCGCATCAGGAACGCCTTGAAGCCTTCCAGGACGCTCGGCTTCTTCTTGCTGTCGCTCACGCGTGGGCCCTTCTTCGTGTTCAAGGTGGCATCCGGCGAAAGCGAAACCTACGGCAGTGCGGGGCGGCGCTGTCCACTCGGCCCCCGCGATCAGGTGACCTGACGATACGCCAGTACGAGTTCTGGGCGTCCCGGCCGTCGCGGACGTCAGCACACGATCACCGCCAGCCGGGACGTCGCGCCCGCACCCGCGAGCTTGGCGGCGACCTGGCGCGGCGCCGTCAGCACGACGAGCGCGCCGCCGTCGGACGAAGGGGGCAGAGCGGCCGAGGCCGCCGAGGCAGTGGAAGGCTCCGGCGGCCGTGGCACCTCGGCCACCCGGACCCCCGTGGCCACGATGTGCGCCTCGCTCGCCTCCCCCACGGAGGAGAGCGCCGAGGCGATCACATCCACGCGGTCGCCCGGCCGCAGCAGCCTGACCGTCGCCGCATCCGCGATCCGCACCGGCGCCGACACCATCTCCACTGGCGACCGGGCCGGATGCGCCGCTGCTGCCGCCGCTGCCGCAGCCTTGGCGTCCGCGCCCGACCCGGCCGGGCCCCGCGTACCCTCCAGGCCGTGCGCGCTCGAAGCCGCCAGCGCCGCGGCCGTCACCGCGAGCCCGGCTGCCAGCGCCCTCCGGCGGCGGAGCAGCGCCCTGCGCAGCCGCTGCCTCCCGCCCCGTACCCGCAGAGGGGCGAACAGCGGCACCCTGACCGGATCCGGCACCGACTGCGGCAGCCGGTGCGCCGCCGAACACGAGGAAGGCGAATTGGGACCGGCAGAAGCAGAAGCAGAAGCAGAGGCAGAGGAGATAGAGGAGGCAGAGGAAGCAGGAGTGGGGGAAGCAGGAGTGGAGGAAGCAGGAGAGAAGGACATCGCCGTACCGCCCGTCGTGAGAAGCGCGTCGAACCGAACGCCCCTCACGATCCGCCATCCGCCGAAAGCCCGCAGCGGCCTGTGGACAGGCGGGGCCTTGTGGATAACTCCCTCACCCACAAGAGGGGCGCGGGACGGGATCAGGGCAGCGCGATCCCCGGATCCACCCCGTCCAGCGCATGCGTGCACAGGCACCGCCGGGTGTCGGTCTCCGGCAGCAGGGACACCGTCTCGAACAGCACCTTGCGCAGCCGGTCCACATTGGAGGCGAACACCTTCAGCACCTCCTCGTGGGAGACGCCCTCCCCGGCCTCCGCGCCCGCGTCCAGGTCCGTCACCAGTGTGATCGACGTGTAGCAGAGCTCCAGCTCCCGGGCGAGCACCGCCTCGGGGTGGCCGGTCATGCCCACCACCGACCAGCCCATGGCCGCATGCCAGCGCGATTCGGCCCGCGTCGAGAAGCGCGGACCCTCGACCACCACCAGCGTTCCGCCGTCGACGGCCTCCCAGTCCTGTTCGCGTGCCGCCGTCAGGGCGGCCCTGCGCCCCTCGGGGCAGTACGGGTCGGCAGGCGACACATGCACCACGTTGGGGATGACGCCGTCCGGCAGCGGCAGCCCGTCGTAGTACGTCTGCGCGCGCGCCTTGGTGCGGTCCACCAGCTGGTCGGGCACGAGCAGTGTGCCGGGCCCGTACTCCGGCCGCAGCCCGCCCACGGCACAGGGCCCCAGCACCTGGCGCACGCCCACGGACCGCAGCGCCCACAGATTGGCCCGGTAGTTGATGCGGTGCGGCGGCAGATGGTGGCCCCGCCCGTGCCGGGGCAGGAAGGCGACCCGGCGTCCGGCGATCTCGCCGAGGAAGAGGGAGTCGCTTGGGCTGCCGTACGGGGTCTCCACCTGGATCTCGGTGACGTCGTCCAGGAACGAGTAGAACCCGGAGCCGCCGATCACACCGATCTCGGCCGTCTCTGCCGCTGCTGCTGCCGCCGCTGCCGTGGTCGTGTTCGCGCTCGCGGCCGCGTTGGTCGCCCCGGCCGTCTCGGTCGTCTTGGTCGTCGCCATGGCGGTCACAGTAGCCGCACGTTCCGCACGCCTGTGCGCACATGGCGAGGGCCCCGCCGTACAGGGTGTACGACGGGGCCCTGAAGAGCCTGCGGCCCCTGGAGGTCCTGTAGGGCCGTGAGTCAGGCGGCGGCGCCGGAGCCCGCCGCCGCGGCCGGCTTCGCGTCGGAGGACTTCGCCGCCGACGAGCCCGCGGAGGAGGAGTCCGACGAGGACGAGGACGCGGACGCGGTCTTCGACGACGCGGCGGGGGAGCTGCCGGACGAAGCGCCGCGGCTGTCGTTGCGGTAGAAGCCGGAGCCCTTGAAGACGATGCCGACTGCCGAGAACACCTTCTTCAGGCGTCCGTCGCAGCTGGGGCATACGGTCAGGGCGTCATCGGTGAACTTCTGCACCGCCTCGAGGCCCTCGCCGCACTCGGTGCACTGGTACTGGTAGGTCGGCACTTGTCTTCCTCCTGGCACTCTGACTCATTGAGTGCTAACGACACTCCATAGTGACCTATTCCGCTGCTTCAGTCCACCGTCACGGGCACGCGGTGACCGACGCCACGTGCCGCGATCCGTCCCCGCGCCTTCGGCGACAGCCGCGAGCGCAGGGTGACGAGAGTGGCCAGAGCGAGGGCTGTGCCCATCAGCGGCACGGTGAACCCGGCCGCGGAGCCATGGGCGTCGGTGAGCTGTCCGGCCACCGTCACCGCCGAGGCCTGCCCCAGGGCGACCGCGCCCGTCAGCCAGGTGAACGCCTCGGTCCGGGCGGAGGCGGGCACCAGGGTCTCGACGAGCGTGTAGCCGGTGATCAGGGCCGGCGCGATGCACAGTCCGACCAGCAGGCCGAGCGCGGCGAGCAGCGCCGCCGAGTGGACCGCCCACAGCCCGGAGGCGGCGAGGGTCAGCGCGGCGTAGCCCAGGATCAGCCGCCGCCGCGGGCCGCTCTTCCAGGCGATGGCCCCGCAGGCGATGCCGGCGAGCATATTGCCGGCCGCGAAGGTCCCGTACAGCAGGCCGTTGACGCCGGGGTTGCCGATCTCCTCGGAGAAGGCGGTGAGCGAGACCTGCATGCCGCCGAAGACCGAGCCGATGCCGAGGAAGGCGACGGCCAGCACCCGCACGCCCGGCACGGAGAGGGCGGAGGCGTGCGGCGCGGACGCGGTGGCGGCGGGGCGCGGGGCGGGCTGGGTACGGCGCTGGGACGCGAAGAGGAGACCGCCGACGACGGTCAGCCCGGCTTCCGCGATCAGTCCGGCGGCCGGGTGCACGCCGGTGCACAGGGCGGTCGCGAGGACCGGCCCCACGACAAAGGTGAACTCGTCCGTCACCGACTCGAAGGCCGCCGCCGTCGACATCAGCGGAGAGCCCTCCAGCCTGGCCGCCCAGCGGGCCCGCACCATGGGGCCGACCTGGGGCACCGAAGCGCCGGTCGGCACGGCGGCGGCGAACAGCGCCCACAGGGGTGCGTCGGCGAGCGCCAGCGCGGTCAGGGCGCCGCCCGACGCCGCGTGCACCAGTACGCCCGGCATCAGCACCGCGCGCTGCCCGAAGCGGTCCGCGAGCTTGCCGCTCTGCGGCGCGAACAGCGCCATGGAGACGCCGGTGGCGGCGGCGACGGCGCCCGCGGTGCCGTAGGAGCCGGTGGTGTGCTGCACCAGCAGCACGATGCCGATGGTCAGCATCGCGAAGGGCTGCCGTGCGAAGAAGCCGGGGAGCAGGAAGGTCCACGCTCCGGGGGTGCGCAGCAGCTGCCCGTATCCGGGGCGCTTCTCAGTGGCGACCGTGGATGCCACGGCCCTGGCCTTTCTGCCGCCTGGTAGCGCTCCCCGGGGTGACGGGAGCAGCCGAGAGCTGTCCTCTTGCGCGGAACTGCGGTAGATACCGGGGCCCGCTCAAGAGGGCTCCGCGGCCGCCATACGGTCGCGCCAGCTCTGCATCAGGCAGAGTTGGTCGATCAGTGTGCCTTCATGGTACAGGGATCATGGCGGTTCCGCCTGTGAAACCGGCGACATGGATCAATCTCCGCCTGCGATTAACCGGAACATAACCTTCCTGTTCCGTTCTGCCCGGCCCGGCCCGGCCCGGATCCTCCTGGCAGGTCACCACAGCCGCTCCCTAGCCGCTCGTCAGCCGGGACGCGTCCCCAGCCAGTACGCCAGCTTGCCGCCCTGCCCCACGGCCCGCAGCCGCCGCTCTGCCGCGTCCCGCACCGGATCGGTCGCCACCACCAGCAGCTCGTCGCCCTGCCGCAGTGCGGTCGTCGGCAGCGGCACAAAGCTCTTGCCGTCCCGTACGACCAGGGTGACGGCCGCCCCGGCAGGCAGCCGCAGCTCCGCGACCTCCACGCCGTGCATCTTCGACCCGTCCGGGATGGACAACGACAGCAGATGTCCGCGCAGCCGCTCCAGCGGGGCGGACTCGATGCCCAGATCGGCGGCCGTGTCCGAGGGGCCGAGCCGCAGGGCCCTCGCCAGCCAGGGCAGCGTCGGCCCCTGCACCAGCGTGTACACGACGACCAGCACAAAGACGATGTTGAAGACCCGGTCGCTGCCCCGGATGCCGGACACCATCGGGATCGTCGCCAGGATGATCGGCACCGCGCCGCGCAGCCCGGCCCAGGACATCAGCGTCATCTCCTGCCACGGGACGCGGAACGGCAGCAGGCCGCCGAACACGGACAGCGGCCGCGCCACCATCGTCAGCACCAGCCCCACCGCCACCGCGGGCCAGAAGTCGTCGACCAGCTCATGCGGGGTGACCAGCAGGCCGAGCAGCACGAACATCCCGATCTGGGCGATCCAGCCCACTCCCTCGGCGAAACCGCGGGTCGCCGGAGCGTGCGGCAGCCGTGAGTTCCCGAGGACCACCGAGGCCAGATAGACGGCGAGGAAGCCGCTGCCGTGGGCCATGGCCCCGGCCGCGTACGCCGCCACCGCGATCGCCATGACGGCGATGGGGTAGAGGCCGGACGCGGGCAGCGCCACCCGGCGCAGCCCGTACGCGCCCAGCCAGCCGACCGCGACGCCGACCCCGGCGCCGATGGCCAGCTCCAGCGCGATCTTGCCGATGAGCAGATACCACGCGTCGACGGGGCCGGTCGTGGAGAAGGCCACGACCAGGATCACCACGGGGGCGTCGTTGAAACCGGACTCCGCCTCCAGCACGCCCGTCACCCGGGAGGGCAGCGGCACCTTGCGCAGTACGGAGAAGACGGCGGCGGCGTCCGTCGAGGAGACGACCGCTCCGATGATCAGGGATTGCCGCCACTCCAGCCCCACGAGATAGTGCGCGCCCGCCGCGGTGACGCCCACGCTCACCGCGACGCCGACGGTCGCCAGCACGGCCGCCATCGGCAGCGCGGGTCTGATCTCCTTCCACTTGGTGCCCAGACCGCCCTCGGCCAGAATCACCACAAGGGCCGCATAGCCGATCACCTGGGTCAGTTCGGCGTTGTCGAAGCGGACGTTGAAGATTCCGTCCTGGCCGATCGCGATGCCGATCCCCAGGTAGAGCAGCAGGCTGGGCAGCCCGCTCCGGGAGGAGACGCGCACCGCGGCGACCGCGATGAGCAGCACGAGCGAGCACATCAGCAGGAGTTCGTTGAGCTGGTGGACAGTCAGCGGCCGGTCCTTCCTGTCAGGTGCGCTGCTCGGCACATGTCCGACGCACATGCGTTGTCGTATTTCGTTTTGTTACCTTACCTAATCATTAACGTTTCCCTGATGCGTCCGAACGGGTGTACGGGGCGCGAGGGGCGGATCAGCCGGTCTTACGGACACCGCCGTGGGGGCGGGCCGGGCGCTGCGCCTACAGTTGCTCCAGCACTCCAGGACCACCCTGCCCCTCGAAGGACAGCGATGCCCTCCAACACAACCGCCTCTTCCCCCAAGAAGAAGAAGGGGCGACGCGCCCGACTGCTAGTCGTCGTCCTGGTGCTGGCGCTTATCGCGGGCATCGGGTATGGGGCGTACTGGAGCGTCGGCGCCGTGCGCGCGTCCTTCCCGCAGACCACCGGGACCATAGAGATCGCGGGTCTGAGCGGCCCGGTCGAGGTCAAGCGCGACGACTACGGCATTCCGCAGATCTACGCGGACAGCGACGAAGACCTCTTCCGCGCCCAGGGGTTCGTCCATGCGCAGGACCGCTTCTGGGAGATGGACGTACGCCGCCATATGACCGCGGGCAGGCTCTCGGAGATGTTCGGCTCGGGGCAGGTCGAGACCGACGCCTTCCTGCGGACGCTCGGCTGGCGGCGGGTGGCGCAGCAGGAGTACGACACCAAGCTGTCCGCCGAGGCCAAGAAGAACCTCCAGGCGTACGCGGACGGCGTCAACGCCTACCTGGAGGGGCGCGAGGGCAGGGACATCTCGGTCGAGTACGCGGCGCTCGCGTTTTCCAACGACTACACGCCCGAGCCGTGGACCCCGGTGGACTCCGTGGCCTGGCTCAAGGCGATGGCGTGGGACCTGCGCGGCAATATGCAGGACGAGATCGACCGCTCGCTGCTGACCAGCAGGCTGGACGAGAAGCAGATCAAGGAGCTGTACCCGCCGTATCCGTACAACCGGAACAAGCCGATCGTCGAGGAGGGCGGGATCGACCCCGTCACGGAGAAGTACGACCCGGACGCCAAGCCCTCCGACGACTCGGGCGGAGAGGGGTCGTCCTCGGACGACGGCTCGCCCTCGGGTGACGGCTCATCATCGGACGACGGCTCATCCTCCGGCAGCGGTACGGGAACGGGCTCCGGCACGGGCTCCGGTACGGGCACGGGCGTCGGGTCCGGCTCAGGCGCCGGCAGCGGCGCGGGAACCGGGGGCTTCTCCTCCCAGCTCGCCGCGCTCTCCGACACCCTCGACGCCATCCCGGAGCTCCTCGGCCCCAACGGCAGCGGCATCGGCTCCAACTCCTGGGTCGTCTCCGGCACGTACACGACCACCGGCAAGCCGCTGCTGGCCAACGATCCGCACCTCGCCCCGCAGCTGCCCTCTCTCTGGTACCAGATGGGCCTGCACTGCCGTAAGGCCTCGGACTCCTGCACGTACGACACCGCCGGCTACACCTTCTCCGGCATGCCCGGTGTGATCATCGGCCATAACCAGGACATCGCCTGGGGCTTCACCAACCTCGGCGCGGACGTCACCGACCTCTATCTGGAGAAGCTCGACGGCGAGGACTACCTCGTGGGCGACAAGTGGAAGAAGCTCACCGTCCGCGACGAGGTCATCAAGGTCGCGGGCGGCGCGGACAAGAAGATCACGGTCCGCTCGACCGAGCACGGCCCGCTGGTCTCCGACCGCAGCACCCAGCTGGAGTCGGTCGGCCAGCGCGCCCCCGTCGCCAACTCCGCCCCCGACCGCGCCACCGGCTACGGCGTCGCCCTCCAGTGGACCGCGCTCCAGCCCGGCACCTCCATGGACGCGGTCTTCAGCCTGAACCGCGCCAAGGACTTCAAGGACTTCCGGGCCGCCGCCAAGCAGTTCGAGGTCCCCTCCCAGAACCTGATCTACGCCGACGCCAAGGGCAACATCGGCTACCAGGCCCCCGGCAAGATCCCCCAGCGAGCCAAGGGCGACGGCAGGACCCCGGCGCCCGGCTGGGACCCCGCGTACCGCTGGAAGGGCTATATCCCCTTCGACGAGCTGCCGTACGAGTACAACCCGGAGCGCGGCTACATCGTGACCGCCAACCAGGCGGTGGTCGACGCCGGGAAGTACCCGTATCTGATCACCGAGGATTATGGCTACGGCGCGCGCAGCCAGCGGATCAACGATCTGATCGAGTCGAAGATCCAGGGCGGCGGCAAGGTGTCCACCGAGGACATGCGCACCATGCAGATGGACAACAGCAGCGAGATCGCCAAGCTGCTGACTCCCTATCTGCTGAAGATCGACGTCTCCGACCCATATGTGCGCGAGGCACAGAAGCTGCTGGAGGGCTGGGACTACACCCAGGAGCCCGACTCGGGCGCGGCCGCGTACTTCAACGCCGTCTGGCGCAATGTCCTCAAGCTGTCCTTCGGCAACAAGCTGCCCAAGGAGGTCCGCGTCGAGGGCGAGTGCCTGAACGTCCGCCCGGCCGATGACACCGCTCCCGACGACGACCTGGGCGAGTGGGTGCGCGAGTGCGGCGAGCGCGACGGCGACTCCGCCCAGCCCGACGGCGGCGACCGCTGGTACGAGGTGGTGCGCCGGCTGCTGAAGGACGAGAACAGCCAGTGGTGGCGCTCCGCTGGCAGCCGTACGGACAAGGCGACCGCCACCCGTGACGAGCTGCTGGCGCGGGCCATGAAGGACGCCCGCTGGGAGCTGACCGCCAAGCTCGGCAAGGACGCCTCCACCTGGACCTGGGGACGGCTGCACCAGCTGACCCTGAAGAACCAGACCCTCGGCGCCGAGGGGCCCGGCTTCCTGCAGCACATCCTCAACCGCGGCCCGTGGAACCTGGGCGGCGGCGAGGCGGCCGTCAACGCCACCGGCTGGAACGCGGCCGCCGGATACGACGTCGTCTGGGTGCCGTCGATGCGGATGGTTGTCACCGTCGGCGACTGGGACAAGTCCCGCTGGATCAATCTGGCCGGCGCGTCGGGGCACGCGTACCACGCCCACTACACCGACCAGACCGACAAGTGGGCCAAGGGCGAGCTGCTCGACTGGGCCTTCGGGAAGCAGGCGGTCGACGCGGCGACCGTCGACACGCTCACCCTCACCCCGAAGGGGTGAGGCGAACAGGGCCGGACAGAGGGGCGGCCGACGGGGAGGCCAGAGAGATGGCCAGAGGTGACTAAGCGCGCCGCCCGTCAGGGAAGCGCCTGACCGACTCGGGCGTCACCACCGCGTGCACGGGGTGGTCGTGCGGCTCCTCCGGGACCCGTCCGACCACCTCGTTCGCGTACAGCAGCACCACCAGGGCGGGGTCCGCGCCCGCCGCGGCGAGCCGGGCCAGCACCCGGTCGTACGAGCCGCCGCCCCGCCCCAGCCGCATGCCCCGCATATCTACGGCGAGACCCGGCAGCAGCACGGCGCCGGCCTCCAGCACGGCCTGCACGCCGAGCCGTTCGCCGGCCGGCTCCAGCAGTCCGAGGCGGGCGCGCGCCAGCCGCTGCCGCCCCTCGTACACCGCCCAGTCGAGGTCGTTGTCCTCCCGCAGCACCGGCAGCAGGACCCGTACGCCGCGGTCGCGCAGCGCATCGAGCAGCACCCGGGTGCCGGGCTCGCGCCCCACCGAGACGTATGCTGCGACCGTGCCCGCGTCGGCCAGCTCCGGCAGGGCGAGCGCATGGCGGGAGAGATCCGCGGAGGCGGCCCGCGCCTCATCGGGGGACAGCCGCCCCCGCGCGTCGAGGAGTTCACGCCGCAAGGCTGCCTTGGCGGAAGGATCGGGCATTCCGTGCGTACCCGCCATGTCTGGGTCTATCACTCGTCCCTCAAACCTCTCGTATCCAGCTTTATGAAGCTTTATGAGTTGGAAGTTAACCGGAAGCTCATCTTCGGCCCATAGCCACCGGCTAAAGTGCCCGCATGACTCAGTCGCACCCCAGGATCAGCAAGGCTGTCATCCCGGCCGCGGGCCTCGGCACCCGGTTCCTGCCGGCCACCAAAGCCACCCCCAAAGAGATGCTCCCTGTGGTCGACAAACCCGCCATCCAGTACGTGGTCGAGGAGGCGGTGGCGGCCGGCCTCGCCGACGTACTGATGATCACCGGCCGCAACAAGCGCCCCCTTGAGGACCACTTCGACCGCAACTACGAGCTGGAGGAGGCGCTCACCCGCAAGGGTGATGCCAACCGGCTGGCGAAGGTCCAGGAGTCCAGCGACCTGGCCACCATGCACTATGTGCGCCAGGGCGACCCGCGCGGCCTCGGCCACGCCGTGCTGTGCGCCGCCCCGCACGTCGGCGACCAGCCCTTCGCGGTCCTCCTCGGCGACGATCTGATCGACCCCCGCGACCCGCTGCTCGCCCGCATGGTCGAGATCCAGGAGCAGAAGGGCGGCAGCGTCATCGCGCTGATGGAGGTCGACCCCGCGCAGATCCATCTGTACGGCTGCGCCGCCGTGACGGCGACCGGCGAGGCCGACGTCGTCCGGGTCACCGACCTCGTAGAGAAGCCGGACCCGGCGGAGGCCCCGAGCAATCTCGCGATCATCGGCCGCTATGTCCTGGACCCGGCCGTCTTCGACATACTGCGCAAGACCGAGCCCGGCCGCGGCAATGAGATCCAGCTCACCGACGCACTGCAGAAGCTCGCGGAGAACGAGTCCCTGGGCGGGCCCGTCCACGGCGTCGTCTTCAAGGGCCGCCGGTATGACACCGGCGACCGCGGCGACTATCTGCGGGCCATTGTCAGACTCGCATGCGAACGTGAAGACCTGGGACCGGAGTTCCGGACCTGGCTGCGCGGCTTTGTGACCGAGGAGATGACCAAGGACATGAAGGAGGGCATGGAGCAGGACATGAAGAAGGACACGGTGAAGGACACGGCGAAGGACACGGCGAAGGACATGACCGGGGAGATGCAGGAAGCGTGAGCAGCGGTGCGATCTGGTCGGTGGACGACCATCTGGAGGACATCCTCGGCGCGATCCGCCCGCTGGATCCGATCGAGCTCCAGCTCCCCGACGCCCAGGGATGCGTCCTCGTCGAGGACGTCACCGTGCCGGTCGCCCTGCCCCCCTTCGACAACAGCTCCATGGACGGCTACGCCGTCCGCACCGCCGATGTCGCCGGGGCGAGCGAGGAGTATCCCGCGGTCCTCACCGTCATCGGCGATGTGGCCGCCGGCAGCGGAGGCCTGCCGGCGGTCGGTCCCGGACAAGCCGCCCGGATCATGACCGGCGCGCCGCTGCCGCCCGGTGCGGAGGCGGTCGTCCCGGTCGAGTGGACCGACGGCGGCGCGGGCGGCGGCGCGGCCTCGACGATGCTCCCGGCAGGCCGGGCCCCCGAGGCCGCGGGCGGCGAGGTCAGGGTCCACCGCCCGGTCGAGGCACGCGCGCATGTGCGCGCACGCGGCAGTGACGTCCAGGCGGGCGAGGTGGCGCTGGCGGCGGGCACCGTCCTCGGACCTCCCCAGATCGGCCTGCTCGCGGCCATCGGCCGGGCGACCGTACGGGTCAGGCCGCGGCCGCGCGTCGTGGTGCTGTCCACCGGCAGCGAGCTGGTCCAGCCGGGCGAGGCGCTGGGCGAGGGCCAGATCTACGACTCCAACAGCTATGCGCTCACCGCCGCCGCGCGCGACGCGGGCGCCCTCGCCTACCGCGTCGGCGCGGTCACCGACGACGCGGACGAGCTGCGCGCCGCCATCGAGGACCAGCTGATCCGCGCCGATCTGCTGGTCACCACGGGCGGCGTAAGCGTCGGGGCGTATGACGTGGTCAAGGAGGCCCTCTCCTCCGCCGGCGACGAGGACGAGCCGGGCAGCGGCGTGGAGTTCCGCAAGCTCGCCATGCAGCCGGGCAAGCCGCAGGGCTTCGGCTCGATCGGCCCGGAGCACACCCCGCTGCTCGCCCTGCCCGGGAACCCGGTCTCGTCGTATGTGTCGTTCGAGCTGTTCGTACGGCCCGCGATCCGCGCCCTGATGGGCCTGAAGGAGCTGCACCGGCCGCGGGCGCGGGCGGTGCTCAAGGCCGACAAGGCGCTGACGTCGCCGGAGGGCAAGCGCCAGTTCCTGCGGGGGACGTACGACCGTCAGGACGGCACGGTCTCCCCGGTGGGCGGCTCGGGCTCCCATCTGATCGCCGCCCTCGCGCACGCCGACTGCCTGATCGTGATCCCGGAGTCCCAGGCGTCCGCCGAGCCTGGCGCGGAAGTGGACGTCGTCCTGCTCGGGTGACAAGACGGGCGGGGTCCGGTGGACGGGTTCCTGCGGCGGGACCGGCGGGCGGGGCCCTGCGGGCGGGTACGGCGGGTGGGACCAGCGGGCGGGTACCCGCGGGCGGACCGGCGGACGGTTCCTGTGAGCGGGGTCCTGCGGACGGGAACGGCGGGCGCAGGCGCGGCAGCGGCGGTACTGACCGGGTGACGGGCATACGGTGGCGGTACGGTGTCTGACCACACAGGCCCGCGGCCCCGCACACCCGCAGGCCGCGAGGCCGCGCCGGCAGCACGCCGGGCGGCCGCCAGGCCACGCCTGACAAGGCCCGACCGGGAGCGCCACAGCAGATGAGTACGCAAGGCAGGCTGACGCACATCGACGACGCGGGTGCGGCCCGCATGGTGGATGTCTCCGGCAAAGACGTCACCGCCCGCACCGCCCGCGCCAGCGGCCGGGTGCTGGTCGCGCCCCGCGTGGTGGAACTGCTGCGGGGCGAGGGCATGCCCAAGGGCGACGCGCTCGCCACCGCGCGCATCGCCGGGATCATGGGCGTCAAGCGCACCCCCGATCTGATCCCGCTCTGCCATCCGCTGGCGGTCTCGGGCGTCACGGTCGATCTGGCCGTCGCGGACGACGCCGTGGAGATCACGGCCACCGTCCGGACGACGGACCGGACGGGCGTCGAGATGGAGGCGCTCACCGCCGTCTCCGTGGCCGCCCTCACCGTCGTCGACATGGTCAAGGCGGTCGACAAGGGCGCGGTGATCACGGACGTGCGGGTGGAGGAGAAGACGGGCGGCAAGTCGGGCGACTGGAGCCGGTCATGAGCCGGGCGGCGCGCGCGGGCGAAGTGCGGGTCCACAGCCACGGCCCCGCCCCGGCCTCCGCCTCGGCCTCCGCAACCGCCGGTGCTCCCGCTCCGGCCTCCGTACCCGCCGAGGGCGCGGACCGCCCGTACCGGGCCCTCGTCGTCACCGCGTCCAACCGTGCCTCCGCGGGCGTCTACGAGGACAAGGGCGGCCCGGTCCTCGCCGAGGGCCTCGCCTCGATGGGCTTCACGGTGGACGGCCCGCGGGTGGTCCCTGACGGCGCACCCGTGGAACAGGCCCTGCGCGAGGGCGTCGGCCAGGGGTACGACGTGATCCTCACCACGGGCGGCACCGGCGTCTCGCCCACCGACCGCACCCCGGACGTCACCCGCGCCGTCGTGGACTACGAGATCCCGGGCATCCCCGAGGCGATCCGCGCCCATGGCACTCGGAAGGTCCCGACGGCGGCGCTCTCGCGTGGGCTCGCCGGCGTCGCGGGCCGCACGCTGATCGTCAACCTGCCCGGCTCGACGGGCGGGGTGCGCGACGGCCTCGCGGTGCTGCGCATGGTGCTGCGCCATGCGGTCGACCAGATCCACGGCGGAGACCACCCCCGCCCCGGGGCGAGCACGAGCACGGGTTCCGACACAGGTACGGGTACTGAGGGGAGTACGAGTACTGAGGGGAGTACGAGCTGAACGCGCCCCCCTGGCCGGCGGTGCTGGCGGACGGCGATGTCGTCCTCCGCCCCATAAAGCTGCGCGACCAGCGGAACTGGCGGGAGGTCAACCAGCGCAACCGCGATTGGCTGCGCCCCTGGGAGGCGACCGTGCCGCCGCCCGCCCCCGGCGGCCCGGTGACCCAGCGCCCCACCTACCGGCAGATGGTCCGCCATCTGCGGGCGGAGGCCAACGCCGGGCGCATGCTCCCCTTCGTGATCGAGTACCGGGGAGAGCTCGTCGGCCAGCTCACCGTCGCCGGGATCACCTGGGGCTCGATGTGCTCGGGCCATATCGGCTACTGGGTGGACCGGGCCGTCGCGGGCCGCGGCGTCATGCCGACCGCCGTGGCGCTCGCCGTCGACCACTGCTTCCAGTCGGTCGGACTGCACCGCATCGAGGTCTGCATTCGCCCGGAGAACCTCCCCAGCCGCCGGGTCGTGGAGAAACTCGGATTCCGGGAGGAGGGGATGCGTCCGCGCTATCTGCACATCGACGGTGCATGGCGGGACCATCTGGTCTTCGCGCTGACGGCCGAGGAGATCCCGCGGGGGCTGCTGCACCGCTGGCACCAGGCACGACCTGGGACCAGACCAGAAATAAAATAAGTGTTCGAAATTGATTGGCCTTGACCATCGTCTGATCCGAACAATCACAAAAAAGTTCCGTGATATCAGCCAGATCGTGCGACACACCGCGCCAATTGGCCGATGCGCTTGCGCCAACCCCTCTACCGTGTGATGCGTGAGCAGCAGCGGCCTCATTTACGCAGTCATCGTCGGGGCCTGGGCCGCCTACTTGGTGCCGATGTGGCTCCGCAGGCAGGACGAGCTCAATGAGGCACGTCCGACGGAACGCTTCTCCACCGCCATCCGGCTGCTGTCCGGACGCGCGGCGATGGAGCGCCGGTATGCCAAGGAGCTGCGGGGACGCACGGCGGAGCCGGAAGGGCGCGAGACACCCGACGCGGACCCGGACGCACTCACGGAAGCCCAGGGCTCCGTGGACGTCCGGGCCTTCGCCGCGCCTGAAGGCCGTGCCGAGGGCCGTACGGAAGGCCGTGCCCAAGCCCGCAACGGCCTCCCGGAGCGCCGCCCGGGGCGCCCGCCCGGCCCGCGCGCCCGACCGCGGCTGAACGGGGCCGCCGCCGAGCGTGCCCGCCGCAGCAAGGTCCTGGCGCGACGCCGCCGCACCACCGTGATCCTCTTCCTCGCCTTCTCACTCGGCGCGATCGTCGCCGCGGTCGGCGGGGTCGGCTTCCTGTGGGCCCCGGGCATCCCGGCCGTGCTGCTCAGCACGTACATCGTGCATCTGCGCGCCCAGGAGCGCCGCCGCTTCGAGTTCACGATGGACCGCCGCCGCGCCGAGGCGGCGGCGCAGCGCCTGCGCGAGAGCCGCCGCCCCCGCCGCCAGCAGGAAGCGGCCGCGCAGACCGCAGCCCCGCCGGACGAGGACCCAGAGCCGCACCCCGCGCCCGAGCCCGCCCCCGCGCTCTCCCCGCAGGAGGCTGGCCGCCGCGCGCTCGTCGAGCAGACCGACCACGCCGAATGGCTCGACCAGCAGCGCGACCGCGGCCCCGCCCGCGGCGACAGCTGGGAACCGGTCCCGGTCCCGCTCCCCACCTATGTCACCGCCCCCGTGGCCCCACGCGCCACGAGCGGCGTCGAGGTGGGCGACCCCGAAACCTGGAGCGCGGCCCGCTCCTCCCCCGCGGACCCCACCCCGGCCCCCCCACGCCGCCCCCGCCCGGACCGCAGCCGCACCCCCCTCTTCGACCAGTACGCCGACGACGACCGCCCCCGCGCGGCCAACGAGTGACCCCCACACGCTCCGCCCTGCGGACCGCCCGCCCGATGACCAGCGGGGAACGGATTTCCAAGCATCCCGGATGGGGTGCTAAGGTTTCTCACGTCGCAAGGGCCTGTGGCGCAGACTGGTAGCGCACCTCGTTCGCATCGAGGGGGTCAGGGGTTCAAATCCCCTCAGGTCCACAGACGACTGTTCTTGAGTTCGCTCAGGAAGAGTTCACGAGATCCCGTCCGATCTGATTGATCGGACGGGATCTCGGCGTTTCCGGGGTCTGTTCGAGGTGTTGTCCGAACGCGTTCGGTGCCGGGAGCGGTTGCCTGACGGTCGTCGGCCCTCGCGGTCCGCCCTCTCCCTGCCGGCACCACGGCCCCAACGGCAGTTGAAGCCCAAGCCAAACGTAGGGTGAGCCGCAACAAGATCGCAGAGCGTCCCTCGATGTTCGCTCGCTCGGGTCGGTAGGCCTCCTGTGGAACGGCGGGCGACCCGACACCACTCGCCGCTGAAGTGCGGCAAAAGCAGGACTGGTTGCGGTCTGGGCTTGTTCCGCTTAGCCCAACAACCGCTTCCTCACTGCGGCGAGGACTTCCGTCCGGCTGCGCGGGCCGTCGTCGGCTGCGATGAGAGGGTCGCCTATGCGCAGTGAGAAGGTGATCAGGCAGCGGGCCTCGACATCGTCCTCATCGGGACAGAAAGCCCCGTAGAGCTCGCGCAGATAGTCCATGCGCCGGTTGTCGGCACGGCGGAGGCAACGTGCGGCGCCTTCGTCGCGCCGGGCCCAGTCGCGGATCGCGAGCTCGACCCCGGCGCTGGTCACGGGAGCCTCGCCGGACTCCACGAAGTCGAAGAGACGCCCGAGCCGCTCGCGGGCGTCGCCTCCGTCGTGCTCGATCCGTTCGATGACATCCTCGGTGACCCCGCGCTCCCAGGTGTCGAGCATCTCCTCCAGCAGGGCGGCGCGGTTGCGGAAGTAGCCGTAGAAACCGCCTTTGCTGACGCCGAGCGCCTGGGCAAGGACCTCGACCCGGACGGCCTCTGGGCCGCCGACGGCGAGCGCCCGCAGCCCCTCCTCGATCCACTTGTCCCGCGGCGTACGGATCGCGCCCATACCGTGTCTCCCCTCACATTGCTCCTGCCAAGTATACGGAGCCGTATAGGCGGGTCTATGCTCGATCTATACGTCGCCGTATAGACAGGGGTCAGCCCATGAGCGAACTGCGTCTTCCCTCAACCGACCACACGTCCCGCCCCTGGCGGATCCACGAGATAGCGGGCGACTTCCGGCTCGAGGATGTGTGGGCGCTGCCGACGCCGGGCGGCCCGGACGACCTGCACCACCTGGTCCAGCAGATGGCGGACGGCAAGGACGGTCCGGACGGCGACAACCGCGTGGGCCGTTTCCTTTTCGCGGTGCGCTGGAAGCTCGGCGCGCTGCTCGGCTGGGACAAGCCGGACTCGGGCGTCGGCGGCAGGGTGGCGACGCTCCGCGACCGGCTGCCGGACGATCTGCGCGAGGGTCCGCGGGGGCCCGACCTCAGCGCGGCGCCCTTCACATCGGTCTTCCAGACGCATGACGAGTGGGCCGCCGAGTACGCCAACAAGACCGTGCATGGGGTCATGCACATCGGCTGGGTCTCGGACGGGGAAGGCGGCTATCGCGGCCAGATGGCCGTCCTGGTGAAGCCCAACGGTCGCCTCGGCTCCCTGTACATGCTCGCCATCAAACCTTTCAGGCACCTGGGGGTGTACCCGGCCCTGATGCGATCGATCGGCCGGGAGTGGCGAGAGAACGCGACGCGGCGAACGGCACGCTGAGCCTGCTTCCGGAGAACGATCACTCGGCGGACGGGGAAGGATCTTCAGGGCGGCGCGGCATCGCAGGTGGCGAGCGCTCGTGAACACCCGACAGACGTCAGAGCCCCTGTCGGAGAGATCCGGCAGGGGCTCCCGACCACCGCTACCCAGATGTCCCGCGCAACGAGTTCACGATCATGTCTCTGGCCCGGGCCGCAGGCCTGGACATCCCGGACGTTCGCCTCATGCACCGCGACGAGCTCGAAGGTCTGCCCGACCGCATGTGGCCGAACGGCGAACATTGGGCCTGCGCCGTCCGCCGTTTCGACCGGACCGGAGATGAGCACCGCACACCCGTCCACGTTGAGGACTTCGCTCAGGTCAGGGGACAAGTATCCGCAGGACAAGTACCAGTCGTCGTTTGAGACGGTCGCGGCCATCGCCTATCGCGGCCACGATGTGGATTCGCTGCGCGAGGCTTCCCGTCGTATCGCGTTTTCCGTGGTGGTGGGCAATGGAGATGCCCACTTGAAGAACCGGTCCCTGATCTGTCGTGACCGCCGCGTCCCGAACGGGTACGGCTCGCCGCACTCGACCGGCTTGAACGTGCCCTGGACCGTCGTCTCGGTACGAGCGATGCCCGGCTGCGAGAGGAGGCTGCGCAGACCATCGAGCGGACCCGCGTCCACTGGCCGCAGTTCGAGGAACACCTCGCGGACAACCAGAGCCTGCGTACCACGATCGGGACATGGATCACCGATTCCGCGCGGCGTTTGCTCAACAGCCCCTGACGATGACCGGACAGCTCGGCCCTCGTCGAGAGCCGATGCGCGTACTGCTCAGCTGCCACTCGCGGTACTCAAGGCTCGCTGGTGGCCAGGCCCTGACGGTCAGGCCGTACCTCAAAACATCGCCGCTGCCTGGCCCAGGACTTTCGCGGCTTCGATGGCTGGGACTCCGCAGTCGCTGACTGTCTGGCGGGGAACGATCACCGCCTCCTGGGAGGCGATCTTTAGACTGCTGGGTCGTCCCTGATCCGACTCACTCGTGAACACCCCACTGACGGAGCGTTCTTGAGTTCGCTCAGGATTGGTTGACGAGATCCCGTCCGATCGCTCTGCGGCTCACCTGGTGGACCGCGCCCTGGGCCTGGCCGCAGGGAACTGGGCCGGGCCGTCGGAGCCGGAAGCCGGGTGGCCGCTGGTGAGGAAGCGGCCTCGTGGGCGGCGGGGCGGCGGTCACCGGTGTTCGCCGCTGGTGTCGGCGTGCGACTCCACGTGAGGCCGGACGCGCGGGGGCCGGGTGTCCGGCAGTGCGGAGGTGTGCCAGCGGCGCAGGCGGGAGGAGTTGGCGACCACCGACAGCGAGCTGAGCGCCATGGCGGCGGCGGCGATGATCGGGCTGAGGCGGATGCCCCACAGCGGGTACAGCGCGCCTGCGGCGAGGGGGACGCCGACGGCATTGTAGATCAGGGCGAAGAACAGGTTCTGCCGGATGTTGCGCATGGTGGCCCGCGACAGCCGGATCGCCGTGACCACACCGCTCAGGGAGCCGGAGATGAGGGTGATGTCCGCGGCCTCGATGGCCACGTCGGCGCCGGTGCCGATGGCGAGGCCGACATCGGCGGCGGCCAGGGCGGGCGCGTCGTTGATGCCGTCGCCGACCATGCCGACCGTGCGGCCCTCGGCGTGCAGTCGGCGTATCTCGTCGGCCTTGTGCTCGGGCAGCACCTCGGCCAGCACCCGGCCGATGCCGACCTGGGCGGCGATGGCGGCGGCGGTGCGGGCGTCGTCCCCGGTGAGCATCACGACATCGACGCCCAGGCGCCGCAGGGCGGCGACGGCGGCGGCGGAGTCGCCCTTGACCGTGTCCGCCACCGCGAGCACGCCGGAGGGGCGGCCGTCGACGGCCGCGAGGACGGGCGTCTTGCCCTCGGCCGAGAAGTCCGCCGCCACGCGGGCGAGTGCGGTGGCGTCGATCCCGGAGTCGCCCAGCAGCCGGGCCGTGCCGACCAGCACCGTGTGCCCGTCGACGGCGGCCTGGACGCCCTTGCCGGTGACCGAGTCGAAGCCGGTCGCGGCCGGCCAGGACAGCCCGCGCTCGCGGACACCGGCCACGATGGCCTGGGCGAGCGGGTGCTCGCTGTCGGCCTCGGCAGCCGCTGCCAGGCGCAGCAGCTTGGTCCCGTCGACGCCGTCGGCCGGGTGGACGTCGGTCAGGACCGGTGTGCCCTCGGTGACGGTGCCGGTCTTGTCCAGTACGACGGTGTCCAGTTTGTGAGCCGTCTCCAGTGCTTCGGCGGAGCGGATCAGGATGCCGGCCTGCGCCCCCTTGCCGGTGCCGACCATCACCGACAGCGGTGTGGCCAGGCCCAGCGCGCACGGGCACGCGATGATCAGCACGGCCACCGCGGAGACCAGGGCAAGGGTCAGCGCGGGCGCCGGACCGATCGTGAACCACAGGGCGAAGGCGCCGATCGCGATGGCGATGACCGCCGGGACGAAGTAGGCGGAGACCGCGTCGGCGAGCCGCTGGACCGGGGCCTTGGACGCCTGGGCCTGCTGAACCAGCTGGATGATCTGGGCCAGCATCGTGTCCGCGCCGACCCTGGCCGCGCGGACCCGCAGGGAGCCGGTGCCGTTGACGGTCGCTCCCACGACGGCGTCCCCGGCGCGCTTGGTGACGGGCATCGGCTCACCGGTGACCATCGACTCGTCCACGGCGGACGAGCCGGAGAGAACCTCGGCGTCGACGGGGATCTTCTCTCCGGGTCGGACGACGATCTCGTCCCCGACGATCACGTCCTCGACGGGGATCTCCTTCTCCGTGCCGTCCCGTACGACACGCGCGGTACGGGCCTGAAAGCCCAGCAGCGTACGGATCGCCTCGCCGGTGCCCGCCTTCGCACGCGCCTCCAGCAGCCGGCCGAGCAGAATCAGGGTCAGGATGACGCCGACGGCCTCGAAGTAGACCTCGCGTACGTCTTCAGGCAGCAGGCCGGGGGCGAGGGTGACCAGCAGGCTGTAGCCGTACGCCGCACTCGTGCCCAGAGTGATCAGGCTGTTCATGTCCGCGGAGCGGTGGCGCAGGGTCAGCCAGCCCGTCACATGGATCGGCCGGCCGGTGTAAAACATCACCGGAGTGATCAGCGCCAGCTGCAGCCAGTGGTTGAGCATCCAGCCGGGAACCCAGCCGACGCCGAAGAGCTCATGCGCCATCACCGCGAACAGCACCGGGGCGGTCAGCACCGCGCCCACCAGCACCCTGCGGGTCAGATCCGCGATCTCCGCTTGCCGCTCCGCGGCGTCCGCCGCCTCCGCCTCGGCGGCCGTCCGCTCCTCTCCTCCGGGAGGCCCTGCTCCTCCGGGAGGCCCTGCTCCTCCGGGAGGCACTTCTTCTCCGGGAGGCCCTCCGGCCGCCGGCCCCTCAGGCTCGGCGACGCGGCCATGGCCGTCGGGGGCAGACGGCGCGCCCGTGGAGCCGTCGGCGGGTTCGACGAGGAGCGTGCCATGGATCATGTTCATGCCGCAGGCGAAGCCATAGGAGCCGGGCCGGTCCGGGGACAGCCGCACGGTGGTACGTGTGTGGGCCGGCAGCCCGGCGCCGACTTTGAGGTCGGGGAAGACGACGCGGGAGGTGCACTCACCCGCCTCCCGCCGGTCGAACACCAGCTCCACCGGCGCCCCCTGGCGGACCTTGATCAGGTCGGGGCTGTAGCCGCCCCGCACCGTGATCTGCACCCGCTGCACCCCGCCCTCGACCCTGGCGGCGCCGGCCCGGCGCGGTCCGAAGAAGAACCAGCCCAGCCCGGCTATCAGCAGCGCGGCGGCCAGGACCACCACGACGTCGAGGGCGCCCATGAGCCGCTCGCCTCCCTTGTCGCTCCTTCCTCCACTCTGCGACGAAGCGCCCCCGCCCGCAGGGGGCGGAACGGCCCACAGGCCCTGGACCGTCCGGCCCCGGACCCGCCGCAGGCAGGCGCGGCGGGGCGCTGCGGCGGCGCTTCACTGGTTCGGCTCCGGTGTGCTGGCCGTCCGCCACGCCCGCGGCTTTAGTGATGACATGGCGTCGGGTCGCGCGGGAGCGCTGCGAGGGCTGGGGGAGTGGTGTGCGCGGCACTGGGTCGTGGTCATCGTGGCGTGGCTGGCCGCCGTCGGCGGCGTACAGGCGCTGGACCGGATCTACGGCGGCGACTACTCCGACAACTTCACGCTCACGGATACGCAGTCCTATCAGGGGCTGCAGGTGCTGAAGGAGCATGAGCCCGCGGCCGGCGGATACAGCAGTCAGATCGTGCTGCATGACGCCGAGCGGCCCCTGACGGACTTCGGACCGCAGATGTCCGACACCGTCGGTGGTCTGCAGCAGCTGCCCCATGTGCTCTCCGCGCAAAACCCGCTGACGCAGCAGGCACCGCCCCCGCAGGACGAACAGGACGGGCAGGACGGGCAGTCGGAGCAGGACGTCGGGCCGCTGTCCCAGGACGCGGCCACCGCGTACATCACCGTGCGGTTCGACGTACCGCCCTCGACGCTGGGCAGCTCCTATCTGGACGGTGTCGACGAGGCCGTGGAGCCGCTGCGCTCCGCCGGGGTGGAGGTGGAGTACGGAGGTCCGCTCGGCGACCTGGCGCGCCCCGAGGCCGACGACCGGCTCAGCGAGGCGATCGGCTTCGGGGTGGCGATCCTGGTGCTGCTGGTCGGCTTCGGCAGTGTCATCGCCGCCGGGGTTCCCCTGCTGACCGCGCTGATCAGCGTGATCGTCGGACTGGCGGGGCTGGGCCTGCTCGCCGCGGCCTTCACCTTCGCCACCGTCTCCCCGACCCTGGCCACCATGATCGGCCTGGGGGTGGGCATCGACTACGCGCTCTTCCTGCTCACCCGCCACCGTCAGGCCCTGATGGACGGCGTCGACCCCGTCCGCGCGGCCGGGCGGGCGGCGGCCACCAGCGGGCGCGCGGTCCTCGTCTCCGGCTGCACCGTGATCATCGCGCTGACCGGTCTTTCGGTCTCCGGCATCGGCTTCATCGCCAAACTCGGTGTGGCCGCCGCCGTCACCGTCGTCTCCGCCGTCCTCGGCGCCCTGACGCTCGTGCCCGCCCTGCTCGGTCTCATCGGCCGGAACATCGACCGGTTCCATGTGCGCAAGCCGATCGCCGAAGTGCAGGAGGAAGCCGGCGTCGAGTCGGGCGCGTGGCACCGGTACGCCCAGCGGGTCGAGCGCCGGCCCTGGCACTTCCTGGCCGGCGGGGTGGCCGTCATCGCCGTGCTCGCCATCCCGCTGTTCTCCATTCAGCTGGGGCACATCGACGACGGCGCGGACCCCACGAGCTTCACCGACCGGCGCGCCTTCGATCTGCTGACCGACGCCTTCGGACCGGGCTCGAACGGACCGCTGACCGTCGTCATCGACCAGTCGTCCGTGCCCGCGGCCGACCGCTCGGACCTGGCCTCCCAGGCCCAGCAGGCGCTTGCCGACGTGCCCGGGGCCGCCGTCATCACCCCGCTGCAGCCGACACAGGACGGCGATGTGCTGATCGCCACCGCCTACTCAGCCGAGCGGCCGCAGAGCGAGGTCACTGCCGACCTGGTCAACCGGCTCGTCGGCGACACCCTGCCGCAGGCCGTCTCCGGCACCGCCGCGAAGGGATATGTCACCGGCACGACCGCGGCCCAGGTCGACTTTCTGGAGATCGTCTCCAGCAAGCTGCCGTACATCATCGCCGTCGTCGTCGCCCTCGCCTTCCTGATCATCCTGATCGTCTTCCGGGGCGTGCTGATCGCCGTCAAGGCGGCCGTGCTGAACGTGCTGTCGATCGGCGCCTCGTACGGAGTCGTCGTCGCCGTCTTCCAGTGGGGCTGGGGCGGGCCCGCGCTCGGCGTCTCCGGCACCGTGCCCATCGAGAGCTATGTGCCGATGATGATGTTCGCCATCATCTTCGGGCTGAGCATGGACTACGAGATCTTTCTCGTCTCGCGCGTCCACGAGGCATGGCTGCGCACCGGCGACCCCAAGGCGAGCGTGGCGCACGCCCTGGAGATCACCGCACGGGTCATCACCTGCGCCGCGCTGATCATGTTCAGCGTGTTCGCGGCCTTCGTCATCAATGACAACATCGTGGTGAAGATGCTCGGCCTTGGCCTCGCCGTCAGCGTGCTGATCGACGCCACCGTGGTGCGGCTGCTGCTGGTGCCCGCCGTGATGACCCTGCTGGGCAAGGCCGCATGGCAGACGCCCCATTGGCTCGACCGGATCCTGCCGCACATCGACGCCGAAGGAGAGCGAAAGGGCTGATCTTCCCGATACGGTGGGGACGGCGGCGAGTTGGGGGGATGACCCGTGGAAGCGTTGCTCACGGTGGTGCTGTCGGCGCTGGGCGCCGTCAGCGCAGGCGCCCTGGACGGCGCGACCGGCGAGATGGGACGGCGCAGCTCCGAGGCGCTGTTAGGGCTGGTGCGCAGAGCCCACCGCGGAGACGAGGGAGGCGACGACGGCCAGGAGGGCCGGGAGGGCGAGCCTGAGCTGCCCGTCACCGAGGCTGAACGGCGCGCGCTGGCGGAGCGCTTGGTGCGGTACGCCCGCAGCTCGCCGGACCGCGCCCGCGAGGTGGCGGACTGGGCGCGTGAGGCCGAACTGCTCGGCCCGCGCGCCATTCCAGCCGTCGTCCATGGCACGCATGCCGTCTCCCGGCCGCGGATGCTGCTGCCCGCCACGGCCTCCTTCACCGATCGCGCCGACGTGGCCGGCCGGATCGCACAGGCGGCGGCCGGCGAGGACCGCGCCGACGGCGCCCCCGCCGTCGTCCTGCTCACCGGCCCCGGCGGGATCGGCAAGAGCGCCACCGCCGCGCACACCGCGCATCTGCTCAAGGAACGCTTCCCCGACGGCCAGTTGTACGCGGATCTCGCCGGGGCGTCCGAGGCGACCGCGCTGGCCCCCTCCGAGGTGCTCGTACGGTTCCTGGACCGGCTCGGTGTGCCGCCCGGCAGAATGCCCGCAGGGCAGGAGCGGCAGGCGGAGCTGTACCGCGACTGCACGGCCGGCCGCCGGCTGCTGGTCGTCCTCGACGACGCGGCCTCCGCGCCGCAGGTCGGGCCGCTGCTGCCGGCGTCCGCCCACTGCCTGGTCATCGTCACCAGCCGCCGTCGCCTCGACCCGCTCGTGGCCCACTTCGGCGCGCGGCACATTCCGCTCGGGCCGCTGTCCGACGACGACTCCGTACGGCTGCTCACGCGTATCGCGGGCGGCGCGCAGGAGGAGGGGGAGGAGCCGCGGGAGGAGCTGGGGGCGGTGGCCAGGGTCGCCGCGCGGTGCGCCGGGATTCCGCTGGCGCTGTGCACGACCGGCGCGCGGGTCGCCGTACGCCGGCATCTCACCTGGGAGGCGGTGGAACGGCAGTTGTCCGAGGCGGCCTCCCCCGATCCCGGTGTGCCTGTGCCTGTGCCGGTGCCGGGCACGCCGGTGGAGAGTGTGCATGACGAGGCGTACGCGGAGCTGAGCGACGACTGCGCGCGGCTGTACCGGCTGGCGGGTGTCTGGGCGTGGCCCGCCGTCACCGTGCCGATGGCGGCGAAGGCGGCGGACGTCGGCGAGGCCCGCGCGCGGGCGCTGCTGGAAGAGCTCGCCGACGTCCATCTGATCGAGGAGGTCGCCGAGGAGCGGTACCGCTTCCATGACGTCGTCCGCGCGCACGCCCGCCGCAAGGCGGAGGCGGTGGACGGGCAGCGTGCGATCGCCGCCGCGATCCGCCGCACCGTCGCCGTACAGCTGCGGTCGGCCGCGGCCGCCGACGTCCGCGTCATCCCCGGCCGCTGGCGGCTCGGCCCCGCGTACACCGGGCTGACGGCCGCCGGGAGCCGCGACCCCGAGGACGGGCGCGCCGCCCTCGCCGAACTCCGCCGCGAGCGGGAGAACCTGGCCGCGGCCGTCAGGGCGGCCGAGCAGTACGGCTGTGACGCGCTGGCGTGGCAGCTGTGCGAGGCCATGTGGGGCTTGCATCTGCGCCTCGGCTTCCATGAACAGTGGACCGACACCCACCGGCGCGGGGTGGCCGCGGCACGCCGCTGCGCCAAGGACGAGTTCGGCGATCCGCGCGCCGTGGCCAGGGTCCTCGTCCAGCTCGCCTTCGCGCACATGGGCGTCGGACGGGTGAGCGAGGCGGAGACGGCGCTGACCGAAGCCGCCGAGGTGGACGGGGCGGCGGGCCACCATCGCGGGCGGGCGAGCGCCGTCGAGGCGCTCGGGCTGCTGAGGCTGAAGCAGTGGCGGCACCGGGACGCCGAAGCCTGCTTCCGGGAAGCCCGGCGCACCCTGGAGCGCATCCGCCCCGGTGACGACGGTGAGCGGGACGTGCCGCGTGCGCGGGCGCTGCTGGCCCATCACATCGGCCGCGCCCTGCGCGGACAGGAGCGCTATGAGGACGCCGTGCGGCTGCTGCACGAAGCACTGGCGCAGTTCCGCGCGCTGGAGAGCGGCGGCGACCGCTACAACGAGGGCCGCGTCTATATGAGTCTGGGCGAGACCCATCTCGACGCGGGCGACCCGGAGCTCGCCCGCGTCTGCCTCGACGAGGCCATCTCCACCATGGGCAGGGAAGGCGCCGAGCTCCAGCACGCCGACGCGGCGGAGCTGCGGGCGCGCTGCGCGCGGCGGCTGGGCCGGAGGGCGGAGGAGGCGGCGGATCTGCGGGTGGCGGAGGAGCTGTACGGGCGGGCGGGGGACGGGGTGTCGGCGGCGCGGGTGCGGGGGAGGCTGGCGGAGCTGGGGGCGTCGTAGTCCCCGGGGGCTCCGCCCCCGGGCCCCCGCGCCTCAATCTCCCCCAGCTACCCCTGGGCGGTGCCCCCACGGAGGTGCCCCCAGGGGCACCTCCCGGACGAAGTCTGGGGGAGCTTGAGGACACGGCCGAAGGCCGTACGGGGGGCTGGGGGCTTGCCCCCAGTTACGGGAAGGGGCGGGGAGGGGAAACAGAAGCCTCCAGCCTCACCCCGTGCCTCCCCGCCCCCGTGACCACGACCAGCTCCGGCGCCGCCTCCGCCAGGGACTTGCCGGAGGCGAGCCACGCATGCAGGGCGGAGGCGTACGCCGCGGGGTCGCACAGGTTCGGGCGGCCGGATGGGTCGGGGCGGGCGGTGAGGCGGACCAGCGCGCCGTCCCGCGTGCGGACGGTGCAGCGGTCGGGGCCGTCGACGTAGGCCGCGAGCCCGCAGTACGGGTGGCGGGCGAGCACCTCCGCGGCCCAGGCGGCGGGCGGGCCGAGGCGCGGGTCGTCCGGGGCGCCGTGGCGCACGATCACATCGGCGAGGTGGAGCCGGCCGGGGTCCTGGGTGTCCTCGTGGACCGCCGTGTGCACGGCCGCGTCGTCCGGGCCTTCGGGTTCGCCGTCCACGTCGGCATAGCGGGTGACGGCCACCTCGGGCGGCGGCCCGGCGGTGAGCACGCGGGTGAGGACCCGTACGGGCGCGGTGCGTTCGGCGGGTTCGTACGAGGGGAGGGGGAGCCGGTCGAGCAGCGCCGCGCGGGCGGTGGGCTCCGGGATGCCGATCAGCTCGTAGAACAGCCGGCGCAGCAGTCGGGCCGAGTCTCCCGGCGACGAGCTGACCTGACCGGCCAGGTCCGTGTAGCGGTCGGGCCGATGGGTCGCGACCAGGGCGTCGAGCTGCGGGCGCAGCGCGGTGTCGCGGCGCAGCCTCGGGGCCGTACGGCCGAGGGCCGCGACGGGCGAGCCGGGGTCGAGGTCGTCGTGCGGAAACGCGCCCAGCACGACGGGGACGCCGATCGCGGCCGCGTAGTACGTGACGCTGCCGTGGTCGCCGATGACGCAGTCCGCCGCGATCAGCGCCTGCCGCCAGCCGTCGAGCGGCGGGACCAGGGTGAGCCCGGCCCGGCGGGCCCGGTCCAGCCAGGCCCGCAGCTGGCCGGGGCCATGCCCGTACCAGATGTTCGGGTGGAGCACGGCGGCGCTCCGGTACTCGTCGGCCGGCAGCTCCGCCGCCAGGCGCGGCAGCAGCCAGGGCAGCAGCTCGTCCCCCTCCTTCTCGCCGTGCTCACTGCCGAAGAGCGAGCGCGGCGACCAGGTGGAGTTGACGAGGACCAGCCGCTGGTGCGGCGAGACGCCGAGGGCGCGGCGGAACCGCTCCCGGTGGGGGAGGGCGTCGAGGATGCGGTCGTAGCAGGGGTCTCCGGCGAGTACGGCCGTGGGGGCGGCCTCCGGACACGCGGAGGCGAGGCGTTCGAGCTGCTCGGGGTGGGAGAGGACCGTGGCGGTCGCGAGCGGGCGGCCGTGGTGCAGCAGCCAGTCGGGCGACATCCCGAAAACGGGCGGAGGCGTGGAGGGAGGGCCATGAAGGGGGCTCGCCGGTCGCCGGTCGCCGGTCGCCGGTCGCCGGTCGCCGGTCGCCGGTCGCCGGTCGCCGGTCGCGCCAGTCTCTTATTGTAACCGACCCCATGTGACAGTACGGCCAACTTGCCCTGCAGCAGACCCAGTTCGCCCCCGTAACTGGCCGACACCGCCAGATCCACCGGAGTCCGCTTCGCCTGCTCCCACGGCAGGACCGGAAGCCCCGCCTCTGCCAGCAGCTCCGGCACGCCCGCCAGGAAGGGCGAGGACCCCGTGCAGGTGGCCAGCAGCTGGAGCCGCAGATCACCGCCGAGGAGCGGGAGTACATCCAGCAGCCGGGACGCGGAGGTCACATTGTGGACGACGAGCAGCACCCGGCGGCATCCGGCGCGCGTGACCCACCGTTCCGCGTCCGCACCCACCGGAACCCTCAGCCGCGCCACAGCCGTATCCGCCTCCCCTGCCGCCCCTGTGCCCCCTGGGCCCCCTGTGTCCGCCGATGCTACCGGCGGGCCGGCGGGGTCCAGTCGGCGTGCCGCAGCACCCCCGCCACCATGGCCCGCGAAGGGGTCAGCCGCAGCGCCGTGTTGCGCAGGGCTACGGCGAGGGGGTTGCTCAGATGGGGGCCCAACCGCCCCGCCAGCCGGGCGGCCCGGGCGATCGCCCGGGCGCGGGGGCGGCGCTCCGCGTCGTACCGGGCCAGGGCCGTGTCGAGGGACGGCTCGTCGGCGACGGCGGCGGCCAGGGTCACCGCGTCCTCCAGCGCCTGGCAGGCGCCCTGGCCCAGATGCGGGGTCATGGCGTGGGCGGCGTCGCCGAGCAGCGCGGTGCGCCCCGCCGTGAAGGAGGGGAGCGGCACGGCCAGTTCGGCGATGTCGTGGTGGAGCACGGACGCGGGGTCGGTGGCGTCCAGCGCGGGGGCCGGGTCATGCCAGCGGCCGAAACGCCGGCGCATCTCGGCCAGCGGGTCCGGGTAGCGCACACCCGCGGGGGCGCGGAGGACCGCATGCCATTCGGCCGCCCCGCCGGGCAGCCGCATATGGCCGAACTCCGACCCCCGGCCCCAGGTGAGCTCGAAGTCCTCCGTCACCCCGGCCGGCCGTGCCGTGATGGCACGCAGCACGGTCGCGCCGCTGTGCACCGGGCCCGGCGCGCCGGGGAGGAGCCGGGAGCGCAGCGCGCTGCGCACCCCGTCGGCGGCGACCACCAGATCGGCCTCCGCGACGGCTGCGCCCTCCTCGCGCTCTCCGTCCTCTCCGCACTCCCCGCACTCCCTGTACGTCACCCGGGGCGCGGGGTGCGGATCGACCCCGGTGACCTCGACGCCCGTGCGGAGCGCGCCCGGCGGGAGGGCGTCGCGCAGCGCGGCGTGCAGCGCGGAGCGCGCTATGCCGATGATCGAGGCGCCCAGGGCGCGTTCGAGCGCGGCCCCGTCCATACGGGAGAGCCGGCGGCGTTGCTCTCCGCCGTCGTGGCGCGGCTCGTCCAGCTGGACCAGGCGGAGCTGGAGGCCGCCGGAGCGGGCGCGTCGCCCCCCGGCGACCCCGACGAACTGGCCGCGCTCATCGCCGCGTTCTGCCGTGACCAGCTCGGCCCCGGACGGCGGCGGGCGCTGGCCCGCTACGCCTGCGTCGTGGAGAGCGTGCACCACGCCGAGCTGCGCGAGATCCTGCGCCCGCGCGAGAACGCGGCGCGCGGGCGTGGAGGCGTTCCTCGTCGCGCACGGGGTGCCGCGGGCGGAGGCGGCCGGGCGGACCGTGACCTTTCTGCACTGCGTCGACGGGTTGGTCTTCGGCCGGCTGGTGGACGACCGGGGCGGCTCCCGTGAACTGTTGCCGGAGGTGCGGGCGTTGCTCGCGATCGCGCTGGGCGAGCCCGGCGAGGGCTGAGCTGCGCGAGCCCGGCGAGGGCTGAGGGGACGCCCCCGCCGGGCCCGGCGGATTCGAGGGTGCCTTTTACGAAACCTGGGCCTTGTCGTACAGGGCCTTGGCTTCATTGCCGAAGTACGGCCCGAACATCCGGTTCGGCAGGAAGACATAGCCGAAGCTGTTCACTGAGGTCTGCAGCCCGGTGCCCGTCGCCTCGTCGAACGAGGTGAACCAGGGGCCGCCGCTGGAGCCGCCCGTCATATTGCAGCCCAGGCTGTGATCCTGCGAGAACAGCCAGTCCTTGCTGCTGTTTCCGCTGCAGTAGATCAGCTTTGAGCCGTCGTACGGGTCGGCGGCCGGGAAGCCGAAGGCGTACATGCGCTTGTTGTAGCCGGCGTTGAACTCCAGTCCCTGTGCGCCCACCGTCTCTGTCAGCGTCTTGCCGTTCAGCGGTGCGACGACCGCCGCGCCCACGTCGTAGTTGATGTTCTCGCTGGACGCCCACTGGTCGATGGCCATCGTCTGGGTGGCGGTCCACTGCCCGTACGGGGCCTGGCCGTTGTCGTACGCGGGCACGAAGATCCAGTCGGTGTGCCAGCTGCCCTGGTACTTCACACAGTGCCCGGCGGTGATCACGGTGCTGCCGTTGGCGCTGGTGACGGAGTTGCCGGAGCAGGATGCGGTACGGCCCTGGAAGGTGAAGAACACCCGGCCGGAGGTCTTCACGACCGCGCCGCCGTCGTTCCAGGCGCCGCCGGCCTGCGGAAAGGCGGCGGGGCCGAGGGTGCTGGAGGAAGCGGGGGCGGTGGGCGGCACGACGGTCGTCTCGGCCTGCGCGCCGGGGGCCTTGAGCGTCTTGGGGGCCTTCAGGGCTTTGAGCGCGCCGCCGTCCAGCGGAAGCGCGTCGAGCGGGGTGGCGCTGCGCATCCGCTCCGGGGTCCAGAAGTCCTGTGCCTGCCGCTGCGTCTGCTGCTGGGTGAAGGACGCGATTGTGGAGGCGGGAGGGGCGGAGGGTGTGGCGGCGGTGGCGGCGGTGGCCGAGAGTGCGCCGGCGAGCAGGGCGCCGGCCGCGGCGGCGGCTCCGGCGGCGGCAGTGCGATGGCGTCTCACGCATGTCTCCTTCTGCCGTGCCATACCCGTGCGTGGGCCGTGCGCCGGCTGCGCGCGGGCATGGGTGGGGGATAAGGCGGCGGTGCGGATCGGCGTGCGTGAGGCAGGGTGCCACGGAAGGCGCGATTATGTCAGGGGCGCGTCAAAACCGGGGGAGCATCTTGGCAAAGCAGCGGCTTTCCTCGTACTCGCGGTAGTGGCCGAATTTCGCGCATGGCTCATAGCCGCTCGACAGATAGAGGGCGATCGCCTCCGGCTGCTTGTCGCCGGTCTCCAGCACCATCCGGACGCGGCCGGCCGCCCGTGCGTCGTCCTCCAGCGCCGCCAGGATGCGGCGCGCCAGGCCGAGGCCGCGCGCCTCGGGGATCACATACATGCGCTTCAGCTCGGCGTCGCCGTCCGAGTAGCCCTCGGGGTTCGCGTCCTGGGCGCGCCAGCCGCCCGTCGCGACCGGACGCCCCTGCTCGTCGTACGCCAGCAGATACAGGCCGCGCGGCGGCGTGAACATCGAGGGGTCGAGGGGGGTGGCGTCGCCGTCGGACTCGTACCGCTCGGCGTATTCGAGCTGCACCTGGTCATTGAGTTTGACGGCGTCGGGGTGATCGAAGGGCATAGGGCGTATAATCATGCTGGGTATCGTACATCTATGCGTTGTGGTCGGGGTCTGAAAAAGGTGTCGTATGGTGCCGGAATGCTCACCGTGACGACCGTGAATGTAAACGGCATCCGCGCAGCCGCCAAGAAGGGTTTCGTGGAGTGGCTCGCCGGGACCCCCGCCGATGTGGTGTGCCTGCAGGAGGTGCGGGCCGAAGCCCATCAGCTGCCCGACGCGGTCCGGCAGCCGGACGGCTGGTTCACGGCGTACGCCCCGGCCGCCGCGAAGGGGCGCGCGGGCGTCGCCCTCTACACGCGCCGTGAGCCGGACCGGGTGCGGACGGGCTTCGGGTCGAGCGAGTTCGACGGCAGCGGCCGCTACCTGGAGGCGGACCTGCCCGGCGTCACGGTCGCCAGCCTCTACCTCCCCTCGGGCGAGGTCGGCACGGAGCGGCAGGACGAGAAGATGCGCTTCATGGGCGAGTTCCTGCCGTACCTCAAGGAGCTGAAGGCGCGGGCGGCGGCGGACGGCCGCGAGGTCGTGGTCTGCGGCGACTGGAACATCGCGCACCAGGAGGCCGACCTCAAGAACTGGAAGGGCAACAAGAAGAACTCCGGCTTCCTGCCGGAGGAGCGCGAGTGGCTGACCCGCGTCTTCGACGAGGCGGAGTACACGGACGTGGTCCGCGCCCTGCACCCGGACCAGGAGGGCCCCTACTCCTGGTGGTCCTACCGCGGCCGCGCCTTCGACAACGACTCCGGCTGGCGCATTGACCTTATCGTCAGTTCGCCCGGCTTGGCGGAGCGGTGCGTGAAGGCATACGTGGAACGGCCCGCCAGCCACGCGGAGCGGTGGAGCGACCACGCGCCCGTGACGGCGGTGTTCAACCTGTAGCGGCGGCAGCGGAGAGCCCCGCCCGGCTGTGTTGCTCGCCGTCGCCGGACGGGGCCGCTGGCAGGCCCTGCGGGTGCTTGCCGCACTTCGGGCACTCGCAGAGCGGCCACGCGGAGGACAGCAGCGGAGTCAGGTCCTCCGTGCTGCGGACGACCGTCTCAGCGCCCCATGTCCGCCCGGAGCGTCAGTAACGGCCGTCCATCGTCCGCTGGGGCGCTTCCGTCGTCGCGGGGGCGATGCTGTATCGGGTCGGGTCGGTCATTGCTGTCCCTCCGCCATTGGCCAGTACCACGCACCTTCGGCCGTCCAACGCGCGCGGAGTAGGGGCATCCGTAGGGGCAAGTGGGCCGTCCGTGGCACGACTTGCGCTGTCCAGGGGCAGGCGCAGGGGCAAGATGGGCCCATGGCCATCGGGGAACTGATCAGAGACCTGCGCACGAAGCCCGCCTAGGAGACGAGAACACAGCGGTAGCTGCCCAGGATGCGGCACGGCGTGAGCTGCCCACAGAGCTTCCCCGGTTCGCTACGCACCTTGAGATGCATCGGGGCCCCATGCTTGCCCGATCCGGCGACGTGTCCAACGGAGTGGCGTACGCGCGGGGTGCCCTTGATGCGCTGCCGCTCGAGAAGCACTCTCTGACGTTGCGGCTTCTCATGGCTGAGGTGGAGCAATCCTGAGCCCAGCTCGGCGACCCTGAAAGCGCAGATCCGTCTGGAGGCGACGGCTGCGGTCGGTCCAGAAGCATGGCGTTCGCGCTGCCATTCAGAGATCCCGCGAGAGTGGTCCTTGTGCAGAAAGAAAACGAGGAAGAAGAGACGGTGGACGGGAACGGACTTTCCGCCGAGGAGGCCGGCGAGCTCTCCAGATTGCTGGGGGACCTGATGGGGCTGATGGTTTCGGTGAAGGTCGAGGCGGAGACGCCCGTGGCAGGGGCGGCCGTGCGGCTCGCCGAGCGAATCCGCGCAGGACTCGACCAGCCGGATTGCCGCATCCAGGGGGAGAACGACGGCGCAGACGCGGTGCTGGGGCCGGTCAACGGGGACGCCGACAACCCAGGAGCCGTGTTGAGAACCGCGATGGCGGCCCTCGGCGGCGACTGGGGGGACGTCACCGTCACGACGAACATCGCAGGACCGGTGCATCACGTCATCCGTGGCACCGGCCAGAGCCCGGACGAGACGGGTGTCGCATGCGTTCATTTGTGGGCGGCAAGCGCATGGGCACTCATCCGCTACGCCGAGGAACACTCTTGAGCGCCTGCTGTCGCATGCATGTCGCGGGGCGGCACCGTCCGCGATGATGTTCTGACGGACGGTCGGGCACCGGCAGGGGGAGCCATGGGCGGCGAGGCGGCGTTCTTTGGGGCGTATGACGCGGTGTTGCGCGCGTGGCCCGGTCAGGTGCGGGGCGTCGAGGTGGCGACGCCGTACGGGAGCACCCGCGTGCAGGTCTGCGGGCGGCAGGGCGGGGAGCCGATCGTGCTGCTGCCCGGTGGTGGGGTGACGTCGGCGGTGTGGTTCGCCAATGTGGAGGCGCTCGCCCGTGACTGCCGGGTGTACGCCGTGGATCTGATGGGCGATGTCGGGCGCAGTGTGAACGACGGCGCGCCGTTGCGCGGGGCGGCGGATCTGACGGCCTGGCTGGGTGCGGTGCTCGACGGGCTGGAGCTGGGCGAGGCGCGGCTGTGCGGGCACTCGTACGGCGCGTGGATCGCCCTGAGGTACGCGCTCGCCGCACCCCGGCGGGTCAAGGGGCTCGCGCTGCTCGACCCGGTCGGCTGCTTCGCCGGGATGAGCCCGCGGTATCTGCTGCGGGCGCTGCCCTCGCTGCTGAGGCCGACTGCCCGGCGGGTGCGGGCCTTTCACCGGTGGGAGACGGGGCAGGAGACGGAGAACCCGGCGTGGCGGGCGTTCCTGGACAGCACCGCGGGGGTGCGGGCGTCCAAGGTGGTCGCCATGCGCCGGCCCAAGGCCGAGGAGCTGACGGACTGCGCCGTGCCCGCCCTCGTACTCCTGGCCGGGCGCAGCCGGGCCCATGACCCGCGGCGCGCCGCCGCGAACGCCCTTCGGCTGATGCCCCATGCGCGGGTCGTCACGCTGCCGGACGCTTCCCACCACTCGATCCCCACAGAGCGGCCCGCCGAACTCAACCGGGTGCTGGCGGACTTCCTGGGCGCCGGGGGCGGGACGGCACGCCCCTGACGGGCGTCCTCGAAAATGGCTCGCGGCGCGGGCGCGGCGGGTGGCAGGGTGCCGGAACATGGCCCCCCAGTACCAGATACGTGCCGACTACGACGCCCACACAATCACGGTCTACCAGGCCTACGCGCCCGCCGTCGCCGATGCGGCGCTGCGGGCGGGCCGCTTCGTCGCGCCGTTCTCGTTCCGCCGCATGACATGGATCAAGCCGTCGTTCCTGTGGCTGATGCACCGCAGCAACTGGGCCCGCAAGCCCGGGCAGGAACGCGTCCTCGCGGTGCGGATGACCCGGGAGGGCTGGGAGGACGCGCTGTCCCGGGCCGTGCTGACGACCGCCGACCCGGCGGACGTGGCGCAGGCGGCCGTACATGTCCAGTGGGACCCGGAGCGCTCGCCGCGGGGAGCGGCGCTGAACCACTACAGCATCCAGGTCGGCATCGGCCGCGAGCTGATCCGCGCCTTCGCGGACGACTGGACCGTCGGCCTCGCCGACCTCACCCCCACGGTCCGCAAGGCCGCGGACCTGGTGCGCACCGGGCGCGCCGCCCAGGCGCAGCGGCTGCTCCCCGCGGAGCGGGTCTACCCGCTGCCCAAGGCGCTGGAAGTCGCCCTTTCCCCGGACAGGTGAGGGACTGCGGGGGCCGCCGCCCTCAGGGTGAGGTCCGTCGCCCTCAGGGTGAGGCGTCGCGGCGCAGGCGGCGGTCCAGGGCCAGGGAGAGTTCCGCGTCCACGACGCTTTTGGCCAGCGGGCGCAGCCGGGTCGCGTCCGCCTCGGCGGTGTGGGTGCGCAGCATTTCGGTGAACAGCTCCGCGAGCGCTTCCGCGTGAGCGCGGACCTCGCGGCCGGCCGCCAGGACCGCCGCCAGCGGCACGCCCTCGCGCACCAGCGCGGCCGAGACGTCCAGCAGCCGGCGGCTGATGTGGACTATCTCGTCGCCGTCGGTGGCGAGATAGCCCAGATCCAGCGCCAGGGCGAGGTTCTCCGGGGTGACCTCGCCCTCGAAGTGGTCGGCGAGTGCCTCCGGGGTCAGCCGTACGGGCGTTTCCTCGGTGGGCTCGCCAAGGCCGAGCACCTCCCCCACATCCCGGCCGCTCTCGAACGCGGCGGCCAGGTCCGCGATGCCGTTGAGCGTGTGCCCGCGCTCCAGCAGCGCGGCGATCGTACGGAGCCGGGCCAGATGGTGCTCGTCGTACCAGGCGATACGGCCCTGCCGGCGCGGCGGCGGAATCAGCCCGCGCTCACGGTAGAAGCGCAGGGTGCGCACCGTGATGCCGGCCTTTCTGGCCAGCTCCTCCATGCGGTACTCGCGGCCTGCCCGGTCGTCTGGCTCGCCTGGCTGTTCGTCCGTCACGGCGGCCAGCCTATGCCGTGCTGACGTACCGCCGGTAACTTCGGCTGTCGTACCCCTACCGCTCGGTATGGCGCTGCTCTAGTCTCCTGGCCATGAATAGTGCCAGTGATTGCTGGCATCGTGGGCGTGCGCATGGGCGCGGGTATGGGGAGGCGGAATGAGTCAGCACGGGAGTGGGCGGTCGAGCGAACGGGAGCATGTGCGTGTCGCGGTGATCGGGTCGGGGTTCGGCGGGCTGGGCGCCGCGGTCCGGCTGCGCCGCGAAGGCATCACCGACTTCGTCGTACTGGAGCGCGCGGACTCCGTCGGCGGCACCTGGCGTGACAACAGCTACCCCGGCTGCGCCTGTGATGTGCCGTCGCATCTGTACTCCTTCTCCTTCGCGCCCAACCCGGACTGGCCCCGCACCTTCTCCGGCCAGGAGCACATCCGGGCCTATCTGGAGCACGTCACGGACACCTTCGGGCTGCGCCCGCATCTGCGGCTCGGCCACGAGGTGCTGATGATGCGCTGGGACGGGGACGCACTGCGCTGGGAGATCGAGACCTCGCGCGGGGAGCTGACGGCCGACGTCGTCGTCTCCGCCACCGGGCCGCTGTCGGACCCCAGACTCCCGGACGTCCCCGGCCTCGACGGCTTCCCCGGCAAGGTCTTCCACTCCGCCCGCTGGGACCATGACTACGACCTGAGCGGCAAGCGCGTCGCCGTGATCGGCACCGGCGCCTCCGCGATCCAGATCGTGCCGTCGATTCAGCCGCAGGCCGGGCGGCTGACCCTCTTTCAGCGCACCCCGGCCTGGGTGCTGCCCAAGCAGGACCGGGCGATCAGCCGCGCCGAGCGGGCGCTGCACCGGCAGCTGCCCTTCACCGCGGCCGCCCGGCGCGGACTGCTGTGGGGCATCCGCGAACTCCAGGTCCAGGCCTTCACCAAGCGGCCCAACCAGCTCGGCCTGATCGAGGCGCTCGCCAAGTCCCATCTCAACAGGGCGGTCAAGGACCCGGCCCTGCGGGCCAAGCTGACGCCGTCGTACCGCATCGGCTGCAAGCGCATCCTGCTCTCCAGCGACTACTACCCGGCGCTCACCCGCCCCAATGTGGATCTGGTGGCATCCGGCCTCGCCGAGGTGCGCGGCAGCACGCTCGTCGCCTCGGACGGCACACAGACGGAGGCGGACGCGATCGTCTTCTCCACCGGGTTCCATGTCACCGAACTGCCGATCGCGGAACGGGTCGTCGGCGCGGACGGGAACACGCTCGCGGAGGCGTGGAAGGACGGCATGGAATCGCTGCGCGGCGCGACCGCCGCCGGGTTCCCCAACTGGATGACCGTCATCGGCCCCAACACCGGCCTCGGCAACTCCTCCATGATCCTGATGATCGAGTCCCAGTTGAACTATCTGGCGGACTTCATGCGGCAGTTGACCGTCCTCGGCGGCCGCGCGGCGCTCGCCCCCCGCCCCTCCGCCGTGCACGCCTGGAACCGCACCGTCCAGCGGCGGATGGAACGCACCGTCTGGAACACCGGCTGCAAGAGCTGGTACCTGGACGCCAACGGCCGCAACACCACCCTCTGGCCGGGCACGACGACCGAGTTCCGCAACGCCACCCGGCGCGTGGACCTCACGGAGTACGAGGTGCTGCGCGCGCCGAAGCAATCCGACGAGGCCGGGCAGGCCGAGCAGGCCGGCGCCCGCGCGGTGGTCGCATGACCGCCGCACCGCCGCCGGAGTGCCGGGAGCTGACCGCCCGCTCCGCCGACGGGTCGCGGATACACGTCGAGGTGTACGGCCCCGAGGGCGCGCCGGCCGTCGTGCTGGCCCACGGCTGGACCTGCTCGACACGGTTCTGGGCCGCGCAGATACGGGACCTGGCCGCGGACGGCCGCCGGGTCATCGCCTACGACCAGCGGGGACACGGCCGTACGGCGCTGTCCGCCACCGGGACCGGGGTCCTCGCCGACGATCTGGAAGCCGTGCTGCGCACCACCCTCGCGCCCGGTGAGAAGGCCGTACTCGGCGGGCACTCCATGGGCGGCATGACGCTGATGGCCGCGGCCGGGCGGCCCGCCTTCGCCGAGCACGCCGCCGCGGTGCTCCTGTGCAGCACCGGCAGCTCGCGCCTCGTCGACGAGTCACGGGTGCTGCCGCTGCGGCCCGGACGGCTGCGGACCCGGCTCACCGGAGTCGTCCTCGGCGCGCGCGTCCCGATGGGCCCGGTCACCCCCGTCTCCCGGCGGATCCTCAAGTACGCCACCATGAGCCCCGGCTCCGCGCCGGAGCGGGTCGAGACGTGCGCCCGCATCGTGCACGCCTGCCCGCGCGCCACCCGTGTCGCCTGGTCCGCGGTGCTCGCCGGGCTCGACCTGGACGCGGGCGTACGGGAGCTGACCGCGCCCGCCGTGGTGGTCGCGGGCACGGCCGACCGGCTCACCCCGCCCGTCCACGCCCGGCGGCTGGCCGCCGCGCTGCCGCAGTGCCGGGAGCTGGTCGAGCTGACGGGAGTGGGCCATATGACTCCGGTGGAGGCCCCCGAGGTGATCACGAACAGGCTCCGTGATCTCGTCCGCGCGTATGTCACGCGCATCGATGTGTCCGGAGCGGAAGCAGCGGTAGCAGTGGAAGAAGCGGCAGAAACAGAGGGGGAGCGGGTCATATGAGCAGGGTGTCCCTGGAGGGTCAGGTCGCCGTCGTCACGGGCGCGGCACGGGGCGTGGGCGAGCTGCTGGCCCGCAAGCTCTCCGCGCGCGGCGCGACGGTGGCGCTCGTCGGTCTGGAGCCGGAGGAGCTCAAGAGGGTCTCGGAGCGGCTGCACACCGACAGCGAGCACTGGTTCGCGGACGTCACCGACCATGAGGCGATGGCGCGGGTCGCGGCAGAGGTCAAGGAACGCTTCGGCAAGGTCGACATCGTCGTGGCGAACGCGGGCGTCGCCGCGGGAGGGCCGTTCGCCGACTCCGACCCGGAGGCGTGGCGGCGGGTCATCGAGGTCAATCTGATCGGGAGCGCGGTCACGGCGCGCGCCTTCCTGCCCGCGCTGACGGCCAGCCGCGGCTACTTCCTGCAGATCGCCTCACTGGCGGCGATCACGCCCGCGCCGATGATGACCGCGTACTGCGCCTCCAAGTCGGGCGTCGAGGCGTTCGCGCACAGCCTGCGCGCGGAGGCCGGCTACAAGGGCGTCCGCGTCGGGGTCGGCTATCTGTCCTGGACCGACACCGACATGGTGCGCGGCGCGGACCAGAACGAGGTGATGCGCGAACTGCGGCAGCGGCTGCCGTGGCCGGCGAACCGCACCTATCCCCTGGGCCCGGCCGTCGACCGGCTCGTCGCCGGGATCGAGCGCCGCTCCGCGCATGTGTACGGGCAGGGGTGGCTGCGCGGTATGCAGTCCCTGCGCGGATATCTGCCCACGCTCGTGGGTCTGGCCGGCCAGCGCGAGATGCGGCGCGTCGAGCCGCGGCTGGGGGCGGTGCGGACCGGGCTCGTGGGAGCGGGCGGCGCGGCGGACGAGGCGGCCCGGGGGGCCGCGCAAGGCGCCCGTACCCTCCGCGAATGATCGAAATGCGGGGTATGCCGGCACATGCCAGGCTGGTCCCGCCACGGGGTGATACGCCCTGCGGCTTCCCCCCACTCGTGTAGGAAGTGAACCCCCATGGGCATGAAGGACCAGCCCGAGCCCCAGCCCCGGACCCGCGGCAAGGAGCAGGCACAAGAGCCGAAGCCGGCCGAACGCGGCTCGCGGAAGGCGAAGGGCGGCGCGCGGGAGCAGGAACAGCAGCGGCAGAGGAAGCCGCAGCAGACGGAGAACGATGAGACGCGGCGGGCGATGCAGGAGGAGCTGGACCGGCTGAACATGGACTACGACGCCTGACGCGGGTGTCGGCGGGGGCGTGGGCCCCGCCTCCCGTAACTCCCGGGGCTCCGCGCCCCCAGGCCCCCGCTCCTCAGTCGCCGGAGGGGCCCCAATGGGGCCCCTCCGGCGACTGAGGAGCTAGCGCTCGCGGCCCGGGAGCTTCGGGCGGCGGCGGTCCGGCAGCGCGTCATAGCCCGGCGGCTCGGCCGCGGGGCGCTCCGCCAGCAGGCCGAGCGCGATCCGCACCGCCTCGTCCAGGACCGGATACCGGCCCTCCGCCCAGTCCAGCGGCGTCCTCAGCGCCTCGACGTCCGGCTCCACGCCCCGGTTCTCGACCGACCACCCGTACGCGTCGAACCACGCCGCGTTCATCGGCACCGTGATCACCGTCCCGTCCCCCAGCCGGTGCCGCCCCGTCATCCCCACCACCCCGCCCCAGGTGCGGCTGCCCACCACCGGCCCCAGGCCCAGCAGCTTGAAGGCGGCCGTGATCATGTCGCCGTCGGAGGACGTGGCCTCGTCGGCGAGGGCGACCACCGGTCCGCGCGGTGCGTTCGAGGTGTATGAGACGGGCTGGGCGTCGCGGGTGAGGTCCCAGCCGAGGATCTTCCGGGTGAGCTTCTCGATGACCAGCTCGCTGATGTGCCCGCCCGCATTGCCGCGGACGTCCACGATGAGCGCGGGCCGGGAGACCTCCAGCCGCAGATCGCGATTGAACTGCGCCCACCCCGAGCCGCCCATGTCGGGGATGTGCAGATAGCCGCACTTGCCGCCGCTCAGCTCCCGCACCACGGCGCGCCGCTTGGCCACCCAGTCCTGGTACCGCAGCGGCCGTTCGTCCACCAGCGGCACCACCGCCACCCGCCGGGCGCGCCCCACGCGCTCCCCGCGCCCCCCGCTCTCAGCGGCAGCCGCGGCCTCCCCGCCCTCCGTGCCAGCCCCGCGCTCCGAACCAGCCCCGCCCTCCGCGGCTTCCCCGTCCTGCGCCGCCTGGAAGGTGAGTTCCACGGTCGTGCCGCCCGCGCCCGCCAGCAGCGGATACGGGCCGGTCACCGGATCGACCGGACGGCCGTCCACATGGGTGAGGACCGCGCCCTCCCGCACCCCCATGCCCGCCAGCGGCGACCGCGCCTTGGAGTCGGAGGACTCGCCGGGCAGAATCCGCTTGACCGTCCACCGGCCGTCCCGGCACACCAGGTTCGTGCCCAGCAGCCCAATCGCCCGCTGGTAGTGCGGCGGCCCCTCGTTGCGCCGCGCGGGAGTGACGTACGCGTGCGAGGTGCCCAGCTCGCCCAGCACTTCGCGGAGCAGATCCGCGAACTCGTCAGGTGAGGCGACCCGTTCGACCAGCGGCCGGTACTGGTCGAGGATCTCGTCCCAGTCGATCCCGCACATCCCCGGGTCCCAGAAGTACGCGCGGATGACCCGCCCCGCCTCCTCGTACGCCTGTCGCCACTCGGCCCCCGGATCCACCTCGTGCATGATCCGCCGCAGGTCCAGATAGACGGTGGAGTCCGCGTCGCCCAGCTCCGTCGCCGGAACGGCCCGCAGATCGCCTTCGTCCACGACGACCAGCCGCGTCCCGTCGCCGCTGACGGCGAACGAGTCGAGATGCCCGACGAGTTCGGTGCGCCGCGCCTTGCTGATGTCGAAGTGCTCCAGGGTGGGGCGGCCGGAGGTGTCCGCCGGATTGACGAAGGTCTCGCCCAGCGCGCCGGAGATCGGCCAGCGCAGCCAGACGAGGCCGCCCCCGGCCACCGGCCGCAGCGACGAGTATTTGGAGGCGGCCACCGGAAACGGCGTCACCCGGCTCTCCAGCCCCTCGGTTTCCACCGTCACCGTCCCCTCGCCCGGCGCGCCCAGCGGATCGAGGCCGCCGGCCGCAGGCCGCCCTTCCGGCGAGAGCGCGAACGGCGAGGGCGTCGCCGACGACAGCGGCACCAGATACGGGCGGCAGCCGAGCGGGAAGGACAGATCGCCGGTGTGCACGTCGTACACCGGGTCGAAGCCGCGCCAGGACAGAAACGCCAGATACCGCCCGTCGCGCGTGAAGACCGGGTTCTCGTCCTCGAAGCGGCCGTTCGTGACGTCCACGATCGTACGGTCGGCGATCCGGGCCAGCTTGATCTGGCGCAGCGAGCGTCCGACGCCCGGCTGCGACCAGGCCAGCCAGCCCCCGTCCGGCGAGAACGCCAGATCCCGCACCGGCCCGTTGACGGACCGGATCAGCTCCGTCACCTCCCCGGCGGAGTCCTCCGCGGCGTCGAGAAGCAGCAGCCGGCCGTCATGCGAGGCGATCGCCAGCCGCTCCCCGTCCGGGTCGGCCACCAGCTCCCGCACCCGGCCCAGCTCCCCGGAGGCCAGCCGCCGCGGCGGCCGGTGCCCGCTGGCCCGCGGCAGATAGGCGATCTCGATGGCGTCCTCGCCCTCCGCGTCCGTCACATAGGCCACCTGCCCGCCGGCGCCCAGCATTTCCGGCAGCCGGACCCGCACCCCCGGTGTGTCGGCGATGGTGCGGGAGGGGCCGTCGCGATGGGTGAGCCAGTACAGGCTGCCGCGTACGCAGACGGCGCTGGCGCGTCCGGTCGTGTCGACGGAGAGGGCGTTCACATGGCCGGCGGCGGGCACCTGGTAGCGGCGGCGTCCGGCGCGCGGCCCGCCGAGCCGCACCTCAAGCTTGCGCGGGGCGGCGTCCGGGACGGTCAGATCGTCCACCAGCCACAGATCGCCCGCGCACTGGTACACGACCCTGCGACCGTCGCTTGAGGCATGGCGGGCATAGAAGGCGTCATGGTCGGTGTGGCGTCGCAGATCGCTGCCGTCGGGGAGGCAGGAGTAGAGGTTGCCGACGCCCTCGTGGTCGGAGAGGAACGCGATCCGCAGCCCGGCCCGCGCGCCGGAGACGAACATCGCGCAGTCCAGATGGCCGTCCAGATCCGGCAGCAGCCGCTCTCCGTGCAGCCACAGCCGGCCCGTCGCCCCGCCCCGGTATCGCTTCCAGGAGGCCGGTTCGTGCGGCGGCTTCCCGGTCAGCAGCAGGGTCTTGCGTACGCCGTCGACGTCGGCCACCGCGATGTCGGAGCACGGCCCCCACGGCAGCTGTCCGCCGGGCGAGCCGTCCAGCGGGACGGTGTACGCCCAGGAGAAGTACGAGAACGGCTGGCCGTGCGAGGAGACGGCGAGGACATGGCCGTCGGGGGTCCAGCCGCACACCCGGGTGTCCGTCGAGCCCCAGTAGCTCAGCCGCCGCGCCGGGCCGCCGTCGACCGGCGCGAGATGCACCTCGGGGTCGAGGCTGCGCCAGGTGGTGAAGGCGATATGGCGGCCGTCGGGGGAGAAGCGGGGATGGCCGATCCGCGTCCGGTCGACGGTGAGCCGCCAGGCGCGGCCGGGAGTTGTGCCCTCGGCCGCCAGGGGAGCGATCCAGAGGTCGTCCTCGGCTGCGAAGCACAGCATGTCGCCGTGCAGATGCGGAAAGCGGAGATACGCGACGTCATGGCTCACTCGTCAATGCTTTCCACGCCCGCGGGGCACGGCAACTCGGGCACGTCCACCCGCCGTGCCCCTGATCTGGTGACCGACGCCACAAGCGAAACGATTTCGTTTCGCGGGTGCCCCCGGAGTACAGTTGCCGGTGTACGAAACCGTTTCGTTCGGTGCTGTTTCGTTTGTCAACCGCGGCACACAGGCAGGAGAGGAGGGGCCGATATGACCGCCAGAAGCCGGCTCACTCCCGAACGCGAGGCAGAGCTGTACGAGGCTGTGCTCGATCTGCTCCGCGAAGTGGGGTACGACGCGCTGACGATGGACGCCGTCGCGGCCCGTACCCGCTCCAGCAAGGCCACGCTCTACCGCCAGTGGCGGAGCAAGCCGGAGCTGGTCGCCACGGCGCTGCGGCACAACAAGCCGGTGAACATGCACGACATCGACACCGGCACCCTGCGCGGCGACTTCCGTGCGATGCTCGCCCGCACCGACGACTGCCAGCTGGAGAAGGACTCCGCGCTGATGCGGGGTCTGGCCCAGGCCATCCACCAGAATCCCGACCTCCACAAGGCCCTGCGGGAGTTGCTGATCGCGCCCGAGATCACCGGACTCGACGCGATGCTCAGACGGGCCGTGGAGCGGGGCGAGGTCCGCGCGGACAACCGGGCCCTGGATTTCGTGCCGCACATGCTCGTCGGCGCGTTCATCGCCCGGCAGCTCATCGAAGACCGCAACCCCGACCAAGCATTCGTCAGCGACTATCTGGACGCCGTGGTCCTCCCCGCCCTCGGCGCGTGACCCCGCACCATCCGCCTCACCCGCACCTCCCCGTACACGCACAGCACCTGACGCGCGCCGCTCTCGTCGTCGGGCCGGCTCCCCATGTCCTTGTTCGTCTCACACCCGGGAGTAAGCCCTCGTGGCCACGTTCCTCTACAGACTCGGACGGACCGCCTTCCGGCGGCGCCGACTCGTCGCCCTGCTGTGGGTGGCGCTCCTCGTACTCGCCGGAGTCGGCGCGGCCACCGCGCCCACCGCGACCTCGGCCTCCTTCTCGATACCCGGCACGGAGGCCCAAAAGGCCTTCGACCTGCTGGAAGAGCGTTTCCCGGCCGCAAGCGCCGACGGCGCGACCGCACGGGTCGTCTTCAAGGCCCCCGACGGCGAGAAGATGACGGAACCCGGCCACAAGGCCGAGGTGAACAAGGCGGTCGAGGAGCTGAAGTCCGGCTCCGACCAGATCGCCTCCGTCGCCGACCCGTACGCCGCCAAGGCCGTCTCACAGGACGGTTCCACGGCCTATGTGTCGGTCACCTACAAGGTCAACTCGATGGAGCTGACCGACGATACGCGCGAGGCCCTCAAGGAGACCGGCGCCGAGGCGCGTGACGCCGGGCTGACCGTGGAGATCGGCGGCGATGCGCTGCAGACCGTCCCGGAGAACGGGGCGGGCGAGATCATCGGTGTGCTGGTGGCGGCGGTCGTCCTCGTCATCACCTTCGGCTCGCTGGTCGCGGCCGGTCTGCCGCTGCTCACCGCGATCATCGGCGTGGGCATCGGCGTCTCCACGATCACGGCGCTGGCGAGCGTCCTCGACCTGGGCTCCACCACCTCGACGCTCGCGATGATGATCGGCCTGGCGGTCGGCATCGACTACGCCCTCTTCATCGTCTCCCGCTACCGCGCCGAGCTGGCCGAGGGCCGGGAGCGGGAGGAGGCGGCGGGCCGGGCGGTCGGCACCGCGGGCTCCGCGGTCGTCTTCGCCGGGCTGACCGTCGTCATCGCCCTGGTCGGCCTCGCGGTCGTCAATATCCCGATGCTCACCAAGATGGGTGTGGCGGCGGCCGGCACGGTCGTGATCGCCGTGCTGATCGCGCTCACCCTCATCCCGGCGCTGCTCGGCTTCGCGGGCAAGCGCGTCGTGGGGCGCAAGGCCCGCAAGGCGGCGGAGGCGGCGCAGGCCGCGCAGGCGGGGGACAAGCCCTCGCTTCAGAAGGCCTCTCCGGAGCCGGCAGGGAAGCCGAATCTAGGCACCCGCTGGGCCCGGTTCGTGCTGCGCCGTCCGGTCGCCGTGCTGCTGGTGGCCGTCGTCGGCCTCGGCGCGGCCGCCGTGCCGGTCTCCTCGCTGGAGATGGGCCTGCCCGACGACGGCTCGCAGCCGACCAGCACCACCCAGCGCCGGGCGTACGACCTGCTGTCCGAGGGCTTCGGCCCCGGCTTCAACGGTCCGCTGATGGTTGTCGTCGACGGTGACCAGGCCGCGGCCGACCGCACCGCCGAGGAGATCCGGAAGCTGGACGGCGTCGCCGCCGTCACCCCGCCGACGCCGAACGAGGCCGGTGACACCGCGATGATCACGGTCGTGCCCAAGGACCGGCCGTCGTCCGCCCAGACCGAGGAGCTCGTCCACTCCATCCGGGACGCCAACGGCGACGATGTGCTGGTCACCGGCGCCACCGCGATGAACATCGACTTCTCGCAGAAGATGAACGACGCGCTCATGCCCTATCTGGCGCTCGTCGTCGGACTCGCCTTCCTCCTTCTGACGGTCGTCTTCCGCTCGGTGCTGGTGCCCCTCAAGGCGGCGCTCGGCTTCCTGCTCTCCGTCGTCGCGGCGCTGGGCGCGGTCGTCGCCGTCTTCCAGTGGGGCTGGCTCGGCTCGCTGTTCGGCGTGGAGCAGACCGGCCCGATCATGTCGATGATGCCGATCTTCATGGTGGGCGTCGTCTTCGGTCTGGCCATGGACTACGAGGTCTTTCTGGTCACCCGGATGCGGGAGGCGTATGTCCACGGGCAGGGGCCCGGCGAGGCGGTCGTCACCGGCTTCAAGCACGGGGCGCGGGTGGTCAGCGCCGCGGCCGTCATCATGATCTCCGTCTTCGCGGGCTTCATCGGCTCCAGCGAGCAGATGGTGAAGATGATCGGCTTTGGACTCGCGATCGCGGTCGTCTTCGACGCGTTCATCGTGCGGATGGCGATTGTGCCCGCGGTGCTGGCGCTGCTGGGCCACAAGGCGTGGTGGCTGCCGCGCTGGCTGGACCGGGCGCTGCCCAATGTGGACGTCGAGGGCGAGAAGCTGCACAAGGAGCTGGCGGACTCCGGCCGTCAGCAGGACGACCCGGACGAGGAGCGCGAGCTGGCACGGGTCTGAGCCCGACGGTCCCGCGCCCGGCGGCCGGGTCCGTCACCCTCGGGTGGCGGGCCCGGCCGCCTCGCGCGTATGGCGCAGAAAGCGCTTCAGCTCCGAGGAGTCGAACTGCACCACCGCTACTCCGTCCGGGGTGTGGAACTCGACCACGGTCTGCACCCGGCCGCACGGCCAGACCTCGACGTCGCCGCTGCGGGCCGGCCCGCGGAGCCCCTGCTCCAGCACATCGCGCGGGAACTCCCAGGCGCGGCCGGAGGGGAAGGAGAAGCGCACCTCGGACGGGTGGCCGGCCGGGTCGTAGCCGAGGGTGACGCGTACCGAGCGGTGCTGGGGAGCGTCGGTGACGATCCGGGCCCTGGCGTGTTCTTCGACGGTGGGGGACATGGATCAGCTCCTCACGCTCACCTTGCTCATCCCCAGTGTTCCCCGTTTCGACGCCTCTGCTCCTGGGCTGAACGGCTGCCTTCCCGGTCCGGACGGCCCGGCCCCCGGCCCGGAGGGTCCGTCTTCCGGCCCGGACGGCTCGGCTGAGGGCCTATTCGTAACCACTCCGCTATTGCAAACCGTTTGCAGGTGGCCTCATCATCGAACGGTTCGCCCGGCCGCCTGTCCCACCACAGCGGAGCCCGCCATGCATGTACCCGACGGATTCATCAACGCCCCCGTGTCCGCGGCCGCCGGAGTCGTCGCCGCCGGCGCGGTGGCGGTCAGCCTGCGCGGCGCCCGCCGTGAGCTGGGCGGCGCCGACGACCGGCTCGCCCCGCTCGCCGGCCTCGTCGCCGCGTTCATCTTCGCCGTGCAGATGCTGAACTTCCCCGTCGCGGCCGGCACCAGCGGCCATCTGCTCGGCGGGGCGCTCGCCGCGATCCTCGTCGGGCCGTATACGGGCGTGCTGTGCCTCGCCGTCGTCCTGCTGATGCAGGGCCTCCTCTTCGCGGACGGCGGGCTGACCGCCCTCGGCGTGAACATCACCGTCATGGGCGTGGTCACGGTCGTCGTGGCGTACGGGCTCTTCCGCGCGCTGGTCAGGGTCCTGCCGCGCACCCGCCGCTCGGTGACCGCCGCCTCCTTCGCCGCCGCCCTGGTGTCCGTACCGGCCTCCGCCGCGGCGTTCACCCTGCTGTACGCGATCGGCGGGGTCACCGAGGTGCCGATCGGCTCCGTGCTGACCGCGATGGTCGGGGTCCATGTGCTGATCGGCATCGGCGAAGCCCTGATCACCATGGCCACGGTCGGCGCGGTGCTCGCGGTGCGGCCCGACCTGGTGTACGGGGCACGGGATCTGGCGGCCCCGCTGAAGCTGCGCGTGGGCGGCGAGCTGATCGACGCGGACGCGGACCGCGCGCGCCCGGCGTCCGGCGACCCGGCCGCCCCGGCCGGGCCTGGTGTCCGCCCCGGCTCAGCCGCGGACGGCGCAGACGCCGCCGCGGGCACGGCCCATGGGGCCGGGACGGCGGCGCCCGCCCCCGCACGGACCCGCGCCCGTACCCGTACGTTCTGGCTGTCGGGCCTCGCCGCCTCGCTCGTCCTCGCCGGGGTCGTCTCCTTCTACGCCTCCGGCGACCCCGACGGCCTGGAGAAGGTCGCCTCCGACAAGGGCTTCGACGCCTCGGTCGAGGAGCATGCCGCTGCGGACTCCCCGCTCGCCGACTACGGCGTCAAGGACATCGACGACGCCCGGCTCTCCGGCGCGCTCGCCGGAACCGTCGGCGTCGGCCTGACCGTCGCCGCCGGCACCGGGATCTTCTGGGCTGTGCGCCGTCGCCGCTCGGCCGAGGCCGGGCCCGCCGACGTCCGCGTACCGGAAGCGCGGTGACGTCCTGACATGGGCGCGGGCCACGCCCACAAGCTCTACCGGCACGGGCACTCGCCCGTGCACCGGCTGCCCGCGCACTGCAAGCTCGTCGCCGTCCTCTGCTTCGTCCTGGTCGTCGTCTCCACGCCGCGCGAGGCGGTGTGGGCGTTCGGGGCGTACGCGGCGCTGCTCGGCGCGGTCGCGGCCGCGGCCCGCATCCCGCCCGGCTTTCTGCTGCGCCGGATGCTGATCGAAATCCCGTTCGTCGCCTTCGCGCTGCTGATGCCGTTCGTCGTGCCGGGCGAACAGACGCAGACTCTGGGGACCTCGCTCAGCGTGCCCGGCCTGTGGGGCGCGTGGAACATCCTCGCCAAGGGCACCCTCGGCGTCGCCGCGTCCGTCGTCCTCGCCTCCACGACCGAACTGCGCGAGCTGCTGCTCGGCCTGCAGCGGCTGCGGCTGCCGCCGGCGCTCGTACAGATCGCCTCCTTCATGGTCCGCTACGGCGATGTGATCGCCGACGAGCTGCGCCGGATGTCGATCGCCCGCCGCTCGCGCGGGTTCGAGGCGCGCGGCGTACGGCACTGGGGCGTGCTCGCCAAGACGGCCGGCGCGCTCTTCATCCGCTCCTACGAACGCGGCGAGCGGGTGCATCTGGCGATGGTCAGCCGGGGCTACACCGGGACCATGCCGCTGACCGACGACACCGCCGTGAGCCGGGCCCAGTGGGCCGGGGCCGCGGCGCTTCCGCTGACCGCGCTCGCGGTCTGTCTGCTGGGCTGGACGACACTATGACAACCGCCGCCGCCGACTCACCGACCCCGCCGTCCCTTGAGGTCAAGGGGCTCGCCTACGCCTACCCCGACGGCCATCAGGCGCTGTTCGGCGTGGATCTGACCATCGGGCGCGGGGAGCGGGTCGCCCTGCTCGGCCCCAACGGCGCGGGCAAGACCACCCTCGTCCTGCACCTCAACGGCATCCTGGGCGGAGGCGTCGGCACGGTCACCGTCGCAGGGCTGCCCGTCGCCAAGGCCCATCTCGCCGAGATCCGCCGGCGCGTCGGGATCGTCTTCCAGGACCCGGACGACCAGCTCTTCATGCCGACCGTCCGGGAGGACGTGGCCTTCGGGCCCGCGACCGCCGGACTGCGCGGCGCGGCGCTGGACGAGCGCGTGACGACCGCGCTGCGCCGGGTCGGCATGGACGCGTACGCGGACCGGCCCCCGCACCATCTGTCGTTCGGACAGCGCCGCCGGGTCGCGGTGGCGACTGTGCTCGCCATGGAGCCGGAGATCCTCGTACTCGACGAGCCCTCCTCCAATCTCGACCCCGCCTCGCGCCGCGAACTCGCCGAGATCCTGCGGTCTCTGGACGTCACCGTGCTGATGGTCACCCACGATCTGCCGTACGCGCTTGAGCTGTGCCCGCGCGCGGCGATCCTCAGCGACGGCGTGATCGCGGCGGACGGCCGGACCGGGGAGCTGCTCGCCGACGAGGAGCTGATGCGCGCGCACCGGCTGGAGCTGCCGTTCGGCTTCGACCCGAGGACGGCCGTACGCTGAGCCCTCCGCTGAGCCCCCCGCGAGGGGCGGTCGGCGGCGGCATGCACCATGGTCTGATGAGCGGTACGGCAGCAGCTACGGACATCACGGATATATCGGACATACGCGGCAGCGTCGCGGACGGCTACGAGGCCGTCCGCGAGGCATTCCTCCGCAACTTCCTCCAGCGCGGCGAACGCGGCGCGGCCGTCGCCGTCTACCGGCACGGCCGCAAGGTCGTCGACCTGTGGGCCGGCACACGCGACGCCGACGGCGCCGAGCCGTGGACCGCCGACACCGCTCATATCGTCCACTCCGCCACCAAGGGCGTCGCCGCCGCCGTGCTCCTCCTGCTCCACCAGCGCGGCCAGATCGACCTGGACGCGCCGGTGGGCACGTACTGGCCGGAATTCAAGGCCGCGGGCAAGGAACGGGTCCTCGTCCGGCATCTGCTCACCCACCGCGCCGGACTGCCCGCCCTGGACCGCCCGCTCACCGTGGCCGAGGCGCTCGACGGAGAGAGCGGCCCGGCCGCGCTCGCCGCACAGCCGCCCGCCTGGGAGCCCGGCACGGCACACGGCTACCACGCCCACACCTTCAGCTGGCTGCTCGGGGAACTCGTGCGGCGGATCACCGGACGCACCCTGGGCGCCTGGGTCGCCGAGGAGATCGCCGACCCCCTCGGCCTCGATTTCTGGATCGGCCTGCCGGACGCCGAGGCGCACCGCGTCGGCCGCATCGGCCCCGTCGCCGAGCCCGCCGCCGCGGACGGCGGCGGACTGCGGCTGCGCCCCAAGCGCTCCGTCGCCGACGCCTACCGCGACCCCGGCTCCCTCACCCGGCGCGCCTTCGCCGCCGTCGAACCGCTCCCCGACGAGAACACCCCCGCCTACCGCGCCGCCGAACTCCCCGCCTCCAACGGCATCTCCACCGCCCGCGCCCTCGCCCACTTCTACGCCGCCACGATCGGCGAGGCGGACGGCGGACCCCGGCTGTTCGCCCCGGCGACCCTCGCCCTCGCCCGCGCGGAGGAATCCGCGGGACCGGACCGGGTGCTGGTCGTCCCCACCCGCTTCGGCCTCGGCTATATGCTCCACAGCCCGGCCTCCCCGCTGCTCGGCCCCGGTTCCTTCGGCCACCCCGGCCGCGGCGGCCCCCTCGGCTTCGCCGACCCCGAGTCCGGCATCGCCTTCGGCTACACAACCAACGGCATGCGCACGTCGGTCACGGCCGATCCCCGTGCGCAGGCGCTGATCAGGGCGGTACGGTCGGCCCTGTGAGACGTTTCGGCCGCGCCACGCTCCGCGTTGACGGCGGCCCGCCCGCCGTCAGCACGGGCTCCGCCGAGGCAGCCGCCGCGCCCCCGACCCCGCCGCCAGCACAAACGTCACACTGATCAGCAGCGCCCACGCCCCGAACTTCGCCGCCGACACCGGCTGCCAGCCGCCGAGCTGGTGCGGATAGCTCCACGCGCCCACGAACGTCGCGGCGTTCTCCGCCACCCACAGGAAGAACCCGATCAGCACGAACGACAGCGCCAGCGGCATCCGGTACTCCCGCGCCCCCACCGTGAACCGCACCCACGTCCCGGCGGCCGCGGCCAGCAGCAGCACGGCGAGCGCCCAGCGGACGTCCGGCAGCCAGTGATGCGTGAAGAAGTTCAGATACACGGCGGCGGCCAGCACCGTCATCACCCGCGGCCGGTACCCGTCGACCCGCAGCCCGAACAGCCGCCACGCCCGGCAGACGTAACTCCCCACGGCCGCATACAGAAACCCGCCGTACAGCGGCACCCCGGCGACCTTGGTCCACGCCTCCTCGGGATAACTCCACGACCCCATCTGCACCTTGACCAGCTCAAAGAGCAGTCCGATCAGATGGCACCCGCCGATGACGGCGAGATCGCGCGCCTCATCCCACCCGACCTTCCACGCCAGCACGCTCAGCCCGATCCCGTACACCAGGACAAGGTCGTAGCGCGCCACCGGCATCTCGGGCAGCATCCCGGACACGGCGATCCCCCCGACCAGCGCCACGGCAAACGCACAGCACCGCGCCTGCGTCCACCCGAAGCGCAACAGCTGCCGCATCCCGTACCAGACCGTCCCCATGCTGTGCAGGGACGCGCGACGGCCGGTCCGCGGTTCACTCCCCGTCTGCCGGGGGGCGCGGGTGCGGGGCCGTGCCGTCGCGGGGTGGTCAGCGGATGCCCAGCGCGACGAGCTGGGTGACCTCCTCCTCGGCGAAGTTGTCGTCGCTGACCAGGAGCAGGGTGCGTTCACCGTCCGGCAGGACCGGTCCCCAGGTCATGCCCTCCGTGTTGTCGACGGTGGACAGGCCCAGGTCGTCGAAGTCCACGACCAGTCTCTTGCTCATCGGCACGACGTCCCGCCCGGCCAGCGACTCCATGTCCTGCACCCGGGTCGCGCCGCGGGTGGTGGCCTCGAAGAGGCGGACCGTTCAACCGGCAAACCCCTTCTCCGGGATCGCCGCCGCTGGTTGCCATGGCCCGGTCTGTTCGCCTTTGAGGCAGCCGGCAGGCAGGCCCTCACGGCCATGAGGCTGTGAGGGCCTGCCCATGCCGGGCGGCGGTTGCTTCGCCGGCCGGGCGGGTGTGGGGCGGGTCAGCCGCGCAGGAAGCCGTCCCCGTGGGCGGAGATGTGGGCCTCAAGGGCGCTCAGCGCCTGCTGTGTGGCGTCCGTGGAGCCGCTGCCCCTGCGCTCCGCGTAGTAGGCGGCCCCGAGCTTCTTCAGCAGGTCGTTTCCGGCCCGCTGCGCCTGGACTTCGTCGACTTTCTGTTTGCCCTGGTTCAGGGCTTGTTGGGCTTGTTCCTTAGCCCGGTCCAAAAAACCTGCCACCTGTGGCCTCCTTGCAGTCGAGCCTTGTCGAAACCCTTTCACATGCGCGTTTGCGCACGGTAGGACGCGTCCATCGGCCAGGGTACGACGGTCCGCGTGACCGAAAAGAGACCTGACCGTACCTAGCGGTAACAAGCCATGGCGTGCGAGATTCCCGCATGCCACCGGCCGGCGGCCTCGTCATATCCGTATGCCTGACGTCAGAGGTGTCCTGTTCGCGACCTCTGGCGTGGTCGAACGATGGGGTTCTGCCGTGTCCGGATTTCGCACTGTCAGCAGATCGGTTTCGCGCCGGAGACGGGCCTGGGTCCGGGCGGTTCTCGCGGCCGGGGTGGGGCTCGCGGCCCTCGGTCAGGGTCTGGTGGGGGCGGCCGCGGCCAGCCCCGGCTATGGGCCCACCGCCGTCGTGTCGATGGGGGACAGCTATGTCTCCGGCGAGGCGGGCCGCTGGCAGGGCAACAGCCTGACCAACAGCGGCAGCCGGGACGGCACAGACCGGGCGTGGACCGGGAGCGGATACGACCCGAGTCTGGTGTACGGCGAGACCGCGGCCAACGGATGCCACCGCTCCGACTCCGCCGAGGTGCACGGCGTCGCGGGCGCGGCGGACACGGTCGTCAACATCGCCTGCTCGGGCGCGGCCACGCGCAATGTCTTCCGGGCGTCGAACGGCGGCCAGTGGTACAAGGGCGAGGCCCCGCAGGCCGATCAGCTCGCGGGCATCGCCGCCTCGTACGACGTCAGGACGATCGCGCTGTCCATCGGCGGCAATGACCTGGGCTTCGCCTCGATCATCGAGAAGTGCGCCAAGGACTACATCATCTGGTACTCGTACTGCCACGACGACCAGCAGGCCGTGGTCGACTCGAAGATCGACGCGGTGATGGCGGACGTCGGCAAGGCCGTCGACGAGATCCGGGCGGTGATGTCGGGCGCGGGCTACAGCTCCTCCGCGTACCGGATCGTCCTCCAGTCGTACCCGTCCCCGATCCCGCGCGGCGCGGAGAACCGCTACTCGGAGAGCGGCTGGTCCAGAGTCCACAGCGGCGGCTGCCCGTTCTGGGACAAGGACGCCGACTGGGCGCGCGACGGGCTCGTTCCGCAGCTCGCCGACCGGCTGAAGGCGGTGGCCGCGGCCAAGGGCGCGCAGTTCCTGGATCTGCGGGACATGCTCCAGGGGCGTGAGGTGTGCGCCGGGGCCAGCCGTCTGGTGAGCGCGAGCCAGCCGCCGTCGTCCGTCACCAGTGAATGGGCCCGGTGGATCGACAGCGACGAGACCCAGGGGCCCATCCAGGAGTCCATGCACCCCAACCACTACGGCCAGCTCGCCCAGCAGCGGTGCCTGGCGCTCATCCACGGCCAGGCGAACGGGGACTACGCCTGTCACAACACGACGGGTTACGGAGCCTCCGGGATGTATCTCACCGGGCTGTACTGAGCTGGCGTCAGCCGGAGCGCAGCATCAGGCCGATGCCCGCCGCCATCACGCCCGCCGCCGCGATCCGGTGGACCCCGAACCGCTCCTTGAAGAACACCGCCCCGATCGCCGCGCCGACGATGATGGAGCACTCGCGCAGGGCCGCGATCGGGGCCAGCGGGGCGCGCGTCTGGGCCCACAGCACCAGCCCGTACGCGGCGATCGCCAGGGCCGCGCAGAGAAGGCCGCGGCCCGCGTGCGGGCGCAGCAGGCGCGGGAGCGCGCCGCGGTGGACGAACACGGCGTACCCCGGGATCAGCGGGCCCTGCAGGACCATCAGCCAGGCGATGAACCCCAGCGGGGTGCCGGAGGCGCGCACCCCCACGCCGTCGACGACCGTGCACGCGGCGATCATCAGGCCGGTCGCCAGCGCGGCGAGTACGGCGGGGCCGTGCGGGCGGGCCGCGCCCGCACGGCCCCGGATGCCCCACAGCGCGAGGCCCACCAGACCGGCCGAGGCGACCGCGACGCCCGCCAGCTGCCAGCCGTGCAGCGTCTCGCCGACGAAGACCGCCGCGAGGACGGTGACGACCAGCGGGGCGGTGCCGCGGGCGATCGGATACATCTGCCCGAAGTCGCCGAGGCTGAACGACCGCATCAGCAGCGACTGATAGCCGACGTGCAGCAGCGCCGACGCGACCAGATACGGCCAGGAGGCGGCGGCCGGCAGCGGGGTGAAGCACGCGAGCACCAGCCCCAGCGCCGCCGCGCCGCCGGATATCAGCGTGAAGGCGACCAGTTGGTCCTTGATGTGGTGGGCGACGGCGTTCCACGCGGCGTGTGTGAACGCCGCGAGCAGCACCGCAGCCGCGACGAGGGGCGTCACGCCGTACGCTCGCGCACGTCCACGAGAGTCCCGCCCGCGTGGGCGATCAGCGTCTTGGGGTCGAGGGGGAACACGGTGTGCGGCGTTCCGGCCGCCGCCCACACCACCTCGTGGTCCAGCAGACGGCGGTCGGCCAGCACCCGGGTCCTGGTGCGGTGCCCGAAGGGCGGCACGCCCCCGATCGCGTACCCCGTGGCCTCCCGCACGAGCTCCGCGCCCGCCCGCCGCACCGAGTCCGCGCCGAGCTCCCGCCGCACCAGCTCGACGTCCACCCGTGACGCCCCGTCCATCAGCACCAGCACCGGTGCGCCGTCCGCCTCGAAGATCAGCGACTTGACGATCTCGCCGACCGTGCAGCCGATGGCCGCCGCGGCCTGTGCGGCGGTCCGGGTGGCGTCCGGGAAACGCCGTACCTCGACGACCAGGTTCAGCTCGCGCAGGGCGGCGGCGAACCGGGGGTGGGCATGGGGCAGGGGCTCCGCGTCGCTCATGGGCGCACGCTAGCGGTCGTTGCAGTGGGCACGCGACCCGCTTTCCCGCCGCCCGGGGGCCCGGGGCTGGTAGCCATACGGGTCGACCTGTATGGTTATGCCCATGGCAACCCCTGACGCACCGCGCGGACGCCCGCGCGACAGCCGCGCCCATCAAGCGATCCTGACCGCCACGGCCGATCTGCTGGCCGAGGCAGGCTATGCCGCGACCTCCATCGGCGCGGTGGCGGCCCGGGCCGGCGTCGGCAAGGACACCGTCTACCGCCGGTGGTCCGGCAAAGCGGAGCTGGTGTACGAGGCGGTGTTCACCCAGACGGAGACCGTCCCCGTGCCGGACACCGGCACGCTGAGGGGTGACCTCACCGTGCTTGTGGACGCCCTGGTCCAGGAGTTCACCGCTCCGGCCGCGGCAGCCGCCCTGCCCGGCCTGCTGGCCGACTTCGCCGCCCGACCCGAGCTGCGGGCCCGTATCCGCTCGCACTTCCTGGCCCCTGCCAAGGAGCGCCTGGTCGAGGTGTTCGAGCGGGCGGCGCAGCGCGGAGAGGCAGCCCCCGACCTCCCGGTCGACCTGGTGCTCGACACGCTCGCGGGGGCCGTCTTCTTCCACACCGGGCTCGTCGGCGAACCCGCCGGCCCGCAGCTCGCCGACCGACTGGCCGCCCTCGTCGGCCGGGGAATCGAGGCACGATGATGGTGACGAACGGCTGGTATCTGACCGCGGGCGTCATCGCCGCGGGAGTCGCGGCGGTGCACATCGTCGCAGGCGGACGTGACGTGGTCCGGCCGCTCCTGGCCGGCGCGATCAGCGCCGAGCCGCGCCGGACCCTGCACGCCGTTTGGCATATGGTCAGCGCCGACCTGGCGCTGGCCGCCGCCGCGCTGATCTGGCTGGCACTGTCGGACCGGCCCGGCGGCGACGCCATGGCCTGGCTGATAGCCGCTCACTTCGCCGTCTACGCGGCCGCCTTCCTGGCGGTGACGCTGGCGGCCGGCTGGTCGAAGCCGCTGCTGCGGCTGCCGCAGTGGATGCTGCTGCTGCCGGTGGCAGGGCTGACGGCGGCGGGCGCGGCCTGAATGCCCGGGCCGCGTCCCGCCGTCCCCCGGCGCCTCAGCGGGCGTTGAGCACGGAGGCCACCACCGGGCCCGCCGCGTCCCCGCCGTGCCCGCCGGCCTGGACGACCGCGGCGGCGGCGAGGTCGCCGGCGTACGCGGCAAACCAGCTGTTGGACGAGCCCTGTCCGTCAATCTCCGCGGAGCCGGTCTTCGCGCCCTTGTCGCCGGACACGCCGCTCATCGCTCCCTTGCCCGTCCCGGAGACGGCCGTGGCCTTCATCATCGTCCGCAGCGACTGCGCGATCGAGCCCGGCAGCGGCTGAGCGGTGGCGATGTCGCGGTTGTCGAGCGACTTCGGCACGATGACCGGCTGCTTGAACCAGCCGCTCTTCGCGGTCGCCGCGATGGACGCCACATTGAGGGCGTTCATCCGGATCTTGCCCTGGCCGATGTACGAGGCGGCTGTCTCGGCGCCCGCGGAGACCGGGACGTCGCCGTCGAAGGTGACGACTCCGGTGTTCCAGACCTCGCCGATGCCGAAGTACTTGCGCGCGGTCTCGCCCAGTGCGCTGTGGGCGCTCGCTCCGAGCGGCTTGATCGGCTTGATGAAGGTGCTGTTGCAGGACTGGGCGAAGGCGTTCCGAAAGGACGTCGTCGGGTACGCGAAGTCGTTCAGGTTATGAAAGACGACGCCTTCCCAGGACACCGTCGCCGGGCACTCCACCGTCGACCCCGGACCGTTCACCAGCCCCCGGTCCATCATCATCGCCGCGGTCACGATCTTCATCGTCGAGCCGGGGGCCTGTCCGCCCTGCAGCGCCGTGTTGAAGCCGTCCGGACTGCTGTTGGCGACGGCCCGTATCTCACCGGTGCTCGGTTTGACGGCCACGACCGACGCCCCGCCGTACCGCTTCACCGCCTGCTCCGCAGCCGCCTGCACCCCCGCGTCCAGCGTCGTCTGGAGCGTGCCCGCCCTGCCCTCCGTCAGCGTCAGCAGCGTCTGGTCGGCGGAGTTCGGATCGGACGACGTGACGGCCAGCTCGACGCCCGGCGTGCCGCCCGCCTGCTCCCCGTACTTCTTGCGGAGCTGGTCCAGGACCGGGCCCAGCGAGGGGTACTGCTCCTTCGTCAGCTCCACGCCCGCGTGGTCCACGGCCCTGATCGGCGGGGCCTTGGCCTCCGACGTCGTCAGCTGCGCGCCCTTGGCGAGCTTCGGGTGGATCACCGTCGGCTGCCAGTCGACCAGCGGCCTGCCGGTCGTCACCCCGCGCACCACGGTCAGTTCGGACGCGTACGACCAGGGCTTGCTCTTGCCGTCGTACGAAACGGTCGCCTCGACCGTGAACGGCACCTTCGCCCCGCTCGGCTTCCCCGGTGTGATCACGGCCTTGGAGACATGCGCCCGGTTCTGGTAGCCGGCCAGCAGCGGCTGGGCGTCCGCCGCGTTGTCAGTCAGCTGCGCGGCCTTCGCCGCCTCGCCGTCCGCCCAGGCCGCAAGGAAGTCCGCGGCGGTCTTCTCGATCTCGTCGGCCGTGGGCGGCCCGGACGCTCTGGGACCTGACTGGGACGTGGTCCTCGCCCCGTCGCTCCCGCCGTCGTTCGAACCGCCGTCCAGGAGTGTGGCGTACGCGCCGTATCCGACCCCCACGGTCGCGACCGCGAACACGCCCCCGATGATGGCGATTTTCGCTCCGTCACGCATCGCGCAGTTCCCCCTCCGCTTGAGCTTTTCTCAACCCCGTTGCATAACTTGAACACGTTCAAGCAAATGAACCCCGGGAACTCTACGGGACAGCAGGAAGGAATGAGACGGGTGTTACCGGACCGGGACCGGCGAGTGAGGCATCACACCCACGTATCGAGCCACATCCGGTTGCGCCATTCCTCTATCGGAATCGGCGTCCCCGTATACAGCGGCCAGAAGTAAATGAAGTTCCAGATGATCAGCAGCACCAGCACACCCGAGCCGATCGCCCCGATCGCCCGGCGGCGGTCGTCGGAGCCCGCCGGGCCCAGCAGGGCGCCGATCAGCATCGCGACCGCCAGACACAGGAAGGGCACGAACACCACGGCGTAGAAGAGGAAGATGGTGCGTTCCTGGTAGTGCAGCCAGGGCGCCCAGCCCGCCGCGATGGCGCAGGCGATCGCGCCCGCGCGCCAGTCGCGGCGGAACAGCCAGCGCCACAGGACGAAGCAGATCGCGAAGCACGCCGTCCACCACAGCAGCGGGGTGCCCAGCGCCAGCACCTCGCGGGCGCACTTGTCGGCAACGTCCGCAGGGCAGCCGTCCGTGCCCGCGACCGGGTCCTCGTAGAAGTAGGAGACGGGGCGGCCGAGCACCAGCCAGCTCCACGGGTTCGACTCGTACGTATGGCCCGAGGTGAGCCCGACATGGAAGTCGAAGACCTTGACCTCGTAGTGCCACAGGCTGCGCCACCAGTCCGGGAACAGCCAGCTCCAGCTGCTGTCCCTGCCTTCCGTGGCCGCCCAGTCGCGGTAGTACCCCCTGTCGGTGACGATCCAGCCGGTCCAGGAGGCGACATACGTGGCGATCGCGACCGGCACCGTGGCGAGGAACGCGGGGGTGAGGTCCTTGACCAGCACCGCTTTGTACGGCCGCACCGCACCCGCCGTGCGGCGCGCGCCGACGTCCCACAGGACGGACATCACACAGAACGCGGCCATGATGTAGAGGCCGTTCCACTTGGTGCCCGCCGCCAGGCCCAGCAGCACGCCCGCGGCCAGCCGCCACGGCCGCCAGCCCAGGCGCAGGCCCTGCGCCACCGAGGCGTCGGGGCGCAGCACCCCCTCCGCGTCCGCCGGCAGCGCCGCCGCCAGCCGGGCGCGGGCCCGGTCGCGGTCGATCAGCAGCGCGCCGAACGCCGCCAGCACGAAGAACATCAGCACCAGGTCGAGCAGCGCCGTGCGGCTCATCACAAAGTGCAGCCCGTCCACCGCCAGCAGCGCGCCCGCCAGACAGCCGAGGAAGGTGGAGCGGAACAGCCGGCGGCCGATGCGGCACAGCATCAGCACCGACAGGGTGCCGAGCAGCGCGACCATGAAACGCCAGCCGAACGGCGTGAAGCCGAAGAGCTGCTCCCCGATGCCAATGACCCATTTGCCGACCGGCGGATGCACCACATAGCCGGGGTCGGCCGGGATCTCCACGCTTGAGGGATCGCCGAGGATCGCCTTGTCGACGTCCTTCGGCCAGCTGCCCTCGTACCCCTGGTTGATCAGGGCCCAGGCGTCCTTGGCGTAGTACGTCTCGTCGAATATCACCGCCTTGGGGCTGCCCAGGTTCCAGAACCGCAGCAGCCCCGCGACCAGCGCCACCAGCAGCGGCCCGCCCCACGCGGACGCCCGCACCAGCCGGTCCGCGACCGCCGGGGGGATGCCGAACACCGGCCACAGCCGCTCGGACGGGCGGGCGTACGGGGGCGTCAGCCGTTCCCTGAGGCCGATCACGGGCCGGGGCGCGTAGCCGAATCGGCGCAGCCGCTGCTGCCAGCCGGGCGGCGGGGGCCCGGCGTCCATGCCCTTGAGGGTCGGTGGCGCGGTACTGGTCACCGCGCCATCGTAGGGAACGCGGCTGTGTGAGGAGCGCCGCGGCGGTGGCGCAGCCGCCCCGCGGTCGCCGCGGCCGCGCTGCGGCGGG
>NZ_JAOWCB010000012.1 GCF_026420845.1 Streptomyces sp. PR69 | reverse complement strand
GCGGCGGCACGGCCTCAAGGCGGCCCAGCGGCGCCGACGAGGGCCCGGGCTCCGCGCGCCCGGAAACCGGCACAGGCGGCACGGCCGACGCCCGCCATACCGGCCGCGGCACGGGCGGTACGGGCGACGCGAGCGATACGGGCCTCACAGGCGGCGCAGGCCCCACCGCCGGCGCGGGCGTCACAGGCCGCGGCGCGGGCGGCCCGTCACGGCCGGGGGCGGACCGCGACGGCGGGCACGGCGACCACGGCAGAACTGGCACCGGCTCGGGCACGGGGCGGCACGGCGGCACCGGTTCGCGGCCGGACGACCGCTCCGGCTCCGCCCAGCGCGGCACCGGCACCGGCACCGGCACCGGCGGCGGCGTGGACCCGGAGCCGTACCGCCGGCTGCTGGACGCGTACGCCACCGGGCTGGCCACCGGCCTCGCCTCCCTGGTCGCCGTGCTCGATCCACAGCTCGTCGTGCTGTCCGGGGAGGTGCTCACGGCGGGCGGCGAGCCGCTGCGCTCACGCGTTCAGGCGGAACTGGCCGAACTGGCCGCGCCCCGGCCCCGGCTGGTGCTCGGGGCCGTACGCGAGAGCCCGGTGCTGCGCGGCGCGCTGGAGAGCGCCCTGGCCGCCGTCCGCGACGACGTTTTCGACACCTCCCGCTGAGCGGCCCCGTCCGCTCCCCGCCGTACGTCCTTCGCAATGTCCTTCGCAGTGTCCTTCGTACAGAAAGCCTTCATCGAGGGCGTCACCCTGACCGGAGTGAAGGGTGAGCAAGGCGAGAAAGGCCTGATTCGCATATGAAGCTCGCAGTAGTGGGTGGCGGTTCCACCTATACCCCCGAACTGATCGACGGGTTCGCACGGCTGCGCGACACCCTGCCGCTGACCGAACTGGTCCTCGTCGACCCGGCGGCCGACCGGCTGGAACGCGTTGGCGGCCTCGCCCGCCGTATCTTCGCCAGACAGGCGCACCCCGGAAAGATCGTCACCACCGGCGATCTGGACGCGGCCGTCGCGGACGCCGACGCCGTGCTGCTCCAGCTCCGCGTCGGCGGACAGGCGGCCCGGCAGCAGGACGAGACCTGGCCGCTGGAGTGCGGCTGCGTGGGTCAGGAGACGACGGGCGCGGGCGGCCTCGCCAAGGCGCTGCGGACCGTGCCGGTCGTCCTGGACATCGCAGAACGGGTGCGCCGGGCCAGCCCCGACGCCTGGATCATCGACTTCACCAACCCCGTCGGCATCGTCACCCGCGCACTGCTCCAGGCCGGCCACCGGGCCGTCGGACTGTGCAATGTCGCCATCGGCTTCCAGCGGAAGTTCGCCGCGCTGCTCGATGTCGCGCCGTCCGACATCCATCTGGGGCATGTGGGGCTCAACCACCTCACCTGGGAGACCAGTGTGCGGCTCGGCGGCCCGGACGGGGCGGAGGTGCTGCCCAAGCTGCTGGGCGAGCACGGCGACGCCATCGCCGACGATCTGCGGCTGCCGCGGCCGCTGCTGGACCGCCTCGGCGTCGTCCCCTCGTACTATCTGCGCTACTTCTACGCGCACGACGAGGTCGTGCGCGAGCTGCGCACCAAGCCGTCGCGGGCCGCGGAAGTCGCCGCCATGGAGCGGGAACTGCTGACGATGTACGCCGATCCGGCGCTCGACCGGAAGCCGGAGCTGCTCGCCAGGCGTGGCGGCGCGTTCTACTCGGAGGCGGCGGTGGATCTCGCCGCCGCGCTGCTGGGCGGCACAGGCGGCTCCCCGGTCCAGGTGGTCAACGTCCGCAATGACGGCACGCTGCCCTTCCTGCCCGACGACGCCGTGATCGAGGCGCAGGCGCGGGTGGACCGGCACGGGGCGGCCCCGCTGCCGGTTCCCGAGCCGGACCCGCTGTACGCGGGGCTGATCGCCGCCGTCACGGCGTATGAGGACCTGGCGCTTCAGGCAGCGCTGCACGGCGGCCGCGACCGGGTGTTCACGGCGCTGCTGTCCCATCCGCTGATCGGCCAGTATGCCTACGCCGACACACTCGCCGACCGGCTCATCGCGCACAACCGGGAGCATCTCGCGTGGGCGTGAACACACATCCCGCCGCGGCTCCGGCCGCCGGCGCGGTCGCCGCCCGCGGCACGGTCCTCGCCGTCGACGCGGGGAACAGCAAGACGGACGTCGCCGTCGTCGGCCCGGACGGCGCCGTGCTCGGCACGGCGCGCGGCGGCGGCTTCCAGCCGCCGAGGACCGGACTCACCGCGGCGCTCGACGCGCTGGGAGAGACGGTCGGGCGCGCTTTCTCCCGGGCCGGGACGGCGCAGGCCGGACATGTCTCCGCCTGCCTCGCCAACGCCGATCTTCCGGTGGAGGAGGCCGAGTTGGCCGATGCCGTGCGGGAGCGCGGCTGGGGACGCACGGCACAGGTGCGCAACGACACTTTCGCGGTCCTGCGCGCGGGCCTGCCGCAGGGCGCGGAGCCCAGGGGCGTCGCCGTGGTGTGCGGGGCGGGCATCAACTGCGTGGGCATGCTGCCGGACGGCCGTACGGCGCGCTTTCCGGCGATCGGCAGGATCTCCGGCGACTGGGGCGGCGGGCAGGGGCTGGCCGAGGAGGCCCTGTGGCACGCGGCGCGGGCGGAGGACGGCCGCGGGGAGCCGACCGCGCTCGCCCTCGCCCTGCCGGGCCACTTCGGGCTGCCGTCGATGTACGCGCTGATCGAGGCGCTGCATCTGGGCCGTATCCCGATGGCGCGTACGCACGAGCTGACGCCGGTGCTGTTCGCGGCCGGGGCGGACGGCGACCCGGTGGCCCGGGCCCTGGTGCGGCGGCTGGCGGAGGAGGTGGTGACCATGGCGGCGGTCGCGCTGCGGCGGCTCGGACTGCTCGATGAGACGGCGCCGGTGCTGCTGGGGGGCGGTGTGCTGGCGGCCGGCCACCCGGAGTTGAACGAGCGGATCAGGGCCCTGCTGGCGGACCGCGCGCCCAAGGCGGTCGTCGATGTGGTGACGGCCCCGCCGGTGCTGGGGGCGGCGCTGCTGGGCCTGGACCGTACGGGCGCGTCGGCGGAGGCGTATGCACGGCTCCGGGCGCACTACGGCGGCCCGCCGATGCCGTCCAGTGGCTCGGATGCCTCGGATGCCTCGGATGCATCGGATTCCGCTGATCCCTCGGACGGGTGACGCGGAAGGGAACCTATGTGCGGCCGACGGCGTATTCGTGGTGGGGAGTTGGGCTGGACGGGGCATGCATAGCCGTAGCGGCTGCGATCAGCGCACGGTCCGGTCAAGGCTGGTGTAGAGGCCGTGCTCTGCGGCCATACTGCTGGCCGGGAGCTGTTCGCTGACCCGCGGGGGGACGGGCCGCGGTCAGGGGCCGAGGGGGAGGTCGCATGACACAGCCGCCGAATGTGCGGGGCACGCCGACGCCGCCGCGGGCGTCGGCGCAGCCGCGGGTGCCCGCGCAGCCGGGGGCCGCAAGCCACGGGACCGCCCCGGACGGCGCGGCGACGGACGGCCCGACCGCCTCCGGCGCTGACGGCGGCCCGCCCCCGATGCCCCAGGTGTCCCGCGCGCCGGGCGGCGGCCGAAGAGCCTGGGCCGCCGGCTGGTCGCGGCTGCGCGCGGCGGCGACGACAGAGCCGGGGCGGCTGCGGATCATCGGGGCCGTGCTGGCGGCCCTGATCGTGGCGTTCGGCGCGGTGACGGCCTGGGAGGTCTCGGCCCGGTCGTCCGCGGCGGACGACGTGGTGAGCCGCAGCCAGCCGCTCAGCTCGGACGCCGCCGCGGTCTACCGCTCACTCGCCGACGCGGACACGGCCGCCTCCAGCGGATTCCTGGCCGGCGTCGAGGAGCCCCCCGCCGTCCGCGAGCGGTACGAGAAGGACATCGCCCTCGCCTCGCGGCTGCTGGTCGAGGCCGCGGCGACCACCGACGGCTCCAGTGCGTCGGGCCGTCAGATCGCCACGCTCAACGAAGGGCTGCCGCGCTACTACGGCCTGATCGAGCGGGCCCGCGCCAACAACCGGCTGGGCAAGCCGCTGGGCGGCGCCTATCTGCGGTTCGCCAACGAACAGATGACCAAGGAACTGCTGCCCGCGGCACAGCTGCTGTACGAGGCGGAGACGGCCCGGCTCGACCGGGACCAGGACGCGGCCCGCGGCCGGCCGTATGCGGCGCTCGCCACCGGCCTGCTGGCGCTCGCCGCGCTCGGCTGGGCACAGCGGCGGCTGTATCTGCGGACGAACAGGGTCTTCAACCACGGTCTGCTAGCGGCCACGGCGGCGGCGGCCGTGCTGCTGCTGTGGCTGGCCGTGGGCCACACGGTGGCCCGCGCCCAGCTCCATGAGGCGCGGATACACGGCCAGGAGTCGCTCGCCGTGCTCAGCGACGCACGGATCAACTCCCTGAAGGCGCGGGCCAATGAGAATCTGACGCTGGTCGCGCGGGGCACGGTGCTCACCAACGACGGCAAGAGCGACAAGTACGAGACGGACTACGCGACGGGAATGCGGCGGCTCCAGTCCGGGCTGCGGCAGGCGCGGCGTCTCGCGGACGACGCCGCGGGACGCGATCCCGTGGCGTCGGCCGCCGATGCGGCCGCCGAGTGGCGGACCCGCCATGAGCAGGCCAGCGCGCAGGACAAGGCCGGCGACTACGACGGCGCGCTGCGGAAGATCATCGGTGCCGAAGGCTCCACCGGGGCGGCGTTCGACCAGGTGGACGAGAGTCTGGAGAAGGCGCTGGCACACGAGGAGCGGGAGTTCTCCCGGGCCGCGCGGGACGGGCGGGGCGCGCTGGCGGGACTTCCGGTGGGCGCGGGCGTGCTGACGGCGCTGGGCGCGGGCGCGGCCGTCCTGGGCATCGGCCGCAGGCTGTCGGAGTACCGGTGAGGAGGGGGGCGGACATGACGGCCGGAGCGACGGCGGACAGAAGAAGGTCGAAGACCAGAAAGGCCGCGGCGTGGAAGGCCGGGGCGGGAAAGGCAGGTGCGGAGAAGGACGCGGGGCCGGGCAGGCGGCCCGGCGGCGGTGGCCGGCTCCGCGGCTGGGGCGGGGCCGCCGCCATGGCGGTCGCCTGCGCGCTGACCGCCGCGGCCGCGCTGCTGCCGCCCGCCGCGTACGGGGGCGGGGGCGGGTACGGCCCAGCGGGGGCGGGCGTCGCGGACCGCGCCCAAGCCGCAGGGGCGGGAGCCGCGGGCACGGCCGGTGCGCCGGGGATGGCCGGGGACAGGGCGAACGGCGTGCTCGGCGCGAACGGACGGGGCGGTGCTCCGGCCTGGGGCCCGGCGGCAGCCCCGGCGGCAGCGGGCAACGCGGGCCCGCCGGACGAAGCGGGCCCGGCAGAGGGCGCCGGTGCGGCAGCTGCCGCAAGCGAGACAGCAGCGGCGGAGACGGTGAACGCACCCGCCGCGGAGGAGTGCACCGAACCGGAGCGCTCTCTCGCCCCCTCGACCGCCGACGGGCCGGCCATCGACGCCATCAAGGCCCGCGGCAAGCTGATCGTCGGCGTCGACCAGAACAGCTACCGCTGGGGCTATCGCAATCCGGCCACCGGGAATCTCGAAGGCTTCGACATCGATCTGGCGCGCGCCATCGCCGAGGACATCCTCGGCAGCCCCAAGGCGGTGATCTTCCGGGCCATCCCCACCAACCAGCGCATACCCGCGCTGGACCGGGGCACGGTTGACCTTGTGGTCCGCACGATGACGATCAACTGCGCACGGCTGAAGCAGGTCTCCTTCTCCACTGCCTACTTCGAGGCCGGGCAGCAGGTCCTGGCCCCCAAGTCCTCCTCCATCACCGGCTATGACTCCTCGCTCGCCGGCAAGAAGGTGTGCTCGGCGGAGGGTTCGACCGCCTATGAGGCGCTGGAGCGGAACAGCTTCGGCGCGACATTCCGGGACGAGCACGATAAAAGCCCGGAGGACGAGGATCTGCTCACCGTCCCCAATCAGCTCGACTGCCTGGTGCGGCTGCAGCTGGGGCTGGTGGACGCCGTGGTGACGGACAACGCCCTGGCGGCGGGGCAGGCGGCGCAGGACCCGGCGGTGGAGCTGAAGGGCGAGAAACCGTTCACCACCGAGTACTACGGCGTGGCGGCCGGACTCGGCAAGGACGATCTGATCCGGCGGGTCAACCAGGTGCTCGTCGAGTACCGCGAGGGCGCCTGGCAGCGGGCGTACGACAAGTGGCTGGCGGCGGATCTGCCCGGTGTGGCGGGGCCTCCGGCCCCCAAGTACCGGCCGGAATAACGGATCCGGCGCAGCGGATCCGCAGCAGCGGATGCGAGCGAGTGAGAAACAAGTGAGAGCGGAGAGGTGATCGATGGGCGTCGCGGGACCATTCCCCGGCTCCTCCGGGACCCCCGGGCCGGTGATGGACCGGGACGAGGTGGACCGTGCGCTGGGGCGTCTCGGGGCAGAGCACGAGGCGATCGAGACCTCGCTGCTCGCCCTCCAGGACCATGCGGGCCGCAGACTCCTCGAAGGGGCGGAGCTGACGGGCGTCACCAAGGACCGCTGGGCCTCGGCCGAGCGGGCGATCGGTCTGCTGTGGGGCTATTTCGAGGCGTACGCGGCCGCCCTCGACGCCGCCCGCGAGGTGCGCGCCCGGCGGCGCTGGCCGGGCCGTGAGGAGCTGGCGGAGCTGACCGAGCGGCTGCGCGGCCGCAGTGTGACGGTCGCCAACTCCGCGGCTCCGGACGGTCCGCAGCTCGCCGGGCCCGACCGGCTCTCCGAACAGTTCACGCTGGAGGAGCTGGTGACCCGGATGAACGAGCTGTACGCCTCTTCGCTCGACACCGTGGTGACGGCGGACGCCGTGTGGTCGGCGCTGCCCGCGCGGATAGATCTGCTCTCCGCCGAGCTGCAGCGCACCCGGTCGCTGGCGCGTTCGGTCGGCGTGCGGCCGGGAGAGCACCCCGCGGGCGACGACCTGGAGTCGATCACCCATGAACTGACGGCGCTCCGCGCCCAGGTGGTGTCGGATCCGCTGGCCTTCTGGCAGCCGGACCCCGGCCGCAGCTCGGCGCCGGGAGGCGGCAGGCCCGACACCGAGCGGTACGACCGAGCGGCTCGGGCGCTGGAGGATGTGCGCCGCGAGATCGAGGCGGTGCTGCAGGTGCGGCAGGACTCGGAGACCCGGCTCATCCGGGTCCGCGATGTGCTCTCCCGGGCCGACCGCACGCTGGTCGAGGCGCGGGCGGCGCGCGGCGAGGTGCTGGCGAAGATCGCGGCGAGCGAGGTGCCCGCGGTCAGCGGCCCGCCGACCGCCCTCCACGAGCGGCTGGCCGCGGCGGCGGAGTACCGCAGACACTCCCAGTGGCACCGGCTGTCCCCGCTGCTGGAGTCGCTGGAGCAGGAGGCCGAGGACGAACTGCTGCGTGCCCGCGAGTCGCTGACGGCCGTCACCGCACCCCTCGCGGTCCGTGCGGAGCTGCGCGGGCGGCTGGACGCCTACCGGGCCAAGGTGGCCCGGCACGGGCTGGCGGAGGACCCGCTGCTGATCGAGCGGTACGACGCGGCGCGCCGGATGCTGTGGAGCGCGCCCTGCGACTTGCGCGCCGCGGAGCAGGCGGTGCTGCGCTATCAGGACGCGGCTGCCCAGGCGCTGGTGCACCGGGACCGCGCGGGGGAGCGATGAGGGGGGACGGATGAGCGGGAGCGGCGACCACCACACCGGCGGCTGTCAGCGGCCCGGCTGCCCAGGCCGTTACGAGGACATGGGCGGGGGCGAGTTCTTCTGCGACACCTGCGGGCTGGCGCCGGTGGTCTCACGCGGCGGACTGATCTCCTCGCCCGCGACCGGGGTGACGGCAGGCCGCTCGCCCTCGTCCGCCGCCTCCTCGACGCCTTCGTCGGCCTCGTCAGGCACGTCGGCGTCGTCGGCTTCCTCGGGGGCCTCCCGCTCGGCCGCGTCATCGGCATCCCGCCGGTCCGTCTCCGGCCGGCTGTCGCGCTCCCTGACCGGCGGCGGCTCGGGCGTCCGCTCGGTCTCGGTGCGCAGCTCCGGGTCCGGCTCGGGCTCCGGCGTCTCGGGGCGCGGACGGCTGGGGGCGGGGCTGGTGTCGGTGCCGGAAGTGCCGCGCCCCGACCCGCAGTCGGCGGTGATGGCGGAGCCCGAGGTTCCGGAGCGGAAGCGGTTCTGCTCGCGTGCGGACTGCGGCGCCCCGGTCGGCCGGGCGCGCGGCGACCGCCCCGGGCGCACCGAGGGCTTCTGCACCAAATGCGGCCACCCGTACTCCTTCGTGCCGAAGCTGCGGGCCGGGGACGTCGTGCACGGCCAGTACGAGGTCGCGGGCTGTCTGGCGCACGGCGGACTGGGCTGGATCTATCTGGCCGTCGACCGCGCCGTGTCCGACCGGTGGGTGGTGCTCAAGGGCCTGCTGGACACGGACGACCAGGACGCGATGGCCGCGGCCATCTCCGAGCGCCGCTTCCTCGCGGAGATCGAGCACCCCAACATCGTCCGCATCTACAACTTCGTGGAACACCTCGACCAGCGCACGGGCTCGCTGGACGGCTACATCGTCATGGAGTACGTCGGCGGCAAGTCCCTCAAGCAGATCGCCAACGAACGCAGGACCGCGGCGGGCCGGCGGGACCCGCTGCCGGTGGAACAGGCGTGCGCCTATGGCATCGAGGCGCTGGAGGCGCTGGCGCATCTGCACAGCAGGAATCTGCTGTACTGCGACTTCAAGGTGGACAACGCCATCCAGCAGGAGGACCGCCTCAAGCTGATCGACATGGGCGCCGTCCGCAGGATGGACGACGAGGACTCGGCGATCTACGGCACGGTGGGCTACCAGGCCCCCGAGGTGGCCGAGGCGGGCCCGTCGCCGGCCTCCGATCTGTACACGGTGGCGCGCACGCTGGCGGTGCTGACGTTCGACTTCCAGGGCTATACGAACGTGTTCGCCGACTCGCTGCCCGATCCGGACAACATCCCGGTGTTCCGCACGTACGAGTCGTTCTACCGGCTGCTGGTACGGGCCACCGACCCCGATCCGGCCCGCCGGTTCGCCTCGGCGCAGGAGATGTCGGAGCAGCTGACGGGGGTGCTGCGCGAGGTCGTCGCCCTGCAGACGGGCCGCCCCCGGCCCTTTCTGTCACCGCTGTTCGGCCCGGAGCCGCGCCCCGCGGACACGGAGCTGTTCCAGGAACTGACGGATGACGTCTCGGCGCTGGGGGCGCGCGGGCGGCCGGCCAGCGCGCCCGGTGGCGCGAGCGCGCCGTACCTCAGAGCGCTCGACGCGCGCGGCGCGGCGCTTGCGCTGCCCGTGCCGCATGTCGATCCGGGCGATCCTCATGCGGGTCTCCTCGCGGGGCTGGCCCCCTTGGCCCCCACCGAGGCGATCGCCGCACTGCGGTCGGTGGCCGCGCCCTCGACGGAGACCCGGCTGCGGGAACTGCGCGCCCGGCTGGAGCTGGGCGACGCGGCGGCCGCGGGCCGGGCGCTGGCGGAGCTGGAGCAGCGGCAGCCCGACGACTGGCGGGTGGTCTGGTACCGCGGGCTGACCGCCCTGGCGACCGGCGAACACGAGGTCGCGGCGGTCTCGTTCGACGCGGTGTACGACGCGTTCCCCGGCGAGGCGGCGCCCAAGCTGGCCCTCGGGGTGTGCGCCGAGGTGCTGGGCCAGCTGGACAACGCCGCGGAGTACTACCGCCTGGTGTGGACGACGGACCCGGGCCATGTCGGCGCCGCGTTCGGCCTCGCACGGGTGCAACTCGCCGCGGGCGACCGGGCCGGGGCCGTGCGGACGCTGGAGTCGGTGCCGGAGGGGTCGATCCACTACACGGCGGCGCGAGTGGCGGCGGTCCGGGCGCGGCTGCGGCGACGCGCCGTGGGCGAGCCGCTGCTGGACGATCTGACGGAGGCCGCGGCGCAGGTGGAGGCGCTTCGGGCGTTCGGTCTCGACGCGCTGCGCCGGGAGCGGTTGTCCACAGAGGTACTCGGCGCGGCGCTCGACTGGGTACTCTCCCAAAGTCCCGGAACGCAACCGCCGCGGGAGCGGGCCCCGCTGCTCGGCAGCGAAGTGAGCGAGCGCGGCCTGCGGTTCGGGCTGGAACGCTCGTATCGGGTGCTCGCCCGGCTCGCGCAGCGCAGCGAGGAGCGGATGGACATGGTGGAGCGGGCGAACCGCTTCCGCCCCCGGACGTGGGTGTGAGTATGGCGATGCACCAGCAGAACACCGGGGCGGCCTGCCCCGGTTGTACGGAGCCGCTGGAGCCGGGCGACCTGTTCTGCGGTGCGTGCGGCTGCGCGGCCCCGGCCGGGCCCGCGCCGGACGACCGGGCGGATCTGGGAGGCTCGCTCGGCACGGCGGTGCGGTGGCCCGCGGCCCGGGCCGACGGCGGCGGGGGCACACCCGCGCCGCCGCAGTCCCCGGCCGACCTGCCCGCGCTCGACTCGACAAGCTCCCACCCCACTCGCCCCGCACCGGCGCCCCCGGCCCCGGAGACCGGTACGCCCCCCACCCCGGGGTCCGCACCAGCCTCGGCTCCCGGACCGCTCAGCGGCCCTGCCCCGGGCGAGGGGCCGGGCGCAGGCCGGGCGCAGACAGCCGGTGCGGCCACCGGGCCGCCGACGGCCCATGCCCCAATCGCCGTTCCGGGCGCGGCTGCGAATCCCCACGCCAACGGCACCCCGGTCACCACGCCGGGCGAGAGCCCGACCGCAGGCCCAGCCCCGGCAGCCGGTACGGGGACCACACCCGCCGCGGCCGGACCGCCCGCAAGCCGTGCCCAGGCCGCCGCCCCGCGCAGCGAACCGGCCGCGGACTCCGCCTGCGAGGCCGGTACGCCCGCTGTCCCAGGGTCCGTACCAGCCTCGGCCCCCACGCCGCTCAGCGGCCCCGCCCCGGCCGCGGGCCCCGCCCGCGGGAGCGGTGCGGCCCCCGGGCCGCTCGCAGGCGGCGCCCCGCAGGTTCCGGCCGGGCGGGAGGCCGCGGGGCAGCCGGACCCGCGGACCGTGCCGCCCGCGGCGCTGGCCGTGTCGCCGGAGACCGCGAAGATGTGCGTGGCCTGCCGGGCGGGACGGGTCGACACGGACGGGTACTGCGAGAACTGCGGCCATGCCCAGCCCCGGGAGCGGGACCATCTGGAGCAGGGGCTCGGCTCGGTCGCCGCCGTCAGCGACCGGGGGCTGCGGCACCATCGCAACGAGGACGCGTTCGCCGTGTCGTCCACCGCGCTGCCCGACGGATCCCCCGCCGTGGTCGCCATCGTCTGCGACGGGGTCTCCTCCGCCTCCCGCCCGGACGAGGCGTCCGCCGCCGCGGCGAGCGCCGCCAGCGAGCTGCTGCTGGAGGCCCTGCCACGCGGCGTCCACCCCCAGCAGGCCATGCACGACGCGATCCTGGCCGCGGCCGAGGCGGTCGACCGGCTGGCCGTACAGCCCGGCGGGGACGGCGAGGCGCTGGAGCACGACCCGCGCCGGCGGGGCTCGGGCAACGCCCCGGCCTGCACGATCGTCGGGGCGGTCGCGGCGGGCGGGCTGCTGGTGGTCGGCTGGGTCGGCGACAGCCGGGTGTACTGGGTGCCCGACGACCGCACCGGACCGTCCGCCCGGCTCACCGAGGACGACTCCTGGGCGGCCCAGATGGTCGCGGCGGGCCTGATGACCGAGGCGGAGGCGTACGCCGACGCCCGCGCGCACGCCATCACCGGCTGGCTCGGCGCGGACGCCGGTGAACTGGACCCGCACACCGCGTCGTTCAAACCGGACCGCTCCGGAGTCGCGGTGGTCTGCACGGACGGCCTGTGGAACTACGCGGAGGCCCCGGAGAACATGGCCCGGGCCATCCCCCCGGACGCCGCCGACCGCCCGCTGCACAGCGCCCAGGTGCTGGTCGGCCACGCCCTCGACGGCGGCGGCCACGACAACGTCACAGTCGCCGTCCTGCCGTTCGCCGTGGATCGCTGACGGGCAGGACCGGCCAAGCCGCGCACGACGCGACCCCGACCTGCCATACACATCACGAAACGAACCTTGAGCACCGCACCGCCACGAACCAGCCGTTTGTCCCGGAAGATCCTCAAGGAGCCGACCAGATGGCCAACTTCGCCAAGTCCCAGGTGCCGCGATTCTCCGTCGAGGTGTACCAGAACGAGTATCTGACCCAGGGCGGCAGCGAGGTGAACGCCATCGTGACGGTCACCTCCACCGGAGGCGGCACCAGCGGCGGCACCCCGCTGGTCGGCCCGTCGGCCGACGCCGCGGGGCTGCCGGGCCGCCCGGCTCCCCCCGCAGCCGTGGTGATCATGGTGGACTGCTCCGGCTCCATGGACTATCCCCCGTCGAAGATCCGCAGCGCCCGGGACGCCACGGCCGCAGCCGTCGACACGCTCCACGACGGCGTGGCCTTCGCCGTCGTCGCCGGGACCCATGTGGCCACCGAGATCTATCCGGGCGGCGGCGGCCTCGCGATCGCGGACCGGCGGACCAGGCAGGAGGCCAAGCAGTCGCTGCGGCGGCTCGACGCGGGCGGCGGCACCGCGATCGGGACCTGGCTGAAGCTCGCTGACCGGCTGCTCGCCTCCGGCTCAGCGCCGATCAGACACGGCATCCTCCTCACCGACGGCCGCAATGAACACGAGTCGGCCGAGGAGCTGCGGGCCGCGCTGGACGCCTGCGCGGGCCGGTTCACCTGCGATGCGCGCGGGGTGGGCACCGACTGGGAGGTCAAGGAGGTGACCGGGGTCGCCTCCGCGCTGCTCGGCACCGCCGACATCGTCGCGGACCCGGCCGGCCTCACCGCGGACTTCACCTCGATGATGGAGGTCGCGCTGGGCAAGGAGGTCGCGGATGTGGCGCTTCGGCTGTGGACGCCGGCCGGCGCGGAGATCAGATTCGTCAAGCAGGTCGCACCGGCCGTCGAGGACCTGACCGGGCGGCGTACGGAGGCGGGGCCGCGGGCCGGGGACTATCCGACCGGCTCCTGGGGCGACGAGTCGCGCGACTACCACCTCTGCGTACGGGTGCCTCCGGCGGACATCGGGCAGGAGATGCTGGCCGCACGGGCCTCCCTGATCCGCCCGGCCGCCGGCGGCGAGGCACCCGAGGTGCTCGCCCAGGGGCTCGTACGGGCGGTGTGGACGGATGACATGGCCGCCTCGACCACGATCAATCCACAGGTCGCGCACTACACGGGCCAGGCGGAGCTGGCGCTGGCCATCCAGCAGGGCCTGGCCGCCCGCAAGGCGGGCGACGTCGACGGGGCGACGGCCAGGCTGGGCCGCGCCGTGCAGCTCGCCGCGGACTCGGGAAACAAGGACACGGCGAAACTGCTTTCGAAGGTGGTGGACATCGTGGACGCGGCGGCAGGTACTGTGCGGCTGAAGGCGAAGGTGGCGGAGGCGGACGAGATGACGCTCGAGACGCGTTCCACCAAGACCGTTCGCGTAAAGAAATAGTCCGGTCACAGCAGGGCATGAAGCACCTGCGAAGAAGTACCTGAGTGACGGCCCGCGGGCCGGTTGAGGAGAGGGGGACGCGCCGACATGCCGACCTGCCCGAACGGACACCAGTCGGGTTCCGACGACTGGTGCGAGGTCTGCGGCCACCGGATGGCCGGACCCGGCGCCCCGGCGGGGAGCTTTCCGCCCCCGCCTCCCCAGCCCGGCTACGGCTACCCCGGGCCCGGCGACCCACACGCCACACAGCAGGCGGAGCTGTGCCCGCAGTGCCGCACGCCGCGCGAGGCCACGGCTCCGTTCTGCGAGGAGTGCCGCTACAACTTCCTCACGCAGACGGCCACGTCCTACACGCCGGTGGCCCCGCCGCCGCAGCAGCCCTCGGGGCTGAACCTCCCGCCCGGCTTCCAGTCCCCGCCTCCGGGGCAGCACCAGCCGCCGCAGCAGCCGCAGCCCGCGCCGCCCGGTCCGCCCGGTCCGCCTGCCGGGCCCGGCCCGCAGGGCCAGCAGCCGCCCGCGTACGACTACCACGCCTCGCGTCCCTCGCAGCTCAACCGCCCCGCGGAGCCGCTGTCGCCGACGCCGCCGCCCGCCCCCGGCTACCAGCAGCACGGCGCGCCGCCGGCCCCGCAGTCCTTCCAGCAGCCGCAGCACACGGGCGGCGGCGGGGGTGGCGGCGGTGACGACTGGATGCTGCCGCCTCCCCAGCCCCAGCCCCCGCACCAGTCCCCGCACCAGTCCCAGCAGGCTCCCCCTGCGCCCCCGCACGGGACTCATGGCCACCAGGCACCCCAAAGCCACCAGTCGCCTCAAGCCCACCAGGCGCCCCAGGGGCAGCACGGGCCGCAGGGGCAGCACCCCGCGCCCTCCGGGTGGACCGCGGTCATCGGCCCCGACCGCGAGTACTTCCTCGCGATGATGCAGCGCAGCGGCCCCGAGGCCGACGGCCTCAATCTGCCCGCGTACTCACCGGAACAGCATCTGCCGCTGACCGGGGCCCAGCTCACCATCGGCCGCCGCAGACACTCCACGGGCGAATCCCCCGACATCGACCTCTCCGTCCCGCCGGAGGACCCGGGCGTGTCCCACCAGCACGCGGTGCTGGTTCAGCAGCCGGACGGCTCATGGGCCGTCGTCGACCAGAACTCCACCAACGGCACCACGCTCAACGGCGCGGAGGACCCGATCCAGCCGTATGTGCCGGTGCCGCTGCACGACGGCGACCGCGTCCACGTCGGCGCCTGGACGACGATCACGATCCGCCGCGGCTGACCCGGCCGCCGACCGGCCAGGCGTACGGTCCTTCGGGGTCGTCCAGCCAGGACCACTGGCGGCCGCCGCGGAGGGTGACGCCGTAGCGGTCGCGCTCCGGACGCTGCTCGCGCTCCCACAGGGACAGCGCCTCTTGTGGGTCCAGGCTGCCCGCGGTCAGGTTCAGCAGGAAACGGAAAAGATCGTTCTCGGCGACCGACCGGGGAAGTCCGCCGCCGCGGACGGCTGGGGGCGGCGGGCCGCCCCGCAGCGGCACAAAATGCGCGGGGGTGCGCAGAAAGCGGCCCTGGGCGACGCGGCCGTGCGCCGCGTCGTCGGACACGTCCAGCGCGATCAGACCGGTGGCGAGGGGGGCCAGGATGTGCCCGCCCGGCCGGCACTGCTCCAGCCAGGCCCATGGCACGGACGTCAGCGTGCAGGTCGCGATGGCGCGGTCGAAGGGGGCGCGGTCGGGGCAGCCGCGCGCCCCGTCACCGGTGATCAGCGCCGGGCGGCAGCCGACCGCCGCCAGATGGGCGCGGGCCGACTCGACGATGTCCGGGTCAAGATCCACCGTGGTCACCAGATCGTCGCCGAGGCGGTGGCAGAGCAGCGCGGCGTTGTAGCCGGTGCCCGTGCCGATCTCCAGGACGCGGCAGCCGTCCCGTACCCGCAGCTCCTGAAGCATGCGGGCCATCAGGGAGGGCTGGGTGCTGGACGAGATCAGCGTCCCGTCGCGCACGCGCGTGACCAGCGGCACATCCGCGTACGCGCCGCGCAGCCAGCGCTCCCGCCGCACCGGGGAGGGGTCCTCGCACCACAGCCGCTCGTACGAGCCGGGGAGCCTGGCGAAGTAGTACGGCACGAACACATGCCGCGGGACCTCCTCGAAGGCCGCCCGCCAGGCGGGATCGCGCAGTTCCCCGGAGGCCGTCAGCCGCCGCACGAGCGCGCGGCGCGCGGCGGCGGCGGGCTCGGCGAAACGGTCTGCGGGCACCTCCATGCCACCACTGTGCGGCGCGGCCGCCGCCGAAGCGAGCGTTGCCGGGGCCTGGGTCGGGGGCTCCGCCCCCGGACCCCCGGTACGGCCTGACGGCCGTGTCCTCGATCTCTCCCCCAGACTCCGTCCGGGGCCCCCAACGGGCTTGATTTGGCTGCGCCAAATCCCAGCCCCGCCGGCGATTGAGGCACGGGGGCCGCACAATCCAGCCCCGCCGGCGCTTGAGGCACGGGGGCCGCACAATCCAGCCCCGCCGGCGATTAAAGCACGGGGGCCGCACAACCCAGCCCCGCCGCCGCTTGAGGCACGGGGGTCGGGGGGCGGAGCCCCCAGCCGCCTAGGACCAAAGTCCTCCGCCGGGCCGTCTGAGAACATGGAACGCGTGAATGAGATTCCGCGCGGCACGCTTCAGGAGCAGACCTTCTACGAGCAGGTGGGCGGCGAGGAGACCTTCCGACGCCTGGTGCGCCGTTTCTACCAGGGAGTCGCCGAGGACCCGCTGCTGCGGCCGATGTACCCGGAGGAGGATCTGGGCCCGGCCGAGGAGCGGCTTGTGCTGTTTCTGATGCAGTACTGGGGCGGCCCCCGCACCTACAGCGACAACCGCGGCCATCCGCGGCTGCGGATGCGCCACGCTCCCTTCACCGTCGACCGCGCCGCGCACGACGCCTGGCTGAAGCACATGCGCGCGGCCGTCGACGAGCTCGGCCTCTCCGAGGAGCATGAGCGGCAGCTGTGGAACTACCTCACCTACGCGGCGGCCTCGATGGTCAACACCGCTGACTGACCCTGCCCGCCGCCATGGCGGCGGGCAGCGCTCAGCCCCCGTACCCCATACGGCGCGACAGCTCCTCCGCCGTCGCCGTCACCCGCTTGGCCAGCCTGGGCAGTGATTCCTCCTCCATGCGGTACGCGGGTCCGGAGACGCTCAGCGCGCCGAGCACCTCGCCGTCGTGGGCGTACACCGGGGCGGCGACCGCGTTGAGCCCGATCTCCAGCTCCTGGACGGCGAGGGCGAAACCCTGCTCGGCGACCGCCGCGAGCTGCTCGCGGAGCTCGGCCGCGGCGGCCGCCGTACGGTCGGTGAAGCGGGGCAGCGGACCGTCCAGCACGGCGTCGCGGGCGGCGGGTGAGGCATGGGCGAGGAGGACTTTGCCGCTGGAGGTGGCGTGCAGGGGGGTGCGGCGGCCCAGCCAGTTGTATGTGGTCACCGAGGCCGCGCCGCGCGCCTGGGCGACATTGACCGCGGCGTCGTCGTCGAGGACGGCGATATTGACGGTCTCCCCCACCTCGTCGGCCAGTTCACGGCAGAGCGGGGTGCCTTCCTGGGAGAGGTCGAGCCGGACGGCGGCCGCTCCCGCCAGGCGCAGCATGCCCGCCCCCAGGGTGTATTTCCCGCGTTCCCGGGACTGGCTGACGAGGCCGCGGTTCTCCAGAGCTCCGAGCAGCCGGAAGGCGGTCGACTTGTGCACGCCCAGTTCGTCCGCGATCTCCGTGACGCCCGCCTCACCGTGCCGGGCGAGGGTTTCGAGCACGCTCACGGCGCGGTCCACCGACTGCACGGCGGTCCCGGCCCGGTCCGTCGACGCCATCCGCACCCCACATCCCCAGCGCCGTGGCTTTGGCCTCCGCTCGCTTCCGCTCGCAACAGCTCGCTTCCGCTTGCTCGTGCTCGCTTCCGCGTTGCGCATGGCGCTGCCGCATGCACGATGCGCCATGAGCCGCGTCTGCCCCGTCGGGCGCGGCTTAAGCAGGCGCTCGCGCGCTCACGCGGGGCGCACGGGGGTGACGCTGAGCCCGCCGATTCCGTTGGTGCGGACGGCGACCGACCCGAAGGGGGTGCGCAGCCGCAGCCAGGAACCCGAGGACAGCAGCGCCACCGGCACGCCGGGGCGCAGAAAGCCCAGCGACTGCGCGGCGTGCACGGCGCGCAGCGGCAGCCCGGTCGAGCCGATGCCGCGGGACCAGATCTCCCGGCCGATGCGATCGCGCTCCGCGCGGGTGCGGCGCTCGGCGGGCAGCGCCTCGTCGCGCCTGCGGAACTCGGCGACCGCGGCCGTCACCGCCCCGCGCATCTCGGCCACACCGGGCAGCCCGGGCAGCTCACGCCAGCCGCCGCGCGGCGGCAGCACCCCCGCCCACGCCGGTCCGGTGACAGCGGCGGGCACGGGGATCTCCCGGCCGCCGAGCGACTCCAGCAGTTCGCCCGCCGACACGGTGACGTCCAGTTCCACGGGGTGGCTCAGGCGTGCCGTGCGGATCGCCAGCACCTCGAAGGACGGCGGCCGGCCGAAAACGGCGAGCGCGCCGCCCCCGGCCTGGAGGCGGACGGCGGCGGCGCGATCGTAGTGGAGCAGCCGGGCGAGGAAGGCGGACAGGTCCTCCGCCTCCCTCGCGTCGGCGAAGTGCAGACTCTGCACGGGTGCGGTCATGCGGCGAAAGCACCCTCGGCGGCAGCGGCGTCGTCGGCGGCAGCACCCTCGGCGGCGTCATCGACGAACTCCTCCAGGAACGACCGCTCCTCCGCGGAGATCCGGCGGGGCCGCCCGGCCTGCAGGTCGTACGGCACGACGACGGTCGAGGCCCTCACGTACACCTGGTCCGGGTCCTTGATCTCGTACGCGATCGTCAGCGACGCCGCGCCGATCTTCGTCACCCATGACTCAATGGTGACCGGCTCATGCCGGTGGACCAGCGGACGCAGATAGTCGATCTCGTGGCGGGCCACCACGGACCCGCCAGAGAACGACGGACTGCCGTTCCCCGGCGCCAGCCGGAACATGAAGTCGATCCGCGCCTCCTCCAGATAGCGGAGGAAGACGACGTTGTTGACATGCCCGAAGGCGTCCATGTCCGACCAGCGGAGGGGGCAGCTGTAGCGGTGTCTGGCCACGTGGTTCAGCCTCGGGTCAGCTTCTTGTACGTCGCGCGGTGCGGACGGGCCGCGTCCGGGCCGAGGCGCTCGATCTTGTTCTTCTCGTACGACTCGAAGTTGCCCTCGAACCAGAACCACTTGGAGTCGCCCTCGTACGCCAGGATGTGCGTGGCGACGCGGTCGAGGAACCAGCGGTCGTGGGAGACGACGACCGCGCAGCCGGGGAAGTCCAGCAGCGCGTTCTCCAGCGAGGAGAGCGTCTCCACGTCGAGGTCGTTGGTCGGCTCGTCGAGGAGCAGCAGATTGCCGCCCTGCTTGAGGGTGAGCGCCAGGTTGAGGCGATTGCGCTCGCCGCCGGAGAGGACCCCGGCCGGCTTCTGCTGGTCCGGGCCCTTGAAGCCGAAGGCGGAGACATACGCGCGGGACGGCATCTCGACCTGGCCGACGTTGATGTAGTCCAGCTCGTCGGAGACCACGGCCCACAGGGTCTTCTTCGGGTCGATGTTCTCGCGGCTCTGGTCGACATAGGAGATCTTGACCGTGTCGCCGACCTTGATGCTGCCGGAGTCGGGCTGCTCCAGGCCCTGGAGCATCTTGAACAGCGTGGTCTTGCCTGCGCCGTTGGGGCCGATGACGCCGACGATGCCGTTGCGGGGCAGGGTGAAGGAGAGGTCGTCGATGAGGACCTTGTCGCCGAAAGCCTTGTTCAGGTTCTCGACCTCGACGACGACATTGCCCAGACGCGGACCCGGCGGGATCTGGATCTCCTCGAAGTCCAGCTTCCGGGTCTTCTCGGCCTCGGCGGCCATCTCCTCGTAACGGGTCAGACGTGCCTTGGACTTGGCCTGCCGCCCCTTCGCATTGGAGCGGACCCAGTCCAGCTCCTCCTTGAGCCGCTTCTGCCGCTTGGCGTCCTTCTGGCCCTCGACCTTGAGGCGGGTGGCCTTGTTCTCCAGGTAGGTGGAGTAGTTGCCCTCGTACGGGTGGGCGCGGCCGCGGTCGAGCTCCAGGATCCACTCGGCCACATTGTCGAGGAAGTAGCGGTCGTGGGTGATGGCGACGACGGTGCCGGGGTACTTGGCGAGGTGCTGCTCCAGCCACTGCACCGACTCGGCGTCGAGGTGGTTGGTGGGCTCGTCGAGCAGCAGCAGGTCGGGGGCCTCCAGCAGCAGCTTGCAGAGCGCGACGCGGCGCTTCTCACCGCCGGAGAGGTTGGTGACCTGCCACTCCCCGGGCGGGCAGCCCAGGGCGTCCATGGCCTGCTCCAGCTGGGCGTCGAGGTCCCAGGCGTTCGCGTGGTCGAGCTCCTCCTGGAGCTTGCCCATCTCCTCCATCAGCGCGTCGGTGTACTCGACGGCCATCTGCTCGGCGATCTCGTTGAACCGGTCGAGCTTGCCCTTGATCGCGGCGACGCCGTCCTGGACGTTCTCCAGGACCGTCTTGGACTCGTCCAGCGGCGGCTCCTGCAGCAGGATGCCGACGGAGTAGCCGGGCGAGAGGAACGCGTCGCCGTTGGAGGGCTGCTCCAGACCGGCCATGATCTTGAGCACGGTGGACTTACCGGCGCCGTTCGGGCCGACCACACCGATCTTCGCACCGGGCAGGAAGCTCAGCGTCACGTCATCGAGGATGACCTTGTCGCCGTGCGCCTTGCGCGTCTTGCGCATCGTGTAGATGTACTCAGCCAAGAGAAACCGTCCGGCAGATAAGTGAGTGGGCAGAGATACACCCATCTTGCCTGACGCCCGTCCCCTGACGAAAACCGGTTCCGCGCCGGTGGGTGCGGCGCGGCCCCGGCGCGCCTGTGCGGGGCGTGCCGGGGCCGTCACCTTGTGTGCGGGGCGCTTACTCCCCGGCGACCGCCTTCTTCTTGCGGAGGAAGAAGACCGCTCCGCCGCCGGCCAGCACCATGACGATCGCGATGCCCGCGATCACCGGCGTGGCGCTGGAGCTGCCGGTCTCGGCGAGGTTGTCGCCCTGCGGGGCGCCGGAGCCGCCGCCGGCCGTGGCCGGGCTGGGCTGGGACGACGGTGTCTCGCCGCCCGGCTCGGGGGTGCCGGCCGTCTCGCAGTCCAGGACGCCCTTGAACGTCTTGCTGAAGCCGGCCGGGCCGGTGATCGTGAAGTCGTACGCCTGGTCCTCGGCGACCGGGATGGTCACGGTGCGGGAGTCGCCGGCCGCGATGGAGTGCTTGACGCCCATCAGCTCGAACTCGAACGGCTCGTCGCCCTTGTTGGAGGCGGTGATGTCCACCCCGCCCTCGGTGCAGTTCTTCTCTGCCGACAGCGCCGGGATCGGGCCCGTCTTCGCCCAGGTCGCGGTGGCATGTGCGGAGACCGTGGACTGGCTGGACCCGGCCAGGATCTGCGTCTGGCTCTTGGTGACGCCGGCGAACGCCCGGCCCACCGGCACTGAGGTGGTGGCCTGGACCGTCAGCGTCGCCGAGCCGTCGGCCGCCCCGGCGGGGACGTCGAAGTACAGCTTGGAGCCGTCGACCGCGGAGGTGACGGGCTTGCCGGCCTCGTCGGTGACCTTGACGCCGCTGGCGGCGGCGTCGGCGGGAGAAGCCACCGCGACCTGCCCGGCGTCGGTGCTGACCGTCACGGGCCCGAGCCGCTCGCCCGGCTTGCCGGAGACGGCGTTCGGCTCCAGGCTGAGGGAGGCCTTGGGCTCTTTGACCTCCTTGGCCTCCTTCTCCAGCCAGTCGGCGAGCGCCTCGGCCTGCGTGTCGACGGCCGTGACGTCCGCGTCGTCCGAGAAGCGCCAGATGGCCACCTGGGTGCCGGCCGCGGCGGTCTTCTCCGTCAGCGGACCGGTGCCCGCCTTCTGGGCCAGCGCGGCCAGGTCGTCAACCTGCGGGTAGGAGTTCTGCAGGATCCACAGGATCTTGCCCGCGTCGCCGTTGTCACCGAGCGACGTCTGGCTCCAGGGGGTCTCCAGGTACTTCGCCTGGTCCTGGGTGGGGTTGTGGATGTCGATGCAGTACGTCTTCAGCCGGCCGCCGCCGTCCACCGTCATCTCGAACAGGCCCGCGGGGATCTCCTGCGTCTTGCCGTTCGAGTGCAGCTCGGCCTTGTCATAGGTCTTCAGTCCGTCGAGGGTGGCGACCGCCCCACCCTGGTGCTGGACACCGTCGTCAGCGGCGGCAGCACCCGCGCCGCCGAGTATGGAACCCGCCGCAAGGAGCCCGGAGATCAAGGCCCCGGCGGTGCGACGGCGGGCAGAGCTCCGCCTGCGTACACCTGACGCAGAGAACACACCAAACACAGAATTCCCCTCCGGGCGAGGCTTATCACGTATGACGCGTGGGGGGAGTGCCTCGCCAGCAGACTCAAGTGCCCCGTAACTATCGCGAGTACCGCAGGTACCGCGAGTACCGCGGAAATCCTAGAAGGGCGGCACGGCACGGTGGCCAGCCCTACCGTCTGATAACCATTCCGAATCGGAATCGTTATCGCACGCCCCGCGCGATCCCCCCGGGCCTCACTCTTTTCAGCGTTTCCATATCGACAAGTCTCCCCAACTCCCCGTCAGGGAACAGGAGTCGGCTCCACCTCCGTCACCTGGGGTGACGCTCTCTTCACCGGCCGTCGGAAGGCTGCTGTGCCACGCGTCAGATCATGACCGGCCGCGACCGCTTCGATGTCCACGAATGTCCGCAGTCGGCCGTCCCGTTCCTCTTCCCTTACCTTCAACCGTCCGTGTACGAGCAGTGGTTCCCCCACACCGACAGATCCGGCCAGATTCATCGCCAGCGACCGCCAGGCGAAGACCGTATAGAAGCTCGTCGGCCCGTCCGACCAGCTTCCGCTCTGCCGGTGCCGGCGCCGCGGCGTCACGGCGAATCGAAAACGCGCCATCCCCCGGACGCCGTTTCCCGGTACTCCACATTCGTGGCGACATTGCCCACGACCGTCACCATCGTGTCGTTCATGACGCTCTCCCCCGTGCGTTGCGCGTGCTGACGGAGTCCATGCTGAGGCACCGAGGAGAATCGCGCCGGGGCCTGTGGACAGCACGGCGGTTGTGGACAAGTTCGTCACCCGTACGAGGGAGTCGCCCATCCCGGCGTCGCGCATCCGGGAGTTGCCTGACCCGGCGTTGCGCAACCCGGCCGTTCAGCCGGAGGCGCGCGCCATGCCGCTCGGCGCGGTCCCGCGCGCGACCGCCGCCCGGAGTCCGGCCGGCCCGTCCGGGCGTGCACCGGCCCGCAGACCGGGCCGCGCCCCCGGCCCGCCGAGCAGCACCCCGCTGCCGCAGACCGTGCCGTACTGCTCCCGCACCTCCCGGTAGCGCATCAGCTCCGCCGCGACCGGATCGAGCACCCGCGCCCTGCCGCACGCCGCGGCCGCCTCCGTCAGCCGCCGCCGGGCGTCCTGCCCGTACCGCCGCGCGGGCCCCTTCACCGCCGCCGCGCACCCCCATTCGACCAGCGGACCGCCCACGATCCCGGCGAGCATCACCGACACCGGGGCCATCAGCCCCGGTTGCAGCACGCCGAGGATCTGGCCCGTCAGCCAGAGCCCGCCGAAGAACTGAAGAAGCGTCATCGCGGCCTGGACGAACACCGCGGCCGGCCACCACCCGGGACGCAGCGGCCGCCCGCCGAGCCGCGCCGCCTCGCGCGCCGCCAGTTCGTCAAGCGCTTCCGGCAGCCCCCGCGCACCGCGCGCCGCGGCCTCGCGCACCGCGGCGCGCCAGGGTCCGGGCAGTCCGTGCGCCGCCTCGTCGGCGACGGTACGCACCGCGTGCTCGACGCGCTGGCGTGCGGTGAGCTCCTCCTCCACCGGGGCCGTGGAGTCCGGCTGCGCACGTCCGAGCCCGGGCGTGCGCAGCCGCTCGTACCAGCGCCACAGCCGCAGCCAGGGCGATCCGCAGGCCCGGACGGCGTTTCTGCGCCACTCGCGTTCCGCCGCCTCGCCCGCGGCGGCGGCTCCGACGGCCTCGGCGAGCCGGGCGGAGAACTCCTCGCGCGCCCGTTCGCTCAGCCCGGTCCGCCCCTCGGCGACATACGCCCGCCGCAGCCGCGCGGCGGTCGCGTCCACGTCGGCGGCGAGCCGGCGCGCGGGCGCGGTCCGCTCCTGCACAAAACGGCCCAGCTGTTCGCGCAGCTCCGCCACACCCTCGCCGGTGAGCGCGGAGACGGCGTGCACGGCCGCGCCCGGCTCGCCGTGTTCGCCCAGGGCGATCCCGTCCTCGTCAAGGAGCCGGCGCAGATCGTCGAGGACCTGAGGGGCGGCCTCCTCCGGGAGCCGGTCGATCTGGTTGAGCACCACGAACGTGACCTCGGCATGCCCGGCCAGCGGCCGCAGATACCGTTCGTGCAGCGCGGCGTCCGCGTACTTCTCCGGGTCGACGACCCAGATCACCGCGTCGACCAGCGCCAGCACCCGGTCCACCTGCGCCCGGTGCCCGGCCAGGGCGGAGTCGTGGTCAGGCAGATCGACGAGGACGAGGCCGTGCAGCTGCTCGTCGCCGTCGCCGCCCGCCAGCGGCCTGCGGCGCTGCCGCCCGGGGATGGCGAGCCGGTCGAGCAGCCCCGCGGCGCCCTCGGACCAGGTGCAGGCGATGGGGGCCCCGGTGGTCGGCCTGCGCAGCCCGGTCTCCGAGATCGGCACCCCGGCAAGCGCGTTGAAGAGCGTGGACTTGCCGCTTCCCGTCGCCCCCGCGACCGCCACGACGGTGTGCCGTGCGGAGAGGCGCTGCCGGGCGGCCGCCTCGTCGAGGACGCGTCCCGCCTCGGCGAGCGTGCCGTCGTCCAGCCTGGTCCCGGACAGTCCGACCAGTTCACGCAGGGCGTCCAGACGGGTCTTCAGAGGTCCGGCGTACGTTCCTCCGACCGGCTCATGCCGCGCGTCCGGGGCGTCGTCCCGCCCTGTCTCCTGCCGGGCGGCCGAGACACGCCGGGCGATGACCCCGTCGTCCCAACGTCCTTCCTCCTCCCCCGACTCCCTCGACTCCCTTGGCTTCCTCCACTCCCTCTCCTCCCCCGGCGCGTCCCCGGTCTCGTCCCCGGTCGCGTCGCCCGCGTCCTCGACGCCCTCGACGGCGGCTGTCATGACGGTCACCTCTCCTTCTGCAGCAGGGACAGCGCGGCGATCAGCTCGGCCTGCGGCTCCGGGGTCACATCGAGCGCGTCGATCGGCGCGAGACGGCGGTCGCGTTCGCCGTTCAGTACGCGGTCGATGTACGTCGTCGTCAGCTCGCCGCCCCTGTCGCGCAACCGGAGCGCGATCTGCGCCCCGGTCCGCTCGGCGAGCCGCTCGCCCGCGGCGCGCGCCCTGCGCCCGCCGAGCAGGGCGGTGGCCAGCAGCGCGGCGACGGTCTCGGGATCGGGCGCTGCGCCGCGTTCCAGAGTGCGGACCTCTTCCTCGGCGAGCTCCTCCAGCACGCGCCGCCAGCGCCGTACGTCGATCCCGATCCGCTCGGCGGCCTCCGGGTCCAGCCGCCCGCGGGACCCGGCGCGCAGCACGGCGCGCGCGGCCGGTTCGCGCCGCCAGGCTTCGTGCACCCGCTCCTCGGCCGCGGCGACGGCGCACTGGAGCAGCGCGGAGAGGCCCGAGACGAGGGAGTCCAGCAGCTCCGCCGGGGAGCTGTCGCGGGGGAAGGCCCGCCATCGGGTGCGGGCGTCACCGGAGAGCACGACCCCCTCCCGCAACCGGGCCAGGACGCGTTCGCGCTCCCTGGCGTACGCGTCCTCGGCGGCCGCCGTCAGCCGCACGGCGGCTGCGTACTGGGCGGCGGCGGCCCCGGCCAGCTCCGGCATCCGGGTGCTGAGCGAGTCGATGACGCCGTTCGCCGTGCGCGCCACGGCCTGCTGCCGGGCGGCGGGGTCCTGCGCCCGGTGTGCGAGCCAGGAGAACAGCGGGGCGACCGCGGTGTACGGCAGCAGCCCGCTGCCGCCGCCCGCGGACTCGGGCAGCTCGGGGATGGTGAACCGGGGGACGTCCCCCAGACCGGCCTTGGTCAGCAGCGCCGCGTACTGCCGGGAGACCTCCTCGATGACCTGGTGCGGCACCCGGTCGAGGACGGTCACCAGCGTGGCGTCGTACTCCTTCGCCGTACGCAGCAGATGCCAGGGCACGGCGTCGGCGTAGCGGGCGGCGGTGGTCACCATGACCCACACATCTGCGGCGCACATCAACTCGGCGGCCAGCAGCCGGTTCTCGACCACGAGGGAGTCGATGTCGGGAGCGTCGAGGAGCGCGAGCCCCCGCGGCAGGGCGCCGACGGTCTCGATTCGCAGCGTCCGCTGCCCCGCGCCCTTGCCCCCGGCCCTGTCGTCGCCGTCCTCCTGAGCCGCCCATACGCGCGTGAGCTGCGTCAGCACCCGCGCCCCCGCGAACCAGCCGTGATCGTCGGGATGGCAGGCCAGCACTGGGGTCCGTGTGGTGGGCCTGAGCACCCCGGCCTCGCTGACGCACCTCCCGACAAGCGAGTTGACGAGCGTCGACTTCCCCGCCCCGGTGGATCCGCCGACGACCGCGAGCAACGGCGCTCCTGGCTCTTTGAGCCGGGGCACGAGATAGTCGTCGAGCTGCGCGAGAAGCTCGGCACGGGTCTGCCGGGCACGTGGAGCGCCGGGAAGGGGCAGAGGAAGACGCACAGCGGCGACACGGTCGCGCAGGGCGGAAAGTGCGTCGATCAGCTGAGGCCGTGCATCCAAGGTCACCACATGCGAAGAATGCCCAATTTTGAGGGATATTTGAAGCGTATGAGCATCTCTGCGCGCCGATCGGAGCCCCGGAACAGACGGGATGAGTGGGGCGCAGGCATAACGAGTAGACAACACCCGCGACGTGAGACGTGAAAAGCGCTGCGTGAATCGCACCTGCCTGCGATTATCGGGTTCGCTTCACCGAACCTCCACATCGTGCCAGGCAGGCGAAGCAACCGGGCCAAGGCCCACGGAGCCCTATCCTTGTCCCCGGCAAAGGTCACGGACCACCTACCAGGGGCTCCAGGCCACCGAGGCCACCACCGGCCCCCGTAGCTCAGTGGATAGAGCAGGCGCCTTCTAAGCGCTTGGCCGCAGGTTCGAGTCCTGCCGGGGGCGCACCGCGCGCACCACGCGAAGGCCCTCCTCCCCGGAGGGCCTTTTCGCTGCTCAGGGGCAACCTAGCGGGGGCCGTGTCGGGCGCGCGTAAGCGCCGGGCGCCGGGCCGCCGGTTGCGGTGGCCAAGCGCCAAGCGCCTTGCTCACGACGCCCCTGTGACTACTTGCTGGCGGCGAAGCGCATCAGGGCGTGCTCGTCGCCCTGCTTGATCTTCCCCGTCGTGTTGATCACTTCGAGTTTCCAGGCGTCGCCGGCCCGGATCGCCTTGGCCACAGCGCAGCCGTTGTCCTGGGTGAGCAGGCTGGGCCAGATGTCGGCGACCTGCTGGGAGCTGCCGCCGGTCGCGTCGTAGACCTTGAAGCTGACGTTGCGCGCCTTCTGGAAGGAGCTGCCCTTCTTGTACGCGGCGGCGACGAACACGATGGACGTGATGTGCGGCGGGATCCGGGCGAACTCGACGGTCACCGTCTCATCGTCACCGTCCCCGTGGCCGGTCTGGTTGTCGCCGCTGTGGACCAGCGAGCCATTGCCCATGGGGTCGAGTGAGTCGAGACCCGCCAGGCGCACCGGCTCCCCGTCATGCATGGCGATGGCGATCAGGTCGAGGTCGGTGCCCTGTTTGCGGCGCAGCTTGCCCAGCACCCCGCCGCTGCTCCCGGCCGTGGGGTCCCAGGACACGCCGATGGACAGATGGGTCACTCCGTCCAGGTCCGCCGGCCCGTCTTCCTTGGTGAGCGTGATCATGTGTGGGTCATCCCCCTTCGAAACGACTGCAACACGCAGAGTCTGCCTGGTCCCTTGGCGGTTCCCTGCGACGGGGTCCCGGGAGCACGCGTGAGCGGGCCGTCGTCGCGCGGCCCCGGACGCACCCGCCCGTCGCGCACCCGTCAGACGGGCACCGAGACATAGCGCGTGCCCGCCTCGTTCTCGACCACGATCTCCCGGACGTCGGACGGCGCGACCGCCGCCGAGCCGTCGAGGTTGACGCCCTTGCCCGCGCCGTTCTCATGGGCTCCGACCACCCAGCCGCCGGCTGTCGTGCGGACGCCGTCCCCGGAAACCACGATCAGCCGGCAGCGCTCTCCCGAAGGAATTCCGCTGACCGAGGCGTTGACCCGCACCCAGTCGGCGGCCGGAGTGACCTGGACCGTCATCCGGGCCCCGGTGACGGGGTCGGTCGCAGAGGCGACCTTCACCCCGGGCGGCGGGGTCGCCGGAGCGGTCGCGGTCCCGGTCGGCGCGGGCGGCCGGGCGACGTTCGCCGGGCCGTCGTCGCCCGCCCTGGCGCCCAGCCAGAACACCGCGGCCAGGGACGCCGCCGCGGCCAGGCCGGCGACCGCCCAGCGGCGCCGGGCGACGCCGGTGCGCTCTGCGCGCACCTGGCGCAGGGTGCGCTGGAGCAGCAGATCGCCGCCGGGCGGCGGACCGTCCAGAAACGCCTCCTCCGGCACTTCGCCGAGAGCGGCCTCCATCTCGCGCAGCTCGGCCAGCTCCTTTCTGCACCGCTCGCAGTCCGCCAGATGCGTCTGCAGCGCTTCCGCGTCCGTCTCGCCGAGCACGCCGAGGACGTAGGCGCCGAGCAGCTCGTCGTCGTGCTGTCGCATGGTCATGCCGCCACCTCCTGCAGCTTGGCCCGGCCGCCGGTCTTTCCGGATTTCCTTGACTTCTTCGAGGACTTCTTCGAACCGCCCGGCCCTGCGGGACTGTTCGCATAGGCGTCGCGCAGCGCCTTGAGCGCGTAGTGGGAACGGGATTTGACCGTTCCGGCCGGGATGCCGAGCGCCTGGGCGGTCTCCGCCACGGTGTGCTCCCGGAAGTACAGCTCCACCAGCACCTCCCGGTGCTCCGCGGTCAGCTGGTCCAGGGCGCCCAGCACCGCCATCGAGTCCACGACGGCCTCCGCGTGGTCCTCGGCGACCGGCCCGGTCGTCGGGGACTCGGCGACCTCGGCGGGCCGCGCCGCCTTGGCGCGGTACCGGTCGGTGACGATGTTGCGGGCCACGGTGAGCAGCCAGCCGCGTACCGATCCCCTGCCGTTGACCAGCGACTCGGAGTGCCGCCAGGCGCGGATCAGGGTCTCCTGGACCACGTCCTCGGCGGCCGCCCGGTCCCCGGTCAGCCGGGTCGCATACGCGAGCAGCGCCTTGCCGTGTTCCTCGTACAGCGATCTGATCAGCGCCTCGTCCGTCGAGCTCCGCCGACCGCGGGACCATAGTCCGGCCATCCGCCCCACTCCGTCCTCTCCCCTGCTGCGACGTGGCGGACACGGGCGGGAGACCTTGAACGGTTCATGTGATCTGCGTCACATGCCCTGGAGTGTGGGCGTCAGCAGCGGCGTCCGCTGTTCAGGCAGTCCACCACCCGGTTCATCTGCCGCTCCGTCATCACATTGATGAACATGGCGTGATCGGTCCTGGGGTCGTGGAGCTGCTCGGGGAAGGAGTCGACGGCGATGGGCGCGCCCGCCGGCACGTCATACGACAGCGCGATGCGCAGCTGCGGCACCGGGAAGGCGCCCGTGGGGCAGACGCCGTTCCCGGCCGGGTGCACCAGATGCGCGCGATGGCCGGCGCTGTCGGTGTCCAGGCCGTTCCAGCAGCTCGGGAAGGTCAGCGTGCGGGTGACGCGGTCGCCCTCGGGGCACCGGGGATAGCGCGTGGCAGCGCGGTCGGGGGCGCTGGAGCAGCCCCAGCGGGCCCGCACCAGGCTGTCGTCTCCGCGCGTATGCGCCACCGCGTCGCCGGTGACGGCGCGCAGGAACCGCGGCATGGCGACGACATCGCTCACCGGGCTGCCGTGGAACTCGATCCGGGCGGTGGCCGGGAGCAGGATGCGGCCTGCGTTGCCGTGCCCTGCGGCCTTCTCGTAAGGGTGCACGGCGGCCTGGTCCTGGCGGCGCAGGACCGGCCAGTAGTACGCGGAGCGGTCGCCGCCCGCACAGCTGGTGGGGGCGGACGCCAGGCTCTCGTCGGTGGAGAAGGCGGAGGTGGACAGATTGCCCACATGGGTGTGGGTGTGATGGGCGCTGCCGCGGACGCCGGGCGCGATGACCACGTTGTCCTCGTTGTAGTGGCCTTCCTCGTTGCGCCCGCAGCGCACGGTGACCACGCCGGTGGACGCGTCCGGCCCGGCGGCCGGGGGCGGCGGGGCGGCGGGCATGTCCCGCAGCTCGGTGAAGTCCCCGGCGGACGGCCCCTGCACGGCGCCCGCCGCCCGCCGCCCGTCCCCGGCCTTCACGACGGCGGCGGTCAGCCCTGCAGCGAGCAGCGCGCAGACGGCGACGGCGAGCGCCAGCCGCCACGGCCTGACCCGGCGGCGCGGACCGCCTCCGGCCCCCCACGCGCCCCGCGGTTCGGTTCCGCTGTCCCCACTCCCCATGCCGCCACCGTGCCGGGGCGGCCCTCCGCCGTCAACACGGGGTCAGGTGCCCTCGACGGGCTGGATTCTCCAGCCTCGTGGGGGCACCTCCATGGGGGCACCCCCGGACGGAGTCTGGGGGAGGTAGCTGGGGGAGGAGTCTGGGGGAGTTTGGGGCGCGGGGGTCCGGGGGCGGAGCCCCCGGGGAAAGGGCGCCGCGTCAGTCGCGCAGCCCCCGCGCGCGGTTGATCGCGTCCGCGAGGTCGGACACCGCACCGTCCTCCGTCGTCGCCGCCAGCTTCCTCGCGTGCCCCGCCAGGCCGCGCAGGCCGGGCGCGCCGGGGAGGGCGCCGCCCCGCAGCGACTCGGCGAAGTACGCGGCCACCGCGGTGACCTGAAGCCTGGGCGAGACGTCTCCGCGCCACAGGGACGGGGCGATCGCGTCCGTCTCGATGGAACCCGACCGCTCATGCGGGGCGCGGGTCTTCGGGTCGAGCCAGCGTACGGTGGCGGTCGCCACATGGCCGCTCGCACCCTCCCTGAGCCGTACGGCGTACAGCGCGGTCACGGTGTGGCCGGGGCCGACCTCTCCGCCGTCCACCCGGTCGTCGCGGAAGTCGTCGTCGTCGACCGCGCGGTTCTCGTAGCCGATGAGCTTGAACTGCCGCACCGTCTGCGGATCGAACGCCACCTGCGCCTTGGCGTCCCGCGCCCGGAGTTCCACATTCCGGGGGAGCTGGTCGACGAAGACCTTCCGCGCCTCCTCCTCGGTGGAGACATAGGCCGTGTGGCCGTCGCCCTTGTCGGCGAGCCGCTCCATGAGCGCATCGCCGTACTGGCTGCCGACGCCCACCCCGAAGAGGGTGATCCCGAACTCGCCGCGGGCGTCGTCGATCCGGTCGAGGATGGCGTCCGCGTCCGTGCGGCCGGTGTTGGCGAGGGCGTCGGAGAGGAGTACGACACGGTTGGCCGCCCCGCTCCTGCGGCCCTCGACGGCCACGTCGTATCCGGTCGTCACGCCCGCCTCCACATTGGTGGAGTCGGCGGCCTCCAGGCGGTCGATCACCCGGTGGACGCGGTCGCGGCGCTCCCCGAGCCGGGTCATCGGCAGCCGGGTCTCGGCCTCGCCGCTGAAGGTGACGACCGCGATCGAGTCGTCGTCACGGAGTTCGTCGGTCAGGATGCCGAGGGACTTCTTGACGAGGTCGAGCCGGCCCGGTTCGGACATGGAGCCGGAGATGTCGATGACGAATGTCAGGGCGGCGGGAGGCCGTTCACTCGTCCGGTCGGTGGTGCCGGTTGCGAGCCCCACCCGTACCAGTGACCACTCCCCTTCACCCGTATCGCTCTTGATCTCGCCCTCGACCTCACCCTCGGCGTCGGACGCGGCGGTACGCGCGCCGTCGACGGACACGGAGAAGCCGTCCCCCTCGGGCTTGGGATAGTCCTGCCGGAAGCTGTTGACGAACTCCTCCGGGCGTATGTCCCCGGGCCTGGGCAGCCGTCCGTCCCTCAGCGTGCGGCGGGCGTAGCCGTACGACGCGGTGTCCACGTCCAGCGCGAACGTCGACAGATAGTCGGCCGGCGGCCTCGACCGCTCGGACTCGGGGAGCTCGCCGTCCCTGCTCTCGCCGTTCTCCTGCCCCGCCGGCGCCGGGGCGCCGCCCCCGCCGTCCGGGGCGATCAGCCCGGGACCGCGCTGCGCGTTGTCGGCGCCGGTGCGCTCCGGGCCGCCCCCGCCGCCGCTGCACCCCGCGGTCAGCAGCACGCCTCCCGCCAGCAGCGCCGCCAGCGCTCCTCTGTACGTCCTCGCGGTCCACGCGCCCCGTGCGCTCCGTGCGCAGAGTGTCATCCCGGCCCCCTGAGTTGTCGGCACTTGTGAATGTGACGCTCGGCGCGGCGGCCGGGAGCCGACAAAGGTGTTGCGGAAGAATCTCAATGCGGCAACGGAGGCCCCTCCTTGACGGTTCTGGCAAGGACTCGCCACTGCCTGATCAGGCTATTGTCACCATGCGCAGCCGTATGAGTACATGGAGTGGCGGCGGTGGATTGATGCAAGGGGGGTGATCGCCGTGTCGGCAATTCCGGGCTCCGTGCTCGGCGGTGGCGTCGGCGTTGGCGCCGGAACAGGCGTCGGGACAGGCGTCGACAGCGGCGGCGTAAAGGAGATGTCCCAGTTCGTCCTGCGGGACGCGCCGGGCAGACAGGTCCGCGGGGTGGCTCAGGTGCGGGCCGCTCTCAGCAGATTGGTGCGCTCGGCCCGGCATGAGCTGCTGAGCTTTGACGATCCCAGCGGGGCGCTGGGCCACGGCATCCCAGAGCCGTTTCTGGAGTTCGCCGCGTCCTGTGTGCAGACCGCCGGGGACCAGATCCCCGTCGTCCGGCGGGTCGCTCCCCGTCATGGACTTGCCCATCTCCCCGCGCCCTGGCTGTGTCCGGGCGAGGCGCGGGTGACCGACTCCATTCCGTTCAAGCTGCTCGTCGCCGACCGCTCGATAGCCGCCGTCCCCCTCGACCTCGAACTGCACTATCACGGTGTACTGCTGATCCGTGACCCAGTCGTCGTACAGTCCCTCGTCCGGGTGCACCGTGCCTGGTGGGAGTGCGGGGACGCGGTGACGGAGCAGGTCGAGCCCACCGGCCCGCCGTCCCATCTCCAGCCCGTGCTGCATGCGCTGCTGGCCGGTCTGACCGATGAGACCGCGGCGACCCGGCTGGGCATGTCCGGGCGCACCTACAGCCGCCGCGTCGGCGAACTGCTCACCGCCCTCGGCACGACCAGCCGCTTCCGCGCGGGAGCGGAAGCGGCGCGCCGAGGCTGGGTATAGGCCCGCTCGCAAGCCGGGGTGGGGGTGTGAGGCTGCCGCTCCTGGGGGCGGCAGCCTCGCGCGGCTCCCCGCCCGGCGGGGAGCCCCAGGTCAAGAGACGATGTCCTTCCGGGAGAAGTTCCTGAACGCCAGCGCGAAGAACACCAGCGCATAGGTCACCGAGACCGCCGCGCCCTTCACCATCCCGTTCCACTCCAGCTGCGGCTGGAGCGCGTCGATCCAGGCGAACTGCCAGTGCGCGGGAAGCACATCGCGCCAGGAGCCGAGTGCCGTCACCGCGTCCAGGACATTGCCGATGATCGTCAGACCGACGGCTCCGCCGACCGCGCCGAGCGGGGCGTCCGTCTTGGTGGAGAGCCAGAAGGCGAGCCCCGCGGTGACCAGTTGGGAGACAAAGACGAACGCCACCGCCAGCCCGAGCCGTGCCAGAGTGTCCCCGGCCGCCAGAGAGCCGCCGGTGGGCAGTTTCAGCGGACCCCAGCCATAGGCGAGTGTGCCCGTCGCCAGGGCGACCAGGGGAAGCAGCAGCATGGCCGCCGCGCTGAAGCCCAGCGCCACGGTCAGTTTGGACCACAGCAGCCGGGCGCGCGGCACGGGCGCGGCCAGCAGATAGCGCAGGGAGGACCAGTTGGCCTCGGCGGCCACGGTGTCCCCGCAGAACAGCGCCACCGGCACCACCAGCAGAAAGCCGGCCGAGACAAAGAGACAGGTGGCGGCGAAGTTCGCGCCGGACGCGGTCGCGGTGTCGATCAGCGTCACCCGCCCGCCGCCGTCCTCGTCGTCCGGGCCCCCGCCGATGGCGAAGGCGGCGATCAGCACCAGCGGCAGCGCGGCCAGCACCGCACCCATCACCAGCGTGCGGCGGCGCTTGAGCTGGCGCAGCGCCTCGACGCGCAGCGGCAGGGTGTGCCGGGCCCGGTATCCCGGGGCCGCGTCGAGCAGCGGCGGCGGGGCGGTCATGCGGAGCCTCCGATCAGAGTGAGGAAAGCGTCCTCAAGCCGGCGGTGCGGGCCGACGCCTGTCAGCGGCACCTCAAGCCGCACCAGTTCGGCGATCAGCCCGGTGGCGTTCAGGGTCGCGGCCGTGCCGTCCAGCCGTACGAGCAGCCCCCCGTCCACACGGACCGCGGACCCGACCCCCGGCAGCGCGGCGATCTTCTCGACGAGCGGTTCCGCCACCTCCTCGGCGGTGGTGACCAGCAGGGTGTCGCCCTCCCCGGTGATCTCCGCGACCGGCCCGGACTGCACCAGCCGTCCGCGGTCCATGACTGCCAGATGGGTGCAGGACTGCTCGACCTCGGCCAGCAGATGGCTGGAGACGATCACGGTCCGGCCCCCGGCCGCGTACCGGATCATCACCTCGCGCATCTCGCGGATCTGCGGCGGGTCCAGACCGTTGGTCGGTTCGTCGAGGATCAGCAGGTCCGGCAGACCCAGCATGGCCTGGGCGATGGCGAGCCGCTGCCGCATGCCCTGGGAGTAGGTGCGCACCGCGCGGGCGAGGGCGTCGCCGAGCCCGGCGATCTGCAGCGCCTGGTCGATATGGGAGTCCTCGGCGGGGCGGCCGGTGGCCTTCCAGTACAGCTCCAGATTGTCCCGCCCGGACAGATGCGGCAGAAAGCCCGCGCCTTCGACGAATGCGCCGACCCGCGACAGCACCGGCGCGCCCGGCCTGATCGCCTGGCCGAAGACACGGATCTCGCCCTCGTCTGGGGAGATCAGCCCCATCAGCATGCGCAGGGTGGTGGTCTTGCCCGCGCCGTTGGGGCCGAGCAGCCCCAGCACCTGGCCCTTCTCGACGCGGAAGGACAGATCCTGCACGGCATAGCGGTCGGCGGACTTGGCGTAACGCTTCGTCAGTCCGGTGATCTGCAGCGGTACGTCCGCGAGGGACGGGTCGGGGGCGGGTGCGGCGGACCGCCGGCGGGCCGTGACCAGCAGGGCGGCGGCCAGGGCCGCGCCCGCGGCGGGCAGCGCCCAGGTCCACCAGGGCAGCCCGGCGGCCTGCGTCCGCACATCCGGCGCGGTGGGCACGGACAGCGCGCCCGCGCCCACGAGGCCCACGGTGTGGGAGGCGGGCTCGGCCGGGGAGGCATAGCCGAGGTCGGTGGCCGACAGCACCAGCCGCAGCCGGTGTCCCGCGTCCACCTCGTAGTCCACGGCGGGCAGGGTCAGTTCGACCTCCCGGCCGGTCTGCGCCCCGGTGACCCTGACCGGTGCGACCAGCTGTGCGGGCAGCACCTGGGAGCGGCCGTCGGGCCCGACGTCGTACACCTTGGCGAAGAGCACGGCCTCGCCGCTGCCGGAGGCGACCCGGACCCGGACCGCGGGCGATCCGGTGATGCGCAGCGGCTGCCGCAGCGGGGCGGAGTCAAAGCGGGCGTGCTGTCCGGGGAAGTCGAGGGAGAGGCCCACGCCGAGGGAGGAGCCGAGCTGTCCGAGACCGCCGCCGAGGCCGGGCACCGCGGAGACGGCGGGCGGGCTGGCCCCGGCCGGGCGCTGGAAGGTCTGTTCCCGCCCGGTGAGCGTGATCTCCCGGACGCCGTCGGCGAGTCCGGGGTAGCGGTCGGCGACGGCGCCGCGCAGCAGCGCCCGCCCATCGGTGGAGTCGACTCCTCCGGTACGGCTCACCCGGAAGGCGGGCCCGGCGCCTGCGGAGACGTCCTCCTTGAGATAGCGGTCGAACCACTGCCCGATACGGGCCTCGATACGCCCGCTCTCCCGGTCTCCGCCGTCGTGTCCCCCGGCGATCCAGTCGACCGCGACGGGCGCGCCGTTGGCGCTGATCCGCCGGGCCATGGCGTCGGCGTGCCCGAGCGGGAAGAGGGAGTCGGTCTGGCCTTGCACGATCAGGGTCGGGACCTTGATGCGCTCGCCGACGGCGGAGGGGCTGCGGGAGTCGAGCAGTTCGCGGGCGGCCTGATCGGGCCGTCCGGAGACGGCGACGCGTTCGTACATCGCGCACAGCTGCCGCTCGAAGGTGTCGCAGCCGCCGCCCGCAGTGAAGAAGATCCCGGCCCAGAGCTTTTTGAACACGCCGTCGGGGAAGAGGGCGTCGGCGAGGTTCCAATAGGTGATCCGGGGCGCGATGGCGTCCACGCGCGGGTCGTGGCCCGCGGCGAGCAGGGAGGCGGCCCCGCCGTAGGAGACGCCGCTGACGCCGACGCGCGGATCGCCCGCGCCGTCGAGCCGCACCTCGGGGCGGTCCGCCAGCCAGTCGATCAGCCGGGAGACGTCCTTGACCTCGTGTGCCGGGTCATTGAGGCCGATCTTTCCGGTGGAGTCGCCGAAGCCGCGGGCGGACCAGGTGAGCACGGCGTATCCGTCGCGGGCGAGCCGCTCGGCCTGGGCGCGGACGTCATCCTTGCTGCCGCCGAAGCCATGGCCGAGGAGGACGGCCGGTCTGCGCCCGCCGCCCTCCGCGACAAAGTAGGAGGTGTCGATCTCCGCGCCGGGCATCCGCTGGACGCGGTCCTCGCGCCGCACGGCCGGCGCGCCGTCGTCGGCGACCGCGGTCCAGGTGCCCGCACCGGCGAGGACGGCCAGCGCGGCCGCCGCCGCGATCCAGCGTCCGCGCGCCCGGGACGGCAGGGACGGCCGGGGGAGTCGGATCTGCATGGGACGACCCTAAGCGGAGGGCGGCGGCGGCCCGGCTGCCGCCGGTCGGAATTCGCGGGCCTCCTTGAGGAGTACGTACTGAGGTCGCCGTACACCAGATGCGGTACGCGGGAACGGGAAGCGGTACGCGGGAATCTGGTGCTGGTCGCCTGCGGGGACGACGGCGTCGGCCGGGCGCCTCACCCGGCGGCTTCCGGCGAAGGACCCTGCCATCCGGCGGTGACCAGCCAGAGGCGGGCGACGAGCCGGACCCCGTCCGCGGTCTCGTAGGAACGGAAGAGGTCGGTAGCGGCGGTGCGCGCCCGGGCGAGGGCGGCCGGGTCGGCGTCGCTCAGCCAGTGCCGCATCGGGCCCATCTCGAAGAGGAACTCCGCGGCCGCTTCCGCGTCCTCGCCCCAGTGCTGGAAGGTCTCCAGTTCGCTGATGTCAATGCCCGTGTAACCGGCGGCGCCGAGCACGCGCCGGGTGCGGTCGGGGTCGGCGAAGGACGAGGGCCCGGTCGGCGGCTCATCGTCCTTCGGCTCCTCGTCGAGGGCGGGCAGCGGCACATGGGCGGCGATCGCCTCGAACACCGCCGAGTGGTCGAAGCGGGCGAATTCCTGCGGGCAGACGAAGGCGAGCCGCCCGCCGGGCCGCAGCGCCCAGCCGATATTGGCGAACGCGGCGACGGGATCGGCGAAGAACATGATCCCGAAGCGGCTGAGAGCGGCGTCGAAGGAAGCCTCCTCGAAGGGGTGCACCTGGGCGTCGGCCTGGACGAAGGAGACATTGCCGATCCCCTCCGCCTCGGCCGTGGCCCGCGCCTGCTCCAGCATCGGCCCGGACAGGTCGACACCGAGGGCGGCGGCGCAGCGGCGGGCGGCGAGCCGGGTGAGATGGCCGTTCCCGCAGCCGATGTCGAGAACCCGGTCACCGCGGGTGAGGCGCGCGGCGTCGAGGAGCGGGGTGTTGGCAGGGTCGTTGAGAGCGTCGTACCGGTCCGGGTGGGCGGCCCAGTGCCGGCCTTCGTATCCGTTCCAGGCCTCGGCCTGGTGGGGGTTCGCGATCTGGGGGTTCACCATGGGTCCATGGTGACGTGGGGAACGGGGGTGGCGCAGCAGGCCGGGAGGGGCTTTCCCCCACCCTCCCCCTACGCCCTGGGGGCGTGGGGGCACCCCCACTTCCCGTAACTGTGGGCTCCGCCCCCAGACCCCCTCCGGGGGGGGAGGAGCTGCGGGGCTGGCGCCCCGCGCCCCCTGTCGGGCGGCAGCTTCGCGCCGCCGCCCCCTGTACGGCCTGAAGGCCGTGTCCTCAAGCTCCCCAGCTGCCTCCCCCAGCTACTGCTGGGAGGTGCCCCCAGGGGTACGCCCACGGAGGTGCCCCCCAGCAGGCTGAATTGGCTGCGCCACATCCCAGCCCCGCCGCCGTTGAAGGCTCACATCCCAGCCCCGCCGGTGATTGGGGCGCGGGGTCCTGAAACCCAGCCCCGCCCGCGATTGAGGCGCAGGAACCAGAAACCAGCCCCGCCGGCGATTGAGGCGCAGGAACCAGAAACCAGCCCCGCCGGCGATTGAGGCGCGGGGGGTGCGGGGGCCGAGCCCCCGGGGAAAAACCGGTGGCTTCGGGGTGGCCCGCCGGGGTCTACTGGGGTCCGTCGGGCGTACGCGCCACGGCCCGTACGGAACGGGGGTCCGTACGGGCCGTTTTCGTCCGCGCACCCGGCCGCGGCGCATGCGCGCTCAGTCGTGGCGGGGGAAGCCCAGGTCCACCCCGGCCGGCGCCTCCGACGGGTCGGGCCAGCGGGTGGTGACGACCTTGCCGCGGGTGTAGAAGTGCACGCCGTCGTTGCCGTAGATGTGATGGTCGCCGAAGAGCGAGTCCTTCCAGCCGCCGAAGGAGTGGTAGCCCACCGGCACCGGGATCGGCACATTGACGCCGACCATGCCCGCCTGGACCTCCAGTTGGAAGCGGCGGGCCGCGCCGCCGTCGCGGGTGAAGATGGCGGTGCCGTTGCCGAAGGGCGAGGCGTTGATGAGGGCCACGCCGTCCTCGTACGTCGCGGCGCGCAGCACGCACAGCACCGGGCCGAAGATCTCGTCACGGTAGGCGTCGGAGTCCACGGCCACCTTGTCGAGCAGCGACAGCCCGATCCAGTGGCCGTCCTCGTAACCGTCCACGGTGAATCCGGTGCCGTCGAGGACGACCTCGGCGCCCTGGGCGGCCGCGCCGGTCACATAGGAGGCGACCTTGTCGCGGTGGGCCTTGGTGATCAGCGGGCCCATCTCGGACGCCGGGTCGTCGCCCGGTCCGATCTTGATCTTCTCGGCGCGTTCGCGGATCTTCTCCACCAGTTCGTCGCCGATCGCGCCGACCGCGACGACCGCGGAGATCGCCATGCAGCGCTCGCCGGCGGAGCCGTACGCGGCCGAGACCGCGGCGTCCGCGGCCGCGTCCAGGTCCGCGTCGGGCAGCACCAGCATATGGTTCTTGGCGCCGCCGAGCGCCTGCACGCGCTTGCCGTTGGCGGAGGCGGCAGTGTGGATATACCGCGCGATGGGCGTGGAGCCGACGAAGGACACGGCGGCCACGTCCGGGTGGGCGAGCAGCGCGTCGACGGCGGCCTTGTCGCCGTGCACCACATTGAGCACGCCGTCCGGCAGCCCGGCCTCCGCGGCCAGTTCGGCCAGCAGATTGGCGGCGGAGGGGTCCTTCTCGCTGGGCTTGAGGACGAAGGTGTTGCCGCAGGCGATGGCGAGCGGGAACATCCACATCGGCACCATGGCCGGGAAGTTGAACGGGGTGATGCCGGCGACGACGCCCAGCGGCTGGCGGATGGCGGCCACGTCGACCCGGCTGGAGACCTGGGTGGACAGCTCGCCCTTGAGCTGGGTGGTGATTCCGCAGGCCAGCTCCACGATCTCCAGTCCGCGGGCGACCTCGCCCAGTGCGTCGGAGTGCACCTTGCCGTGCTCGGCGGTGATCAGCGCGGCGATGTCGTCGCGGCGGGCGTCCAGCAGCGCGCGGTAGCGGAAGAGGATCGCGGTGCGCTGGGCCAGCGAGGAGAGGCCCCAGGTCCGGTACGCCTCCTTGGCGGCGGCGACGGCGGCGCCGACCTCCTCGGCCGAGGCGAGGGCGACCTGTGTGGTGACCGCGCCGGTCGCGGGGTCGGTGACGGGGCCCCAGTTGCCCGACGCGCCCTCGACGGTCTTGCCACCGATCCAGTGGTTGACGGTCTTCATTGCTCGTGCTCCTTCACAGATGGCGGCGTCGGGCGGTCACAGATGGCGGCGACGTGCGGCGACGTGCCGTTCGTACTCCTCCCGGGCCTTGACGGCCGACGGGCGGGTCGCGGTCTCGGCCACCGGAACATCCCACCACGCCTGTGCCGGGGGCGGGCCCGACACAGTGTCTGCCGTTTCGGTCTCGATGTAGACACCTGCGGGGACCTTCGCGGCGCGCACCTCGGCGAGGGCTTCGCGCAGCTCGCCGACGGTCTTCGCACGGATCATGCGCAGGCCGAGGGAGGCGGCGTTGGCGGCGAGGTCGACGGGGAGGGGGTCTCCGGTGTAGCTGCGGTCGGCGGCCGACCGGTGGCGGTAGGCGGTGCCGAAGCGCTCCGCGCCCACCGACTCGGACAGCCCGCCGATCGAGGCGTATCCGTGGTTCTGGACGATGACGACCTTGATCGGGATGTTCTCCTGGACGGCGGTGACGATCTCGGTCGGGTTCATCAGATAGGTGCCGTCGCCGACGAGCGCCCAGACGGGCCGGCCGGGGGCGGCGAGCGCCACGCCGATGGCGGCGGGCAGCTCATAGCCCATGCAGGAGTAGCCGTACTCGACGTGGTACTGGTCCGCAGCGCGCGGCCGCCACAGCTTGTGCAGATCGCCCGGAAGCGACCCGGCCGCGTTGATCACGATGTCGTCGGCGGTGACCAGCGCGTCGAGGGCGCCGAGCAGCTGCGTCTGGGTGGGGCGGGCCTGCGGGTCCTCGGCGGCGTACGCGGCGGTGACGCGCCGCTCCCAGTCTGCCTTGCCCTGCGCGTACTGGCGCTGGTAGCTCTCCTCGACGCGTGCGCCGAGGGTGCGCAGGGCGACGGTCAGCTCGTCGAGCGTGGTGCGCGCGTCGCCGAGCAGGGTCTGACCGGACATCTTGTGGGCGTCGAAGGCCGTGATGTTGAGGTTGAGGAAGCGGACGTCCGGGTTCTGGAAGAGGGTCGAGGAGGCGGTGGTGAAGTCGGTCCACCGGGTGCCGACGCCGATGACCAGATCGGCGGCGCGGGCCAGTTCGTCGGCGACCGCGGTGCCGGTGTGGCCGATGCCGCCGAGGTCGCAGGGGTGGTCATGGCGCAGCGCGCCTTTGCCCGCCTGGGTGGTGGCGACGGGGATGCCCGTGGTTTCGGCGAGCACGCGCAGCGACTTCTCGGCCTCGCTGTGGCGTACGCCGCCGCCCGCGACGATCAGTGGGCGGCGGGCGGCCCGTATGGCGGCGACGGCCTGGGCCAGCTCTTGGGCGTCGGGCCGGGGGCGGCGCACGGTCCACACCCGCTGGGCGAAGAACTCCTCCGGCCAGTCGTACGCCTCCGCCTGCACGTCCTGCGGCAGCGCGAGGGTGACCGCGCCGGTCTCGGCCGGATCGGCGAGCACCCGCATGGCCGCCAGGGCGGCCGGGATGAGCGCCTCGGGGCGGGTGACGCGGTCGAAGTAGCGGCTGACGGGCCGCAGCGTGTCATTGACCGACACATCGCCCGCGGAGGGGACTTCGAGCTGCTGGAGCACCGGGTCGGCGGGGCGGGTGGCGAAGGTGTCGCCGGGCAGGAGCAGCACGGGCAGCCGGTTGACGGTGGCCAGGGCGGCGCCGGTGACCAGATTGGTCGCGCCGGGGCCGATGGAGGTGGTGACGGCGTGGGCGGACAGCCGGCGGGACTGGCGGGCGTAGCCGACGGCCGCGTGCACCATGGCCTGTTCGTTGCGGCCCTGGAAGTACGGCATCTCCGTGCCGGATTCCAGCAGCGCCTGGCCGAGCCCGGCGACATTGCCATGGCCGAAGATGCCCCAGGTGGCGCTGATCAGACGGTGGCGGCGGCCGTCGCGCTCGGTGTACTGGCGGGCGAGGAAGGCGAGGAGGGCCTGGGCGACGGTGAGCCGCCGGGTGCCGTGGGCTGGGCTTGCTGCGTGCAGGGAGGTCATCGGGGGTTCTCCTCGCTGTCGGGTCCCGCGGCCGGGTACAGGGGGAGCCGGGGGTCGACGGGCTGCGACGGCCAGGTGTCGCGGATCCAGGCGTGGTCGGGGTGGTCGCAGATGAGCCACTGCCGCTCGGCGGCGGGCCCGGCCATCACATTGAGGTAGTACATGTCCCGTCCGGGCGCGGCGATGGAGGGGCCGTGCCAGCCGTCGGGGATCAGCACGGCGTCGCCGGTGCGGACTTCGTCGAGCGTGTCGGCGCCGCCGGGGCGGGACGGGGAGACCCGGTGGTAGCCGAGGCCGTCGTCCGCGATCTCGAAGTAGTAGATCTCCTCAAGTGCGGACTCGACGCCCGGCCGGTGCTCGTCGTGCTTGTGCGGGGGGTACGAGGACCAGTTGCCGCCGGGGGTGAGGACCTCGACCGCGATCAGCTTGTCGCACTCGAAGACCCCGGCGGCGGCGAAGTTGTTCACCTGGCGGGAGCAGACCCCGGCGCCGCGCAGTTCGACGGGAACCTCCGGCGCGGGGCCGTAGCGAGCGGGGAGTCGTCGCTCGCACCTCGCTCCTGCCAGGGCGAAGCGGCCCCCCGCGCCGGAGGCGATCTGGGCATGGGCGTCGCGCGGCACATAGGCGAAGTCGCTGACCCCGCTGAACACGCTGTCTCTGCCCTGCAGTTCAAAGATCCCGTCATCGACGCGCACCGTGCAACCGCCGCTGAGCGGCAGCACGATCCACTCACTGTCGCCGGTGGCGAGGGTGTGCGCGCCGCCGGGCGCGAGGTGCAGAATCCGGAGCGCGGAGTAGCCCCAGCCGGCGTCCTCAGGGTCGATGCGCAGCGCGTAGGGCGGGTCGGCGGCCTGGCCGGCGGCCACATAGGGCGGGCGCGCGGTGCGCTGTTTCATCTCGTGGTGGTCCATGGTCTGTGCGTACCCCCTACAGAAGCCCTACGGCGGTGTCGACCGCCGCGGTGACGTCCCCGTCGACCGGATAGAGCAGCGAACGTCCCACCACAAGGCCCTGCACGGTGGGCAGTTGCAGCGCGCCGCGCCACTTCTCGTATGCGCCTTCCTGGTCGTCGCCGATCTCGCCGCCGAGGAGCACGGCGGGCAGCGTGGAGCTCTCCATCACCGCCGCCATGTCGGCGGGCTCGTCCGTGACGGGCACCTTGAGCCAGCTGTACGCCGAGGTGCCGGCCAGGCCGGAGGCGATGGCGATGGAGCGGGTGACGGCTTCCGCGCTGAGATCGTTGCGGAGGCGGCCGTCGGCGCGGTGACAGATGAACGGCTCGATGAAGACGGGAAGCTGACGCTCCGCCATTTCGTCGACGGCGCGGGCGGCGGAGTGCAGGGTGTCCAGGGAGCCGGGGTCGTCGTAGTCGATGCGCAGCAGCAGCTTGCCCGCGTCAAAGCCGAGACGGGCCAGGTCCTGGGCGCGGTGCCCGGTGAAGCGGTCGTCCAGCTCGAACACGGCGCCGGAGAGGCCGCCGCGGTTCATGGAGCCCATGACGACCTTGTCGTCGAGCGCGCCGAGGAGCAGCAGGTCGTCGAGGATGTCGGCGGTGGCGAGGACTCCGTCGACGCCGGGCCGGGAGAGCGCGAGGCAGAGCCGCTCCAGCAGGTCGAGCCGGTTGGCCATGGCGAAGCGGCTGTCGCCGACGGCGAGCGCGCCGCGGGCCGGATGGTCCGCCGCGATGATCATCAGCCGTCCGCTCTCCCCGATGAGCCGCGGCCGCCTGCGCCGCCGCGCGGCCGCCTCCGCGACGGCCTCGGGATGCCGGGTGCGGATCCCGACGAGCTCTCTGATGTCAACGGCGCTCACACCGCACCTCCGTGGGTACGGGCCCCGCGCGCCCCAGGCCCGCCAGGGCCCGCCCCCCGCAGCACTTCCCCGCCCTGCGGCCCGGAATGCCCACGGCCCGAAACCGCACCGGACACGGCACCGCCCACACCGGCGTCCGGGACCGAACCGGCCGCGCCATCGGCCGTACGGGAGCCCTGCGGCCCACCGAGGCGGTGTACCTCTACGGGGCTGGGGGCCTGCGGCCCGACGCCCTCTGGGGCCTGACGGGCCGTTGCCTCATCGCCGCGGCGGGGGCGCTGGCGTCCGGCCGTCACGCCGTCGGCATCGTGGGCCGAGCCCGACTGCCCCGGCGCAGCCGGAGGCGGCGTGGACGGGGTCAGGCGTCCAGCCACCCCGGGCGCGGCGGCCTGGCCCGGCGTGTCGGGTCCGAACGGGCCGGGGGGCGCGACGGAACTCCCCTGGGGGACGGCCGGCTCGCTGTCGGCTCCGCCCGCCGCCTCGGGCGCGGATGGAGGCCGCGCAGCGGACGACCCGGCGTCGCCAGCGGCCTCCGGGCCAGCGGGCGGCGGGGCTTCCGGTGAAGCACCCGGCGGGACGCCGCCCGTCGGGGGCTGCGGGGGGACCGGGCCGCCGGTGAGGACCTGGGTGACTTCGGGGGCGTACGGCATGGCGGAGGAGCAGGCGAGGCGGGAGGCGACGATCGCGCCCGCCGCGTTGGCGTAGCGCATCACCTCGGGCAGCTCCCAGCCGGCGAGCAGGCCGTGGCAGAGCGCCCCGCCGAACGCGTCGCCCGCGCCGAGGCCGTTGACCACGTCGACCGGGACCGGCGGGATCTCCGCCTCCGTGCCGTCGCGGTGGACGGCCAGCACGCCCTTGGGGCCCTGCTTGACCACCGCGAGGTGCACGCCCGCGGCGAGCAGCGCGCGGGCGGCGGCCCGCGGTTCGCGCTCGCCGGTGGCGACCTCGCATTCGTCGAGGTTGCCGACGGCGACGGTGGCGTGCGCCAGCGCCGCCGCGTAGTGGGGCCGGGCGTCCTCCGCCCCGCCCTTCCAGAACATCGGCCGCCAGTCGAGGTCGAACACCGTGAACCCCTCGCCGGGTGTGCGGGCGCGCAGCGCCAGCCGCGTCGAGCTGCGGCTGGGCTCCGCGCACAGGCCGGTGCCCGTCATCCAGAAGACCCGGGCGGCGCGGATCGCGTCCAGGTCCAGCTCATGGTGGTAGATCTGGAGATCGGGGGCTCTGGGGTGCCGATAGAAGTAGAGCGGGAAGTCGTCCGGCGGGAAGATCTCGCAGAATGTGACCGGGGTGGGATACCCGTCCACGGGCGTGACCCACCGGTCGTCCACTCCGAACTCCCGCAGCGCCTGGTGGAGATAGTCCCCGAAGGCGTCCCGGCCGGTGCGGGTGACGACGGCCGTCCGGCGGCCGAGCCTGGCCGCGGCGACCGCGACGTTCGTCGCTGAGCCGCCGAGGAACTTCCCGAACGTGTCGACCTGTGCCAGCGGCACCCCCGTCTGCAGCGGGTAGATGTCCACACCGATGCGTCCCATGGTGATCACGTCGTACGGCTGCGGCATATGCGTCCCTTCGGCTCGACGACGGTCGCCGGCTGCCCTCAGGTCTAGTCGCCCCTGCGGAACCCTGTCAACATTTTGTCCTTACATTCGGACGAAGGGTTGACACCTTTCTCCGGCGGCCGGAAAAGTGGCGGCCATGACCTCCTCCTCCCCCGCCCTGAACCGCATCCGGGTCGGCTCAGCCCCCGACTCCTGGGGGGTGTGGTTCCCCGACGACCCCCGGCAGGTCCCCTGGCAGCGCTTCCTCGACGAGGTCGCCGACGCCGGCTACGAGTGGATCGAGCTGGGCCCGTACGGCTATCTCCCCACCGACCCCGCCGTCCTCGCCGCCGAGACCCGAAGCCGCGGGCTGAAGGTCTCAGCCGGCACCGTCTTCACCTCCCTGCACCACGGGCCCGCCGTCTGGGACCGGACCTGGTCCCATGTCTCGGACATCGCGGCGCTCACCCGGGCCATGGGCGCGGAGCACCTCGTCGTCATTCCGTCCTTCTGGCGGGACGACAAGACCGGCAAGGTGCTGGAGGACAGCACGCTGACGGCGCAACAATGGCGCGATCTCGCCGCTCAGACCGAGCGCCTGGGCCGTGAGGTGCGCGAGCGGTACGGTCTGAAGATCGTCGTCCATCCGCACGCCGACACCCATGTGGACACCGAGGAGAACGTCTGCCGCCTCCTCGACGCCACCGACCCCGATCTGGTCTCGCTCTGCCTGGACACCGGCCACTACGCCTACTGCGGCGGCGACAGCGTCAAGCTGATCGAGACCTACGGCGAGCGGATCGGCTATCTGCACCTCAAGCAGGTGGACCCGGAGATCCTCGCTGAAGTGGTCGCGGACGAGGTGCCGTTCGGACCGGCCGTGGCCCGCGGGGTGATGTGCGAACCGCCCGCAGGCGTCCCGGCCCTGGAGCCCGTGCTCGCCGCGGCCCAGGCGCTGGACGTGGAGCTGTTCGCCATCGTCGAGCAGGACATGTATCCCTGCCCGCCGGACAAGCCGTTCCCCATCGCCGAGCGGACCCGGCGCTTCCTGCGGTCCTGCGGCGCCTGACGCCCCTGCGCACCTGCCGCGTCTGCCACCGCGTCTGCCGCCGCGTTTGTCCCTGAGTCATCACAGTTGTCGCTGTTTCGCGGCCCTTCCGTCACAGCCGGTCGACATCCCCGCCCTGCAGGATCACCCCGTGCCCGTCCCGGGGCACAGGCTGAGTGATCTCAGTGATCGCCGAGCGTCCGCGCCGCAGCTCCCCCGACGGCCCCCCGCGCCGCCGCTGCGGCGCACGCAGGGAGGTGCCCACAGATGGCCGACAGAAGACTCTGGTCGTACAAGGAGATCGCCGCGCATATCCGGGTGCAGCCGGACACCGTCCGCTCGTACCGCAAGCACGGCCACCTGCCCACGCCCGACCATGTGGAGGGCGGCAAGCCCTACTGGTACGCCGACACCATCCGCTCCTGGGTCGCCAACCGGCCGGGGAACCGCAACCGCAGGGACTGACCCGCCCCCGATCCGAACCCCAATCCGACCCCCGACCGAACCCCGATACGACGACACGGCCCATACGGCCCCGGGCCCCGCTCCGGCGGGGCCCTTCACCATGATTCACCGGCCCCGGACGGCCGGGCGGCGGCGGCACGCTCCCGCTCCCCCGCCGCCGCCCGGCACTTGAGCGCAAGCAGCGGGAACACCAGCACCGACACCATGCCCGCGCCGACGAGCGCCGCCGACTCCCCCGTCGTCATCGCCCCGGCGTCGAGCGCCAGCGTGGTGATCGCCACGATCAGCGGCAGCGCCGTGGAGCCGTACAGCACCAGCGCCGCGCGGTCCCGGCGTACGAACTCCCGGGGAGCCAGCAGCCACAAAGGCGCCCCGCGCACCAGCAGGAAAAGCGCCACAAAGCCGGGGACGAGCAGCAGTTCCCGGCCGCCGGCGAACAGCGCGTCCAGATCGAACCCGATGCCCGTGACGATGAAGAAGACCGGCACCAGAAAGCCAAACCCGACCGCTTCCACCTTTCCCAGCACCTCGCCGCTGCTCTCCGGGGCCGCTCCGGTCAGCACCAGCCGGGTGATCAGTCCGGCGGCGAACGCCCCCAGCAGGACGTCCAGGCCGAGCGCCTGCGCCGCCCCGAGCATCAGCGCGAGCAGCAGGAACACCAGCCGGACGGCGAACTGGCCGCTGGTGTGCAGCGTCTTGGCGATCAGCCGGGAGAACCACGGCGGCCGGGGCCGCAGCGCCCAGAACACCGCCGCGGCCGTCAGCGCCGCGAATGCCGCGAGCAGCACCGTCGACTGCCCCGGCTTGCGTCCGCTGAGCAGCAGCGCCATGGCGATGATCGGCCCGAACTCCCCCACCGCGCCGAACGTCAGCATCACCGGGCCGAACGGGGTTCTCAGATCGCCCGCGTCACGCAGCACGGGCAGCACGGTGCCCAGCGCCGTGCTGGTGAGCGCCGTGCCGACGTAGACGCCCTTGCTGAAGCCGCCGCCCGCCAGGAGGACGCCGACCGCCAGGCCGGCCGCCAGGGTGATCAGCCAGGCCCAGAGGGAGCGACGCCGGATGTCCCGGCGGACCCGGCCGAAGTCGGTCTCGTACCCGGCGAGGAAGATCAGCATGGCCAGGCCGAGTTCGGAGAGGCCGTCGATCAGGGGGCCGGTTTCGGCCCAGCCGAGGACATCGGGTCCGATCAGCACGCCCAGCAGAATCTCGAAGATGACGAGCGGGACGGGCAGCCAGCGCCCGACGCCATAGGCCAGCAGCGGCGCGAGCACCGCGATGGACATGATCAGGATCAGCGTCCCCGAGTGCGACATGGGAGGTATCTACCATGTCCCAAGGCCCGGAGCGGGGACCTGTAGACGGCCGGGCAGGGGTTCGCATCTATACCCCCTAGGGGTATAGAGTCAAAGCCATAGGCAGCACACAGCGCCACCACCCGAAGACCCGAGACCCGAGACCCGAAGACCTTCAGACCCGAAGAGGAGACTCGTCATGACCGCCGAGACGAAGACCGTCACCACCGTCTACCAGGTCAGCGGTATGACCTGCGGCCACTGCGAGGGGGCGGTCACCAGCGAGCTGTCCGCGCTCAAGGGCGTCGTCTCGGTCCAGGCCGTCGCCGCCACGGGGCAGGTCACTGTGGTCTCCGACGCCCCGCTGAACGAGGCGGCCGTGCGCGAGGCGGTCGACGAGGCCGGCTATGAGCTGACGACCGCGGGCGCCTGAGAGCCCATCGCCTTTCCCCATGGCGGGCCCCGGCCCGCCATGGGGAAAGTTTTGCGTTTGCGTCACTACAACTGGGTCACAGGACCTTCACAAGGAGACCTAGATCACAGATATTTGGGGGTAACCATTCAGGCTCATGGCGAGTCTAAGTGGGCGATGCCAGGAACGTCTTGGGGGACGTTCATGGGATGTCTTGGGGGACGTCCCAGGCAAGCGTAAGCCGGGGCACGTGCACCGGGGAGCTTTGAGCGGCCCTCCCGTCCGTACGTACCCCGGCAGACCGCGCGCGGAGCTTCCGCGCCCGGCTAGACGCCCGGCCGGATCCCGTGGGGGGAATCCGCTCCGGGATATGGAAGCGCCCCGCCCGCCGACCCGTGGGGGGATCGGCTTGCGGGGCGCTTTCCGTCGTTGAGCGGGCCTGTGACCCGGCAACGGACCTGCGGCCCGGCGAGCCTGCGGCTCAGCGGGCCTGCGGCTCAGCGGGCCTCGACCGGGACGAAGTCGCGCAGGACCTCGCCGGTGTAGATCTGGCGCGGACGGCCGATGCGGGAGCCCGGCTCCTTGATCATCTCGTGCCACTGGGCGATCCAGCCCGGCAGCCGGCCCAGCGCGAACAGCACGGTGAACATCTCGGTCGGGAAGCCCATGGCGCGGTAGATCAGACCCGTGTAGAAGTCCACGTTCGGGTAGAGGTTGCGCGAGACGAAGTACTCGTCGGAGAGCGCGTGCTCCTCCAGCTTGAGCGCGATGTCCAGCAGCTCGTCGGACTTGCCGAGCGCGGAGAGGACATCGTGCGCCGCCGCCTTGATGATCTTCGCGCGGGGGTCGAAGCTCTTGTAGACGCGGTGGCCGAAGCCCATCAGCCGGACGCCGTCCTCCTTGTTCTTCACCTTGGAGATAAAGGAGTCGACATCGCCGCCGTTGGCCTGGATGCCCTGGAGCATCTCCAGCACCGACTGGTTGGCCCCGCCGTGCAGCGGACCCCACAGGGCGCTGATGCCCGCGGAGATCGAGGCGAACATGTTCGCCTGCGAGGAGCCGACCAGACGGACCGTGGAGGTGGAGCAGTTCTGCTCGTGGTCGGCGTGCAGGATCAGCAGCTTGTCCAGCGCGGAGACCACGACCGGGTCCAGCTCGTACTCCTGCGCGGGGACCGAGAAGGTCATCCGCAGGAAGTTCTCCACATACCCGAGGTCATTGCGCGGGTAGACGAACGGGTGGCCGATCGACTTCTTGTAGGCGTACGCCGCGATCGTCGGAAGCTTGGCGAGCAGCCGGATCGTGGACAGATGGCGCTGCTTCTCGTCGAACGGGTTGTGGCTGTCCTGGTAGAAGGTGGACAGCGCGCTGACCACGGAGGACAGCATGGCCATCGGGTGGGCGTCACGCGGGAACCCGTCGAAGAACCGCTTGACGTCCTCGTGCAGCAGCGTGTGCTGGGTGATCTCGCCCCGGAACGCGGAAAGCTCGTCGACCGTCGGCAGCTCGCCGTTGATCAGCAGATACGCCACCTCGAGGAAGGACGAGCGCTCCGCGAGCTGCTCGATCGGGTAGCCGCGGTAGCGCAGGATGCCCTGCTCGCCGTCCAGGTAGGTGATCGAGGATTTATAGGCGGCCGTATTGCCGTATCCGCTGTCCAGGGTCACCAGACCGGTCTGGGCTCGGAGCTTCCCGATGTCGAAGCCCTTGTCGCCGACGGTGCTCTCAACCACCGGGTAGGTGTACTCACCGTCCGCGTACCGCAGTACTACAGAGTTGTCGCTCACGTCATCCCTCACCGACGTAGTGCCTCTTCTTCGAGGTGCCCTGACTGTCTCTACCATCCCCCATTTGGCTCAGGAGAGTGCACTCGGGGTCGACCATTGGGCCAATTGGCGGCACTGAGTGCCGTCAACCTGCTCATCTTGCCCCGTTCGCCCTGGTTCCGGAACCCGGGGGTGGCGTTTGCCACCCCTTGGGGGACCGTAGGGGGTCGCCCGGGCGGCGGGGTATGCGCCCCTCAGCCGGCCGAAGTCGCCGCCGCCCGCGCGGGTGCGGGCCCCGGCGCGGACGCGGGCGCGGCCAGCCGGCTGTCCAGCGCTGTAAACCGTCTACCCGCAGAGACGGTGCGCACCGCCTGTCCTATCGCCTTACGTGAGCCGACCAGCACCACAAGCTGCTTGGCACGGGTCACGGCCGTGTACAGGAGATTGCGCTGGAGCATCATCCAGGCCCCGGTGGTGACCGGGATCACCACGGCCGGGTACTCACTGCCCTGCGAGCGGTGGATGGTCACGGCGTAGGCGTGCGCCAGCTCGTCCAGCTCGTCGAAGTCGTACGGCACCTCCTCGTCCTCGTCAGTGAGCACGGTCAGCCGCTGGTCATCGACGCTGAGGGAGACAACGACCCCGACCGTGCCGTTGAAGACGCCGTTCTGCCCCTTTTCGTAGTTGTTGCGGATCTGGGTGACCTTGTCGCCGACACGGAAGACCCGGCCGCCGAAGCGCTTCTCGGGGAGCTCCGGGCGGGCGGGGGTGATCGCTTGCTGAAGCAGGCCGTTGAGGGTGCCGGCGCCGGCGGGGCCTCGGTGCATGGGCGCGAGCACCTGCACATCCCGCCGTGGGTCCAGGCCGAACTTGGCCGGAATCCTCCGTGCCGCCACATCGACGGTCAGCCGCCCCGCCTCCTCCGTGTCGTCCTCCACGAAGAGGAAGAAGTCGGCGAGCCCGGTGGTGACGGGCTGCTGTCCGGAGTTGATGCGATGGGCGTTGGTCACGACGCCCGACTGCTGCGCCTGGCGGAAGATCCGCGTCAGCCGGACGCTGGGCACCGGCCCGCCGTCGGCGAGCAGATCGCGCAGCACCTCCCCCGCGCCGACGCTGGGCAGCTGGTCCACATCCCCGACCAACAGCAGATGTGCACCCGGTGCCACTGCTTTGACCAGTTTGTTCGCCAGCAGCAGATCAAGCATCGACGCCTCGTCGACGACCACCAGATCGGCGTCCAGCGGCCGGTCCCGGTCGTATGCCGCGTCGCCGCCCGGCTTGAGCTCCAGCAGCCGGTGCACGGTGGATGCCTCGGCGCCGGTGAGCTCCGCGAGCCGCTTGGCGGCCCGGCCGGTGGGCGCGGCCAGCACCACCTTTGCCTTCTTTGCGCGGGCCAGCTCCACGATCGAGCGGACCGTGAAGGACTTGCCGCAGCCCGGGCCGCCGGTGAGCACCGCGACCTTGCTGGTCAGCGCGAGCTTGACCGCGGCCTGCTGCTCCGGCGCGAGCTGGGCGCCCGTGCGGGAGGCGAGCCAGCCCAGCGCCTTGTCCCAGGCGACGTCCTGGAAGGCCGGCATCCGGTCCTCCTCGGTGCGCAGCAGCCGGCGCAGCTGGCCGGAGAGTGACAGCTCGGCCCGGTGGAAGGGCACCAGATACACGGCCGTCAGAGCGTCCCCGCCGTCGGGGGCGGGGACCTGCTCCCGCACCACCCCTTCCTCCTCGCCGGCGAGTTCGGCGAGGCACTCGATGACCAGGCCGGTGTCCACCTGGAGCAGCTTCACCGCGTCGGCGATGAGCTGCTCCTCGGGGAGGAAGCAGTGGCCCTGGTCGGTCGACTGCGACAGGGCGTACTGCAGTCCGGCCTTGACCCGCTCGGGGCTGTCGTGCGGAATGCCCACCGCTTGGGCGATCCTGTCGGCGGTGAGGAAGCCGATGCCCCAGACGTCGGCCGCGAGGCGGTACGGCTGGTTCTTCACGACCGAGATCGAGGCGTCCCCGTACTTCTTGTAGATGCGGACGGCGATGGAGGTGGAGACGCCGACGCCCTGGAGGAAGACCATGACCTCCTTGATGGCCTTCTGCTCCTCCCAGGCCGCGCCGATCAGCTTGGTCCGCTTGGGTCCGAGGCCGGGGACTTCGATGAGCCTGTCCGGCCGCTGCTCGATGACGTCGAGCGTGTCGACGCCGAAGTGGTCGACGATGCGCTCGGCGATCCTGGGGCCGATGCCTTTGATCAGCCCGGAGCCGAGATAGCGGCGGATGCCCTGGACGGTGGCCGGGAGGACCGTGGTGTAGTTGTCCACGGTGAACTGCTTGCCGTACTGGGGGTGGGAGCCCCAGCGGCCCTCCATGCGCAGCGACTCGCCCGGCTGCGCACCGAGCAGCGACCCGACGACGGTGAGCAGCTCGCCGGAGCCGCGGCCGGTGTCGACGCGGGCGACCGTGTACCCGTTCTCCTCGTTGGCATAGGTGATGCGTTCGAGGACCCCTTCGACCACTGCTGCGTTGGACATGCTCCGACGCTACCGCCGCGCTCCGACACGGCGGGCGGCCTGTGGACAACCAACCAGCCCGTGGACAGCCGCCTGTGGACAACTGAACGACCGGAGCCGCGAGCCCGGCAAGGACAACGGGGCCCGGCCACATGGCCGGGCCCCCCGCCTTCCCCCTCCCCCCACTGTGGCGAGGGTTCCGCCGGATCCCCCCAGATCCACCCCCCGGGAACCTCGCCGACCAGTACGACTCATGTCACGCAGAAAGGGTTGCACGACTGCGGGGAGTGATTTTCGGCCACTTCCCGACGGTGTTCCGCCACGTCCCCGCCAGGCAGCGCACGGAGCCAGGGCGGTGATGTTTCCGCGTGGCGTGTGCGGCGGCCCTTGCCACGGCATTGACCCGGCAGTAATTTTCCGGACACCCGTGAGGCCTGGAAGTTTCCTTCAACTACCTTGTCGCGCAAGGCCGGAAGGAGCACCCGTGCACAGCCGGAACCTCTCCCGACGCACCCTTCTCACCGCCACCGCCGGAGCGGCTTCCGTCGCCGCCGTCCCCGCGCCGCCCGCCGCGGCCGGGGAGCAGACCGGGCGGCGCGGACGACTGGAACGGCTCATCGGCAGGATGAGCCTGGAGGAGAAGGTCGGCCAGCTCTTTGTGATGAGGGTATACGGGCACTCCGCCACCGATCCCGATCCCGCCGACGCCGAGAAGAACCTGGAAGAGATCGGCGTGCGCACCGCGGCCGAGCTGGTCGCCGCGTACCACGTCGGCGGGATCATCTACTTCGCCTGGGCGCACAACACCCGCGATCCACACCAGATCGCCGATCTGTCCAACGGCATCCAGCGCGCCGGGCTCGCCCAGCAGACCCCTGTGCCGCTGCTGCTCGCCACCGACCAGGAACACGGCATCGTCGCGCGCGTGGGCAAGCCGGCCACACTGCTGCCGGGCGCGATGGCGCTGGGGGCGGGCGGTTCCGCGGCCGACGCGCGCCGGGCGGCGCAGATCGCGGGGGCCGAGCTGGCCGCCATGGGCATCCGGCAGAACTACGCCCCCGTCGCGGACGTCAACGTCAACCCCGCCAACCCCGTCATCGGCGTACGGTCCTTCGGCGCCGCCCCCCAGGGGGTGGCCCGTATGGTCGCCGCCCAGGTCCGCGGCTACGAGAGCGGCGGGGTCGCCGCCACGGCCAAGCACTTCCCGGGCCACGGCGACACCACGGTCGATTCGCACACGGGCATCCCGGTCATCACCCACACCCGCGAGGAGTGGGAGGAGTTCGACGCCCCGCCGTTCCGGGCGGCGATCGCCGCCGGGGCCGACGCCGTCATGACGGCGCACATCCAGTTCCCCGCCCTCGACCCGAGCGACGACCCGGCGACGCTGTCCCGTCCCATCCTCACCGGCATTCTGCGCGGGGAGCTCGGCTATGACGGCGTGATCGTCACGGACTCGCTCGGCATGCAGGGCGTACGGGAGAAGTACGGCGACGACCGGGTGCCGGTGCTGGCCCTCCACGCGGGCGTGGACCAGCTGCTCAACCCGCCCGACCTGGCCCTCGCCTGGAACGCCGTGCTCAACGCCGTCAGAAGCGGCGAACTCGCCGTCGAGCGTGTCGAGGAGTCGGTGCTGCGGATTCTGCGGCTGAAGGAGCGGCTCGGTCTGCTGCGCGACCCGTTCGCCTCCCACCGGGACGTCGAGCGGACCGTCGGCGCGCGGTCGCATCTCGCCGCCGCCGAGCGGATCGCCGAGGAGACCACGACTCTGCTGGTGAACGAGGGCCGGCTGCTGCCGCTGGGCCGCCGCGGGCCGCGCACGCACCGCAGAGTGCTGGTCGTCGGCGCCGATCCCGCCTCCCCCTCCGGCACCACCGGACCCCCGACGACCGTCATGGCGGGCGCGCTCAACGAGCTGGGGTTCGACGCGGTCTCCCTGTCCACCGGCACAGCCCCGAGCCCGGCGCGGATCGAGGAGGCGGCAGCGGCGGCGAGCGGCCGGGACGCGGTCGTCGTGCTCACCTACAACGTCACCGCGGGCAGCTCCCAGCGCACCCTGGTGCGGCGGCTGCTGGACACCGGGACGCCCATCGTGGCCCTCGCCGTACGCAATCCGTATGACATCGCCCAGCTGGCGGGGGTGCCCGCGGCCCTCGCCTCGTACGGCTGGACCGATGTCGAAGTGCGCGCCGCGGCACGGGTCATCACGGGCCGTGCGCGGCCCCGCGGACGGCTGCCGGCGCCGGTGCAGCGCGCCGACGACCCGGCGCGGGTGCTGTATCCGATCGGGCACGGACTTTCGTACAGCTAGCGTAGGCAGGCGTATCCCGCGCCCGGGGCGCACGACCCCCATTCGTGCCCAATCGCGCCGAAGCCGCCCGCGTCGCTGGCGTGTGCCCGCGGTGGCGCGCCACGCTGGAGCCGGAGACAGTGATCGGCGACGGCGGTGCGGGTCGGCCGCCGTGCGGGCCGGGGTTCCAGGGGGCGGCGGGATGCGTGGACGGAGCTGGGGGGTGCCGGCGTCGGTTGTGGTTCTGCTGGCCGCGGTGGTGACGGCGGTGCTGTGCACCGGCTGCCAGGAGTCGTCGGACGGCGGGGCGGGCGCCGGTCCCGGCGGCTCCGGCGGCTCCGCGGCACCGGCGTCGTCCGCCCCGGCGACGCCCGGATACGGGGCGGTCTTCCTGGGGCGGGGTGAATGCGCCTCGCGCGGCCGGGAGTTCCACGAGGTGCCGTGCAGCAGCGAGAAGGCAGCGGCCCGCGTCCTCGCCCGGTATGACGGACTGGCCTCGACGGGCCGCGGCGCATGCCCCGAGGCGACGGACTTCGTCCTGCATATCTCGGAGAGCCTGCCGGCCGCGGACGAGGACGGAGACGGCGAGGTGTCCCGCGGCTATGCCTGCATGCGGAATCTGGAACCGCCCCATCCGGGTGATCCGGGCGGGGGCGGCGGCCCCCACACGGTCGTCGGCGACTGCGTCTACACCGCGCGCAAGGGGCAGGTGAAGGAGACCGCCTGCGATGGGTCGGGCGAGCACGCCCCGCAGTACAAGGTGGCCTCGGCGGTGGCGCGGCGCACCCAGTGCCCGCCGTCCACCGCGCTGTTCGTCACGCTCGGCGGGGAGCGGCCGGTGGGCTGCGCCCGCCGTGTCTGACGACGGACGCAGCCCGGCCCCGCACATGCCATACGGGCTTCCGCGGGCCTACGGGCCTGCCGGCAGACCTGCTTACGGGAGGAACGCCGGCATACGGCGGGCCTCCTGCTTGTCGAGCCCGGCGTCAAAACCGGTCAGCCGCTTCGCCTTGGCCGGATTCTCCTGGACGGCCCGCGGCGCGACACCCGCCCACTTGAGGATCGAAGCGGTGGCGCGCGCCCGCTCCGCCTCCTTCAGATCGGCGACCCCGGCCCCGTGGTTGGCGCCGGGCGCGGTGTAGACATAGCTGTCCCGCGCGCCCCAGCCGAGGCGGAACGGCTCCGCGCCCCAGGGGTCGTTCTCCCCGTACACGAACATCATCCGGTGGGCGTTGTGCCGCACCCAGCGGTCGACGTCGTACATCGCCCACGGCTTGAAGCGCATCGGGATCTCCCGCGGCACGAAGTTCCGCGGCGGCTGGTAGCCGTAGCGGACCAGACCGTCCAGATGCGGCTGGGCGATGTCGGGCGAGCCCAGCTCGGTGCCCGCCTGGTAGTAGTACGGCGTATACGGGTCAAGGCCCTGGTCCGTGTAGAAGGCAAGGCCGGAGACCGCGTCGAGGGAGTCGTAGATCTCCTGGTCGGAAGCGGTGGCGGCGGGGAGCGCGGCGCAGTCCGTCAAGTGGCTGTACTGCCAGAACGCCCAGGCGTAGTCGAGGACCACGGCCTCGTACGCCCGGGAGAGGCTGCCGATGGTGGTGAAGGTGTAGCCCTCCTCGTCGGCGAGCTGCCGGTACTTCGCCTCCAGCGCCTCGCGGCGCACCAGGGCTTCACGCTGCACCGCGCCCAGCTTGTCGCGGCACTCCTGGGTGCCGACGCGCGCGAGGAAGCGGTCATAGGCCGAGTCCTCCCAGTTCACCACGTCGTTGGGGGCGACGTAGGCGACGACGCCGTCCATGTCGCGGGGGTAGAAGCGCTCGTAGTACGTGGCGGTCATCCCGCCCTTGGAACCGCCCGTGGAGATCCAGTTCTTGCGGTAGATCTTCTTCAGCGCCTTGAACACCCGGTGCTGGTCGCTGGCGGCCTGCCAGATGTCGAGCTTGGACCAGTCGGCGGGGCTCGGCCGGGACGGCGAGAAGAAGCGGTACTCCAGCGACACCTGGTTGCCGTCGACGATGGCCGTGGGCTCCGCACGGCGGGGCGTGGTGCTCACGTGGTAGCCGGAGGTGTGGAAGACAGTGGGGCGGGCGGTGTCCTTGTGCAGCACGGTGAGCCGCTGCTCGAAGGTGCCCAGGTAGGGCCACCGGTGGTCGACCGGCTGGGTGTAGCTGAGCACGAAGAAGCGGTAGCCGGGATGCGGCTTCTCCTCAATGAGGCTCATGCCCGGGATCGCCAGGATGCGGTCCTTGATGTCCCGGCCGCCGATGTCCCGGCCGTCGTACGGGTCTGCGGCGGCCTGTTCGACGGCGTACGGGCTTATGGCGTGCGGGCTTGCGGCGTACGGATCTGCGGCGGTGGCCGCGTGTGCCGTCGCCGGGCCGCCTGCCACGCCCATGGCGCCTATGAGCACCACGAGCGAGAGCAGCCATCTGAGCGCGTTGCGCATTCACCCTCCCCTGTTTCAAGCGGTCGCGGTGAACCTAGCGGTGGCAACGCGCCTCCCGCCAGCCCCGGTTGAACCGCTCAGCAGAGGAGCCACCCGGTGGACCGGGTGACGCCGGAGACCGAACCGCTCGCCCGGACACAGCGGTTGAGCGCGTGCACGGTGATGGGCCCCGCGTACCGGGTGAACCATCCGGCGTCGACGGCGGCCCGGCCGCCGCGCGGCTGAAGCGACACCCGCATATACCGCCGCTTGCCGGGCTTCTTGGCGAACGTCATGGCGCAGGCGTAGTGGCGTCCCTGGTAGATCCGCAGCTCCCCGGTGGAGAACGACACGATCTTGGCCAGCCGCCCCGTACAGGTCGCGGCGGCGCGGGCCTGGGCGGGGTGGGCGCCGTGGTTCACCAGCGTCAGCAGGACGACGGCGACGACCACGGCGCCCAGGCGCGCGCCGGTCCGCCGCCGTGCCGTGCCGCCGCCGGCGCTTGTCGTGCCCGTCACTACGTCTCCCCGTGTCACTCAGGTCTCGCACGTACGTGTGTACGACGCGGGGTGGGGTGGGATGGTTGCGGCGCGTGTGACTGACCGTCTCCGCGGGTGCGGGTCCTTCCCCACCCACCCGCCCTTTCTGGTGTAGGGGCTTCGCCCCTACACCCCGGCGGCGCTTCGCGCCGTGAGGTTCCCCCGGGCATGCCCCCTCCGCGGGGCGCGGGCTGTCCCGGACCCTCCGCATGCCGGTCTCCGCAGAGCGCGGGCTCCTCGGCCCCCTGGGTGTGCCGGGCCCTTGCCGGGTGCGGGTTGCCCGTCTCATGGGCTCTTGGGGTTCGGGGTCTTGTCTTGGTTCGGGTGGTCGGGGCCCCTCCGGGCTCACCTCCTCAAGGCCGGCGGCGTGACCGCCCTTGCTTCGGGTGACCCCGGTCTTGCCGCCGGTCCTCTGCGGGGGCGACCCTGCACGGCCCCTCCGCCCCAGACGGGCCGACTGCCCCGGCGTCCCCGCACCCGGCAGGGTGCGGGTTCCCCTTCACCCGCGGCTGTCGGGGTGCCGGACCCCCACGCCCCCAGGGCGAAGGGGGAGGGCGGGAGGGACAAGCACCCGCCCCCGCCACGGGCAACCCGCACGAACCGAGTGCCTGACCCCCGGACGCCCCACGCCCGCGCCCGGCGGGGAGCTGGAAACGGGAGGGTGGGTGGGACAAGCACCCGCCCCCGCCACGGGCAACCCGCACGAACCAAGTGCCTGACCCCCGGACGCCCCACGCCCGCGCCCGGCGGGGAGCTGGAAACGGGAGGGTGGGTGGGACAAGCACCCGCCCCCGCCACGGGCAACCCGCACCCCCGCCCCGCGCGCTACACCGCCGCGCCCGCGTCCGCGTCCGCGCCGAGGAACGTACGCCAGAGGTCCGCGTACCGCCCCTCCCCCGCCGCCAGCTCCTCGTGCGTGCCGTCCTCCACCACCCGGCCGTGGTCCATCACCACGACCCGGTCCGCGCGTGCCGCCGTGGTCAGCCGGTGGGCCACCACCAGGGTGGTGCGGCGGCCGGTCAGCCGGTCGGTGGCCTGGTTGACCTGGGCCTCCGTGGCCAGATCAAGCGCGGCCGTGGCCTCGTCGAGGAGCAGCACATCGGGGTCCACCAGCTCCGCGCGCGCCAGCGCGATCAGCTGGCGCTGACCGGCGGAGAGATTGCGCCCCCGCTCGGTGACCTCGTGCAGATAGCCGCCGTCCAGCGTGGCGATCATGTCGTGCGCCCCGACGGCCCGCGCCGCTGCCTCCACCTCCGCGTCGGTCGCGTCGGGCCGCCCGTAGGCGATCGCGTCCCGCACCGTGCCCGCGAAGAGATACGCCTCCTGGGGCACGACGCCGAGCCTGCGCCGGTACGCGGTCAGATCGAGGTCCCGCAGATCGACGCCGTCCGCCGTGACCCGGCCGTCCGTCGGGTCGTAGAACCGGGCGACCAGCTTGACGAGCGTCGACTTGCCCGCGCCGGTCTCGCCGACGAAGGCGACCGTCTGCCCGGCGGGGATGCGCAGATCGACCCCGCGGAGCGCCTCCTCGTCGTCCCCGTAGGCGAAGGAGACGTTCTCGAAGGCGATGTCGCCGCGCAGCGCGGTCACGCCCCGCGGCCGGTCCGGCTCCGCCGTGGAGGTGGTTTCGGCGAGCAGCTGCTGGATGCGCCCGACCGACACCGACGCCTGCTGGTAGCCGTCGAAGACCTGTGACAGCTGCTGCACGGGTGCGAAGAACAGCTCGATGTAGAGCAGATACGCCACCAGCGCGCCCGCCGTGAGGGTGCCCGCCTCCACCCGGCCGGCGCCGACGATCAGCACCGCGGCGGCCGCTGCGGACGACAGCAGCTGCACGAAGGGGAAGTACACGGAGATCAGCCACTGGCCGCGCACCCGCGCCTGCCGGTAGGCGTCGCTGCCGGCCGCGTAGTGCGCCTCGCCGTCCCGCTCGCGGCGGAAGGCCTGGACGATCCGCAGCCCGGAGACCGACTCCTGGAGGTCGGCGTTGACACCGCTGATGCGCTCCCGGGCCAGTTCGTACGCCTTGACGCTCTGCCGCCGGAAGAAGACGGTGCCCACGATCAGGACGGGCAGCGTGGCGAACACCACCAGTGCCAGCTGCACGTCGATGACGATCAGCGCGACCATGATGCCGAAGAAGGTGACGACCGAGACGAACGCGGTGACCAGCCCCGTCTGGAGGAAGGTGGACAGCGCGTCCACGTCCGTCGTCATCCGGGTCATGATGCGGCCGGCCAGCTCGCGCTCGTAGAAGTCGAGACCGAGGCGCTGGAGCTGCGCGAAGATCTTCAGCCGGAGGGAGTAGAGGATGCGCTCCCCGGTGCGGCCGGTCTTGCGGATCTCCCCGACCTGGGCGGCCCACTGCACGGCCACGGTCACCAGCGCCAGCCCGGCGGCCGTCCACACCGCGCCAAGCGCCAGCTCGGTGACGCCCTCGTCGATGCCGTACCGGATGAGCACCGGCAGCAGCAGGCCCATGCCCGCGTCCACGGCCACCAGCGCCAGGCTGATCAGCAGCGGCGGTCCGAAGCCGCGCAGCAGTCCGCGCAGTCCGCGGGTCCGCGCAGGACGCACGGCCTGCGCCTCGTCGACGTCCGGGGTGTCGGCGGCGGGCGGCAGGGCCTCCACCTGGGCGAGCAGTTCGGGTGTCGCGCCCGGTGCGGCCAGGGCGGCGGGCTCGGCGCGCGGGGCGTCCTCCCGTGCCCACAGGCCGGGGGTGATGCCGCGTTCGGCGTCGTACTCGGCCTGCATCTCCTCCCGTACGGTGCGGTCCTCGGGTATGTCGACGGCCATGGCATGCCCGGGCGAGACGCCGCCCAGTTCGTCGGGGTCGGTGAGCAGCCGCCGGTAGAGCGCCGAGCGCCGCTGGAGCTCCTCGTGGGTGCCGATGTCGGCGAGGCGGCCGCCGTCGAGGACGGCGATGCGGTCGGCGAGGCCGAGCGTGGAGCGCCGGTGGGCGATCAGCAGGGTGGTGCGTCCCGCCATGACGGAGCGCAGCGCCTCGTGGATCTCGTGCTCGATGCGCGCGTCGACGGCGGAGGTGGCGTCGTCGAGGAGCAGCAGCCTCGGGTCGGTGAGGATGGCCCGGGCGAGGGCGATGCGCTGGCGCTGGCCGCCGGAGAGGGTCAGCCCGTGTTCGCCGACCTTGGTGGCGTAGCCGTCGGGCAGTTCGGCGATGAAACGGTCCGCCTGGGCGGCGCGCGCGGCGGCGGCGATCTCGGCGTCGGTCGCGCCGGGCTTGCCGTAGGCGATATTGGCGCGGACGGTGTCGGAGAACAGGAAGCTGTCCTCGGGGACGAGGCCGATGGCGGCGCGCAGCGAGTCGAGGGTCAGCTCGCGCACATCGCGGCCGCCGACGAGGACCGCGCCGCCGCTGACGTCGTAGAAGCGGGGCAGCAGCAGGGAGACGGTGGACTTGCCGCTGCCGGAGGAGCCGACGACGGCGACGGTCTCGCCGGGTTCGATCCGCAGCGAGAAGCCGTCGAGGACGGGCCGGCCCTCCTCGTATCCGAAGGTGACGTCGTCGAACTCGACGCTCGCGGGCGCGTCGGCGGGCAGCTCCCTGACGCCGTCCTTCAGGGTCGGCTCGGTGTCGATCAGATCCAGTACGCGCTCCACGCCCGCGCGTGCCTGCTGGCCGACGGTGAGGACCATGGCGAGCATCCGGACGGGTCCGACGAGCTGGGCGAGATAGGCGGAGAAGGCGACGAAGGTGCCGAGGGTGATCTGACCGCGGACGGCGAGCCAGCCGCCGAGGGCGAGCATGGCGACCTGGCCGAGGGCGGGGACGGCCTGCAGGGCAGGGGTGTAGCGGGAGTTCAGCCGGATGGTGCGCAGCCGCCCGGCGAACAGCTTGCGCCCCGCGTCGCGGAGCTTGGCGGTCTCCTGCTCCTCCTGGCCGAAGCCCTTGACGACGCGTACGCCGAGGACCGCGCCGTCGACGACGCCCGCGACGGCCGCCGCCTGACTCTGCGCCCACCAGGTGGAGGGGTGCAGCCGGGTGCGGCTGCGCTTGGCGATGAACCACAGGGCGGGGCCGACGGCGACGGCGACCAGGGTGAGCGGCACGGACAGCCACGCCATGATCACCAGGGAGACGAGGAAGAGAAGGATGTTCCCGACGGTCATCGGGAGCATGAAGAGCAGGCTCTGGATGAGCTGGAGGTCGGTGGTGGCGCGGCCGACGACCTGGCCGGTGGAGAGCTCGTCCTGCCGCCGTCCGTCGAGCCGGGTGATGGTCCGGTACATCTCGGTGCGCAGATCGTGCTGCACGTCGAGGGCGAGCCGGCCGCCGTAGTACCGGCGGATGTACGTCAGGGCGTACACGACGACGGCGGCGGCGACGAGGAGCCCGGTCCAGACGGCGAGCGACCGGGTGCCCGCGCCGATCACATCGTCGATGACGACCTTGGTGATCAGCGGGACGAGGGCCATCACCGCCATGCCGGCGAGGGAGGAACCAAGCGCGAGCACCACATTCCGCCGGTACCGCCAGGCGTAGCCGGTCAGCCGCCGTGCCCACCCTTGCTCTGCCGCCGCCACGTGATGCCTCCCCGGTTGTTCTGGTCTGCCGGAAGGCACCAACGCGGCGAGCTGCGTATTTCATCCCCTGGCAGCGGTCGCCGTACGAAGACCGGTCCGCGGACCTAGGACCGCCGGCCGCGGTCGGCCGTCGCCGCCAGTGTGCGCCAGCGGTGCGGCAGCCGCACGGTGAGCCGGTACAGCCGGGTGATCTGGGCGGCGTTCTGGCTGTCGTCACCAGCGAGGAGGAGCCGGAGGCGGCCGCCGGGGGCGCGCCGACGCGCGGCGAACAGTCCCGGTCTGGGTGCCCGCCGTACGCTGCCGCGGGCCCGCGGCGGTCAGACATCCGTCGACCGCGACGGCGGCGGTCGGGCTGTTAACGTCCCTTGCGGTGAACAGCAGTGTGTACGCGGGCAACGCCGGCCGTGACGCCGCCCTGGACCGGGGCTGGCTGCTCGGCCACTTCAAGGACGCCGCCGACCCGCGGCACAGCGATGCCGTCGAGATCAAGTGGGGCGTCCATCCGCGCGGCGACCGCCGCGCGGAGTGGGTGACGGGCGAGGAGCGCACCGCCCTGCTGGTGCTGATCAGCGGCCGCTTCCGGGTGGAGCTGTCGGACCGCAGTGTGCTCCTGGCCGAGCAGGGCGACTACGTCGTCTGGGGCCGGGGCGTGGATCACTCCTGGTACGCGGAGGAGGAGTCCGTGGTGCTCACGGTCCGCTGGCCGTCTGTGCCGGGGTACCGGGCGTAGCGGCGTTGCCCGGTTCGCCCCAGGCGACCGGTGCGGCCTTCGGCCGTGTCCTCAAACTCCCCCAGACTCCTCCCCCAGCTACCGCTGGGAGGTGCCCCCAGGGGTACCCCCACGGAGGTGCCCCCAGGGGTACCCCCGCGGAGGTGCCCCCAACGGGCTGAATTTCAGCCTCGCCTGGGGGTGCCTCCCCCGGTGCGGCTCAGCGGTGCGTCGGCGCGAACATCCGCAGCGTCGCCGGCAGCACCACCACCGACGGCCCCGCCGTCCCCAGCGCCTTCGCCAGGTGCTCCGTCAGCGACTCCGGCGTCGTCCGCAGCGCCGGGACGCCGAAGGATTCGGCGAGGGCGACGAAGTCCGGGCGGGCCAGCTCCGTGGCCGTCGCCTCCCCGAAGGCGTCCGTCATGTACTCGCGCAGAATCCCGTATCCGCCGTCGTCCACGATCAGCCAGGTGACGTCGAGGCCGTACTGCCGGGCCGTGGCCAGTTCGGCGATCGAGTACATCGCGCCGCCGTCGCCGGAGACGGCGAGCACCGGCCGCGTACGGTCCGCGGCGGCCGCGCCGAGGGCTGCCGGGAAGGCGTAGCCGAGGCCGCCCGCGCCCTGGGCGGAGTGCATGGTGTTGGGGCGGCGGGGGTCGAAGGCGGACCACGCCCAGTAGGCGAGGATCGTCATGTCCCAGAAGCTGGGGGACGCGTCCGGAAGAGCCTCGCGCACGGAGGACAGCACGTGCTGCTCCGTGGTGAGTTCCTGGGAGGCGATCCGTTCACGCACGCGCGCGAGGACGTCCCGGACGCGCTTCTGCGCGCCGGAGTCCGCCCGCTCCCGCACCGTCTCCAGCAGCGCGGACAGCCCGAGCCGGGCGTCCGCGTGGATGCCCAGCGCCGGGTGGTTGGACTCCAGCTTGCCGAGGTCCGCCTCGATCTGGATCATCCGGCCGCGGGGGGCGAACGTGTGGTAGTTCGAGGAGAGTTCGCCGAGCCCGGAGCCGACGACCAGCAGCACGTCCGCGTCCTCAAGGAAGTCGGTGATATGCCGGTCCTCCAGCCAGGACTGGAGGGACAGCGGGTGCTCCCAGGGAAACGCGCCCTTGCCGCCGAAGGTGGTGACGACCGGGGCGTTCAGCTTCTCGGCGAGCGCGCGCAGCTTGCCGGAGGCGTCGGAGCGTACGACCCCGCCGCCCGCGATGATCGCCGGACGCTGGGCCTTCGACAGCAGATCGGCGGCGACGGCGGTCAGTTCGGGCCGCGGCGCGACATCGCGCGGGGTCGCGTCCATGGCGGTGACGGCCGGCAGGGCCGCGGCCGCGAGCAGCACGTCCTGCGGGATCTCCACCCACACCGGGCCGTGCGGCGCGGTCAGCGCGGACTCCCAGGCCGCGGCGATCGCGGACGGGATCTGCGAGGCGGTGCGCACGGTGTGCACGGACTTCACGATGTCGCGGAACGACGCCTGCTGGTCGCGCAGTTCGTGCAGATAGCCGTGGCGGCCGCCGCCGAGCCCGGCGGTCGGCACCTGGCTGCCGATGGCCAGGACGGGCGCGGACGCCGCGGCCGCCTCCTGGAGGGCGGCCAGCGACATCAGCGCGCCGGGCCCGGTGGACAGCAGCAGCGGCGCGGCCTCCCCGGTGATGCGCCCGTACGCGTCCGCCGCGAAGCCCGCGTTGTTCTCCACGCGCAGCCCGACGTAGGTCAGGGAGGAGCGGCGCAGCGCGTCGAACATGCCGAGCGCGTGCTGCCCGGGCAGCCCGAACACGGTGGTCGCGCCGAGCCCCTGGAGGGTTTCGACGACGAGGTCGCCGCCGTTGCGGACCATGGACGCGCGGCGCTCTGCGCCTCCTTGAGGGGTGGTGGCCGGGCGACGGGTGGGCGGGTTCAGCGCGGCCTCCGTCTGCGCGGGCGTCGGCCGCAGCACGAGGCCGTGGTCGTGGGTCACTTGCCGCGCGCCTCCGCGATCTGGCGGGACATGATCGTGGTCAGCTCGTAGGCGGTGTGGGACGCGGCGACCGAGGTGATCTCGGCGTGGTCGTAGGCGGGGGCCACCTCGACGACGTCTGCGGAGACCAGGTTGCAGGAGGCGAGGCCGCGCAGGATCTCCAGCAGTTCGCGGGAGGTGAGGCCGCCGGCCTCCGGGGTGCCGGTGCCGGGCGCGTGCGCCGGGTCGAGCACGTCGATGTCGATGGAGATGTACAGCGGCCGGTCGCCGATGCGCTGACGGAGCTGGTCGGCCACCTCGTCGACGCCGCGCCGCATGACGTCGGCGGAGGTGACGATGCCGAAGCCCATCTTCTCGTCGTCGTCGAGGTCCTGCTTGCCGTACAGCGGGCCGCGCGTGCCGACGTGGGAGAGCGCCTCGGTGTCGAGGATGCCCTCCTCCACGGCCCGGCGGAACGGGGTGCCGTGGGTGTACTCCGCGCCGAAGTAGGTGTCCCAGGTGTCCAGGTGGGCGTCGAAGTGGAGCAGGGCCACCGGGCCGTGCTTCTTGGCGACGGAGCGCAGCAGCGGCAGCGCGATGGTGTGGTCGCCGCCGAGGGTCATCATGCGCGCGCCGGTGGACAGCAGCTCGTCGGCCGCGGCCTCGACGGTCTCGACGGCCTCGTTGATGTTGAAGGGGTTGGCGGCGATGTCGCCGGCGTCGGCGACCTGCGCGAGGGCGAACGGCGAGGCGTCCTGAGCCGGGTTGTAGGGCCGCAGCAGCCGGGACGCCTCGCGTATGGCGTTGCCGCCGAAGCGTGCGCCGGGGCGGTAGGAGACCCCGGAGTCGAAGGGGACGCCGACGACGGCCACATCGGCGCTGCCGACCTCGTCGAGCCGGGGCAGCCGGGCGAACGTCGCGGGTCCTGCGTACCGCGGGATACGGGACGAGTCGACGGGGCCGCGCGGCGTGTCGTTGCTGCTCATAGTGGTCTGCCTTCTTTCATACGCTTCATTGCGATTCTTCGTGTTTTCGACTTTAGCGGTGGACGGAGGCCGGCTCGGCCCCCGCCGCCTGCTCCTGGGCGGTTCCGGGACCGCCGCCCGCGAGCCGCCGCCGCCAGTTCTCCAGGACCGCCTCGTCCGTGGGCGAGGTGGCCAGACTCACGATCACACAGGCGGCGAGGGAGGCGAGCAGCCCGTAGTAGATCGGCTGGTTGGCGAGGCACCACGCCCGTGATGAGCCCGGCCCGGCCGCCGTACCGCAGGTCGAGCATCTCGGAGACGGTGTAGACCTTCAGCCGGGCGATGCGGGCGGAGAAGAGGACCGACAGGGCCAGCAGCCCGAGGCTGATGGTGAAGACCATCCAGGCGCCGGAGAGCCCGTACTTGTAGCCGAGGCCGACGCCGCCGATGGTGGACGCGCCGCCGAGGACGATGGCGGCCATCGTGCCGGAGTACATCCACGGGCCGAGCCGGCGCCCGGCGACCAGGAACTCGCTCTTGGACTTGGCGCGGCGCATGCCCCACCAGCCCATGCCGAGCATCCCGGCCAGATACGCGACGATCACTGCGTGATCGACAGCCATCGGCTTCCTCCGTCTCGTTCCCCCGGGGTCCACGGGTGGTGTTGGGAGTCGACGGTAGGTGGCCGGAATGCGACGCTGAAGTGTACGTTTCCTGCACTCTGCCGCCCGCGAATGGATAAACCATCCATGCCTGCCTCTGCGCCCGCACCCGCGCCCGCCCCGCCCACTCCGCCGATCCCCCTGGCGGCGCTGCTGTCCGAGCCGGAGCTGGGCCTGCGCCAGCTCGCGGGCCCGTCCGCCGAGGGCGACCCGCCGCCGGTGCTGCACTGGGTGCACACCTCGGAGATGGCGGACCCGTTTCCGTATCTGCTGGGCGGGGAGCTGCTGCTGAGCGCCGGGGTGCTGCTCAAGGACCCGGACGTGTATGTGTCGCGCATCGTGCAGGCGGGGGCGGCGGCGCTCGGCTTCGGGCTGGCGCCGGTGTACGACACGGTGCCGCGCGGGCTGGTCGAGGCATGCGACCGGCATGGGCTGCCGCTGCTGGAGGTCCCGCCGCCGACGCCGTTCACGGCGGTGGCCCGTGCGGTGTGGCGGCTGATGGAGCAGGCCCGCCACCGGGAGCTGCGCCGGGTCACCGAGGCGCAGCAGGGTCTGGCGTCGGCGGCGGCGCGGCGGGACCCGGTGCCGGCGGTGCTGAAGCAGCTGGCGTCCCGGCTGGGCGGCCGTGCGGTGCTGATGGCGCGGGACGGCACGGAGCTGCATACGGCGGGACGCGCTCCGGGTACGGGCGAGGCGCTGCGCCGGCTGACGGAGGTCGTCACCCGCGCGGCCCCCGGCGCCCCGTCCTCCGCCTCCGACGCCCACGCGGGCGTCCATCTCGCCGCCTACGCCCTCGGCGGCGGCCAGGGGCTGGCACTGGGCCTGGCCACGCCGTCCCGGGAGCCGGGCGACCGGACCATCGCCGGGGTCGGAGTCGTCCTGCTGTCCCTGCTGACCGCGCCGCGGCCGGGCGCGGACGCGGCGGGCCGCGACGCCGCCCTCGTACGGCTGCTCCTCGGGGCGGCCCCGGCCGATGCCGCCCGGCTCCTGGGCGCGGACCGCTGGACCGTCGTACGCGCCCGGGGCGACGCCGCCGCGCCCTTCGCCGCCGCGGCCCTGGGCGCGGCCCTCGGCAGCGCGCTGATCGACCCGGACGCGGGCGCGGGCGTGGGCGTGGGCGACAGGGGCGGGGACGGGGACGGGGACGGGGACGTGCGCATCCTGCTCCCCGCCGACCGGGAGCCCGCCGCCCAGCCGGGCTGGACGCTCGGCGTCAGCGCCCCCGCCTCCCTCACGGACCTCCGGGCGGCCGACGCCCAGGCCGCCCGCGCCCTGCACCGCGCCATCGCCGCCCGCACCCCCGTGGTGCGCCACCGCGAGCCGGGCCTGACCTCTCTGGTGCCCTCCGAGGAGGCCGCCGCCTACGCCCGCACCCTGCTCGCCCCGCTGGCCGGCTCCCCCGCCCTGACGGACACACTGCGCACCTGGCTCTCCCTCCACGGCAACTGGGACCGCACGGCCGCCGCCCTCGCCGTCCACCGCAACACGGTCCGCCAGCGCATCGCCCGCTGCACCCAGCTGCTGGACGCCGATCTGAGCGACCCGGACGTGCGAATGGAGCTGTGGTTCGCGCTGCGGCAGGCGGTGTGACGCCAGTGACGTCCGCCAGCTCTGGACAGGCTTGCCAACCGCCGGGTAACTTAGCCTGAGCAAGCGCTTAGTCCAGCTGTCAAGGACGCCCACACGCATTCACACGCCGAGGAGAGTGGCTTCCGTGCGCCGTACCGTCTACAACGAGGATCACGAGGCGTTCCGGGAGACCATCCGCGCCTTCATCGAGACCGAGGTCGTGCCCGTCTACGACGAGTGGTACGCGGCGGGGCAGGCGCCCCGTGACTTCTACTACAAGCTCGGCGAGCTGGGCATCTTCGGCATCAACGTCCCCGAGGAGTTCGGCGGCGCGGGCCTGGACACGCATAAGTTCGAGGCCGTGCTGTACGAGGAGACCTCGCGCGCGGGCGTCAGCTTCGGCGGTTCCGGCGTGCATGTGCTGCTCGCCCTGCCCTACATCAAGATGCTGGCCGACGACGAGCAGAAGAAGCGCTATCTGCCGAAGTTCGTCACCGGCGAGGAGATGTGGGCGCTGGCGATGACCGAGCCGGGCACCGGCTCCGATGTCGCGGGCATGAAGACCACCGCCAAGCTGAGCGAGGACGGCACGCACTATGTCCTCAACGGCGCCAAGACCTTCATCACCGGCGGTGTGCACGCCGACCGTGTCATCGTCTGCGCCCGGACCTCCGCCCCGTCGGCCGAGGACCGCCGCTTCGGCATCTCCCTCTTCGCCGTGGACACCAAGTCCGAGGGCTACTCCATCGGCCGCAAGCTCGACAAGCTGGGCCTGCGCACCTCCGACACCGCCGAGCTGGCCTTCGTCGATGTCAAGGTCCCCGTGGAGGATCTGCTCGGCGAGGAGAACAAGGGCTTCTACTACCTCGGCCAGAACCTCCCCTCGGAGCGCTGGGGCATCGCCTTCGGCGCGTATGCGCAGGCCAAGGCGGCCGTCCGGTTCGCCCAGCAGTATGTGCAGGAGCGCACCGTCTTCGGCAAGCCGGTCGCCCACTTCCAGAACACCAAGTTCGAGCTGGCCGCCTGCCAGGCGGAGGTGGACGCCGCGGAGGCCGTCGCCGACCGCGCCCTGGAGGCTCTGGACGCCTCAGAGCTCTCCCCCGCCGAGGCCGCGTCCGCCAAGCTGTTCTGCACCGAGGTCGCGCACCGTGTCATCGACCGCTGCCTCCAGCTGCACGGCGGCTACGGCTATATGAACGAATACCCCATCGCCCGCCTGTACGCGGACAACCGCGTCAACCGCATCTACGGCGGCACAAGCGAGGTCATGAAGTCCATCATCGCCAAGTCGATGGGCCTGTAAGCACAGGTGAGCGAAGCACTGGACAGACTTCTCGACCTGCTCGACCTGGAGCGGGTCGAGGAGAACATCTTCCGGGGCCGGTCGCGGTCGGCGATCGTGCCCCGGGTCTTCGGCGGCCAGGTGGCGGCCCAGGCCCTGGTGGCCGCGGGCCGCACCGTGCCCGAGGACCGTACGGCGCACTCCCTCCACTCGTACTTCCTGCGCATGGGCGATCCGGGCGCGCCGATCGTCTACACCGTCGACCGCATCCGCGACGGCCGCTCTTTCACCACCCGCCGGGTCGTCGCCGTCCAGCACGGGCAGCCGATCTTCCATCTCTCCGCGTCCTTCCAGACGTACGAGGAGGGCCTGGAGCACCAGGCCCCGATGCCGGACGCACCGGACCCGGAGACGCTGCCCGCGGCCGAGGAGGTGCTGCCGCGGTACGCGGACCGGTTCGTCGATCCGCGCATCGCGGACCGGATGCTCAAGGCGCGGGCGGCGGTCGATCTGCGCTATGTGGACGAACCGCCCTACGGCTCGGTGGGGCGGCCGCGCGAGCCGCGCTCCCAGGTGTGGTTCCGGGCGAACGGCAAGCTCGCCGACGATCCGCTGCTGCACGTCTGCCTCGCCACGTATGTCTCCGACATGACGCTGCTCGACTCGGTGCTGCTGGCGCATGGGCGCGGCGGCTGGGCGGTCGGCGATGTGGTGGGCGCATCTCTGGACCACGCGATGTGGTTCCACCGGCCCTTCCGGGCGGACGAGTGGCTGTTGTACGACCAGGAGTCCCCGTCCGCCTCGGGCGGCCGCGGACTGGGCCAGGCCCGCATCTACACCCAGGACGGCAGGCTGGCGATCTCCGTCATCCAGGAGGGCGTGGTCCGCGTCCCGCGCGGCTGACGCCCTGGCGCGGGCTTCGAACCCGACGTCAGAGCAGGGTTCGAACCCGACGCCGAAGCCGGGCGTCAGAGCCGGGCGTCGGAACCCGGCGTCAGAGCAGCCCCGCCGCGGCCAGCAGATAGTCCGTCATCGGGTCGTACGCCTGCGGGTCGAGGATGTGGTCGTCCAGCGGGACCGTCACCTGGAGGACGCCCTCCGCCTCGCCGATGAAGAGCGCGGGGTCGTTGCAGTCCGCGTAGCCGACCGCGTCGATGCCGCGCCCGCCCGCGCAGCCCGCCCAGCCGTGGTCGGCGACCACGAGGTCGGGCAGCGGGCGGCCCTGCTGCTCCAGCGCGTCGAGGATCGCGGCCATCGGGGCCGGCGAGTGGGTGTGCCACAGGGTCGCGCCGCGCTCCAGCATCGCCACGTCCGCGAACTGGAAGACCATGCCCTCGTCCGCCGTCAGCCCGCCCGGGATGCGCACGACCTCGCAGCCCGCGGCCCGCAGGGCGGCCGCCGTGCGGGCGTGGACGTCGAGGAGTCCGCCGGGGTGGCCGGTCGCGAACAGCACCCGTTCCCGCCCCTCGGCCGCCTTCCGCAGCCGGGCGGCCAGCCGGTCCAGCGCGGCCGCGGTCAGCTCGGGGTCGATGGTGTCCTGTCCGAAGCGGTGCCCGGGGTCGTCGCTGACCCCGCACCGCTCGGCCATCACGGCCAGCACATCCTGCTCGTCGCTCCAGCGGTCGCCGAGCTCCAGACCCAGCCAGTAGTGCCGGTCGCCGTTGGCGAGCTGGCGGTAGTGGGAGAGGTTGTTCTCACGGGGAGTGGCCACGTCACCGGCGATCCGGTGCTGAACGAGGTGGTCGACGAGGGCGGCGCGGCTGGGTATCGGCATGACTGCCATTGTGCCGTCACACCGACCGTGCGGAGGGCTCGTCCCGAACGCTGGACGTGTCGGCGCGCCGCTGCTCCGGGCCGGGCCCGAAGGGGCCGTCCGGGTGAACCGCCTGCGCGGCCAGCGCTCCGAACGCGCCGTGCGCCAGCCGCCGCAGCAGCGCCTCGGTGGCCGCTCGGCCCGGCTGCCCGCTGCCGTACGAACCGAGGTGCGGGGTGGAGTTCAGCAGCCCGAACACCGCGTGCACGGCCGCCCTGGCCTGCGCCTCGGGCACCTCGGGGCAGCTGTCGCGCACGGCCGCGACCCACAGCTCGACGTACTGCCGCTGGAGCTGGCGCACCTTCCTGCGGTCGGCGTCGCGGAGGCGGTCCAGCTCACGGTCGTGCAGGGTGATGAGGGGGCGGTCGTCGAGCGCGAAGTCGATATGCCCGTCGATGAGCGAGGCGAGGACCGCCCCCGGATCGCCGTCGGCCTCCGCGACCCGGTGCCGTCCGCCGGTGAGCAGCCGCTCGCTGATGCCCACCAGCAGCTCCGCGAGCATCGCGTCTTTGCCCGCGAAGTGGCGGTACAGGCCGGGGCCGCTGATGCCGACGGCCGCCCCTATCTCGTCGACGCCGACGCCGTGGAAACCGCGCTCGGCGAAGAGCCGGGCGGCCTCCTTGAGGATCTGCTCGCGGCGGGTGGGGGCGGCGGTCCTGGTGCTCATGGGAATTCATTCTAGACAGGGCGGTTAGCGGTCGTTAACCTAGTCGAAACAGGTTAACGCTCACTAACACAGAGCGCAGGTCGAGCAAGGGAGCTCGAGCGATGCAGCAGGCACCAGTGCTGGCGAGCGCCGCCGATCCGGCGTCTCAGGCCTGGCGGGCCAATGAGGCGGCGCACCGGGAGCTGGCCGAGGAGCTGCGCGGCAGACTCGCCGCGGCGCGTCTCGGCGGCGGCGAGAAGGCCCGCGCCCGGCACACCGCGCGCGGCAAGCTGCTGCCGCGCGACAGGGTCGACACCCTGCTCGACCCCGGCTCGCCGTTTCTGGAGCTGGCCCCCCTCGCGGCCAGCGGCATGTACGGGGACCAGGCCCCGGCCGCGGGCGTCATCGCCGGGATCGGGCGGGTCAGCGGCCGGGAGGCCGTGATCGTCGCCAACGACGCCACGGTCAAGGGCGGCACGTACTACCCGATGACGGTGAAGAAGCATCTGCGCGCCCAGGAGGTGGCGCTGGAGAACCGCCTGCCGTGCGTCTATCTGGTGGACTCCGGAGGCGCGTTCCTGCCGATGCAGGACGAAGTCTTCCCCGACCGCGAGCACTTCGGGCGGATCTTCTACAACCAGGCCCGGCTGTCCGGGGCCCGCATTCCGCAGATCGCCGCGGTGCTGGGGTCCTGCACGGCGGGCGGGGCGTATGTCCCGGCGATGAGCGACGAGGCCGTGATCGTGCGCGGCCAGGGCACGATCTTCCTCGGCGGCCCGCCGCTGGTGAAGGCCGCGACCGGCGAGGTCGTCACCGCAGAGGAGCTGGGCGGCGGCGAGGTCCACTCCCGGGTCTCCGGCGTCACGGACCATCTCGCGGAGGACGACGCGCACGCGCTGCGCATCGTGCGGAACATCGTGGCGACGCTCCCGGAGCGGGGTCCGCTGCCGTGGCCCGTCGAGCCCGTCGAGGAGCCGAAGGCCGATCCGCACGGACTGTACGGCGCGGTGCCCGTGGACTCCCGCACTCCGTACGACGTGCGGGAGGTGATCGCCCGGATCGTGGACGGTTCCCGGTTCGCGGAGTTCAAGGCGGAGTTCGGGACGACGCTGGTCACCGGCTTCGCCCGGATCCACGGCCACCCGGTCGGCGTCGTCGCCAACAACGGCATCCTGTTCGCCGAATCCGCCCAGAAGGGCGCGCACTTCATCGAGCTGTGCGACCAGCGCGGCATCCCCCTGCTGTTCCTGCAGAACATCTCCGGCTTCATGGTCGGCCGCGACTACGAGGCGGGCGGCATCGCCAAGCACGGCGCGAAGATGGTCACCGCCGTGGCGTGCACCAGGGTGCCCAAACTGACCGTCGTCATCGGCGGTTCGTACGGCGCGGGGAACTACTCGATGTGCGGCCGGGCGTACTCGCCGCGCTTTCTGTGGATGTGGCCTAACGCCAAGATCTCGGTGATGGGCGGCGAGCAGGCCGCCTCCGTGCTGGCGACCGTCAAGCGCGACCAGCTGGAGGGGCGCGGCGAGGAGTGGTCCGCCGAGGAGGAGGACGCCTTCAAGGCCCCCATCCGGGAGCAGTACGAAACCCAGGGCAACGCCTACTACGCGACGGCGCGGCTCTGGGACGACGGTGTGATCGACCCCCTGGAGACCCGGCAGGTGCTGGGTCTGGCCCTGACGGCCTGCGCCAACGCCCCGCTGGGCGAGCCGGGCTTCGGCGTCTTCCGGATGTGAGGCGGAGCGACCATGACGATGTTCGACACAGTCCTCGTCGCCAACCGGGGCGAGATCGCGGTGCGGGTGATCCGCACCCTGCGGGCGCTGGGCGTGCGCTCCGTCGCCGTGTTCAGCGACGCGGACGCCGACGCGCGCCATGTCCGGGAGGCGGACACGGCGGTGCGGATCGGGCCCGCGCCCGCGGCGGACAGCTATCTGCGCATCGACCGGCTGCTGGACGCGGCCGGGCGCACGGGCGCGCAGGCGATCCACCCGGGCTATGGCTTCCTCGCGGAGAACGCGGCCTTCGCGCGGGCGTGCGCGGACGCGGGGGTGGTGTTCATCGGCCCGCCCGCGTCGGCGATCTCCCTGATGGGCGACAAGATCCGCGCCAAGGAGACGGTACGGGCGGCGGGCGTGCCCGTGGTGCCCGGCTCCTCCGGCAGCGGGCTGAGCGACGCCGAACTGGCCGCGGCGGCCCGTGAGATCGGCATGCCGGTGCTGCTGAAGCCCTCGGCGGGCGGCGGCGGCAAAGGCATGCGCCTCACCCGGGTCGAGTCCGCGCTGCTGGAGGAGATCGCGGCGGCCCGGCGGGAGGCGCGGGCGTCCTTCGGGGACGACACGCTGCTGGTGGAGCGGTGGATCGACCGGCCGCGGCATATCGAGATCCAGGTGCTGGCCGACGGCGTGGGGAACGTGGTGCATCTGGGCGAGCGCGAGTGCTCGCTGCAGCGCCGCCACCAGAAGATCATCGAGGAGGCGCCGTCCGTCCTGCTGGACGACCAGACGCGTGCGGCGATGGGCGAGGCGGCGGTCTCGGCGGCCCGCTCCTGCGGGTATGTCGGCGCGGGGACGGTGGAGTTCATCGTCCCCGGCGGCGACCCCTCCTCGTACTACTTCATGGAGATGAACACCCGTCTCCAGGTCGAGCACCCGGTCACCGAACTCATCACGGGCGTGGACCTGGTCGAGCAGCAGCTCCGCATCGCCGCGGGCGAGCCGCTCCCCTCCGCCCAGGAGGACATCACCTTTACGGGCCACGCCATCGAGGCCCGCCTCTGCGCGGAGGACCCGGCCCGCGGCTTCCTGCCCTCCGGGGGCACGGTCCTCGCCCTCCACGAGCCCGGGGGCTGGGGGTCCCCCCTGCGCGAAGAGCCCGGGGGAGGCATCCGCACCGACTCGGGCCTGGCGGAGTCCACGGAGGTCTCCAGCCTCTACGACCCGATGCTCTCCAAGGTCATCGCCCACGCCCCCGACCGGCCCTCGGCCCTCCGTCGCCTCCGCGCGGCCCTGGCCGCCACGGTCACCCTCGGCATCCCGACGAACGCCGGCTTCCTCCGCCGCCTGCTGGCCCACCCGTCCGTGGTCTCCGGCGACCTGGACACGGGCCTGGTGGAGCGCGAGGTGGACGGCCTGATCCCGGCGGACGTGCCGAGGGAGGTCTACGCCGCCGCGGCCCTCCTCAAGCGGGCGGCCGCCACCCCCGCGGCGACGGACGTCTGGACGGACCCCTTCTCCGCCCCCACAGGCTGGCGCCTCGGCGGCGCCCCCGCCTGGACCCCCCACTGGTTCCGCATCCCGGGCCACCCCCCGGTGGAAATCCGCACCCGCCACCTCTCCCCAACGGCAACGGAGATCGCCCTCCCCACCCCGCCCGGCGAAGCCGGGCCGGAACCAGCCATCGGCGCCGGCGACCCGCACCAGCCCTCCACCCCGCCCGGCGGAGCCGGGGCGGGCGTGGCCGCAGCCGGGCCGAGAACGGCCATCGGCGACGACCGGCAACAGCCTGCCGACGCGACACTGCCCGCCGACGGCGCGCAGCAGCAGCCCACTCCGCCCGGCGGCGCCGGGGCGGGGACCGCGGCCGGGCCGGAATCGGTCAGCGGCGGCGCACAGCAGCCCACCCGGCACGGCGAAGCCGGAACCACCCCCACCCCGCCCGGCGGCGCCGGGGCGGGCGTGGCCGCAGGGGGGGCCGGGGGCTTGTCCCCGGTTTCGGGGAGTGGGGGTCCCCCCACTCCCGAGGGCGTAGGGGGAGGGGTGGGGGACGGCTCCATCGCCCGGCTGGTGGCGGCCGCCCACCGCACCGTGACCCTGGAGCTCGACGGCGTCACCCACACCTTCGCCCACGCCCCCTCCCCCGACGGCCTCTGGCTCGGCAGGGACGGCGACTCCTGGCACGTACAGGATCACGACCCCGTCGAGGCCGCGCTCTCCGGGGCCGCGCACGCCGGGGCGGACACGCTCGCCGCGCCGATGCCCGGCACGGTCACCGTCGTGAAGGTGGCCGTGGGCGACGAGGTCGAGGCCGGGCAGAGTCTGCTCGTCGTGGAGGCGATGAAGATGGAGCACGTCATCTCCGCCCCGCACGCCGGCACCGTCGCCGAGCTGGATGTGACGCCCGGCGCGACCGTCGCCATGGACCAGGTGCTGGCCGTGGTCGCCCCCAGGGAGGAGGACGCATGATGACCGCGCTGCCCATGACCGTCCCGGCCCCCGGCCTCCCCGCGCGCGTGCGCATCCACGAGGTCGGACCGCGCGACGGCCTGCAGAACGAGCAGACGGTCGTCCCGACCGAGGTCAAGGCGGAGTTCATCCGCCGGCTCGCGGCCGCCGGCCTGCGCACGGTCGAGGCGACCAGCTTTGTCCACCCCAAGTGGGTGCCCCAACTGGCCGACGCCGAACAGCTCTTCCCCCTCGTGTCCGGCCTGGACGCCCGGCTCCCGGTCCTCGTGCCGAACGAGCGGGGCCTTGACCGGGCCCTCTCCCTCGGCGCCCGCCAGGTCGCCGTGTTCGCCAGCGCCACCGAGTCCTTCGCCAAGGCCAACCTCAACCGCACCGTTGACGAGGCGCTCGCGATGTTCACCCCGGTCGTGGCCCGGGCCAGGGACGAGGGCCTGACCGTCCGCGGCTATCTGTCGATGTGCTTCGGCGACCCCTGGGAGGGCCCCGTCCCCCTCAAGCAGGTCGTCCGCGTCTGCCGCGCCCTCGCGGACATGGGCTGTGACGAGCTGAGTCTCGGCGACACCATCGGCGTGGCCACCCCGGGCCATGTCCAGGCGCTCATCGCCGCGCTGGGCGAGGCCGGGATCCCGGCGAGCACGCTCGCCGTGCACTTCCACGACACCTACGGCCAGGCGCTCGCCAACACCCTCGCCGCGCTGCAGCATGGCGTCACCACGGTGGACGCCTCCGCGGGCGGCCTGGGCGGCTGCCCGTACGCCAAGAGCGCCACCGGCAATCTCGCCACCGAAGACCTCGTGTGGATGCTCGACGGCCTCGGCGTCGAGACCGGGGTCGACCTCGGCCTCCTCACCGCCACAAGCACCTGGATGGCCGACCGGCTGGGCCGCCCCAGCCCCTCCCGTACCGTCCGCGCCCTCTCCCACAAGGAGTGACCCCGATCATGACGCTTGACCACCGGCTGTCGCCGGAACACGAGGAACTGCGCCGCACCGTCGAGGAGTTCGCGCACGAGGTCGTCGCCCCGAAGATCGGCGACTACTACGAACGCCATGAGTTCCCCTATGAGATCGTCCGCGAGATGGGCCGGATGGGCCTGTTCGGGCTGCCCTTCCCCGAGGAGTACGGCGGCATGGGCGGCGACTATCTCGCGCTGGGCATCGCCCTGGAGGAGCTGGCCCGCGTCGACTCCTCCGTGGCGATCACCCTGGAGGCGGGCGTCTCGCTGGGCGCGATGCCGGTCTACCGCTTCGGCACGGAGGAGCAGAAGCGGCAATGGCTGCCGCGGCTCTGCTCCGGTGAGATCCTGGGCGCGTTCGGGCTGACCGAGCCGGACTGCGGCTCGGATGCCGGCGGCACCAGGACGACGGCCGTCCGCGACGGCGACGAGTGGGTCGTCAATGGCTCCAAGTCCTTCATCACCAACTCGGGCACGGACATCACCGGTCTGGTCACCGTCACCGCGGTCACCGGCAGGACGGCGGACGGCCGCCCCCTGATCTCCTCGATCATCGTCCCGTCCGGCACCCCCGGCTTCACCGTCGCGGCCCCCTACTCCAAGGTCGGCTGGAACGCCTCGGACACCCGTGAGCTGGCCTTCTCCGACGTCCGCGTCCCGGCGTCGAATCTGCTGGGCGAGGAGGGCCGTGGGTACGCCCAGTTCCTGCGCATCCTCGACGAGGGTCGGATCGCCATCGCGGCGCTGGCCACGGGGCTGGCTCAGGGCTGTGTGGACGAGTCGGTCGCCTACGCGAAGGAGCGTCATGCCTTCGGCCGCCCGATCGGCGCGAACCAGGCCATCCAGTTCAAGATCGCCGACATGGAGATGCGCGCCCATATGGCCCGCATCGGCTGGCGCGACGCCGCCTCCCGGCTGGTCCAGGGCGAGCCGTTCAAGAAGGAGGCAGCCCTGGCGAAGCTGTACTCCTCCACGGTCGCCGTCGACAACGCCCGGGACGCCACCCAGATCCACGGCGGCTACGGCTTTATGAACGAGTATCCGGTCGCCCGCATGTGGCGTGATTCAAAGATCCTGGAGATCGGGGAGGGCACAAGCGAGGTCCAGCGCATGCTGATCGCCCGCGAGCTGGACCTCCCAGCGGCCTGAGCGCTCCGCGGGAAGCGCCGCTCAGACGGTGGCCGACGGGTCTTGGTGCTGCCGGGCTCCGGTGACGGCGAGATGAGGTTAGGCTAACCTGCCCCCACATCATCACCAGCCACAGCCGAAACAGCCACGCACGAAAGCAGACGCCGTCATGCCCAACACCAGAGTCTCCCCGCTCTCCCGCCGCAGACTGCTCACCGCCGGCAGCGCCCTCGGGCTCGGAGCCGCGCTCACCGCCTGCAGTTCGGGGGACGGCAAGGGCGGCGCGGCTGACGACGCCAAGCCCTGGAAGTTCCAGGACGACCGGGGCGAGACCGCCGAGACCAAGGGCGTGCCGAAGAACATCGTCGCCTTCACCGGCACCGCCGCCGCACTCCACGACTACGGCGTCGAGGTCAAGGGGGTGTTCGGGCCGACGAAGACCGCCGGCGGCAAGCCCGACGTCCAGGCCGGCGATCTCGACATCGACAAGGTTGAGATCATCGGCAATGTCTGGGGCGAGTTCAGCGTCGAGAAGTACGCGGCGCTGCAGCCGGACCTCCTGGTCACCGCCATGTGGGAGAAGGACGCCCTCTGGTATGTGCCGGACCAGTCCAGGGACAAGATCCTCAAGCTGGCGCCGAGCGTCGCGCTGTGGGCGTCCCAGACCACCATCCCGAAGGCGCTCCAGCGCCATGCGGAGCTGGCCGAGGCGCTGGGCGCCGACCTCAAGGCCAAGAAGGTCACCGACGCCAGGGCCCGCTTCGAGAAGGCCGCCGAGCGGCTGCGCCAGGCCGCCAAGGCCAAGCCGGAGATCCGGGTGCTGATCGGCTCGGCGAGCCAGGAGATCTTCTATGTCTCCCTCGCGAAGATGTCCGCCGACACGCTCTACTTCCAGGAGCTGGGCGTGAAGTTCGTCGAGCCCAAGGTCAACGCCCAGGGCTTCTTCGAGGAGCTGAGCTGGGAGAACGTCGGCAAGTACCAGGCGGACGTCATCATCATGGACAACCGTTCCGGCACCCTCCAGCCGGCGGACCTGAAGTCCAGGCCGACCTGGGAGCAGCTACCCGCCGTCAAGGCCGGTCAGGTGTACCCCAGGGTGACAGAGCCGATCTTCTCGTACGACAAGTGTGCGGTGCTGCTGGAGGACCTCGCGGCCGCCGTCGAGAAGGCCAAGAAGGTCGTCTGACGCGCCGCCGGCCGCTCCGGTCGGCGAGCGGCGCCTCTGCGGGCCCCGGCCTGAGGCCGGGACCCGCAGGGGGTCCAGCTACTGCTCCTGCTGCGACCGCGGCCAGTCCACCTGCGGTGAGCGGTAGAAGTCGATCCCCATCGCCTCCAGCCGCGGCCCCTGCGCCGCCAGCCGCTCCCGGTACGCCTCCCAGTCGTGCGCGGACGCGGGCGACCAGCCGAGTTCGGCGATTCCCGGGAGCCGCGGGAAGGCCATGAACTCGATGTGCTCATCGGTCGAGATGGTCTCCGACCACAGCGGGGCCTCGACCCCGATGACCGAGGACGGCGGCGCCCCCGGCAGCAGCGCCTCCGGGTCCCAGTCGTAGGAGCGCCGCACCTCCACATATCCGGCCCAGTCCAGGCCCAGCGGGGTGTCCTTGTTGTACTTCATGTCGAGGTAGGAGCGGTCGGCCGGCGAGAGGATCAGCCGGGTGCCGTTCCGCGCGGCCGCGGCCACCCGCTCCTTCTCCGCGGCGCTGGTCTTGTCCCGGCCCCACCACTGCACGACCGCGCCCTCCGCGGGCACGGCGGCGGTGAGCTGATGCCAGCCGACGACCGTCTTGCCGTAGGCCGCGACGGTCTTCTGGGCCCGCTCCATGAAGGCCACATAGTCCTCTTCGCTGGTGGAGTGGGCCTCGTCGCCGCCGATGTGGAGATACCGGCCGGGGGTGAGGGCTGCCACCTCGCGGATCACATCGTCGATGAAGTCGTACGTCACCTCCTTCGGCACACACAGCGAGCTGAAGCCGACGTCGGTGCCGGTGTAGAGCGGCGGGGCGACCCCGTCGCAGTTCAGCTCGGCGTAGGAGGCGAGAGCCGCGTTGGTGTGGCCCGGCATGTCGATCTCCGGGATCACCTCCATATGGCGGGCGGCCGCATGGCGCAGGATCTCGCGGTACTGGTCCTTGGTGTAGTAGCCGCCCGGTCCCCCGCCGACCTGTGTGGATCCGCCGTAGCTCGCCAGCCTCGGCCAGGAGTCGACCGCGATGCGCCAGCCCTGGTCGTCGGAGAGGTGCAGATGCAGTGTGTTGATCTTGTAGAGGGCGAGCTGGTCGATATAGCGCTTGACCTGCCCGACGGTGAAGAAGTGCCGGGAGACGTCCAGCATCGCGCCGCGGTGGGCATAGCGCGGGGTGTCGGTGATCACGCCGCCCGCGATGCGCCAGGGGCCCGGCTGGCGGGTGTCCTTCTCGATCGCGGCGGGCAGCAGCTGACGGAGCGTCTGCACGGCGTGGAACAGCCCGGCGGGCTTGTGCGCGGTGAGCGTGACGGACCTGCGTGAGGACTCCAGGCGGTAGCCCTCGTCGCCGAGCGACCGCTCGCCGCCGTCGAGCCGGAGCCGGATGGCGCCGGCCGTGCCGCCGGAGTCGGTGACGGGCAGCTCGTAGCCGGTCGCGGGCCGCAGCAGACCGGCGAGATAGTCGCCGATGGTCCGGCCCTCGCCGGAGCCCTTGTCGACGCGGATACGGGTCTGGGCGGACAGGGTGTACGGGGCCCCCTGCGGCTGTACGGAGGCCGGTGCGGGGATGACCTGGCCGAGCGGCCGCGCGGCTGGGGCGGCCTCCCCCACGGCGGCCCCCGCACTGGTGATGCCGCAGGCCGCCACGAGCAGCAGCGCACCGAGCAGTCGGGGAAGGCGGGGCAGTCGAGGAGGGCGGGGAAGGCGGGGAGGGAGTGATCCGGGCTGACTCACAGGCGGGTCCCTTCGACGGGCGTCACATCCGTGTGCAGAGCAACCGAACGCTTGGCATTGCGTACCGCGCGCCCCAACGGCGGTCAAGGTGTAGACCACTTGCTCGGTCGGCGGATGGAAGAATCCTTCCCATGGCGGAAATCATCCAGAAGGACGGGACCTGGACGTTCGACGGCGAGACGGTGCGTATCGTGCCCGGAAGCGACCGGGGCGTGAGCCTGCTGCGCAGGACGCTGGGCGAAATCGCCGTGCCGCTCCACGCCCTGGCGGGCATCTCCTTCGAGCCCGGGAAGCGCTCGGGCAGGCTCCGGCTGCGGCTGCGGAATGGCGCGGATCCCCTCCTCCAGATCACCCGGGGCAAGCTGGATGACGCCTCCGACCCGTACCGGCTGGTCGTGGAAGGCAGCCGCAGCGGCGTCGCGGAGTACTTCGTGGACGAGGTCCGCAATGCGCTGCTGCTCGACCAGGTGGACGACGGGCCTGCCGAGCGCTATCTGCTGACCGGCCCCGCACTGCCGATCACGGCGAGCGCGGGCGACGGCACGGTTGCCTTCGACGGGGAGCGGATACGGCTGTCGTGGAACTGGAAGGCCGAGGAGTCCAAGTCTTCGGGCGGTGAGCGGCTGCTGGAGCTGGCCGAGGTGGAGGCGGTGGAGTGGCTGCCCTCGGCGGGACTGGAGAACGGCTATCTGCGTTTTGTGTCCGCCAAGAGCGGGAACCGCACCCCGCCGAAGTACGACCCGTACGCCATCGACCTGTGGGGCTTTCGCAAGGACCCGCTGATGGCGCTGGTGGCGGCGGCCGTGGTGGCGCGTCTGCCGCATCCGTACGCCCCCGCACCCGCCGACCCGCCCCCTGAGCCCGGCACGCCCGTCCCCACCGCGGCGGACGCCGCCGCGCGGGCTGCCGCCGCGGTGGACGCCGCCCCGCAGGCCGCCGCCCTCACCTCTGCCGCCGGAGACACGGCAGCGGCCCCAAGCGGCGACGATCATGACGCGCTGCTGCGGCGACTGCGCGAGCTGGGCGAGCTGCATCAGGCCGGGATACTGACGGACGAGGAGTTCAGCACCGCCAAAAAGGCCGTTCTCCGACGTATGTAACCTTGATCACACAGGATCCTGCCCGGAATCGGGCAGGAATCTTGCGTACAAACCCGCACTGCCCTCAGTATCTACGGGTGCTCGAACGCCGTACGCCGTCCCATGAGGACCTCGTCGACCACCTTGTGCGCAGCACCGCGCTGGCACGCGGTGAGGCCGCCAGGGTGGTGCTCGATGTGCTGGCGTACTTCGACGAGACGACCGAGGAATTCGTCCGCCGCCGCCACCGCGAACTCAAGGCCGGCGGCGCGCTGAACGCGGAGATCTTCGAGCGGATCGCGGCCGAGCTGCCGCACCGCGCCGTGGCGCCGCCGGAGCTCTCGCTCCGCCAGCTGCGCCGCATCGTCTACGGCTGAGCGGCGGCGGCCGGCGGCCACACCGCCGAGCGGCCGGGGCCCGGGGCCCTGGGCACACATCTGAACATTTCCTGGAGGGGCAGAAACTCTATGTGCGGAATTGTCGGTTACATCGGCAAGCGTGATGTTGCTCCGCTGCTGCTCGAAGGTCTGCAGCGGCTGGAGTACCGGGGCTATGACTCCGCGGGTCTGGTGGTCACCGGCCCCAAGGCCGCCGGCCTGAAGATGGTCAAGGCCAAGGGCCGGGTACGGGATCTGGAGGCCCGCGTCCCCAAGCGCTTCGCCGGCACGACCGGCATCGCCCACACCCGCTGGGCCACGCACGGCGCCCCCAGCGACGAGAACGCCCACCCCCACCTCGACCCCGAGAACAACGTCGCGGTGGTCCACAACGGCATCATCGACAACGCCTCCGAGCTGCGCGCCAAGCTGGAGGCCGACGGCGTCGTCTTCGCCTCCGAGACCGACACCGAGGTCCTCACCCATCTGATCGCCCGCTCCGAGGCGGACACGCTGGAGGAGAAGGTCCGCCAGACGCTGAAGCTGATCGAGGGCACCTACGGCATCGCCGTCATGCACGCCGGCTTCTCCGACCGCATCGTGGTGGCCCGCAACGGCTCCCCCGTGGTCCTCGGCATCGGCGAGAAGGAGATGTTCGTCGCCTCGGACGTCGCCGCGCTGGTCACCCACACCCGTCAGGTCGTCACCCTCGGCGACGGCGAGATGGCCACCCTCAAGGCCGATGACTTCCGCACGTACACCACCGAGGGCTCGCGTACGACGGCCACGCCGACCACCGTGGAGTGGGAGGCCGAGTCGTACGACATGGGCGGCCACGACACGTATATGCACAAGGAGATCTGCGAGCAGCCCGACGCCGTGGACCGGGTGCTGCGGGGCCGTATCGACGACCGGTTCTCCACCGTCCACCTGGGCGGGCTGAACCTGGACGCGCGCGAGGCCCGCTCCATCCGCCGGGTGAAGATCCTCGGCTGCGGCACGTCCTACCACGCCGGTCTGATCGGAGCGGGGCTGATCGAGTCGCTGGCCCGCATCCCGGCCGACGCCGAGCCGGCCTCCGAGTTCCGCTACCGCAACCCCGTCGTGGACCCGGACACCCTCTATGTCGCGGTCTCCCAGTCGGGTGAGACGTATGACGTGCTGGCCGCCGTCCAGGAGCTCAAGCGCAAGGGCGCGCGGGTGCTGGGCGTGGTGAACGTGGTCGGCTCGGCGATCGCCCGCGAGGCCGACGGCGGCACCTACGTCCACGCCGGGCCCGAGGTCTGCGTGGTGTCCACCAAGTGCTTCACCAACACGGTCGTCGCCTTCGCGCTGCTCGCCCTGCACCTGGGCCGGATCCGCGATCTGTCGGTCGCCGACGGCAAGCGGATCATCGAGGGCCTGCGCCGGCTGCCGGCCCAGATCTCCGAGATCCTCACCATGGAGGACGAGATCAAGCAGCTGGCCAAGGAGTACGCGGACGCCAAGTCGATGATGTTCATCGGCCGGGTGCGCGGCTACCCGGTGGCGCTGGAGGCATCCCTGAAGCTGAAGGAGATCTCCTACATCCACGCCGAGGCCTACCCGGCCTCCGAGCTGAAGCACGGCCCGCTGGCGCTGATCGAGCCGGCGCTGCCCACGGTCGCGATCGTGCCGGACGACGATCTGCTGGAGAAGAACCGCGCGGCCCTGGAGGAGATCAAGGCCCGCAGCGGCCGGATCCTGGCGGTGGCGCACCAGGAGCAGGAGAAGGCCGACCACACGATCGTGGTGCCGAAGAACGAGGACGAGCTGGACGCGATCCTGATGGGCATCCCGCTGCAGCTCCTCGCGTACCACACGGCGCTGGAGCTGGGCCGGGACATCGACAAGCCGCGGAACCTGGCGAAGTCGGTCACCGTCGAGTGACGGCCGCCCGCGCGGGGCACGCCCCCGCGCGGGCCATGCATGAAACCCATGCATGAAACCCATAGATGAACCCGTGCATGTACCCGTGCGTAAAGCGGTCCCCCTGCGCGCTGCCACCAGGCGCGCAGGGGGACCGCTCGTGTTCGCCGGCGCAGCCCTCAGCGCCGGCGGACAGCTGCTCAGCCAGTGGCCGTCACTCCCCGGCCGGCAGCTCGCCCTGAGAAGGTGGGCCACTTGGCGAGGGCCGCCGTCGCGCCGTACCAGGCCATGAGACCGGCCACCGCGCCGACCCAGCCGCCCGCCTTCGCCAGCCCGTCGCTCCCTGCGAACGACGCGACGCCGATGAGCAGCAGCGACATAAAGAGCAGCCCGTACACGCCCTGACCGAGCAGACCGCTCCCCGCGGACGCGGCCGTCAGAGTCAGCGCCAGCAGCGCGAACAGCAGCAGGAACAGGCCGGCCGCCTCCGCCGAGACCTCAGCGCCCGCGGAGGTGCCCCAGGTGAACCAGAAGGCGCCGAGCCCGGCGAAGGCCGTGCCCGCGCCGCCGTGGCCCGCGCGGAATTCCAGCAGTCCGACGATGAACAGGGCGACACCGCCGACCCAGGTCGCGAGGGCGGCCGCGTCCCCGGCGGCGACATTGTCGATGACGCCGGTGTGACCGACCCCGAACGCCAGCAGGGTCAGACCCAGCGCGAGGTGGCCGAGAGTCGAAGTATTAGCGCTTCCCGCAGAGACGTCGTTGTCCACGGCGGGCTCCCTTCCCGTACTGTCCGTGCAGTTGTGCTGCAACCCAGCGACCCTTATGTACCCTTCACAAGCTCACAACCCACCTGTACGCGCCGGTAGATTTATGCGAGCACAAAGGAAGTTGACGCCGCCTCACCAGGGTGGACACGAGGATGACGCACGGCGTCCTCGGACCGTACGGGGAGAGAAGCGGGGTGGTGCGCGCCGGGTCGCACGGGGGCGCACGCGGCGGGCGTCGAGCCGCGCCGTCAGGGGATTGCCGTCAGGGGGATTGCCGTCCGAGGAACGCCGTCAGAGGAATGCCGTCAGAGGAATGCCGCAGCGGGCCTGAGGATCAAGGGATGCCGATCACGGGATCACGATCACGGGGCGCTGGGCGCGGCGCGCCAGACGGCCGGCGACGGAGCCGAAGATACGGCCGACGATGCCCTGCGTGGAGCCGACGACGATCGCGTCGGCGGAGTACTCGCGGCCGACCTCTTCCAGTTCATGACAGATGTCGCCGCCGCGCTCGACGAGGATCCACGGCACATCGGAGAGATAGTCGGCGCAGGCCAGTTCAAGCCCCAGCACCTCGGTGCGGTGGTCGGGGACGTCCACGAAGACCGGCGGCTCACAGCCCGCCCAGACGGTCGTCGGCAGCCGGTTGGCGACATGGACGATGATCAGCCCGGAGCCGGAACGTATCGCCATGCCGATGGCGTAGGCCAGCGCCCGCTCGCTTGAGGTCGATCCGTCGAAGCCGACGACGACGCCATGCCGGAAGGCGGGGTCGCAGGCCGCGCGCGGCTCTTCCGCCGCCTGCAGGTCCGACAGAGGATCGGCGACCTGCTTGCGGTCCGCGGGTTCGGAGAATTCGTGACCGGCCATCGGCATCTCGACGAAGAGGGTCCTCTAAAGATCTACGGAAGCGGAGCTGTGTCCGGGAATCATCTTCCCAACCCCATACCCGCAAGGGTACGGGGACACTCCTCTCCTGCCCAGAGCCCGCAGGCTCATGCACGCCGTTCCCGGCGTTCCAGGGAGCATGCCCGAGCCGGCCCCGTATGGCAATGCCACGGCCGCCGTACGGCCCACAGGGCGGGCCGCGGGCTCCTCACCGGGGTGCCGGGCCGACGGCGCGGCCGGCGACGCAGGGCGAGGCCGGGCGGGGCCCTGAACGACCACCCTGAGCGACGGCCCGGGACGATCCGCAAATGATCCGCGGACGATCTGTGGACGATCCGCGTCGCGACGGTCAGTGACCGGGAGGCTCCGCCCTTCGTTGGACAGTGCGCCACCCCGTCGCCCCCAGGGAGCATCCGTGTCTGCTGCACCGTCCGCCCCACGCTCGCGGCGGGCCAAGCGCCGCGCACCCGCCCCTGCCGCCCCTGGAGCCTCTGGGCACACTCCGCACACTTCGCGGCGCGCACTGCGGACTCCGGGCACGCCGGGCGCGCCCGGTGGGACAGGATTCGCCTCCGGAGCCGACCCGGCGGGCGACGTGGTGCGCTGGGCCGCCTTCAGCTGTCTGCTCGTACCGGTCGTGCTGGTCGTGTACGGAAGCTCGGTCGGCGGAGCGGCCGCGACCGCACTGGGGCTCGCTGCCATCACGACGGCCTGCCGTGTGGTGCTGCGCCACTCGGAGCGGGCGGCCGCGCGCACGGCCTCTCGGGCGGCGCGCCCGCCCGTCGCGGGAGCGCCCGGGGAGTCGGCGCCCCGGGCGCACCGCAGTGGACGCCACGGCGCGACGCGCCCCCGACGACCCCTGTCGCACCCCCCGGAAGGCTGACGGTTTCGCACACCCGCACCCGTATGTTTTCAGCCAACTTCCCGCCTGCGGCCGCCCCCTGGCGAAATGGCCCGCCAACCCCCTTGCCACCTGGGAAGAAAGGACCATTCGCGGCTCTGACACCCTACGGGGACGGGCCATGCATGAGACGCGCACTTCCCTGCGGGCCCCGCGAGTGGAACGCTTCGTGATCGAATGCTTCGCGCCAAGTTGCCATGTCGACATACCGGTGCATGCCGAACTTGTCACACCGGCACGACGGGACGCAGTAGATTCGATCATGAGATCGCTGGCTGGGACTCGTGCAAAAAACGAGGGGAAAAGTGCAGGAGCGAAAGGCCCGAAACGAACGGGGAGACGCGAACACCGAGGGGGGCTTAGCGTCATGAGTCAGGACTCCGCCGCACCGGAGGCGGCACGGAAGCTCTCCGGGCGGCGACGCCGGGAAGTCGTCGCGGTGCTGCTGTTCAGCGGCGGCCCTATATTCGAAAGTTCCATTCCACTCTCGGTGTTCGGGATTGACCGCCAGGACGCCGGAGTGCCTCGCTACCGCCTGCTCGTCTGCGGTGGCGAAGACGGCCCGCTGCGGACCACCGGAGGGCTCGAACTGTCCGCGCCCTACGGACTGGAGGCGATCGGCAGGGCCGGCACCGTGGTGGTGCCCGCCTGGCGCTCGATCACCTCCCCGCCGCCGCCCGAAGCGCTGGAGGCGCTGCGCCGGGCGCATGAAGAGGGCGCGCGGATCGTGGGGCTGTGCACCGGGGCGTTTGTGCTGGCCGCGGCCGGACTGCTGGACGGCCGCCCGGCGACCACACACTGGATGTACGCGCCGACGCTGGCCAAGCGCTATCCGTCGGTCCATGTGGACCCGCGGGAGCTGTTCGTCGACGACGGCGATGTGCTCACCTCCGCGGGCACGGCGGCCGGAATCGATCTCTGCCTCCACATCGTGCGGACCGACCACGGCACGGAGGCCGCCGGGGCACTCGCCCGCAGGCTGGTCGTGCCGCCGCGGCGCAGTGGCGGGCAGGAGCGCTACCTGGACAGGTCTTTACCGGAGGAGATCGGCTCGGACCCGCTCGCCGAAGTGGTGTCCTGGGCCCTGGAGCACCTCCACGAGCAGTTCGACGTGGAGACGCTGGCAGCGCGTGCGTATATGAGCCGGCGCACCTTCGACCGGAGGTTCCGCTCGCTCACCGGCAGCGCTCCGCTGCAGTGGCTGATCACCCAGCGGGTGCTGCAGGCGCAGCGGCTGCTCGAAACCTCCGACTACTCGGTCGACGAGGTCGCGGGACGCTGCGGCTTCCGCTCCCCGGTGGCGCTGCGCGGCCACTTCCGGCGGCAGCTCGGCTCGTCCCCGGCGGCCTACCGGGCCGCTTACCGGGCGCGACGCCCCCAGGGCGGAGAGTCAGGAGGTTCCCCGGTAGTAGACGCGGTAGTACCGGCCCAGGCGAGACGGGCCGGCGCCGCGGCGGGCCCCCTCGGTTCGGGCGCTACCGCGTCCATACCGCCTGAGCTGGGAAAACCGCCGTCCGACAGCTATATGTCAGGTCCCGGTCGTCCGAGCCTGCCCGGCCAGCGGAGTGCGCCATAAGGTAGGACGCATGAACGACCGCATGGTGTGGATCGACTGCGAGATGACCGGGCTCTCGCTGACCGACGACGCACTCATCGAGGTGGCCGCGCTGGTCACCGACTCAGAACTGAATGTGCTCGGTGAAGGGGTGGACATCGTCATCCGCCCGCCGGACGCGGCGCTCGAGACGATGCCCGGGGTGGTGCGCGAGATGCACACCGCCTCGGGCCTCCTCGCCGAGCTCCCGAACGGCACCACGCTCGCCGACGCCGAGGCCCAGGTCCTCGCCTACGTACGCGAGCATGTCAAGGAACCCGGCAAGGCGCCGCTCTGCGGAAACTCGGTCGGCACCGACCGGGGCTTCCTCGCGCGCGACATGCCCGCGCTGGAGCAGCACCTCCACTACCGGATCGTCGATGTCTCCTCGGTCAAGGAGCTGGCACGCCGCTGGTACCCGAGGGCGTACTTCAACAGTCCGGAGAAGAACGGCAACCACCGCGCCCTCGCGGACATCCGCGAGTCCATCGCGGAGCTGCGCTACTACCGGGAGGCGATCTTCGTCCCCCAGCCGGGCCCCGACTCGGACACTGCGAAGGCCATCGCGGCCAAGCACGTCCTCCCCGCAACCCCGACCCCCTGACCCGGGGTCCCGCTCCCCCAGACCCCCCGATCCGAAACCCGGGCGCGAGCACCCTCCCGGACCCTGTACACTTTTTCTCGGCCGGTCGGGAAAAGGACCGGTCGCGGTGGGTATAGCTCAGCTGGTAGAGCACCTGGTTGTGGTCCAGGATGTCGCGGGTTCGAGTCCCGTTACTCACCCTGATGGATCAAGGCTCGGCCTGCACAAGCAGGCCGGGCCTTCGTCATGCCCGCGCCCCTGGGGCATGACGGAACCCGCAGCAGCTAGCCCAGCGCCTCGATGGCCTTCAGCACGAGGGCGCGCGCCTCGGCCCCGTACACGGCCATGCTGCGCAGCTGCTCGAACGCATTGACGTACAAGGCGATTTCGGAGGGCTGCGTGATGTTCACCTCGGCGGAGACCAGCTCGACGGACACGAGTGTGTCGTCGTGCACATCGAACGTCTCCTGTGGCCACAGCGCCCGCTCGCGCGTCGACATCGGGATGATGCCGAACGAGACCGTCGGCAGCGCCCCAGCGGTGAGCAGATAGCCCAGCTGCGCGGCCATCGCGTCCGCGTCGCCAAGCTGGTAGTAGAGCACCGCCTCCTCGATGACCATGACGAAGCGGTGACCGGGCTCGTGAATGATCTGCGAGCGCCGCAGACGTGCCTCTGCGGCTTCGACAGCATCGTCGGGAACGCCGAGGAGACGGGCGTTGGCACTCAGCAGAGCGCGCGCGTACCCCTCGGTCTGCAGTAGCCCGGGTACCAGCACCGGGGAGTACACGCGCAGCAGTTTCGTCGCCTTGTACAGCTCGGTGTAGCTGTCCTGCAGCTTCCGCAGGCCCGTGCGCACACGTTGCCGCCATTCGCGGAAGAGGGATTCCGCGTGCTGGGAGGCCGCGATCAGGTCGGCAGCCTGGTCGGTGCCGCCGGTCGCGCGGCACCACAGGCGGATGTCGGTGGGCGATGGCGGTGTCCGGGCGTTTTCGACGCGGGAGGTCTTGGAGTGGTGCCAGCCGCATTGGGAGGCCAGCTCAGTGACCGTCAGTCCGGCGTTTCTCCTCAGGTCGCGCAGTTGCCGCGCCACCTTCTCGCGTGCGGCCTGGGCCGAGGAAGACGGGGAGTTGGACATGAGCTGGCCAGTGCTGCTTTCCGTTCAGTGGATCTCGTACTCGCCGTGCGGGACGGCACGCTCCCAGACTGCCTCGAACGCTTCCGAGCACTGCTTGACGATGCTCGGTTCGGTGCGCAGCTCCATCGGCGGATTCCCCCAGTCGCCAGCCCCGCTGAAGTGGTTGAACAAGACCTGCGTCCCATCGAAGATCCACAGGTCGGCGCCCGGCAGCATAAGATCGGCGGCCCGCCGACGAGGCAACCAGCGCACCAGCTCGCCGGCATGTACGTTGACAGCTGCTCCGGCGTGCTCGTACCGGATGTAGTCGGTGACCGGTTCGGACACGATACGAGCTCGCCGCACGACAACCCCACGCGCAACGGCGCGGGAGACCATGTCGACCCACGGCGCCCAGTACTCCGAGGCGGGGTCCGCGTCGCGCCGCCCTGTGCTGAGCCAGGTCCTGAAGTCATCCGCTTCGTCCCCGACCGCATACTGATCGCGCATTTCGAGGTGTACGGCTGAGCGCTGCGCAGCCTCCATCAGTTCGTCAAAGCTGGGTGCGTTCTGCGACATCACAGGCCCCCCTCAGTACGGGCACGAGGCGTGCGGGGATACGGATCACGGTCTCATGGTCAGGGATGGTCTTCACGTGCCCCGGCGCGGTGTTCTCGACACACTCGGCCCGCGTCTCCTCGTCTGCCGTATAGCCCTGGATCACGATGTCCGCGCTGTCCAGGTCCACCCAAGCCGTTGGTGACCCGTTCTTGCCGGTATCCGGGTCGATACCGATGAACTGCAGGTGCATGACCGGCCTCCATCCATCGTGCACTGATGTGCACCACTGTCATCCCTGAGAACGAAAGAGGCAAGACCAACGGCGGTTTGAATGGCTGCCTAAATGGTTGTACGCACATTGATGCACACAGCTGGCCGCATTGCGTACTGGGCTCCTACCGTCGTGGACAGCGGTAGCCCGTCCATCTACCCGTGAACACGCCACGCACCCGTGCGGGGCAGCCACACTCAGCGGAGGCTCACAGTGCCCACCATGGATCCGCCGATCACCCTTGCCCTGCCTGCCGAGCAGCCCGATCCAATGCCGGGCTGCGGTGTCTGCGCCGCACTCGCCCAGCAGCGCGCCGAGGCCATGGGCCGCCGGGACTGGTCCCGCGTGACGGACTGCAACGTGGAGATCCGCAACCACCACCACGCCCCGAAGGCCAACGCATGAGCCGGGCAGCAAGCCCGATGGGGCTCGACATCACGGCCATGCGGACGGAGGCCGAGCAACTGCTCTTCTCCACCGCCGAGGTGCCGGCGTACGACGGGCTGTGCGAACTGACGCTGCGGATGCGCGGCCACATCATGCAGCTCACCCCCGCCGTGGAGGACGGGATGGCCGCCCACCCGCACAACGACGACGTATGGGCGAACGCGCTCGGCAGCGTCGCACGGGCCGGGTTCCGGCTTCTTGAGGAGCCCCCGAACGGCAGCCTCACCCAGGCCATCGCCTACGCACAGCGCCTCGCCCGCGCCGTGGTCGCCCTCGCGGACGCCCTGGCCGCACTGAAGGCAGCACGATGAACGAGGGGTCCGGCATCCGCTCGACGCCGTACATCCGCTCGTACACGGAGCCGGGACGAGGTCCGCATCTTTGTGGCTTCTGCCAGTACGACCGTCCGCCGGGACGCAGGAAGACTGCCCGTCAGAGGCTGCGGCGCGTCCCCGGAGCCGGGGGAGTCGAGGCCGAGGACATGACCGAGCAACGGGGAGGACAGCGCGGTGAGCATGCAGCAGTACGACGAGATCGGTGAGGCGTTCGAAGGCTTCAAGTCCCTGCCGCTGACGCAGTACGGGGAGGTGCCGAGCTTCCTGGCCATGGTCGGGGATGTGCGCGGCAAGTCGGTTCTGGATCTGGCCTCCGGCACAGGCTTCTACAGCAGGGAGTTCAAGCGGCGTGGGGCCGCGGAGGTGCTCGGGATCGACATCTCCACGGAGATGGTCGCCGCGTCACGGGCCTTTGAGGAGCGTGATCCGCTGGGTGTGCGCTACGAGGTGGGCGATGTGTCCGAACTGCGGCCCCTTGAGCGGCGCTTCGACATCGCCACGGGGGTTCAGCTGCTCAACTACGCGGAGGACATCGCCGCCATGGAGCGGATGTGCCGCAATGTGCGTCGGAGCCTGAAGCCCGGCGGCGAGTTCTTTGTGCTCGCCCAGACACCCGACTACCGCTTCGACGGGCCGTCCCTGGAGAAGTACGGCTTTCTGTGCGAGCCGACCGGCGAGGAGATCGAGACCGGACCGCGCGTGAGGATCACGGCGCTGCTCGACCCGCCGATCTCGTTCATCGGCGCGTGCCCGCGCCGCGAGGTCTACGAAAAGTGTCTGCGGGCGGCCGGATTCAGCGAGGTGACCTGGGTCCCGCTGGAGGTGTCCGACGCCGGAGTGCGCGCGTTCGGTGCGGACTTCTGGGCGGACTGCCTGGCCAACCCTCCGCTGGAGATGCTGCGCTGCCGCGCCTGAGGGGAGTGCGTCCCTCGAACGGGTGAGCGTGATCAGTTCCGGGGGTGTGACGCCCGGCCGCGTATGACGCTGGCACGGAGAGTCATACCCGAGGATTGTGAACTCATATGCGCCCGGCCCGCTTTGCCGACTTCGTCGTCGAGCTTGTGAAGAACCAGACCGACGCCTCCCGCGTGATGCCGCTCGCGGAGGCCGCGGTTGGCGAGCTGCCGTTCGGGGTGGTCGTCGAGCGGGGCGGGCGGGAGGAACGGTGGCAGTTCATCGGGCAGTTGGCCGATGGGGAGAAGCACGAGCACCCCGAGAAGCCCGTCGAGGGGAAGCCGGCAGGGGCCGGTGAGCTGCCGAAGGGCGGCGACGGCGAGGCATGGTTCGCCGCGGCGGTGGCGAGGGCGGGGTGCGCGGAGGTCGCCGGGGTGGAGCGGTGGTCCGTGCGGGCGGGGGCCCGTGTCGACCACCGGGGGGTGACCGTCAGATTCCATAACGGCGCGCGGATCTTCGCCCGGCTGTTCTGACCGTGCGGGCTCATGCCAGGCGGGCTCACGCCGTGCGGGCCTGAACCGTGCGGGTCTGAACCGCGCGGGCCTGAATCCCGCGAGTACCGGGCGGGCTCACGCCGGGCGAGCCTCAGCCGCGCGGGCCTGCACCCCGCGGGCCTATGACGAGTCGCGGACGACCAGCTCCGTGGGGAGGACCAGCTGCGGGCGCTCCGGCGAGCGGGTTTCGATCTGCTTCAGCAGGAGCCGGGCCATCGTGCGGCCCATCTCCTCGATCGGCTGGCGCACGCTGGTGAGCGCCGGGTCCATATGGCGGGCGACGGCCGAGTCGTCGAAGCCGACCAGGGCCACATCGCCGGGGATGCGGCGGCCCGCGTCGCGGAGGACCTGGCGGGCGCCGGCCGCCATGACGTCGGAGGCGGCGAAAACGGCGTCCAGTCCGGGCCGGCGGTCGAGGAGGGCCGCCATCGCGCGACGGCCGCCCTCCTCGGTGAAGTCCGCGGGGACGATCATTTCGGGGTCCGCGGGCAGACCCGCCGCTTCCAGGGCCCGGCGGTAGCCGTCGAGACGGCACTGCGCGCCATATACGTCCAGGCGTCCGGTGATGGTGGCGATCCGGCGGCGGCCCCGCTCCGCCAGATGGGCCACCGCGCCGCGCGCGCCCTCGAAGTTGTCGGAGTCGACCGCGGCCAGCGTCTCACCGGCGGAGCGCCGACCGCTGATCACCGCCGGGATGTCCAGCTCCGCGGCCATGTCGGGCAGCGGATCGTCAGCGTGGACGGACACCAGCAGCACCCCGTCCACGCGGTGGGCGGCCAGATACTGGGCGAGGCGGCGGCGTTCCCGGTCGCTGCCGGCGAAGGTGAGCAGCAGCTGCATATCGGTGTCGGCGAGGGCCTCGCCGACACCGCGGACCATCTCGGAGAAGTACGGCTCGGCGAAGAAGCGGTGCTCCGGCTCGGGCACGACGAGGGCGATGGCGTCGGTGCGGTTGGCCGCCAGCGCGCGGGCGGCGCGGTTGGGTACGTAACCGAGCTCCGCGACCGCCGCCTCCACCGCGGCCCGTGCGCGTTCGCTGACCCGCGGCGAGCCGTTGATCACGCGCGAGACCGTGCCGCGACCCACTCCGGCGCGGGCGGCCACCTCTTCGAGGGTGGGTCTGCCCGTGCCCCGTCCCCCGTTTCGCGTATGGATTGACCGAGACACCAACTCCGCCTCCCCAGGCTTCCCAGGTCGAGAACATAACGTGTCCGGTGCCTTGACACCCTCCCCGGGAGCCGCAACCCTTCAACACATCGCACATGGGAGCGCTCCCACAGTACCTGACTCATTCACAACCCGCACGTCCTGCACGCCAGTTGGCCGGGGGGTCGGCACGTCAGGGCGCAAGGAGGACGCAATGCGCAGGACCGTATCCCTCGCCGGGCTCGCCGTCGCGGCCGCTCTCGCCGCAGGGCTGCTGACCGGGTGCGCCGAGGACGCCGAGGAGCCCACCGCGAGATCCGGCGACGGCGACAGTGACAAGGGGAAGATCACCCTCACCGTGGGCGTCTTCGGGGCCTTCGGCCTGAAGGAGGCCGGTCTCTACGACGAATATATGAAGCTCAACAAGAACATCGAGATCAAGCAGACCTCGATCGAGCGGAACGAGAACTACTACCCGCAGCTTCTGACCCATCTGGGCACCGGCAGCGGTCTCGCCGACATCCAGGCGGTCGAGGTCAACAACATCGCGGAGATCACCGCCACCCAGGCGGACAAGCTGGTCGACCTGGGCAGGGCCCCCGGCGTCTCCAAGGACTCCTTCCTGGACTGGAAGTGGGCGCAGGGCACGGCCGGGGACGGCAGGACCGTCGCCCTCGGCACGGACATCGGCCCCCAGGGCATCTGCTACCGCAAGGACCTCTTCGCCAAGGCTGGCCTGCCCACCGACCGCGAGGAGGTCGGGGCGCTGTGGGCCGGCGACTGGAACAAGTACCTGGACGCGGGCAAGCGGTTCCAGGACAAGGCCCCGGAGGGCGCGGCGTTCACGGACTCCGCCTCAGGGGTGATGGCCGCGATCACCGGAAGCAGCGAGACCCGCTTCTACGACAAGGACGGCAAGGTCGTCTATAAGTCGAACCCGGCGGTGAAGCAGGCCTGGGACATCGCCGCGGCGTTCGCCACCGAGGGGCTGACGGCCAAGCTGCAGCAGTTCACCCCCGCCTGGGACCAGGGCTATGCGAACGCCACATTCGCCACCGTCTCCTGCCCGGCCTGGATGCTCGGCTATATCCAGGACAAGGCCGGGGACGCGGGCAAGGACAAATGGGATGTCGCCGCCGCTCCCAAGCCGAGCAACTGGGGAGGCTCCTTCCTGACCGTGCCCAAGGCGGGCAAGCACACGGAGGAGGCCGCCAAGCTCGCCGCCTGGCTGACCGCCCCGGAGCAGCAGGCGAGGCTCTTCAGCGAGCGCGGCAGCTTCCCCAGCGCGCGGGCCGCCTATGAGCTGCCCGCAGTCTCCGACGCCACCCATGACTACTTCGGCAACGCCCCCATCGGGCAGATCTTCTCCAAGGCCGCACAGGGCGTGCCGGTGCAGATCCTCGGACCGAAGGATCTGATCATCGCGCAGAACATGGCGGACATCGGGATGCTCCAGGTCGACCAGAAGGGCCGGTCGCCCAAAGAGGGCTGGGACGCCGCGGTGAAGGCCATCGACAACGCGCTGGATCTGTGACCGATGGCGAGTGAAGCACCGGCCGCACCGCCCTCGGCCGAGGAGGAGGGCGCGGCGTGCACCCCGGCTCCGCGCCGCCCGTCCCCGGCGGCCGAGGAGCGCCGCCGCGCCCGGCGCAGCCGCCGCTACCGGCTGGATGTGAAGTGGAGCCCGTACGCATTCATCGCCCCCTTCTTCCTCTTCTTTCTGGCCTTCGGCCTGTTCCCGCTGCTCTACACCGGATGGGCTTCGCTGCACCGGGTCGAACTGACCGCGCCCACCGAGATGGAGTGGGCCGGAGCGCACAACTACGCACGGCTGCTCCAGGACGACTTCTTCTGGAACGCCCTGTGGAACACCGTCACCATCGGGCTGATGTCGACGGTCCCGCAGCTGCTGATCGCGCTGGGCATCGCGCATCTGCTCAACTACCGGCTGCGTGGCTCGATGTTCTTCCGGGTGGCCGCGCTGACCCCGTACGCGACGTCGGTGGCGGCCGCGACCCTGGTCTTCGTCCTGCTCTTCGGCCGCGACTACGGCATGATCAACTGGGCGCTGGGGCTCATCGGCATCGACGCCGTCGACTGGCAGAACGGCCACTGGACCTCCCAGTTCGCCGTCTCGACGATCGTCATCTGGCGCTGGACGGGCTACAACGCGCTGATCTATCTGGCCGCCATGCAGGCCATCCCGAACGATCTGTACGAGTCTGCGGCGCTGGACGGGGCGTCACGCTGGCAGCAGTTCATCCATGTGACGGTGCCGTCGCTGCGGCCGACGATCCTGTTCACCTGTGTGGTGTCGACCATCGGCGCGACCCAGCTCTTCGGCGAGCCGCTGCTGTTCAACGGCGGGGCGGGCGCGACCGGTGGGGCCGATCATCAGTTCCAGACGCTCGGGCTCTATCTGTACGAGCAGGGCTGGGTGAACCTCCATCTCGGCCGGGCCTCGGCGATCGCCTGGGCCATGTTCCTGATCCTGCTGCTGATCGGCGCGGTGAACTGGCTGATCGCGCGCCGGCTGAGCAAGAGTGCGTAGGGGGACGGCATGCTGACGGATGAGACGGCCGCCAACGCGGGCGCGGTGAGCGGCGAGTCGCCACCGCCGCGACGCCAGCGGCGGCGCGGGCGGGCCGGACGCCAGCTGCACGGCGGGCGGTTCACCTATGCCGTACTGACCCTGTTCACTTTCGGCTCCCTCTTCCCCCTCGTCTGGACGGCGGTCGCCGCCTCCCGGAACAACACACGGCTCGCACAGACTCCCCCGCCCTTCTGGTTCGGCGGCAATCTCTTCAAGAACCTGGAGATCGCCTGGACCGACGCCAATATGGGCACGGCCCTGCTGAACACCGTCGTCGTCGCCGGCTCGATCGCCACCGGCACAGTCCTGTTCTCGACTCTCGCCGGCTTCGCCTTCGCCAAACTCCGCTTCCGCTTCAAGAACCTCCTGCTTCTCGTCGTGATCGGCACGATGATGGTGCCGCCGCAGCTCAGCGTCGTACCGCTCTACATGCTGATCGCCGAGCTGTCCTGGACCGACCAGCTGCAGTCCGTCATCCTCCCCACCCTGGTCAGCGCCTTCGGGGTGTTCTTCATGCGCCAGTACCTGACCGAGGCGCTGCCCGCCGAGCTGATCGAAGCGGCCCGGGTGGACGGCGCGAGCAGCTGGCGGGTGGTGTGGCATGTGGTCTTCCCCGCCGCCCGCCCGGCGATGGCGGTGCTCGGGATGCTGACCTTCGTCATGGCCTGGAACGACTTCTTCTGGCCGATCATCGCGCTGACCCAGAACGGCAGCCCGACCGTGCAGGTCGCGCTGACCGGCCTCGGCCGCGGCTATATCCCCGACCAGTCGGTGATCATGGCGGGCGCGCTGCTGGGCACCATGCCGCTGCTGCTGGCCTTTGTGCTCTTCGGCAAGCAGATCGTCGGCGGCATCATGCAGGGAGCGGTCAAAGGCTGACGGTCCCCTCTGGTCCCCCCTCCCCCCCGAACTCTCACTCCTTCCCCGACGACCCCGGAGGTCGCCATGACCGCTGCCGCCGCCCGCTTTCCGTCCTCCTTCCTGTGGGGCACCGCCACCGCCGCCTACCAGATCGAGGGCGCCGCACGGGAGGGCGGCCGCACCCCGTCCATCTGGGACACCTTCAGCCACACCCCCGGAAGGACCCTCAACGGGGACACCGGGGACATCGCCGCCGACCACTTCCACCGCCGTGCCGAGGACGTGGCGCTGATGGCCGGGCTCGGCGTCAACGCCTACCGCTTCTCCGTGTCCTGGCCGCGGGTGCAGCCCACCGGCCGGGGCCCGGCGGTCCAGCGCGGCCTCGACTTCTACCGCTCGCTCGTCGACGACCTCCTGGAGCACGGCATCCGCCCCGCGCTCACCCTCTACCACTGGGATCTGCCCCAGGAGCTGGAGACCGCCGGCGGCTGGCCAAAGCGGGACACCGCGCACCGCTTCGCCGACTACGCCCGTATCGTCGCCGAAGCTCTGGGCGACCGGGTCGATCTGTGGATCACCCTCAACGAACCCTGGTGCAGCGCCTTCCTCGGATACGGCTCGGGCGTCCATGCGCCGGGCCGCACCGACGCGGTCGCCGCGCTGCGCGCCGCCCACCACCTCAACCTCGGCCATGGACTGGCCGCACAGGCGCTGCGCGCCGTACTCCCCGCGAGCGCCCAGCTCTCCATCAGCCTCAACCACCATGTGGTCAGGGCCAGGAGCGACAAGCCCCAGGACCTGGAGGCGCGCCGCCGCATCGACGCGGTCGCCAATCGCGTCTTCACGGGGCCCCTGCTCCAGGGCGCGTATCCGCGGGATCTCCTCGCGGACACGGCGGCCCTGACCGACTGGTCCTTCGTCCACAGCGATGATCTGGCCGTCATCGGCCACCCCCTCGACATGCTCGGCCTGAACTACTACGCACCCTCAGTTGTAGCGGCCGCCACTGACAGTCACCGCAGCGGCGCGGACGGGAGCGCCGACGGCCATGGCAGCGGCGCGCACTCGCCCTGGCCCGCCGCGGACGACGTCGCCTTCTGCCGGCCCTCCGGCGAACGCACCGCGATGGGCTGGCCCGTCGACCCGACCGGTCTGCACGAGCTGCTGATGCACTACACACGCGAAGCCCCCGGCCTGCCCCTGCTGATCACCGAGAACGGCGCGGCCTACGACGACAAGCCGGCCGCCGACGGCTCGGTCCACGACCCCGACCGGATCCGCTATCTCCACGGCCATCTCTCCGCCCTCCAGCGTGCGATGGCGGACGGCGCGGATGTGCGCGGCTACTTCCTCTGGTCGCTGATGGACAACTTCGAATGGGCCTACGGCTACAGCAAGCGGTTCGGCGCGGTGTACGTCGACTACGAGACCCAGGCCCGCACCCCTAAGTCCAGTGCGCGCTGGTACGCACAGCTGGTGCGTACAGGAATGCTGCCGGAGCCGCCCATCCGCGACCATGGGAGCCATGGACACGACGACACACGACGGGGACGCAACAGCCGGCTCCCCGACGGATGACTCCCTGGCGACCGCACAGCGCTCACTGGGCGACCGGTCGGTGACCTTCCCGCTGTGGCCCGTGCTGACCGCGGGCTGCCCGGCCACCGGCGCCGCCGAGGTCTCCTATCCCCTTGAGGTGGACTACGCCTACGACCGGGCGCACCCCGGGCTGTTCGACCCCCGGTCCGGCTCTTCACCCTCGCCCCGCAGCCAGGGCCTGGAGCGCTTCGCACCCCTGCTGCCCCCGCTGCACGCGCCGGGGCTCGCGGAGGGCCGAACGCCCCTCGTCGGCATCGGCGACGGCGTCTACGTCAAGGACGAGTCCCGCAATCCGACCTGGAGCCACAAGGACCGGCTCAACCGCTGCACGGTCAGCGCGGCCGTCGGCAGCGGCGCGCAGGGCGTCGTCGTGGCCTCGTCCGGCAACCACGGCGCGTCGGCGGCGGCGTACGCGGCCCGCGCGGGGTTGAAGTGCGTGGTGCTCACCGCCGTAGACGCGCCCCCGGCCATCGTGTCGTTCCTCCAGGCGTATGACGCCGTGGTGCTGCCCGTGCCCCCGGAGGAGAGCTGGCCCCTGCTGCGGAAGCTGTCCGACCGGCTCGGGCTCCACCCCGTCAGCAACTCCACCCCCACGCACACCGGCCACCCCTTCGGCCCCGAGGGCTACAAAACGATCGCCTACGAGATCCACGAAGAAGTCGGCGCCCCGGCGGCCGTGTTCGTGCCGACCGGATACGGCGAGCTGCTGTTCGGCGTGTGGAAGGGGTTCAGCGAGCTGCGGCGGCTCGGCGTGGCCCACCGTATTCCCCGGATCTTCGCCTGCGAACCCGCCGCCGGGGCGCCGCTCGCCGCGGCCCTGCGCCAGAACCTGCCCGCCGCCCAAGTCCGGGTCGGCCCCACCGACGCGTATGCGATCAGCTGCTCAGTGAGCGGCTATCGGGGGGCGGTCGCCGTACGGGAGAGCGGCGGGGAGGCCCTGCCGGTCGACGACGCGGCGATGCGCGCGGCGCAGCGGGAGCTGGCGCGCCAGGGGTTGTGGGTCGAGTTGTCGAGCGCCGCGGGGCTGGCCGGGCTGCGCGCCCACGGCGCACGGCGGCCGACCGCCGGATTCGACGGTCCTGTGGTGTGCGTCTCGACGTCCAGCGGTTTCAAGGACCGCGGCATGGGCGCGCGGTCCGCGGAGCCCGCCGATCCGGGCTGGGACGCGGTGGTCCGCCGGCTGAAGGCGGCCGGTGTCGACACCGCCTGAGCCCGGGGTGCGGCAGGAGCGCGTCCCGGCCGGTGGTGTGGGGGAAGGAGCCCGGCCGGGACGCGCAGCATGGGAGGGCGGGGTGCGCCCCGGGTGTCGGCCTGCTGGTACGCGGCCAGCTGGTACGGCCAACTCGGCCTGCTGTCCACGCGGTCTGCTGGTACGGCCTACTGGTACGCGGAGAACGCCTTGGTGAACGCGAGCGGCTGCTGGAGGATCGAGCTGCACGTCGCGTCGGCGTAGTCGACCTCGCCCGCGGCGCACTGCTTGTCACGGGTCGAGGACCACATCGACAGCCAGCCGATGCCCTTCGAGCGGGCGAAGCCGACCAGCTGGGTGGCGTCGTCGACCTTGAAGATCTCGGTGGTCACATCGTTGACGCCGATCATCGGGGTGACCGCGAGCGTCTCCCAAGCGGCCTTGTCCGACAGCCCGAGCACGCCCTTGATCTGCGCCTGCGTCGCCATCGCCGCCTGGATCGCGTACTCGCCCATGTCACCGCTGTACGCGGGGCCGTAGTCCATCGCCATGATGTTGACGGCGTCGACGCGCACCCCGTTCTTCTCGGCGTCGGCGAGGAGATCCACGCCCGGCTGGGTCAGCCCCTCGGGCATGACGGGCAGGGTGAACGACACATCGAGCCCCGGGTGGGTCTTCTGGAGCTGGGCGATGGCCTGGGAGCGGCGGGAGTTGGCGGCGGTGTCGGGCAGGGCCGCGCCTTCGACGTCAAAGTCGACCTTGGTGAGCCGGTACTGGTCGATGACCTTGCCGTACGCCTTCGCCAGCGCGTCGGCCGAGGAGCAGTTCAGCGCCAGCTCACGGCCGGCGGCCCCGCCGAACGAGACCCGTACGTCGCCTCCCTTGGCACGCAGGGCGTCGATCTGGGCGGCGACCTTGTCGTCGGCGAGGCCGGTGACGCCGCCCCACAGGGGGGTGCAGCCGCCGCCCGCGGTGATGAAGGCGAGGTTGAACTCCTTGACGCCGGTCCTGGCCGCCGTGTCGAGCATGTCGTACGCGGGATACAGCGACGTGTCGACGTACGGGGCGAACCGCGCGGCCCGCGCTGTGCCGCCGTCCCCGGGCACGTCGCCCGTCGGCGACGGGACCGGGTCCTCGGAGGCCGTCGCGTCCTCGGAGGGCGTCGGGTCCGTGGTCGGCGTCTGCGTCGGCGCGGGCTGCTCGGTGGGGCGGCCGCTGGGCTGCGGCGTCGTGTCCGGGTCGGCTGAGCAGACGGCCCCGTTGACACGGCAGCCGGACGGGTCGCCCGCCGTGCCCTCGGCTGAGGTCACAAAGCCGACGGTGACGGAGGCGCCGGGCGGCAGCTCCTTGTTCCAGCTCGCCGGCCGGACGGTGACGCGCCGCCCTTCGACGGTGTGCTCGCCGTTCCACAGCGAGCTGATCCGGGTGCCTTCGGGCAGTTCGAACTCCAGCGTCCAGCCGGACTGCGCGGCGTCGGTGTCATTGGCTATCACGTACTGCCCGGTGTAGCCGCCGGTCCAGGAGCTGGTCCTGGTGTACGCGGCGCCCACGGAGGCCGCCTGCGCGGTGCCGGTGAACGCGAACGCCGCGCCGCCGATCACCGCTGCCGCGACGACCGCCCCGATGGCTTTGGCGGTGCCGCTCGCCCTGCGCCGGTGCGTACTGCTGCCCATGCGTGCCTGCCTCTGTGGTGCGGAAGTGGGGGGTGGTGCGACAGCACGCTAGCGATCTCGGAACGGACAAATGCCAGCATCAAGGCGGCAGTTGGAAGTCTTAGGTTCCGCTTAAGGAAGGCATGGGACCCGATTAAAGATCGCCCAAGGGTCAGCGACCCTGTGCGACGCCCGCTCCCGCGGCTCAGGCCGGGACGCGCTTGCGGCGGCGTACGGCGCTCCCGCGGTGCCTCGTCCTGCGCCGTGCCTCCCGGGAGGCACGGCCGCCGAAGGAGTCCAGCCCGATCCAGATCCGCACCTCCGTGCCGCCGAGCACCGAGCTGCCGATCCGCACATCGCCGCCCGTCGACTCCGCGACCCTGCGCACGATGTCCAGACCGAGCCCCGTCGAGCCGTCCCCGCCGGTGCTGTGGCCGCGAGCGAGCGCGGCCTCGGGGTCGGCGATGCCCGGTCCGGCGTCCGAGACCAGCACGATCACCGCGTCCTCTCCGTTGTGCACATCGACCGAGAAGGCCGTGCCCTCCGGGGTGTGGCGGAAGACGTTGCCGAGCAGCGCGTCGAGAGCGGCGGCCAGTTCGGGTCGGGCGACGGGGATGCGCACGGGACGGTCCACGCCCGCGACGCGCACCTTGCGCCCCTCGTCCTCGGCGAGCGCCGACCAGAAGTCCATGCGCTCCCGTACGACTTCGGCGGCGTCACAGCCCGCGCCGGGCCCGGTGGCCGCGGTCTGCGGCTTGGCCTCCCGGGCGGTGCGGATGATGGTGTCGACCTCGCGCTCCAGCTGCTCGACGGCCGACCGGGTCTGGTCGGCGGCGGGTCCGTCGCCGAGGGAAGCGGCGTTGAGGCGGAGCACGGTGAGCGGCGTGCGCAGCCGGTGCGAGAGGTCGGCGGCCAGTTCGCGTTCGCTGGCGAGGAGCTGAACGACCTGATCGGCCATCGAGTTGAAGGCCACGGCCGCCGAACGCAGTTCGGCGGGGCCTTCCTCGGGGACGCGTGCGCCGAGCCTGCCCTCTCCCAGGGCATGGGCCGCGCCCGCCAGCCGCTGGGCCGGCTGGACCATCCGGGCGCCGAGCCGGTCGGCCACCGCGACCGAGCCGACGATCAGCGCGACGCCGACGCCCGCGAGCAGCAGCCAGGCCGTGATGACGCCCGCGGCGACATCGCCCTCGGGCACGAACACCTCCACGATGGCGATCTCCCCGGAGGCGATGGCGGTGGGCTGGAGCAGCGCGGAGCCCCCGGACACCTCGCTGACGGAGGCGCGGCCCAGACGCCGCGCGGTCGCCAGGTCCTGCTGCGCGGCCCGGCGGGTGCCGATCTCCAGCGCCTGGCTGCCGGGCTCGCCCGAGGCCGGGACGTGTACGGCGATCCGCCCGGCCGCGCCCGCCTGTGTGGAGGCGACGGCCCGCTCCAGGGGGGCCCGTTCCGCGGTGATGGAGAGGGTGGGGCCGATGGCGGCGGCCTGCCGTTCGGCGTTGGAGAACGCCCGGTCCCTGGCCATCTCCTTGATGACGATGCCCAGCGGCACGGCGAACGCCACGACGACCATCGTCGTGACCGCCAGGGCGACCTTGACCAGCGCCCATCTCATCGCGGTCTCACCTCGGGGGCTCCAGTTTCACTCCCACACCCCGGAGGGTGTGCAGATAGCGGGGGCGTGCGGCGGTTTCGCCGAGTTTGCGGCGCAGCCAGCTCAGATGGACGTCGATGGTCTGGTCGTCGCCGTAGCTCTGCTGCCACACCTCGGCGAGCAGCTCCTTGCGCGGTACGACCACTCCGGGGCGTCCGGCGAGAAAGGCCAGCAGATCGAACTCGCGCCGGGTGAGATCGAGTTCCCTCCCGTCCAGGCAGGCCTGGCGGCGCAGCGGATCGACGCTGAGCCCGCCGACCTGCAGGACGCGCGGCGGCGGGGCGTCCCCCGCGGAGCGGGCCCGGCGGAGCACGGCGGCCATCCGGGCGGAGAGGTGTTCCACGGAGAAGGGCTTGGTGAGGTAGTCGTCCGCGCCGTCGTTGAGGAGCCGTACGATCTCGGTCTCGTCGTCGCGCGCGGTCGCGATGATCACGGGTACGTCGGTGATGCCGCGCAGCATCTTCAGCGCTTCCGACCCATCCAGATCGGGCAGTCCGAGATCGAGAATGACCAGATCAAAACGGAAATGGGCCACTTCGCGCAGCGCCTCAAGGGCCGTTCCGACGCTCCGTACGGTGTGGGACGCCTCGGTGAGATGCCGGATGAGGGCGGAGCGCACGAACTGGTCGTCCTCGACCACGAGCACACTTGCCATGGGCGGCACCGTACGCCATTCGGGGGACAGGGGGCCCTTGTGGGACGACGATGGTGACGGTGGTGCAGGTGAGGCCCGTGGTGCAGTATGGGCCGCGTGCGGAGAGGTCTTGTCCATGCCCTGGCGTGGTCGCTGTCCACGGGGGCGGCGACGGCGTTGTCCTGGTGGGGCGTTCATACGGTGATGGCGGGGACGGCGTACGACCCGCCGCGCGCGGTGGCGCTGCCCGCCGGAGACTCGGCCGCCTCGGACGGCACTGACGGCACGAACGGCTCCGCGGCGGTGGGGAACACCCCGGCGCCGGCGGCCTCGTCGACAAGCCGCCCGCCGAAGTCCCCCGGCCCGTCGGCCCCGTCGCCGAACCCGTCCGGCCCGGCGACGTCGCCGGCCCCGGCGAAGCCGGAGAAGGCGACGCCGCCCTCTGCCACTTCCCCGGCATCCTCCTCCGCCCCCTCCGGGAGTTCCGGGAACGTCAAGGGCTACACGGTCGACGGCGGCCGCGTCGTCTTCGACCTCGGCGAGACCTCCGCCGAACTGGTGTCGGCGACTCCCGCGGCGGGCTGGCAGATGCAGGTCTGGAAGCAGCCGACCTGGATCCGGGTGACCTTCACCGAAGACGGACGCGAGGTGTCAGTGTTCTGCACATGGCACGACACCGCGCCGCGGGTGCAGATCGACGAGCGGTGACGGTCCGGCAGCGGCCGACGGGCCCGGGCGAGCCCCGACGGGCTCCGACGGGCTCCGGCAAGCTGACGGGGCTGACTGACTGACCGGCTACTGGAACACCGCGGGCGGCGGTACGGGGGAGTCCTGGGCGCCCTCGTCGGTCACCGGGGGCGCGCCGCCCGTGAAGTCGACAAGGGCGCGGCCGTGTTCGACGCGCCCCGCGTGCGGATCGGTCGCGACACGGCGGGTCAGCTCGGCGACGGGCAGCGGACCGTCCGCCGCGAGCAGCACGGCGTTGCCGAAGCGGCGTCCCCGCAGCACGGTCGGGTCCGCGGCGAGCGCAACCTCCGGGAAGACCGCGGCGGCGGTGGCGACCTGAGCGCGGAGGTGGGCCAGCGGGGGGCCGTCCGTGAGATTGGCCGCGTACCAGCCGCCGGGCCGAAGCGCCCGGCGCACCTCGGCGAGGAACTCGACGCTTGTCAGATGCGCGGGGGTGCGGGCCCCGCTGAACACATCTGCGATCACCAGATCCGCCCAGGCGTCCGGCGTCTTCCCGAGGCCCGCGCGGGCGTCCGCGGTCCGGATGCGTATGCGCGCCTTCGGGTCCAGCGGCAGCTGGGCGCGGACCAGCTGGACGAGCGCCGCGTCGACCTCCACCACCTGCTGCGTGGAGCGGGGCCGGGTGGCCGCGACATAGCGCGCCAGGGTGCACGCCCCGCCGCCCAGATGCACGACGCGCAGCGGCCGCCCGGGCGGAGCGGCGAGATCGACGACATGGCCGAGCCGCCGCTGGTACTCGAAGGAGAGATACGTCGGGTCGTCGAGGTCGACATGCGACTGCGGCGCGCCGTCGATGAGCAGCGCCCACGCGCCGGGCCGGTCACGGTCGGGCACCAGCTCTGCGAGGCCGGTGTCGACGGGGGCGCGGCGGGCGGGGGGCGGGGGGTGTCGGCGCGTGCGTTTTGCCACGGCTTCATTATCGGCCCCGGCGGGGGCGCCGTGCGGCGCGGGCCGCCGGGGCGCGGGCTTGGGCTCCCCCGGGGAACGGCTAGCGGCAGTTGTCGGCGGCTTCGATCAGGCGCGCCGCCTCCCCCAGCGCCCGACGCAGCACCGCCGGGTCCGTGACCGGGCCCGTGTCATCCGGGGGAAGCAGCCAGTCGGCGCCTTCCGCGCGGGAGGCCGCCGGAAGGCGCAGGCCGCGGCCCGAGGTCTGGGTGCAGGCGCTGCCCGGCATGTCCCAGCCGTCCGCAGTGCCCGGCGGCACAAGGAAGCCGAGGGTGTCGCTCGCGTCGTCGTGAAGCACCGGTCCCACCGAGGGGGCCGCCACCCGGCGGAGGATGTCCACCGCCTCCAGGCCCTGCCGGGCGGGGACGGTCACCAGGTCCGGCTGCTCGCCGCGGTCCGGGGCGGTCCCGCGCCGCGCGGCGCTGCTCTCCGCGCCCTCCGCCCAATCCGCGCTCTCCGTACTCGCCGTGCTCTGCAGGCTCTCCATGCCGACCTCCAACAAGGGGATCGCCTCCTCTGCTCGAGCGGAGCCCGCACCTCGGACACGTACGGGAACTCCACAAGGTTCAACGCACGGATCCGTCAAGGGCTACGGCAGCACACCGCCGCAAAGGATGGCAGTTCATGGCAGATCGCGGGCGAGATGTCCGTTTTACAGCAAAACCCTGGGTGGGGGCGCCGTCACAACAGGTACGTTCTTGCTCCGCCGGAACACGGCTCTACGCACGAGAGGGCTCGGGCATGGCGGTTCCCAATCTCGCTTTCCGCCGACTGCGCGGCCATCGCTCGCCGGGAGAGTTCGCGGCGGCGGTGCGCAAGGCCGCCCGGGAGATCGGCGAGCAGGTCGCGTGCGACGCACGGTACGTCGGACGGGTCGAAGCCGGCCAGATCCGCTGCCCCAACTACGCGTACGAGCGGGTGTTTCTGCATATGTTTCCCGGCCTGACCCTACAGGACCTGGGGTTCACGGCCCGGGAGAGAGTGCGCGGCCGGGCGGCCGCCGCAGCGCGCCCGCCCCGTCCGGCGGCACTCGACGGCGACATGGACGGCGACATCGATGAGGACGAGGAGAGCGACGTGCGGCGTCGCGCATTTATGACGGGCGGCTCCGCCACCGCGGCGGCCACGTCTCTCGGGCTCACGCTCGGGCCCGGGGCCGCGCCCCCTCCCCGGCAGGTGGGCGAGGCGGAGGTGATGGCCGTCAAGGAGGCGGTGCGCCGCATCCGGCTGCTCGACGACCGCCACGGCGCGCAGCGGCTGTACGAGCAGGCGGCCCAGCCGCTGCGCGCCGCCTACGCGCTGCTCGACGCCGGGACGTCGAGCCGCCGCTCGACCGTGGACCGGCTCCATGTGGGCGCGGGCGAACTCGCCATCTCCGTCGGCTGGCTGGCGCATGACTCGGGCCGCTTCGAGGACGCCCGCTCGCACTACGCGGAGGCGCTGGCGACGGCCCGCGTGGCCGGAGACGCGGCGCTGGAGGCGCACGCCTTCTGCAATACGTCCTTCCTGGCGCGGGACACCGGCCGCCACCGGGAAGCGGTGCGCGCGGCACAGGCGGGCCAGCGGGCGGCCGCACGCCTGGGTTCGGCGCGGCTGCTGTCGCTGCTGTCGCTGCGCGAGGCGGGCGGCTGGGCCGGGCTCGGGGACCGTATGGGCTGCGAGGCGTCCCTCGCCCGGGCGCACGGCTACTTCGAGCGGGGCGCGTCGGAGGCGGACCCGGAGTGGATGACGTTCTTCGGCGAGCCGGAGCTGGAGGCGCTCCAGGCGCAGTGCTGGGCGGCGCTCGGCGAGTGGCCGCGGGCGGCGCGGCACGCCGCGCGTGCGGCGAGTCTGCAGAACCGCCGCTTCACCCGGAACCTGGCGCTGTACCGGGCGGAGCTCGCCATCGATCTGGCCCGCTCCGGCGCGCCCGACGAGGCGGCGGCCGCCGCCCACCAGGTGCTGGACCTGGTGGGCGAGGTCCAGTCCGCGCGGATTCAGTCGATGCTCTCGGGCACGGCGCGGCTTCTCGGTCCGCAGCGCACCGCACGGGGCGTGGCGTCCTTCCTCGACCGCCACGCCGCCACGCTGCACATCTGAGCTGCACATCTGAGCCGGGGACGGGCTACGGCTCCGAGGCGCACACCGGGCCGGAGCCGCGCGCCGCATCGGGTGCGCGCCCGCGGCACGCACCGCGTACGAGACGCGCGCGCCCTACTCCAGGTGGCCCGTGTCGTTCCAGCGGGCGAGCGCCGGCTTGCCGTATGCCCAGTCGAGGACCGAGAGGCTGGTCGGGGCGAGCTTGACGCGGGCGCCGAAGGAGACGTCCTCCCCCAGCCAGCGGGCGGCGATGGCCCGCAGGATATGGCCGTGGGCGAAGACCAGCACATCGCGGTCGGCCGAGCGCGCCCACTCCACCACCGCGTCCGCCCTCTCGGAGACCTGCGCCAGGGTCTCGCCGTCCGGGACGCCGTCCCGCCACAGCAGCCAGCCGGGGCGCTGAGCGTGGATCTGCTCGGTGGTCAGCCCTTCGTACGCCCCGTAGTCGTACTCCATCAGCGCGTCCCAGGGGCTCGCCCGGTCCGCGAAGCCGGCGAGTGCGCAGGTCTCGCTGGCGCGGATCAGCGGGCTGGTGCGCACCTCGACGCCCGGCAGGCCCTGCCACGGGGCCCGGTGGAGCCGCTCGCCGAGCAGCTTCGCGCCCCGCACCCCCTCGTCGAGCAGCGGGATGTCGGTCCTGCCCGTGTGTCTGCCGAGCAGCGACCACTCGGTCTGGCCATGCCGGGCGAGCAGGATGCGCGGTGCCATACGGGGTTCTCCCTGAGAGTTCGCGTCCGGAGGAGTTCACCGTCCGGTGGCCTTCCATCATCGCTCACCTGAACGAGAGGCAACCTCCGGGGGGATTCCAGCGTCCCTCACTAGGTTGGCCGCCCACTGATCGCGCACACGCTCACACGTCGTACGGTTGAACATCGCCGGTTAGTTGCCTTAACAGACTATGGAGAGACATTCGGATGCCGGATACCGCGACCGTGCCGGATGACGCGACCGTGCCGGATGACGCGACCGCTGGCCGACGGCCCCGCTGGTGGACCGAGCTGCTGCTGATCGCCGTGGTCTATGCCGCGTACTCCGGCGGCCGGCTGCTGGCGCGCGGCGATGTGACGACGGCGGTCGACCACGGCCTGGCGATACTCCGGGCCGAGAAGACGCTCGCGCTCAATCTGGAACATCCGCTGAACCGTCTCTTCAGCTCCACCCCGGCCCTGGGCATACCCGCGGACTTCGTCTACGCCTCGCTGCACTACCTGGTCACGCCCGCCGTGCTGATCTGGCTCTTCCGCCGCCGCCCGGCCCGCTACCGCGCCGCCCGCACCTGGCTGATGATCTCCACGCTCCTGGGCCTCGTCGGCTTCACGCTGACGCCGACCTGCCCGCCGCGGCTGCTGGACGCCACGCACGGCTTCGTCGACACGATGGCGCAGTTCAGCTCGTACGGCTGGTGGGGCGGCGAGGCGAGCGCCCCGCGCGGCCTGGGCGGCATGACCAACCAGTACGCGGCGATGCCGAGCCTGCACGTGGGCTGGGCGCTGTGGTGCGGAGTGATCCTCTGGCGGCACGGCCGCACCGCCCCGGCCAAGGCGTTCGCCGTCGGCTATCCCCTGCTCACCACTGTCGTGGTGATGGGGACCGCCAACCACTACTTCCTCGACGCTGTCGCCGGAGCCGCCGTCATGGGAGCCGGCGCGCTGCTGACGCGGCCCGCGCTGCGGGTCCTCGACCGGGTGAGCGCCGTGCGGCCGCGGCGGGCGAAGCCCGGCGGCGCCGAGGCGAACTCCCGCGATGTCAGTGACGGATGCGAGACTTCGGCGGGTGAGCGAATCCCTGGACAGCGGGCCTCCTCCGCAGGCGCCGCAGAAGCGGAATCCGCAGCGGTCTCTGCCGCCGCTGTCGGCGCAGGCCCCCTCGGCCCAGGCCGTCTCCGTGCAGCCGACGGCGGCGGCAGCAGCGCCGACGACAGCGCTCCGGCAGCGGCTCGCTGAGCTGCGCGGGCCCGGCGCGCAGCCGCATCCGCTCGACGCCCGCGCGCTGGCCGCCCTCGCCGCCAACCCCGGCTGCCGCCGCCGCGCGCTGCTCGACGGCGCGGGAGTGGACAAGGCCGCGCTCGCCGCGGCGCTGGGGTCGCCCGCGGCCTTCGGGCAGTCGCAGTTCGCGTTCATCCGGGGCAACGCCTTCGAGGCGAAGGTCAAGGCGGACGGCGGTGCGGAGCTGCTGCGGCTGCTGGGCGCGGACTCCCCCGGCGAGGTCCGCACCCCCGATCTGACCGCCGCCGGCCCGCAGGGGCGCGCGGCGCGCACCTCGCTCGCGCTGCGGGAGGCCACGGCGGCCGGGGCGGAGGCTGGCGCATGGACGCTGCTTGACCACCCGATGCTGGCCCTGGAGGTGGCCGGATCGCCCGCCTATCTGGAGCCGGACGCGGTGGTGGTCCGGCCCGACGGCTGCTGGACGGTCGTGGAGATCAAGTCCTTTCCGATGATCGACGCCGCCGCCGACCCGTCGAAGGTCGGCGCCGCCGCCCGGCAGGCCGCGGTGTACGCACTGGCCCTGGAGCGGATCGCGGCCATGACGGACGGGGCCCGCGTGGCGACGTCGGTGCTGCTCGTCTGCCCCAAGGACTTCTCGAACGTGCCGACGGCATCGGTCGTGGACGTACGCAAGCAGCTCTCCGTCACCCGCCGCCAGCTGGCCCGGATGACCCGGATCGAGGACATCGCCGCCGCGCTGCCGGCGGACGTGAGCTTTGACCTGGACCAGTCGGCGAAGGAGCTGGCCACGGCCGTCGAGTCGGTGTCCGCGGTGTACGCCCCCGAGTGCCTGTCCGCGTGCGAACTGGCCTTCCACTGCCGGGACCGGGCCCGCTCGGAGGGTGCGGTGACGGCGCTGGGGCGCGGCGTGCGGGGCGAGCTGGGCGGCCTTGCGACCGTGGGGGCCGTGCTGTCGGCGGCCCGCGGCGCCTCGGGCGACCCGGACGACCCGGCGGTGGCCGCGCTGCGGCGCGCGGCGGCCCTGCGGGCGGAGGCGCTGACCGCCGCGGGGCACGGAGCGGGACCGCCGGCCCCCGGGCAGCCGACCGCCCCCGCAGCACCCGCGAGCCCCGTGCCGCCGCACACACGCGGCGGGGCGGCGGACGGCGCCGGGGTGAGGACGGCGTCCGGCGACCCCGGCGTGCGAGGCGTCCCGGCTCCGGCCGCGGGCGAGGCGGAGCCGGAGCCCGCACGCGCGAAAGACGCCCGAGGCGCGCCCTCCGGAGCCGGGCCCACCCGGGACATACACCGGGACACGCACGGAGACGCGCGCCCGTCCACCGCGCACCCGTCCACCGCGCACCCGCCCGGCGACGCGGATGGCCCGGTGGACGCGCCGGGCGGCCGCGAGCCGGAGTGGCCGGGAGCCGCCTCCGGCATCGGCGGGGAGGTGCGGGGCTGATGTCGCTGATCTCCGCGCTCGCCCGGCTGGAGGCCGTCGAGTCTGGGCGGGCGCAGCCGCTCGCCACCGTGCGGCACCGGCATCTGTCGGACCGGCCCCTCGTCTTCGTACCGCTGACCACCGCCGGTGAGGCGGGTGCGCCGCTGGGGGCGCTGGTGGGGACGGACCCGGAGGAGCCGCGGCTGCTGGCGGTGCCGCAGCCGCGGGACCGGGATCTGCGATCCGCGTTCCTGGCGCAGCTCGCGGACGCGGTGCTCCCCCACCTGGAGGCGTACGCCGACGATGTGGAGCCCGCCGAACGCAAGGAGACCGACCCCGAGACCGGCAAGCGGATCACGGTCCAGACCGAGCTGTGCGCAAACGCCCCACAGCTGATCGTGCCGAGCCGCGCGGGCGTGGAGTACGTACGGCTGCTGGGCCGCTCCATGCGCTTCCGCCGCACCGCGGAGCAGGACCCGGACGCCCCCTATCCCGCGCCGCCCCGGGTGCCGCTGCTCGGCCGCTGGCTGACGCACTACGGGGAGCGGGCGCGGGTGCCGGGCTCCTCGCTGCTGCTCGCCGCGACGGACCTGCTGAACCGGCACTGGGCCACCGGCCAGTCGAATCTGGAGGACCAGCACCTGGGGGCGCTGCTCGCCTGGGTCGATCCCCCCGAAGGGGAGTCGGGAGCGGAGGCCGCGCTGCGCGCGGAGCTGGCGCGGGACTCCGCGGGACAGCTGCTGTGTCCGCCGGCCGGGCCCGCCACCGACCCCGCGTTCGACAACCGGCTGCTCGCCCCGGCGATGGAGCGCTACGACCGGGCGCGCATGGCCCTCGCGGCCGCGGAGGACGGAGCGGCGGCGGATGCGCGGCTGGGTGAGCTGACCCGTGCGGAACGGGAGATCCGCGAGCTCCTGGAGAGTCAGCTGCGGCCCACGTGGCGGGCGGTGTGGCGGTGCATCGAGCTGCTGCGGGAGCTTCCGGAGGGGCCGCGGGCGGACGCCCGGTGGACACGCGACCGGTGGTCGTTCACGGGGCACCGCGACCGGATCCGGGCGGGCGAGCCACCCCAGCCGCGGCGGGACGACGCGGTGACCGCGGCGCAGAAGCTGGCCGCCCGCGAGACCGCCCAGACCCAGCTCGACGCCCAGGAGGCCCTGGACGACCCGCTGGTGATGGCCGGACGCAGGCTCGCCGGGGAGGCGTTCGCGTCGGAGGTGACGGAAGTGGTGATGGCCTGGTCGGAGTCAAAGCGGCCGAGCCCCCGACCGCTGGTCACGGTCCGCACGGACGACCGGCCGCATCTGGGCGGCGACGGTGACGACGGCGGCAGCGGCGACGGCGGCGTTGCCGGACGTGAAGGCGCGGGCTCCGGCAGGGGGACGAAGGTGTTCCGCGTGCTGGCCGACGGCAAGTCGCAGACGGCGGAGTTCGTCGGCCGGGAGGCGGACGGCTCGCTCGTGCTGCGGCTCACCGACCGCATGGGCCGGTCCAAGGAGCCTGCCGAGGGCTCCGTGCCCGACAAGGGCGACCGGATCGTCTGGACGCTCTTCGCACACGACCAGAGGGGCGGCCCGAAGCTGCCCGACCCGGAGGAGACCCCATGGACCCACGGCGGCCCGCCGACGGCGGAGCCGGAGCTTCCGGACGCGGTGACGGCGGAGGACCTGCTGTGAGGCGGGCGGGTACGGTGCGCGTGCCGGCACCGGGCGGGCGGGCGGCGCCCGCCGCGGCGGCGGGGGACGCGGGAGGTGACCGGTGAAGGCGTTCGATCCGGGCGCTGCCGCCGCACGCGCCACCGAGGCGATCCTCGCCGACACCCTGCACAGCCCGCACCGCGGCGTCGTCGTCGACTCACCGCCCGGAGCCGGCAAGTCGACGCTCGTGGTGCGCGCCGCACGGGAGCTGGCCGCGGCGGGGCGGCCGCTGATGGTCATCGCCCAGACCAACGCGCAGGTCGACGATCTCGTGCTGCGGCTCGCCGAGAAGGACCCGCAGCTGCCGGTGGGCCGGCTGCACAGCAGCGACCCCGACCCGTACGACAAGGCGCTCGACGGCCTCGACAACGTCCGCACCTCCGCCAAGGCCGCCGATCTCGCGGGGCTCGACGTGGTGATCTCGACGGCCGCGAAGTGGGCGCATGTGCAGAACGCGGAGCCCTGGCGGCACGCCATCGTCGACGAGGCGTACCAGATGCGCTCCGACGCGCTGCTCGCCGTGGCGGGGCTCTTCGAGCGTGCGCTGTTCGTGGGCGACCCGGGGCAGCTCGACCCCTTCTCGATCGTCGGCGCGGAGCAGTGGGCGGGGCTGTCGTACGACCCGTCCGCCAGTGCGGTCTCCACCCTGCTCGCGCACAACCCCGATCTGCCGCAGCACCGGCTCCCGGTGTCGTGGCGACTGCCTGCGTCGGCCGCGCCGCTGGTGTCCGACGCCTTCTACCCGTACACGCCGTTCCGCAGCGGGACGCGGCACGAGGACCGGCGGCTGGCCTTCGGCACGGCCTCGGACGGCTCCGCGGCGGACCGGGTGCTGGACGAGGCAGCCGAGTCGGGATGGGGCCTGCTGGAGCTGCCCGCCCGGCACACGCCGCGTACGGACCCCGAGGCGGTACGGGCGGTGGCCCGGGTCGTCCGCCGGCTGCTGGACCGCGGGGCGGCGGCGACCAGCGAGCGCTCCCCGGAGCCGGTTCCGGTGACCGCCGACCGGGTCGCGGTCGGCACGGCCCACCGCGATCAGGCGGCGGCGGTGCGGGCGGCGCTGGCGGAGACGGGCGTCAGCGGGGTCACCGTGGACACGGCGAACCGTCTCCAGGGGCGGGAGTTCGACGTCACAGTCGTGCTCCATCCGCTGTCGGGGCGTCCCGACGCGACGGCGTTCCACCTGGAGACCGGCCGGCTGTGCGTGCTGACGTCCAGGCACCGGCACGCATGCGTGGTGGTGTGCCGGGCGGGGGTGACGGACCTGCTGGACGAACATCCGTCGACGGAGCCGGTGCAGCTGGGGGTGACGGTGAAGTTCCCCGACGGGTGGGAGGCGAATCACGCGGTGCTGGCGCGGTTGGGAGAGCATCGGGTGGGGTGGGCGGGCTGAGGGGGGTGGTTCCCCCACCCCTCCCCCCCTACGCCCTGGGGCGTAGGGGGACCCCCACTTCCCGAGTCTGGGGGCTCCGCCCCCAGACCCCAGTTTCCCGGGGGCTCCGCCCCGGACCCCCGGGACTCAAACTCCCCCAGCTACCTCCCCCAGCTACCGCTGGGAGGTGCCCCCAGGGGTACCCCAGGCGGGGCTGGGATTGGGCTTGCCCAGTTACCGCAACCCGCGCGGACGGGCAGCCTCCTCCGCCCCGGCAAGGGGCGGCGCGACGCGCACTTGCGGTGGGCGGGACAATAAGAGGCGGCGGGGGCGATCTTCCGTGGTGTGGGTTGAGGAGGAGAGTGCGCATGGCGGAATCCGAGCGGGGCGAGCGCAGGCTGCGGCCGGCGCCGTTGCTCTTCGAGCCTGCGGAGGCCGCCGCCGATCCCGAGCACTTCTTCGATCTGGAGTCGATCGAGGATCCGCGCGAGCTGCTGACGCGGGCCACGGAGCTCACGCTGGCGTTCCGGGCCGCGACGGACCGGGCCATGGAGTTCCAGGCCGTCGCCGCCGCGCAGCTCGCCGATCCCCGGCGGTTCGACCGGCTCACCGCCGCGGACATCGCCGCCCGTGCCGAGTGGACCGAGGACTACGCCCGGAAGATGATCGAGTTCGGGCGCGATCTGCTCCGGCACGGGACCTCGTAGGCCCGACGCCGTAGACGTGACGCCGTCGCGCCGTCACGCTGTCACGCTGTCACATCGCGATCCGCTGGAGCGCGCCCCCGCGGGACGTAGCGGCCGCACACCCGTGCGGCACTACGCCGCTGGCACCGCAGCCCCGCATATGCCGGGGGGCAAGATACCCCTTCCCACCCCTCCCTGTCCGCGTTTTTCCAACTCTCAGAAACCGGCCTCTCACTCTCGGTAGATCTTGGAGCCATGACTACCTCGTCTGCCGTGCTCCCGGACACCCCCCTTCACGTCGGCCAGGTCACCGCCCCCGGGGCGGAGTGGCTGGCCTCCGCCGCGGCATGCCCGAGCGGTGCGCTCTGGGCGTGGCGGACGCAGCCGACCGCGCCCGCCGCGCTGCCCTGCGGCACGGTCTTCGACGTGGTGAATGTGCCGGCGGTCTTCGGACGGCGGATGCTCGACCGGCTCTGGGAGGAGGGCCCCGGATCGGGCCCCGCGGCCGTGCACCGGGGGCGGATGCTGTTCTTCGCCGCGCCCGGAGCGGCCCAGCGGCTGCCGTCCCTGCTGCGCTGGGAGGCGTGGGGCGACAGCGTGCCGCCGCTGATCTGCCATGGCGCGGGGGACGCGGTGACCGTTCCGCCGCTGACTCCGGCGGACCCCGCCGGGCCGCGCTGGCTGGTGGCCCCGGACACCCGGCACCCCTGGCTGCCGGGGCCCGAGGTGCTCGTCTGGGCAGCCGTCCGGGCCGTGCGCACGGCCTGCGCCGATGAGGTCCGGGTATCGATTTTTCCTCCCGCCGATCAGGATGCTAAGGTCTACGACGTCAGCAGGCGCCGCTAGCTCAGTTGGTTAGAGCAGCTGACTCTTAATCAGCGGGTCCGGGGTTCGAGTCCCTGGCGGCGCACAGACGACAAGAAGGCCCCTCGCATCGCGCGAGGGGCCTTCTTGCAGCGACCGTCAGACCATGCTGATCCGGACCGTCCATGCGCCCGTACGCGTCCGGTCCGCGACCTCCACCCGGGTCCGCTCCCCCGGCGCACCCGGCATCGTAAAGGTCTCGCCGACGCCCAGCGGAGCGTCCGCGAGCGGCGGGTAGACGGACTCGTCCCAGCATGCCTCGGTCTCCGGGTGGGTGTCGATCACCTGGACCGGGCCGTCGCCCGAGGCCGCCGCCGCCCGTACGCGGTACAGCAGGACCCCCTCCGTACAGGTCCCCTCGTCATTGCCGGCCGCGCCGCGCGCCTCGATCGCCAGCACCGTGTCGGGGCCGGTCCGCACGACCGCGAGCCGGGTGCCGAGGCTGCCGCCGGGCGCGGCCGCGGCCGCGATCGGCTCCAGGGTGAGCAGCGAGGTCCGTGTGACACAGCGCACGGCCGTGCGGCCCAGCCAGCCCAGCTTCCACTTGTGCCAGCCGAACAGGTCGGGGGCCATGCCGAACTGGCTGCCCATCACATCCCAGTCCCCCACATGGGTGTCCCAGTCGCCCTTGCCGTCCGCCGGACGGTGGTAGAGGTCGGGCAGATCGAAGACATGGCCGGTCTCGTGGGCCAGCACATGGCGGTCCGGCGGATGGCGTTCGAAGACCGTGACCACCCTTCTGATGTCGACGCCGTCCGCACGCAGGGGGCGTTCGAAGTTGACGACCTTCGTGGCGTCCGAGTCGACGCCCGGTGCGTCCGGGTCGGCCACGAGATAGACGATGTCGTAGCGGGAGTAGTCGACCTCCGGGTCGGTCGCGGCGAGGGCGTCGCGCAGATAGGCGCTGCGCCCCTCGGGCTCCCAGTCCCGTTTTATCGCGTATGCGGTGGAGGGCCTGGGCATCGTCACCCACCGCCGCTGCGGATGCGCGCGCAGCTCGAACTGTCCGTACGAGGCGTGGTGGAAGAACTCCGCGGTCGCCGGGAAGTGGTCGGCCGCCAGCTCGCGCGGCTGGTGACGGGGGGTGGAGTCAGGGAACGCCAGAAAGACCATGACCGCGTCCAGCACGGCGGTCGGCCTCGGGTAGGCAGAGTTCCAGGAGTCCAGGCCGAGCGAGTGGTGGACGCCGGTGCGGCGCAGCTCGCAGGGTTCGGAGGAGCTCCCGGCCGCCGCGGGTCCGGCCACCAGGGACATGGCGGCGAGGGCGACCAGTGAGGTGAAGGCGGCCGCGGCGCTGCGCAATCGCGTGAGTTCCACCCCCTCGGGTGTTCCCACGGGTGCATGCTGACCCTCCACATGGACCTCCGGCTGCGGAAACGAGGGACACCTCTCCCAGCCTGTGCCGAATTGTCGCTATTTGCCCTGTTCCGCTGCCCCGCCTGGGTGACCGAGCCGACATCCGCCCGACACCGAGCCGAGACCGTGGATCAGCGAGCGTCAGGGAGGGACATCCGGCGACACTCCGACGATTCACGGAACGTCACATTCAGTCAGTACGGGGATAGCCCCCGCTCTCAGCTGTGCAGAAACGATCGTCCCTTGTTCGGGGGCAGTCCGCCCGAGGGGTGAGAGGCTGGAAGGGCTGCCGGACAAGCCTCTATGCTCGGCACAATTTCCCCCAGTTCGACCTGGCCAGCCTTTCCCGACCCCATGTGAACGGCCCTGTACGACTCAACTGCACTGCGGGAGTGAGCGGTGAGCGGATTCTCCGAAGGACCAGGGACGGCGGGAGTCGCAGTGCCCGTCGGCACGCTGATTTCAGTGACAGAGAGTGGCGAGGAGCGGCAGACCCGGGCGGCCGGCTGTCTGGCGGTCGACTGCCGCGCGGCCCAGTACCTGGCCGCCGACGGCCGGGACGCGGACCGCCGCCCGGCCGGCTCCGCGGCCGCCGACTACCGGGCCGCCTTCAACGCCGCCCATATGGCGATGGCCGTCGTCGACCACGAGGGCCTGGTGGTCTCGGCCAACGACGCGCTCGCCGCGCTGCTCGACGCCGAGCCGCCCGCCCTCGAAGGCCGGTGCGCGGCCGAACTGGTCGACGTCGCCTCTGACGGGCGCACCTGGCACGCCTACCGCGAGGTCCTGCGCGGCCGCCGCTCCCGGTTCCGCTGCACCCGCCGCCTCAAGTACCCGGACGGCCGCCCTCTGTGGGCCGAGATCACGGTGACCCCCATGGCCGGCGACGGCCGTACGGTCCTGCTGTCCGTCGCCGACATCAGCGACCGGCGGGAGCTGCGCGCCCGGCTGCGCCACCTCCAGATGCACGACCAGGTGACCCGGCTGGCCAACCGCACGCTGTTCTTCGAGCGGCTCACGGCGGCGCTGGAGTCATCGGCGTACGACGAGGGGTCCACGGGCCGGATCGGGCTGTGCTACCTGGATCTCGACGGCTTCAAGGCGGTCAACGACACCCTCGGCCACCGGGTCGGCGACCGGCTGCTCGCCGCGGTCGCCGCACGGCTGTCGGAGTGCGCGGCGGCCGCGGGGGGCGGCCAGGGCCGCCGGGGTGAGTCAGGCGCCCACCGGGGCGAAGGGCGCGGCAGGGGCGGCCCGGGCGGCGGGCACCTCGCGGCCCGGCTCGGCGGCGACGAGTTCGCGATCCTCGTCGAGGACTCGACGGGCACGGAACAGCTCGCCGACCTCGCCAGGACCGTGCTCGCCGCGCTGCAGCAGCCGTTCGACCTCGCCGGCCAGCGGCTGTCGCTCTCCGCCTCGATCGGAGTCGTGGAGCGCCCGGTGGCGGGCACCTCCGCCACCGGGCTGATGCAGGCCGCGGACACCACCCTGTACTGGGCCAAGGCGGACGGAAAGGCCCGCTGGACCTTCTTCGACCCCGAACGGAACGCGCACCGGATGACCCGTCAGGCGCTCGCCTCGACGCTGCGTCCCGCGGTGGAGCGGGGCGAGTTCGAGCTGGAATACCAGCCGTTGGTGGGCCTTGCGGACGGGGTCGCGCACGGGGTGGAGGCGCTGGTTCGCTGGCGGCATCCGCAGTTCGGCACGCTGACGCCGAATCGGTTCATCGGAATTGCCGAAGAGGACGGGTCGATCGTCCAGCTCGGGCAGTGGGTGCTGCGGACCGCCTGTCGGCAGGCGAAGCGGTGGCAGGAAGACCATCCGGAGGCGCCCCCGCTGTTCGTCAGCGTCAATGTGGCGGTGCGCCAGGTGTGGGACTCCGACCTGGTCGCGGATGTGGCGGGGATCCTGGCGGAGACCGGGCTCGCGCCGCATCTGCTCCAGCTGGAGCTGACCGAGTCCGCGGTGATGGGTTCCGCGGGCCGCCCGCTCCAGGCGCTCCAGGCGCTCAGCGACATGGGGGTGCGGATCGCCATCGACGACTTCGGGACCGGGTACTCGAATCTGGCGTATCTGAGCCGGCTGCCGGTGTCCGCGCTGAAGCTCGACGGGTCCTTCGTCCGCGGCTTCCAGGACGAGGCGCACCCGAACCCCGCCGACGAGACGATCGTCGAGGCGATGGTGGACCTCGCGCACCGGCTGGGGCTGACGGTGACCGCGGAGTGCGTCGAGACGGCGGGGCAGGCGGAGCGGCTGCGGCGCATCGGCTGTGACACCGGGCAGGGCTGGCTGTACTCCAGGGCCGTCGCCCCGGAGCACATCGACCATATGATCGGCGCGGTCCCGCTCCCGGTCTGAGACCGGCCTCAAAGCCCCCGTCTCCCCGCTCCCGGCTCCCGGCTCCGTCTCCCGGCCCCCGTCTCCTGTCCGGCCCCTCTGAGGGGGTATATCCCGTCACGATATGGATCTATGGTGAGAAAAGGGGGTGCTGTGCACGGCTCGGCTGGGAGAGGAAGTGGTCACCATGGCCGGCCGGAACCGCGGAGAGATCGAGTCCGAGATCAAAGAGACCCTGGGACTCGTTCCCGCCTTCTTCGCCGAGATCCCCGACAGCCTGCTTGAGGCCGAATGGGAGATCTTCAAGACCCTGGAGCTGGGTGAGACGCTCATCCCGAACAAGTACAAGGAGCTGATCGGCCTCGCCATACACTCCGAGACCAAGTGCCGCTACTGCACGCTGTTCCACACCGAGGCAGCGAAGATGTTCGGCGCCACGGACGAGGAGATACAGGAAGCCGTCCACTACGCCAAGAACAGCCTCGGCTGGAGCGCCTACCTCAACGGCATGCGCGTGGACTACGACGGCTTCGTCCAGGAGCTGAACCAGATCAAGGACTACCTCAGCGCGAAGGCCTGACCCGCGATGGTCCTCGACTGGGCGCGCCCCGGGGTGCTGAACATCACCTCGCACGCATATGAGTTCGCAGCCCTGGTCGCCGCGGCGCGGTATGTGGCCGAGGCCGCCCCTGCGGACATCCCGCCCGAGGCGCTGCGGCAGCTCAGGGGCATCCTCGACGACTACGACACCCAGATGGCGCGCCTGCGCGACGGCGCGCCCGGCTGACGCACACCGCCCCCGCCCGGTCCTCCGGGCGGGGGCGGCGGCCTGCGGGAGGCGGCAGACCGTGGGATCAGCAGGCGCCGAGGTCCTCCCAGACGCCCCATTCACCGGTGGTCCCGGGCTCCTCGCCCTGTGTCCACCACTTGGCGCGCCAGGTGTGGCCGGCGTGGGACACCTTCATGTCCGCCGTATACACGGCACCGGCACTCCATGCCTCGGCCGTGCAGCCGGACGGCGGGTCCGTCGGCGTCGGCGTAGGAGTGGGAGTCGGGGTGGGGGTGGGGGTCGGCGTGGGGGTGGGGGTAGGGGTCGGGTCCGGGGAGTCGCCGACCGCCGCGACGATCTCGTTGAACAGCGTGGTGTTCGCGTCCAGGCCCAGCAGCGAGTACATCATCGCGCCCGCGAGCCCGCGGCTGTGGGCGTAGTCGGCGCGGGCCTGGACGGCCCGCTTGTCGAGCCCGGTGAAGAACTCCCCGTCCTTGTAGAAGTACGCGGCCTTCGCCTCGTCGTCCCAGAACGTCGTCGCCGGGTTGTCGACGATGCCCCCCAGCTCCTTGTAGTGCGCGATGCCCGCCTGCTGACTGACCGGCCGGGCGGCGGAGGCGCCGGTGGCGGACTGGGCCAGGCCGCCGCCCGCCCCGGCGGGGACGCCCTTCCAGCCGCGGTAGTAGAACTCGTACCCCAGCGTCAGCTTGTCCGCGGGGAAGCCGCCCGCGATGCCGTAGGCCGCGTTGCCGTCGATCCACGCGTCGATGGCGTTGTCGATCGAGTACTTCTGGTCCCCCGGCGCGATCGGGTCCGTCGGGTCGGACGCCGGCGAGTACAGCGGGGACTGGTGGTAGGTCGGCCCGTCCGCGTCCCAAGCGCCGTGCATGTCGTACGTCATGATGTTCGCGTAGTCGAGATACGCGCCGATCTTGTCGGTCTCGATGTGCCTGATCTTGTCCTGGCCGGCCGGGAGCGCCGCGGTGAGCAGATATTTCTTACCGCCGTGTGCCGCGCCGTACGCATCGAGCTGCTGGCGGAACTCGGCCAGCAGGAGGGTGAAGTTCCGCTTGTCCTCGGGGCCGTAGTGGTTGCCGAGGTGGCCACCGTCCGAGCCCGGGTACTCCCAGTCGATGTCGATGCCGTCGAAGATCCCGGCGGCGGCGCCGGGCCCGCCGAAGCCGCCCTCGACCGGCAGATCGCCGTCCAGGTACTGCTTGATGCAGGACGAGACCAGCTTCTTGCGGCTGGCGTCGGTCTTCGCCGCGTCATGGAAGTACTTGGAGTAGGTCCAGCCGCCCAGCGAGATATTGATCTTCAGATGCGGGCGCTTCGCCTTCAGCTTCTTGAACTGGTTGAAGACGCCGGCGATCGGCTGGTCCCATTTGTCGGCCACGCCGTCGACGCTGTCGGCCGCGGAGAACGACTTCTGATAGTCGGCGTAGGAGTCGCCCGCGCCGTCACCCGCGTTGGGGTTGTTGTCGTCCCCCGCCGCCTTGTTGGCCATAAAGCAGGTGAGGTCGGTGGGGTGAATGTTGCCGAAGGAGTAGTTGATGACGTCCAGCTTCTCCGCGATGCCCCGGGTGTCCAGGTGCTTCGGGTAGAAGGCGTTGCCGTACACGCTCCACTGGTCGTAGTAGGCGATCTTGACACCGCCGGAGGCCGCGGCGGAGGCCGCGGAGGCGGCGTCCGCCGCGCCGGCGGTGCCCGTGGCGGCGAATCCGGCCACGGTGCCCGCGGCGAGCGCCGCGGTCGTCAGGGCCGCGAGTAGGGGTCTGCGGGAGCGTTTATGGGCACGCACGTGCTGCCTCCGGGGGTTGCGCGGAACGGGTGGTCTCCCACGGGAGTTGGAAGAGTGATAGCGATCCGGCCAACCGCGCGTCAATGGTCTGAACCAAATTGAGGACTAGACCAATCTGAAAGGAAACGCGCTCGTCAGAGGCGTGGGCACCGCGAACGAACCGCTCGCCACCTCGGTGACGAGCGGTTTAAGGATCTATTAAGCGCCGGGGACGCGTGCGGTCCTGGCTTGAACCAATCCTGCGGGGAAACCCAGGTTTTACCTTCCGGGCGCCTCCTCCGGCAGCCCGCCGGCGTCCGGCAGCCCGTACGCGTCCGCGATCAGCTCATAGCTGCGCACCCGCTCCTCGCCCCCGTGGACATTGGCGGTGATCATCAGCTCATCCGCGCCGGTGCGCTTCTGCAGCTCGTCCAGCCCGGCGCGGAGACGCCGATCAGCGCGTACGGGGCGTCGAGCACGGCCGAGGGCCGGAAGTTCTCCCGGCACAGATCGAGCGCTGGGATCGTGTTGCGCGCCGAGAAGTGGTGCAGCCAGAGAGGTCGGCGTGCGGCGGGGCCCTGCACCGGCCCGGGAACCGCGTGGATACGGGCATAGGGGTGCCTGTCGGGGAAGTCGTCGTCGAGGAGGAGGCGACGCCCGGCATGGAGTGGTGCTCGGCGACCCAGTGGCGGCGATAGCCGCGCCGCTCGGCGAGCCGGGCGATCCGCACGCTGGTCGCGAGGGCCGCGGACGCGCTGCCGCCGCCGCTGACCGTGACCAGATCCAGTACGGGCAGGGGCACGGGGGCGACGCCGTATGCCCGTCGGCGACTCTGCGGCCCCTGCCGTCTCTGCGGCGTCCACCGGTGGCGCCCTCCTGCGCTTGTGGTGCGTCTGACATCCTCCTGGGCCTGAAGGCCCGGGGTTCCAGTCTGCTGCGGGTGCAGCTCCTGGCGGGTTCCTGTTTCAACGAGCGCTGCTTCCGCTTGGGAAGTCTTACGTGCCCTCCGCAGGCGTTTTACCTCTCGGCGTGTCCCGCCGCGAGGAGTGCGCGCCCTTCGGCGCGAAGGTTGATCTCGGCGTTTTCGTCCCGGTCGTGGGCGGCTCCGCAAGAGCATGTCCAGTGCCGGATTTTGAGTCCTTCCTGTCCCTTGGGTCCTTCGATGCTTCCGCAGACGGAGCACTTCTGGGTGGAGGGGAACCAGCGCGATACCTTGACGAAGCCGCGCCCGTACCGGGCGCATTTGGCCTCCAGGGTGTGGGCGAACATGCCCAGGCTCTGGTCGTGGACGGACTTGCCGCGCTTGCCCTTGGCGGTCGCCATGCCCTTCACGTTCAGGTCCTCCAGGTACACGGCTTGGCTCTCGCGCGTGATTCTGGTGGTGTGCTGTTCGATGAAGTCGCGCCGCTGGTCCGCGATGCGCGCATGGATCTTCGCTACGGCGAGCCTGGCTTTGCGCCGGTTCGCTGAGCCCTTCTGGGCACGGGACAGCTTGCGCTGGGCGCGGCGGAGCTTCTTGGCCTGACGCCGGAAGAACTTCGGGGAAGTGATCTTCCGCCCGCGCAGCACCGCGTAGGAGGCGAGGCCCAGGTCGATCCCGGTATCCGTCTCCTCAAGGTCCAGGGCGGGAAGCGGCTTGTCGTCGGTCTCGACCACGAACGAGGCGAAATAGCGGCCCGCCGCGTCCTTGATGACCGTGACCGACGAAGGTTCGGACGGCAGCGGGCGCGACCAGCGCACCCTCACCTCACCCAGCTTGGCGATGAACAACCGCCCGTTGTCGCGCAGCGCGAACCCGTTGCGGGTGAACCTGAGCGTCTGACGCCCGGACTTCTTCTTCCGCTTCGGATGACCGACCTTCGGCCCCTGCCGCAGGCCCTTCTTCGACGCGAAGAAGTTCCGGTACGCCGCGTGCAGATCACCCAGGGACTGCACCAGCGCAACGGACGGGGCCTCCTTCAGCCACTGGCGTTCCGGCGTCTTCTTCGCCGCCGTGATGACCAGCTTCTGCAACTGGGCGTCGGTGATGAACGGCTCCCCGTTCTTGTACGCCTCAGACCGCAGCCTGCGCCCGTCGTTGTAGACCACGCGGGCACAGCCGAAGAAGCGGGCCAGGTCACGGCACTGCTGACTGGTCGGATAGATCCGCTCGTTGTAGCGCAGCTTCATGGCACACCTCCCCGGACTGGCCGGAAACGATCTACGAGAACGCTACCCTAACGAGCTGACAATTGTCACATCATGGTTGCGGATTCGCCTGCGGGCCGGAACCGGCCCAACCTCGCCCTGAAGGACGGGGCTTGCGGCCTTCACTCACTGGTCAGGCCTGGCATGTGCCGGACCAGACAACAGGAGGCATCCTCCGGTTATTCCCGCGCTCCGGTCAGTCCGCGCGCTCCGGTCACCCCCCGCGCTTCGCTCAGTCGCCGCGCTCCAGGTGCTCCGGGCGGGCGAACAGCAGCCCCAGACCGTCCCCCCAGGCCTTCCGGTCGGCCAGCCGCAGGCCCTCCCACACGGTCACCTGGTTGGCCGTCAGCACCGGTTTGCCCAGGGTCTCCTCCAGCTCGTCCAGATACGCGGCGGTGTGCAGGGCGGTGTCCGGCATCAGCACCGCCTCGGCATCCGGATGGTCGCCCGTGCGCGCCAGCTCAAGGACCTGCTCCCGTCCCCAGGCACCGACCTCCTCGGCGGTGATGACGCCGCTCGCGCGATTGCCGACCACCTCGGCCCCGGATGCCTTGAGGAAGTCGGTGAACAGATCCGTCACATCCTGCGGATAGGTGGCGGCGACGGCCACCCGCCGTACGCCCAGCTCCCGCACGGCGTGGGCGAAGGCGAAGGAGGTGCTGGAGGCCGGCAGGCCCGCGGCCCGGGCGAGCGAGCGGATCTGGTCATGGGCGCCCTCCCACCCGTACACAAAGCTGCCGCTGGTGCACGCCCACACCACCGACTCGGCGCCCTGCAGACGCAGCTCCTCCACCCGCGCGGCCAGCCGCTCGGCCGAACCCATCTCCAGCAGCGCGTCGACCCGGTGCGCGTCCTCGCCGATGTCGGTGTGGAGGACGGCCAGTCTGATGTCGCTGTCGAGCAGCACCTCGATGCGGGGGTAGTCGTCCTCGGCGGAGTGCCCGGGATAGAGAAGCCCGACGATCGTCATGCCCAGCCTTCCTGTTCATCGGTCGGAGTCGGCGGAAACGGCGGAAGCTGCGAGGGGTCGGCCTGCGGGTCGGCCGGACCGGCCGGGGCCGCCGCGGAGGCGGCCGGGGCGATGGGCGGCACGGGAGGCACGGGAGGCACCGGAGGCAGGGGAGGCACGGGAGGCAGGGGAGGCGTCGCCTCGGGGCTCCCCAGCTCGTCCAGGCCGGCCTCGAAGCCCGCCTCCAGGCTCTCGTCCAGCCGCACCTCCAGGCCGTCCTCCAGCCGCGCCTCCAGGGGGCTCTGCGGCCGCGGCTCCGGCTGGATCAGCAGCTGCTGGTACGGGCCGACGGCGTGCACCCCGACCCGGCGCAGCGCGGCCCACATCGTCACCTGGTTGGCGGAGAGCACCGGCATGCGCAGCTCGGCCTCCAGCTGCGGGATGGCGTCGTACGTCGGCAGATTCGTACAGCTGATGAAGAGCGCGTCGGCCGCGCCCACCACCGCCTGTCGCGCCATGTCCACCACCGAGCGGTACGGAACCTTCCAGATGTGCCGGGTCAGCCCGAGAAAGGCGCGGCCCGTGACCGTTACCCCGGCCTCGCCCAGATACTCCTCCAGGGACCGGGTCACCGACTCCGTATAGGGGGTGACCAGGGCTATGCGACGGGCGCCCAGCTCATCGAGGGCTTCGAGCAGGGCTCCGGAGGTGGTCACCGACGGCACGTCCCCCGCGGAGCTCATCGCCTCGACCATCGCGCGCTCCCCCGCCAGACCGCCGACGAAGCTGCCGGAGGTACAGGCATAGGCCACCACTTCCGGCTCCGTTTCGCCGAGCGCCCGGACAGCCTCGCACAGCGTCTCGTGCTCGCTCACCACACGGGCCAGGTCGAGGGAGACCTCCACCGGGACGTAGGGGGTGCGGGTCAGGCGCAGCGAGACGTCGTCGGGGACCCAGCGCCATAGCTCCCGGTCCAGCGCAAAATCGAACGGGGCGACCACGCCGACGCCGCGCTGCGGCTGTGGTCCGCCGAGAAAGGAGACTTCCAGGGAGACGTCCATCGCAGGCCCCCTTTGACGTGTTGTTGACGACGGTAGGTTCGGGTGCAAGCGTGGGTCAATCCGTACATCTACGACGTTACGAAACGGCTTCCGCTTGATGTCCGAACCCACCCTTCTCGTGCTCGACGCCGACCCCTCTCCGCGGCTCGGCCGACTGGCCGGACGGGTCCGCGTGCAGTACGCGGACGAGGAGAGCCTCGCCTCCCAACTCCCCCATGCCGACGTGCTGTTGGTGTGGGACTTCACCTCTGACGCGGTGCGCCGCGCCTGGCCGGGCGAAGGACCGAGACCGCGCTGGGTGCACACCCCGAGCGCGGGTGTGGACCGGCTGCTCTGCCCCGAGCTGATCGATTCCGATACGGTCCTCACCAATGCGCGGGGGATCTTCGACCGGCCGATCGCCGAATATGTGGCCGCACTGGTCCTGGCCATGGCCAAAGATCTGCCGGGAACGCTGGAGCTCCAGCGCCAGCGGCGCTGGCGGCACCGCGAGGGGCTGCCGGTCGCGGGCACCCGGGCGGCGGTCGTGGGCGCCGGCCCGATCGGGCGCACGGTGGCCGAGTGCCTGCGGGCGCTTGGAGTCGAGACGGCGGTTGTGGGGCGTACCGCACGCCCCGGCGTGCACGCCGGGGAGGATCTGGACCGGGTGCTCACCCGCGCGGACTGGGTGGTGTGCGCGGCGCCGCTCACCGACACGACGCGCGGGATGTTCGACGCGCGCCGGTTCGCGCTGATGCAGCCGTCCACGCGGTTCATCAATGTCGGCCGGGGGCCGCTGGTCGACCAGGACGCCCTGGTCGCCGCGCTCAAGGAGCGGCGGCTGGCGGGCGCGGCGCTGGATGTCTTCGAGACGGAGCCACTGCCGCCGGACAGCGAGCTGTGGGATGTGCCGGGGCTGCTGGTGTCACCGCATATGAGCGGGGACACGGTGGGCTGGCGGGACCGGCTGGGCGAGCAGTTCGTGGAGCTCTTCGAGCTGTGGGAGGCGGGAAAGCCACTGCCGAACGTGGTGGACAAGAAACGTGGGTACGTCCCCATGCATGACTGATCCGCACACGCCGCAGACCCCGCACACGCCGCAGACCCCGCAGACCCCGCGGACGCCGGAGACCTCCCGGCCCGCCCGGTCCTCGTCCCTCGCCGATCTCACCGCACGCCAGTTGCTGGCCGGCTACGAGCGGGGCGACTTCTCGCCCGTCGACGCCGTGCGCGCCGTGCTGGAGCGCATCGAGACCGTGCAGCCGCTCGTCAACGCCTTCGTCCGGGTCGACGCCGAGCAGGCGCTCGCCCAGGCGGAGGCGTCGGCGGCGCGCTGGCGCGAGAAGCGGACCCGGGGGCTCCTCGACGGGGTGCCCGTGACCGTCAAGGACATCCTGCTGCAGCGCGGCGGGCCGACTCTGCGCGGCTCGCTCGCCGTGAGCCGCGAGGGCCCCTGGGACGAGGACGCGCCGTCGGTGGCGCGGCTGCGCGAGCACGGCGCGGTGCTCCTCGGCAAGACGACAACGCCGGAGTTCGGCTGGAAGGGCGTCACCGACTCACCGCTGAGCGGGGTGACACGCAACCCGTACGACCCGGGCCGCACCGCCGGCGGCTCCAGCGGCGGCAGCGCGGCGGCGGTGGCGCTGGGCGCGGGGCCGCTGTCGCTGGGCACGGACGGCGGGGGGTCGGTGCGCATCCCCGCCTCCTTCTGCGGCGTCTTCGGCCTGAAGCCCACATACGGGCGGGTGCCGCTGTACCCCTCCAGCCCCTTCGGGACGCTCGCCCATGTCGGGCCCCTGGCCCGGGACGCGGCGGACGCGGCGCTGCTGCTGGACGTGATCAGCGGGGCGGACTGGCGCGACTGGTCCCAGCTGGGGCCCACGCCGAGTCTGCGCGGCACGCTCGCTGAGGGCGTCAAGGGGCTCCGGATCGGCTACTCGCCCTCCTTCGGCGGCCAGGTGCCGGTGCGCCCGGCGGTCGCCTCCGCGGTACGGCGGGCGGTGGAGGCCCTGGCGGAACTGGGCGCGTACATCGAGGAGTCCGACCCCGACCTCGCCGAGCCGACGGAGGCCTTCCACACCCTGTGGTTCAGCGGGGCGGCCCGGCTGGTGCAGCACTTCGGGACCGGGCAGCGGGAGGTGCTGGACCCCGGGCTGCGCGAGATCTGCGAGGCCGGCGCGCGGTACAGCGCGCTGGAGTATCTGGCGGCGGTGGACGAGCGGATGGCGCTCGGCCGGCGGATGGGCCGCTTCCACACCTCGTACGACCTGCTGGTCACCCCGACCCTGCCGATCACCGCCTTCGAGGCGGGCGCCGAGGTCCCGGCCCACTCGGGCCACCACCGCTGGACGGGCTGGACGCCCTTCACCTACCCCTTCAACCTCACACAGCAGCCTGCGGCGAGTGTGCCGTGCGGGGTGGATGAGGACGGGTTGCCGATTGGGGTGCAGGTGGTGGGGGCGAGGCATGGGGATGGGGTGGTGATGCGGGGGGCGCAGGCGCTGTATGAGGCGGGTGTGACGGCGATTCCCCGTCCGGGGGAGGTGTAGGGCCGCCTGCGGCGCTTGTCCCCTCCCCGCCCCTTCCCGAAACTGGGGGCTCCGCCCCCCAGACCCCCGTACGGCCTGAAGGCCGTGTCCTCAAACGCCGGACGGGCTGGATTCTCCAGCCCCGCCGGCGATTGAGGCGCGGGGGTCCGGGGGCGGAGCCCCCGGGAGGCAGTCAGGCGCGGCGGAAGCTCAGCGTCTCGCCCCGCGCCCCCGCCCGCCACAGGTCCTGGCACGCGTCGGCCATCCGGTCGAGTCCGTCGACCACCGCGCCCCACACGATCCCCGGCACCCACCCCATGTCGCCGTTGAGCAGCAGGTTGTTGCGCTCGTAGAAGAGGGCGAGGTCGACGACCGTGGGGCGGCCTCGGTGGGCGGCCGCGTCGCCGTAGCCGTAGGAGGCCGTGCCGAGCTGCACATCGGTGAAGGTGAAGTAGCACAGGTCGCCCGGAATGGGCGTCACGGTGGGGTTCTCCAGCGGGGGTTCGGTCTCGGCGAAGGCCGGGAGCAGGGCGTAGATCTCATTGCGGGCGTACTTGGCGTGGTAGACGTCCCCGGCCAGCGGCAGCGCGTCCCAGACCGCCGCGGATGTCAGGGGGGCCTTGTCATCGAGGAGCCGAGCGGTGCACTCAACTCCGCGCTTGTCGAGGGCTACGGTCACATATCGGTCGGCCATCCTCTACGCATACCCTGCTCACGGCCGGGTAGCCGCGCGCCCATGGCTCGAACACGAGGAACAGGATCGCGGGAAACAGGTGTGCTCCGCAGACGCTCCCTGCTGCTCGGCTCCGCCGCCCTCGGCGCGCTCGGCGTCGCGGGCGCGACGGCCGGTTGCAGCCGGGTGTCGTCGGGTGATGCGCTGGGCCGGCTGAAGTCGCAGGGCACCGTACGGCTGGGCATCGCCGGCGAGGTGCCCTACGGCTATGTCGACGAGCAGGGCGAGTTCACCGGGGAGGCTCCGGAACTCGCCAAGGTGATCTTCCAGCGCCTGGGCATCGACTCCGTGCAGCCGGTCGCCACCGACTTCGCCTCGCTCATCCCGGGGCTCAACTCCCAGCAGTTCGACGTGGTCTCGGCCGGGATGTACATCAACCCGGACCGGTGCGAGCAGGTGATCTTCTCGGACCCCGAGTACCAGATGCTCGACTGCTTCATCGTCCGCAAGGGCAACCCCAAGGGGCTGCACTCCTACGAGGACGTCGTGCGCACGAAAGCGAGGTTCGGCACCGGCACCGGGTATGCGCAGATCGGCTATGCGGTGGCCAACGGCTATCCGGAGGAGGACATCGTCATCCTCCAGGACCAGGTGGCGGGGCTGAACGCGGTCGAGGCCGGCCGTATCGACGCCTTCGCCGCCACGCCGCTGACCGCCCGCGGAGTGGTGAAGAACAGCAGCAAGGCGGAGGCCACGGAGCCGTTCGCCGCCGTCGTGGACGGCGAGGAGCAGATCGACGGCGGCGCCTTCGCCTTCCGCCCCACGGACACCGAGCTGCGCGACGCCTTCAATGTCGAGATCCACAAGATGAGGAAGAGCGGCGAGCTCTTCCGGATACTCAAGCGGTTCGGCTTCACGGAGAACGAGATGACCACCCTCACTGCCGAGGAGCTGTGCCGATGACAGCGGGACTCTGGCAGAACTGGGTGCTGCCCGGCATCTGGATCACCATCCAGCTGCTGGTCTACAGCGCTGCGCTGGCCGCGGTCGTCGCCTTCGGCGTCGGCATGGCACGCACCCACAGCTCACGTTTCGTCCGCTTCCTGGCGGGCTTCTACACCGAGGTCTTCCGCGGCACCTCCGCCCTGGTGCTGATGTTCTGGCTGTTCTTCGTGGTGCCTCCGCTGCTGGGCTGGCAGCTGGTGCCGATGTGGGCTGCGGTGCTGGCCCTCGGTCTCTCCTACGGCGCATACGGCGCCGAGATCGTCCGCGGCGCGCTGAACTCCGTCGCTCCCGCTCAGCGCGAGGCGGGGGTCGCGCTCAGCTTCACCCCCTGGCAGCGGATGCGGCTGATCCTGCTGCCGCAGGCCGTCCCCGAGATGATGCCGTCCTTCTGCAATCTGCTCATCGAGCTGCTCAAGGGCACGGCGCTGGTGTCGCTGCTGGGCGTGGGCGATGTGTCGTTCGCCGCGTATCTGGTGCGGCTGGCCACCCAGGAGAGCGCCCAGATCTACACGATCGTGCTGGTCATCTACTTCGTGCTGGCCTTCCTTGTGACCCGGTCCATGAAGGCGCTGGAGAACAAGACCAAGCGGAACGTCGGCATCAGTGTGGCAGGAGGCGCGTCCAAGTGAACTGGGACTGGTCCGCGATCGCGGACTTCATGCCGCGCTTCTGGGACGGCGTGCTGGTCACGCTGCAGATCCTGGTGCTCGGCTCGCTGATCTCCTTCACGCTCGGCCTGGTCTGGGCGATCGGGTTCCGGGCGCCGACCCGCTTCATCCGGTGGCCGGTGCATGTCTTCACGGAGTTCATCCGCACCACCCCGCTGCTGGTGCAGCTGTTCTTCCTGTACTTCGTGCTGCCGGAGTGGGGCGTGCAGTTCTCCGCGCTGACCACCGGCACGATCGCCATCGGCCTGCACTACTCGACGTACACGGCCCAGGTCTACCGGGCGGGCATCGACGCCGTGCCCGTCGGCCAGTGGGAGGCGGCCACCGCGCTGAGCCTGCCCGCCCACCGCACCTGGATCGCGGTGATCCTGCCGCAGGCGATCCGGCGGATCACCCCGGCGCTCGGCAACTACGTCATCGCGATGCTCAAGGACACTCCGCTGCTCGCCGCGATCGGCGTGCTGGAGATGCTGCAGCAGGCTCGGCTGGAGAGCGCCCAGACGTTCCAGTACACCGAGCCGCTGACCTTGATCGGCATCGCCTTCATCCTCATCGCCTACCCGGCTTCTCTTCTCGTACGAGCCCTGGAGCGCCGCCTTGTCCGCTGACACCGCATCCGAGACGACCGACACGACTGCCGCCAAGCCGCTGATCCGCTTCGAGAATGTGACGAAGCGCTTCGGCGAGAACACCGTGCTGGACAATCTGTGTTTCTCGGTGCAGCCCGGGAAGCATGTGACCCTGATCGGCCCTTCCGGCTCCGGAAAGACCACGATCCTGCGGCTGCTGATGACTCTCGCCTCTCCCGACGAAGGCACGATCGAGGTCAACGGCAGACACCTCTATCCGGCCGCGGAGAAGGAGCGCCGGGAGGCCCGCAAGCAGATCGGCATGGTGTTCCAGCAGTTCAATCTGTTTCCCAATATGACCGCGCTGCGCAATATCACCGAGGCGCCGGTGCGGGTGCTCGGCCTGTCGCGGGACGAGGCGGAGGCGCGCGCCAAGGAGCTGCTGGAGATGGTCGGCCTGGGCGACCGCTGCGACGCCAAGCCGACACAGCTTTCCGGAGGGCAGCAGCAGCGGGTGGCGATCGCCCGGGCGCTGGCGATGCGGCCGCAGGTGCTGCTGCTGGACGAGGTGACCTCGGCGCTCGACCCGGAGCTGGTCGCCGGCGTCCTCGATGTGCTGCGGGACATCGCGCACTCGACCGACATCACCATGCTGTGCGTCACCCATGAGATGAATTTCGCCAGGGACATCTCGGACGAGGTTCTCATGTTCGACGCCGGGAGGGTGATCGAATCCGGATCGCCAGAGAAAATCTTTTCCGATCCGGAGCAGGAACGCACACGCGAGTTCCTCAGCGCAGTGCTCTGACCTGTCATTCCGCAAGCAAGTTTGTCTCTGGCATATGCCGGAGAGATGCGCCCCAGCGTATAGCGCTGGGGCGCCTCATCATTTGCGCCAACAGCCGCCCACGAAGCGGCTCTTGGCCGCTATCGTGGTACGGAAGCTTGCGGTCACAACCTTGTAGGGGGAACCGTGGCGCTGAAGCCCGAGCCGCCGACCGCGCCGTTCCACTCGGTGCAGTACGTCCTGCGCGTTCTGGAGACGATCTCCAAGCACAGCGGCGGAGTCACCGATGTCCAGATCGCGCGCGAGACAGGTCTGCCGACCGGCCACCTCGCGCCGATGCTGGCCATGCTGCGCCACGAGAACTATGTGGAGCAGGTCGCGGACGGCGCGTATGTGATCGGCGACTCCCTCATCCTGCTGGGTTCCGGCGCGACCCGGCAGCAGGCGCTGGAGGCCAAGCTCCAGGACACCCTGGCCGAACTGCGCGACTCGGTGGGTGCGGCGGTCTACATCAGCCGCTATATCGACGGCGAGGTGAAGATCACCCAGTATGCCGACGGGCCGCGCGCCCCGAAGGTGAACGAGTGGGTGGACTTCCGCTCGGCGGCCCATGCGAGCGCGGTCGGCAAGTGCCTCCTCACCCAGCTCGACATCAACGGCCGTCGCGACCACCTCTCCCGTCACAAGATCGCCCGGCTCACCTCGCGCACGATCACCAGCGAGAAACTGCTCTTCTCCAAGCTGGACGCACAGCCGCCGACCGTCCCCGTGCTGGACCTCCAGGAGTACGCCGTGGGCACGGTCTGCGCCGCCGTCCCGCTGACGGCGGGCGCGGCGGTGGGCTGTCTGGCGCTGTCCATGCCGGTCGAACACGCCCACCGGCTGCGTTCCGCGGCGGACACGCTGAACAGGCGGGCGGCGCCGGTGGTGCTGTCGCTCGCGATCTGAGCCCGCTGCATGCTCCGGGTGACGCCGGAATCCCCGGCGGTCAGGAGCACCCTTCCGGACCAGGTACTATTTACGGGTCAGCACGCGCCGCTAGCTCAGTTGGTTAGAGCAGCTGACTCTTAATCAGCGGGTCCGGGGTTCGAGTCCCTGGCGGCGCACCACTGATCCTCTGGGGCTTCTCGGTCAGCCGAGAAGCCCCAGAGGCGTTTTCGGGGCCCGGCCGGCAGGTCAGCGGCGGGTGGCGCAGCAGCCCTCCCGGTCCATCAGGGCATCGGCCGCGGCCGCCCACACCGGGAGGCCGGCCCCGCCCCGCAGGCGGCCCGTGGCACCGGAGGTGTAGCCGGCCTCCAGCTCGGCACGGGCGTGCGGGCGGCCGGCGACCACCGCATGAGTCGTCCGGGCCAGCGCGGAGAAGTCCGTGAACGGATCGCCGTCGACGATCGTGAGATCCGCCAGTTTGCCGGGCTCTGCCGTCCCGAGATCGCGGTGGGCGCCGAAGACGCGCGCCGGGGTCGCGGTCACGGTCAGCAGCGCCTCGGCCGGGGAGAAGCCATGGGCGACCAGGGCGCGCAGCCCCAGATGCAGATGGAGCCCGACCGGGGTCAGCGGGCTGTCCGTGCCCAGGGCGAGCCGGCCGCCGGCGTTCAGGACGGCACGGCAGGTGTCGAACTCACGGCGCAGCGACAGCCGCTCGATGTCGGTGGCGGGCTTCTCGGCGCGCGCCTGGACGGCCAGGACGTCCCACGGCGGCAGCATCGCGGTCACCCTCGGGTCCTCGGCCAGCTCACGGTTCTCCGCGAGGAGGGTGATCGCGCCGAACGGGGTCTCGATCAGATGGAAGCCATGGGCGTAGTTCTCCACGGTGTCCTGGTGGGTCATCCCGTAGGCGGTCATGCCATGGCCGTACTCGGCCCGCTCGGTGGCTGCCAGATGGGTGGTGAGGTCCTGGCCGGTCTGGATGCCCTGGGCGCACAGATGCGATCCGGAGCGCACGCCGAGGCGCTCATGGCCGAAACGCGCCGCCAGGCCCATGGAAGAGGCGGGGGCGCGTACATATGTCTTGACGAAGTCCCAGTCGAGGGCCGCGCCGCGGGCCAGCGAGCGGCGCAGCCCCGCCTCGGTGCGGTGGGCGCGGCCCATGCTGTAGGCGACGCGGGAGCCGTCGAGCAGTTCGCCCGTGGTCAGCAGCCGGGGCCCGGCGAGCCGGCCGGAGGCGATGTCCTCGCGCAGTCTGGCCTGCTCGTACGAGAAGCCGCCGAGCGAGACGTTCGCGGTGATGCCCCAGGCCAGGCTGACGGCGGTCTGGCGTGCGCCGTAGGTGTACTGCCAGGGGTGGGTGTGGGTGTCCCACAGGCCCGGCAGGACGGTGCTGCGCGAGGCGTCGAGGGTGCGGGCGGCGCGGCGGCCCGAGCGGTGCGGCTCGATCGCGGCGATGCGGCCGTCGCGGATCAGGATGTCCACCTCGTCGCGGGGCCGGGCCTCGCCGCCGCTGCCGACGACGCCGTCCCAGAGGCGGCCCGCGCGGACCACGGTGTCGACGGGGGCGGGGCGGCGGTAGTGCAGCCGTACGGGAACGGTGTGCGGTGCGCCCTCGGGCCGGCCGTCGCCGTCGAGACGGAGGAGCCGCAGCCGGGCGGCGGACAGATAGAGCAGCCGCCGGGAGTCGGCGGACCAGGAGGGGTGGTCGGCCGGTTCGCCGGCCAGCAGCCGGGGCGGGCCGTCCGGCGTGCCGTCGGGGCGGACCGGCAGCAGCCAGAGCGCGGACTCGCTGACGCAGGCCAGCCACCGTCCGTCCGGCGACCAGACGGGTCCGCTGGCGTACCGGTCGGAGAGGGAGGCGTGCGGGGCGAGCGGGTGGAGGGCGGACTCGCCGGTGGCGGTGTCGATGACGCGGATGAGGTTGTAGCCCTCGCGGAAGCGGCGGTTGAGGCGGTTGCGGTCACAGAGCGCGATCCGGCGGCCGTCGGGCGACCAGGTCGGCGGGCCGGGGAGTCCGCCGCCGCCGAGCGGTTCGGCGAGCACCCGCTCCCCCGCCCCGCCGCCGGAGCCGCTGAGGCCGCCGGGGCTGCCGGAGCCGCCGAGGCTTTCAGGGCTTTCAGGGTCGCCGGGGCCGCTGGGGCTGCCGGGGCTGCTGAGGTCCATGACGAGCAGACGGCCCGCCAGATCGAGGCAGGCCAGCCGGGCGCCGTCCGGGGAGACGGCTGCGTGGATGCGGCCGCCCGCGGCGACCACCGTGTCCTCGCCGGTGGCCAGATCGCGGCGGCGGACGGTGTTCAGCCCGCCCTCGCGGTCGTCGACGTACAGCAGCGCCCGCCCGTCGGGGGTCCACGCGGGCTGCTGGAGGTAGGTGTCGGGCGGGGCCTGGAGCACCTTGCAGGGGCGGCCGCCGCGGGCACTGACGTGCGCGGTCCACAGGGCGTTGAGGCTGACGAAGGCGACCGTGCGGCCGTCCGGGGAGAGCGCCGGGAGGTGGATGCCGCGCACCGGCCGGGGGCGGGCCGGTTCAAAGCCGTACTCCTTGGTGCGGTAGCGGGGACGGTCGACGGGGAGCGCGGCGGTGAACGGAACACGTGTCCCGCCGCTGTCGCGATGCGGACGGACGACGGTGAACTGCCCGTCGACCGTGAGCAGCAGCCGCTCGTCGTCCAGCCAGCGCGGCGGCGCTCCGGTGATCTCCCCGTCCACGGCGGCGGCCTCGCCGTCCACCACCAGGACGATCTTCTCGTAGCGGGTGGTCGAGCCGATGGCGCGCAGCCAGGCGAGCCGTCCGCCCGGGGAGAAGGCGGGCGTGAGCAGGTTCCCCGGCTCGGTCTCGGCGTGCTCGACCGTGACGGGGCCGCCGTCGGCGGGCACAGCCGCCAGGGCGCGGGCCGCCACGGACCTCCCCTCCGGCTCGCCCCGCACGAAGACGATCCGCGTGCCGTCCGGGGACCAGGCGGGGTCGAAGTCCTCAAAAGACGTCGACGGGCCGTCCTGGCCGGGCAGACCGTCCTGGCCGGGCAGGCCGGTGAGCCGGGTGAGACGGCCGGTGCGCACATCGGCCGTCCAGATCCGGTAGGGGCTGCCGGCGACCGGGTCGCCGCCGCGCTCGGAGGAGAACACGACGCGGGTCCCGTCGGGTGACCAGGCGGGACAGCGGTCGTCCCAGGGGCCCTCGGTGAGCCGCCGCAGCCGGGAGCCGTCCGCGGCCATGGTCCAGATGTGGAAGTGACCGTCCTGGAACGCGGCCATCGCCACCTGCCGGCCGTCCGGGGAGCAGACCGGGCGGCAGGGTTCCAGACCGGGCTCGGTCAGGGCGCGGGCGGGCGAGCCGTCGCCGGGCAGGGACCACAGGACGTTCTGCACCTCGGCGATATAGCGGCCGCCTGCGGCGGGGGCGGCCGCGCCGTTGGTGGCGGCGGTGAAGCGGAGCCGCGCGGGCCGTCTCTCGGCGACGGCGGCCGAGGCGGGGGCAGGGGCGTGGGCGGGAGCGCTTGCGGCGGCCGTGGGGGCGGCTGCGGCAGGTACGGCGTCGAGCGCGGCTGCCGCACCGGCGGCCAGGGCGGCCTGAGTGGCGGTGTGCAGAAACTGGCGGCGCGGCATCGACGGCACGGCGGCGGCTCCCTGTCTGCGCTCGGGTCTCTCCGGGCCTGTGCCTTCCCTCCGTCCACCGCCGTCACGCGAGTCTGGCGTCCACTCGCCCGGAAATCGCCGCCGCGCCCGGCCCCCGCAGAAGCGCGGCGCGCGGCGGCGACCAGCCGGCCACTCGGTCAGAACTGCACGTCCGAGCAGGCGTAGAAGGCGTTGCCCGTGTCGTGCACGGTCCACACGGCCAGGATCAGATGGCGTCCGGACTTCTGCGGCAGCGTGCCGGAGTGGGTGAGGGTGGGCGGCGGCTGGTTCCCGCCGTACGGCACGGTCAGGAACGGCTGTGGCTCAAGCGCGGCGCGGGTCAGCTTCTGGCTGGGACTCCAGCCGTTCTTGGTGATGAAGTACTTGAAGTCGGTGGTGCGGTGGCGGGCGGTGAACTGCCAGCGGAAGGTGTAGTTCTGCCCGGACGAGACGCTGGTGGCGGGCCAGGCGCCGCCGCGCGGGTCGTCCAGCTCCGCGAAACGGCCGTTGCCGCCCGCGCAGATGGCGCCGTCGGCGGGCCCGGCGGCCGGGAAGCCCTTGGGGCCCTCGACGCTCTGCGGCTCCCACTGGATCTGGCCGCAGTTGGAGACGGTCTTGTTGGCGCAGAGTTTCTGGCGGCTGATGGGCGAGTCGGTGTAGCCATGGCTGCTGGCGCTGCCCGTGGCGAGCAGGGACACGCCGGTCACGGCGAGGCCGACGACGGCCGCGCCTATCTTTTTGCGCATGCTTCGCTCCTGAGAAGAACGTGGGGGAGTTCTGTGAGCCGTGCTGCACGCGTGCGTTGTGGAGTGCGGCGCGATCCCGGGGTTGGCGGTGCCGCGGGACACGCCGATCCAGGTCTAGACCAAGTTTCAATGTATGGAACGGAGTTCACCTTGTCCAGACCACTCGCTCCCCTGCCACGACCTCGCCCTCAGCCCTCCGGCCGCTGTGAACGCCCTGTGTAGAAGGCCACGGTGAGGTCCTTGACGAGCGCCTTGCGTTCGTAGTCGTCGAGTTCGACGAGGCCGCGCGAGGTCAGCCGGCTGACCGTGTCGTCGACCGCGTCCACGACCGACGTCAGCACGCTGTCCCGGTGCTTGGCGTCGATCGCCGCGATGCGCCTGCGCTGCATCGCCGCGGCCACCTCGGGCGCGTAGTCGATACGGGTGGGCTGTGCGGAGAACACCTCGATGCCGATGGGGCGGCACTCCGCCTGGAGCAGCCGGGTGAGCGAGTCGCCCACAGCCTCGGCGTTGCGCAGCGTCGGAGCGTCCTGGTGCAGCTGGTGGAAGACGTCGGCGGGAAGCTGGGACAGCACCCGCGCCATCGCGGACTCCACATGCTCGCGCAGAAAGCGTTCATGGTCCTCCACGCCGAGCGCCGCACGGACCGTGTCCTTGACCCGCCACACCACGAGCACGACGGCGCGCAGCGCGGTGCCGTCCGCGTCGACCACCGGCATCGGCTCGCTGCGCCAGTGCCGCAGCCGTACGTCGACACGGCGGCGGAGCAGCAGCGGGCTCACCCACAGCAGGCCGGTGCGGCGGACGCTGCCGCGGTACTCGCCGAAGAGCGTCAGCACCATGGCGTACCCCACGCGGCCGCGGCCAAGGCCGCCGAAGCCGAAGAGGGTGAGCAGGACGCCCAGCGCGAGCAGGCACCAGACGCCGAAGCCGATGCCGGTGTACGTGTACGAGGGGAGCCCCAGCAGCCGTGTCAGCCAGCCGGGCAGCACCCCGGCGCCCCACAGCACCGCGCCGATCCCGGCGGCGGCGGCCGACCCGGCGACCACCCCGATCCAGCCCGGCAGCGCGGGGCCCGGCCGCTCGGCCAGCTTGGGGTCGAGCAGCGGCGCGGCCCGCGGCGTCAGCGGCTCCGGCGCGATCGGCCGCGCCTTGGGCAGCTGCACCTTGGGGAACTCCCCGGTCAGGGGCTTTCGGTTCACCACCGCGGGAGGCAGTGGGATCGAGCCCGTGTCGTCGTCGCGGAACAGCAGATGCACGGGGATCTCGGTGGTCGTCTCGCTCGCGATGAGCGGGTTCCGGCGCGAGGAGCCGCCGGTCTGCTCGCCTGGCGCGCTGTCGGGGGGCGCACCCGCGAGCCGGCTCGCGTCTGACACGGCGGGCGCGTGCGGGGGGCTGTCCTGGCCGCCCGGAATTGATCCCGCGTGCCCCTGCCCGGCGGCGTCGTTGAGCAGATCAGCGGCGGAGGGCCCAACGGCGGCCATGAACACCGCCCGCGGGGACGAGCCCGCATCCCCGGGGGCGGCGGCTCCGGCCTCGCGCCCCGGCCCCTCCGGCTGTCCCGCCCCCCTGCCGCCGTACGACGCCGGACCCGCGCCGGACCCCGCCCGCGCGGCAGCGACCCCGTCGGCGTGGTCCGGCCCGCACGCCGCCGCACCCGCAGAAGAGCCGTTCCCGGCCGTGTGCCGCGACTGCGCCGCCGACGGTTCACCTCCGTCGGCGGACGCCTCGTCCGGGAGCCCCGGACCCGGGCCGCCGTGCGACGCCGGCCGCCCGCCGGCGGAGTCCGCGGGCACATGGCCGGCCTGCCCGCCGCCGTCTTCCGCCGGTCCAGGCTCGTACGACGGCACGGCGGTTGCGCCGCCGCCCTGCCCTGCCGACGACGCCTCGTCCACACCGGCGGCGGACAGGCCCGGGGCACTCGGGCCCCGGTCGCCGTCCGGGACCGAGTCCGCGTCGGCCCCCGGCCGGCCGGCGGTGGACCCGGTACCCGGCTGCGAACCGCCGGGCACGGGCTCGTGCCCCGCTGCCGACGCCACTGGTTCCGGTCCGGCGGCGGCCGGGTCGGGGGATGCCCAGCCGCCCGCCGGACCGTCCGGCGCGGGAGACGCCCCCGCCGCATACCGCGCCGTTGGCCTCGACCGCCCGCCGCCGGACGGGGTGTATGCCCGACCGGTCCGCTCGTCGGCCGCCACCCCGTCCGGGAGAGCCCCTCCCCAGCCGCCGCCCGGCTCCGCCCCACCGGGCGTACCGGCCGCCGGCGTCCTGTGCGCACCGGCGGAGTCCGGGCCGGTCCCGGCCCGCAGCCCCGAGGCCCGGCCGTCCGGCGTGCCATCCGGCGGAACCACGACCACGTCCGCGTACCACGGCTTCGCCGCCACCGGTTCTCCCGCATCGGCGCGCTTCCCGCCAAAGCCGCTGCCCGCCGCACCGGCGGAGGCACGGCCCCAGGGGTCCCTGGCCCGCGGCCCGTCCGCCGCAGAGCCGGCCGGTCCCGTCGGCGGGCGGGCCGGCGCGCCGCCGGTCCGGCCGCCCCTCGCCGCGTGGGCGTACGCGGTGCCCGCGCCGCCGGTGAGGGGGCGGACGTGCACCGGCGGATCGGGCTGTTCGCCCGGTGCGCCGCCGTACGCCCCGTCCGGGTGCTCGGGCGGCGGCTGGGGCTCGCCGTGCGGCTCTGCTGGTGGGGTGGTGTTCATGGCTGCCGCCTCTGCTGGTCGTTCCGGCGTTGCTGTCGTGATGCGTGGGGGGCGGGTCAGGTGAAGAGCCGCCGCCAGGTCTCCGGGCCCGGATAGCCGTCAGCCGCGGCGCCGCGCCAGCCCTGGGCGCGCTGGAATGCCTCGACGTTGCGGCGGTCGGCCTCCGTCCAGCGGGGGCCGGGGCCGGACCGGTAGTGCGTTCCGTATCCGCGGGCGACGAGCTGCTGCCCGAGACGGGTCACATGGCTGTTCGACTGGCCGGGCCGGAAGTGGCCCGGCCCCGGGAAGGCCGGGGGCTCCGCCGCCGTCCCGCCCGATCCGCCCGCACCGCTGGACCGTGCCGCCGGGATGTCATAGCCGGCCCCCGTCACCAGCCGCCGCCAGGTCTCCGGGCCGGGGATCCCGTCCGCGCCCGCGCCCCGCCAGCCCTGGGCGAGCTGGAACGCCTCGGTGGCGCGGCGGTCCGCCTCGCCCCAGCGGGGGCCGGGGCCCACGCTGTAGAAGCGCCCGCCCCCGCGGTCGACGAGCATCTCGCCGAGCCGGGTGACGTAGTGGTTGTCGGCGCCCGGCCCGAAGAACCCCGCGCCAGGGAACACATCGGTCGCACTCTCGCTGCCCCCGCCCCCGCCGCCGCTGGTCAGGCCCTTGTAGCGGTACGCCACATAGCTGCCGGAGTGGGTCCAGTACGCCATCGGCGTGGCCTGCTTGCGGGTGTGCGGCTTGGTCTGCTCGTACGCGACGTAGTAGTCGTGCGTGTAGTCCGTCCAGCCGCCGAAGATCGTGACGTGCGACCCGGTGGTCGGGTTCAGCGGGTTGTGGAACAGCAGGATGTCGCCCGGCTGCAGATCCTCCCGGGAGATCTTCGTGGCGAACTGCGCGAGGCTGCCGGTCCACTCGTTGCCCGGCAGGTTCCACGCCATGGAGACATAGCCGGAGCAGTCCTGGCGGTACCCGTCCGACCAGTACTTCTGCATGCTGTACGGGACCTTGGCCGCCACCCACTTCTTGGCCCGGTTGATGATCTCCGCCCGGGTCATGGGGCGGAGCGGAGCGGCCTCCTGGCCGTCGGCGGGGCGGCCCGCGGGACCGGCGAGCGGGCGGCCGTGCAGGGGGCCCGCGCCGCCCTGCTCGGACGGCGGGTCCGGCTCCGCCACCCGGTCCGGCCCCATGGGGAGCCCGACCGCCGCCGCGCCCCCGGCCCCGGCGCCGCCGCCGAGCACCACGCCCGCCGCGGTCACCAGGACCAGCGCTCTCCGGCAGCCGTGCGCGGCCGGGTGCCCGCCCGCCGCGAGGGCCCTGCGCCGCTCGGCGCAGCCCGGGCAGTCGCAGTCGGCGGCCGGCTCGTACTCCTGGAACACCGGGACGGTCATGCGCTCCCCTTCCACACCCATCAAGATCTTCTGACGCTCTGTCACGTGCGCCAGTGTCTCAATCGTCTGGACATAACGCATTTTGACGGATGAAAAGGAAAAAACGACAACACGACAGGCCGGTGAGCCGCGAAGACGATCACCCGGCGGTCCGGAGCACCCGCCCGCGTCCGGTAGAGTTATGCAGGTCAGCAGGCGCCGCTAGCTCAGTTGGTTAGAGCAGCTGACTCTTAATCAGCGGGTCCGGGGTTCGAGTCCCTGGCGGCGCACGCGCATACCAAGACCCCCTTCACCAGCAGGTGAGGGGGGTCTGGTCATGTTCTGGGCAGTTTTTCTCCCGCGGTCCCCCGGGCATCGTGCAACCGCTGAGCGAAGGCCGTGTGTCTGTAGAGACAGCGCGCAGCCGGAACACTGCGGGGGGTACGGATGGCATCTGAGACCGGGCGCCCTCCCGGCCGTCCGGCGACGGCCCTGCCGCGGTACGACTACGAGCACTACAGCCGGCTCGCGGGCCCCCTCACCAGCCCCGATGACGACGCTCCCGGCGAGCGCGCCCCCGGCGGAGGCCATACGCCCGGCGACAGCGGCGCCCCCGGCGGCGGCCGCGCCGCCGACGGCCCCTACCGGGTGCGCTACCGCTCGCTGCTGTCGCAGGAGCCGCACCGCATCCGCGCCGCCCTGCTGCTGGGCGCCGCACCCCTGGTGTCGCTGGGGCTGCTCGTCTGGCTGATGCAGCCCCGGCACTGGACCGAGCGCGACCCGAACCTCGACAACGACACCCTCCTCGTCCTCGACGCGATCATGCTCGTCTCGATCGGCCTGATCGAGCTGTTCCGCACCCTGAACGTCCTGTCGAACGCACACGCGACGCTCGTGGCCCGCGACCCCGTCCCGGTCGTCCCCGAGAGCGGCACCCGCGTCGCCTTCCTCACCTCCTTCGTCCCCGGCAAGGAGCCGCTGGAGATGGTGACGAAGACACTGGAGGCGGCCGTCCGCATCCGGCACCGCGGGCCGCTGGAGGTCTGGCTGCTCGACGAGGGTGACGACCCGGCCGTCAAGGAGGTCTGCGCCCGGCTTGGCGTACGGCACTTCTCCCGCAAGGGCGTCGCCCGCTGGAACCAGCCCACGGGCCCGCACCGCGCGAAGACCAAGCACGGCAACTACAACGCCTGGCTTCAGGCCCACGGCGACGACTACGACTTCTTCGCCTCCGTCGACACCGACCACATCCCGCTGCCCAACTATCTGGAGCGGATGCTCGGCTACTTCCGCGACCCGGACGTCGGCTTCGTCATCGGCCCGCAGGTCTACGGCAACTACGACACCTTCGTCACCAAGGCCGCGGAGTCCCAGCAGTTCCTCTTCCACGCGCTGATCCAGCGGGCAGGCAACCGCTATGGCGCGCCCATGTTCGTCGGCACCTCCAACGCCGTGCGCATCCGTGCGATCCAGCAGATCGGCGGGCTGTACGACTCGATCACCGAGGACATGGCCACCGGCTTCGAGATCCACCGCGCCCGCAACCCGGCCACCGGGCGGAAATGGCGCTCCGTGTACACCCCCGACGTGCTGGCCGTCGGCGAGGGCCCGAGCGCCTGGACCGACTTCTTCACCCAGCAGCTGCGCTGGTCCCGCGGCACCTACGAGACGATCCTCAAGCAGTACTGGAAGGGCTTCTGCTCAATGCCGCCGGGCAAGCTCTTCAACTACACCATGATGGTCATCTTCTATCCGATGTCCGCGCTCAACTGGATCCTCGCCGCCCTGAGCTGCGCGCTCTTCCTGGGAATGGGCGCCTCGGGCGTACATATCGACCCGGTCATCTGGATGATGCTGTACGGAAACGCCTCCGCGCTGCAGATCGGCCTGTACATCTGGAACCGCCGGCACAATGTCTCGCCCCACGAGCCGGAGGGCTCCGGCGGCCTCGCGGGCATGGTGATGTCCGCACTCTCCGCGCCCATCTACGCGCGCTCGCTGCTGGACGCCGTGCTGCGCCGCAAAAGCTCGTTCGTGGTGACGCCCAAGGGCGACTCCTCCAGCCCCGACACGCTCTTCGGGACCTTCCGCATCCATCTGTTCTTCCTCGCCGTCTTCGGCGGATCGCTGGTCTCCTCGTTCTTCTTCGGGCACGACCACCCCGCGATGATCACCTGGGCCGCACTCGCCCTGCTGATCACCGCGGCGCCGATCGCCATCTGGCGGCACGAGATCTGGGGGCACAGGACATGAGCAGCAACGCCGCCCGCCGCGGCAGTCGCACCCCCCTGGGCCGCCGCGCCCGCCGCATCGCGGTCGCCGCCGCCGTGGTGATCGCCCTGGCCGGGATGAACGGTCCGGCCCTGTGGCGCTTCGCCTCGGAGCAGTACCGCGAATTCCGGATCAGCCGGCCCGCGTACAAGGCGGCCAACGGCCACTGGGAGCTGCTGGACGTCCCCGGCGAGTACCGGATCAACACCATTCACGCGGCCCTGCTGCACACCGGCAAGGTCCTGCTGATCGCGGGCTCCGGCAACGACCAGAAGAACTTTGACGCGAAGAAGTTCGAGTCGGTGCTGTGGGATCCGGAGACCGGGGAGTTCACCAGGATCCCCACACCGAAGGACATGTTCTGCGCCGGGCACACCCAGCTGCCGGACGGCAGACTGCTGGTCGCGGGCGGCACCAAGCGGTACGAGAAGCTGGAGGGCGACGTCACCAAGGCCGGCGGTCTGATGATCGTCCACAACGAGGACCCGGACGCGCCCAAGACGCTCCCGGCAGGCACCAGGTTCACCGGCAAGGCGAACGGCAGGACCTTTGTCTCCAAGGACCCCGTCCTCATCGAGCGCGCGGAGAAGATATTCGACCCCGCCACCGGGAAGTTCCTGCGCACCGAGGCCGGACTCGCCCGTGTCTATGTGGAGGCCGAGCGGTCCGGGAAGCAGTACGAGACCGGCGCCGAGGACAACTATCGCATCCACGGGCTCACCGGCGACGACCGGCGCAATGTGTACGGCACGGCGCAGAAGCTGGCGCTCGACAAGAAGGACTTCCAGGGCATCAAGGAGGCCTTCGAATTCGACCCGGTCGCGGAGCGGTACATCCCCGTCGACCCGATGAACGAGGCCCGCTGGTACCCCACGCTGACCACCCTCGAAGACGGCAGGGTGCTCGCCCTCTCCGGGCTCGACGAGATCGGGCAGATCGTCCCCGGCAAGGACGAGATCTACGACCCCGGGACGAAGAAGTGGACGTACACCGGGATCGAACGCCGGTTCCCCACCTATCCGGCGATCTTCCTGCTGGCGGACGGCCGGCTCTTCTACTCCGGCTCCAACGCCGGATACGGGCCCGCGGACGTCGGGCGCGACCCGGGCGTCTGGGACCTTGAGACCGACACCTTCGAGAAGATCCCCGGGCTGAGCGACCCGGACATCATGGAGACCTCGGCGACGGTGATGCTGCCGCCCGCGCAGGACCAGCGCTTCATGGTGATCGGCGGGGGCGGGGTGGGCGAATCCCGGAAGTCGACGCCCAGGTCCCGGCTGGTGGACCTTCAGGGCCCCAGCCCACGCTTCCGGGACGGCCCCTCCCTCGACGAGGGCACCCGCTACCCCAGCGCCTCCCTGCTGCCCGACGACACGGTCCTGGTCACCGGCGGCTCCCGCGACTACCGCGGGCGCGGCGCCTCCAACATCCTCCAGGCCCGCCTGTACGACCCCGGGAGCGGCGCGTACCGGAGGGTCGCCGACCCCGGGGTCGGGCGGAACTACCACTCCGGATCGGTGCTGCTGCCCGACGGCCGGGTCATGATCTTCGGCTCGGACTCGCTCTTCGCGGACAAGGCCAACACCCGGCCGGGCGCCTTCGAGCAGCGCATCGAGCTCTACAGCCCGCCGTATCTCCACCGCGGCCCCCGCCCCGAGCTGACGGACGGCCCCACGACGGTGGAACGGGGCGGCACGGCCGTCTTCCGCACCGCCGGCGACCCCTCCGCCATCCGCACCGCCCGCCTGCTGCGGCCAAGCGCCGTCACCCATGTGACGGACGTCGACCAGCGCGCGATCGCCCTCAAGGTCACGGAGACGGAGGACGGGGAGGGCGTGCGGGTGACGGTGCCGGGGAACAGGGCGGTGGTGCCGTCGGGGTGGTACATGCTCTTTGTGGCGGATGGGGAGGGGAGGCCGTCGGAGGGGGTGTGGGTCCGAGTGCGGTGACGCCTGCGGCGGGCCTTTTCCCCTCCCCGCCCCTTCCCGAAACTGGGGGCTCCTCAAGCGCCGGAGGGGCTGGAAAATCCAGCCTCGCCGGCGTTTGAGGCGCGGGGGCCCGGGGGCGGAGCCCCCGGGGGGTCAGGGCGCGTTGCGGGCGAGTTCCAGCGCGTAGCTCGGCCACCAGCCACCCGCCCGCGGCCCGCCCCGGCAGTCGCCGTCGGACTCCCCCGGCCGCTTGATCCACAGATACGCGTCGACGAGCGCGTCCGCGGTGCGGGCCGTCGGAGGCTCACCGAGCGCCCGGCCGGGCGGATTGCACCAGTTCTCCGATGGATCGCCGCCGGTGTAGGGGCCGTTGCCGTTGCGGCTGGTGTCGACGACGAAGTGCTTGCCGCCGACCTTCGACGACAGCGACTTGCCGAAGGCGATGCTGGCGTCGGTCGGATAGAAGTTGGAGACGTTCACGGCGAATCCGTCGGCCCGCTCGATGCCGGCCCGCCGCAGCGGCTCGTGCAGGGCGTCGGGCCGGGACCAGCCGGCGTTGCCCGCGTCCAGGTACACGGTGGTGTGCGGCTGCTGCTTGAGGCGGGCGATCGCCCCCGCGAGCAGGGCGTACCGCTCCTCGTGGAACTCGGGGGGCGTACAGCTGTCGACCAGGTGCAGCACCGCGTCCGGCTCAAGGATCACCGTGGCCCGCCGGTCCCCGATGCCCCGTGCGACCTGGTCGACCCATGTGCGGTAGGCGTCGCCGTCGGGTGCGCCGCCCTTGGAGAACTGTCCGCAGTCGCGGTGGGGGATGTTGTAGAGGACGAGGAGCGCCTCCCGGTCCGCGGCTGCCGCGGCCTCGGTGAGCCGCCTGGTCTCGGCTTCCGGCTCATCGGTGCCGATCCACTCGGCCACCGGCCGTGTGGCGATCCGTTCGATCAGCTCGGCGTTCCGCGTCTCTCCTGCCGCGCGGTAGGCGGCGGCCTGCCGGGCCGCGCTGCCGTCCGGGTTGACCCAGTACGACGTCTCGGCGGCGCGTTTTCCGCCTGCGGCGGGCGGCGGGTCCCCGTCGCCGCCCGATGAACACCCCGCCGGGGACAGCGCCGCCGCCACCCCCGCCGTGACAGCCAGCGCCCTGCCAAAACGACCGAAGTACATCCGTTCCCCCTCGAACCCTGCCGAGCCGCACGTCATCGGGCGGTTTCATCGTGGCACAGGGCCGGGGCGGGGGCAGCCCGGATCGTGTTCTGGGCCTGGCGGGTTCGCCGCACGGGAGTGACCACAGCCCCGCGGCACGCATCGGTGCACCGGCGCATCGGCGCATCGGCGCGCGTCACGCCTTCCCGACACCCGTCAGATACGCGGACACGACGACATTGGCCGTGTAGGCGTTCGCCCGGCTGTCGAACTCCCCGCCGCAGGTGATCAGCCGCAGTTCGGCGCGGCCCTTCTGGTGCGGTCCGTACGCCTTGTGCGCATCGAAGCGGCCGCGCTCGAAGACCTGGACGTCGTCGACCGTGAACTCCGCGACCGAACCGTCGTCCCTGGCGACCCTGACCTTGGCGCCGGGCCGCATGGTGCTCAGCCCGTAGAAGACGGCGGGCTTGGTCAGGGTGTCGACATGGCCGACGAGCAGGGCCGGGCCCCGCGCGCCGGGCTGGGCGCCGGAGTCGTACCAGCCGACCGTGTGCGGCATGGCGTACGGCGGCGGGTCGACCGCGCCGGCGGCGTCGAGGCCGCGAGCGAGCACGGGCGCGGCGACCCCTATCGAGGGGACCTCGACGCGGTGGGGTCTGGCGGGCTCCAGCGGGCGGTGGGCGGGCGGCAGTTCGACACGCAGCGGGCGGCCGACCGCCGCCACATCGCCGGTCGTGGGCGCGGATGCGCCGCGCGGCACGGCGGTGATCTCCCGTCCCCAGAGCCAGATCGCCAGCAGGAGCACCGCCCAGACCACTCCAGTGAGCAGCCGGCCGTTCCCTGACGGGCCGTCGGCGGAGGGGGCGGGGGACATCTTCAGTCCGCGCCCGGCCGGCGACGGCGCGAGGAGCGGAAGGCCACGGCAATCGCCGCGACGCCCGCGAGCACCAGGCCGATCACGGTGTGCGGGGTGCTGGGGCCGGTCTCGGCGACGTCCGGACGGGCGGACGGCTGTTCGGCCGCCTGTCCTCCGGCCAGGGTGGCGGTTCCGCCGCCGCCCGCGCGCACGGGCGCCACCGGGCTCGCGGGCCGCGGCGATGCCTGCGGCCCGCCCGCGGAGGGCCGCGGCTGGCCCGACTGCCCCGGCCGGTCCGCCAGCTGATCCTGCGCCGACCGGTCCTGAAGCCGGTCCTGTGCCGGCCCCGGCGGGTCCGGCCGCTGCGGGCGGCCCGCGGAGTCCTTCGCCGGGTCCGCCCCCTCAGGGCGCTCCGACCGCTCGGGCCGCTCCGGGCGCTGTGACAGATCCGGCTTTTGCGACTGCCCCGGCTGCCGGGAGGGATGCGGCTGGGCGTACCGGTGGACGACCTCGATCCGGCCGGCCTTCGGATGTTCCCGGCCGCCGCAGTCGACCTGGATCTCATACGCGCCGACCTTCACCGTGGACTTGACGGTGGTGCTGCCGATCAGCCGAGTGCGGGCGCCGTCGTCGGCGGCCAGTTCGGCGTCGGCGACGAACGCCTTGGACGAGACCGTCCCTCTCGCCTCCGGGCAGCCGGTGACCCGCACCTCCACCTCACCGCCGGGAGCCAGGGCAGCCGGCGTCGGCGTGGCCTTCACAGGGTCCGCGGCATACGCGGCCGGGCCGGCAGGCGCGATGATCAGTACGCCTGCCACCCCGGCACCGCGGAGCGCAATCAGTCCTGAACGCATCGTGAACCTCCCATATCAGAAGGTTCGTGCCCGGTGCGTTGCTTCGCATCCGCAGGGGTGGCCGACTAGCCCATACGGACGGCCGACCGGGTCAGCAGCGGTCCGGTGCAGTCCGGTGCGCTCTGCCGCGTTCAGATGCGTTCAGATGCGGTCGACCAGATCGGCGATCGAGTCGACGACGGTGGACGGCCGGAAGGGATAGCGGTCGATGTCCCCGGGGCCGGTCAGACCTGTGAGCACCAGGAAGGTCTCCATGCCCGCCTCCAGCCCGGCGAGCACATCGGTGTCCATCCGGTCGCCGATCATCGCGCTGGTCTCGGAGTGCGCCCCGATCGCGTTCAGGCCCGTGCGCATCATCAGGGGGTTCGGCTTGCCCGCGAAGTAGGGCTCCTTGCCGGTCGCCTTGGTGATCAGCGCGGCGACCGATCCGGTGGCGGGCAGCGGCCCTTCGGTTGAGGGGCCGGTCTCGTCGGGGTTGGTGCAGATGAACCTGGCCCCGCCGTTGATCAGCCGGATCGCCTTGGTGAGCGCCTCGAAGCTGTAGGTGCGGGTCTCGCCGAGCACCACATAGTCGGGGGCGTGGTCCGTGAGGACATAGCCGATGTCGTGCAGAGCGGTGGTCAGCCCGGCTTCGCCGATGACGTACGCGGTGCCGCCGGGCCGCTGGTCGTCCAGGAACTGCGCGGTGGCGAGCGCGGAGGTCCAGATGTTCTCCAGGGGCACCTCCAGCCCCATGCGCGCCAGACGGGCGTGCAGATCGCGCGGCGTGTAGATCGAGTTATTGGTCAGGACGAGAAAGGGCAGTCCCGCCTCCCGCAGCTTCTTCAGAAAGGCGTCGGCGCCCGGAATCGGCACGCCTTCGTGGATCAGGACACCGTCCATGTCGGTGAGCCAGGATTCGATCGGCTTGCGCTCTGCCATCAGACGGACTCCTGCCGTGCGCGTGGTGCGGTGGGTGTGGTGCCAGGGGCGCCGCGACGACGGTGTGGCGACGCCCCCAGCCTAGTCAAGCCCCCGTGACCTTGACCCCGTCGATCACCCAGTACCAGTTGTTCGCCCCTGTGTAGCGGAAGCGGAAGCTGACGTGCATCGCGGCGGACGGGCCGCCGGGGACGGGCACGGTCAGCGACTGGGGCTGCGAGATCACATCGGCGTCGTAGCGCTTGACGAGCACCGGCGTGCCGCCGTTGAAGGAGGCCAGGACCTCGGCGCGCTGGCTGCCCTCCTGCCGGTAGAAGGCGGTGAAGTCGAGGCGCGCGGCGCTCGCGCCGGATATGTCGTAGGCGGGGGTGACCAGGGTGGTGTCGTACGGCCCCGAGAACGACCGGTCCGACCACTCGTCGGAGTCGGCGACGGCGAAGACGCCGCGGGCCCGCACATTCAGTTCACGTTGCTGGTCGCGGTGGGTGCGGGACCAGAACTCATCGGTGGCGAAGGACCAGCCGCGCCACTCGGTCACCCCGCCCATGCCCATCGCGCTGTTGTCGATGGACCAGCCGCTGGGCGGGGTGCGGGTGAAGCCGAGCACCCCGGCCGGGATGCCCGTCTCGTCGACCCGGCCGGACAGGGAGGGGTGCAGCGTGTCGAAGGCGTCGGCCGAGCGCTGCTGGAGGGGCTTGCCGTCCAGGCCCCAGGACGGATCGGGGTCGATGCCCAGCTGGTGGAAGACGGTGGCGGCGACATCGACGAGCCGGGTGTCGACGGGCCGCGCGCCCGCGGGGATGCCGGGGCCCGCGGCAAGGACGAAGGTGCGCCGCTCCTCGATCGAGCTGCCCCCGTGGCCTCCCGCGTCCACATGGCCGTGGTCGGTGCAGACGATGACGGTCCAGCGCTCGGAGGCGTATGTGGGGCGGGCCTCGATCGCGGCCCGCAGCCGCCCGGCGTAGGAGTCCTGGACGGCGATGGCGTCGAGGTAGCGGCGGCCTGTGCCATGGGCGTGGGCGACGACGTCGGTGTTGCCGAAGTACACGAACAGCACATCCGGGTTCCGCTCGCGCAGGACCGCCTCCGCCTGGTCCGCGATGGTCGCGTCATGGCCGGCGTAGCCGTCCCGGTCGCCGTCGAGGGCCAGGACGGCGTCCGCTCCTGCGGTGACGGCGCCCTGGGTGTGCAGCGGCTTCCAGTCGACCGCCGCGTACGTGGACAGCTCGGGCCGTACGGCGGCGAGGCGCGCCAGGAAACCGGGGTAGCGGTCGTAGTCCTTGCCCGCGAAGGAGTTGTCCCGCACGCCGTGCTTGTCCGGCCAGACGCCGGTGGAGATCGTGGACCAGCCGGGCCCGGAGGAGGTGGCGGCCATGGGGTTCGCGTACAGCAGGGACAGGCCGTAGGCGCCGTCCCGCATCAGCTGCTTGAGGTGGGGTGCGTCGGCGGCGTCGATGCGGTCGTGACGCAGCCCGTCCATGCCGATGACGAGCACCTTGTCCGTGCTGACGCCGTCCGGGAGGGCGGGTGCGGCCGCGGCGGCGGCAGCGCGGGCGGCTGCGGCAGGGGCCGCGCCGAGGGTGACCGCGGCCGCCGCCGAAGCGGTCAGAACGGTTCGGCGGGGGATGGAGCGGCGGGTGGTGGAGCGCGGTGTTCCGTCGTCGGGCATCTGATTCCTCCTGGTTTCAGAGCGGTTCGGGCCTCAACTGCCGGTCGCGGTCTTCCAGGCGTCGATGTACGCCGTGAGGTTCTTGCCGATGTCCTGCCAGTCCGGCTCGAAGATCTCCACGCCCTCGATGAGCTTGGCGAGTTCGATGGCGTTGGCGTCGGCGGGCTTGACGTCGCCGCGCGCGGGGAAGCCGCCGCCGACGGCGCTGACCTGCTTCTGGGCCTGCTCGCTGAGCATGTAGTCGAGCAGCTTTCTGCCGTTCTCGCTGTGCGGGGCGTCGGCGACGAGCCCTGCCGCGTACGGCAGGGCGAAGGTGGTGGGCTTGCCGTCCTTTCTGGCGGGGAACCAGATGGCCAGGTTCGGCATGGACTTGGACTGGGCGAAGTTCATCTGCACATCGCCGTTGGCGACGAGGATCTCGCCCTTGTCCACCTTGGGGGCCAGCTTGGAGGTGGAGGACGACGGGCCGACGTTGTTGGCCTGGAGCTTCTTCAGATACTCCATGGCCGGCTCCTGGCCGCCGAAGTCGTGCATGGCCTTGATGACGACGGCTGTGCCGTCGCCCGCGACGCCGGGCGTGGAGTACTGGAGCTTGTCCTTGTACTTCGGATCCAGCAGCGCTTCCCAGGTCGTGGGGGCCTCGGAGCCGGTCAGCTCCTTCTTGTTGAGGATGAAGCCGAAGTAGTTGTTGACGACGGACGTCCACTTCCCGTCGCCGGACTTGTCCGCGCCGCTGACCTGCTCGGCGCCCTGGGGCTCGTACGTCTGGAGCAGCCCCTTGGAGTCCGCCTGCTGGATGAAGGGCGGGAGGGTGACCAGGACGTCGGCCTGGGTGTTGGACTTCTCGCGGAGGGCGCGCTGCACGACCTCCCCGGAGCCGCCCTCCACATACTTGACCTCGATGCCGGTCTCCTTCTCGAAGTCCTCGAAGATCCGGTCGTACCAGCCGTCGCCGCCGTCGCCCTTGAGGCCGTCGGCGCTGTAGACCGTGACGGCCTTCTCGTCGGAGGCGGCCGAGGAAGCGCCGCCGCAGGCGGTGAGGGAGGCGGCGAGGGCGAGAGCGCCGCTGACGGCGGCGAGCGGCTTGAGGTGCGTGTTCATGGCTGAGGTTCTCCTAGCGGTACGGGCGCGGTGCTAGCGGTATGCGGCTTTGGTGCGGATACGGGAGACGGCGAGCAGGACCAGCAGCGTCGTGGCCATCAGGACCACGGCGAGGGCGGAGCCGGTGAAGAGGGACCCGCGGTCGGCAGCGGTGAAGATCAGCACCGGGAGCGGTGTCCAGTCCGGCGGATAGAGCATCATCGTGGCGCTCAACTCGCCCATGGACAGGGCGAAGCAGAGCCCGGCGGCGGCGTTGAGCGAGGGCAGCAGCAGCGGCAGCCGCACCCGCAGCAGGACGTACCAGGGGCGGCCGCCCAGGCTGGCCGCGGCCTGTTCGTACATCGGGTCCAGTCGTGCGAGGGCGGCCGACACCGACTGGTAGGCGAACGCGGTGACCAGGACGGCGTGCGCGAGGATCACGATCCAGCGGGTGCCGTTGAGCAGCAGCGGCGGCTGGGAGAAGGCGACGAGGACGGCGAGCCCGACGACCACGGAGGGGACGGCGACAGGCAGTATGAACAGCGCGTCCAGGGCCCTTTTGAGGCGGCGGCCGAGCCTGCCGCGCCCGCCCAGCGAGGCCGCGGCCAGCGCCGCCCAGGCGCCGGCGGCGAGCGCCAGCAGGCTCGCCGCAGCGGCCGTGAGGAGGCTGGTGACGAGCGCGTCGAGGGACTCGTCGCGCACGGCCTCCGCGTAGTGCTCGACGGTCGGCCCGGACGGCAGCGCCCCCGACCAGTTGGCGGATGCGGACGCGGCGGCGACGACGAGCAGCGGGAGCGCGAACAGGGGCAGGAAGAGCAGGCCGAAGAGCGCCCACAGGGCCCACTTCGCCTTGCGGCTATGCACCAACACGGCGGCTGACCATTCGGTAGAGACTGAACAGGCCCACGGAGAGCGCGACATTGACGACGGCGACCACGCACGCGGCCGCGTAGTCGGATTCGAGGATCGCCTTGCCGTAGACGAGCATCGGGAGCGTGGTGACGCCCTTCGCCCCGGTGAACAGGACGATCCCGAACTCGTTGAGGCACATGACGAGGACGAGGCTGCCGCCCGCCGCGAGCGCGGGCAGCGCCTCCGGCAGGATCACGGTCCGCACGATGCGCGCGGGGCGCGCGCCGAGGCTCGCGGCGGCCTCCAGCTGGGCGGTGTCCAGCTGTGAGAAGGCGGCGAGCAGGGGGCGCATCACGAACGGCGTGAAGTAGGTGACTTCGGCGAGCAGCACGCCCCAGGGAGTGGTGAGGAACCGGAACGGCCCCTCGGGCGCGCCGGTGACATCCGTCCACAGGCCGTTGGCCATGCCGGCGGTTCCGTAGATGAACAGCAGCGCGAGCGTGATCAGAAAGGACGGGAACGACAGGAACACATCGACGAACCGCGCGACGGCCCGTGCCCCGGGAAACGGCGCGAACGCGATGACCAGCGCGAGCGTGAACCCGAGAACCAGACAGCCGGCGGTGGCCCCGGCCGCCAGCCACACGGTGGTCCCCAACGCGTCCCGGAACGCCTTCGAGCCGAGGACCTCGCCGTAGGCGCCGGGTGCGAGGGACTCCTGGACGACCAGCCCGAGGGGATACAGAAAGACCAGCCCGAGCACGGCGACGGGCGGCAGCGCCCAGAGAATCCGGGGCAGGCCCTCGGCGCGCGGGCCGCCGCGGCCGGATGTCCTCGTGGGGCTCGGCGGCCCGGCCGCGCGCGACGGCCCGGCCGCCGGCGACGGCGGCAGGTCACTCATCGCCCGCCCCCGATCCCGTCGGCACCAGCACCGCGTCCTCCGGTGCGAAGTGCAGGACCACGGCGTCCCCCGCCCCTGGCGCGTCCCGCAGGTCCGGCAGGTCCGCCGCGACGGGGTGGCCGCCGACGTCCACGGACAGCCGGTGTGTCGCGCCGCGCCACTGTGTCTCGCGCACGACGCCCCGCAGTGCGTTGGGCCCGTCGCCGAGCCGTACGGCGTGCGGCCGTACGCACAGCGTCGCGCTCCCGCCCGGGACCGCCCCGCCCGCGACGGTCAGCGGAGTGCCCGCGAACCGGACGCAGCCCCTCTCCACCGCAACCGGCAGCAGATTCGCGCCGCCGACGAACGAGGCCGTGAACTCCGTCGCCGGCCGCCGGTACAGCTCCTGCGGCGTGCCGCAGTCCCGCAGCCGCGCGCGGTCCATGACGGCGATGCGGTCGGCGAGGGTGAGCGCCTCGACCTGGTCGTGGGTGACGTACAGCACCGAGACATCCGGCAGTTCCCGGTGGAGCCGCGCCAGCTCGCCGAGCATCCCGGACCGCAGCTGCGCGTCCAGCGCGGACAGCGGCTCGTCGAGCAGCAGCACCTGCGGCCGGATCGCGAGCGCCCGTGCGATGGCGACGCGCTGCTGCTGTCCGCCGGACAGCTCGCGCGGGTACCGCCGGGCATAGGCAGCCATGCCGGTCATCTCCAGCGCTTCGGCGACCCGCGCCGGTATCCCGGCCCACGGGGCCTTCCGGGCGCGCAGCCCGAAGGCGACGTTGTCGGCGACGCGCATATGCGGGAAGAGCGCGTACTGCTGCACCACCATCCCGATCCCGCGCCGGTGCGGCGGCAGCGCGGTGACATCGCGTCCGCCGATGAACACCCGCCCGGCGACGGGCTGGACGAATCCGGCGACGGCCCGCAGCGCGGTGGTCTTGCCGGAGCCCGAGGGCCCGAGCAGCGCCATCACCTCGCCCGGCTCGACGGTGAGGTCGAACGAGTCGAGGACGACGCTGCGGCCGTAGGCGACGGTGACGCCGTCGAACCGTATGCCGCCCGGTGTGCCGCCCGGCGCGCTTCCCTGCGTGCCGTCGGCGTCGGCGGCCGTCACAGCCCCTGCCCCGTAAGGTCCGCGAGGAGGCCGGGCAGTTCGGCTGCCGAACCCAGGATGTGCGTGGCCCCGTGCTGCCGCAGCCGCGGCTCGTCGTGCGCGCCGGTGAGGACGCCCGCCACGACCCCCGCCCCGGACCGTACGCCGCTGAGCATGTCGTACGAGGTGTCGCCGGCCACCGCGATCTGCCGTACGCCGTCCGCCGCCCGGGTGCGCAGGAAGGCGGCGAGCACCATGTCCGGGTGGGGGCGGCCGCGGCCGCCCGCGTCGGCGGGGCAGAGGGTGAGGTCCGCCAGATCGCGCCAGCCGAGGGCGTCGAGGATGGCGTCCTGGGTGACGCGGGCGAATCCGGTGGTGAGGACGACGGCACGGCCCTGACCCCGGAGTTCCTCGATCGCGGCGCGCGCTCCGGGGACCTGTGCGATCCGCCCGTCGGCGACGAGCGTTCCGTACGCGTCCTCGAACGCGGCGTTGGCGGCCCTCGCCTTCGTCTCGTCCCCGCCGAAAAGGTGGCGGAACGCGGAGATCTTCGATTCGCCCATGGTGGCCCGGACATGGCCGAGCATGGGCGCGGGGTCCTCGCCCAGGGCCTGCGCGGCGGCCGTGAAGGCCTGCTCGACCAGGCCGTCGTCGGCGACGGTCGTCCCGGCCATGTCGAGGACGACCAGCTTGATCTGCTCGTTCAGGGGCTCGCGCGGGGGCTCGTTCAGGGGCTCGTTCAGGGACTCGTTCAGGGACTCGTTCAGGGGATTCATCGGGTTCACCAGCCCAGTTCGCTTCCGGTCTGTTCGGCGATGGCGGGCGCGCAGGTCATGCCGCGCCCGCCGGGCCCGGTCACCAGCCACACGCCCTCGCGCACCTGTTCGCGGTGCACGACGCGGGAGGGGTCGGCGCACTGCGCGTACACCCCCGCCCAGCGGCGGCGGATCGCGGGCAGCGGTCTGCCGAGGAACCCCTCGACGACCTGCGTGAGGTGCTCGTAGGGGTCTTCGAGCGTGTCGAAGGCGAAGGGGTGCTCGTACTCATGGGTGTCGCCGATGGTCAGCCCGCCGTCGAGGCGCTGCACCATCAGCAGCTGCATCCGGTGCGCGGCGGCGGTCGGGGCCTGCGGCCGCGCGGCGTTGAGAGCGTCGAGCGCCTCGGAGGCGTACGCCGGGTAGTAGCGGAAGGAGTCGGCGTCGGCGACGGAGGTGGTCAGCTGCTCGCCGAGCGGCGCGGTCTGCGCCATCTGGAGGCGTACGCGGCGCACCGGGAGGTCCGGGGCGAGTTCGCGGACCAGTCCGCCGAGCCAGGCGCCGGTGGCGAGGACGACGGCGTCGCCGCGGTGGACGTCCCCGTGGTCGTCGCGTACCGCGCCGCGGCCGACGACCTCGCGCACCTCGCGGCCGGGCAGGAAGGCGTACCGGCCGGAGGCGCGCAGCGCGGTGCGCAGGGCGAGCTGGGCGGTGCGGGGTTCGACGGCGGCGTCGCGTTCGCAGTGCAGCGCGGCGGTGAACTCGCCGCGCAGCGCCGGGTTGACGGCGCGCGTCTCGTCGGCGGTGAGCAGCTTGTAGCCGCGGTCGGCGGCGTCCGGGCGGGCGAGGGCGGCCTCGGCGACGGCCAGTTCGCGCTCGCCGCGTACGGGGGTGAGCGAGCCGCACGGCCGGAAGCCGAGTCCGGGGACGCGCCGGCCGATCCGCTCCCACAGCTCGCGGGCGCGCAGCGCGGTCGCCAGCTCCTCGCCGCCCGCGCGGCCGCTCACCCATATCTGCCCGAAGTTGCGCAGACTCGCGCCCCGGGCCTCCTCCTCGCGCTCGATCTGGACGACCTCGTGGCCGCGTTCCACTGCGTGCCAGGCGTGCAGGGTTCCCACCACGCCGGCTCCTACGACGATGACTCTCACGGCGGCAACGGTGCTGCGGGGCGGTGTCCCGGCGGGGGGCGAACGGCGACGGCCCGGTGAACGACAGCTCAATCTTGGCCCAGACCCGTTATCTTTTCGTGATGATCCAGCGAGCCGGGGCGGAGGGGTCCGCGCCTGCCGGCCCGCCTCTCAGCGTCCCTCTCAGCTCCCCTTCAGGTGCGTGGTGAAGCTGAAGCGGTCCCCGCGGTAGAGGCTGCGCACGCGTTCCAGCGGCAGGCCCTCCGTGTCCCGCGACAGCCGGTGGATCAGCAGCATCGGCAGGGCGGGCGGGGTGCCGATGAGCAGCGCCTCACGGGGGGTGGCGAGCACCGTCTCGATCCGTTCGTCGGCGTCGCCGAAGACGATGCCGAGCCGCTCCCTGAGGTAGGCGTAGAAGGACGAGTCGGGGTCGAAGTCCACGTCGAGCCGGGGCGCCCGGACGACGGAGACATAGGTGCTCTCCAGGCCGACCCGCTCATCGTCGGCGAGCAGCACCCGCTCCAGATGCCAGACCGGCTCGCCACGCTCGACGCCGACCTCCGCGGCGAGCCCGGCCGGACAGGGGAAACGGTCCAGGGTGATCAGATTGCGGCCGGGGGTGCGGCCCTGACGGCGGACGCCCTCGGTGTAGCTGGCGAGCGTCAGCGGCTGCTCCAGCTTGGGCCCGGCGACGACGGTGCCCCGGCCCTGCCGGCGCAGCCGCCCCTCCAGCAGCAGCTCGCGCAGCGCCTGGCGCACGGTCTCGCGGGAGACCTCGTAACGCAGCGCGAGGTCGCGCTCGGTGGGCAGCGGCCCTCCTTCGCCCAGCTCCTCCGTCAGCGCCGCGATACGGGCCTTGACGGCGTAGTACTTGGGTATGCGCCCGTGTTCCGGGATGCCGGACCGGACGGGGGCGCCGGGGGCCTGGTCGTTCGGGTAGTCCACGGGAAGATGCTCGCAGATCTCGGAGCCGTCGGTGATCTCGTCGCTCGCCTGGTCCGACCACCTGGTCCGACCGCCGCCGGGGCCGACCACCCGGACCGACCGCCTGGACCGACCGCCGCCGGGGCCGCCGCCGGGACCGCCGTCCAGGAGGCCGCGCCGCCGGAGCGCAGGCGGGCGGGGAGTCCGGCGTCAGCGAGGCGACCGGGTCAACGGGGTCAACCGGGTCAGCCGCGGCGACGGCCGCCCGTCCTGCGCGCCGCCAGCAGCAGCCCCGCGCCGCACAGCGCCACAGCGGCCGCCCCGGCGCCCAGCCACGGCAGCGCCTGCGCCCCGGTGGCGGCCAGCTCCTTCAGCACTCCGGCGGGCTCGTCCTCCTCCGCGTCGTCGTCGAGGACGGCGAACCGGTAGTCGCCCGACTCCCCCACCCAGTCGCCGTCGCCGCCCTTGCGCTGCACCACCGCGGCGTTGGCCGTCACCCGGACGGGAGCGCGCGTTTCCGCGTCGAAGGCGAGCCGCATGCGTACGGGGACGGAGTCACGCGCGGGCACGGCGAAGCCGGGGAAGCCGGGAGCGTCGACGACGCCGACGATCTCGTCCTCGGACGTCTTCTCCAGAGCCACCGGGCGCCAGCGGCCGGCCTCGGATTCCTGGAATTCGAGCCGCAGCCGGTCGGCGGTGAGGGCCGCGGGGTCGTCCGGGGTGAAGACGACCACCGGGTGGATGTTGTGGCAGGTCTCGCGGGTGGTGTTGCCGAGGTCGAGGGACCACTCCTGGAAGCCCCCGCCGGGCCGGTACTCCCCGGGGCCGTCCTGGACACGGGTCTCGATCGGGAACTCCGGGTCGGACCGGTCGCCGCAGGAGGGCTGCCGGCCGGCGGACCCACGGCGGTCGGGCCCTCCGCCCTCCGGCGAGGCCGGGTCGAGCACCGGGGCGGGCACGGGTACGGGCGCGCGCGCCGGTGAGGGGGCGGGGACGACCTGCGGGACGGGCCCGGGGACCGCCGCCGGGGCGGGCTTCGGGGCGTGCCCCGGGACGGACGCCGGTACGGCCCCGGGGACGAGGACCGCGGCAGGGCCCGGCGGTCCTGCCGCCCGGATGTCGGCCGGGCCGCGGGCCAGCGCCGCCGCGGCCAGGGGCGCGGGGACCGCCACGGGTGCGACCGCGGCCGCGGTCACGGTGAGGGTGACGGTGACGGCGTTGCGCAGTCGCATGGGGTGCCTTTGCTGTCGCGTGCTGCTCGCGGACGGCGGTGCGGCGGAAGCGCGCCGGCCGCCCATGGACTGTCTGCCCCGCGGGCGGCGCGACTCGCGCATCACGGCACAGGACGACCCAACTGCCGTGCGGCTTAGCCCCATCAGCCTAGGTGCGGCCGCAGTCCGAGCGCCGTTCGGCCATCATCGGGACACCGCCCCCGCGATCCCGGTGCTCAGACCGCCGATCGGCCGGGCCGGCGGCCGGAGACGCCGTGATGCGCGGCGGCAAGCGCGCGAGCAGCCGTGGCAGGCGGCGGGCAGGCAGGCGGCAGGGCGGCCGTGGCAGGCGCGCAGGCGGGAACACCGGCCGCACCGGCGACGCCCGGCGCGCCGGGGTGCTACCGCCGGGCCACCGGGACCGCCGGAGTCACCGGGACCGCCTGAGCCGCCTGAGCCGCCTCGGTGACCGGGTGCGCCGGGACGGCCTCCGCCCGTCCGAACACCGGCGCGAGCACCAGCTGTGCCGCCCCCTCCGCGACCAGCCGCGCCCCGCCCGCAGCGACCGGGACGGCCTCGGCGACCACGCCCGTACGCGACGCGGCGAGGACCTCGTCCACCCCCCGTACGAACACCTCTTCCGCCCCCGCGACCACGCGACCGCCCAGCAGCACCCGGTCGACGTCGAGAAGCCCCACGAGGTTCGCGGCCCCGACGCCGAGGACCCGCGCCGCCTCCGCCAGGTCGCCGCGGGCCGCGGCGGCGAGGCACAGCGCCTCGATGCAGCCGCGGTTGCCGCACTCGCACAGGGGCCCGTCCAGCTGGACGACCTGGTGGCCGAACTCCCCCGCCCCCGTACGCGCCCCCCGGTACAGCGCCCCGCCGAGGACAAGCCCCGCCCCCAGCCCGGTACCGAGATGCAGGTAGGCGAATGACCCGCCGGGTCCGCCGGGTCCTCCGGGTCCGCCGGGTCCGCCTGACCCGCCGGATGCGCGCAGAGCGAGGCCGAGCGCCGCGGCATTGGTGTCCTTGTCGAGGACGACGGGCAGGGCGAGGCGGCGGGCGAGGGCGTCACGCAGCGGATAGCCGTCCCAGTGGGGAAACCCGGTGACCCTGCCGGGCACACCGTGCGCATGGTCGAGCGGGCCCGGCATGGCGACCCCCGCTCCGAGCACCCGGCCGTCGTCCGCGGACCGCCCCCCGGAGTCCGCGACCGCACCGACAACCGCCCCGACGACCACGTCCACGACCGTCTCGACAACCGCCTCCGGGTCCGCGCCGAGATCCAGCGGCCTCGTCTCGTACGCGACCGTCTCACCGGCGAGGTCGAGCAGTACGGCCGTCAGCTCGTCCCGGTCGAGATGCAGCCCGACGGCGTGCCCGGCGGACGGGACCAGCCGGAGCACGGCGCGGGGCTTGCCTCCGGTGGACGGGCGGCGGCCCGCCTGTGCCGCCAGCCCTTCGTCCCGCAGCCGTGCCGTGATCTTGCTGACCGCCTGCGGGGTGAGCCCGGTGCGCTCGGCGAGTTCCGGCCTGCTGATGCCGTCCTCGCCCGCCGTGCGGAGCAGATCGAGGACGAGCGCGGCGTTGTGGCTGCGCAGGGCGGGCAGTCCGGCGCCGGCGGGAGACCGCCCTGTGCCTCGGGGAAACATCGTCACCTGCCCATTGTCCGGCCCGCTTGCACTTTGGCAACAGCGTTGCTTAAGTGAGCTCCATGAAGAGTGCCCTTCGCGTCGGACTCGTCGGCTACGGCCTGGCCGGTTCCGTCTTCCACGCCCCGCTCATCGCGGCGACCGAGGGCCTCGCCCTCGACACGATCGTCACCTCCAGCCCCGAGCGCAGGGAGCAGGCGCGCGCCGAATTCCCCGGCGTACGCTTCGCCGAATCCCCCGAGGAGCTGTGGGAGAGGTCCGGCGAGCTCGACCTGATCGTGGTCGCTTCCCCGAACAAGACCCATGTCCCGCTCGCCGCGGCCGCGCTGCGCGCCGGTCTGCCGGTCGTCGTGGACAAGCCGGTCGCCGGGACCGCGGCGGCGGCGCGCGAACTGGCGGCGCTCGCCGAGGAGCGCGGACTGCTGATCTCCGTCTTCCAGAACCGCCGCTGGGACAACGACTTCCGCACTCTCCGCGGACTGCTGGCGAACGGCGAGCTGGGCACGGTGCAGCGTTTCGAGTCCCGCTTCGAACGGTGGCGGCCCCAGCTCAAGGGCGGCTGGCGGGAGTCCGGCGACCCACAGGAGATCGGCGGACTGCTGTACGACCTGGGCAGCCATGTCGTCGACCAGGCGCTCACGCTCTTCGGCCCGGCGGTCCGCGTCTACGCCGAGGTGGACGTACGCCGTCCCGGCGCGGAGACGGACGACGACACCTTCATCGCGCTCACGCACGCGGGCGGGGTGCGCTCCCATCTGTACGTCAGCGCCACGGCCGCGCAGCTCGGCCCGCGCTTCCGGGTGCTCGGCTCACGCGCGGGCTATGTCAAGTACGGCCTCGACCCGCAGGAGGCCGCCCTGCGCGAAGGACGCCGGCCGGGCCCGGAGGAGCCGGCGTGGGGCGTGGAGCCGGAGTCGGCGTGGGGCCGGGTGGGGGCGGGCGAGTCCCCGCTGACCGGCGGCGGCCGGCCGCTGGCCACCGTGCCGGGCGACTACCCGGCGTACTACGCGGCCGTGGAGCGGGCCCTGCGCGAGAAGACCGCCCCGCCCGTCACCGTCGAGGAGGCCGCCGCCACACTGGACGTCCTGGAGGCGGCCCTGCGCTCCGCGCGCGAAGGCGTGACCGTGGAGCTCGCGTCATGAGCGTGACGCACGCACTCACCGCCGAGGAGATCGAGGCGCAGGAGCGCAGGCTCACCCTGCCCCGCTTCACGTACGACGACGCCTGGACGCTCGACAACCTGCTCGTCTCGCTGGCACGGGAGCGCCGCGCCCCCGTCGCGATCGACATCCGCCGCGGCCCGCAGCAGCTCTTCCACTGCGCACTGCCGGGCTCGAGCGCGGACAACGACGCCTGGATCGACCGCAAGCGGCGGGTCGTCGAACGCTACGGGGCAAGCTCGTACCTGGTGGGCGCCAGGCAGCGCGCCAAGGGCACGACGTTCGAGGCGTCCTCGCGCCTCGACCCCGACGTGTACGCGGCGCACGGCGGCTCGTTCCCGATCACGGTCGACGGCGCGGGCGTCGTCGGCACGGTCACGGTCTCGGGCCTGCCGCAGGCCGAGGACCACGCGCTGGTGGTCGAGGCGCTGGAACGCTTTATGGAGTCTCACCTGTGACCGGGGCCAGGCGCCCCCGGACACGGCCTGTCGGCCGTGCCCCCAAACAGGCAGCACAATCAAGCCCCGCCGACGCTTGAGGCGCAGGGGCCCGGGGGCGAAGCCCCCCGCAATCAAGCCCCACCGGTGGCTCCCCCGTCCGGCTACGCGTCCTTGAACTCCTGCCGCTGCCGCCCCAGCCCCTCGATCTCCAGCTCCACGACATCGCCCGCGCGCAGAAACGGCTTCGGCTCCGGCTGCCCGAGCGCCACTCCGGCCGGGGTGCCGGTGTTGACGACGTCGCCGGGGTACAGGGTCATGAACTGGCTGACGTACCGGACGACGTCCGCCACCGGGAAGATCTGGTCCGCGGTGCTGCCGTCCTGCCGGAGCCGGCCATTGACCCACAGCCTCAGGGACAGCGCCTGCGGATCGGGCACCTCGTCGGCGGTGACCAGCCAGGGCCCGAGGGGGTTGAAGGTCTCACAGTTCTTGCCCTTGTCCCAGGTCCCGCCGCGCTCCAGCTGGAACTCACGCTCGGAGACATCGTGCGAGACCGCGTATCCGGCGACGTACGACAGCGGGTCCTCGCTGTCCGCCAGATAGCGCGCGGTCCGGCCGATGACGACGGCGAGCTCCGCCTCCCAGTCGGTCTTGCGGCTGCGGCGCGGCACCAGGACGGTGTCGTACGGGCCGACGACCGTGTCCGCCGCCTTGAAGAACACGACCGGCTCCGCGGGGGGCTCCGCGCCGGTCTCGGAGGCGTGGTCGTGGTAGTTCAGCCCGATGCACACGACCTTGCCGATGCGGGCGACGGGCGGTCCGATGCGCAGCCCGGCGGCGTCCAGCGCGGGCAGCACGCCGCCGGCCGCCGCGTCCCGCACCCGGGCGAGAGCGTCCGGGTCGGCGAGCAGTCCCCCGTCGATGTCCGCCACCAGCCCGGACAGATCCCGCAGGGTGGTCCCGTCCTCGTCGAGCAGCGCCGGACGCTCCGCGCCCGCCGGGCCGACACGCAGCAGCTTCATGGTCTTCTCCCTGTGGTCGAGGTGAGGCCCCGGCCGATGGAGTGCGGCCATCGGAGGATTGGCCGATCCTCCAAGAGCCCCGGCCACTCTGCAAGACCCTGTTCACCACCTGGACCGCCGCTAAGCGGTGAGGAGCGCCCGCTCCGCCGCGGTCCAGGCCGTGCTGACCGTGATGTAGAGGGCGGCGGCGAGGGGGACGACGGCCACGGTGATCAGCGTGCCGAACGACAGCAGCGGCAGCGCCTTCGTCAGGCCCGCGGACACCCCTTCCGGCACCCCCTCCGGCACCGCGCCGCCCGGCACCGCGCCGCCCGACGCCGCGAACTGCCGCTTCGCCCTCACGTACATGAACGTGGCGACGGCCGCGACAATCAGGAACAGGACGACGTACACCAGGCCCGCCGGACCGAACACCCCGCCCTGGCCGATCGCGGACAGCCAGTTCCCCGCGAGCGGCGCCGCGAGCAGCGTCCCGCTGACACTGCCGCCGGCGAACAGGTGGTACATCAGCAGGAACGCGGGCAGCTGCAGCAGACTGGGCAGACAGCCCGCCAGCGGAGACACCTTCTCCTTGCCGTGCAGCTCCAGGACGGCCCGCTGGAGCCGCTCGGGGTCGTTGCGGTACTTCGTGCGCAGCGCGGCGACCTGCGGCGCGAGCTGGGCCCTGGCCCGCTGGCCGCGGGCGGCGGCACGGGAGAGCGGATGGATCGCGAGCCGTACGAGCACGGTGAACACCACGATCGCGGCGGCGGTGGCGGAGGCGTGGAACAGCGGCTGGAGCAGCGCGGCGAGCTGCTCGACAAGCGTGGCGAAAGCGGACATGGGTGACATCAGTGAGCCCTCCGGGGTCTCGTCGTGCCGATGGAGAACATACGTGCGGCATGACGACCACGGAGAAACGCCGTAATGGCTGGCTGGTGTTCGCTCGCCCCTACGCGGCCGTCACGAGGAGACGCCGCCCGGGAGCCCGGGGCCTGGTGCGCCCGCGGGCGTCCGGATCGCGCTGAGGGAGGAAGGCGGTACGCCGCTCACGGTCGCGGATGGCGGTGCGGACGCGGGTACGGGGCACGGCTGGCGCACAGCGCGCACTGATGACGGCGCAGACGGCGGCCGCGGCGAAGGCGAGGGCGACCGCGGCCAGACCGCCGTCGCCGTCGATGAGGAGGACCTCGACGAGCAGCAGGAAGAGGAACGCGACCGACCGGAACACACTTCCTCCCCTCATACGTACATCTGTCCACTCCGTTGTTCACACCCGTTATACACGACTACCGCCCCCGCACCGCGGCCAACTCCCCCCACACCACCAGCCGATAGGCCGAGCTGAACTCCGGCGTGCAGGTGGTGAGCGTGAGGTAGTGACCGGGCCGGTCATATCCGGCAGAGGGCCGCACAAGGCTGCGCGGCACGGGCTGGATCACACCGACGTCACCGGGCGTGGTCTGCCTGAGGGTCTGGTCCACCTCGTAGACGTACACGCCCTGCGCGGTCTCGATCAGCACCTCGTCGCCCTTGCGCAGCCGGTCGATACGGCGGAAGGGCTCGCCATGGGTGTTGCGGTGCCCGGCGACGGCGAAGTTCCCGGCGCGGCCGGGCGCGGCGGAGTCCGGATAATGCCCTGCAAATCCCCTGTCCAGCACACCTCTCTTGTCAACCCCGCGGGCGACGGGAGCGACGACGCCAAGGCGGGGAATGCGGAGGACGGCGTAGCCGCGGAAGGAAGCGGCAGAAGCGGCGTCCGGCGCATCCCTCTCCCCACCCCCGCCCTCACCGTCCACTCCCTCGCCCCCGCCCTCACTCCCGCTCACAACGGGCTGCTCTCCCCTCTCCCCTTCGCCCCTCCTCTTTTCGCCCGTCTCCTTTTCGCCCCTCTCCGCCCGCTCCCACTGCTGCTCAAGGACACGGACGTACTGCCGGGCGTCCTGACGGACCTGGAGGTTGGTCCACCACAGCTGGTGTACGACGAGAAGCAGGACGACCACCCCGAGGGTGACGGCCAGCTCGGCGACGCCCCACAGCACACGCGCGAAACCCGTACGCCGCGCCCCCGCGCGCGCCTGCACCACGACCGCCATCCGCTGCTGCAGCACGGGCGCACGATAGGCGGCGCCGGTCCAAGTCACCAGGAGCAGGTGAGAATCGGGTCACCCCGCTGGACCCGCCCACGGCAGTACGGTGTCTGGCATGCGCCCCGACACGCCTGCCGACCACTCCGCCGAAGCCGAGCGCCTGCTGCGCACCGCCGAGCGCTACCCCGAGGACACCGAGCCGCTGCTCCTGCGGGCCGCGGCCCATCTCGAACTCGCCGGCGCCCGCGAACGCGCCTCCGCCCTCTACGACCGTCTGCTCACGGGCTCCCCGGAGCACCCCCTGCTGGTCAAGGCGCTCCAGGCGGCCAACCTCTGGGAGTACGGACACGAGGCCGAGGCCCGCACCCTGATCAACGGCGTCCGCGCGGCCGCCCCGGCGGACGCGGCCCCATGGGAGATCATCGCGGAGACGCTGGAGTCCCACGACGAGCTAGAGGACTCCCACGACTGCTTCACCGCGGCCCTTGAGCTGCTCCTCCCGGCAGGCGAGGACGACGTCCCCTACTCCGTCCAGTCCCTGCTCACCGGCCGCCATCGCGTCCGCCGCCTGCTGGGCCTCCCCCACGACGACCGCGACGCCCTGGCCGACCGCGTCCACACCGGCGACATCTCCCTGGACGAACTCCACGACCCCAAGCGCCTGTGGGCCCTGGGCTCCGACAACCCCGCGGAACTCCAGGCCGAAATCGCCCGCCTCCACTCCGAACTGGGCTCCTACCGCTCCGCACTCTCCCGCCCCTTCCCGGTGACCGTCCTCCACTGGCCGGAGCCCGAGTTCCACGAACTCCTCACCGCCTGCCCCGAGCTGCAGACGGAATACCCCACGTACGAGGCCCACCTCACGGACATCGAGGCCTCCCTCCGCGAACTCGCCGCCACCGGCACCCGCAACCTGGGCATCGTCCGCGGCACGGTCCCCTCCTACGAGGCCTTCGCCGCCTCCGAACAGTCCACCCCCGCCAACCCGGCGCTGCTCCCCCAATACGCCACCACCCTCGCCGCCCGCGGCCACGCCACCCCGTGGCCACCCCCCAAGGACACCCCCTGCTGGTGCGGCTCCCACACGACCTACCGCGACTGCCACGGGGACGGCTAATACCTGATCCATGTCAGTGGGGCCTGGTACCACTAGAGCAACAAACGGGAGGGACAGAGGTGACCGGCTCCATGGATACAGATCAGCCTGTTGCCGGGCTGTATGAGCAACTCATCACGCTGCGGCTTGAGCACCAGCTGGAAAACCTCAGCCACGGCGGTAGCTGGCAGGCCATCGACGATGCGGTCAGCCCGGATTCGACACCTCATATCCTGGCGCGGCATGTGGCGGCGACGACACAGCGGATCCTCGAACGACTGCCAGCTGATGAACGGGTCCACGCGGCGAATCACATCCTCGAGTCCATGAACACGCTCGAGGGAGCCCGTGAGTGGGTTGACTTGGTCGCAGCCGGTCCGCGACAGCTACTTGCCATCGCCGAGCAGGAGGCCAAAGGTGTCTATGCCACCCGCCCGGCGACGCCGCTCTCCGAGACAGCGCTCATCACCAATTCACCGGAGGACCCAAGCCTAGGGTTTGAGCTTCGTGCTGAACTCGCCACTGCCGATAGAGTCGACCTCCTGTGCGCCTTTGTGAAGTGGCACGGGCTCCGTGTTATCGAGCAGTCACTTGAAGCAGCCCATGCACGTGGAGTACCCATCCGCGTCATCACCACGACGTACATCGGAGCTACGGAGCGACGAGCCCTGGACAAACTGGTCCAGCGTTTCAACGCCGAGGTGAAGGTCAATTACGAGCTGCGATCCACTCGGCTCCATGCCAAGGCATGGTTGTTTAGACGCAAGAGCGGCTACGACACCGCATACGTCGGAAGTAGCAACCTCTCCAAGGCCGCGCTGCTCGATGGCCTGGAGTGGAACGTTCGTCTCTCCTCCATTGCCACTCCTGATGTACTCCGTAAGTTCGAAGCGACCTTTGACTCCTACTGGAGCGAGTCGGCTTTTGAGCAATATATGCCGGACAGGGACTCGTCGCGTCTTGATGAGGCACTCCAGCGTGCGGCGCGAGGCACCAGCACCGCCCCGGGTGGACGTATCACGCTATCGGGCTTGGAGGTTCGCCCCTACCCTCATCAGCGCGACATGCTGGAGCGGCTTGAGGTGGAGCGCACGGTCCATGACCGCCACCGCAATCTTCTGGTGGCCGCCACCGGTACCGGAAAGACCGTCATGGCCGCCCTTGATTACAAACACCTGCGACAGCAGTACGGTCGTGACCTGCGACTGCTCTTCGTTGCGCATCGGCAGGAGATTTTGCGGCAGTCCCTGCGCACGTACCAAGACGTACTCGTTGACGCCAACTTTGGTGAGCAGCTACACAGCGGCATTGTACCGGAAGACTGGCGGCATGTCTTCGCGAGTGTGCAGTCACTCAACGCTCGCTCCCTGGAGCGCTTTGCGCCCGACCACTTCGATGTCATCGTCATCGACGAGTTTCACCACGGCGTATCCCCTACCTACAGACGGATCATCGACCACTTCACCCCCTTGGAGTTGCTCGGCCTTACCGCTACGCCGGAGCGCATGGACGGACGCAACGTCCAGGATGAGTTCTTCGATGGGCTCATCGCCGCCGAAATGCGCCTGTGGGAAGCCCTTGAGAACGATCTGCTCAGCCCCTTTCACTACTTTGGCATCACAGACAACACCGATATGAGCGCCGTTGCCTGGAAGCGCGGATCATACGATGTCTCAGAGCTCGACAACCTCTTCACAGGGAATGACGCTCGGGCACGTCTCATCGTCCGAGCGGTCATCGACAAGGTTACTGACCCGCACTCGATGCGAGCCCTCGGGTTCTGCGTCTCAGTAGCGCACGCGCACTTCATGGCACGATTCTTCGAGCGTGCAGGGTTCAAGGCATGCGCTCTCTCCGGGGAGACACCTCAAGAAGAACGAAAGGCGGCTCTCGATGCTCTCAAGTCGGGCGAGCTTCAGATCATATTCTCTGTAGACATCCTCAACGAGGGCCTCGATATCCCAGACGTCGACACACTGCTGCTTCTGCGCCCCACATCGAGTGCCACCGTCTTTCTCCAGCAGCTCGGCAGAGGGTTGCGGCGAACCGAAAATAAACCGGTACTGACCGTGCTGGACTTCATTGGGCAGCACCGCAAGGAGTTTCGATTCGAGGAACAGTTCCGGGCTCTCACAAATCTCACTCGTAACCGCTTGCTGGACAGCATGGAGCATGACTTCCCCCAACTGCCGTCCGGCTGCCAGATCATCCTTGAGTCCAAGGCCAAGGAAATGATCATCAACAACGTCCGAAGCCAGCTCAGCGTCAATGTGACACAACTCGCCCGCGAGGTTGGCCAGTTCGGCGAGCTTCATCTCTCCACCTACCTGAGAGAAAGCGGCCGGGAGTTGAAGGAGCTTTACCGCGGCAACGGCAACTCCTGGACAGGGCTGCTCCGTCGCGCGAACCTGCTGCCCAAGGAAGGTCCTGAGGGGGAGCACACGCTACTGAAGCGCGTATCGGCCTTCCTGCATGTCGACGACCCGCAGCGGGTTGCCACCTATAGCAGACTGCTGGACGATGACGCACCTGCGTACGCTGAGCTCGACGAGCGAGAGAAGGCTTATGCGCGCATGCTCTACTTCTCGCTCTGGCCCTTGGGAGGCTTCGCCTCCTACCAGGAAGGGCTGGCTTCGCTCCGCCCGCACCACGCCTTTCGCAATGAGCTCCGTCAGGTCCTGGCACACACCCTCGACCGAGCCGATCACGTACCCATCGCACTCACCGGCGACCTAGCCGATCTACCGCTGACGGTCCATGCCTCTTACAGTCGCGAGGAGATCCTCCCGGCATTGGGCCAGTCATTCATTGGTGGATTTATGCCAGGCCACTTCCGCGAGGGAGTGAAATGGTGTGAAAGCATCAGGACGGATGCGTTGCTGATCACCTTGGAGAAGGATGCCAAGGACTTCTCTCCGCAGACGCGCTATCGCGACTATGCCATGAGTGACTCGCTCTTCCATTGGGAGTCTCAGAACCAGACATCGGAGACTTCCCCGACCGGCATCCGCTACCAGACCCACGCCACCCAAGGCAGCCATGTACTGCTCTTCGTCCGTCGCTACAAGAAGACCGATATCGGTGGCCCACAGCCGTGGATGCTCCTCGGCCCCGCCAACTATGTGGAGCACAAGGGAAGCAAACCCATGGGGGTTACCTGGGAGCTCAGACATGAAATGCCAGCGGATGTCTGGACCTACTCCACGATTGCCGCAAGCTAGCGGTTAATCATCCCCCGACCTCATTCCTTGCACGACTAACGAAGAAACGATTCACCGACGACACCGAGGGCATTTTTATGCTGGACATACAAGTTGACGAGCACCGTCGACGTCAGGAGATCCACGAACAATACGGTGGTAGCCCCCAAGGGGGAATCTGCCCCTCCGGGAAGGGGCCTTATATATTCCTCTTCACCGATCACACCAAAGGCCCGCAGTACGGCTACAGAGACGGCTGGGGGACAGATGGCTACTATCACTATTGCGGAGCGGGTCGACACGGAGATCAGCAAATAACCCGCGGCAATAAAGCAGTCTTGGAACACACCAAAACCGGAAAGTCGCTCCACCTATTTGAGGGGATAGCAGCTGGCGTTGTCGCCTACCGAGGCGAGTTTGCGCTGGCGAGTGATAAGCCCTGGTATCGAACCGAAGCTCCTGACGTCGAAGGCATCCAGCGATCGGCCATCATGTTCCGCCTTATGCCGGTGGATGCTTCTTCAGCAAGAGAGCCAAGGATCAACCGAATCCCGGCGTCACAGACGGAAGTTGAAACTACTCCGGTAGAACGCAACCTCACCCCCACGACGTCCGCTAACCGCTCTAAGGAATCGATCATTATAAAGCGGCGGGAGTCGGAGCTAGTCGGCGACTACCGTGATCACCTCGTCAACCTGGGGCATCAGGTCAGTCGATTCAAAATACGACCACAAGGAGAATCCAACTCCCTCTTGACCGACCTCTATGACGCCACCACGGACACACTGATAGAGGCGAAAAGCGCCGCCACACGCGAAGCCATCCGCACGGCGATCGGCCAACTCTTCGACTACCAGCGTTTTATAACGCCAACGCCGTCGCTTGCGATCCTCACGCCTTCTGAGCCACGCAAGGATCTGCGCGACCTCTGTGCCGCGCTCTCCATTCAGACGATCTGGCGGACGGAGCAGGGCTACGCCAGCAGCGAGACATCGTCGGAGTAGGCTTCGGCCTCAAACAGCATCTGTGCCCGGTCCAGCGCTTCGTTGGGATCGCACCCATGGGCGCGCATCCAGTGCAGTAGGTCGGCCATGAGGATGACCGCGTCTCGTTGTGCCTCGCGGACGCCCATCTGACCGAAGACCTCCCACCTCTCTGGCGACGCGCTACAGATCGCCAGAACAGCCTCAGCCTTGCTCACCCGGACATCCTTGAAATGGCCACGCGCCGAATCGAGCCCGGTAGCAAGTTCACACCATGTGATCTTCGAGTCGCCTTTGAGGACGACACCCCACCGCTCGGCCGTCGCGTCGACCAGCGCCATGCCTCTCCCCTCCTCGTCGTCCACCTGCGTTGACACGAGCGTGGGGAGAGCCCGCGCGTCAGGGTCGCGGATCTCGATACGAACAGCAGGGCCGCTCGTCGACACGGCAAGTGTCGCGGGTGTTCCTGACCCCACGTGACGGACCACATTGCTGACCAGTTCAGTGACACACAGCTGAGCCGCTTCGATCACGTTCGGCAGACCCCAAGTCGTCAGGTGCAGCCGCATCACCCGCCGCAGCCCGGCTACCTCCCGCGCCTCCGCAAGGAACGGAAGTTCCCAAGGCTTCCTTGGGACTTCACACCGACACTCGTGCATTTCCAGTCACCTCTCCGGCAGACGGTAGTTACACGCGGTAGCGCCTCGCACCGCTATCGTGACAGTGGAACTCTCAAAATGAAACTCTCATCACTGATGTGAGGGAGCGCAGAACCACATGTGCGCGCTCCCCGCGCACGCACCTTGTCTGTGCAGCGGGTAGGCATGCACGCTCGGGCAGATCAACACGAAGGGCCACAGCAATGGCAGTTGGACCGACCACACGCAGGCGACAACTCGGGGCCGACCTGCGTCGCCTACGGGAGCGCGCAGGCCTCACCCTTGAGGAAGCGGGGGCACGCGTCGGTATCTCCAAGGCGACCCTGAGCAGGTACGAGACCAAGGAGGGAAGCGTCAAGTGGCCCGCTGTCGATGCCTTGTGTCGTGAGTACGGTTCGAGTGAGCAAGAGCGGAGCACACTGGTTGAACTGGCCAAAGGCGCCAGGATCAAGGGCTGGTGGCACTCCCTCGCCGACCCGATCCCCGAGTCAATGAACCTCATGCTGACCTTGGAGGACGAGGTCGTACGCGAGGACCATTACGCCTGCATGTACGTCCCCGGGCTGCTCCAGACACGGGCGTATGCCGAAGCTGTCCACCGCGCTTCCGAAATGCGATGCAGTGAGCAAGAGATCGCACACATGGTGGACATCCGCATGAAGCGACAAGAGCTGCTGGACAGAGAGGAACCGCCACATATCTGGGCCGTGGTCGACGAAGCCGTCATCCGCCGGGTCGTCGGCGGGCGCAGCGTGATGCGCCGACAACTGGACCACTTGAGGGCGCTCGCGGGCGAGCCCCATATCACCGTTCAAGTGCTGCCCTTCGCAACGGGGGCTCACGCTGCTGCCGTGGGCAGCTTCGTCGTCCTGGGCGGTCCCACTCCTGAGCTGGATGTGGTGTACGTGGACATCATCGGGGGTGGCCTGTTCATGGAGAAGCCCGAGGAGCTTGACCGCTATAAGCTGGCATTCGAATATTTGCGCGCCCAGGCGCTGGACATTCCATCCTCGGTCGCGCTCCTCGACCGGGCCTGCAAGGAGCTGTGATGGACAGCGACAACCTCAAGTGGATCAAGTCCTCGCACAGCGGCGGCAGTGGCACCGAGTGTGTGGAGGTAGCTCGGCTCAACGCGCGTACAGCGATACGCGACAGCAAGGATCCGCTGGCCGGGCAGCTCGTGATCCCCGCGCAGGCGTGGGGCGTCTTCATCGGAGCCGTGCGGGAAAACTGCCTCGGCTGAGTCGGGTCGGCGCGTGTGCCACCTGCGCACGCGAAGCACGGCACCCGCCACCGACGACGTCATTGTTCGATTCCCGCACTCACTAGACGTCGGGTGTCACCAGGTCCCCGGTAACGGCGTCGATGAACACGTCGGACTCGTCTTCACCTTGCACGCCCACCATCCATACCGGGCGCCACTGGCCACTGACCTTCTGGGCAAGGAGGACCGAGGCGACGGGGTCGCTGCCCGAATGCTTGCGGACCACGTCCGCGAGACCAGCCTGCGTGACCTTTGAGCGGGGCATTACGGGGTCCGTCACTGGGTCGGCCGTGAAGCCCAGCAGTCGGCCGGCCGAGGTTACCGTCAGGTCAAGGCGCATTGGCATCATCACGCCGTCCCCATAGCGCCGGTAGGTAAGTTGGTGCATGGCCCGGTTTCCGGTGTCGGCAGCCAGGATGTCGGTGGTCAGCCTGGCACCATGGATCTGTTCGGGGAACCACTGCTCGGCGAATCGCTTGCCGACCTGTACGGCCTGCTCGTGGGTGAGATCGCCCGGTTCGGCCTCGTTGTCGTTCACCGCAGCGGCGACAAGGGTCTTGTCCGGCCACCGTCCCGTGATCTGGCCAAGCGATGTGGTGGCAGTGATGAGCCCTTCGGCTTTGTCGTACTCGGATCCTTCGTACTCTGCGTTGGGCCCGAACATGTCGCGGGCCGCTTCCGTGATCCACGCGTCGGCGTTGTCCGCCTGTTTCTCCATGGTGCGCTGGCGGGCGTGTTGTGCAGGCTCGTCATAGGCACCCAGGTCGGCAGAGCGTACCCATACGACGAGGACGACGGCAGAAACGCCGAGGACGGCGGCCGATGTGGCGAAGTCCTTCCACACCGGCCGCCTCCAGGTGCGGACCAGAGCCCAGCCAGCCAGGGTGCCGATCAGCGCGCCTGCCGTGTTCATCACCGAGTCGGTGACCGAGCAGGACCGCCCGGCGACCACCGTGGCCTGGGCCATCTCGATCATCCAGCACGCGGCGACCGAGCATCCTGCGACAGTCAGCGGCCGCTTGAACAGCATCGTCAACAGCAGTGGCGCGGGGATGAACAGCGCAACGTTCAGCCACGCAGACGACGAGCCAGCGGCCTGCGCCAGGGACCATCCCGTGTCGCATGCCGACTCGCCGGCCGCCCCCGCCATGCCGGGCATCAAAGTGATGGTGACGATCCCGCACACCGCTCCAGCCGCGAGGACAGGCAGGAGCACAGGCCGGTCGCGGCTACGGGTAACGAGCGCCACCACGGCAGCGGACATCGCCCACAGCACAGCGAATGCGGCCAGCAGTCCGGGGACCGCGCCGATGGATGCTTCAATCACGTGCGGGCCCGTTTCAGCAGAATTTGACCGACGGACATCAGCACGGAAGCACGACAGTGAGCCTCCGTCAACTTGAAGTCGCAGGTCAGATGGCTGGCGTGCCGGTCTGTCGGGGTGCTCACGCTGGTCATGGGCGGCTGTCTGCGCAGTAGATCGTCCGTCAGCGGTTGGTTGCCGGTTTTCGGTGCTCGAATCGGTGGCGGACGTGCGCTTCCCGACCAGTGACAGACGTGACTCCGACGCGGTGGTGTTCGGCCACAGAGCCTCCGCAAAAACCCGTTGGCGGAACCACGGCGGCCACTGCTACGTTTCCGGAGGCTGTGCAAGACAGCGAGGAGGTGGTACCCGTGAACGTATCGACATGGGTGCTCCCCTCCGGGGTCACGGTCGGGCGATAGGTCGTCCGGGAGCGCCGTTCAAGGGCACTCCCGAAAGGTACGACCATGCAATTCACTTCCGAACAGCGTCTCGACGACGCTGTTCTCGAGCGTGAATTCACCCTCGGCGAGATCCCCGGCATCCTGTGGACGCCCGGATCCGCATCCACATCCGCACCGGCGCCGCTGATCCTGCTCAGCCCCCCTCCTCTCGGGCTGCGCAAGGCGTACCCCCGACTGGTGGCCCGAGCCCGGCACTCCGCGGCGGACGGCTTCGTCACGGCCACCATCGAGCTCCCCGGAAGCGGCGACCGGTCCCGCCTGACCGCCGCCGAGCAGGCCCTCGCCGACTTGCGCCGGGCTATGGAGGCCGGCGAGCCGGTCAGCGACGAGATCATCGACGCCCTCATCCTCCCCCTGGTCGACAAGGCAGTCCCGGAATGGCAGGCCGCCCTGGACGCCCTCCTGTCGCTGCCCGAGATCGGCGGCCCGGTCGGGTACTCGGGGGGAGTGATCTCCATCGGGACCCGGCTGGCGGTCGTCGAGCCGCGCATCTCGGCCGCTGCTTTGTTCGCCGGGAGCTTCGTCCCTCGCGCCATGTTCGAGGAGGCCCGCCAGGTCACCATTCCTCTGCACGTCCTGCTGCAGTGGGACGACGAAGGGAACGACCGGCAGGCGGCCCTGGACCTGTTCGACGCCTTCGGCTCCAAGGAGAAGACGCTGCACGCCAATATGGGCGGGCACACCGGCGTCCCGCAGTTCGCGGGGGACGCCGCGGCCCAGTTCTTCACCCGACACCTGAAGTGACGCCGGGCCGTCAGGCCACCAGCAGACAGACGGTAGCCGTGTTGGCCAGGATGCTGCTCATCTAGTGCTATGACCGCATAGGTTCACCGAGTTGAGTGCGCTCAGTCGAGCAGTGCCGCCTTCCACACCCACGACGTCCGGCGGGGCAGACCGTCTAGGTCCCCGCGTCCGGTGCACCACAGCAGCACTCGGACGGGCTCGCCGGGCGGGGCGTCGGGGAACAGTCGGTTGAGCACGGCCGCGCATAGCGGTGTCGGCGGCAGCCAGTCCACGCCCAATCCGCGGGTGATGTCGTTGGTGTGCAGCAGGATCTCGGCGACGCCCATCGCCGCGAACCCCGTCGGGTCGCACGGGCCCCAGTGCCAGGCCCGCAGGGACCGGTCGGCGGTGGCCAGCGCGCTGCCGAGTAGTCCGCCGCAGGCGGCGGCCACCTGCAGCACCTCGGCAGGCGAGGCGGTGGGTCGCACGCGCAGATCGAAGGGGAGGTAGGCGTCGGCCGGGCTCGCGGCGAGCTGGCCCGCGTAGGCCAGCAGGTCGTGGCCGATGTGCGCGGCCGTCTGCTGGCAGCTCCACTCCAGCGGGCCGGCCGGAACCGTCCAGTCCTCGCCCGTGCGAGGCCCCAGTACCTCCAGCATCTCCGCCACGGCGGCTTGAACGTCTTGGTGGTCCATGCTCAGCCCGCCGAATAGGTCGTCTTGGCGTGCGCCACAGTACCCGTCGTCGCAGCCAGGGCTGCTGTCATGACTGCTGCCGCAGTGGGTAAGTGATCCGGCCGACCTCGCCGTCTCGTTCTCCAGCCACACGGTCAGGCCGCGGTTGCGTTGAGCGAGCCAGCGAGGTCGGCCAAGCCCCGCGATGCCGAAGCCTGGCCCGATACGCCGGTCGGCCGCCGTACTGACGTTGCTTCGGGGCAGCGCAGCGTACGAGGAGATCGAGCGGCTGAGTCGGGTCGGCGCGCCAGGGGAATGACCCGGATCGGGGCGTGGGGCTCATAGCATCCGGGGCATGGTCGTGCGGAAACGTGTCGTGGTCGGCGGGGTTGTGCAGGGTGTGTTCTTTCGGGATACGTGTCGGCAGACCGCCCAGGAGCACGGGGTCGCCGGGTGGGTGCGGAATGTGGGGCGGGGGGAGGTCGAGGCCGTGTTCGAGGGGGAAGAGGACGGGGTCGAGGCGCTGGTGCGGTGGGCGCGGCGGGGGCCTGCGGCTGCTGTGGTGGAGCGGGTTGAGGTGCGGGATGAGGCGCCCGAGGGCTTGGGGGCGTTCGAGGTGTTGCCCAGCGTGCGGTGACGCGGGGCCGGGGTGAGGGGGAGAGAGCGGCCCCGCGTCGTCGGGGGTTGGTCAGATGGTGAGGTCGGCCGGCCTGTGGGTGTGGCTCTCCACGTCCGCGGCTGCCTGGCCCACAAGCTGGTGGGCCAGTTCGGAGCAGGCACGGGCCGCTGCGAGTTCTTCGCCGATCTTGGCGTCTGGAGTGTCGGCGGGATTGCGCCTGGCCACGCCCATGCCCTGGACCGCTGGTGCTTCCGGTCCGCTGAGCGAGGCCTTGCACGCGGTGCGCGTCCCGTCCTCTTCGAACGACAAGTCGATGTTCCAGTGCTGCGTCGTCATGACGGATCACCTGCGCCGTGCTTCATCGGGTGGGATGTGACTCCACCAGGTCTCTGAACTGCTGCAGGTCTTCGCGGACCATCCGCTCGATCGCGGAGGACTGGGCGAAGCCCTTGGGGCCCCCGAAGGCGCTGTGCGCCTCGTGGGGGTCGTACTCCATGCGCACCTGCACTCTGGTGTGGTCCGAGTCGATCGGCAGGAGCGAGACGGAGCCGCTCAGATGCGAGCCGTCCGTGGTCCGCCAGGTCATCGTGGACTGCGGGCGCAGGTCCTGGGTGTCGGCGTCGATGCCGTGGGCCGTGCCGCGGGTGTCGACGTCCAAATGAACCCCGGTCGCTCCCTCGCGCCGCGCGTCGCGGCAGCCTTCGACGAACCGGGGATAGTCCTCGACCTGGTGCAACTGCTCCCAGACCGCGTCGCCGGATGCTTTGATGTCGATCTGTTCCTCAAGTGTGGGCATGACGGTCTCCCTGTCTTCTTCCAGGGTGCGTCCCCACAGCGCACCGCCGCAACGCAGGCGTGCGCAGGCGTATTCATCCGACACATGCCGTCACAGCTTGATTACGGCGGGCACGCCGTCCCGTGCGGCGTGGAAGCATCTGGCCCTTCTTCCGTTTCATCCGTACCGGAGAGCCTTGGGGGGCCAATGAACGCTGGGGAGATACGCAAGAGGACATCAGGACGCCGGAAACTGATCGGGACGGCTGTGGCGCTGGGGATCTCGGCCGTGGGCTGCGGAGGCGGTGCGGGCAGTGCGGGCAGCGCCGACAGCACAGGGGGCGACAAAGCGGGAGCCGCCGTCCCGTCCGCGGTGAGCGCCACGCCGCTGGACGCCGACGCCACGGCGTCCAACACGCCGAGCCCCACGCCCACCTGGTCGTTCGCCCTGCGCGACGACGCGGACAGCACGGAAGCCGGCAAGCGGGTCGTGATCGCGGTGCTGGACAACGACACCGTCACTTCGCCGTCCGGCGCCACGAAGGGCCTGGACCTGGATCTGACGGTCGACGCCGCGCCGGGCCATGGCACCGCGACCGTCGACGGCGCGCGCATCGCCTATCAGCCGACGGCCGGGTACAGCGGGCCGGACGAGTTCACCTACCGGGTCGAAGGCGGCGACGGGACGGGCGGCACCGCCGTCGTACGCATCAATGTGACGGCCCCTCCCCCGGTCTACTACCGCAACTGCGATGCCGCCCGCGCCGCCGGAGCCGCGCCCGTGCACCGCGGCGACCCCGGATACGGACGCCACCTCGACCGCGACGGCGACGGCGTCGGCTGCGAGCCGTACAGCGGATCGAGCGGCGGATCGAGCGGGGGTTCAAGCGGAGGGTCGACCGGCGGGTCCAGCGGAGGGTCGTCCAGCGGAGGGAGCGGAGGCGGGGGCAGTACGTACTACAAGAACTGCACCGCCGCCCGCGCCGCCGGAGCCGCGCCCGTGCACCGCGGCGACCCCGGATACGGACGCCACCTCGACCGCGACGGCGACGGCGTCGGCTGCGAATGAGCCCGGAACAGGCTGCGAATGAGCCGACATTGTGGCGGGCCTGAACAGGAGCGAGCTGAGCATGGCTTGAGCAGGGCCCGCCGGGCCTGAGCCGGGCCCGCCGGGCCTCAGCGGGTACTGAGCCGGTGAACGCAGGCCGCACCCCCGGCAGCCGGCGCGCCTCACAGGAGGCTGGGCGCCGGCCGCCGGGAACGCTCCCTCCGGCAGCCGCCGGTCTCACGCGCCCAGCGCATGCGCCACCGTGTAGATCAGCAGCCCCGCCAGCGCGCCCACCACCGTGCCGTTGATCCTGATGAACTGCAGATCCCGCCCGATATGCGCCTCGATCTTCCGCGAGGTGTGCTCGGCGTCCCAGCTCGCGATCGTCTCGGAGATGAGCGCGGTGATCTCGTGGCGGTACGTCGTCACCACATACACCGCCGCGTCCTCGACCCACCCGTCCAGCTTCGACTGGAGCCTGCCGTCCGTCGCCAGCCGCGCGCCCAGCGACAGCAGGGAGGCGCGGGCGCGCAGCCGCAGCTCGCTGCGGTCGTCCTCCGCCGCCGAGATGATCATGGTGCGGACGTTGCCCCACGCCGAGGCGATCACATCCTGCACCTCCGAACGCGACAGCAGCTCGGACTTCATCCGCTCCACCCGCGCCCGGGTGTCCGTGTCCGCCTGCAGATCCCTCGCGAAGTCCGTCAGGAAACGGTCGATCGCGCCGCGCGCCGGATGCCCGGGCATATCGCGCATCTCGGTGACGAAGCGCAGCAGTTCCTTGTAGACGCGCTCGCCGACCTTCCGGTCGACGAACCGCGGGGTCCAGCCGGGGGCCCCGCCCTCCACCGCGTCCATCACCGAGTCCCCGTGCAGAACCAGCCAGTCATGGGCGCGGGCGCAGACCAGATCGACCGCCCGGTGGTGCGCGCCGTCGGCGACGACCCGCTCCAGGGTCTTGCCGATGCCGGGCGCGACCTCCGCGGCGTCGGCGCGCCGGGTAATCGCCTCCCCCACCACCGCCTGCACATCGGAGTCGCGCAGCACGGTCAGCGCGCCGCGCAACGCCGTGGACAGCTCAGCCGTGACCCGGTCGGCGTGGTCGGGGTAGGCCAGCCACGCCCCCAGCCGGCGGCCGATGCCCACGGTGCGCAGCCGGGCCCGTACGACATCGCCCGACAGGAAGTTCTCCCCGACGAACGAGCCGAGCGCCGTGCCGAGCTGGTCCTTCTTCGTCGGGATGATCGCCGTGTGGGGGATGGGCAGCCCGAGCGGCCGCCGGAACAGCGCCGTGACCGCGAACCAGTCGGCCAGCGCGCCCACCATGCCCGCCTCCGCCGCGGCCGCGACATACCCGGTCCAGCCACCGAGGCCGACGTTCTTCCCCCAAGTGGCGAGGGCGAAGACCAGGGCGACGAGCAGCAGCATGCCCGTGGCGGTCGCCTTCATACGGCGGACGCCGCGCTGCTTCTCCGCGTCGGCGTCGGTGTATGCGAAGGCGGGGAGTCCGGTCGCCGGCGCACCGCCGCCGGCCCGTGTGCCGCCCCGCTCAGCAGTCTCCATGCCGCTCCACCCGTCAGCCCCGTCACCGTCAGACGTCCACGCGCGCGTGGACGGTACGCATTGTCCCTATATCAGGTACTCCCGGAGCGTGATCTGAGTTCCCGGATCAGTCGAGTTCCCGGATCAGTCGAGTTCCCTCGTGCCGTCCTCGCCCTTGTCGAGCCGTGGCCGCTGCTCCCGCTCGACCTGCTCGGCCCGCTCGGCCTTGAGCCGCCGCTTCTCCGCCTTGGTGCGCTTGCGCTCCACACCGACCCCGCCCATCAGCGCAAAGCCGGTGACAGTCACCCGCGGCGCGGCCGGATCCGGCGCGGCCTCCACGGAGCCAGAGCCGGAGCCGGACTCGCCGAAGCCGCCCATGAAGCCGATGCCGGTGACGACGACATTCAGATCGGGCGGTACGACGACATGGACGCCGCCCATGATCGAGAAGCAGCGGATCACTGCCTCCCGGTCCTCGAAACGGGCCTCGCGCAGATCCAGCTCGCCGCCGCCCATCAGCGTGAACGCGGTGAACCTCCGGCCCAGGGTCCAGCCGCCCCTGCGCCCGAAGCCCCCCCAGCATGCGAAGGCCCATCGGGAGGTGGCCGTACCGCCGATGCGCCGGGCCCAACCGCCGGGCGAGCGGTCGCCGGTGGGTGCGATCTGCGATCCGCCGTCGCCCGCGCCCGGGTCCGCCGCCGCGGGAAGGTCCCGTACGAGCGGCTCCAGATCGCCATGCGTGCGGGCCTTGTACGCGGCGTCCAGCCGCTCCTCGAACTCCTGCATGTCGAGGCGGCCTTCTGCGACGGCGTCGCGCAGCCGTTCGGCGACGCGTTCTCGCTCCGCGTCGGAAGCGCGTGTCTCGGGGAGTTCGTTTGCCATAGCGGCAGCCTAGGCGGTGTGGGCGGGGCTTTCCCCTCCCCTCCCCTTCCCGTAACTGGGGCTCCGCCCCAGACCCCGCTTTACGGGGGCTCCGCCCCCGGACCCCCGCGCCTCAATCGCCGGCGAGGCTGGGTTTCTGGCTCCTGCGCCTCAAGCGCCGGCAAGGCTGGATTTCCGGTCCCTTGCGCCTCAGTCGTCGGCGGGCTCATTTGAGCCCGTCCGGCGCTTGAGGGACACTGCCGCAGGCCGTACGGGGGTCTGGGGGCTTGCCCCCAGTTACGGGAGGTGGGGGTCCCCCACGCCCCCAGGGCGTAGGGGGAGGCGAGGGGAAAGACCCGCCGCAGGCGACCCGCCCTCCGTCCCCGCGGGCTCACCGTCCGCCCCGACGCCCCCGTCCCCGTCCCCACCACCCCGCCGCTCCTCGTACATTCTCGCGATCACCGCCTCGATGTCCGGCTCCCGCACTGACAGGTCCACCAGGGGATGCTCCGCCGCCAGCGCGGCCACCAGGGGCGCCGCCGAGGCGGAGGCCGGGAAGGCCAGCCACTGCCGCGGCCCTTCCACCCGCACCGTCCGCGACCCCGGCAGGGCGATGGGCGGCAGCTCGCGCTCCAGATCCACGATCAGCGTCCGCTCGCTCCGGCCCACCTCGTGCAGTCCGGCCGTCGGCCCGTCGTACATCAGCCGCCCGTGGTCGATGACCATCACCCGGCGGCACAGTTGCTCGATGTCGGTCAGATCGTGCGTCGTGAGCAGCACGGTCGTGCCGCGCTCCGTGTTCAGGTCGCGCAGAAACTCCCGCACCTTCGCCTTGGAGACCACATCGAGGCCGATGGTCGGCTCGTCGAGATAGAGCACGTCCGGGTCGTGCAGCAGGGCCGCCGCGATGTCGCCGCGCATCCGCTGGCCGAGGGAGAGCTGCCGCACCGGCACGCTCAACAGGTCGGCCAGTTCGAGGAGTTCCACGCAGCGCTCCAGGTTCTCCCGGAAACGCCCGTCCGGGATGCGGTACATCCGGTGCATCAGCCGGTACGAGTCCCTCAGCGGCAGGTCCCACCACAGCGTCGTACGCTGCCCGAACACCACGCCGATCCGCTGTGCCAGCCGGGTGCGCTCCCGCGACGGGTCGATGCCCGCGACGCGGAGCCGCCCCGCGCTCGGTGTGAGGATGCCCGTCAGCATCTTCACGGTGGTCGACTTGCCCGCGCCGTTCGGGCCGATGTAGCCGACCATCTCGCCGCGCGGCACGGTGAAGCTGAGGCCGTCGACGGCCCTCACCCGCCGCCGCTCGCGCCGCCATCGCCGCCCTCCCGCGTCCCGACGCCGTACGTCGAAGACCTTCTCGACGCCGTCCAGCTCGATGAAATCCACGCCCTGCCCCTCCCGTCTCCTCAGTCGCTAGTTCCCCGTGGAGCGGTACGCGCGCAGCCCGGCCCGCCACGCCAGCCCCGCCAGGGCGCAGCACCCCACGGCCACCAGCGGCGAGGCGAAGGCCGTCCACTGCGGCAGATCCAGCGGATACGGCCGCCCCAGCACGTACATCGCGGGCAGCCAGTTCACAAATGCCAGCGGCACGACGAAGGTGACCCCGCGCACCAGGTCCCGCGCGAAGATCGTCGGCGGATACTGCAGCAGGGTGTTCCCGCCGTACGTGAAGGAGTTCTGCACCTCCGCGGCGTCCTGCGCGAAGAACTGGAACGCCGCCCCGCCGACGAACAGCGCCCCGAAGATGCCCGCCCCGCCCAGCAGCATCAGCACCACGGTCAGCGCCCGCGGCACGGTCCAGTCGACGTCCAGCGCGTACAGGCCGTAGCCGAGCACCAGCAGCCCCTGGGTGATGCGGCCCAGCCGGCGCAGCGCGAACCGGTCCGCCGCCACCTGGACCAGCACTGGCACCGGGCGCACCAGCAGCGTGTCCAGCGTCCCGTCGCGCACCCGCCGCCCCAGCCGGTCCACCGTGCCGAGCAGCAGATCGACGATGCCGAAGGACGTCCCGGCGGCCCCGTACAGCAGCGCGATCTCGGGCAGCGAGTAGCCGCCCAGAGCGTCCACATGCGTGAACATCAGCAGGATGGCGGCGAAGTCGAACGCAGTCGCCGCGAAATTGCCGAACGCCGTCATCGCGAAGGACGCGCGGTAGGTCATCGTGGAGCGGATCCACATGGCCACGATGAGCCGGTACACGCGCAGCCCGTGCAGCACGGTCTCGCGGACGGATTCAGCTCCGTGGACGGCATCGGCCCCGCGGACGGGGCCGGCTCCGCGGACGGGGCTGGCTCCGCGGACGGATTCAGCTCCGCGGACGCGGCCGGCTCCGCGGACGGGATCAGCCACCCTGCACCACCACCCTCCGCGTGGCCGCCGACTGCAGCACCCGCCCCGCCCCCAGCAGCACCAGCGCCCAGCCGCCCTGGAAGGCGTACGCCCGCGCCAGCTCCCAGCCCGTGACCTTGCCCAGCAGCACATCCGCCGGCACCTGGAGCAGCGACGACCACGGCAGAGCGCGCGCTGCCTCCCCCAGCAGCCCGGGAAACAGCGTGAGCGGCAGCAGCATCCCCGAGAAGAACAGCCCCGCCAGCCAGGAGAGCTGGAGCACCCCCGCGCCGTCCAGCAGCCAGAAGGCGCTGAGCGCCACCGCGAACCGCACCGCGAAGCTCACCAGCACCCCCAGCGCCGCCGACACCAGGAAGGCCAGCCAGGTCAGCGGAGAGACGGGCAGCGCCAGTTCAAAGGCCAGCGCGCCCAGCGCGAGCGGAACAACCCCGCGGCCCACCAGATGGAAGGCCGCCCGGCCCAGGTCGGAGGCGAGCCACCACAGCTGGAGGTCCACGGGACGGTACAGATCCACCGCGATGCCGCCGGAGCGGATCCGCTCCATCAGCTCGTCCTCGAAACCGCCGCCCATCATGGCGCAGGTCATCAGCAGCGCCTGCCCCAGCCAGACATAGGTCAGCGCCTGCGGGAGGTCGTACCCGCCCAGCCCCGGACGCTGCTCCCACAGGGCGATATAGGTGTACGCCAGGATGAAGCCGAAGACCACATTGGTGACCATCCCCGCCGCCGTCGCCACCCGGTACGTCGCATAGCGCCGGAACCCGCCCGCCGCGACGACCGCGTACAGCCGCACCGCACCCTCCCCCTCCCGCCCGCTCACTCGCTCACTCGCCCGCTCACTCGCTCACTCGCTCGCTCGCTCGCCAAAGCGCACGACGCTAGCGGGACCGCGCCGCCCTCCGCGACCCATTTACACCCGGACAGCGACCTGACGGTTCATTGGATTTTGGGATGAAAAGTGCACTATGGGGAGCATGAGCGAAGCGCCACGGGAATCGGGTCAGGGCTGGCAGAGCTGGCAGGGCTGGACGCCCAGGGACGCCACCGCCGCAGGACCGCCCCCCGCCGCCGACACCGCGTCACAAACCCCGCCGGGCACGGCGTCAGGAACCGCCGGGAAGCGCCGCACCCGCCGCCGCACCGGTCTGCGGCGGCTCATCCCCACCCGCCGGATGGTGCTCGGCTCCCTCCTCGCCGGGCCCCTGCTCCTCCTCGCCGCCTTCGCGGCCGGCTATCTGCTCTTCGACATCCCGCCCGCCAACGCCGCGGCCACCGCCCAGTCCAACGTCTACTACTACGAGGACGGCACCCAGATCGTCCGCGACGGCGAGGTCAACCGCGAGAACGTGCCCCTCGACCAAGTGCCCCTGACGGTGCAGCAGGCCGTCCTGGCCGCCGAGGACCGCGACTTCTACACCCAGAGCGCCGTCGACCCCAAGGCCATGCTCCGCGCCGGCTGGAACACGCTCACCGGCAAAGGCGCCCAGTCCGGCTCCACGATCACCCAGCAGTACGTCAAGAACTACTACCTGAAGCAGGACCGCACCATCACCCGCAAGGTCAAGGAGTTCTTCATCGCCCTCAAGCTGAGCCGCGAATCGAGCAAGCGCGACATCCTGCAGGGCTACCTCAACACCAGCTATTTCGGGCGCAACGCCTACGGCATCCAGGCCGCGGCCCAGTCGTACTACGGCAAGGACGCCAAGGACCTCGACACCGCCGAGGGCGCATACCTCGCCGCCCTCCTCAACGCCCCCAGCGCCTACGACGTCGCCGCCCACCCCGACAACCGGCCCGCCGCCCTGGCCCGCTGGAACTACGTCCTCGACGGCATGGTCAAGGAGCTGTGGCTCAGCCCGGCCGAACGGGCCGCCATGGCCTTCCCCGCGCCCCACCAGGCCAGGCCCGCGGACGGCCTGTCCGGCCAGCGCGGCTATATCGTCCAGACCGTCGAGGAGTATCTGACCGGCAACCAGATCGTCGACGCCGAGGCGCTGGCCGCCGGCGGCTACCGGATCACCACCACCCTGCAGCGGGCCCGGCAGGACGCCCTCGTCCAGGCCGTCGAGGAACAGGTGATCTCCAGACTCGACCCCGGCAGCCGGGCGGAGGACCGCGCCGTCCGGGTCGGCGGCGTCGCCGTCGAGCCGCCCTCCGGCAAGGTCGTCGCCCTCTACGGCGGCGTCGGCTACACCGAGCAGTACGTCAACAACGCCACCCGCCGCGACTACCAGGTCGGCTCCACCTTCAAACCCTTCGTCTTCGCCGCCGCCGTCCAGCACGGCGCCACCACCCAGGACGGCCGCCGCATCACCCCCGGCACCGTCTACGACGGCGCCAACCAGCGCACCGTCGAGGGCTGGCGCGGAAAGCCGTACGCCCCCGAGAACGAGGACGACGCCTCGTACGGGCCCATCACCGTCAGCACCGCCACCGACCGGTCCGTCAACTCCGTCTATGCGCAGATGGCGGTGGACGTCGGCCCGGCGCGGGTGAAGCAGACCGCCATCGGCCTCGGCCTGCCCCGCACCACCCCCGATCTGAAGGCCTCCCCCTCCATCGCCCTCGGCCCGGCCACCGCCAGCGTCCTGGACATGGCGGGCGCGTACGCGACCCTCGCCAACCACGGCCGACAGGGCGCGCACGGCGCGTACACCATCGTCCAGAAGATCACCAAGAACGGGGCGGAGGTGCCGCTGCCCGCCGGGCCCGGCAAACAGGCGGTCAGCCGCGAAGCCGCGGACACGACCACCGCGATGCTGCGCGGCGTCGTCGACTCCGGCACCGGCACGGCGGCGCAGGCCGCGGGCCGGCCCGCGGCGGGCAAGACCGGCACGGCGGAGGAGGACCGGGCCGCCTGGTTCGCCGGCTACACCCCGGACCTGGCGACGGTCATCGCGATGATGGGCCAGGACCCCGTCACCAATGCGCAGAAACCCCTGTACGGGGCGCTGGGGCTGCCCCGCGTCAACGGCGGCGGGCCGCCCGCGCGGATCTGGGGGCAGTTCACCGCCGCGGCGCTGGACGGCCGGCCGGCCCGGGACTTCGAGCTGGAGCTCGCGGACGGCATGGCGGACGGGCTCCCGCAGGAACTCCGGCAGCCCTGGGAGGGCGACGGCACACCGTGGGAGCCGTACCCCTACGGGGCGACCGAGGAGGCGGCCGCGGGCGAGGCACGGGGGCCG
>NZ_JAOWCB010000011.1 GCF_026420845.1 Streptomyces sp. PR69 | reverse complement strand
GGATGGTGCGGGGCTCTTCTGCGTTGTGCACTTCCACCGCGGGTCGCCCCCGGCAACCCGAGATAACTCAGCTCCGTAAGCCGGGATCTGATGCCCCGCCGGTTAGGAGCACACGTCCGTTCGGGGTATGATTCTTCATGTCGCGGCGCGGGAAACCGCCAAAGGCGGCAGGCCCCTATAGCTCAGTCGGCAGAGCGTCTCCATGGTAAGGAGAAGGTCAACGGTTCGATTCCGTTTGGGGGCTCGGACAGAAACGATGAAGGCCCCCCGCCATCTGGCGGGGGGCCTTCATCGTATGTGGGCAGACTGCGCGTCAGGTGTCAGATGGTGTGCGGCTCCGGGACGCGCATCGCCAGGATCGCCATGTCATCGGAGGCCGGCTCGGCCGCGAAGCGTTCCACGGCGCGGAGGACGCGGGCGGCGACCGCGCCGGCCGTCAGGCCCGTACAGGACTTCAGGACGTCGACCAGGCCGTCATCCCCCAGCATGCGGGTTCCCTCGCGGCGTTCGGTGACGCCGTCCGTGACGCACAGCAGCACATCGCCCGGATCAAGGGTGACGATCTGCTCGTACAGCTCCAGGTCCTCCATGACGCCCAGCAGCGGCTGCGGTTCGGCGGCCGGGGAGACCGTGCCGTCCTGGCGCAGCCGGAGCGGCAGCGGATGGCCCGCGCAGACGACCTTGAGGACCGCACTGCCGTCCTCCTGCGGCCACAGCTCGCCGTACAGCAGCGTGAGAAAGCGGCTTCGCGCACCCTCGTCGAGGATCGCCGCGTTCAGGCGCTCCAGGACCGCAGGGCCTCCGAAGCCCTCACGGGCGAGGAGGCGCAGGGCGTGCCGGGCCAGACCGGTGACGGCAGCCGCCTCCGGGCCGGTGCCGCAGACGTCGCCGATGGCGAAGCCGTATGCGTCGTCGCGGATGGGGAAGAGATCGTAGAAGTCGCCGCCCACCTCATTGCCCTCGCCGGCCGCGCGGTAGATCACCTCGACCTCGACGCCGGGGATCTGCGGCAGCCCCGGAGGCAGCAGACTGCGCTGCAGGGACTGGCTGATGGCCATGCGCTCCGAATACAGGCGTGCGTTGTCGAGGGCGAGCGCCGCCCGGCGGGAAAGGTCCTCGGCGAGTTCGAGGATCTCCTGACGGAAGTGGTCGTCGGTCGGTTTGCCGAGCGTGAGCATGCCGATGACGCGGTTGCGGGCCACGAGCGGCAGCACCACTGTCTCACCGCCGACGGCGGCCGCGGTCGCGAGCGTGACGCCGATGCCGGACGACACCGGGCGGCTGGAGCCGTAACCGAGCTCCCGCTTCGACACGAGCAGGGCGGCCTGCCGTGCCGCGTCATCGGGGGCGGTCCATACGCGGGCGCCGGGGGTGGGCACCGGGTCCGGCGGATCGATGCGTGACAGCAGGTCCTTGAGGCCGTCGATACGCTCCTCGTCCTCGTGCAGGACATAGCTGAGGTACGGGTCGGAGGACTGGTCGGCGATCGTGTAGACCGCGCACCAGGTGGCCAGGGTGGGGACCGTCATCTGAGCCATCAGCGCCAGCGTCTGGTCGCGGTCGAGCGTGCCGGCGAGCAGGTCCGACGCCTCCACGAGGAAGCTCAGGGAGCCGCGGCGCAGCCGTTCCAGCTCGCCGAGGCGGGCGGATTCGACGGCCAGGGCGATGCGGTCGGCGGCGAACTGGAGGCGCAGCGCCTCCTCGTTGGAGTACCGGCCGGCGGCTTCGGCCGCGACGCCGAGGGAGCCGGTGAGGCGTCCTTCGACCTTCAGCGGCACGGTGACGACCGAGCGCATGCCGGTCGAGTTGAGCAGCGGGACGGCACCGGGCACCGCGGTGAGGTCCTCGTGGACCGCAGGCATCCGGGCGGAGCCGTATCGTCCGGTGCCGGCCTCCACGGGCACGCGGGCGAAGCGCTGGCGGGCCGACGGCAGGCCGGTCGTGGCCCGTACCTCCAGCTCCGTCTCGTCGTCTGTGGCCAGCAGCAGAAACGCGGCGTCGCCGTCGAGCATGTCCCGGGCGCGCTCCACGGTGCGCTGGAGCAGGCCGTCCAGGTCGTCCGGCGCGGGGGAGCCGATGAACACCTCGAAGGGGTCTGTGACGCGGCTCTCCCCGCCCGGGTCGCTGACGGCGGCGCGCTGCGGCGTCTGGAGCACGGCGCGCTCCCCGTCGCGCACCAGCAGGCAGACGGTCGACGGTTCGCCCTGCGTATCGCGTACGCGCAGATGAGAGGCGTAGACGGGGACGACACGGCCGTCGGCGCCGCGGATGCCGTAGCTGCCCTCCCAGCGGGAGAGCTGCAGGGCCTCGACGATGCCGGTGCCCGTGCCGGGGGTGTGGGGCCAGGCGGCGAGATCGGTGAGGGGCTTGCCGACGACCTGCTCCGACGCATAGCCGAAGAGATGCTCGGCGTCCTCGTTCCAGGCGGAGATCGCGCCGGTGCGGTCGATCTGCACGACGGCCACGCGGACGTGCTCGTCGGCGACGGGGAGCAGAGCCGCGGGGAGCGCGGGACCGGCGGAGCGGGTGCCCACGGGACGATGCGGGAGGTCGAGCTGGAACCAGACCTGCTTGTGGGTGGGGGTGTAGTCGACGCCCCAGCGGGAGGCGAGCGCGGCGCACAGCAGCAGACCGCGGCCGTTCTCGCGGTCGGGATGGCTCAGCGAATGGTGCGCGCCGTGGATCGGGACCTCGCGCTCCGGGTAGCGGTCGCCGACCTCCACCCGTACCCCTTCGTCTGTGCGCAGGCACAGCACGTCAGCGGCGGTTCCCGCGTGGATGACGGCGTTGGTGACCAGCTCGCTGGTGAGGACGACTGCGTCGTCGACGACGTCGGAGTAGCCCCACCCCTGGAGGGTGTCGCGGACGAACGCGCGGGCGGCCGCGACGGACCGTCCGACCGGGTCAAAGCTGGCAGCCGCCCGCGCGGTGATCACAGAACTCCTCGTACGCGTCTCGACGCCCGGCTCTGCCATGTGTGGCCCGCCCCTCCCGGTGCCCGGTGGTAGATCTCGCCCCGCTCCGCCCCCGCCGGGCGGACCGGGGCGGTTGGACAGCCGGATGCCAGGTTACTTACCTTCGCTGTCCGAGCGGATGCCGGTCGGCGCTGTTTCCACCCTCCAGGGGCGGGGACGTTATGCGAAGCTGCCGAACTGTTATGGCCTGGTTCGGCCATGGTGAAACACTGGGCAGGCTTCCCGGAACAGCCCGGGCAGTACGGTCAACCCCTGCGGGAGGGACACGGTGGAGTCTGACATGGCGGCGCGTGGCACGAGCACGCGCGCGAAGGCCGGACGGTCCCGGAGCCATGGGACCACCGAAGTGGATACGGCGGCCCTGAACCGGCTGCTGGCCGCTTTGGTGTCGATGCGGGACGGAAACTTCCGGCGTCGTCTCACCGTGTCCGGCGACGGCGTCATGGCGGAGATCGCGGCTGTCTTCAACGAGGTCGCGGACCGCAATCTCCATCTGACCGGTGAGATCGCCCGGGTGCGGAGGGTGGTCGGGCGTGAGGGGAAGCTGTCCGAGCGCCTGGAGCCCGGCACCCTGGAGGGCTCCTGGTCGCAGGCGATCGACGCGGCCAACGCGCTGGTGGACGATCTGGCACGGCCGGTGTCCGAGGTGGGGCGGGTGCTGTCCGCCGTCGCCGACGGCGACCTGGAGCAGCGTATGGAGCTGCGCTCGCACGGCGCGGACGGCTCGGAGGGGTCCGTACGGCCGCTGCGCGGCGAGTTCCTGAAGGTCGCGCGTACGGTCAACAATCTGGTCGACCAGCTGTCGGCGTTCACCGACGAGGTGACGCGCGTGGCGCTGGAGGTCGGCACCGAGGGCAAGCTCGGCGGCCAGGCCCAGGTGCGCGGCATGTCCGGGTCCTGGAAGGACCTGACGGACTCCGTGAACACCATGGCGTACCGGCTGACCGCCCAGGTGCGCGATATCGCGCTGGTGACCACGGCGGTGGCCAAGGGCGATCTGTCGCAGAAGGTCACCGTGCATGTCGCCGGCGAGATGCTGGAGCTGAAGGAGACCGTCAACACGATGGTCGACCAGCTCCAGTCCTTCTCCTCGGAGGTGACGAGGGTCGCCCGGGAGGTCGGCACCGAAGGCGAGCTGGGCGGTCAGGCGACCGTGCCGGGCGTGGCCGGGGTGTGGAAGGACCTCACCGACTCCGTCAACACCATGGCCGGGAACCTCACCAACCAGGTGCGCGGCATCGCCGAGGTCACCACGGCGGTCGCCAACGGCGATCTGTCGCAGAAGGTGACCGTGAGCGCACGCGGCGAGGTCGCGCAGCTCGCCGAGACCATCAACCAGATGACCGAGACGCTGCGCACCTTCGCGGACGAGGTCACCCGGGTCGCGAGCGAGGTCGGCGCAGAGGGGCTGCTGGGCGGCCAGGCGCAGGTCCCCGGCGCCGCGGGCACCTGGAAGGACCTCACGGACTCCGTGAACACGGTCTTCCGCAATCTGACCACTCAGGTGCGGGACATCGCGCAGGTGACGACGGCGGTTGCGAACGGCGATCTGTCGCAGAAGGTCACGGTGGATGTGGCCGGGGAGATGCTGGAGCTGAAGAACACCGTCAACACGATGGTGGATCAGCTTCAGTCGTTCGGCTCCGAGGTGACGCGCGTGGCCCGGGAGGTCGGCGTCGAGGGCCGGCTCGGCGGCCAGGCGGAGGTGCCGGGAGCGGCCGGGACCTGGAAGGACCTGACCGACTCGGTGAACACCGCGTTCCGCAACCTCACCGGGCAGGTGCGGGATATCGCGCAGGTGACGACGGCGGTTGCGAACGGTGATCTGTCGCAGAAGGTCACGGTGGATGTGGCCGGGGAGATGCTGGAGCTGAAGAACACCGTCAACACGATGGTGGCGCAGCTGTCCGCCTTCGCCGACCAGGTCACCAGGATGGCGCGGGACGTGGGCACGGAGGGCCGGCTCGGCGGCCAGGCACGCGTGCCCGGAGTCTCCGGCACCTGGAAGGAGCTGACGGATTCCGTCAACTTCATGGCCGGGAATCTCACCTCCCAGGTGCGGCAGATCGCTCAGGTGACCACGGCGGTGGCGCGCGGCGATCTGACGCAGAAGATCGACGTCGATGCGCGCGGTGAGATCCTTGAGCTGAAGAACACCATCAACACCATGGTCGACCAGCTGTCCGCCTTCGCGGACCAGGTCACCCGGGTGGCGCGCGAGGTCGGCACGGAAGGCCGGCTCGGCGGCCAGGCACAGGTGCCGGGCGTCGCCGGCGTATGGCGCGATCTGACCGACTCGGTGAACGGCATGGCGGGCAATCTCACCGAGCAGGTCCGCAATATCGCTCAGGTCGCCACGGCGGTGGCGCGCGGCGACCTGTCACAGAAGATCGACGTCGATGCGCGCGGTGAGATCCTTGAGCTGAAGAACACCCTCAACACGATGGTGGACCAGCTCTCCAACTTCGCCGAGCAGGTCACGCGCGTGGCGCGCGAGGTGGGCACGGAGGGCATCCTCGGCGGTCAGGCGGAGGTGCAGGGCGTCTCCGGCACCTGGAAGGACCTGACCCAGTCCGTCAACTTCATGGCGAACAACCTCACCTCGCAGGTGCGCAATATCGCCGAGGTGACGAAGGCGGTCGCCCAGGGCGATCTGTCGAAGAAGATCACGGTCGACGCCAAGGGCGAGATCCTTGAGCTGGTGACCACGGTCAACACGATGGTGGACCAGCTGCTGGACTTCGCCGACGAGGTGACCCGCGTGGCCCGCGAGGTGGGTACGGAGGGTGTGCTGGGCGGCCAGGCGCGCGTGCGCGGCGTCACCGGCATCTGGGAAGACCTCAGCGACAACGTCAACCTGATGGCCAACAATCTGACCAGCCAGGTGCGCAATATCTCCCGGGTCGCCACGGCCGTGGCCAACGGCGATCTGACGAAGAAGGTCACCGTCGAGGCGCGGGGCGAGGTCGCCGAGCTGGCCGACACCGTCAACACGATGGTGACGACGCTGTCGTCGTTCGCCGACGAAGTCACGCGCGTGGCGCGTGAGGTGGGCACGGACGGCCGGCTGGGCGGCCAGGCACGCGTGCCGGGCGTCTCGGGCACCTGGAAGGACCTCACCGAGTCGGTGAACAACATGGCGTCCAATCTGACCGGTCAGGTGCGCCAGATCGCGACGGTCACCACCGCCATCGCCAAGGGCGATCTCACCAGGAAGATCGACATCGATGCCCGCGGCGAGATCCTGGAGCTGAAGACCACCATCAACACGATGGTCGATCAGCTGTCGTCGTTCGCCGAGGAGGTCACACGTGTGGCCCGCGAGGTGGGCACGGACGGACAGCTGGGCGGTCAGGCGCGGGTGCGGGACGTGGACGGCACCTGGCGGGATCTGACCGAGTCGGTGAACGAGATGGCCGGGAATCTGACCCGGCAGGTGCGCGCGATCGCGGCGGTCGCCACGGCGGTGACCCGCGGCGATCTCAATCTCAAGATCGACGTGGATGCGGCCGGTGAGATCCAGGTCCTTCAGGACAACATCAACACGATGATCGCGAACCTGCGTGACACCACCCTCGCCAACGAGGAGCAGGACTGGCTCAAGGGCAATCTGGCCCGCATCTCCGGTCTGATGCAGGGCAGGCGCGATCTGGACGACGTCGCCTCGCTGATCATGAGCGAGCTGACCCCGGTGGTCTCCGCCCAGCACGGCGCGTTCTTCCTGGCGATGCCGACAGGTGATGCGTCGGATGTGTCGACGGGCGGGGAGCACGGCTATGAGCTGGTCATGCGTGCCAGTTACGGCTACTCGGCCGGGCTGATGCCGACGTCGTTCCGGCCCGGCGAGACGTTGATCGGCACGGCCGCGGAGGAGAAGCGCACCATCCAGGTCAATGTGCCGCCCGGCTATCTGAAGATCTCCTCGGGGCTCGGGGAGGCCTCGCCCGCGTATGTGATCGTGCTGCCGGTGCTGTTCGAGGGGCAGGTCCTCGGAGTGATCGAGCTGGCGTCGTTCCAGCCGTTCACCCAGATCCAGCGGGACTTCCTCAACCAAATCGCCGAGATGATCGCGACGAGCGTCAACACCATCAGCGTCAATACGAAGACCGAGCAGCTGCTCAAGCAGTCGCAGGAGCTCACCGAGCAGCTGCGGGAGCGCTCCGCGGAGCTGGAGAACCGGCAGAAGGCGCTGCAGGCGTCCAACGCGGAACTGGAGGAGAAGGCCGAACTGCTCGCCCAGCAGAACCGCGACATCGAGGTGAAGAACACCGAGATCGAGGAGGCCAGGCAGGTGCTGGAGGAGCGCGCCGAGCAGCTCGCCGTCTCCATGCGCTACAAGTCCGAGTTCCTGGCGAACATGTCGCACGAGCTGCGTACGCCGCTCAACTCGCTGCTCATTCTGGCCAAGCTGCTGGCCGACAACGCCGAGAACAACCTCACGCCCAAGCAGGTGGAGTTCTCCGAGACGATCCACGGAGCGGGCTCCGATCTGCTGCAGCTGATCAACGACATCCTCGATCTGTCGAAGGTCGAGGCGGGCAAGATGGACGTCAGCCCCACCCGGATCGCGCTGGTCCAGCTCGTGGACTATGTGGAGGCGACGTTCCGGCCGCTCACCGCGGAGAAGGGGCTCGACTTCTCGGTGCGGGTCTCGCCGGAGCTGCCCGTCACTCTGCACACCGACGAGCAGCGGCTGCTGCAGGTGCTGCGCAATCTGCTGTCGAACGCGGTGAAGTTCACCGACAGCGGGGCCGTGGAGCTGGTGATCAGGCCCGCGAGCGCCGATGTGCCGCAGTCGATCCGCGAACAGCTGCTGGAGGCCGGGTCGTTGCAGGACGCGGACGGTGAGCTGATCGCTTTCTCGGTGACCGACACCGGCATCGGAATCGCGGCGAGCAAGATGCGGGTGATCTTCGAGGCGTTCAAGCAGGCCGACGGCACGACGAGTCGCAAGTACGGCGGCACGGGGCTGGGCCTGTCGATCAGCCGGGAGATCGCACGGCTGCTGGGCGGCGAGATCCACGCGGCCAGCGAGCCGGGGCGTGGCTCGACCTTCACGCTGTATCTGCCGCTGCACCCCGCCGAACTGCCGCCGCAGGGATACCCCCAGCTGACGCCGAGGCCGCAGCTGCCGTCGGCCGAGGACGCGGTGAGCACGGAGGAGACGCCGCAGACCGAGGCGCCCGGCGAGCCGCGGCCGGCGGATGCGGCGGCGCCGTCGGCGCCGGAGTCCTCCGGCGCGCCCGCAGCGGCTGCGACGCCTCCGCCGGAGGGCGCGCAGCCGGGGCCCGGCGCGCTCTTCCGGCGCCGACGGGGCGCACTGGGCGGGGCCGCGGGGCAGCGGCCCTCGCTGCCCGGCCAGCCGGCCGCGGCCGAGCCCGGCGCGGCCCAGCCCCCGCACGGCCAGCGTGCGGGCGCGGGCGGCCAGGAGGCGCCCGAGCAGCGGCGGTCGTTCGCCTTCGACGGCGAGAAGGTGCTGATCGTCGATGACGACATCCGCAATGTCTTCGCGCTCACCAGCGTGCTGGAGCAGCACGGTCTGTCGGTGCTCTACGCGGAGAACGGCCGTGAGGGCATCGAAGTCCTGGAGCAGCATGACGATGTGACCGTCGTTCTGATGGACATCATGATGCCGGAGATGGACGGGTACGCGACCACGACGGCGATCAGGCGGATGCCGCAGTTCGCGGGCCTGCCGATCATCGCGCTGACGGCGAAGGCGATGAAGGGGGACCGGGAGAAGGCGATCGAGTCCGGTGCGTCGGACTATGTGACGAAGCCGGTGGACCCGGACCATCTGCTGTCGGTGATGGACCAGTGGATGCGCCCGCAGTGAGGCCGGGGGCCTTCCGTCCGTGCGGCCCCCCCGGGGCTCGCGCGAACGGAAGGCCCGCACTGACTCACTGTGCCCGCCAGGGCGTGTGAACCCGGTAATCCGGGAACCTTCTGGTCTTCCACTACGTTTCTGCTACGTGCACAGTGACATCGCGGTGACAGGGTGTGGCGACGGCCGGGGTGCGGCTACCATGACCGGCACAAGGGCGGGCGGCGTAAGGGAGCCGTCCCCTGGGGCGGCGCCCGGTGCGTCCCCCGGCTCGGCGAGCCGGGGAGACCCCAAACCGGGGCGAGGAGGACGGGCCATGGTGCAGAAGGCCAAGATCCTCCTGGTCGATGACCGGCCGGAGAATCTGCTGGCGCTGGAGGCCATCCTCTCTGCGCTCGATCAGACGCTGGTGCGGGCATCGTCAGGGGAGGAAGCGCTCAAAGCGCTGCTGACAGACGACTTCGCGGTCATTCTTCTGGACGTCCAGATGCCGGGCATGGACGGATTCGAGACAGCCGCGCACATCAAGCGCCGCGAGCGGACCCGTGACATCCCCATCATCTTCCTGACGGCCATCAACCACGGACCCCACCACACCTTCCGGGGCTATGCGGCAGGTGCGGTCGACTACATCTCCAAGCCGTTCGACCCCTGGGTGCTCCGTGCGAAGGTCTCGGTCTTCGTCGAGCTCTATATGAAGAACTGCCAGCTGCGCGAGCAGGCGGCGCTGCTGCGGCTCCAGCTGGAGGGCAGCGGTCAGGCGAGCGCGGGGGACCCCAAGGAGCCCGCCGGGCTGCTCGCCGAACTGTCCGCGCGGCTCGCGGCGGTCGAGGAGCAGGCCGAAGCGCTCTCCAAACAGCTCGACGACGACTCGGCGGACGCCGCGGCCGTCGCCACCGCCGCGCATCTCGAGCGCAAACTCAGCGGACTGCGCCGGGCGCTGGACGCGCTGGAGCCCGGTGCGGGAGGCGCATCCGCACTGTCGTCGCAGAGCTGACGGACACACCGGTCGATCCAGGGCGTTTGAGCGCGCGTCAATTTCTCTGCCACAGCCGCAGCGACACGAACGGGTGAAGCAGTGGGCACACGTGTCCGCTGCCGTCGACACCGGTAACCTCACTGCCATGGCCTCACGTACGTCCGGCACAGGTTCCCAGGGCACGGCGGGCACCGCGAAGCCGCGCGCCGGCCGTACGACCGGCGCTCCCGCGAAGAAGACGGCGCCCGCGAAGAAGTCCGCCCCCGCGAAGAAGACGGCCGCCAAGAAGGGGCCCGCGAAGAAGGCGCCGGCGAAGAAGGCCGCCGCGCCCAAGCCCGCTCCGTCCCCCACCTCCGGCGTGTACCGGATCACCCGCGCCGTCTGGCTGGGGCTCGCGCATGCCGTCGCCGCGCTGTTCCGCGGCATAGGGCGGGGTGCGAAGGGGCTCGACCCGGCCCATCGCAAGGACGGCCTGGCGCTGCTCCTGCTCGGGCTCGCCCTGATCGTCGCCGCCGGCACCTGGTCGCATCTGAACGGCCCGGTCGGCGATCTCGTCGAAATGCTGGTGACCGGGGCCTTCGGCAGACTCGATCTGCTTGCGCCGATACTGCTCGGCGCGATCTCCGTACGCCTGTTCCTCTATCCGGAGAGGCCCGAGGCCAACGGCCGGATCGTCATCGGTCTGTCCGCCCTGGTCATCGGCGTCCTCGGGCAGGTCCACATCGCCTGCGGCTCCCCGGGCCGCGGCGAGGGCACGGAGGCGATGCAGGACGCGGGCGGCCTGGTCGGCTGGGCCGCGTCCAAGCCGCTGGTCTTCATGATGGGCGAGGTCCTCGCCGTACCGCTGCTGCTTCTGCTGACGTTCTTCGGGCTGCTGGTCGTCACCGCGACGCCCGTCAACGCCATTCCGCAGCGGCTGCGGCTGCTCGGCTCCAAGCTGGGCCTGGTCGACGCCCCGTACGACCCGGCGGCCGATCCGATCGGCACGGACGACGACGAGCGCTACGAGCAGCAGTGGCGTGAGGCCCTGCCCGCGGGCTCCCGCCGCAGGTCACCGGCGCGCAGGCCCGGCGGCCCGGCCGGGGACGACCCCGGCCGGGCCGAGGAGACAGCGCTCTCACAGCGCCGCCGGAAGAGCCGGAAGCTTCAGGAGCCGGCCCTCGGCCGGCCGATGGACGCGGTCGACGTGGCCGCGGCCGCCGCGGCGTCCCTGGACGGGGCGGTGCTGGGCGGCCTGCCGCCGTCGCCGCTCGTCGCCGGCCTGACCAGGGATGTGACGGCCGACCGCGAGCGGGCCGCGAGCCCCGTGCCGGGCGCGCGCGAGCCCGGGAGCGCGGGCCCCGCAGGGCAGGGCCGCGGGGGCGCGTCCGTACCGGATCTGACCAAGCCCGCCCCGGAGGAGTCCCAGCCCCTGCCGCAGCGGGCCGAGCAGCTCCAGCTGTCCGGGGACATCACCTACTCGCTGCCCTCGCTCGATCTGCTGGAGCGGGGCGGCCCCGGAAAGTCCCGCAGCGCGGCGAACGACGCCATCGTCGCCTCGCTGACGAACGTCTTCGCGGAGTTCAAGGTCGACGCCGCCGTCACCGGCTTCACGCGCGGTCCGACGGTCACGCGGTACGAGGTCGAGCTGGGCCCGGCCGTCAAGGTCGAACGGATCACCGCGCTGACCAAGAACATCGCCTACGCCGTCGCCAGCCCGGATGTACGGATCATCTCGCCGATCCCCGGCAAGTCCGCCGTCGGCATCGAGATCCCCAACACGGACCGGGAAATGGTCAAGCTCGGCGATGTGCTGCGGCTCGCGGACGCCGCGGGAGACGAGCACCCGATGCTGGTCGCCCTCGGCAAGGACGTCGAGGGCGGCTATGAGATGGCCAATCTGGCGAAGATGCCGCATGTGCTGGTCGCCGGCGCGACGGGATCGGGCAAGTCGTCCTGCATCAACTGCCTGATCACCTCGATCATGGTGCGGGCCACCCCGGAGGATGTGCGGATGGTCCTCATCGATCCCAAGCGGGTGGAACTCACCGCCTACGAGGGCATTCCGCATCTGATCACCCCGATCATCACCAACCCCAAGCGGGCGGCCGAAGCTCTCCAGTGGGTCGTACGGGAAATGGATCTCCGCTACGACGATCTCGCCGCATACGGCTACCGCCATATCGACGACTTCAACCAGGCCGTGCGCAGCGGCAAGGTCAAACCGCCCGAGGGCAGTGAGCGTGAGCTGCAGCCGTACCCGTATCTGCTGGTCATCGTGGATGAGCTGGCGGATCTGATGATGGTCGCCCCGCGCGATGTCGAAGACGCCATCGTGCGGATCACACAGCTGGCGCGGGCGGCGGGCATCCACCTGGTGCTCGCCACCCAGCGGCCGTCCGTCGATGTCGTCACCGGTCTGATCAAGGCGAATGTGCCCTCCCGGCTCGCCTTCGCCACCTCCTCGCTCGCCGACAGCCGGGTGATCCTCGACCAGCCCGGCGCGGAGAAGCTGATCGGCAAGGGCGACGGGCTGTTCCTTCCGATGGGCGCCAACAAGCCCACCCGGATGCAGGGCGCCTTTGTCACCGAGGAGGAGGTCGCGGCCGTCGTACGGCACTGCAAGGACCAGATGGCCCCGGTCTTCCGGGATGACGTCGTGGTCGGCGGCCAGCAGAAGAAGGAGATCGACGAGGACATCGGCGACGATCTGGATCTGCTGTGCCAGGCGGCCGAGCTGGTGGTCTCCACCCAGTTCGGGTCCACCTCCATGCTCCAGCGGAAGCTGCGCGTCGGCTTCGCCAAGGCCGGACGGCTGATGGACCTGATGGAGTCGCGGAACATCGTGGGGCCGAGCGAAGGCTCAAAGGCACGTGATGTTCTTGTGAAGGCCGATGAGCTGGATGGAGTGCTGGCCGTCATCCGCGGGGAGGCTCACTCGTAAGGGTTTATCGGGCAACCGTTTCCCTTGGCCGTACGTCCAGTTGGAGGGAGGGAAAGCTCGATCTCCCACCATGATCCCCAAGACGCTCCTGCCAGCGGGATGTCCGGCCATTCCGATGGCGTACAAACTTCGTCCGCCCGGTTGCCCCACCCTTTCGCACCACTCATAGACTGAACCTCCAGCAGGTGGCTACACGCTCGAAAGGCGCCCCCGTGTCCATCGGCAACTCCCCCGAAGACGACCGCCCTTCCGCCGAAGAGGACCAGCCTTCGGCCGAACATGACCAGCATCCGGTCGAATCCGATCAGCCGTCGGTCGGCCGTGCCCTTCAGCAGGCCCGTATCGAAGCAGGCATGACGGTCGACGAGGTCAGCACCTCCACGCGGGTGCGCATCCCCATCGTGCACGCGATCGAGCAGGACGACTTCACCCGCTCCGGCGGCGATGTGTACGCCCGCGGCCATATCCGCATGATCGCCCGCGCGGTCGGGATCGACCCCGGCCCCCTGATCGCACAGTTCGACGGCGAGCGCGGCGGCCGGCCGACGCCCACGCCCGCCGCGCCGCTCTTCGAGGCCGAGCGGATCCGCCCCGAGCCGCGCCGGCCCAACTGGACCGCGGCCATGGTCGCGGCCATCGTCGCCGTGATCGGCTTCGTCGGCTTCACCCTCTTCAGCGGCGCTGACGGCGGTGACAAGAGCAGCACGGTCGCCGAAGGCCCCTCGCCCGAGCAGCAGCCCACCCCGAGCAAGGAACCGGCCAGCGAACCCGCCGACCCCAAGCCCGAGCCCTCGGACAGCGCCATCGCCGCCGTGCCCAAGGACAAGGTCACGGTCAAGCTCTCCGTCGTCGAGGACAAGAGCTGGATCTCCGCCAAGTCGCACAACGGCAAGCTGCTCTTCGACGGCACGCTGCGTAAGGGCGATTCCAAGACATTCCAGGACGACGAGCGGATCGATCTGATCCTCGGCAACGCCGGGGCGATCGAGCTGTACGTCAACGGCAAGCAGGTCGACGACGACTTCGAGTCGGGCCAGGTCGAGCGGCTGTCGTTCACCAAGGGCGACCCCGAAGCGGGCTGACGGGCCTCCCGGGGCCCCGGGGAGCCCTCGCGGCAGGGGTGACGCTCGGGACAAAGTAGTCTTGAGTCCATGCCCGAACGCCGTACCGTCGCCCTTGTCACACTCGGCTGCGCCCGTAACGAGGTGGACTCGGAGGAGCTCGCAGGCCGCCTGGCAGCGGACGGCTGGCAGCTCGTCGAGGATGCCGCGGACGCGGACGTCGCCGTCGTCAACACCTGCGGTTTCGTCGAGGCCGCCAAAAAGGACTCCGTCGACGCGCTGCTGGAGGCGAACGACCTCAAGGACCACGGCAGGACCCAGGCCGTGGTCGCCGTCGGCTGTATGGCCGAGCGGTACGGCAAGGACCTGGCCGAGGCGCTGCCCGAGGCGGACGGCGTCCTCGGCTTTGACGACTACGCCGACATCTCCGACCGGCTGCAGACCATCCTCAGCGGCGGAATCCACGCCTCGCACACCCCGCGGGACCGGCGCAAGCTGCTGCCGCTGAGCCCGGTGGAGCGCCAGGGCGCCACCGATGTGGCGCTGCCCGGACACGGTCGGGCCCCGCAGGAACCAGCCCCCCAGGAATCGGCCCCGGCCGACCTCCCGGAGGGCGTCGCCCCGGTGTCCGGCCCGCGGGCCCCGCTGCGCAGACGGCTCGGCTCCAGCCCGGTCGCCTCCGTGAAGCTCGCCTCCGGCTGCGACCGCCGCTGCTCCTTCTGCGCCATCCCCTCCTTCCGCGGCTCCTTCATCTCGCGCCGCCCGAGCGATGTGCTCGGGGAGACGCGCTGGCTCGCTGAGCAGGGCGTCAAGGAGATCATGCTGGTCTCCGAGAACAACACCTCGTACGGCAAGGACCTGGGCGACATCCGGCTGCTGGAGGCCCTGCTGCCCGAGCTTGCGGCCGTCGACGGCATCGAGCGCGTACGGGTCAGCTATCTGCAGCCCGCCGAGATGCGCCCCGGACTGATCGACGTCCTCACTTCGACTGAGAAGGTCGCTCCGTACTTCGATCTGTCCTTCCAGCACTCCGCGCCCGGGGTGCTGCGCGCCATGCGCCGCTTCGGCGACACCGAGCGCTTCCTGGAGCTGCTGGAGACGATCCGCGGCAAGGCGCCGCAGGCCGGAGTGCGGTCCAACTTCATCGTCGGCTTCCCCGGCGAGACCGAGGAGGACTTCGCCGAGCTGGAACGCTTCCTCAGCGGCGCCCGACTGGACGCCGTCGGAGTCTTCGGATACTCCGACGAGGAGGGCACCGAGGCCGTGACGTACGAGGGCAAACTGCCCGACGACATCATCGCCGAGCGGCTGGAGCACCTGTCGCGGCTGGCCGAGGAGCTGACCGCGCAGCGCGCGGAGGAGCGCCTCGGCGAGACTCTCCGGGTGCTCGTCGAGTCCGTCGAGGACCCCGCCGACGCCGATGCCGATGCCGGCGAGTATGCGGCCGTGGGACGCGCGGCGCACCAGGCGCCCGAGACCGATGGCCAGGTGCTCTTCACCACCGGTGAGGGCCTTGCGCCCGGCCGTATGGTCGAGGCGAAGGTCATCGGTACGGAAGGCGTCGATCTGGTGGCGGAGCGGCTCGGCGGCGAAGGGCTTGAGGAGGCGGGCAGGTGACGGGAGTCCCGGCGGCATCCGCGGCGGGCGGCGCGGGGAGGCCGGCGCCCGGCGGCAAGCTGGGCGCTGCGGCCGTCAATCAGGCCAGCCTGTGGAACATCGCCAACATCCTCACCATGCTCAGGCTGCTGCTGGTGCCCGCTTTTGTGGTGCTGATGCTGCAGGACGGCGGATATGACCCGGCCTGGCGCGCCTGGGCCTGGGCCGCTTTCGCCGTCGCCATGATCACGGACATCTTCGACGGCCATCTGGCACGTACATACAACCTGGTCACCGACTTCGGGAAGATCGCCGACCCGATCGCCGACAAGGCGATCATGGCTGCCGGACTGCTGTGCCTGTCGGCCCTCGGGGATCTGCCGTGGTGGGTGACCGGTGTGATCCTCTTCCGTGAGCTGGGCATCACCCTGATGCGGTTCTGGGTGATCCGGCACGGTGTCATTCCGGCCAGCCGCGGCGGCAAGATGAAGACCCTCGCCCAAGGCACGGCCGTGGGCATGTATGTGCTCGCGCTCACCGGCCCGCTGGCCACGCTGCGCTTCTGGGTGATGGCTGTCGCCGTTGTGCTGACAGTCGTCACCGGCCTTGACTACGTCCGGCAGGCCGTCGTGCTCCGCCGCAAGGGGCTCGCCGCCCAGCGGGCGGCGGGTGAGCGCGAAGGGGGCCGCGGGTGAGCACAGCGGCTCAAGTGCTGGCGCTGCTTGCGGAGCGTGGCGAGACCCTGGCCGCCGCGGAGTCGCTCACCGGCGGTCTGGTGGCCGCCGAGCTGACCGCCGTGCCGGGTGCCTCGCGCGCCTTCCGGGGCTCGGTCACGGCCTATGCGACGGCCCTGAAGGAGGACCTCCTGGGCGTCGACGGGACGCTTCTGGCGCAGCGCGGGGCGGTGGATCCGGAGGTAGCGGCGCAGATGGCGGCGGGTGTACGGCGGACCCTGGGGGCTTCGTGGGGACTCGCGACCACGGGCGTCGCAGGGCCCGATACACAGGATGGACAGCCCGTCGGAACGGTGTTTCTGGCGGTTTCGGGGCCAGAGGGCCAAGAGAAAGTGGCCGCGCTGCGATTGAACGGCGATCGGGCGGAAATCCGTATGGAGAGTGCACGGAGCGTGCTCGAGCTGCTCTCCGGCGAACTGCACGAAAATGCGCGGGCACAGGATACGGAACAGAACGGGGGGACTTGATGTTTGCAGCCCAGAGTGAACACGACATCGCTCCCCGCACGGCCGCCGCACAAGGCGGTACGGTGGGGCGTGAAGGATGCGGTTTCGCGGTCCGAGGAGGGAGCCACCGATGATTCTGCTCCGTCGCCTGCTGGGTGACGTGCTGCGTCGGCAGCGCCAGCGCCAGGGCCGTACGCTGCGCGAAGTCTCCTCGTCCGCCCGAGTTTCGCTCGGCTATCTCTCCGAGGTGGAACGGGGGCAGAAGGAGGCTTCCTCCGAACTGCTCTCCGCGATCTGCGACGCGCTTGACGTACGGATGTCCGAGCTGATGCGCGAAGTGAGCGATGAGCTGTCGCTGGCAGAGCTGGCGGAGTCGGCAGCGGCGAGCGAGCCGGTGCCCGCGCCAGTACGCCCGATGCTGAACCCGCTCAACCCCGTCTCTGTGACCTCTGTGACGGGGGTGCCCACGGAGCGAGTGACGATCAAGGCGCCTGCCGAGGCGGTCGACGTCGTCGCAGCCTGAGCGGCCTGCCTGATCCGTACCGGTGTGGTTTGGGGCGGGGCCCCGGTTGGCATATGCGTGCCTGCCGGGGCCTTTGTCATTGCCCCTGTGTCATTGCCCATGGTCACGCTCCGACTGTCATTTCACGCTCCCCGTTCACGCTCTGGCCTTCTCCCCGAATGCCCGTTTTGGTGCGTTCGTGTCATGGTGGGACGGTATCGGCGAACCGAGTGGAGGACACGGATGTCAGTCGTGAAGAGCCCCCTGTCCCAGGCGGATCTCAAGACCGTCGGTGAAGCGCTGCGCGGTGCGCTTGTGGATCTGGTGGACCTCGCCCTGGTGGCCAAGCAGGTCCACTGGAATGTCGTCGGACCGCGCTTCCGGTCCGTCCATCTGCAGCTCGACGAGGTGGTGGCCACCGCCCGGCTGCACTCCGACACGGTGGCCGAACGGGCCTCGGCGATCGGCGTCACCCCGGACGGCCGGGCCGTCACCGTGGCGTCCCAGAGCGCCATCGCCACGGCCCCGGACGGCTGGATCAAGGACGTCGACGCCGTGCAGACGCTGGTGGACGGGCTTGCCGCGGTGATCGGGCGGATGCGTCAGCGCATCGACGCGACCGCGGAGCCCGATCCGGTGAGCCAGGACATCCTGATCGGGCTTACCGCCGACCTTGAGAAGCATGCCTGGATGTTCCAGGCGGAGAGCGTCTAGCGGGCGCGCCGGACCTGCCCCCGTGCGCCCTCCCGACGGCCGTCGCGCCGGATTAGCGTGGTCGGGCCGGGGACCGGAGGAGGCAGCCATGGCCATACGCGGGTCGGCCCTCGGCCCGGCGGCGCTCGGGCTGGTGGGCGGGGCGCTGTGGTGGTGGGCGGTGCTGCGCTGGGCGCTCGTGCCGGAGCGGACGGGGCTGGTGGAGGCGACCGCCGCCGCGGGCGGCTGGGGGCTGAGCCTGCTGCCGGTGCATGTGACGGCGGCGCGCCGGGTCCCGGTCACCAGGGCATCGCCACGCCGCCGTTCGGGCGCAGAATCTGACCCGTCGTAAAGGCGGAGGCGTCCGACGCCAGATACAGCACCGCATGGGCGACGTCCTCGGGTTCGCCGACGCGGCCCAGGGGGGACATCCGGGCCAGCGCGGCCTCGGTCCGGCGCTGGTGCGCCTCGTCATGGCGGTCGGTCATGGGGGTGCGGACCCAGCCGGGGGCGACGGCGTTGACGCGGATGCCGTGCGGGCCAAGCTCGGTGGCCAGTGTCCTGGTCAGCTGGACGACCGCCGCCTTGGAGACGCTGTAGCAGAGCAGCCCGGACCGGGCGGCGTCGACAGCGCCCGAGGCCATGGTGACGAGCGAGCCGCCGAGCGGGCCGCCGCCCCCGCCGCCTGCTGCGATCATGACGCGGGCCGCTGCCTGGCAGGCGTACAGCACCCCCTTGAAATTGACCCCCAGGACTCGGTCAAGATCCTCCTCCCCGGTCTCCAGGACCCGGCCGGTGTGCATGACGCCCGCGATCGCGGCCATGACGTCGAGCCGCCCGGAGTCCTCGGCCGCACGGCCGACTGCCGCGCCGAGCTGCTTACGATCGGTGACGTCGACGGTGTGCGTGGCGGCGAGGCCCCCGGCGTCCCGGATCAGCGCCTGCGTCTCGGACAGCCCCTTCTCGTCGACGTCGGCGCAGTGGACGGCTGCGCCCGCCTCGGCCAGCAGGGCGGCGCAGGCGCGGCCGATGCCGCTCGCGGCGCCGGTGACGAACGCGGTGCGGCCGGTCAGGTCGTACGCGGTCAGGCCCATTCCGGGACCGTACGACCGAATCTGACGGACCGTCAATGGATGGGGCCCGACTGGCAGGCAGGGCACCAGTACACGGGGCGGGTACGGCCGGTCCCGTGCGCGCCGGCCTCGTCGGGCTGGTCGGCCCTGCGGACCGTGGCCCCGCACCGCAGACAGGGCAGGCCCTCGCGTCCGTAGACATACAGCCGGGGCGCCTGCCGCCCCCTCGACGCCGCTCCGGATGCGGCGCCGGAGGCGGTGCTGGATGTGGTGCGGCGTTCCGGGCGGGTCTTGTTGGCCTCCAGCAGACGGTGCGCGGTGGCGACAAGCCGCTCGGGGACGCCTTCGGGCAGCTCGCCGACCGGCAGCCACGGGGTCACCCGGGCCAGAAAGGCGAGCTCCGAGCGGTAGACATTGCCGATGCCGGCGAGATTGCGCTGGTCCAGCAGCGCCTCGCCCAGGGGGCGTGCGGGGTCGGCGGTCAGATGCGCCACGGCCGCGTCCGGATCCCAGTCGGGACCCAGCAGATCCGGCCCGAGATGGCCCACCGCCGCACCCTCGTCCGCGGTCCGCATCAGCTCCAGCACCGGAAGCCGATAGCCGACCGCGGTGTCCGTCCGCGTGCCCAGGACCGCCCTGATCTGATGCGCGGGCCCGCCGCGCCAGCGCTCCCCGGCCCGGTACACCTGCCAGGAGCCGTCCATCCGCAGATGCGAGTGCAGCGTGACACCGCCCTCGATGCGGGTCAGCAGATGCTTGCCGCGGGAGACGACATCGAGCACCGTGCGCCCGGTGAGATCAGCGGTCGCATGGCGCGGCACACGCAGATCGAACCGCACGAGCACGTGTCCCGCGAGGGCGCGGCGCAGGCGGTGAGCGGTCAGCCATACGGTGTCACCTTCGGGCATGCCCCCATGATGCGCCGGGGCGCTGCCCCGGGCCCCCGCTCCTCGACCTCCCCCGGACGTCCGGGGGTACCCCAGCGGGGCTGGATCGTGGGCCCGCCTCGAACGCCCGGAGGCTGGCCATTTCAGGGCTCGTGCGCTGCGAAGCACGGCACGGGCTCGCCTTGAGCCCGTTGGGGGCACCTCCGGCCCCTGGGGGCACCTCCCAGCGGTAGCTGGGGGAGATTGAGGACACGGCCCGAAGGCCGTGCAGGGGTCGGCCGCTGCACGGGCGCAGGGCGGCAGCGCAGCCGCCCTGCCGGCAGGGCGTCCGGGGGCCGAGCCCCCGGTTTCGGGAAGGGGCGGGGACGGGGAGAAGGCCCGCCGCAGGCGGACCCGCACCATACGTCACGGCCGCAGCCGCAACCCCCTCGGCGTGGCATGGAAGCCCGCGGCCTCCAGCGGCCGCGACAAGGGCGACGTCAGGGCCGCCGCCCCATTGGCCCGTTCCACCGTCACCGTCCCCAGCGCACCCGCCCGCGCCGCGTCCGCCAGCGCCCCCGCCGCGGCGCGCAGCGCGGGATCGTCCGGGTCGTCGCGCCAGGACAGGAGCGTCCTGCCGCCGCGCTCCATGTAGAGGATCAGCTCGCCGTCGACGAGGACGACCAGAGCGCCCGCCTTGCGGCCCGGCTTGTGCCCCGCACCGGCCGGCGGATCCGGCCACGGCAGGGCCGCCCCGTACGCGTTGGCCGGGTCGGCCGCCGCCAGCACCACGGCGTGGGGCGCCTGCTGACCCGCGCCTCTGTCCTGCGCCGCGGACGACGCCCGCAGCCGGTCCACCGCGCCGTCCATGGCGAACTGGGCCGCACCCAGGCCCTCCACCACATAGCCCCGGCGTGCCTGGCCGCTGTCCTCGAAGGCGGACAGGACGCGGTAGACGGCGGAGAAGCCGCCCTCGACGCCCTCGGCGGCCACCGCGCCCCGGGTGACCACCCCGTGCCGGTCCAGCAGCGTGCGGGCCAGGGCGTGCGCCCGGTGCGTGGGGTCCGGTTCGGCGGCGGGCAGCAGCGACCAGCGGCCGCTCACCGTGGGCGGGCCGCTCCGCGAGACGGGGCGGGCGGCCGCGGTGAGGCCGCTGTAGCGTCCGCGGGGAACCGTGCGCCGCGCCCGGTGCGCCGTGGACCCCGCCGTCCGCCCCGAGCCGAGGAGCGACCGCAGCGGCGCCAGGGTGTCATTGGTGAGCCGCCCGGACCACGCGAGGTCCCAGATCGCATCCGCCAGCTGTGGGTCGCTGACGTCCGGGTGCGTGGTCGCCCGCACCTGGTCGGCGATCTGGCGGAAGAACAGCCCATAGCCGGGTGCGAGCGCCGCCAGCACGGACTCATGGAGCGCGGTCGGCTCCAGCGGATGCGGCGGGGGCAGCAGCAGCGGCGCGGCGTCGGCGAGATACAGGGAGACCCAGCCGTCCTTCCCTGGCAGCGCCCCCGCGCCCGCCCACACGACCTCGCCGGTGGTCGTCAGCTCGTCGAGGAGGCCCGGACCGTAACCGGACACACGGGACGGCAGGATCAGCTTCTCCAGCGCGGAGGCGGGCACGGCCGCGCCCTGGAGCTGCTCGACGGCTCGCGCGAGGCCGTCGATGCCGCGCAGGCTGCCGCCGCCGAGGTGCTGCCACTGCGGCAGGAAGGCGGCGAGGGACGCAGGCGGGACCGGCTCCAGCTCCTGCCGGAGCGCGGCCAGCGAGCGACGGCGCAGTCTGCGCAGCACGGCCGTGTCGCACCACTCCTGGCCCACACCCGAGGGGTGGAACTCGCCTTCCACCACGCGGCCCGACGCGGCCAGCCGCTGCAGCGCGCCCTCGGTGACCGCCGTGCCCAGGCCGAAGCGGGCGGCGGCCTGCGCGGAGGTGAACGGCCCGTGCGTGCGGGCGTACCGGGCGAGCAGATCGCCCAGCGGGTCCTTGACCGGCTCGGTGAACGCCTCGGGCACCCCCACGGGCAGCGCGGTGCCCAGAGCGTCCCGCAGCCGGCCCGCGTCCTCGACGGCCGCCCAGCAGTCCGCGCCCGCGATGCGCACCCGGATGGCCCGCCGGGCCGCCGCCAGCTCCTGCGCCCAGGCGGGGTCGGCTCCGCGCTCGGCCAGCTCGCCCGCGGTCAGCGGACCGAGGAGCCGCAGCAGATCGGCGACGCCCTCCGCGTCCTTGACCCTGCGGTCCTCGGTGAGCCACTGGAGCTCGCGCTCCAGCTCGGTGAGCACATCCGCGTCGAGCAACTCGCGCAGCTCCGCCTGGCCCAGCAGCTCGGCCAGCAGCCGTGAGTCCAGGGAGAGGGCGGCGGCACGCCGCTCGGCGAGCGGTGAGTCCCCCTCGTACAGGAACTGGGCGACATAGCCGAACAGCAGCGACCGCGCGAACGGCGAGGGCTCAGGCGTGGTGACCTCGACCAGCCGGACCCGGCGGGACTCGATGTCGCCCATCAGCTCCGTCAGCCCGGGAACGTCGAAGACGTCCTGCAGGCACTCGCGGACGGCCTCCAGGACGATGGGGAACGAGCCGAACTCGCTGGCCACCTGCAGCAGCTGCGCCGCCCGCTGCCGCTGCTGCCACAGCGGGGTGCGCTTGCCCGGATTGCGCCGCGGCAGCAGCAGCGCCCGCGCCGCGCATTCCCGGAAGCGTGCGGCGAACAGCGCCGAGGACCCGACCTGGTCGGTGACCAGCTGGCTGATCTCGCCCTTGTCGAAGACGGCGTCCGCCGCGCCGACCGGGGCCTGTTCGCTGTCGTACACCGGGTCCTGGTGCGTGGGGCCGGCCGGCTCCTGGTCGAGGAGGTCAAGGCCCATCAGATCGGCGTCCGGCAGCCGCAGCACGATGCCGTCGTCCGCGTGCATCACCTGGGCGTCCATGCCGAACCGCTCGGTGAGCCTGGCGCCCAGCGCCAGCGCCCACGGCGCGTGCACCTGGGCGCCGAACGGGGAGTGGATCACCACGCGCCAGTCGCCCAGCTCGTCCCTGAACCGCTCGACCAGGATCGTCCGGTCGTCCGGGACATGGCCGCAGGCCCGGCGCTGCTCGTCCAGATAGGCCAGCACATTGCCCGCCGCCCAGGCGTCCAGACCCGCGGCCAGCAGCCGCAGCCGGGCGTCCTCGGCCGGGAGGCCGCCGATCTCCCGCAGGAACGCGCCGACGGCGCGGCCCAGCTCCAGCGGCCGGCCCAGCTGGTCGCCCTTCCAGAAGGGCAGCCGCCCGGGCACCCCGGGGGCGGGCGAGACGAGCACCCGGTCCCGGGTGATGTCCTCGATCCGCCAGGACGTGGTGCCCAGGGTGAACACATCGCCCACCCGCGACTCGTACACCATCTCCTCGTCGAGCTCCCCGACCCGGCCGCCGCCCTTCTTGGGATCGGCCCCGGCGAGGAACACCCCGAACAGGCCGCGGTCCGGGATGGTCCCGCCTGAGGTGACCGCGAGGCGCTGTGCGCCGGGCCGGCCGGTGACCGTGCCCGCCACCCGGTCCCACACCACGCGCGGGCGCAGCTCGGCGAAGGCGTCGGACGGATAGCGGCCTGCGAGCATGTCCAGCACGGCCGTGAACGCCGACTCGGGCAGTGAGGCGAACGGCGCGGCCCGCCGCACCAGCGCCAGCAGATCGTCGGACTGCCAGGCATCGAGCGCGACCATCGCCACCAGCTGCTGGGCCAGCACGTCCAGGGGGTTGGCCGGCACGCGCAGCGCCTCGATCGCCCCGCCGCGCATCCGCTCGGTGACCACCGCCGCCTGCACCAGATCGCCCCGGTACTTGGGAAACACGACGCCTCTGGAGACCGCTCCCACCTGGTGGCCCGCGCGGCCCACCCGCTGCAGCCCCGAGGCGACGGACGGCGGTGACTCGACCTGCACGACCAGGTCCACGGCGCCCATGTCGATGCCCAGCTCCAGGCTGGAGGTGGCGACGACGGCCGGCAGCCGTCCCGCCTTCAGATCCTCCTCGACCTGGGCCCGCTGCTCCTTGGACACGGAGCCGTGGTGCGCACGGGCCAGCAGCGCGGGCGCGCCGTGCGCCGCGCCCGACTGCGCCATGATCTCGGCCGGGGGCGCCCCCTCGGGAAGGGCCTCGCCCATGGCACGCTCGTACGCGATCTCGTTCAGCCGGTTGCACAGCCGCTCGGCGAGGCGGCGGGAGTTGGCGAAGACGATCGTCGAGCGGTGCGCCTGCACCAGATCGGCGATCTTCTCCTCGACATGCGGCCAGATGGAGGGCTGCTCGCCGCCCGCCATGCCGTCGGCGCCGACCGCGGGCGAGCCGCCCAGCTCGCCCAGATCCTCGACCGGGACGACCACGGACAGGTCGAACTCCTTGCCGGAGGGGGGCTGGACGATCTCCACCCGGCGCTGCGGGGACAGATAGCGGGCCACTTCGTCCACCGGCCGCACCGTCGCCGACAGCCCGATGCGCCGGGCCGGGCGCGGCAGCAGCTCGTCGAGGCGCTCAAGCGACAGCGCCAGATGTGCGCCGCGCTTGGTGCCCGCGACCGCGTGCACCTCGTCGAGGATCACCGTCTCAACGCCGGTCAGCGCCTCGCGCGTGGCGGAGGTGAGCATCAGGAACAGCGACTCGGGCGTGGTGATCAGGATGTCCGGCGGGCGGGTGGCGAGGGCGCGCCGCTCGGCCGCGGGCGTGTCGCCGGAGCGGATGCCGACCCGCACATCGGGCTCCGGCAGGCCCAGCCGCACCGACTCCTGCCGGATGCCGGAGAGAGGACTGCGCAGATTGCGCTCCACATCCACCGCGAGCGCCTTCAGCGGAGACACATACAGCACCCGGCAGCGCTTCTTCGCCTCCGCGGGCGGCGGTGAGGATGCCAGCCGGTCGAGGGCGGCGAGAAACGCGGCCAGGGTCTTGCCGGACCCGGTCGGGGCGACGACCAGCACGTCCGACCCCTCCTCGATGGCCCGCCAGGCGCCCTCCTGGGCCGCCGTGGGCGCGCTGAAGGCCCCCGTGAACCAGCTCCGGGTCGCGGGAGAGAAGGCGTCGAGCGCAGTCCTGACCATGTCCCCCATCGTGCACCCCGCCACTGACAATCGGCCCCGCCGCCCGCTGTCCGCCCGTCGCCCCGCCCGCCCGCACGTCTGCCCGTCTGCCCGTCTGCCCGTCCGCGTCATGGACACGCAGGTCAGCGCCCACGGCGGCGGCGCACAATAGCCGCATGGGGCGGCGGCAGGCGCGGGGCGAGTGGGCCAGGCACTGGCAGTACGAGGAGCTGCCGGGCCTCGATCTCCTGCGCGCCCGCTATGTCCGGCACTCCTTCCCCCGCCACAGCCACGAGGGCTTCACCTTCGGCGCGGTCAGCGGCGGCATCGAGGACGTGCGCATGCCCGACGGCATGATCCAGGCGCGCCCCGGCACCGTCGTCATGATCAACCCGGAAGTCCCGCACGCCGCCCGGGCGGGGACACCAGAGGGCTGGACGTACACCACGCTCTATCCGTCAGTGGAGCTCGTCGCCGATATCGCCGCGGACGTCACCACGCTGCGCGGCACGCCCTCCTTCGCCGAGACCATCGTCGAGGACCCGCACACCGCTGAGCTGATACGCGGTGTGAACCAGGCCGCCGAGCAGGGCAACGCACTCGCCGCGGACAGCCTGCTGCGCATCGCCGTCGCCCGGCTGCTCAGGCGTCACGGCACCACTGCGCCGAGGGCGTCCGCCCCGCCCGCCGCAGGCGCACGCGACGCCGCCCTCGCCCGCCGGCTCCTCCAGGAGCGCATGGCGGAGCCGCCCTCTCTGGAGCGCCTCGCGCAGGAACTGGGCACCAGCCCGTTCGCTCTGCTGCGCGCCTTCAAGGCGGCCTACGGCATGCCGCCGCACACCTGGCTCACCAACGCGCGCGTGCGGCGCGCGCGGCGGCTGCTGGACGCCGGGACCACACCGGCCGACGCCGCCGTCGCGGTCGGCTTCACCGACCAGCCGCATCTGAACCGGCATTTCACCCGGATCGTCGGCGTCACCCCGGGGGCGTACCGCAGGGAGCGCGCCGACCGGCGCGGCAGCCCCGGTGCGGCGGGTACAGCGGGTGCAAGAACGTACAAGACCGCAGGCGAAGCCCCCGCGTAACGTCCGGCGCGTGCCAGAACAGACAGTCTCCGCGGAACAGATATCCAGCGTCCCGGGCAGCCCGGCGGCCCGCCGGGACGCGGCCACCGTCGAGCCGGACGCGGCTGCCGCCAAGCCGGACGCGGCCGTCGTCCGGGACGCCCTCGGCGTAGGCGTCGCCGTCGGCCTCTCCGGCTTCGCCTTCGGCGTGACCTCGGCCGGATCGGGCCTGACCCTGCTCCAGACCTGTGCGCTCAGCCTGCTGGTGTTCACCGGGGCCTCGCAGTTCGCGCTGGTCGGCGCGATCGCGGCCGGCGGCAACCCCCTCACCGCAGCGGCCGGTGCGTTCTTCCTGGGCGTGCGGAACACCTTCTACGGACTGCGGCTGTCCCAGCTGCTCGCCCTGCCCCGCTTCGTCCGCCCGCTCGCCGCGCACTGGGTGATCGACGAGACGACCGCGGTCTCCCTGGCCCAGCCCACGCGGCGCGCGGCCCGCCTCGGCTTCACGGTGACCGGTCTGACGCTGTACGTGCTGTGGAATCTGACCACCCTCCTCGGGGCGCTCGGCGCCGAGGCGATCGGCGACACCGACGCCTGGGGTCTGGACGCCGCGGGCCCCGCCGTCTTCCTCGCGCTCCTCGCCCCCATGCTGCGTACGGCCGCCGAGCGTGCCGTCGCCGGGCTCGCCGTCGTCCTGGGGCTCGGCCTGCTGCCCGTGCTGCCCGCGGGCGTTCCAGTGCTCGCCGCGGCGCTGGCGGCGCCCCTCGTGCTCTGGCTCAAGGGGCGCGCCCCGGCGGGCGGTGAGGACCGGTGAGCGTCTGGATCGCGATCGGGGCCACCGCCGTCGGCTGCTACCTCGTCAAGCTCGCCGGGCTCCTCGTGCCGGCCCACGCCCTGGAGCGTCCCTCGGTGCAGCGGCTCGCCGCGCTGCTGCCCGTCGCCCTGCTGGCCGCGCTCACGGCGCAGCAGACGTTCAGCACCGGCGGCTCGCTCGCCCTGGACGCCAGAGCCGCGGGCGTCGGGGCCGCCGCCGTTGCGCTCGCCCTGCGCGCACCCTTCCTGGTGGTGGTCGGCGCGGCGGTGGCGGTCACCGCCGGAGCACGAGCACTCGTCGGCTGATACCGCGCCGCCGCCGGGCGCGCGCCGCGTCGTACGGCCGCCGGCCCTCTGGAGGCGTGCCCCCAGGGCATGCGTCGCGCTGCTCGGCGTACGGCCCGCGGCCGGCGGGCGTGCCGGGCCCCTGCGCATGCCGACCGGTCGTTCGCCGTTGCGCCACAGGGCCGGTGGTGCGCCTGGCGGCACGTAACGCGTACCGCATGCTGGGCGAGTGCCCGGCGTGCATCGGGGAGGGGCAGCTGGTTACGGCCGCGCGCGCCGACAGTCGTACGCCAGCCGCCGCCGTACTCGCCGCCGCAGCGACGGCCGGCTGAATGCCATACCGTGTCGCGGCGCACCCGGGGGAGGGGCGGATTCGGCGGACGGAGGAGCCACCCCTCCCCGGGGGCCGCGGTTCGGCCCGCGGTTCGGCCCGCGGTCCGGACCACTCCGGTACAGCCGGGACAGGTCAGCCGATGGCGCGGCCGTGCGCCCGCAGGGTGCGCAGCGCCTCGATCGTCACGATGGGGCGGGACTCCAGGGATGTGCTGGGCGCCCATTCCCGCCAGGTGATCGGCCAGCCTCCGTCGTCCAGCTGCCGCCCCGCCAGATGGTCCAGCGCGTCCGCGATCTCCTCGTCCGTGAACCAGCGGCGCGCAAGCGACTCCGGCGTCCGGGCGTAGTCGTACGCGAAGTGGTGCTCGCCGGGCGCGTAGCCGGGCGCCACCGGGTAATCGTCCAGCCGCTGAGGGTCCAGCGCCACCAGCCGCTGCTCCCGCACCAGCCGCCCGAGCCGGTCGGCCGCGGCCTCGGCGCGTGACCGGTCGGGAGCGCCGTCCAGGAAGGCCACCGCCGCCTGGACCTCGTACGGATGGGACTTGTCCAGCGCGTCGACCGCGGCCCAGCAGAAGTCGGTCGCACGGAACAGCCATGCGTGCCACACCTGGTTGCGGTGCAGCAGGCCCACGACCGGGCCGGTGGCGAGCAGCTCGCTCGGCGGGCAGTCGACCACGGGGATGAACGGCGCGGCCGGATACCGGCGCTGGGAGGGGTGGACGGCGGGCAGCGCGCCCTCGTGCGTGGACACCTCGGTGAGATAGCGGCAGATGCGCTCCGCGCGCAGCCCGCCGCAGCGGCCGATGGAGTCCAGGATGCGCAACGCGTGCGCGGTGTGCAGCGGCTGGCTCACCGGGCCGCGCAGATCCGGTTCGAGGGCGTGGCCGTAGCCCCCGTCCTCGTTGAGATAGGCGGAGAGGGCGGTCTCCACGGCTTCCGAGTCGCCGCCCAGGAAGTGATATGCGAACCTCCGCTGTTCCAGCACCCGGGCCGTGAGCCAGATGAAGCGCTCGGCACGGGCGAGGGGGGACGCGGGCGGGGTCGCGGGGTGTGCTCCGGTTCCGGCCATGCTCTGACCGTAGGGCGAAAAGAGCGCAGGACAAGGCGGACGGACACGGCTGCACTCTCAGGGGCGGGATACTGGCGTCATGCGGTTGACGACTTTCTGGGAGAGGATGGCCGAGCACTTCGGCACGGCATATGCCGACACGTTCGCGCGCGACCATGTGATGTCCGAGCTGGGCGGTCGCACGGTGAACGAGGCGCTGGCCGCCGGGTGGGAGGCGAAGGACGTCTGGCACGGCGTCTGCGCCGCCGTCGGCGTCCCCGCTGACAAGCGATGAGACGCATGCGACACGGTCCGGGCGGGGGATCGCCCGGACCGTAGGTGACACTTGCCGGGTGGCCGCGACCGACGAAACCGCACAGAACAGCCCCGCCGACGACGCTCGGCGGAGGAGCCGGGCGAGCGCCGACGCCCCACCCGGCCTGATCGCCGCATCCGCAGGCGCCACGGCCCCGGACGACGGCGGCGCACCCGCCGGATCCGGCGGTCTCGCCGACCGGGGTGCGTCCGCCGCCGACGGCCGGGGTGCGTCCGCCGCCGCGACCGGGGCGGCCGACGTCCGCGGCGCGTTCGCGGGGTCCGGCGGTTCCGGTGACGGGGGTGCGCCCGGCCCCGACGGCACGGATGCGTCCTCCGCGGCGGGCGGTCCCCTCGACCCGGTTGCGCGCGCCGGGGTCCCCGGCCGCGACGAGCGACGTACACCCCCCGCCGTAGGCGGCTCAGCCGTGGCCGGGCAGCCCGCCGGGGCGGACGGCACCGCATCTGGCGCGCCGGGCGCGGCCGCGTCCATGGGCGCACGGGCCTCGGTGCCCGCCCAGGGGCACGCGCCGGCGCAGCCGCCCCCGCCGCCGCCCGCCTCCGCCACCGGGGCGGCGGGCCCCGTCCGGATGCCGCGCTGGCTGCCGCGCGCGATGGTCCTCGCCCTCGCCCTCTACGCCTGCTTCCAGCTCGGCAGCTGGGCCTTCCACCAGCTCATCGGGCTGCTCGTCAATATCCTCATCGCCTTCTTCTTGGCGCTGGCCGTCGAGCCAGCGGTCGGGCGGATGGCGGAGCGGGGCATGCGGCGCGGACTCGCCACGTTCCTGGTGTTCCTGGGCGTGCTGGTCGCCGGGATCGGCTTTGTGGTGCTGCTCGGCTCGATGCTGGCCGGGCAGATCGTCGAGATGGTCGAGCGCTTCCCCCGCTATCTCGACGACGTGATCAACTGGATCAACCAGACCTTCCACACCGAGCTCTCCCGGGTGGAGGTGCAGGACAGCCTGTTGCGCTCCGACTGGCTGCGCAAGTACGTCGAGGACAGCGCCAGCGGCGTGCTCGACGTCTCCGCCACCGTGCTCGGCGGGCTGTTCAAGCTGCTGACGATCTTCCTGTTCTCGTTCTACTTCGCGGCCGACGGGCCCCGCCTGCGGCGCGCCCTGTGCTCCGTGCTGCCGCCGAGCAGGCAGGCGGAGGTGCTGCGCGCCTGGGAGATCGCGGTCGACAAGACGGGCGGCTATCTCTACTCCCGCGGGCTGATGGCGCTGATCTCCGGGGTCGCGCACTACATCCTGCTGGAGATCCTCGAAGTGCCGTACGCGCCGGCGCTCGCGGTCTGGGTGGGCCTGGTCTCGCAGTTCATCCCCACCATCGGCACCTACCTGGCAGGCGCGCTGCCGATGCTGATCGCCTTCCCGGTCGACCCCTGGTACTCGCTGTGGGTGCTCGGCTTCGTCGTGGTCTACCAGCAGTTCGAGAACTATGTGCTGCAGCCCAAGCTCACCGCCAAGACCGTGGACATCCACCCGGCGGTCGCCTTCGGCTCGGTGGTGGCGGGCACGGCGCTGCTGGGTGCGGTGGGCGCGCTGATCGCCATCCCCGCGGTGGCCACGCTCCAGGCGTTCCTGGGGGCGTACGTCAAGCGGTACGACGTGACGGACGACGCCAGGGTGCAGGGGCGCCGGCAGCGGGTTCCCGGCCGCAGGATGCTCGCACGGGCGCGGCGGGCGCTGCGCCGCTGACGCGAGCCGCCGCCCGGTCGGCAGGAGTGTGAAGAGCGCGCCGCGCGGGCCCGTGTGGCGCGCTTGACACCAAAATCGAACATCCATTCTTATGGGATTCCGGCCGCGGTTGTCCACAGGCTGGAAGGCGTCGGGGCCCATTGTCAGTGGCAGGGGTTAGCGTCTTTGACGTGAAGCGATCGACTCAAGCAAACCGGGTGGAACCCATGGCAGGAACCGACCGCGAGAAGGCGCTCGACGCCGCGCTCGCGCAGATTGAACGGCAATTCGGCAAGGGCGCCGTGATGCGCATGGGCGAGCGGTCGAAGGAGCCCATCGAGGTCATCCCGACCGGTTCGACCGCGCTTGACGTCGCGCTCGGCGTCGGCGGTCTGCCGCGCGGCCGTGTGGTGGAGATCTACGGCCCGGAGTCCTCCGGCAAGACGACCCTGACCCTGCACGCGGTGGCCAATGCGCAGAAGGCGGGCGGCCAGGTCGCCTTCGTCGATGCGGAACACGCCCTCGACCCCGAGTACGCGAAGAAGCTCGGCGTCGACATCGACAATCTGATCCTGTCCCAGCCCGACAACGGCGAGCAGGCGCTGGAGATCGTGGACATGCTGGTCCGCTCCGGCGCGCTGGACCTGATCGTCATCGACTCCGTCGCGGCCCTGGTGCCCCGCGCCGAGATCGAGGGCGAGATGGGCGACTCGCACGTGGGTCTGCAGGCGCGGCTGATGAGCCAGGCGCTGCGGAAGATCACCAGCGCGCTCAACCAGTCGAAGACCACCGCGATCTTCATCAACCAGCTCCGCGAGAAGATCGGCGTGATGTTCGGCTCCCCGGAGACCACGACCGGTGGCCGCGCGCTGAAGTTCTACGCCTCGGTGCGCATCGACATCCGCCGTATCGAGACCCTCAAGGACGGCACGGAGGCCGTCGGCAACCGCACCCGCTGCAAGGTCGTCAAGAACAAGGTCGCGCCGCCCTTCAAGCAGGCCGAGTTCGACATCCTCTACGGGCAGGGGATCAGCCGCGAGGGCGGGCTGATCGACATGGGTGTGGAGCACGGCTTCGTCCGCAAGGCCGGCGCCTGGTACACCTACGAGGGCGACCAGCTCGGCCAGGGCAAGGAGAACGCCCGCAACTTCCTCAAGGACAACCCCGACCTCGCGAACGAGATCGAGAAGAAGATCAAGGAGAAGCTGGGCGTCGGCGTCGGCGTCGTGCCGGGCGCGTCGGACGCCGAGCAGGGCGCGGACGCGGCCGGTGCGGCCGCCCCCGCCGAGGACGCGGCGAAGTCGGTGCCCGCACCCGCCTCCAAGGCCAAGTCGGCCAAGTCGGCGGCAGCCAAGGGCTAGCGCATGCCCCGGCGAACCGAATGGCCGGGTGACAGCGCCGACTCGTCGAGGGCCGAGAAGGAGCTGTCACCCCAGGACCCGGCGGAGCGGGCGCGGGCGATCTGCCTGCGCCTGCTCACCGGCACCCCGCGCACCCGCAAACAGCTCGCGGACGCGCTGCGCAAGCGGGAGATCCCCGAAGAGGTGGCCGAGGAGGTCCTCTCCCGCTTCGAGGACGTCGGCCTGATCAATGACGCGGCGTTCGCGGACGCCTGGGTGGAGTCCCGGCACCATGGGCGGGGGCTGGCCAGACGCGCCCTCGCCCGGGAGCTGCGGACCAAGGGCGTGGACTCCGCGCTGATCGACGAGGCGGTCGGACAGCTCGACTCGGAGCAGGAGGAGGAACGAGCCCGCGAGCTCGTCGCCCGCAGACTCCCCGCCACCCGCGGCCTCGACCGCGACCGCCGCGTCCGCCGCCTCGCCGGCATGCTCGCCCGCAAGGGCTACCCGGAGGGCCTGGCCCTCCGGGTGGTCCGCCAGGCACTCGAAGCGGAGGGGGAGTCACTGGACGACCTTCCGGAGCCGGACGCGCTCTGACGCCTGTCGCCGTCCGGCGGCGGGGGCTTGTGACAGGCGCACGCGCACCGGAGCGTGAACACCGGCCGCTCACCGGGTCGCGGGGTGCCGCTGGCGTAGACGTCCTGCGGGTGGCAGAAAGAGTGCTCGCCCATCTCGCACTCACCAGACCGGCCCGAACGCTCCGCGTCCGCCCGTACTTGGACGACTGACCGGCGGGCGCTCACCGCTCGCCCTCCGCCCGCTCGCGCCGCCCTGTCGTCAGCAGCTCCAGCGCATCGGGCAGGGCCGGGAACGACGGCGCGCACTCGGGGCACGCGTACACGTTGAAGCCGGGCCCGGACCCTGCGTGCACCTCGGAGACGACCACGGGACATGACGTCAGCGAGCTGCACCGCACGCACATCCGCATCGGCACCCTGCCGACACCGCCCGCCGCGCACGACTGGCACACCGCCCGGTGCCACCCACCGCGCGCCGTATCTGTCGTCACAGCGGCCAGCGGGCCCGCGGTCGCCCCGCACACCTCACACGCCTCCGCCGCAGGCGACTCAGGGGAGTCAGTCATCGAACACCCTCCGCGCCGACCGCGTGCACGTCAGGGCCGAGGCCCAAGTCCGCGGCAGCCGTCAGCGCGGCCGGACTGTAGGCCACGGGCCGGTACGCCAGAACGGCGGGACGGGCATGATGTCGGCCGTCGACGCGGGGCCGACCTAGCAGTCTCGCCCGCACGACGAGCACACGGATAGGGTCAGTCATGTCGACCTGCTCTCTCAGGTTGGCCATGCCCCGGGGCCCTGCCAGGCCGCCGGGGTCCTTGTGTCCCCGTCATCCTTGCCGCTGGGCGTGCGCAAAGGGAGTTGACAGCCGTTGACGGCTACTCTGGAGACGACGGTCAACACCAGGGGGCACACGATGACCGCCGATTTCGGGATCCGGCTCCGCGCACTGCTCGCAGACAGGGGAATGAGCCTGCGCGGCGCTGCCCGTGCTCTGAGATACGACGTCGCCTATCTGTCCCGCGTCGTCAACGGCCGTCAGCACCCCTCAGCGCAGTTGGCCGCCGGGCTCGACAAACTACTGCAAGCGGAAGGGGAATTGGCGGCACTCGCCGAGCGCATGACGCCGCCCGCCCGCCCAGACGGCAAGCCCCCCGGCCCGGCCTCAGACATCGCGCGCATGCAGGAAAGCGCTGCGTACCTGCTCGTACACGCCGACCGGTACGGCGGAGACACAGCTGCTCCCGCCGCCGTCCAGGTCTGGCGATCCGCGCAGAGCAAACTCGACTCTGGAGCGATTCCGGACAGGGCTCAGCGACGCTATCTGTCGGCCGTCTCCGAGGCCGCCCAAGTCGCCGGATGGCTCCTCTTCGACGCTGGTGACTGGGATGCCGCCCGCCGGGCATTTCTCGAAGCACACATGCTCGCCAGGCATGCCGGCGACCGGCCCAGGCAGTGGTTCGCCCTCGATATGCTCGCCATGCTCGACACAGAACTCAGCCGACCGGGCGGGACGCGGCGCATCGCAGAGGAGCTGTTGTCTGAGCGCCGTATCCCACCGCGCGTAGCGCTCTTGGCGCGCATGAGACGTGGCAGGGCCCAGGCCCAAGCAGGAGACCGCACCCGCGCGCTGGCGGATCTTGACGCGGCGCACGGTGGGCTGGAGGAGTCCCTGCATCCCCGTGACCCCGAGTGGACATGGTGGGTCAACCATTGCGAGGTCACAGGCCACGCCGGACACGCGCTGCTGAGTCTTGGAAACCCCGAAGCGGCGGTCCGCAAGCTCCGATCCGTTCTTCCGCAGGCCACACCTCGGGGGGTCATGCTCTACCGCATCGGACTCCTGCGCGGCTACGCGACAGCCAAGGCGTGGGCCGACGCCGAGGAAGAGCTACAGAAGATCACAACGCTCCTCGGCCAGATCAGCTCAGGCAGGAACCGACACCTGCTGCGAGAAGCCCTGAAAACTGCCGACGCGGCCTCCGGGGCCCCTGCCCGACTGCGGGCCTTGTGCGGAGAAACAGCTGCCAGCCTTGCGGCCTGAGCCAGGTTGCGGGGTGGGAGGTCCCCCACCTGCTCGGGGCGCAGAGGGAGGCGCCCCACACCCCGTCAGGTGACGTCCGCCGTGCGGTCCGTACGCGCCGCGGCAGGCGCGCCGCCGCGCACGGCGTCGGCCGCGGCGTACAGCTCCGCAGGCCGCACACCGGCAAACGCGGCGGCCAGATGGCCGTCCGGCCGCACCAGGAGCACCGTGTGCGCCGACGCACCGGGATAGCTCTCCGTCACCAGCAGCTCCGCCCGCATCGGCAGCGCCGCCACCGCCGCCGCCAGCCGTGGCATCACGCCCGCGGAGACCCAGTGCCGCCGGTCCCAGACACCCGTGCCCGGAGCGACGAGCACCACCAGCAGCCGGCCGTGCCCCAGCCGGTCCCACAGGCGGGCGGTGCTGCCGTCGGGTGCGGTGACCCGTACGTCGTCCACCGGAGCACCCGTCTCCGTGCCGACGGCCGTCTGGGAAGAGGCGTACTCGGGCGCGAGAGGGGAGTGCGTATGGACGGACGGCGCACCGAGCGGCCCCCGCCCCAGATGCGCCTCGCCCAGCAGGGAGTCATGCGCCCGCGCCGCGCCCGGCACACGGCCCCGCAGCCCCCCGCCGCCCCGCAGTACCGTCAGCCACTGGTCGGCGGCTCGCAGCCGGGCCGCCACCGCGGCCCGCCGCTCCGCCTGGTAGCTGTCGAGCAGCGTCTCCGAGGTGCCGTGGTGGCGGCACTGCGCCAGCTTCCATGCGAGGTTGTCGGCGTCCCGCAGCCCCTCGTCCAGGCCGTGGGCGCCGACCGCCCCCAGCAGATGCGCCGCGTCCCCCGCGAGGAACGCCCGCCCCACCCGCCAGCGCCGTGCGAGCCGGTGGTGCAGGGTGTGCACTCCGGTGTCGAGAAGGTCGTACGGCGGGGTCTCGCCGCACCAGCCCGCCAGGGTGTCCCTCACCCGCGCCACCAGCGCGTCGGGGGTGACCAGTTCCCCGCGCGGCGGCAGCAGCCAGTCCAGCCGCCAGACCCCGTCCGGAAGGGGCCGGGCCGTGATCTCCTCGCCGCCCGAGCGCCATGGCGGCCGGCGGTGCAGCAACGCTTCGCCTGGCCACGGCAGTTCGGTGCGCAGCGCGGCCACGGCATGCCGTTCCACCGCGGTCCGGCCGGGGAAGCGGATGCCGAGGAGCTTGCGCACGGTGGAGCGCGCCCCGTCGCAGCCCACGACATGGCTGCCGCGCCACCACGCGTCCTGCGACCCGCGGGTGTGCACGGTGACGCCCGCGTCGTCCTGTTCCAGCGAGTCCAGTCGGCTTTCGGGGACCAGACGGATCAGCTGATGGGACGCGGCCGCGCCGCGCAGCCCCCGTGTCAGGGCGTGCTGAGGGATATGCAGCGGGGCCGGGGTGACCCCGTCCCCGAGGGGCACGCTGCGCACCGTCTGGCCGCGCCGCAGCAGCCGCCACCCGGCCCAGCGGCCCCCCTCGTCACGGAGTGTCGTACAACCGAGGCGTTCCACCAGCGCGGCCATGTCCGGGCGCAGCACCGCCGTACGGGCGGGGCGCGGCTCGTCCACGGGCGGGCCCTCGTCGAGCACGACGGACGGCACCGCCTGGCGGGCGAGCGCAAGGGAGAGGGTGAGTCCGACGGGACCGGCCCCGACGATGATCACCGGGTCCACGGCGCGGCTCCCGGGGCCCGGAGGTTCATACGGGGAGGTACGGAGGGAGCCCGGTGCTTGATCACAGAACGTATGCAACCCACTGCCGGTGTCCGCGTCAAGTGACGGGGCTTCAGCCACCGCGGGCGGCACACGGGGAGGGGCGGTGACGCCGTCGCCACCGCCCCTTGCCGCTCTCTGTCAGCCCGTCAGGCGGCTCCGCCGCCCCCGGCGTCCACCGTCTTGATGTCGACGACCGCGCCGCTGCCCTTCTTCGCCCGCCGGACCCGGCCCTCCAGCCAGCTCGCAAAGCTGGTCAGCGCGAAGTTGACGACGACGTACAAACCGGCGATCACGGTGAGCGCGGCGATGGTGTTCGCGCCGTAGTTCGCCGGGATGTTGCGGGTCTGCGTCATCAGTTCCGCGAGGCCGAGGAGGGCGCCGCCGAGCGCCGTGTCCTTGACGATCACGACCAGCTGGCTGACCAGCGCCGGCAGCATCGCCGTCACGGCCTGCGGCAGCAGCACATGGGTCATGGTCTGGCCCTTGCGCATGCCGATGGCCTTCGCCGCGTCGGTCTGGCCGCGAGGCAGGGAGAGGATGCCCGCGCGCACGATCTCGGCGATGACCGAGGCGTTGTACAGGACCAGGCCGGTCACCACCGCGTACAGCGGCCGGATGTCCGACGAGAGCGTCGTGAACTGCACGAACAGCGCGCTGGCGAACACCATCATCAGCAGCACCGGGATGGCCCGGAAGAACTCGACCACGGCCCCGACAGGCACCCGGATCCAGGCGTGGTCGGAGAGCCGGGCGATGCCGAGCAGCGCGCCCAGCGGCAGTGCGATCACCAGGGCTAGAGCGGCCGCCTTCGCGGTCTCCCACAGACCGGGCAGCAGATAGGTGGTCCACACCCGGGAGTCCGTGATGAACGGGCTCCACTTGTCCGCCGCCAGCTGGTCCTTGTCGGCCATCTTCGCCAGGACCCACCAGGCGGCGAGGGCGAAGACCACACAGAACACGGCTGTGTAGACGTAGTTGCGCACCTTGGCCCTGGGGCCGGGGGAGTCATACAGAACGGAGGTCATCGCTTCACCGCCACACGCTTGGCCACCCAGCCGAGCAGCAGGCCGGTGGGGAGAGTCAGAACGACGAAGCCGAAGGCGAAGACGCCGAAGACGGTGAAGAGCGCCTGGGCCTCGTTCTCGACCATTTCCTTCATCAGGAGTGCGGCCTCGCCGACACCGATCGCCGCGGCCACGGTGGTGTTCTTCGTCAGAGCGATCAGCACGTTCGCCAGCGGGGTGACGGCCGAGCGGAACGCCTGGGGCAGCACGATCAGCCTCAGCACCTGGGTGAAGCTCAGTCCCAGGGCGCGGGCCGCCTCCGCCTGTCCGACCGGCACCGTGTTGATGCCGGAGCGCAGCGCCTCACAGACGAAGGTGCCGGTGTAGGCGGTGAGGCCCAGGACGGCGAGGCGGAACCCGATGTCCTTGAAGTTGTCGGCGCCGAGGTTGATGCCCAGTGTCTGGCTGAGCCCGAGCGAACAGCCGATGATGATGATCGTCAGCGGAGTGTTGCGGACGACATTGACATAGCCGGTTCCGAAGGTCCGCATCAGCGGCACCGGGCTGACCCGCATGCCGGCCAGCAGTGTTCCCCATATCAGGGAACCTATCGCCGAGTAGAGGGTGAGCTGGACCGTCACCCAGAAGGCGCCGAGCAGGTCGTACTGCCCGGAATCAAGAAAGTCGAACACGTTGCCCCGCGCTCTCCCGTGGTCGGATCGTGGCGCGCGCCGCCGACCAATGCGGTCGGCGGCGCGTCACCGCTGCCTCAGCTGGCCTCGGTGATCTCCGGGGCGGGCTCGTTCTTGTAGTTGGCCGGGCCGAAGTTCGCCTTCACGAACTTGTCCCAGGACTTGTCGGACTTCATCTTCTCCAGCGCCTTGTTGATCTTGCTCTGGAGGTCCTTGTCGCCCTTCTTGAGCCCGATGCCGTAGTGCTCGTCGCTCATCTTCAGGCCGGCGAGCTTGAACTTGCCCTGGTGCTGCTGCTGCGCGGCGAAGCCGGCCAGGATGGAGTCATCGGTGGTCAGGGCGTCGACCGCGCCGTTCTCCAGGCCGGTCAGGCACTCCGAGTACCCGCCGAGCTGCTGCAGATCGGCATCGGGGGCCAGCTTGTTCTTGACGTTCTGCGCCGAGGTGGAGCCGGTCACCGAGCACAGCTTCTTGGTGTTGAGGTCCTCGACCTTGGTGATGGAGGAGTCATCGGCGCGGACCAGCAGGTCCTGGTGGGCCAGCAGATACGGGCCTGCGAAGTCCACCTCCTGCTTGCGCTTGTCGGTGATCGAGTAGGTGGCGACCACGAACTTCACATCGCCGTTCTTGATCAGGTTCTCGCGCTCGGCGCTGGGCGCCTGCTTCCAGACGATGTCCGAGGCCTCGTAACCCAGCTCCTTGGCGACATATGTGGCGACGTCGACGTCAAAGCCGGTGTACTTGCCGTCCGGCGTCTTCAGGCCCAGGCCGGGCTGGTCGAACTTGATGCCAATGGTGATCTTGTCACCGTCGCTGCCCGAGCCCTCGCCGGAGCCGCAGGCCGTGGCGGCCAGGGAGAGGGTCAGAACGGCGGCGACGGCCGCGCTTGCCTTGTGGAGCTTCATGGGTGAACTTCCCTCGGATAGATCGATCGATGGTGAGCTGGTCCTGTCGAACTGCAATCAGCGCCCGCCGCTGAGGCCGGCACCGCGATCAGTGGTGAAGGATCTTCGACAGGAAGTCCTTGGCCCGGTCGCTGCGCGGGTTGTTGAAGAACTCGTCGGGGGTCGCCTCCTCGACGATCCTGCCGTCCGCCATGAACACCACGCGATTGGCGGCGGAGCGGGCGAAGCCCATCTCATGGGTGACGACCACCATCGTCATCCCGTCCCGCGCCAGCTGCTGCATGACCTCAAGGACCTCGTTGATCATCTCGGGGTCCAGGGCGGAGGTCGGCTCGTCGAAGAGCATGACCTTGGGGTCCATCGCCAGCGCCCGCGCGATGGCGACGCGTTGCTGCTGACCGCCGGAGAGCTGCGCCGGGTACTTGTCCGCCTGGGAGCCCACCCCCACGCGGTCAAGCAGGGCGCGGGCCTTCTCCTCGGCCGCCTTCTTGTCCGTCTTGCGGACCTTGAGCTGCCCCAGCGTCACATTCTCCAGCACTGTCTTGTGTGCGAAGAGATTGAACGACTGGAACACCATTCCGACGTCGGCGCGCAGCCGGGCCAGCTCCCTGCCCTCCTGGGGCAGCGCCTTCCCGTCGATCGTGATCGCGCCGGAGTCGATGGTCTCCAGGCGGTTGATCGTGCGGCACAGCGTGGACTTCCCGGACCCCGACGGTCCGATCACGACCACGACCTCGCCGCGGGCGATCGTCAGGTCGATGTCCTGGAGCACATGCAACGCGCCGAAGTGCTTGTTGACACAGCTCAGCACGACCAGGTCGCCCGACGCGGGAACGGCGTCCCCGGCGTCCCCGGCGTCCTTGGTCACTGACACTCCGCTCATCGGCTTCTTGCTCCGTCCTCCTCGGTTGAGGGGACAGTAATCACCGGGTCCGACCAGCGTCAGTACATCTGAGCGGAAATTGAGCATAACGATCCGGCCGCAACCGGACACTATGTGTGAACGGGGCCGGGTTCGGAGTACCGGGTGCATAACGGAAACCGCCCAGTAACGGGAAGCCCCTTGACTGCATGGCGGGCATCGGACTTGATGCCCTGGGTGCCTCACGTTCGGATGCCGGACGAGCGGACGAACCGCGCACGCACCACAGCACCGGATGACCATGAACCGCGCACTGGGTGAAGATGACGACCGCGCGAACGGAAGGGGGAGAGGGGGAGTCATGAGACTGCTGCTCGTGGAGGACGACGACCATGTCGCCGCCGCTCTCTCCGCCGTGCTCGCACGCCATGGCTTCGAAGTGGTGCACGCGCGCAACGGCGAGGAGGCGCTGCACTCGCTCCTGCCCGCGAAGAACGAAGGCAGGCCCCCCTTCGGGGTCATCCTGCTGGACCTGGGCCTGCCCGACCAGGACGGCTACCAGGTCTGCGGAAAGATCAGAAAGCTCACCTCCACCCCCGTGATCATGGTCACCGCGCGCTCGGATGTGCGCTCGCGGATACACGGACTGAACATCGGCGCGGACGACTATGTCGTCAAGCCCTATGACACGGGAGAACTGCTGGCCCGCATCCACGCCGTCAGCCGGCGCACCACGGGGGGAGACGACGCCGTCCCGGGCTCCGAGGAGGATGCGCTGCGGCTCGGCGCCGTCACCGTCGAACTCCCGACGCGGCGCGTCAGCGTCGACGGCGAGACGGTGCAGCTCACCCGCAAGGAATTCGATCTGCTGGCGCTGCTCGCCCAGCGGCCCGGTGTCGTCTTCCGCCGGGAGCAGATCATCAGCGAGGTGTGGCGGACGAGTTGGGAGGGGACCGGACGCACGCTGGAGGTGCATGTCGCCTCGCTGCGCTCCAAACTCCGGATGCCGTCCCTGATCGAGACCGTGCGCGGCATCGGCTACCGCCTCGTCGTACCGGCGTCCGGCGTCGCGTCCGGCGACTGACCAGGGCCCGCAGACCCCCGTGCGCACCCGACTTCTCCCGCTGCTCATCGTCCTCATGGCGGGCGTGCTGCTGGCGCTCGGCTTTCCGCTCGCCGTCAGCCTCGCCGCAGCACAGCAGCAGCAGGTCGTCGTCGACCGGATCGACGACACCGTGCGATTCGCGGCCCTGGCGCAGTTCGTCACCGAGGGGCCCGTCCTCGACGAACGGCGCTCCACCCTTCAGGCGCAGCTCGACCGCTACCACGACACCTACGACATCAATGCGGGCGTCTTCTACTACAACGACTCCACGATGGCCCGCGCCCCGCAGGACTGGTGGGTGCCCGAAACCGGTGACAGCCGGGAAGCCTTCCAGGAGGCGCTGTCCGGGCGGCGCAGCTCGGACCCGCCGCAGGTCTGGCCCTGGCAGACCGACGCCCGGCTCGTCGTCGCCTCGCCCGTGGTGCGGGACGGCGATGTGGTCGCCGTCGTCTTCACCGACTCGCCCACCGATCAACTGCGCTCTCGGGTGCTGCGCGGCTGGCTGCTGATCGTCGCCGGCGAGGCCGCGGCGATGCTGCTCGCCGTGGGCGCGGCCTTTCGGCTCACGGGCTGGGTGCTGCGGCCCGTACGCATCCTTGACGCGGCCACCCACGACATAGCGACGGGCCGGATGAAGTCGCGCGTCGCGGCGGCGAGCGGTCCCCCGGAGCTGCGCAGGCTCGCCCGCTCGTTCAACGAGATGGCCGACAACGTGGAAGAAGTCCTCGAACAGCAGCGGGCCTTCGTCGCCGACGCCTCCCACCAGCTGCGCAACCCCCTGGCCGCGCTGCTGCTGCGTATCGAGCTGCTCGCGCTCGAACTGCCCGCGGGCAATGAGGAGATCGCCTCGGTGCGCACGGAGGGCAAGCGGCTGGCGCAAGTGCTCGACGACCTCCTCGATCTGGCGCTGGCCGAGCACGCCGGTGCGGACCTGCAGCTGGTCGACGTGGGCGAGCTGGCCGCCGAGCGGGTCGCGGCCTGGCGTCCCCTCGCCGACGAGCGAGGCGTCCGGCTGAGCGACCGGACGGCCCCCGTCACCGCATGGGCCGACCCCGTCGCGCTCTCCAGCGCCCTGGACGCAGTGATCGACAATGCGCTGAAGTTCACCCCGCGGGGAGAAGACGTCACCGTCTCCGCCGCCGCGCACGGCGAGGTGTCGCGGATCGACGTCATCGACCGCGGCCCCGGCCTGACCGACGAGGAACTGGCCCGTATCGGCGACCGCTTCTGGCGCAGCGGCCGGCACCAGAACGTCAAGGGCTCGGGGCTGGGCCTGTCCATCTCGCGCGCCCTGCTCTCAGCGGGCGGCGGCTCGATCTCCTACACCCACCAGGAGCCGCACGGCCTGAGGGTGACGGTCACCGTCCCGCGTACGGCCCCGGACGACACCGCCGCAGTGACGAAGCGGGGAACTGCGGGGCAAGGCCCTGCTCGCACCGGGGGCGGACGTACGCCTCAAGGCCTGAGCGAGCGGTAGTCCTCAGGGCTTGCCTCAGGGCTTGACCGAGCGGTAGTAGTGCCGGGCGCCCCGGTGCAGCGGCAGCGGGTCCGTATAGACGGCGGTGCGCAGATCCACGCGCTGGGCCGGGTGGACCGACTGGCCTATGCTGTCCCGGCTGTTGATCACTGTGCGGGTGACTCCCTCGGCCATCTCCGGGTCCATCCGGTCCGTCGTCACCAGCAGATTCGCCACCGCGACCGTCGGCACGGCCTGGCCGTCCTGCACATGGAAGTACGCATTCGGCTGTATCACGGCCGAGCGGTAGTAGCTCGTGGGGTCGCCAGCCGCGTGCAGCCGCTCCACCAGCTCCTCCTCCAGCGGCACCAGCCGGATCGAGAACCGCTCCGACAGCTGCTGCACCGTGGCCGTGGGCAGCCCGCCCGACCAGAAGAACGCGTCTATCTCGCCGCGCTCCAGCCGGCCCGGCAGTGTGTCCAGACCCTCCGGAACGGGTGTGATGTCCTTCTCTGGGTCCAGGTCCGCCGCCTTCAGCAGCCGGTCGGCGATGATCCGCACACCCGAGCCGTCATGCCCCACGCCGACCCGCTTGCCCCGCAGATCCCCCGCCGACTTCACATCCGACGCCATGGGCACGATCAGCTGCACATAGTCGTCGTAGAGCCGGGCGCAGCCGCGCAGCTCCGCCGCGCCGGGCAGCCCGTCCCGCTTGTACTTGGCGACGGCGTCGGCCGTGGCGATGGTGAAGTCCGCCTCGCCGGATGTCACCCGAGCCAGATTCTGCTGTGAGCCCTCGCTGGTCCGCAGCTCTATGTCCACATCCGGCAGATCACGGTCGAGGGCGCCTTTGAGCAGCGCCCCGTACCGCTGGTAGACGCCCTTGCTCACCCCTGTGCTGAAGACGAGAGAACCGCTCGGCGACGACGCCCCGATCGGCAGCAGCCACCACAGCAGCAGCCCGGACACCGCCAGCCCGGCCACCGCGCCGGTCAGCGCACGGCGGCGGCTCAGGCGGCGGAACACCGGGAGAGCGGTGAATGCAGTGAACGCCGAAAGCGCTCGGGACGCCGAGAACATGCCGCGATCCTGCCAGCTCACTCGCTGTAGTTGCCAGGCCCTGGCTTGGAGAAGCCAGAAGCGGAAGGCGACTGTCACCCCGTACCCTGGTGGCGCGATGAGTGCCAAAACATACGAGGTGCGCACCTACGGGTGCCAGATGAACGTCCACGACTCCGAGCGGCTCTCCGGCCTGCTGGAGGACGCCGGCTATGTGCGCGCGCCCGAAGGCGCGGAGGGCGAGGCCGACGTCGTCGTCTTCAACACCTGCGCCGTGCGGGAGAACGCCGACAACAAGCTGTACGGCAACCTCGGCCGGCTCGCGCCGGTGAAGTCCAGGCGGCCCGGCATGCAGATCGCCGTCGGCGGCTGCCTGGCGCAGAAGGACCGTGACACCATCGTCAAGAAGGCGCCGTGGGTCGACGTCGTCTTCGGCACCCACAACATCGGCAAGCTGCCGGTGCTGCTGGAGCGCGCCCGCGTCCAGGAGGAGGCGCAGGTCGAGATCGCCGAGTCGCTGGAGGCGTTCCCGTCCACGCTGCCGACCCGCCGGGAGTCCGCATACGCCGCGTGGGTCTCGATCTCCGTCGGCTGCAACAACACCTGCACCTTCTGCATCGTGCCCGCGCTGCGCGGCAAGGAGAAGGACCGCCGCCCCGGCGACATCCTCGCCGAGATCGAGGCCCTGGTCGCCGAGGGCGTCTCCGAGATCACCCTGCTCGGCCAGAACGTCAACGCGTACGGCTCCGACATCGGCGACCGCGAGGCGTTCAGCAAGCTGCTGCGCGCCTGTGGAAAGATCGAGGGCCTTGAGCGGGTCCGCTTCACCTCGCCACATCCCCGCGACTTCACCGACGACGTGATCGCCGCGATGGCAGAGACGCCGAACGTCATGCCGCAGCTGCACATGCCGCTCCAGTCCGGCTCGGACGCCGTCCTGAAGGCGATGCGCCGCTCCTACCGGCAGGAGCGCTTCCTGACCATCATCCGGAAGGTCCGCGAGGCCATCCCGCACGCGGCGATCTCCACCGACATCATCGTGGGCTTCCCCGGCGAGACCGAGGAGGACTTCGAACAGACCCTCCACACGGTGCGCGAGGCGCGCTTCGCCAACGCCTTCACCTTCCAGTACTCCAAGCGGCCCGGCACGCCCGCGGCCGAGATGGACGGCCAGATCCCCAAGGAGGTCGTGCAGGAGCGCTATATGCGGCTGGTCGCCCTTCAGGAGGAGATCTCCTGGGAGGAGAACAAGAAGCAGGTCGGCCGCACCCTCGAGGTCATGGTCGCGGAGGGCGAGGGCCGCAAGGACGACGCCACCCGGCGGCTCTCCGGCCGCGCTCAGGACAACCGCCTCGTCCACTTCGCCAAGCCCGAGGAGGAGGTGCGCCCCGGCGACGTGGTGACCGTGGAGGTCAGCTACGCCGCGCCGCACCATCTGCTGGCCGAGGGCCCGGTGCAGGCGGTGCGCCGCACGCGCGCGGGCGACGCCTGGGAGAAGCGGAACGCGGCGGAAGCGGCCAAGCCGGCCGGGGTGATGCTGGGCCTGCCCTCCGTCGGCGTCCCCGCCCCGCTGCCGCAGGCGACGAGCGGCTGCTCCGTACGCGGCTAGGCTGCCGATCATGCTCGTAGCCGCCGCTGTCTGCCCCTGTCCTCCCCTGCTCGTGCCCGAGGTCGCCGCAGGGGCCGCCCCCGAGCTGGACGCCGCCCGGACCGCGTGCGCCGACGCCCTGGGTGTGCTCGCCGCGGCCAGACCCGATCGCCTCGTGGCAGTCGGTCCGGCGGCCCCCGGGCAGGCGGGGGACCATCCCGAGGGGGCCCGGGGCTCTTTCCGGGGCTTCGGGGTGGATCTGTCCGTCACCCTCGGGCGGGCGGGCGGCGCAGTGCCCGAGCGGCCGCTGCCGCCCTCGCTCGCCGTGGGCGCCTGGCTGCTGGACAGGGTGCGCTGGGCGGACACTCCGCTGGAGGGCGTCGCCGTCGAGGAGAGTCTCGCCGCGGACCGCTGTGCGGCCCTGGGCCGGGAGCTCTCCGCCCGCGCCGGTCGGGTGGCGCTGCTCGTGCTGGGAGACGGCGCCGCGTGCCGCACCCTCAAGGCGCCCGGCTATCTGGACGAGCGCGCCGCCGGCTTCGACGCGGAGGTCTCCCGGGCCCTGGCCGGCGCCGACATCCGAGCGCTGACGGCGCTGGACGCGTCGCTGGCGCGGGAGCTCCAGGCGGCAGGGCGCGCCCCGTGGCAGGTGCTCGCGGGCGCGGCCGAGGGGGCGCGGCTGTCCGGGCAGCTCCTCTACGACGACGCCCCTTACGGCGTCGGCTACTTCGTCGCCGCCTGGTCCTAGCGCGGCTCGGCCCTCCGGCCGGAACGCCTGCGGCCGGAACGCCTCCTGTCGGAACGCCTGCGCGCAGCAGCCTTGGTGCAGAGCGCCTCCGCGGCGCAGAACGGCGGACGGCCGCGGAACGCGTGTTCCGCGGCCGTCCGCCGTAACCGTCAGGCAGCCGGCGGCGCAGTGCCGTCGTCCTTGTGGCCGCCCTTGTGGCCGTCCTTGTGAGAGAGGCGGCCCAGGGCGTCCTTGGCCTTCCCGGCGCCGGTCTCGATCTTGCTGCTGTACTTGTGCTTGGTCTTTTCGTCGACCGCCTTCGCGGCCTTGTCCAGACCGTGCTCGATCCTGCCCCCGTGCTGGTGCGCGAGGTCAGAGACCTTCTCTCTGGCCGGGGCAAGCCGGGCCTTCAGCGTATCCAGGAGCCCCATGGGTCACCATCCTCATCACGGACTACTTACGGGCACCCTCTCCGGCTTCGTTGTCCGCCGCCTCCTCGGCCGACTGCTGCTTGGGAATCTCCACGCCGTCGACGGCGGGACTCTCGGCCTCCTCGGCGGCCGCCGCTTCGGCTTCCGTCCCGGTCTTGGCGTCCGGCGACGCCTCTGCCGCGTCAGACGCCTCCGTGGCCTTCGCCGCCGTCGACTCGGCAGCCTCGGCCGGCTCAACAGACTCCACAGAGTCGGCCTTGTCGGCCCTGTCGGTCTTGTCGGTCGATTCAGCGGCCGCGGCCGGCTCCGCCGAGCCGGCGGCGGACCCGGACCCGGCGGACTCGGGGGATTCCGCCGTGGATTCCGCCGGGGGCTCGGCCGTCACCGTACCGGCAGCCGCCTCCTCGGCCGTGGGCTCAGCAGCCTCCTTGGTGCTCGGCTTACTGCGAAACCGTGAAAAAATGCCCATACCTACTCCATAGCCTACTCGTGTGGGCGAAGTTCCGGGCTGCCCCGGAGCGTCCCATTGCGCCGCCCGCGGGCGTCGGTCGAAAACCGGCGTGCGGAACCTCGCAACAGGCAACGAACCCACCCTCGTGCCGTCACCTCGCTCGTTCGGGGACGGCCGGGGAGTTTGCGAGACTGGGACGGTGAGAAGTGCAGTTCCCGCACCGCGGGTCATCGCCGTCGTCGGCCCCACCGCGGCCGGAAAGTCCGATCTGGGGGTATTCCTCGCGCAGCAGCTGAACGGGGAGGTCGTCAACGCCGACTCCATGCAGCTGTACCGGGGGATGGACATCGGCACCGCCAAGCTGACGGACGAGGAGCGCGGCGGCGTCCCGCACCGGCTTCTCGACATCTGGGACGTCACGGTGACGGCCAGCGTCGCCGAGTACCAGAGACTGGCCCGCGCGGAGATCGACCGGCTCCTCGCCGAAGGCCGTACGCCGGTTCTCGTCGGCGGCTCCGGGCTGTACGTACGCGGGGCGATCGACGCCCTGGAGTTCCCCGGCACCGACCCCGGGGTCCGCGACCGGCTTGAGGAGGAGCTCGCCGCACGGGGCTCCGGAGCGCTGCACACCCGGCTCGCCGCCGCCGACCCCGCGGCGGCCAGGGCCATCCTGCCCAGCAACGGCCGCCGCATCGTGCGGGCCCTTGAGGTCATCGAGATCACCGGCCGGCCCTTCACCGCCAACCTCCCCGGCCATGACGCCGTCTACGACACCGTCCAGATAGGCGTCGGCGTCGCCCGTCCCGAGCTGGACGAACGCATCGCCCGCCGCGTGGACCGGATGTGGGAGGCGGGGCTCGTCGACGAGGTGCGCGCCCTGGAGGCGCAGGGGCTGCGCGACGGGCGTACGGCATCGCGCGCCCTCGGGTACCAGCAGGTGCTCGCCGCGCTCGCGGGGGAGTGCACTGACCAGGAGGCGCGCGCGGAGACGGTGCGCGCCACGAAGCGCTTCGCGCGCCGACAGGACTCCTGGTTCCGCCGCGACCCCCGCGTCCACTGGCTGAGCGGGGCCGCCGAAACCCGGAAGGAACTTCCGCACCAGGCGCTGACGTTGGTCGAACGAGCGATTACAGCCTGATCACGTGATGGCATCGGGACGCGCTGCCCGTCAGTTCGGCACCCGTAAGCGTGCCATCATCGAGCATCGATCGACCAGTGGAGTCCGAGTTGGGAGGGCGCGTGGCGATGGAGGCCGGCCCTCGCGACACCGAGCAGCAGCGCCGCGACGCGGCGACCCGCGCCGGTGACACGGACCGCGCGGACCGTGCGCTGGACGTCCACGGAGTGGACCGCGGAGCAGATCACGACGTGGACGGCCTCGATGGCCTTGACGGTCTCGACGGCATGGACCGCACGGGCGGCGAGGCGGACGCCGGGCCGCGGCTCAGCCCGGACGGACCCGACGAGCAGGAACTGATCGCCGACGAGGTCGAGGTGGAGCTGCGGCCCCAACGGCGGCTGCGGATCTGGCAGCTCGCCCCGATCGTGATGCTCGCCGCGCTCGGCTCGCTGATGTTCGCCTTCCCCCTCGCCTTCGGCAGCGGGGACGGAGGCGCGGTCGTCGCCATGCTCGGCCTGCTGATCAGCTGCTGCGCGGCCGGATGGGGCGTGATGGCGGCGCGCAAGGTCGGCCACACCTGGCCCGGCCTGCCGGCCCGCGGCTCCGGCGAGCGCCCCGACTGGCGCGTCCTCGCCCTGTACGTGTGCGTGGCCGCGGCCCTCGTCGCCCTGGCCGTCTGGCGCGTCGCCCGCCTTCGCTGAAGCGCCCCGGAGGTCCGTCCCCCGCCGGGCCCCCGAGGGTCCGCTCCGCGGCCCCGGATCCGGGCGGCCCCCGCGCCCGCCGGCGCTCCCGTACAGCCCCGTACAGCCCCGTACCGGCCGTGCTGCTCCGCCGCGCCGCCCCGTACGATGGTCCGCGTGACTGCCCCGCACTCCGCGCCCCTCGCCTTCCTCAAGGGCCATGGCACCGAGAACGACTTCGTGATCGTTCCCGACCCGGCCAATGAGATCGGTCTGCCTGCCTCCGTCGTCGCCCGGATCTGCGACCGGCGCGCCGGGGTCGGCGGCGACGGCCTGCTGCACGTCGTGAGGTCCGAGGCCCACCCCGAGGCGCGGGCGATGGCCGGCGAGGCCGAGTGGTTCATGGACTACCGCAACGCCGACGGCTCGATCGCCGAGATGTGCGGCAACGGCGTACGGGTCTTCGCCCGTTATCTCCAGCGCGCGGGCCATGCCGAGGCCGGGGAGCTCGCCGTCGCCACCCGGGGCGGCGTCAAGCGGGTCCACCTCGCCAAGAACGGCGACGTCACGGTCTCCATGGGCCGTGCCCGGCTGCCCGAGGAAGGCGTCACGGTCACCGTCGGCGGCCACCGCTGGCCCGCCCGCAATGTGAACATGGGCAATCCGCACGCGGTCGCCTTCGTCGACGACCTCGACCAGGCGGGCGATCTGTTCACCGCCCCCGCGTACACCCCGTCCTCCGTCTACCCGGACGGCGTCAATGTCGAGTTCGTCGCCGACCGCGGCGAACGGCATGTGGCCATGCGCGTCCATGAGCGCGGCTCCGGCGAGACCCGCTCCTGCGGCACGGGCGCGTGCGCCGTCGCCGTCGCCGCCGCCCGTCGCGACGGCCTCGACCCCGCCCTCACCGGCGCCCCCGTCACCTACACCGTGGACCTCCCCGGCGGCCGTCTGGTGATCACCGAGCTGCCGGACGGCGAGATCGAGATGACCGGCCCCGCGGTGATCGTCGCCGAGGGCAGTCTCGACCTCGCGCTCCTGGCCCCGCCGCATTAGCACCCCGGCCCGCCGCATTCCAAACCGAGATCGCATAGACCTTCGCTCGAATGGGTGATCCGGTTCATGCTCGGCGAGAGCCGGACTGCGCCACGTGGTGGGCTCGATAGCATCAAGCACCGGTCCGGAGGGGCACACCGCCTCCCATCGCCGGTCGATCGCTGCCGGAGGTGCCCCATGAGCGCAGAGGCCGCCAACCCTGGCGCCCACAGCCGCAGGCGCGGCCGTCCCCGCATCGACCTCCGCAGACTGGGCCGGGCCGCCGTGCTCGGCCCCGCCGCGCGGGACCGGCTGCCCGACGCCATCGGGCATGTCGCGGAAGCCCACCGCGCCCACCACCCGGACGCCGATCTCTCCGTCCTGCGCAAGGCGTATGTCCTCGCCGAGTCCTCGCACCGCGGACAGTTCCGCAAGAGCGGCGAGCCGTACATCACCCATCCGCTCGCCGTCACACTGATCCTCGCCGAACTGGGCGCGGAGACCACCACCCTGACCGCCTCGCTCCTCCATGACACCGTCGAGGACACCGATGTGACGCTCGACCAGGTGCGCGACGAGTTCGGCGCGGAGGTCAGCTATCTCGTCGACGGCGTCACCAAGCTGGAGAAGGTCGACTACGGGGCGGCCGCGGAGCCCGAGACCTTCCGCAAGATGCTCGTCGCCACCGGCAATGACGTCCGCGTGATGTCGATCAAGCTGGCCGACCGGCTGCACAATATGCGCACCCTCGGGGTGATGCGCCCCGAGAAGCAGGCCAGGATCGCCCGAGTCACCCGCGATGTGCTGATCCCGCTGGCGGAACGGCTCGGCGTCCAGGCACTCAAGACCGAACTGGAAGACCTGGTCTTCGCGATCCTCCACCCGCGGGAGTACGAGCACACCCGCGCCCTCATCGCCGACAACGCCACCGCCGGGGACGCCCTCGAAGCCACCGCCGAGGAGTTCAGAACCGTCCTCAAAGACGCCGGAATCGCCGCCGAAGTCCTCGTACGGCCGCGGCACTTCGTCTCCGTGCACCGTGTCCGCCTCAAACGGGGCGAGCTGCGCGGCACCGACTTCGGCAGGCTGCTGGTGCTCGTCTCCGACGACGCCGACTGCTATGCCGTCCTCGGTGAGCTGCACACCTGTTTCACCCCGGTCATCTCGGAGTTCAAGGACTTCATCGCGGCGCCCAAGTTCAACCTCTACCAGTCGCTGCACACCGCCGTCGCCCGCCCCGACGGCGCGGTCGCCGAAGTCCTCATCCGCACCCAGCGGATGCACACGGTCGCCGAGGCCGGCGTCGTGGCCCTCGGAAACCCCTACGCGCCAGGCGAGACGACAGGGGAGCCCGCGGCCGACGGCGAGCGCGCCGACCCCACCCGCCCTGGCTGGCTCTCCCGCCTCCTCGCCTGGCAGCGGGCCACCCCCGACCCGGACGCTTTCTGGACCTCCCTGCGCGCCGACCTCGCGCAGAACCGGGAGATCACCGTCTTCCGCGCGGACGGCGGCGCCCTCGGCCTGCCGGCCGGGGCCACCTGCGTGGACGCGGCGTACGCGCAGTACGGCACACAGGCCCACGCCTGCATCGGCGCCCGCGTCAACGGCCGGCTCGCCACCCTCAGCACCGTCCTGCGCGACGGCGACACCGTCCATGTGCTGCTCGCGCAGGACGCCGCCGCTTCCGGCCCCTCGCCCGAGTGGCTCGACCACGCCCGCACTCCGGCCGCGCGCATCGCCATCAGCAGCTGGCTCGACGCACACCCCGAAGGCGCGAAGATCCCCGCTGCCACGCCCCGCCGGCCGGCCCCCCTGACCGCCGGCCGGCCGGCAGCCGCGAACGCGGTCGTCGAGCTGCTCGACGACCGCTGTGGCGCCGATCCCCGTGGCGCCGATCCCCGTGGCGCCGATCCCCGTGGCGCCGATCCCCGTGGCGCCGATCCCCGTGGCGCCGATCCCCGTGGCGCCGACTCCCGTGGCACCGAGCCTCGGCACGCCGACTCCCGGCACGCCGAACCCCGCGACGCCGACTCCCGTGACGCCGACTCCCAGAACCACGGGCTCCGAAGCCCCGAAGGCCGCACCCACGCGTGCGTGCGGCTCGCCGGCTGCTGTACGCCCGTCCCGCCCGACGCCGTCACCGGCTTCGCGGTACGCGGCGGAGTCGTCACGGTCCACCGCGAGGAGTGCCCCGCCGTCGCCCGGATGACGGCCCTCGGCCGCGCCCGCCTCCCCGTACGCTGGAAAGACGCCACCGAGTGCCGTGTGACGCTCGTCGCCGAGTCGTTCGGACGGCCCCGGCTGCTGGCCGACCTCACCGAGGTCATCGCCGCCGAAGGCGCGGCGATCGTCTCCGCCACCGTCGAACCGCCCGCCCAGCAGCGCGTCCGGCACACCTACACCCTGCAACTCCCCGACGCGGCGGGCCTTCCCGCACTGATGCGCGCCATGCGCGACGTACCCGGCGTCTACGACGTCAGCCGCGCCCGGCACCCGGCGGCGACCGGCTGACACGGCGGCCCCGTCCCCCGTGCGGGCCGACCGGGTTCGGACGGCCGACCCCGTTCGGGTGGTGTGACGCGTGCCGCGTCCGGCCGGGACCGGCGCGCTGATAGCCGTAGGGCATGCCGCACACCTCACCGCCGACCCGCCGGCCGCCCGCCCGCCACCGCCGCCGGCTGCGTGCCGCCCTGCTGACCGCGGCCGCGGCCGCCCTCGTCGCCGCCGCGCTGCCCCAGCCCGAACCGCTCGGCATCGGGGACCCGCTCTTCCCCCACCTCGGCAATCCCGGCTATGACGTGGTCGCGTACGACATCGCCTTCACCTACCACGGCAGCAATGCCAAGCCCCTCGACGCCATCACCAAGATCGATGCCCGGACGACGCAGCCGCTGGACCGCATCAACCTCGACTTCACCCATGGGACCGTCCGCAGCGTCGAAGTCAACGGCGCCCCGGCCGAATTCGCCGCCGCGGGCGAGGACCTGGTCGTCGAGCCCGCAGCGCCCCTGACCCCCGGACAGTGGCTGCACATCACCGTCGACCACACCAGCGACCCCCGCGGCGACAAGAACGCCGGAGGCTGGGTGCGCACCGGCGACGGACTGGCCATGGCCAACCAGGCCGACGCCGCCCACCGCGTCTTCCCCTGCAATGACCACCCCGCGGACAAGGCGTACTTCACCTTCCGCATCACCGCCCCCAAGGAGCTGACTGCGGTGGCCAACGGCGTGCGCACGGCGCGCACCGCCACCGGCGCGGGAGACGACATCACCTGGTCGTACAGCAGCGGCCACCCCATGGCCACGGAGCTCGCCCAGGTCTCCATCGGCCGCTCCGCCGTCCTGACCCGCACCGGACCGCATGGACTCCCGGTGCGGGACGTCGTGCCCGCCGCCGACGCACAGAAGCTGGAGCCCTGGCTGAAGAAGACCCCCGCACAACTGGCGTGGATGGAACGGAGGGTCGGTCCGTATCCCTTCGAGACCTACGGCGTGCTGATCGCCGACGCCCGCACCGGATTCGAGCTGGAGACACAGACGCTGTCCCTGTTCGAGCGGGTGCTCTTCACCGATCCCGGATTCCCCGAGTGGTACGTCGACTCGATCATGGTGCATGAGCTGGCGCACCAGTGGTTCGGCAACAGCGTCTCCCCCCGCCGCTGGTCCGACCTCTGGCTCAACGAAGGCCACGCCACCTGGTACGAGTCCCTGTACGCGGAGGAGCACAGGGGCTACACGCTGGAGCGGAGAATGCACTACGCGTACACGCAGTCCGACATCTGGCGTGCCCAGGGCGGACCGCCCGCCGCACCCGAGCCGGCCTCCCCCGGGAAGAAGCTCAGCCTCTTCCGCCCCGTCGTGTACGACGGGAGCGCCCTGGTGCTCTACGCGCTGCGGCAGGAGATCGGCGAGACGGCCTTCGACCGGCTGCAGCGGGAGTGGGTGCGTGCCCACCGGGACGCCACGGCGAGCACCGCGGACTTCACCGCGCTCGCTTCCGACATCGCCGGACGCGACCTCTCGCGCTTCTTCCGGGACTGGCTCTACGGCAAGCGCACCCCGCCCATGCCCGGCCACCCCGACTGGAAGGCCGAGCCCGTCACCGCCGCCCGGCAGCCCGCCGAAGCCCTTCCGGCAGCGCACTGAAACCCGGATGACGGGCCCGGCCGGGGCGTGGGACCATCGAGGTGTCGGCGACACGGCCGGGCCCTGCGGGCCCGCCGCCCGGGCAGCCCGGGTTGTGCCCGGGAATCATCCGGCCATGTCACACGTTGTGACGGACACAACGGCGACGACCGTCGCCGCCACTCGACACCCCCATCGACGTAAGGATCCAATGACCTCCTCTTCATCCCCTTCCCAGGACGAGCAGCGCTTCGCCCAGACTCCCGGCGCAAGCCGTCGCTCCGAGAGCCTTCGGGCCGATGCCCTGATGGAAGAGGACGTCGCCTGGAGCTACGAGATCGACGGAGACCGGGACGGCGATCAGCTCGACCGCTCCGAGCGCGCCGCGCTGCGCCGCGTCGCCGGCCTCTCCACCGAGCTCGAAGACGTCACCGAGGTCGAGTACCGGCAGCTGCGCCTGGAGCGCGTGGTGCTCGTCGGCGTATGGACCTCGGGGACGGTGCAGGACGCGGAGAACTCCCTCGCGGAGCTCGCGGCCCTCGCCGAGACGGCGGGCGCTGTGGTGCTCGACGGCGTCATCCAGCGCCGCGACAAGCCGGACCCGGCCACGTACATCGGCTCGGGCAAGGCGCAGGAGCTGCGCGACATCGTGCTGGAGTCCGGCGCCGACACCATGGTGTGCGACGGTGAACTGAGCCCCGGCCAGCTGATCCACCTGGAGGACATCGTCAAGGTCAAGGTGGTCGACCGCACCGCCCTGATCCTCGACATCTTCGCCCAGCACGCCAAGTCCCGAGAGGGCAAGGCGCAGGTCGCCCTGGCCCAGATGCAGTACATGCTGCCCAGGCTGCGCGGCTGGGGCCAGTCGCTGTCCCGGCAGATGGGCGGCGGCAGCGGCGGCATGGCCACCCGCGGCCCCGGTGAGACCAAGATCGAGACGGACCGGCGGCGGATCCGCGAGAAGATGGCGAAGATGCGCCGGGAGATCGCGGAGATGAAGACCGGCCGGGAGATCAAGCGGCAGGAGCGGCGGCGCAACAAGGTGCCGTCGGTCGCCATCGCCGGTTACACCAACGCCGGAAAGTCCTCACTGCTCAACCGCCTCACGGGCGCGGGCGTCCTGGTGGAGAACGCGCTGTTCGCCACCCTCGACCCGACCGTGCGGCGGGCCGAGACGCCCAGCGGCCGGCTGTACACGCTGGCCGACACCGTCGGATTCGTCCGGCATCTGCCGCACCATCTGGTCGAGGCGTTCCGCTCCACCATGGAGGAGGTCGGCGGCTCCGATCTCATCCTGCATGTGGTGGACGGGTCGCATCCGGCTCCGGAGGAGCAGCTCGCTTCCGTGCGTGAAGTGATCCGCGAGGTGGGCGCGGTGGACGTGCCCGAGATTGTGGTGATCAACAAGGCGGACGCGGCCGATCCACTCGTGCTGCAGCGGCTGCTGCGCGTCGAGCGGCATGCGATCGCGGTCTCCGCACGCACCGGCGAGGGCATCGGCGAGCTGCTGGCGCTGATCGACGCCGAACTGCCGCGGCCGCAGGTCGAGATCGAGGCGCTGCTGCCGTACACCGAGGGCGCACTGGTCTCGCGGGTGCACGTGGACGGCGAGGTGATCTCCGAGGAGCACACCACGGAGGGCACACTGCTCAAGGCCCGTGTGCACGAGGAACTGGCCGCCGCGCTGGCCCCGTATGTGCCGGTGGCCGGCTGACGTGTCCCGGCAGCAGGCCGAGCGGCTCCGCTGAACGCACAGAGTCTGCAGGCACAAGGCCCGCGCTCTCGTACCTGAGAGCGCGGGCCTTGCGCTGTCGCGGTGTACGGCGGGAGAGTGCCGTCCGCCGGGGTGTTACCGGCCCGCGAACTTCTCGCTGACGGCCGTGTAGACGCCCTCGGCCTCCTTGCCCAGCCGCGGCCCCGCCAGCCAGCCGGCCGTCACCGGGCCGATGGAGGTGTTGGACACCAGAGCAGGCCTGCCGTCCCGGCCCTTGGCGACCCAGCCGCCGCCGGACGAACCGCCCGTCATGGTGCAGCCGATGCGGTACATCGTCGGCTCGTCCGCCTTGATCGACAGTCGGCCCGGCTTGTCGGAGCACTGGTACATGCGCTGACCGTCGAACGGCGGCGCCGCCGGGTAGCCGGTGGCGGTCATGGCCGCGATGTCCGGGGCGGCCGGCGCGTCGAACTCCACGGGCAGCGCCGAACCGACCGTCTCCTCCAGCGACTTGCCGCTGCCGCCCTTCTCCGGCGTCACATGGATCACCGCGAAGTCGTACGGCGCGCCCTGACCGCCGGTCGTCGCACCCTCGGAGATCCACTGCTCGGAGGTCTGCGCCCAGTCGCCCCACCAGACGCCGAATGGAGCGATCTCCTCCTTCGGCGTGTTCTCCAGCTCGGCCGTGGGCCTGGCGTTGTCGTTGTACGACGGCACGAAGGCGATGTTGCGGTACCAGCCGCCCTGCTTGCCCGCGTGGACGCAGTGGCCCGCCGTCCACACCATATTGGACTTGCCGGGGTTGGCCGGGTCCTTGACGACGGTGGCCGAGCAGACCATGGAGCCCTTCGGGCCGTCGAAGAACAGCTTGCCCGCCTCGGGGACGCCTGCGTGGTACGGAGCCTTCACCGGCCGGGCGTCCACGGGCTCAGGCGTCGGGTCCGTGACGCCCCCGTCATCGGGGATGTCGTCCTCGACGGGCTCCTCCGGCAGCGGGTCGGCCTCACGCATCCGGTCCGGGTCCCACAGGTCCTCGATGATGGGGTTGACGAAGTCCTTGGCCTCACGCAGCCAGGTGTCCTTGTCCCAGTTCTTCCACTCGCCGTTCTTCCACTTGTCCAGATCGATCCCGTGCTCTTTGAGCTTGTCCTTGAGATCGTCCGGGATGGTGATCTTCTGATCGGCGGGCTGGCTCGCCGGCGCGCTCGGCTTGTCGCCGGCCACGTCTTCGCTCGGACCGCACGCGGTGGCGGTCAGCGCCAGCACGGCGGCCGTGGAAACCGCCGCCAGCGTCGGGCGAATGGGTCGCATCTCGTGATCCCCCTGGGACTTCAGAACGGACGTCAGAAATCTGTTCGCTGCGTTCACCGTCGAACGCGCACAGGCGCATCCCGGCCGATGTGTGTTCACGGCCGGGATGCGGCCCCCCACTATGCCGGTGCCGACAGGGACGGCACGCGGCAGGTCCGCGGTTCCGGTCCGACAGTGCAAGATCTTTGAAGGATCTTCGAATGATCTTCGGATGACCCGTGATCCCCGAGGCCCTCCGTCGTTGGTACGTACGGGGGAATGGGAGTTCACCCCTCGCCCCCGTCGCCTGGGTGTGTCGGCACCGCGCCGCCGGGCGGCGCACCTGTCATCGCGGGAGGACGAACACCGTGGCCGTGACCGAACCTGCCCCTGCCGCGCCCCCCGCGGCACATGAGGGGATTCTGCGCAGGCAGTCGCTGCGTGAGTCCGCCGCCCGCACCTATGCCCGCTCGCTGCCCATCGTTCCCGTCCGGGCCAGAGGGCTGACCATCGAAGGCGCTGACGGACGCCGCTATCTCGACTGTCTGTCCGGGGCCGGCACGCTGGCCCTGGGCCACAACCACCCCGTCGTCCTCGAAGCGATCAAGAAGGTCCTCGACTCCGGCGCCCCGCTGCATGTCCTGGACCTCGCCACCCCCGTCAAAGACGCCTTCACCACCGAGCTGTTCGCCACACTGCCGGGTGAACTCGCCGCCGACGCACGCATCCAGTTCTGCGGCCCTGCCGGCACGGACGCCGTCGAGGCCGCGCTCAAACTCGTGCGCACCGCGACCGGCCGCGAGGGGCTGCTCGCCTTCACCGGCGCCTACCACGGCATGACCGCCGGGGCGCTCGACGCCTCGGGAGGAGCCACCGATGTACGGGTGACGAGGCTGCCGTTCCCGCACGACTACCGCTGCCCCTTCGGCATCGGCGGCGAGCGCGGGGCCGAACTGGCCGCCCGCTGGACCGAGCACCTCCTCGACGACCCCAAGGGCGGTGTGCCGTCCCCGGCCGGAATGATCCTCGAACCGGTCCAGGGCGAAGGGGGCGTCATCCCTGCCCCTGATGAGTGGATGCGCCGGATGCGCGCCCTCACCGCCGCCCGCTCCATCCCTCTGATCGCCGACGAAGTCCAGACAGGCGTCGCCCGCACCGGCACCTTCTGGGCCGTCGAGCACAGCGGCGTCGTCCCCGATGTGCTGGTGCTGTCCAAGGCCATCGGCGGTTCGCTGCCGCTCGCCGTGATCGTCTACCGCTCGGAGCTGGACGCCTGGCAGCCGGGCGCCCACGCGGGCACCTTCCGCGGCAATCAGCTCGCCATGGCCGCAGGCGCCGCCACCCTGGCCTTCGTGCGCGAGAACGGCCTCGCCGACCGCGCCGCCACACTCGGCGCCCGGATGCTCGGCCAGCTCCAGGGGCTGTCCGTCGCCCACCCCAGCATGGGGGACGTGCGCGGCCGCGGCCTCATGATCGGCGTCGAGCTGGTCGATCTGGACGCCCCGGCCACCGACGCCGCCGCCCCGCCGCCCGCGCCCGCCCTCGCCGCCGCCGTACAGCAGGAATGCCTGCGCCGCGGGCTCATCGTCGAACTGGGCGGACGGCACTCCAGCGTCGTCCGCCTGCTGCCTCCCCTCACCCTCACCGACGAGCAGGCCACAGCCGTCCTCGACCGCTTCGCCGACGCCTTGGCCGCCGCGGAGAGAACCGCCCCGAGACCCGACAGCGGGCAGTCGTACTGACCCCGGCCGACATCGCACGCGACAGCACAAGGAAAACCCCGTGAACTCCACCCCCTCGCCTGATGTGCCCGAGCCCGACGGCCGCCCCGCCTCCCGCGCCTCAGGAGCGAACAGACTCCGCGGACACCTGGCCGTCGAGACGGTGACGGTGCCCCGACAGCAGTCGGGAGGCCATGCCGACGACTGCCTCCCCTCCGCCGGCCGGGAATCCTCCGGCCCCGCCGCCGAGACCACCCTGCCGGCCCCCGCCGCCCCGTCGGCCGATGACCCGCTCGACCACCCGGACCCGCACCGCGCGGCCGACGCCGCCGGAGTCGAGAACCTGCTCCGCTGCTGGGTACGGGAGAACGACCTCCCCCAGCCCGAGGGCGGCCGCCTGCGCCTCACGCTGAAGGCGGGCGGCGGCGCGCTCCTCGTCCCCGTCCGCTACTGGTCTCCCACCGGCTGGCACCGCTTCGACCCGCCCGTTCTCGAAGGCAGTCCCCGAGACGCCCCACCCGTGGACGCCGTCACCCTCGCCGCCCTCCTCGGACGCGAGTCCGGCCGACGTGAAGGCGGCGTCGAGCTGGTGGGCCGGGTCGCCGACTCCGTACGCCGTACGGCGGAGTTCATCGCCGACCGCAGGGCCAGCCCCGCCCCGCGCCCCGCCGCGGACCTCTTCCTCACAGCCGAGCAGTCGCTGCTGCTCGGCCACCCCCTGCACCCCACACCCAAGAGCCGCGAAGGGCTCTCCGACACCGAAGTCCGCCGCTACTCACCCGAGCTGCACGGCTCCTTCCCGCTCCACTGGATGGCCGTCGACCGCTCCGTCCTGGCCAGCGCATCCGCCTGGACGGAAAGCGGCCGCACCGTCCCCGCCGAACAGCTCATCCACAGGCTCTGCGGCGAACTGCCCCACCCCGAAGGCGCCGTCCCCCTCCCGCTGCACCCCTGGCAGGCCCGCGACCTGCCGCACCGCCCGACCGTCGCCGCGCTCCTCGACGCCGGGCTGCTGCACGACCTGGGCCCCCACGGCGAGCCCTGGCACCCCACCTCCTCGGTGCGCACCGTCCACCGGCCGGGCGCCCCCGCCATGCTCAAGCTCTCCCTCGGCGTCCGGATCACCAACTCCCGCCGTGAGAACCTCCGCAAGGAACTCCACCGCGGCGTCGAGGTCCACCGGCTGCTCCGCACCGGCCTCGCCGAGCAGTGGCGCGCCGAACACCCCGGCTTCGACATCGTGCGCGACCCCGCCTGGCTGGCGGTCGACACCGGCGACGGCGAACCCGTCCCCGGACTGGACGTCCTGCTGCGCCACAACCCCTTCGGGCCCGCGGACGACGCCGTCTGCATCGCGGGCCTGACCGCCCCCCGGCCCTGGCCGGGCCGGACGGGCATGCACTCCCGGCTCGCCGGCACGGTGCGCGCCCTCTCCGCCCGCACCGGCCGGCCCGTCGGCGCCGTCGCCGCCGAGTGGTTTCTGCGCTACCTCGACCAGGTGGTGCGCCCGGTGCTCTGGCTGGACGGCGTCGCGGGCATCGCCCTCGAAGCCCACCAGCAGAACACCCTGGTGCTTCTCGACCCCGACGGCTGGCCCGCGGGCGGCCGCTTCCGCGACAACCAGGGCTACTACTTCCGCGAATCCCGCCGCGCCGACCTCGACCGACGGCTGCCCGGCGTCGGCCGGGACAGCGACACGTTCGTCTCCGACGCCGTCACCGACGAGCGCTTCGCCTACTACCTCGGCATCAACAACGTCCTCGGTCTCATCGGCGCATTCGGCGCACAGCACCTCGCCGACGAGCGGGTGCTCCTCGCCGCCTTCCGGCAGTTCCTCGCCTCCGCCGCGGACCTGGGCTCACCGCTGCCCGCCCTGCTTCTCGACGCGCCCACCCTGCGCTCCAAGGCCAATCTGCTCACCCGGCTGCACGGCCTTGACGAACTCATCGGCCCCGTCGACACCCAGTCGGTGTACGTCACCATCGCGAACCCGCTCCGTTCCTGAAGGAAGACACCCTGCGGCCGCCGCCCGCCGGCGCCGGCCTCCCCACGTGAACACAAGGAGAGCCCACCGTGCCTCCCACCGATGCGAGCACCGACACGGGCCCCGGCGCCGGCTCGGGCCCCGGCCCCCAGCTCGGCGACGGCGCCGACGACACCCTGGATCTGCGGCTTTCCGACGAACTGCTCGCGCTGTTCCGCGAGGACGAACTCGCCTCCGTACCAGCAGACGCCGACACCGGCCCCGGCTCCTCGGATCTGCTGGACTCCCTCGCCGCATGGGGCCCGGTCGCCACCGCGGCCGGACGGTTCCAGCTCGTCCCCGTACGAATGGAACGCGACCTGCCGCTGATCACCCGCTGGATGAACGACCCCGCCGTGGCCGCCTTCTGGGAGCTGGCGGGGCCCGACTCCGTGACCGCGGCCCATCTGCGCGGCCAGCTTGACGGCGACGGGCGAAGCATCCCCTGCCTCGGCGTCCTCGACTCCGCCGCCATGAGCTACTTCGAGATCTACCGCGCCGACCTCGACCCGCTCGCCCGTCACTATCCGGCCCGGCCGCATGACACCGGCATCCATCTGCTCATCGGGGGCGTCGCCGACCGCGGCAGGGGCATCGGCTCGACCCTGCTCAACGCCGTCGCCGACCACATCCTCGACCACCGCCCCCGCTGCACCCGCGTCATCGCTGAGCCCGACCTGCGCAACACCCCGTCCGTCTCCGCCTTCCTGAGCGCCGGATTCCGCTACTCCGCGGAAGTCGACCTCCCCGACAAGCGAGCCGCCCTGATGATCCGCGACCGAGCCCTGCGCCATCTGCTGTGAACGACCCGCTGATCCACGTATCCGGCATACCCCGCTTATCCGCATCGGTTTTCCACCCGAGGAGTCCCCGTGCCGAAGACCTCAGCCACCCATGACTCCACCGACTCCACTGACTCCACCGACTCCGCTGACGTCGCCGGTTCCGTGCCGCCACCCCACGCAGCCCCCGCGCCTCCTGCGACTCCAGCGGCTCAGCCCGCGGCCGTCCCGCAGCCGCCCACGGCCCTGTACGCCCCGCCCGGCCTGAACCAGCAGGCATGGGAGCGTGCGGCCCGCCGGCTGTTCGCCAAGATGCTCGGCGAATTCGCCTATGAAGAGATCATCGAACCTGTCCCCGTGCCCGACCGCGCCGGCCAGTACCGCCTCGCCCTGGACGACGGAGCGGCCCTGACCTTCCGCGCCCGCCGCGGCGTCTACGACTGCTGGCGCGTCGACCCGCACTCCATCACCGAGGCGGGCAGCCCCTTCACCGACCCGCTCGCCTTTCTCGCCCGCGCCCGCACCCTCCTCGCTCTCGACGGCGCCACCCTCGGCCACCTCCTAAGGGAGCTCACCACCACCCTCCTCTCCGACATCCGCCTCGACCACGGAGCGCTCAGAGCCGCCGAGCTGGCCGAACTGGAATACGCCGACATCGAAGGCCATCAGACCGGCCACCCCTGGCTGGTCCTCAACAAGGGCCGGATCGGCTTCTCCGCCACCGACACCGCCCGCTGGTCACCCGAAGCCCGCACCCCCGCCCGGCTGCCGTGGATCGCGGTCAGCCGCCGCATCGGCGTCTACCGCGGCGTCCCCCGGCTGGCCGCCCCCGAGGACCTCTACGCGCACGAACTGGACCCGTCCGTCCGCACCTGTTTCGCCACCGAGCTGCGCGAGGCGGGGTGCGACCCGGACGCCTATCTGTATCTGCCCGTCCACCCCTGGCAGTGGGACGAGGTGCTGCTCCCCCTGTTCGGCCCCGCCATCGCGGCGGGCGACATCGTCCCGCTCCCGGCAGACGGGGACCGTCGGCTGCCGCAGCAGTCGATCCGCACATTCGTCAACGCCGACCGGGCCGACCGGCACACCGTCAAGCTGCCGCTGTCGATCCTCAACACCCTGGTGTGGCGCGGGCTGCCCACCGAGCGCACCAGGGCGGCGCCCGCGGTGACCTCCTGGGTGCACAGCCTCCGCGACGCCGACCCCTTCCTGCGCGACACATGCGGAGTGATCCTGCTCGGCGAGGTCGCCTCGGTCACCGTCGAACACCCGCAGTACGACCAACTCCCCGAAGTGCCCTACCAGTACAAGGAACTGCTGGGGGCCATCTGGCGCGAGCCGCTCCAGCCGCAGCTCGCACCCGGCGAGCGCGCGCGCACCCTCGCCTCCCTGCTGCACACCGACCCACAGGGACGCGCGTTCGCCGCGGAGCTCGTCGAGCGCTCCGGACTCGCCCCCGCCGACTGGCTGCAGCGGCTCTTCGCCGCTCTGCTGCCCCCGCTGCTGCACTTCCTCTACCGCTACGGCACCGTCTTCTCCCCGCACGGCGAGAACGCCATCGTCGTCTTCGACGACCGCGATGTACCGGTCCGGCTCGCGATCAAGGACTTCGTCGACGACGTCAACATCTGCGCCCAGCCGCTGCCGGAGCACGACACGATGCCCGACGAGGTACGGCGCGTCCTGCTCACCGAAGAGCCCGCATTTCTCACCCAGTTCATCCACTCCGGGCTCTTCGTCGGGGTCTTCCGCTTTCTCGCCCCCCTGTGCGAGGAGCAGCTCGGGGTGCCGGAGGACGCCTTCTTCTCCCTCGTACGGGCCGAGATCCTCCGCCACCAGCAGCGTTTTCCGGAGCTCAAGGAGCGCTACGAACTGTTCGATCTGCTCACCCCGCGTATCGAACGGCTCTGCCTCAACCGCAACCGGCTCCACCTCGACGGCTACCGGGACCGCGCGCAGCGCCCCCACGCAGCCGTGCACGGCACCGTCCCCAACCCGCTCGGCGCGTGCTGATGGGCCGGATCCGGATGCTCGGTAGGTGCTCCCCGACCGGGCTGTCGGCGCCGCACCGTAGGGTGGACGGCCTATGACGAAGCCATCCCTCTCCGAGCTCCTCCACGCCGCCGTCACCGCCGTCGGCGGCACGGAGCGCCCCGGCCAGGCGGCCATGGCCGACGCCGTCGCGGAAGCCATCGACGACGGCTCCCATCTGCTGGTCCAGGCGGGCACCGGCACCGGCAAATCGCTCGGCTATCTCGTACCGGCGCTGGCACATGGAGAGAAGGTGGTGGTGGCCACGGCCACGCTGGCGCTGCAGCGTCAGCTCGTCGAGCGGGATCTGCCCCGCACGGTCGACGCGCTGCACCCGCTGCTGCGCCGCCGTCCCGATTTCGCCATGCTCAAGGGCCGCTCCAACTATCTGTGTCTGCACCGGCTGCACGAGGGCGCGCCACAGGACGAGGAGGAGGGGCTCTTCGACGTCTTCGAGTCCGCCGCGCCGACGAGCAGGCTCGGCCAGGACCTGCTGAGGGTGCGCGACTGGGCGGACGAGACGGAGACCGGCGACCGCGACGATCTCACCCCAGGCGTCTCCGACCGCGCATGGTCGCAGGTGTCCGTCTCCTCCCGCGAATGCCTTGGCGCGTCGAAGTGCGCTTACGGGGCGGAGTGCTTCGCCGAGGCGGCCCGGGAGCGCGCCAAGCTCGCCGAGGTGATCGTCACCAATCACGCCCTGCTGGCCATCGACGCGATCGAGGGCGCGCCGGTGCTTCCGCAGCATGAGGTGCTGATCGTCGACGAGGCGCATGAGCTGGTCTCACGGGTGACCGGCGTCGCGACCGGAGAGCTCACCCCCGGCCAGGTCAACCGCGCGGTGCGGCGTGCGGCGAAGCTCGTCAACGAGAAGATCGCCGACCAGCTCCAGACGGCCGCGGAGGGCTTCGAACGGCTGATGGAGCTGGCCCTGCCGGGCCGTCTGGAGGAGATCCCCGAAGACCTCGGCTATGCCCTGATGGCGCTGCGCGACGCGGCCCGCGCGGTCATCTCCGCCCTTGGCGCCACCCGCGACCAGTCAGTGCAGGACGAGGACGCGGTGCGCAAGCAGGCCCTGGCCGCGGTGGAGACCATCCACGATGTGTCGGAGCGCATCACCCAGGGCTCCGAGTACGACGTCGTGTGGTACGAGCGCCATGACCGCTTCGGCGCCTCGCTGCGGGTAGCGCCCCTGTCCGTCTCCGGGCTGTTGCGCGAGAAGCTCTTCGCGGAGCGTTCGGTGGTGCTGACCTCCGCCACGCTGAAGATCGGCGGGGATTTCAACGGCGTCGGGGCGTCTCTCGGCCTGGCTCCGGAGGGCGCCGAGGGCGAAGGCGTCCCCCGGTGGAAGGGCGTGGACGTCGGCTCTCCCTTCGACTATCCGAAGCAGGGCATTCTCTATGTCGCCAGACATCTGGCGCGACCGGCGCGGGACGGCGAGCGCGGCGACATGCTGGATGAGCTGACGGAGCTCATCCAGGCAGCCGGCGGCCGCACGCTGGGCCTGTTCTCCTCGATGCGGGCGGCACAGGCCGCGGCCGAGGAGCTGCGGACGCGGATTCCGGAGTACCCGATTCTGCTCCAGGGGGAGGAGACCCTCGGTGAGCTGATCAAGAACTTCGCCGCGGATCCTCAGACCTGTCTGTTCGGCACGCTGTCGCTGTGGCAGGGCGTGGATGTTCCTGGGGCGAGCTGCCAGCTGGTGGTGATGGACAAGATCCCCTTCCCGCGCCCCGACGACCCGCTGATGAGCGCCCGTCAGCGGGCCGTGGAGGAAGCGGGCGGCAATGGCTTTATGTCGGTGGCCGCGACGCATGCGGCCCTGCTGATGGCTCAGGGGGCCGGCCGTCTGGTGCGCGCCACGGGCGACCGGGGCGTCGTCGCGGTGCTGGACCAGCGGCTGGCGACAGCCCGGTACGGCAGCTTTCTGCGCGCTTCACTGCCGGACTTCTGGTACACGGTGGACGGCAATCAGGTGCGGCGCTCCCTGGCGGCGATCGACGCCGCTGCGAAGGAGGCCGCTGCGAAGGAGGCCGCCGCGAAGGCGGATGGCGCGTAGGCCGCCGGTCGTTCTGATAGGCCGCCGGTCGTTCTGGACGCCCGGTCGCCCCGGTTCGCTGGTGCCCCACAGGGCGGTCGCCATGGGGTCTCCGCTGGGATACAGCGGGGCTCTGGGCTTGGATACAGCGGGGCCCCGGGACCGGCGCAGTGGGTCCCGGGGCCCGGTCGAGGGCCCGGCGTTGGTCACACGCGCCGCAGCACGGCGACGACCTTGCCGAGGATGGTGGCGTCATCACCGGGAATGGGCTGATAGGCGGCATTGTGCGGAAGCAGCCAGACATGGCCGTTCTCCCGCTTGAAGCGCTTGACCGTGGCTTCGCCGTCCAGCATGGCGGCCACGATGTCGCCGTTCTCCGCGACGGGCTGGCGGCGGACGGTGACCCAGTCGCCGTCGCAGATCGCTGCTTCGATCATGGAGTCGCCGACGACCTTCAGGACGAAGAGCTCGCCGTCGCCGACGAGCTGGCGGGGGAGCGGGAAGACGTCTTCGACTGATTCCTCGGCGAGGATCGGGCCGCCGGCCGCGATCCGGCCGACGAGGGGCACATAGGAGGCGGCGGGCTTGCCCGTGGTGTCGGTGGGCTGGGTGCTGGGCTGGTCAGAGCCCCGTACCTCATAGGCCCGGGGGCGGTGCGGGTCCCGGCGGAGAAAGCCCTTCCGCTCCAGGGCCATCAGCTGGTGGGCGACCGAAGAGGTGCTGGAAAGCCCCACCGCCTGGCCGATCTCTCGCATCGACGGTGGGTATCCACGGCGCTGCACGGAGTCACGGATCACTTCGATCACACGCCGCTGCCGATCGGTGAGGCCGGAGCTGTCGGCGCGGATGCCTGGAGGTCGACCGGGCAGCGAACGTGCAGGTCGTGGCGGTTCTGTCCCCTCCGGGGTCGTGGCAGCGTTGTTCATGGCATGCACCGGCTCGTATCGGGTCTGCTGGGAGCGGTCCTGGGCAGTGATGGCGGCACTGTCTGCGGTGGTGGTCACGTCGGCCCCTCTCGAATGGTCTCCCTAGCTGGACAACGGTAGTTGGTTTCGAAAGGTTGCGCCAAACACACGTTCGAGTGAAAAATCGCAGATTGGCTGACGTGAACGCCTCGCTGGGTGTATGTGCGAACGATCGGCTCGCACGGCACGCCGGGCCGCCGCGCCGACCCCGCGGTGTCGTTACGGACTGTGATGGGCTGTGACGGCCGGCGGGGTCGGTCCAGGGGGGACGGCCTCCAGTCTGACATCCGTCACCCCTGAGTCGGTGCAGCGGTGCGTCGCCCGCTACTCTCATGGCCGGTCTCCGGTGGATCCGGCGAGGTCCAGAACCGCTCCCGGCGGCGTCGCGCGACCGGTCGCGCATTGCGTGCCCACGCGACACGCGATGTGCGCCCGAAGCTCGACCAAGCCCTAGATGTAGTGGTTGAGTTACCTCGGCAGCCCACAAGTTGTGGTCCACGGTTGGTTATCGCCTATGCTGGGGGCTGCTTCGAAGGGCTGCGACCGCCCTGGCGAGGCCATTTCATCGTGCTTGTGAGGGAGGGTTGGGAGCCATGCACTGCCCCTTCTGCAGGCACCCGGACAGCCGTGTCGTCGACAGCCGCACCACGGACGACGGCACGTCGATCCGCAGACGCCGTCAGTGCCCCGACTGCTCCCGCCGCTTCACCACGGTGGAGACCGCCTCACTGATGGTGATCAAGCGCTCCGGCGTCACCGAGCCCTTCAGCCGTACCAAGGTCATCTCCGGTGTGCGCAAGGCATGCCAGGGGAGGCCGGTCACCGAGGACGCCCTCGCCCAGCTCGGCCAGCGGGTCGAGGAGGCGGTGCGCGCCACCGGCAGCGCCGAGCTGACGACCCACGACGTGGGTCTGGCGATACTCGGCCCCCTGCAGGAACTCGACCTCGTCGCGTACCTGCGTTTTGCATCGGTCTACAGAGCCTTCGACTCACTGGACGACTTCGAGGCCGCCATCGCGGAGCTCCGTGATCAGCGGCCGCCCGCAGAGGAGAGCGGGGCCGGCGAACCCCTGGAGGTTCCGGCGCCCGCCACTGCCGCCGACTGAACAGCCCCGGCCGCTTCCGGCCGGGATGTGCAGCAGTGACGGCGGCCGCCCGGCGATAACGGCCGGAGCGGCGTAAGACGTGTCACGGGCGGTGCTGAGTGCGGCGTCCGCGACAAGAGACAGATACGTGCCACGGGAAGATCTGGGCACTTCAGGGCGTTTTTGCCCGTATATGGGAGGCGGCATGACAGAGACGACGAGCGGCCCGGCGCGGGGGTCCCGTTCCAAGGGATCCAAGGCGAGCAAGGGCCTGCGCATCGAGCGCATCCACACCACCCCCGGCGTGCATCCGTACGACGAGGTGGTCTGGGAGCGCCGTGACGTCGTCATGACCAACTGGCGCGACGGCTCGGTCAACTTCGAGCAGCGTGGCGTCGAGTTCCCCGACTTCTGGTCGGTGAACGCGGTCAACATCGTCACCAGCAAGTACTTCCGCGGGGCCGTCGGCACCCCGCAGCGGGAGACCAGCCTCAAGCAGCTGATCGACCGGATCGTGAAGACCTACCGCAAGGCCGGCGAGGACCACGGCTACTTCGCCTCGCCCGCGGACGCCGAGATCTTCGAGCACGAGCTGGCCTACGCCCTCCTGCACCAGATCTTCAGCTTCAACTCCCCGGTGTGGTTCAACGTCGGCACGCCCCAGCCGCAGCAGGTCTCCGCCTGCTTCATCCTGTCCGTCGACGACTCGATGGAGTCGATCCTCGACTGGTACAAGGAAGAGGGCATGATCTTCAAGGGCGGCTCCGGCGCCGGCCTGAACCTCTCCCGCATCCGCTCCTCCAAGGAGCTCCTCTCCTCCGGCGGCAACGCCTCCGGCCCGGTGTCGTTCATGCGCGGCGCCGACGCCTCCGCCGGAACGATCAAGTCGGGCGGCGCCACGCGCCGCGCGGCCAAGATGGTGATCCTCGACGTCGACCACCCCGACATCGAGAATTTCATCGAGACCAAGGTCAAGGAAGAGGAGAAGATCCGCGCGCTGCGCGACGCGGGCTTCGACATGGACCTGGGCGGCGACGACATCACATCCGTCCAGTACCAGAACGCCAACAACTCGGTCCGGGTGAACGACGCGTTCATGAAGGCCGTGGAGTCCGGCGGGAAGTTCGGGCTGCGCGCCCGGCTGTCCGGCGAGATCATCGAGGAGGTCGACGCCAAGGCGCTCTTCCGCAAGATGGCCGAGGCCGCCTGGGCCTGCGCCGACCCCGGCATCCAGTACGACGACACCATCAACCAATGGCACACCTGCCCGGAGTCCGGCCGCATCAACGGCTCGAACCCGTGCAGCGAGTACATGCACCTGGACAACACCTCGTGCAACCTCGCCTCGCTGAACCTGATGAAGTTCCTCAAGGACGACGGCGAGGGCAATCAGTCGTTCGACTGCGAGCGCTTCGCCAAGGTCGTCGAGCTGGTGATCACCGCGATGGACATCTCCATCTGCTTCGCCGACTTCCCGACCCAGAAGATCGGCGAGAACACCCGCGCCTTCCGCCAGCTCGGCATCGGCTACGCCAACCTCGGCGCCCTGCTGATGGCCACGGGCCATGCGTACGACTCCGACGGCGGCCGCGCCCTGGCCGGGGCGATCACCTCCCTGATGACGGGCACCTCGTACAGGCGCTCCGCCGAGCTGGCCGCGGTCGTCGGCCCGTACGACGGCTACGCCCGCAACGCCACCGCTCACAAGCGGGTGATGAAGCAGCACGCCGACGCCAATGCGCAGGCCAAGCGGATGGACGACCTGGACACCCCGGTCTGGGCCGCTGCGACGGAAGCCTGGCAGGACGTGGTCCGCCTCGGCGAGAAGAACGGTTTCCGCAACTCGCAGGCGTCCGTCATCGCCCCGACCGGCACCATCGGTCTGGCGATGTCCTGTGACACCACCGGTCTTGAGCCCGACCTTGCGCTGGTCAAGTTCAAGAAGCTGGTCGGCGGCGGCTCGATGCAGATCGTCAACGGCACGGTGCCGCAGGCCCTGCGCCGCCTCGGCTACCAGCCGGAGCAGATCGAGGCGATCGTCGCCCACATCGCCGAGCACGGCAATGTGATCGACGCTCCGGGGCTGAAGCCCCAGCACTACGAGGTCTTCGACTGCGCCATGGGCGAGCGCGCCATCTCCCCGATGGGCCACGTCCGGATGATGGCCGCGATCCAGCCGTGGATCTCCGGCGCCCTGTCCAAGACGGTCAATATGCCGGAGTCGGCGACCGTCGAGGAGGTCGAGGAGATCTACTTCGAGGCGTGGAAGATGGGCGTCAAGGCGCTCGCGATCTACCGCGACAACTGCAAGGTCGGCCAGCCGCTCTCCGCCAAGACCAAAGCGAAGGAGAAGGAGGCCGAGGCGGTCGCCGAGAAGACCGAGGAGACCATCCGCTCCGCGGTTGAGAAGGTCGTGGAGTACCGCCCGGTCCGCAAGCGCCTCCCCAAGGGCCGTCCCGGCATCACCACCTCCTTCACGGTGGGCGGCGCCGAGGGCTATATGACCGCCAACTCCTACCCGGACGATGGTCTCGGCGAGGTCTTCCTGAAGATGTCCAAGCAGGGTTCGACCCTCGCGGGCATGATGGACGCCTTCTCCATCGCCGTCTCGGTCGGTCTGCAGTACGGCGTCCCCCTGGAGACGTACGTCTCGAAGTTCACCAACATGCGCTTTGAGCCGGCCGGCATGACGGACGACCCGGACGTGCGGATGGCCCAGTCCATCGTCGACTACATCTTCCGCCGTCTGGCGCTGGACTTCCTGCCGTTCGAGACGCGGTCCGCTCTTGGCATCCACTCGGCCGAGGAGCGTCAGCGCCACCTGGAGACCGGTTCGTACGAGCCCTCTCTGGACGACGACGAGGTCGACGTCGAGGGTCTGGCCCAGTCCGCTCCGCGCCAGCAGGAGTCGCTGAAGTCCGTCAGCGACCCCCGAGACGAGACGCCGGCCCCCAAGGAGGCGCACACCTCGGCGGAGCTGGTCGAGATGCAGCTGGGCGTCAGCGCGGATGCGCCGCTGTGCTTCTCCTGCGGCACCAAGATGCAGCGGGCTGGCTCCTGCTACATCTGCGAGGGCTGCGGGTCGACGAGCGGCTGCAGCTGAGCACCGCGGTGAGCTGAGCCCGTAAGGGCGTGATGAGAAGCGAACCAGAGAGATGATGTAAGGGGCGTCGGCCATGGGGCCGCGCCCCTTACTCATGCCCGAGGGTGCGCTATCGGGGCGAATCGAGGCCCATCAGCGAGATGAAGGACTGCGGGTCGGCGTCGTAGCCGCGGACCACGTCATGGAATGCCCAGCGGCCCTCGTCGTCGCGGGAGAACTCCGCGATCACGGCGCAGGTGGCGTCAGAGACCCCGGAGAAGTCGTGCTCGGACAGCTCCGTATGCCCCTCCCGCACACGGACGAGGGCGTTCCCTATGTCCTCGAAGACCCTCCGGCCGGCCGACTGCTGGATGGCCACGCCCACCACCACGCGCGCGTACACCGGGGCCAGCCGGTCGAACTCCAGGGTCATGACCTCGTCGAATCCGAAGCCCTGCCCGGTGCGGCTGTCCCTGGTCAGAGTGATCGTGCCGTCGGGTGAACGGCTGTCGAAGTGCACGACGTACGCCGGAGCCCCACGCGGTGCGTCCCCGGTGTAGACGGCGGCCACGATGTCGAGATCGTGATCGGGCTCCCCCAGGGGACTGGGATCCCATTTGAGCGCCACTTCCGCTTTGCGGACCCCCTTGTTGAGACTGCTCACCAGATGTCCCTCCCGATCGCTGTCGCAACTGCCGGGAATTCCCGGTCCGTTGACCATGCTGCCACGCCCGCCTGCCCGCACGACCTGGCCTGGGGAGGCGGATCGGGGCCGTACGATGGCGCGGTGCTGGTGAAGTGGATTCGCTGCACCGTGGTGGACCGTCGAGGGTTCGAACGGGGTCAGCGAAAGTGGGCGGGGCTGCTGGGCGAGCCGGGATTCCGGGGGCAGGGGGGTGGATGGAGCAGGGCGAGGCCGGATGTCGCCCATGTCTTCGCCTTCTGGGAGAGCCGGGCGTTCTACGACTCCTTCATGGCGCGCTCCCACGACCGCCTCGCCTCCGCCCAGTCGGGCACCTTCAGGGACGGCCAGGTCAAGCTGTTCGAGCACAGATTCGATGTGAAGACCGGCTTTGAGCCGCGCTTCACCGGTGTGGACGTCGTCCGGGTCGCGCACAGCAAGGTGCGCGAGGGGCGGGTGGAGCACTACGCCCTGATGCAGGAGAAGGTGTGGAATCCGGCCATGGCCGGGTCGCCCGGAATGGTGCGGGGACTGTTCGGGGAAGCGCCGGGAAACGAGTTCCTGGTGATGTCGATGTGGGAGTCGGCGGCGGAGCACGGAAAGTACCGCGTGGAACGGGTGGAGCGGCTGCTGCTGCGGACCCAGACCGAGGCGGACATCGAGGCGCTGACCGGGGATGTGGTGGAGCTTGAGGCGTCCTGGACGGTCTGAGCGGCGGCCACAGCGACGCCGGCCGGCCTTGACGCGCGGCCGGCCGCGCTCGCCCGGCGTACGCCGTATGGGCCGGGTGGACCGCTCGGCCGGACAGGGGGCGACTTAGAGTCGGGACCATGGCGCGACCGCGACGCATCGTCCTCGTCCGGCACGGAGAGTCGGAGGGCAACGCCGACGACTCCGTGTACGAGCGCGTGCCGGACCACGCCCTCGGGCTGACCGCAGCCGGACGGGCGCAGGCCGAGCGGACCGGCGCCCGGCTGCGGGAACTCTTCGGGCAGGAGCGTGTCAGCGTCTATGTCTCTCCCTACCGGCGCACTCACCAGACCCTCCAGACCTTCGGCCTCGACGCGGGGCTGGTACGGGTCAGGGAGGAGCCCCGGCTGCGTGAGCAGGACTGGGGGAACTGGCAGGACCGGGAGGACGTCCGCCTGCAGAAGGCGTACCGGGACGCGTACGGCCACTTCTTCTACCGGTTTGCGCAGGGGGAGTCAGGCGCGGACGTCTACGACCGGGTCGGGGCGTTCCTGGAGAGCCTCTTCCGCAGCTTCGAGGCTCCGGACCACCCGCCGAACGTCCTGCTGGTCACCCATGGACTGACCATGCGGCTGTTCTGCATGCGCTGGTTCCACTGGACGGTCGCGGAATTCGAGTGCCTGTCCAACCCCAGCAACGGCGAGACGCGGATACTCGAGCTGGGCGTCGACGGACGGTACACGCTGGACCGGCCGTTCGAGCGGTGGCGTACACCTGAACCGTACGGTGTCACCGGTTAGAGTGGCAGGAAGATGACCGCTGACTCCACTTGCGACCGGCGCTTCGAACGCGCCCTGGACAGCCTGCGCGGGCTGTCCGTGGGAGACGCCCTGGGCTCCCAGTTCTTCGTTCCCTCGAACTATCCGCTGCTCAAGCGGCGCGAGCTGCCCGCCGGCCCCTGGCAGTGGACCGACGACACCGAGATGGCCTGTTCCGTGCTGGCCGTGCTGGCCGCGCACGGCCGTGTGGACCAGGACGCGCTCGCCTCCTCCTTCGCCGAGCACCATGACTTCGACCGCGGGTACGGGCCGGCGGTCAACCGCATGCTGCGGCTGATCAGAGAGGGCGGCGACTGGCGGGAGCTGGCCGCCGGGCTGTTCCAGGGGCAGGGCTCGTGGGGGAACGGGTCGGCGATGCGGATCGCGCCGCTGGGCGCGTGGTACGCGGACGACCCCGAGCAGGCGACGCATCAGGCGGAGATCTCCTCGTACACCACCCATCAGCACCGCGAAGCGGTGGTGGGCGCCATGGCCGTGGCCGCGGCGGCCGCCCTCGTCGCGGCCCCCGAAGGCCCCCCGGGGCCGGAGGAACTGCTCGACGGGGTGATCGCCCTGGTGCCGCGCAGCGCGGTCGGCGCGGGGCTGCGGCGGGCGCGGGACATGCTCGACTACAGCGACGCCGGGACGGTGGCCGCGGTGCTCGGCAGCGGCCGGCGGACCAGCGCGCACGACACCGTGCCGTTCGCGCTGTGGTCCGCCGCGCGCGGCCTCGGCGACTTCGCACGGGTCTTCTGGACCACGGCCCAGGCCGGCGGCGACATGGACACGACCTGCGCCATCGCCTGCGGCGTCACCGCGGCGTCCAAGCCGGGCGCTCCTCCGGCCGACTGGCTGACCCGCACCGAGCCCCTGCCGTCCTGGCTGCCGACCGCGGCGGACTGAGCCGGAGCCGGCATCAAGCGGGGGAGAGCGACGGCCTCTTCGCTGACGACGGCTCCCTCGCTTTCGAATGCCGCTGCCCCTTCGCGTTCCGTGTGGTGATTCGCGAATGCGACCTCCTGGCGGTGGGGCGATTCCGCCGGATGATCGCCGGCCGGGAGGGCGAGCGCTTTGCGTGGCCGCTCCGGGCGGTGGTGTGCCGCGGAATCTCACATGGAAGTGTGCGGTCGACGCCATGGGCGACCTTGTTCTCGATGGCGTCTCCTGGCCGATGAAATGGCGATCGAAGGTGTGCGCAAGTGAATGGCGTGCCCTGGGATAGCAAGGGCGCGGGCGGGCCGACCGGGCCCGGGGCGCTGCTACCCGAATCCGGTTGTCGTCGGCCCGGGGCGGCGGCGTACCCTTGCTGGCGCCATGGCGTACGAACCACCCACCCACACAGTCGAGCGCTCGATCAGGGCGATCACCGGCGCGAAGATCGTCGCAGGCGTCGATGAGGTCGGACGCGGGGCGTGGGCCGGTCCTGTCACGGTGTGCGCGGCGGTCACGGGGCTCCGCAGGCCGCCCGCCGGGCTGACCGACTCCAAGCTGCTCAGCCCGAAGCGCCGTACGGAGCTTGCCGCGCTGCTGGAGGACTGGGTCACCTGCCATGCCCTCGGGCATGCGTCGCCCCAGGAGATCGACGAACTGGGCATGACCGCTTCCCTGCGCCTGGCGGCCGTCCGCGCGCTGGAGGGGCTGCCGGTGCGCCCCGACGCCGTCATCCTCGACGGCAAGCATGACTACCTCGGCCGGCCGTGGCAGGTGCGTACGGTGATCAAGGGCGACCAGTCCTGTGTCGCGGTCGCAGCCGCCTCGGTGATCGCCAAGGTGCGCAGGGACGCGATGATGGCCGAACTGCAGGGGGAGTTCGCCGCCTTCGGGTTCGCCGCCAACGCCGGCTACCCCTCGCCTGTGCACAAGGCGGCGCTCGCGGAGTGGGGGCCGACGCCCCATCACCGGCTCTCCTGGTCCTATCTCGATGCGCTGCCCCAGTGGCGGCACCTCAAGAAGGTCCGCGTCGCGGCGGTGGGGGACGACCTAGAAGACGGGGGACAGCTGGGATTCGACTTCTGACCTGAACTCCTGACCAGAGCCGGTCGCAACTCATGTACCCACCCGCCGATGCCTGCAGCACCGGCATTTGATAGACATCCACCCATGCCTCTCATTCCCGAGGAGCCTCAGATTCACGAGAGTGCCCAGGGTCCCCGCGCCACTCCGGCAGCAGGCCGGACCGCGCCGACCCCTCGTCCCGTACCCGGTCCGCGTTCCGCGGCGTCGCCGCGTCCTGGTCACCCGGGCCCCGGCCCGGCCAGGCCCACGCCGCCGCAGCGCCCCCACGGCAACGCTGGGAAGACGCAGCAGTCCCAGCAGACCCAGCAGGAGAATCGTTCCCTGCCGCAGATCCAGCTGATCCCCGCCTCGGCCGACGGCGCGCTCGACGCCGCGGGCGAGGCCGTCGATCTGCTGCTGGACTCCGGGCGGTCCCCAGGCGACGTACTGGTGCTCACCACCGGCGAACAGCACCCCTGGGCGGCTCATGAGCTGTCCTTCGGCGAAGCCGCCTACTGGGCCCAGCACGACGCGGGCGACGACGTCTTCTATGCGGACGCCGCCGTGGCCGACCGCGCCGCCGCCCGGCCCGTTGTGGTCGTGGCGGTCAACGGAGGTCCCGACGACGACGCCGCTCAGGCCCTTCCGGCCGCGCTGAAGAAGGCCGCAGCCCTGCTGATCGTGTGCGGCGACCCCAAGAGGATCAACGCCGTGCTCGGCGCGGGCGTCTGAGCGTCCGACAAGAGCCCGCACCGCCCGGCCCGGGGCCGAGCGGTCGCGGTCACGGCCGTGTCCGACGCTCGGCGCACGACAGGTTCCCTCATGAACCGGTGTGGTCCGGTGTGATCCGGCCGTCGGCGGGGGCGGCCGGACGGCGTGCACCGGGGGTCGGCGCGTCCCGGGTCTGAGCCGGTCGCCGCGCCCCCCACCCTGCCGCTGTGCCCTGCCCTCGCCGGGTCCTCGGCCGGGGGTCTCGGCCGGACCTCGTCCGCCGGGCGCCTTCAGCGGGCCGCCGTGCGCCGCAGAGCCTCGGCGGCGCCGCTGGCAGTGCGCACCGCCGTCGCCGGGGCGCGGGCCATGGAGTCGGCCAGATCCGCAGGCTGCGAGGCGGAGTTGGGCCGGCGGCCGCCGCGCCCCTCGCCCAGCACCTGCCAGCCGCCGCGCGTCAGCGTGATGTAGGCCCCGCACCGCAGCCCGTGCAGGGTGCAGGCGTCCCGCAGGCCCCACATCCAGGCCCCGTCCTCCTCGGTCCACCGCTCGTCGCCATCGCGGCAGTAGAGCAGCACCGCGGTGCGCACCGGCTCACGCCGCCGCAGATCGTGCGGGATGACCCGGCGGAGATGGGCCAGCAGCGCGTTCCGGAACTCCCAGCCGTCGGCCGCCGACGCGCGTTTGCTGAACGACGCGCTCGCGGCGAGCCGTTCCTCGTGGTCGAGCACGGCGACCACGGCTGTCGCCGGCACCGGCCGATGACGGGCGTGCAGTCCGCTGACCACCTCGCGTGGATTGCGCAGCAGCGGAATCCCGGCTGCGGACCACTCGGCGGGCTCGAGCAGCCGGGTGACATGACTGGCGACGTGGGCCGGGGCGCTGATCGAAGTGGCTGCAGACGGGGCGAATCCGAAGGTCACGGTCCTCCCTTCGCATACGCGCCCAGAGTGCGGGCAGGGTCGGGCAGGGCGCACCGCAACACGGCCCATCCAGACCGCTCATATGCCGTGAGGGGAGCATCCCAATTCTTGCGGGCGCATCGGCATGCGGCAACGAGCAATTGGGGAACGCCGACGGTAATCGGCTGGTTTGACTCTCATATTCCTGCCCAGTCACCTCGCATGTCACCCCTTGAGTCACGCTTGCACAGCCAGGACCAGAGGAAACACCCCCTTCGCGCCGGCTCTGCGCAGCAGCCGGGCGGCCACCGCCACCGTCCAGCCCGTGTCCGAGAAGTCGTCCACGAGGAGCACGGGCCCCTCCGCGCCGGCCAGCGCCCCGGCCAGCCCCTGCGGCACGGTGAACGCCTCGTGCAGGGCGCGCACACGCTGTGCGCTGTTGCTGCGGGGCGGCGGCCCCGACTCCTGTGTCTGCGGCGCGTACTCGACCGAGCCGAGCAGCGGCATCCGTCCCACCTGAGCGATCCGGGCGGCCAGCGACCCGATCAACTCGGGCCTGCTGTGCGAGGCCACGGACACCACCCCCACGGGGCGCACGGGCGCGTCCGCCTCGCCGGAGGCCCAGCCGCCCGGCCCCTTCGCCCAGTCGGCGAGGACTGACACCACCGCATCCGCCACATCCCCGGGCACCGGGCCGTCAGCCGACTGAGGGGCCAGCAGCGGCCGCAGCCGATTCCCCCAGCCGATGTCGGAGAGTCTGCCCAACGCCCGCCCGGCGAGGGCCTGTTCCCCTTCGGGAATGCGCCCCTTGACGTTCACCCCCACCGCGGCCATGCCGGTGGGCCACATCTTGCGCGGCTCCACCTCCACACCCGGCCGGCCCAGCTCGCCGCGCGCCGCGTCCAGGGCGCCCGCGGACACCTTGTCGCTGAACCGGACGCCCGAGCAGTTGTCACAGCGGCCGCACGGGGCGGCGGCCTCGTCATCGAGCTGACGGCGCAGAAACTCCATACGGCAGCCGGCGGAGCCGGCGTAGTCGCGCATCGCCTGCTGCTCCGCCGCCCGCTGCCGCGCCACCCAGGCGTAGCGGCCGGAGTCGTACGACCACGGCTGTCCCGTGGCCGTCCAGCCGCCCTTCACCCGGCGGACCGCGCCGTCCACATCGAGGACCTTGAGCATCGTCTCCAGACGGGTGCGCCTCAGCTCGACCAGCGGCTCCAGGGCCGGCAGCGACAGCGGCCGCTCCGACCGCCCCAGCACATCCAGCGTGCGCCGCACCAGCTCCTCTGGAGGGAAGGCCACCGAGGCGAAATACCGCCAGATCGCCTCGTCTTCCCTGCCGGGCAGCAGCAGCACCTCGGCGTGCTCCACGCCGCGGCCCGCCCTGCCGACCTGCTGGTAATAGGCGATCGGCGAGGACGGCGACCCCAGGTGCACGACGAACCCCAGATCGGGCTTGTCGAATCCCATGCCCAGCGCTGATGTCGCGACCAGGGCCTTGACGCGATTGCCGAGCAGATCCTCCTCGGCCTGACGGCGGTCCGCGTCCTCGGTGCGGCCCGTATAGGACGCGACCGTGTGCCCGCACTGACGCAGATACGCCGTGACCTCCTCTGCCGCGGCGACCGTGAGCGTGTAGACGATGCCGGAGCCCGGCAGCTCGCCGAGGTGGTCGGCGAGCCAGGCGAGCCGGGTCGCCGCATCGGGCAGCTGCAGCACGCTCAGGCTCAGGCTCTCCCGGTCGAGGGGACCCCGCAGCACCAGGGCGTCCGTGTCCGCCCCCGTGCCCAGCTGCTCCGCGACATCGGCCGTGACGCGGGCATTGGCGGTGGCGGTGGTCGCGAGCACCGGGACCCCGGACGGCAGGTCTGCCAGCATCGTGCGCAGCCGGCGGTAGTCGGGCCGGAAGTCATGGCCCCAGTCGGAGATGCAGTGTGCCTCGTCCACCACGAGCAGCCCGGTCGCCGCGGCCAGGCGGGGAAGCACCTGATCCCTGAAATCCGGATTGTTCAACCGCTCGGGGCTGACCAGCAGCACATCCACGTCGCCCGCGGCGACCTCGGCGTGGACCGTCTCCCACTCTTCCGTGTTGGACGAGTTGATCGTGCGGGCGCGGATGCCCGCACGCGCCGCCGCCTCCACCTGGTTGCGCATCAGGGCCAGCAGTGGGGAGACGATCACGGTCGGTCCGCTGCCGCGCTCCCGCAGCAGCGATGTCGCGACGAAGTAGACGGCGGACTTGCCCCAGCCGGTGCGCTGGACGACCAGGGCGCGGCGCTTGTCGGCGACGAGCGCCTCGATCGCGCGCCACTGGTCCTCGCGCAGCCGGGCCGTGCCCGTCGTGTCCGATACCAGGCGGGCGAGGACTGCGTCGGCGGAGGCCCGGAGATCCGAGCGGTCTGCGTGGGTCATGCCTCCATGCAACCCGATGCCGCCGACACTGCGCGAATGTGCCGGCGAACCTGTGGAGAATCGTTTTTCCACAGGGGTCGCGGCGGGATGGCGGCTCGCGGGACCGTCATCGGCATGAACAGTCACCGCGAACCGACCGGACCCGCCGACGAACAGGTCACTCTGCGCGGCCCCGCCGAACTGGTGGACGCGCTTCCGTATGTGCTGGGCTTCCACCCGACCGACTCGATCGTGATGGTCGCGCTGCACGGCAGCAGCGGCCGCTTCGGCGGCCGGCTGAGGCTGGGCATTCCGCGTGCCGCGCAGGAGTGGCCCGCCGTGGCGAAGCAGCTCGCCGAATGCCTGGTGGAGGGCAGCGAGCGGCGCGGCGCGCGGCCCGACGGCATCGTCGTCTTCCTCTGCCAGGACCCGCCCGAGGGCGGGACCGGCCGTCAGGTGATGGAGCGCCTGCGGCCCCTCGCGCAGAGGCTGCGCACCGCCTGCGGCACCCTCGATGTGCCGGTGTACGAGGCCTTGTGCATCTCCGACGGGCGCTTCTGGTCCTACTGCTGCCCGGATGCGCGCTGCTGCCCGCCGGAGGGAAACCCCCTGGGCGTGCCCGGCACCTCGGCCATGGCGGCGGCCGCCGCCTATGCCGGGATCCACGTCCGCGGCACGCTGCGCGAGATGGAGGCACGGCTGACGCCGTGGACCGCAGGGGACACGGCGGGCCAGGTCCGTGCGCTCGACGCCGCAGGGTCCGCGATCGTGCCGCGCATCCTGGACGCTCAGGGCCGACAGCAGGTGGCCGCGGAGACCCTCGCACTGGCCGAGCAGCTCCGCAGGCGTCTCGCCGAGGCGGAGACCGCCACGGGCTGGGCCGAGGCGGACGCCGCAGACGACCGGCTGATCAGCCATGAGGAGGCCGCCTCCGTCATCCTCGGCCTCCAGGACCGCACCACCCGGGACCGTGCCGCGGAGTGCATGGAAGGTCCGGACGCGGCACCCGCGTTGCGGCTCTGGCGGGCCCTGGCCCGCCGCTGCGTGGGCGGCTACGCCGAACACGCCGCCGCGCCTCTGACGCTCGCCGGCTGGGTCGCCTGGTCCACCGGGGACGAGCCCGGCGCCCGGGTCGCCCTCGGGCTCGCCCTGCGCGCCGACCCCGGCTATCTCTTCGCCCGTCTGCTCCATCAGGCGTGCAACGACGGCCTGGATCCGGAGGACCTGCGCATCTGTCTGCGCACGGAGCGCACGGAGCGCGAGACGCGCGAGGCCGCCGGCGAGGGGGCGGCGCGCCATGAGCCGGGGCGGCCGCGCGGGCCCCGCCGCCGGGGCCGTCGTGTGCGGCTCGTGGGCGCGGGCCGCACGAGCCGACCGAGCCGCTCCGGGGCGCCCAAGCCCCCGGTGACACTCCGCAAGAAGCCGCGGCCGGCAGCGGCAGGCCCCGCGGCCGTTTCGTCCCGCAGGCGGCCCGGCGCACGCGCGGCCGGGAGCCGACGCGGGGCCCAGAGTGGGGCCCAGAGTGGGGCCCAGAGCGGTCGGCAGCCGTGACCCGGACGCCCGTGCCGCCGTTCACTCCCGTGGCGGGGCTCTCCCACCCGTCCCGCCGTGTTCGTCGCGGCTGCCCGGAGTGCACGGAAGGCACAACACACCACCCATGGCCCCCACAGCCCCCCGCCGTCCCCGCAGACCACAGACCGGCACAGGACCGCAGCCTGCTCCAAGATCACGACCGTCCACACGGCCGGGCCCGGGTGTGCGGACCGGTCCGGAGGAGCAGCCGGGGCCAGGGCCGCATCGAGGCCCGGCGGCGCAGCCCGCGGAACAGCCTGGACCGGCGGCGGCGCCTCCGCCGCCCGCCGCTCGCCCGCGGGAGCCGGCCCCGGTGCATCACCTGCTCATCTGCGCCGCTCTGCCATGCCTCGCCCTCTCGGCGGAGCACGGACAGCTCACCGGAAGAGGAGTCGAGGGCGTCTACCACTCGGGGCGGCGGCTGCTCTCCCGCTGCCTGCTGCGGGTCGCGGGCCGGGAACCGGTCGCCGTCCAGGGCAGGCTGGTCTCCGCCGGGCTCGCCGTGTTCAAGGCGGTCGTCCGAACCCCCGCCGACACCGGACCGGACCCCGAAGTCGGCGTCGAACGGTCACGCCACGCCGACGGCGCCGAGAGGATCACGCTGCGCAGCTTCGCGGCCAGGCCGCTGCGCCTGTCCGTCGAGGTGGCGCTCGGCACCGACCTCGCGGAGTTCGGAGCGATCGCGGCGGGGCGCACCTCTCCCGAACTGCCCGCCAGCGTCCACGACGCAGGCCTCCGCTGGGCCGCTGCCGGAGCCGGCCATGCGATCGTCACCGCGGATCCGCCCCCGCGCGACACCCTGGCCTCCGCGGGCCTGCTGCGCTGGGAGGTGGAGTTGTCGCCCGGCGGCGCGCGCTCGATCGAGCTGCGCGTCCGCTCCGACCGCCCCGCCCGCACCTCCGGCAGAACGAGCGGTCTCGCTCTGGCCGAGGCCCGCGCCGAGGGCGACGACCCCCGGCTGGGGGCGCTGCTCTCCACCGGGCTGGGGGACTTCACGGCACTGCTGCTGCGGGACCCCGAGCATCCGGCCGATGTGTATCCCGCCGCGGGCGTCCCCTGGCGGTGCGGGCCCGCACCGGCCGAGGCTCTCTGGGCGGCCCGCATCGCGCTGCCGCTCTCCACCGGGCTCGCCGCGGCCGCACTGCGCCGGTTCGCCCGCAGCCAGTTTACCGGCCGTGGGCGGGACTTCGGCAGGATTCCCGGCCCTCTGCGGGACGCGGGGCCCCATCTTCCGCCGAGCTGCACGGGCGTGGAAGCGACCCTCGCCTTCCCCGCCGTCCTCGCGGAGGCAAGGCGCTGGGGAATGCCCGACAGGGAGCTCGCCGAACTGCTGCCCGCGGCGGAGCGCTGTCTGCGCTGGCTCGGACAGGCGGCGGACGGGGACGGGCTGCTTCCAGAGCCCGGTCCCTCGGGCGTCCGCCGCACCGAGACTCAGGCCCATGCTCACCGCGCGGCGCTGCTCGGCGCGGATCTGCTGGAGGGCTGCGGCAGGCCGGGCGCGGAGGAGTGGCGGCAGCTGGCCAGCCGGATGCGCCGCAGCTTCCGGGAGCGGTTCTGGGTCGACGATCTGACCGGTGGCCGTCCCGCGGCGGCCCTGCTGGCCGGCGGGCGGCCGGCGCCGCTGATAGGCGCGGGTGCCGTGCATCTGCTCGACACCGGACTGCTGGGGCTCGGACAGTCCGCCCCCGGTCTGCTCGACAAGGTCCAGACGGAGCAGCTGGCCCGGCTGCTCGGCAGCCCGGCCATGGACTCCGGCTGGGGACTGCGCGGCCTGGGCGTCAAGGAACCGGGGCACAACCCCTTCGGTCACCGCTCCGGGGCCGTCCGGGTCCATGAGACGGCGGTCGCGGTCGCGGGCCTCGCCGCCGCAGGATACGAAAAGGAGGCAGGATCCCTGCTGCGCGGTCTCCTCGACGCCGCACCCGGCTTCGGCCATCGGCTGCCCGAGATGTACGCGGGCGAGCAGCGCACGGCCGACGCGGTCATGCCCGCGCCGCATCCGGCCGCCTGCCGCCCGGCCGCCCTGTCGGCGCTCACGGGGCTCCACCTGCTGATGAGCCTGGCCGGGATCCGGCCGGATGTACCCTCGGGCACGGTCGCGCTGCGCCCCATGCGCAGCGCCCCGCTCGGAGCCGTACAGATTTCGGGGCTGCGCGTGGCCGGGGAGCCGTTCGCCGTGCGCATCAGCAGGCTCGGCCAGGTGATGGTCGAGCAGGCGGCCGCCGGGCTGCAGCTCGGTGTGTAGCCCGGTGTGTAGCGGGAATCGGCGGGAGCACATGGCGAAGGGAGTGTTTATCGTCAGGCAGACGACTATGATCACGGACATGCCCCCCTACGACCCGTCGGCCTTTCCGCCCTTCGCTGTCACCGTCGATCTGGTCGTGCTCACCGTGCGCCGCCATGCGCTGTGCGCGCTGGTTGTACGCCGCGGCGAGCCGCCGTTCCAAGGCCGATGGGCCCTGCCCGGGGGCTTCGTCAGAGCGGATGAGGACCTGGCGGCGGCCGCGGCGCGCGAGCTCGCCGAGGAGACCGGGCTGTACGCCCACGACCCGGCCGCGCCCGTCCCGGGCAACGGCGCGCACCTGGAGCAGCTGGCCACCTACGGCGACCCGAAGCGGGATCCCCGGATGCGTGTCGTCAGCGTCGCCCATCTGGTGCTCGCCCCCGATCTGCCCGCTCCCCGCGCCGGCGGCGACGCCAACAGCGTGCGCTGGGCGCCGGTCGAGGAACTCCTCAAAAAGGAGCACGGCCTGGCCCGTGAGGAGGAGCAGCCCGCGCAGCTCGCCTTCGACCACGACCGGATCCTCGCGGACGGCGTGGAAAGAGCCCGCTCCAAGATTGAGTACTCCTCGCTGGCCACCGCCTTCTGCCCGCCGGAATTCACCGTCGGCGAACTGCGCCGGGTGTACGAGGCGGTCTGGGGTGTGGCGCTCGACCCGCGGAACTTCCACCGCAAGGTGACCGGCACCCCGGGCTTCCTCGTACCGGCGGGAGGCACCACGACCCGCCAGGGCGGCCGCCCCGCCCAGCTCTTCCGGGCCGGCGGAGCAACCCTGCTCAACCCGCCGATGCTGCGTCCCGAGGTCTGAGCCGTCGAGCCCGTCCCTCCGGGACACCCGGACCCCGGCAGCTGCACAGATACACAGAAAGTCCGAATTATCGCGTTATCGTGCTGCGGTACCCGCCCGACCGAGCCACAAAAAGCCCCAGCCGCCGAGCGGTTCTCCACCCTCCGCGAGAGAAGCGATGCTCCAGGCCATCGGACTCACCAGCGCGTACCGCCGCGACCGCCGCCGAGACGGGCCGCCCGCCGTCGAGAACGTCAGCTTCGAGGCGAGGCCCGGCCGCGTCACGGCACTGCTCGGCGCTCCCGGCGCGGGCAAGACGACGACGCTGAGGCTGCTGCTCGGCCTCACCCCCGGTCGGGGCCTCGCCTACTTCCGCGGGCGGCCGCTCCACAGAATCGCCCACCCCGCCCGTGAGGCAGGGGTGCTGCTCGGCGATGTGCCCGGCCACCCCGCGAGGACCGTACGGGGGCAGCTGCGGATGCTCTGCGCCGCCGCGGGCGAGCCGGCGGCGCGGGCGGACGAACTGCTCACGGCCGTCGGTCTCGCCGGAGTCGGACACCACCGGCTGGGAACGCTGCCGACCGGGGCGGACCGCAGGCTCGGCATGGCCGCCGCCCTGATCGGCGACCCCCACTCGCTCATCCTCGACGAACCCGCCCGAGGGCTGTCGCCCCGCGAGGCCGGCTGGCTCTTCGGGCTGCTCCACGCGCACGCCGCCCGCGGCGGAACCGTCCTCTACACGACGAGCGACCCCAAGGAGGCCGCGCGCAATGCCGACCACGTGGTCACCCTGCACAAGGGCCGGCTGGCCGCCGACCAGGACGCGGCGGACTTCGCACGCACGAGGCTCCGGCCCCGCGTCGCGGTGCGCACCCCGCACGCGGCCCGGCTCTCCGCCCTCCTCGGCCGGGAGGCCCGAGCCGCCCAGCGGTCCGTCGAGGTGGTCGTCGAAGGAGGCGCCCGGCTGTCCGTCTACGGCAGCAGCTGCGCGGAGATCGGCGAGACCGCCTTCCGCCATGGCGTCCTGCTGCACCGTCTCACGGAGGAGACCGGAGACGCGGGGCCGGCCGCCGCAGCGGCGGAGCGCCCCGCCGCGGACGCCCCCGCCGCCGAACCCCCCGCGCCGGACACCGCCGCGCCCGCCGGCCGCCGCGCCCGCCGGCCGCACACCGGAGACGCCCTCCCCCCGCCGCTCCCTCGGCGCGCCCTGCGCGGCCCCCTGCGGCCGCTGCGCTACGAGCTGAGCCGCCTCCTCGGAGTCCGCACCGCACTGCTGATCGCGCTCGCCGCGGTCATCGCCTCCCTGGCGCTGTCCGTCCCGCTCGCGCGTACCGGAGCCGTGCCGCTCCCCAGGCTGCTCGCCGCCTGGCCCGGTCTGCTCCCCCTGCCGCCGGCCGCCTTCGCCGCAGGCCTGATCGGCGCGCTGTCGTACGGGGAGGAGTACCGCTACCCCGCACTCGCCGTGCCCCCCGGCGCCGTCCCGCGCCGCCTCGGACTGCTGCTGGCGAAGCTGGCGGTCACGGCCCTGTCCGCCCTGCTGCTCGCCTGGCTCGTCGCCGCGGCCGATGCTCAGGCCCTCCGCCTGGTGTACGGGACGGACTTGACGCCCCTCGCCGAGAACGGGCCGGTCATGGCAGCGAGTTGGAGCGGGCTGGCCGTGGGGTGCGCCTGGGCGGGGCTTCTCGCCGCCGGAGTCTTCCGCGCCACCGCCGCCGGAGTGGCCGCCGTGCTCGCCGTGCCGGTGCTCCTCGCGCCGCTGGTGCAGCAGGCGCTGCTCGTCCCGGCGGTCCGCTCGGTCGCCGGGTTCCCGGGCAGGCTGCGCGAGCTGGCGTGGGCAGAGCTGCCCCGCGAGGCCGACGCCTGGCTGGCGTCGGGGCTCCGGCTGCTCGCCCAACCCGTGGGGGCCGCACTGGCCTTGTCGCTCGCGGCGCTGGTGTGCGCCTTCCTCGCCGCCGAGGCCCGAAGGGGCGTGTGAGGATAGCCGCATAGGGTGCGATCGCCCGGCGGTGCTCACAACTCCTTGAGAACGCCCGTTTCTTTGCCCGCTCCTGTCCGATAAGGCGTCAATTGAGGAGCGAGCGCCGATCACCCTTTCGTGTGCTTTTCACCAAAGACCTCAAGGGGCCCGGAAGCCGCGCCGACAAAGGATGCGTGAGTACCCTTGCGCACACCATGATGACCGCCGCCCGCCCCGCCGAGTCCGGTCTCGCCGGCCCGGGCGAACTCGACCGCTACCCCTACGCCGAGGCGCCAGCCGTCGACCGCGTCAGCCCGCCCGCCTGGGACGGCTCCGAGGCCGACCTGGGCCGCGCGGGCCGCCGGGCGGCCGGCAGCCGCGGCCGCGGACTCCACGGCCAACTCGTCCAGCAGCTCGGCCAGATGATCGTCTCCGGCGACCTGGGGGCCGACCGCCCCCTTGTGCCCGAAGAGATCGGCCAGCGCTTCGAGGTATCCCGCACCGTGGTGCGGGAGTCCCTGCGCGTCCTCGAGGCCAAGGGGCTGGTCAGCGCCCGCCCCAACGTCGGCACCCGGGTCCGCCCCGTCAGCGACTGGAACCTCCTCGACCCCGACATCATCGAGTGGCGCGCCTTCGGCCCCCAGCGCGACGATCAGCGCCGCGAGCTGAGCGAGCTGCGCTGGACCATCGAGCCGCTCGCCGCCCGCCTGGCCGCGGGGCACGGACGCGAGGACGCTCAGCAGCGGCTCGCCGACATGATCGAGATCATGGGCCACTCCCTGGCCCAGCAGGACGCGATCACCTTCTCCCGGGCCGACGCGGAGTTCCACTCCCTGCTGATCCAGCTCGCCGGAAACCGCATGCTGGAGCATCTCTCCGGGATCGTCTCCGCCGCGCTCCAGGTCTCCGGCGGGCCGGTCACGGCGTGTGACCGCCCTACCGAGGGCTCGCTGGCCCAGCACGCGCGCATCGCCGACGCCCTGGCCTCCGGCGACGGGCAGGCCGCCGAATCGGCCATGCGTCAACTGCTCATCGTCCACCCGGAAGTCGAACGAGTGGTGCCCGCCCCGCGCGAGCACTGACCGCGGTTGCGGTCGGCTGTGCGGGGGTCTGGGCGCAGAGTGTCGCCGGATGTCGCCGGATGTCGTGGGATGCCTCGTATCCGCCGGGATCCGGCGACATGAATGTACGGCGAAGGGCTACTCTGGTCGTTTCGTCGCCTATGGGGTGTGACTCGGGCCACGTGGATTGGGCGTAACACTCCTCGAAACAGTGCGATGACCTAAGAGGTGACAGCCGAGGAGGGAATACGGCAGCCGTTCACGGCGCTGTTGCAGCTCTGAGGTTCCGCCCGCGCCACCGGCACATCCGCAGCCCGGTGGTCGTCGGCTCCGGCCCGATCCTGGGCGGGGCCGGAAGCCGTTTCCATCGTTCCGAGAGGTTGTTCGTGTCGGCCAGCACATCCCGTACGCTCCCGCCGGAGATCGCCGAGTCCGAGTCTGTGATGGCGCTCATCGAGCGGGGAAAGGCTGATGGGCAGATCGCCGGCGATGACGTGCGTCGGGCCTTCGAGGCTGACCAGATTCCGCCAACCCAGTGGAAGAATGTTCTGCGCAGCCTCAACCAGATCCTCGAGGAAGAGGGTGTGACGCTGATGGTCAGTGCAGCGGAGTCGCCTAAGCGCGCCCGCAGGAGCGTCGCAGCGAAGACCCCGGCCAAGCGCACCGCCACCAAGACCGTCGCGGCCAAGACCACGGCGGCGAAGAAGACGGCGGCCAAGACCGTCGCCGCCGCTGCCGCGCCGATGGCGGACGCCGTCGACGCCCCGGCCGACGACGCCTCGGCGGCCGCGCCTGCCAAGAAGGCGGCCGCGAAGAAGACCGCGGCCAAGAAGACGGCGGCGAAGAAGACCGCCGCGAAGAAGACGGCCGCCAAGAAGACCGCGGCCAAGAAGGACGTCGACGAGGCCGTCGAGACCGAAGAGCTGCTCGACGAGGTGCAGCCCGGCGTCAAGGGCGAAGAGGAAGAGCCCGAAGGCGAGAGCAAGGGCTTCGTCCTCTCCGACGACGACGAGGACGACGCGCCCGCGCAGCAGGTCGCCGTCGCCGGCGCCACCGCCGACCCGGTCAAGGACTATCTCAAGCAGATCGGCAAGGTCCCCCTGCTCAACGCCGAGCAGGAGGTCGAGCTCGCCAAGCGCATCGAGGCGGGTCTGTTCGCCGAAGACAAGCTGGCGAACTCCGACAAGCTCGCCCCCAAACTCAAGCGCGAGCTGGAGATCATCGCCGAGGACGGCCGCCGCGCCAAGAACCACCTGCTGGAGGCCAACCTCCGGCTGGTCGTCTCGCTGGCCAAGCGCTACACAGGCCGCGGCATGCTCTTCCTGGACCTGATCCAGGAGGGCAACCTCGGCCTCATCCGCGCCGTCGAGAAGTTCGACTACACCAAGGGCTACAAGTTCTCCACCTACGCCACGTGGTGGATCCGTCAGGCGATCACCCGCGCCATGGCCGACCAGGCCCGCACCATCCGCATCCCGGTGCATATGGTCGAGGTCATCAACAAGCTCGCGCGGGTCCAGCGCCAGATGCTCCAGGACCTGGGCCGCGAGCCCACCCCGGAGGAGCTGGCCAAGGAGCTCGACATGACCCCCGAGAAGGTCATCGAGGTCCAGAAGTACGGCCGCGAGCCGATCTCGCTGCACACCCCGCTCGGCGAGGACGGCGACAGCGAGTTCGGCGACCTCATCGAGGACTCCGAGGCCGTCGTGCCCGCCGACGCGGTCAGCTTCACCCTGCTCCAGGAGCAGCTGCACTCCGTGCTCGACACGCTCTCCGAGCGTGAGGCCGGCGTGGTCTCCATGCGCTTCGGCCTCACCGACGGCCAGCCCAAGACGCTGGACGAGATCGGCAAGGTCTACGGCGTGACGCGCGAGCGCATCCGCCAGATCGAGTCCAAGACCATGTCAAAGCTGCGCCACCCGTCGCGTTCCCAGGTGCTGCGCGACTACCTCGACTGAGCCTGCGGCTGAGTGACACAGCGCCGGAGCCCGGTCCCTGCCACAGGGGCCGGGCTCTTTCCCGTACAGCCCCTTACACCCCTCCCAGTCGTACACCGGCTCCAGTCGTACAGACGGGGGATATGAGGGCGTACACGCGCCATGTGCAGCCCTTTGCGGTGCGCGGCGGAGCCCCGTGGCTGACTCTGAGTGCACACATGCCGTGCAGAGAGTCAGGAGGCCCTATGCGACGTCCCCTGCGTCGTGCCCTCGAACGCGTCCGGAAGCGGGCGCTCGCCCTGGTGGCCGTGGCGGCCGCCGCGCCGCTGCTGTCACTGCCGGCCCCGCCTCCGGCGGCCGCCGACAGCGTGGTCGTCGGCGGCTTTCCCGTTCGAGCCGAGGACAGCCCCTGGGCCGTCGCGCTGGCCAGCCGTGAACGGTTCGGCGACGCACGCGCAGGCCAGTTCTGTGGCGGCGTGGTGGTGGGCCCGGCAGAGGTGATGACGGCCGCGCACTGTCTGAGCCGGGCCGTCCTGGGCGAGCCGTCCAGCGCGCTGCGCCATCTGCGGGTGATCGCCGGGCGGTCCGAGCTGACCGGGGCGGGCGGACGGGAGATCGCCGTGCGTGAGGTCTGGATCCACCCCGGTTACAACGCCTGGACCAACAGCTCCGACATGGCCGTGCTCACCCTCGCGGAGACGCTGCCCGCGTCCCATGCGCTTCCGCTGGCGGGCGAGGGCGATCCGGCCTATGAACCGGGCGTCGAAGCCCTGGTGTACGGCTGGGGGGACACCACGGGATACGGCAGCTATGCGTCCTCGCTGCGCGCCGCCTCCGTGCAGGTGCTTCCGGACGAGGCATGCATGATCGCCTATCCGGGCGGGAGGGGCGGCCGCTATCTGGCGTCCACCATGCTGTGCGCAGGCGATCCCAGGGGCGGGCGGGACGCCTGTCAGGGGGACAGCGGAGGGCCGCTCGTGGCCAGGGGGAAGCTCATCGGGCTGGTGTCCTGGGGGAGCGGATGCGGAGAGGCCGACAGCCCGGGCGTGTATACGCGGGTCTCGGCGGTCGCCCAGCCCTGACCGCCCTGTGCGGTGGATGCGTTAGCCGCTCACCCTGCTCACCGTATGAGAGCGGGCGGCTGCCCCCGGTGCCCGGGGTCAGCCGCCCGTCGGCCGGCGCTCGACCGGCCTTGCTTGGCTCGTCGTAAATCCGAGGTCAGCGCTCCTCTTCGGTCGCACTGGCCGGGGCGGCCGTGAGGCGGTCGGTCTCATCCTGTATTTCCGCGGCGATCTTCTTGAGTTCCGGCTCGAACTTGCGCCCGTGGTGCGCGCAGAAGAGCAGCTCGCCACCGCTGGTGAGCACGACGCGCAGATACGCCTGGGCGCCGCAGCGGTCGCAGCGGTCAGCGGCCGTCAGCGGGGTCGCGGGGGTCAGAACAGTAGTCACGTCGCCTCTTCTCTAGCTCGACGAGCTGTCGTACCAGGGTCAACATCCAACCAGCCCGAAAACGTTCCCGCTCGGGCCTTTTCCTTGAAACTTCGTCGCAAGGAGGCTGTCTGCTGCCGGTTGGCGGCGAATGAGCCGTATTGCTGCGCTCTACGGATTTCGCGTTGCTTGTCTCGTTTGGGCCCTCCCGGCGGGTTGCCGGTTGTTCATGAGGACGTGCCCGGAGCCTAAATGGTTCATGCCTGGAAGGGAACGTGATGTGCACGTCACCCCCACGGGGGATCGAACACTCATGCGATGCTGGACTAGCATGGAACATCACTAGGGTGGCGTTACAACGGCTCTACCAGGCCTCGGTACGCTCTGTCCGGCGACCGACGCCGGGCCTTTACCCCACGGGGCCACATCTGAAATTCAGCGAGGAGCGAAACGCGTGACCGCCGAAACGTCCGTGCCGTCCAGTGCGCTGCTGACCGCAGACCGTGACGGTTCCAACTACACCGCGCGGCACCTGCTCGTTCTTGAAGGCCTCGAAGCGGTCCGCAAGCGCCCCGGTATGTATATCGGCTCCACCGACAGCCGCGGGCTGATGCACTGCCTGTGGGAAATCATCGACAACTCCGTCGACGAGGCACTGGGCGGCCACTGCGACCACATCGAGGTCGTGCTTCACGACGACGGCTCCGTCGAGGTGAAGGACAACGGCCGGGGCATCCCGGTCGACGTCGAGCCCAAGACCGGCCTCTCGGGCGTCGAGGTCGTGATGACCAAGCTGCACGCGGGCGGAAAGTTCGGCGGCGGCTCCTACGCCGCCTCCGGCGGTCTGCACGGAGTGGGCGCCTCCGTCGTCAACGCGCTCTCCGCCCGGCTCGACGTCGAGGTGGACCGCAACAGCGCGACCCACAAGATCAGCTTCCGGCGCGGTGTGCCCGGGATCTTCACGGAACAGGGCCCCGACGCCCCCTTCGACCCGTCGGGCGGCCTGATCAAGGGCAAGCGGGTGCCCAGGACCCGCACCGGCACGCGTGTGCGGTTCTGGGCGGACCGGCAGATCTTCCTCAAGGACGCCAGACTCTCCCTGGACACCCTCCACCAGCGGGCACGGCAGACCGCCTTCCTGGTGCCCGGGCTGACCATCGTGGTCCGCGATGAGCGGGACCTGGAGGGCGAGGGCAAAAGCGAGGAGATCTTCCGCTTCGACGGAGGCATCAGCGAGTTCTGCGAGTACCTCGCCCCCGACAAGCCCGTCTGCGATGTGCTGCGCCTCAGCGGCCAGGGAACCTTCAAGGAGACCGTCCCCGTCCTCGACGACCGCGGTCATATGACCCCCACCGAGGTCACCCGCGAGCTGGGCGTCGACGTCGCCCTGCGCTGGGGCACCGGTTACGACACCACCGTCAAGTCCTTCGTCAACATCATCGCCACCCCCAAGGGCGGCACCCATGTGACCGGCTTCGAGCGCTCCGTCACCAAGACGGTCAACGAGGTGCTGCGCGCCAGCAAGCTGCTCCGGGTCGCGGAGGACGACATCGTCAAGGACGACGCCCTGGAGGGCCTTACCGCCGTGGTCACCGTCCGGCTGGCGGAGCCGCAGTTCGAGGGCCAGACCAAGGAGGTCCTCGGCACCTCCGCGGCCAACAGGATCGTCGCCAATGTGGTGGCCAGGGAGCTGAAGGCCTTTCTGACCTCCACCAAGCGGGATGCCAAGGCGCAGGCCCGCGCCGTGCTGGAGAAGGCCGTCGCCGCCGCCCGCACCCGTATCGCGGCCCGCCAGCACAAGGAGGCCCAGCGCAGGAAGACCGCGCTGGAGAGTTCCTCGCTGCCGGCCAAGCTCGCCGACTGCCGCAGCGACGACGTGGAGCGCAGCGAGCTCTTCATCGTCGAGGGAGACTCCGCGCTCGGCACCGCCAAGCTCGCCCGGAACAGCGAATTCCAGGCGCTGCTGCCCATCCGCGGCAAGATCCTCAACGTACAGAAGTCATCCGTCTCGGACATGCTCAAGAACGCCGAGTGCGGCGCGATCATCCAGGTCATAGGAGCAGGCTCCGGCAGGACCTTCGACATCGACGCCGCGCGCTACGGCAAGATCGTGCTGCTGGTCGACGCCGATGTCGACGGCGCCCACATCCGCTGTCTGCTGCTGACGCTCTTCCAGCGCTATATGCGGCCGATGGTGGAGGCGGGCCGGGTCTTCGCCGCGGTGCCGCCGCTGCACCGCATCGAGCTGGTCCAGCCCAAGAAGGGCCAGGACAAGTACGTCTACACCTACTCGGACAACGAACTGCGGGAGACCCTGCTGGAGTTCCAGCGCAAGGGCGTCCGCTTCAAGGACTCCATCCAGCGCTACAAGGGTCTGGGCGAGATGGACGCCGACCAGCTCGCGGAGACCACGATGGACCCGCGCCATCGCACCCTGCGCCGGATCAACATCGGGGACCTCGAAGCCTCCGAGCAGATCTTCGATCTGCTGATGGGCAATGAGGTCGCGCCCCGCAAGGAGTTCATCAGCAACTCCGCGGCGACGCTGGACCGCTCGCGCATCGATGCCTAGTGGCGCGACCGGCAGGTTTGCCCGTCAAGGAGCGCCGCCCGGTGCTGGGGGCGCCTCCCGGGCCCGCAGGGCCCGGGAGGGGGGAGTGGAGAGCAGGGGCCGCGCCGTGATGTCGCACGGCGGCGTGGGCGCGGGTGAGGGCGCTTCGACCGTTCCGGGGGCGGTCAGCGCCTCAGGCAGGACCACCGAGAAGAGCGCGCCGCCTTCGTCCGCTTCCCGCACCGCGACGCTGCCGCCCTGACGTTCGGCGAGGCGGCGGACGAGGGCGAGTCCGAGGCCCCGTTCGCCGAGGGCAGGGCGGTCCTTGGTCGACCAGCCCTCGGTGAAGATCAGCTCGCGACGGTCGGGCGGCACCCCCGGACCGCTGTCCGCGACCCGCAGCACCGCCGTACGGCCCTCCGCGCGCAGCTCCACCTCCACGCGGGCCCCGGCCGAACCGGCCGCCGCGTCGAGGGCGTTGTCCACCAGATTCCCGACGACGGTCACCAGCCCGCGCGGGTCCACCAGCCGGTCCGGGAGCAGTGTTCCGGGTGTGAGGCGCAGGGAGACGCCCCGCTCGGCCGCCACTGTCGCCTTGCCCACCAGCAGTGCGGCGAGCAGCGGGTCATGGACCTTCTCCGTGACCTGCTCGGCAGTCGTCCGGTGCACCCCGACCGCCTCCGTGAGAAACCGCACCGCCTCGTCGTGCATCCGAAGCTCCAGCAGCCCCAGCAGCGTGTGCAGCCGGTTGGCGTGCTCATGGTCCTGGGCGCGCAGGGCGTCGATGAGACCACGGGTGGAATCCAGTTCCCGGCCCAGCCGTTCCAGCTCGGTGCGGTCCCGGAGGGTGACCACGGCCCCGCCGTCGTCGGTGGGCATCCGGTTGGCGACCAGGACGCGGCTGCCCCGTACCGTGAGCAGATCCTCGCCGACGACCCGTCCGGCCAGCACATCGGCGGTACGTCCGGCGCCGCCGCCCAGCGCCTCGTCCAGCACCCGGCCCGCCGCATCGGCGTCAAGACCGAGCAGCCGCTGAGCCTCGTCGTTGAGCAGCCGGACGCGCCCCGAGGCGTCCAGTGCCACCACCCCCTCCCGGATGCCGTGCAGCATCGCCTCCCGCTCCGCGAGCAGCGCGGATATGTCGGAGAAGGCCAGGTCGTGGGTCTGCCGCTGCAGCCTCCGGGAGATGAGGAAGGCCGCGAGCGCGCCGACCGCCAGCGCCCCGCCCGCGTAGGCGAGCAGCCCCGGTATCGCCGCGAGCAGCCGGTCGCGTACGGAGCCGTACTCGATGCCGACCGAGACCGCGCCCACGATGGAGCCGCTCTTGTCGCGCAGCGGCGCCTTCCCGCGGGCGGACCGGCCGAGGGTGCCGCTGTCGATCTCCATCACATGCCGGCCGGCCAGCGGCGCGCCGGGATCGGTGGAGACCACCCGGCCGATCCGCCCGGGCGTCGTATGGGACCAGCGCACCCCCCGGCGGTCCATGATCACGACATACTCGGCGCCGGTGGCCTTGCGGATGCGTTCCGCTTCGGCCTGCACCGGGCCGTCCGGGTGCGGGCGTGAGCCGAGCAGCTTGTCCGCCGTCTCGGGGGACGCGGTGGTCTGGGCGATGGCCAGCGCCCTGCGCATCGCCTGATCGTCCAGCTGGGCGCTCAGCGGCGCGAGGAACATTCCGGTGGCCAGCAGCACGACCCCGGCGGCGATGGCCAGTTCCATCAGCAGCACGCGGGAGAAGACCCGCCGCGGCCAGCCGAGCCGCGGTCTGCGGGCGGGTGACGCGGTCGGTGCGGGGCTCATGCGTGGGAACGGTAAGCGCTGGGCGCCGGCGTGCGGAACCCTCCCCGGCTGACGCGTTCGCCCGCCCTTCTATCCTGGGTCCGCCGCACACCGAGACCGCACCAGGAGAGGCAATCCTTGAGCGCGCAGCAGATCCCCGTCGTCGTCCTCGCGGGCTTCCTCGGCTCCGGAAAGACGACTCTGCTCAACCATCTGCTGCGCAGTGCCCGGGGCACCCGCATCGGCGTCATGGTGAACGACTTCGGCTCCATCGGAATCGACGCCATGACCGTGGCAGGGCAGGTCGGTTCCACCGTGTCCCTGGGCAACGGCTGTCTGTGCTGCGCCGTCGACGCGAGCGAACTGGACGACTATCTGGAGAAGCTGACCCGGCCGTCCACGCGCCTGGACGTGATCGTCATCGAGGCGAGCGGCCTCGCCGAACCCCAGGAACTGGTGCGGATGATCCTCGCCATCGAGAACGACCGGATCGTGTACGGCGGTCTTGTGCAGGTCGTCGACGCGGCGGAGTTCGACGCGACCCGGGCGCGCCATCCTCAGACCGACCGGCACCTCGGGATCGCCGATCTCATCGTCCTCAACAAGACCGACCGGGTGGACGGGACGGAGCAGCACCGGGTGCGCTCCGCGATCGGGTCGGTGCTGGAGCGGGCAGGGTCCCCGGCCGCGGTGATCAGCGCCGTACAGGGCCGGGTCGATCCCGAGCTGCTGTTCGACCGGGCGGTGCGCCGGGACGAGGAGAGCCAGGCCGTGCGGCAGCTCTCCTTCGAGGACCTGTACGCGGAGGAGCACGACCACGACGCCCATCCGCACGCCGTGTACGAGAGCGTCGCCTTCACCTCCGACGTGCCCCTGCACCCGCGCCGGCTGATGGACTTCCTCGACGCGCGGCCCGAAGGGCTGTACCGGATCAAGGGGTTCGTCGACTTCGGCGCGGGGGATCCGGAGCGCCGTTACGGGGTCCACGCCGTCGGGCGGTTTCTGCGGTTCTATCCCGCGCCCTGGGCACGGGCAGAGGAGCGGCTCAGCCAACTGGTGCTGATCGGCTCCGGCGTCGAGCGGGAGACGCTGCGGAAGGGGCTTGCGGCCTGCGTCCAGAGCGGTCCGCAGGACGCCCCGGACGAGCGGAGCATGTGGGGCGTCCTGCGCTATGTGCCGCGGCCGGACGGGCAGGACGACCGCCCGTCCGAAGCCTGAGGCGGGGGTCCGGGGGCGGGGCCCCGGAAAAGGCATCAGGTCGCCGGGCCCGCTGCCACCGCGATCTGCTTGGGCAGCGGCGTGCCCGAGCCGTCGCGCCTCGGGTCGGGCTCCGGCAGCTCCGCCGGGGAGCCGTTCTTCAGGGCGGCCCGCGCCGGGGTCGCTCCCGCCCAGGCCAGGACCAGCACGTCCTCGCCCTTGAGGAAGCGCTGGCAGCGCACGCCGCCGGTCGCCCGGCCCTTGCGCGGATACTGGTCGAACGGGGTGAGCTTCGCCGAGGTGATGGTGTCGTCGAGCGTGCCCTGCGAGCCCGCGCAGGTGAACACCACGGCGTCGGCCGCCGGGTCGACGGCGGTGAAGGAGATCACCCGGGCGTCGTGGGCCAGCTTGATCCCCGCCATGCCGCCCGCGGCACGTCCCTGCGGACGGACCTGCGCGGCCGGGTACCGCAGCAACTGCGCATCGGAGGTGATGAAGACCAGATCCTCCTCGCCCGTGCGCAGCTCGGCCGCGCCCACGATCCGGTCGCCCTCCTTGAGGGCGATGACCTCCAGCTCTTCCTTGTTCGCCGGATAGTCCGGCACGACGCGCTTGACCACACCCTGCAGCGTGCCGATCGCGAGGCCCGGTGAGGACTCGTCGAGCGTGGTGAGACAGACCACGGACTCGTCCGCGTCGAGCGTCAGGAACTCCGAGAGCGGCGCCCCGCCCGCCAGGTTTGGCGCGGCCGACGTCTCGGGAAGCTGCGGCAGGTCGATCACCGACAGCCGCAGCAGCCGCCCGGCCGAGGTCACCGCGCCCACCTCGCCGCGCTGTGTCGCGGGCACCGCCGAGATGATCACATCGTGTTTGGCTCGCCTGCCGCCTTCCGCGGGCAGCGGCTCGGCCGTGCGCGTGCGCGCCAGCAGCCCGGTCGAGGAGAGCAGCACCCGGCACGGGTCGTCGGCGACCTCCAGCGCCGCCGCGGCCGCCGGGGCGCCCGCGGACTCCAGCAGCACCGTGCGCCGGTCGGCGCCGAACTTCTTCGCCACCGCGGCCAGCTCCGAGGAGACGAGCCGGCGCAGCTTGGCGTCCGACTCCAGGACCTCGGTCAGCTCCTGGATCTCGGCATTGAGCTTGTCGCGCTCGCCCTCCAGCTCAATCCGGTCGTACTTGGTGAGCCTGCGCAGCGGCGTGTCCAGGATGTACTGCGTCTGGACCTCGCTCAGCGAGAAGCGGTCCATCAGCCGCTCCTTCGCCTGGGCCGAGTTCTCGCTCGACCGGATGAGGCGGATGACCTCGTCGATGTCGAGCAGGGCGACCAGCAGGCCCTCCACCAGATGCAGCCGGTCCCGCTTCTTGCCCCGCCGGAACTCGCTGCGCCGCCGCACCACATTGAAGCGGTGGTCGAGATAGACCTCCAGCAGCTCCTTCAGCCCGAGCGTCAGCGGCTGGCCGTCGACCAGCGCCACGTTGTTGATGCCGAAGGACTCCTCCATCGGCGTCAACTTGTAGAGCTGCTCCAGCACCGCCTCAGGGATGAAGCCGTTCTTCACCTCGATGACGAGCCGCAGACCGTGCTGGCGGTCGGTGAGGTCCTTGACGTCCGCGATGCCCTGGAGCTTCTTCGCCGACACCAGATCCTTGATCTTGGCGATCACCTTCTCCGGGCCGACGGTGAAGGGCAGTTCGGTGACGACCAGGCCCTTGCGGCGCGCTGTGACGTTCTCGACGGCAACGGTGGCGCGGATCTTGAAGCTGCCGCGGCCCGTCTCGTAGGCGTCCCGGATGCCGTTCAGCCCGACGATCCTGCCTCCGGTGGGCAGATCGGGGCCGGGGATGAAGCGCATCAGGGTGTCGAGGTCCGCGCCCGGATGCCTGATCAGATGCCGGGCGGCGGCGATGACCTCGCCCAGATTGTGCGGCGGCATATTGGTCGCCATGCCGACCGCGATCCCCGAAGCGCCGTTGACCAGCAGATTCGGATAGGCGGCGGGCAGCGCGACCGGCTCGCGCTCCTGACCGTCGTAGTTGGGGGTGAAGTCGACTGTGTCCTCGTCGATCGACTCGGTCATCAGCGACGTCGCATCGGCCATCCGGCACTCGGTGTACCGCATGGCCGCGGGCGGGTCGTCATTGCCCAGCGAGCCGAAGTTGCCGTGGCCGTCCACCAGCGGCAGCCGCATGGAGAACGGCTGGGCCATCCGCACCAGCGCATCGTAGATCGACGCGTCGCCGTGCGGATGCAGCTTTCCCATCACCTCGCCGACGACCCGCGCGCACTTCACATACCCGCGATCGGGGCGCAGCCCCATCTCGTTCATCTGGTACACGATCCGGCGGTGGACCGGCTTCATGCCGTCACGGGCGTCCGGCAGGGCACGGGAGTAGATCACCGAGTAGGCGTACTCGAGGAAGGAGCCCTGCATCTCGTCGACGACGTCGATGTCGAGGATCCGCTCCTCGAAATCCTCCGGCGGCGGGGTCTTCGTACTGCGGCGGGCCATCGCGGCTGCTGCTCCTTCACGTGCCAGAACTGGATGTGACGCCGACCATTGTGGACCGTCCCACCGACAAGCCCGACCGCGACCCGGTCACGTCCGCCCGGGGAACTTCGCCAGGTGTCAGCCCGCTTGCATACAGTGGCAGGACTTCTCCATCACGTTCTCCTTATCGCGATCGAAGGGACCTACATGCCCATGGGTCACACGGCCACAGCGCAGGCCGGCACAGGCGGCCTGACGGCGACAGAGCACCGGCTGGCCAACGGCCTGCGCGTGGTGCTCTCCGAGGACCATCTGACCCCGGTCGCCGCGGTCTGCCTCTGGTACGACGTCGGCTCGCGCCATGAAGTCAAGGGCCGCACCGGCCTCGCCCACCTCTTCGAGCACCTGATGTTCCAGGGCTCCGCCCAGGTGACGGGGAACGGCCACTTCGAGCTGGTGCAGGGCGCGGGCGGATCGCTCAACGGCACCACCAGCTTCGAGCGCACCAATTACTTCGAGACCATGCCCGCCCACCAGCTGGAGCTGGCCCTGTGGCTGGAAGCCGACCGCATGGGCTCACTGCTCGCCGCCCTCGACGACGAGTCGATGGAGAACCAGCGCGACGTGGTCAAGAACGAGCGCCGCCAGCGGTACGACAACGTGCCGTACGGCACGGCGTTCGAGCGGCTCACCGCCCTCGTCTACCCCGAGGGCCACCCGTACCACCACACACCGATCGGCTCCATGGCCGATCTGGACGCGGCGACCCTTGAGGACGCCCGCGCCTTCTTCCGTACGTACTACGCGCCGAACAACGCGGTGCTGTCGGTCGTAGGCGACATCGACCCGGAGCAGACGCTCGCCTGGATCGAGAAGTACTTCGGCTCCATCCCCTCCCACGAGGGCAAGCAGCCCCCGCGCGACGGCGCCCTGCCCGACCTCGTCGGCGAGCAGCTCCGCCAGGAGATCCGCGAGGACGTCCCGGCGCGCGCCCTGATGGCGGCCTACCGGCTGCCCCACGACGGCACGCGCGCGTGCGACGCCGCGGATCTGGCGCTCACCGTCCTCGGCGGCGGCGAGTCCTCGCGGCTGCACAACCGTCTGGTGCGCCGCGACCAGACGGCCGTGGCGGCCGGGTTCGGCCTGCTGAGGCTGGCCGGTGCGCCGTCCCTCGGCTGGCTGGATGTAAAGACCTCGGGCGGGGTCGAGGTGCCGGCCATTGAGGCCGCCGTCGACGAGGAGCTGGCGCGGTTCGCCGCGGAGGGGCCGACGCCCGAGGAGATGGAGCGCGCCCAGGCCCAGTTGGAGCGCGAGTGGCTGGACCGGCTGGGCACGGTCGCGGGCCGCGCCGACGAACTGTGCCGGTTCGCGGTGCTGTTCGGCGATCCGCAGCTCGCCCTCACCGCCGTCCAGCGGCTGCTGGACATCACCCCGGAGGAGGTGCAGGCGGTCGCCGCCGCCAGACTGCGCCCCGACAACCGGGCGGTGCTGGTGTACGAGCCCCTCTCCGCCGGTGAATCCGGCGAAGGCGGCGAAAACGGCGCGGCCAACGCGACCGGGACCGCCACCGAGACCGAGACCGACGAGAACAGCGAGCCTGCCGAGCGCGAAGGGGCAGACCAGTGAGCGACGCCGTTGTGACCATGGACCTCCACCCGCAGCCGGCGGCCGGTCAGCCCAAGCCCTGGGCCTTCCCCGCCCCCGACCGCGGCACTCTCGGCAACGGCCTGACCGTGCTGCGCTGCCACCGTCCCGGCCAGCAGGTGGCAGCCGTCGAGATCTCCCTCGGCGCCCCGCTGGACGCCGAGCCCGAAGGGCTCGACGGCGTCGCCACGATCATGGCGCGCGCCCTGTCCGAAGGCACCGACAAGCACTCGGCCGAGGAGTTCGCAGCAGAGCTCGAACGCTGCGGGGCCACCCTCGACGCCCACGCCGACCACCCCGGCGTCCGGGTCGCCCTTGAGGTCCCCGTCTCCCGGCTGCACAAGGCGCTCGGCCTGCTCGCCGAGGCGCTGCGCGCGCCCGCGTTCGCGGACCACGAGGTCGAGCGGCTGGTGCGCAACCGCCTCGACGAGATCCCGCATGAGACGGCCAACCCGGCCCGTCGGGCCGCCAAGGAGCTCTCCAAGGAGCTGTTCCCCGCGGCCTCGCGGATGTCCCGGCCCCGCCAGGGCACCGAGGAGACCGTGGCGCGGATCGACGCGGCCGCCGTGCGCGCCTTCTACGAGGCGCATGTGCGGCCCGCCACCGCCACGGCCGTGATCGTCGGCGATCTCGCAGGCGTCGACCTGGACGCCGTGCTCGCCGACACCCTGGGGGCCTGGACCGGCGACAGCGCGCCCCCCCGCCCCGTACCGCCCGTCACCGCCGACGACACGGGCCGCGTCGTGATCGTGGACCGTCCGGGCGCCGTGCAGACGCAGCTCCTCATCGGCCGGATCGGCCCCGACCGCCATGACCGCCAGTGGCCCGCCCAGGTGCTCGGGGCGTACTGCCTCGGCGGCACCCTCACCTCGCGCCTCGACCGTGTGCTGCGGGAAGAGAAGGGCTACACCTACGGCGTGCGGGCCTTCGCCCAGGTGCTGCGCTCCGCGCCGGACGCCTCGGGCGCCGCGATGCTCGCGATCAGCGGCTCCGTGGACACCCCCAACACCGGCCCGGCGCTGCGGGATCTGTGGCAGGTGCTGCGCACGCTCGCCGCCGAGGGCCTCACCGATGCCGAGCGGGACGCCGCGGTGCAGAACCTCGTGGGCGTCGCCCCGCTGAAGTACGAGACCGCCGCCTCGGTGGCCGGCACGCTCGCCGACCAGGTCGAGCAGTTCCTCCCGGACGACTTCCAGGCGCAGCTGTACGCCCGGCTGGCCGAGACCGGGACGGTCGAGGCGACGGCCGCGGCCGTGAGCGCCTTCCCCGTCGACCGGCTGGTCACGGTCCTCGTCGGGGACGCCTCCCAGATCGAGGAGCCGGTCAGGGCGCTGGGCATCGGCGAGGTGACGGTGGTCGCCGGCTGACCGGCGACTAACCGGCGAGCAGTCGGCGAGTGACCGGCGACTGACGCCCCGGCAATGAGTGCATTGCCGGGGTTTCGCCTTATGTCTGTTTTGTTAGTGAGGCGGCGTGTATGCCCTGTGGCGTGCGCTACAAAACAGGCTGTCCGTTTGGTGATTGAAAGATGAGCCGCCTAGCGTCGGTCCGGCTGTCCGCCCATGTCCCGCCGCGCCCGCGGCACGGGCAGCCATCGCCGAGTCCCCGCCAGGCGTGAGCCAGGGGAGCCGGGGACCCAATTCCCCGGGGTGAATCGGACGCCGCCGCGCTGCCGCGCGGCCGGTGCCCGTAGGAGACCTTCCTGCTCCGAACCCGTCAGCTAACCCGGTAGGCGAGAAGGAAGGAAAGGATCAGCCTCTCCATGGCGTTCACCCGTGCCACCGGGAAGCACCGTGCCCCGAGCCGACTGACGCGCAGGAGCGCGAACCTGGCCGGCGTCGCGACCCTCGCCACCACCGGCGTCATCGGAACCCTCGCCGCCCCCGCCGTCGCCGCCGAGACCGGCGTCAGCGCGGCCGCCGAGGAGACCGGCCTGAACCAGCTCGTCGCCCCCGTCACCTCCCTCGCCGACGAGATCGCCGCCCAGGCCGCCGCACAGAAGAAGGCCGCCGAAGAGGCCGAGGCCAAGGCGAAGGCCCGCGCCAAGGCTGCCGCCGAGGCGAAGCGCAAGGCCGAGCAGCGCGCCAAGGAGGCCCGTGAGGCCAAGGAGCGCGCCGCCCGTGAGGCGGAGCGCAAGCGCCTCGCCTACCGCCTCCCGGTCGCCGGCACCTTCGTCACCACCGGCTACAAGGCCGGCGGTGCGCTCTGGTCCTCCGGCAGCCACTCCGGCGTCGACTTCCGCGCCCCCGCGGGCTCGACGGTTGTCGCCGTTGGCGCGGGCACCGTCGTCGAGGCCGGCTGGGGCGGCGCCTACGGCAACAACGTCGTTCTGCGGATGAACGACGGCACCTACACCCAGTACGGCCATCTGTCGGCGATCACCGTTTCCGTCGGCCAGTCGGTCGCCGCGGGCGGGCAGATCGGCATCTCCGGCTCCACCGGCAACTCGACGGGCCCGCACCTCCACTTCGAGGCGCGTACGACCCCCGACTACGGCTCCGACATCGACCCGGTCGCCTATCTGCGCTCGCACGGCGTCAACGTCTGACCGACCGTCCCGAGCCGGCCCGACCGGATCAGGCCCGGCCACCCCGCCCCGGCCCGGTCCTGTTCGCCGCCGTCAGGGCCCTGGCGATTGCCGCCGGGGCCTTGATGCGCTCGCGCCGCGCCCGATCCCCCGCTGGCCAAAAGATATCCATGATTCTCAGCAAGGCATCGGAAAATTCGGTCCGCTGCCTTAGAGTCGCCGAACAGGCGTCAATCGGCTGCGTTTCCTGTGGATTAAGGCGGAGGTTGGGTCATGCGCATTCCCGCGCACTCGGTATGCACAGCGATCCGCGACGACATCGTCTCCGGCGTATTCGCCCCCGGCGGCAGGCTGACCGAGGAACTGCTGGCGCGCCGCTACGGAGTCTCCCGGGTCCCCGTGCGCGAGGCCCTGCGCACGCTGGAGTCCGAGGGCTTCGTCACCACACGGCGGCACGCCGGCGCCTGCGTCGCCGAACCCACCGAGCAGGAAGCCGCCGACCTGCTGGAGATCCGCCAGCTGCTGGAGCCGCTGGCCGCCGCGCGCGCGGCCCAGCGCCGCACCGAGGCCCATCTGAAGGTGCTGCGCGGCCTGGTCAGGCTGGGGCAGGAGCGGGCCCGCCGGGGCCAGGGGGAGGATCTGCGCTCACTCGGCGGCTGGTTCCACGAGACGCTTGCCCAGGCGTCCGGCAGCCCGGGGCTGGTCACGCTGCTCACCCAGCTCCGCCACAAGATCGCCTGGATGTACGCGGTCGAGCGGCCGGCCCGGCCCGTGGAGTCCTGGGCCGAGCACGGCGCGATCGTGGACGCGGTGGCGCGCGGCGACGCGGAGCGGGCGCGGGCGCTCACCGCGCTGCACGCCGAACGCGCGGCGGCCGCGCACCGGCTGCGCCGCCCGGAGCGGGTGAGGACTTCGCAACACGCCGTAAACACAGCGGGCGTCCGAAGTTAACAAGAGCCCCGTATACAAAAGTGGGGCTAGTTATTCAGGTGGCGCCGAAAGGCGACTCAGGGGCATTTTCGGTTGCTGCCTGAATATGGCGAAGCCGGCTGCATCCCGAATTCGGGATGCAGCCGGCTTCGTTTAATCCAGCCGGTGCGGCCTGAAGGGATTCAGACGGTCTCGGGCAGTTCCTCAAGCCCCTCGGCGACCAGCTTGGCCAGCCGGTCCAGAGCAGCCTCGGCGTCCTCGGAGTCGGAGGCGAGCACAATCTCCTCGCCGCCCTTCGCGCCCAGCCCGAGCACCGCGAGCATGGAGGCGGCGTTGACCGGGTTGCCGTCGGCCTTGGCGATCGTCATGGGGACGCCGGAAGCCGTGGCGGCGCGGACGAAGATGGAGGCGGGGCGGGCGTGCAGGCCCTCGGCCCACCCGACGTTGACGCGGCGCTCAGCCATGGTGTTGCCCTTCAGGTGCTAGCGGTTGTCTAGACCAGTCTCTCATGGGTTGGGGGCTGCCCGGCAGCGGCCCGGTCATTCGCCGACGCGAGCGGTGGACGGGCCGTACGATTTTCCCATGCGGACGCCGCCCGACCACGCCTATCCCGACCACTGGGAGGCGGATGTAGTGCTGCGCGACGGCGGCGCGGCGCACATCAGGCCCATCACAGCCGCCGACGCGGAACGCCTGGTCAGCTTCTATGAGCAGGTCTCCGACGAGTCGAAGTACTACCGCTTCTTCGCGCCCTACCCGCGGCTGTCCGCCCGCGACGTCCACCGCTTCACCCATCACGACTACGTGGACCGGGTGGGACTCGCCGCCACCGTCGGCGACGAGTTCATCGCCACCGTCCGCTACGACCGGATCGACGCCGCCGGCCGGCCCGCGCCCGCGCCGGCCGACCAGGCAGAGGTCGCCTTCCTCGTCCAGGACGCCCACCAGGGACGCGGACTGGCCTCCGCACTGCTGGAGCACATCGCCGCGGTCGCCAGGGAACGGGGTATCCGCCGCTTCGTCGCCGAGGTGCTGCCCGCCAACAACAAAATGATCAAGGTGTTCACGGACGCCGGCTACACCCAGAAGCGCAGCTTCGAGGACGGCTCCGTGCATCTGACCCTCGACCTGGAGCCGACCGCCCGGTCCCTCGCGGTCCAGCGCGCCCGCGAGCAGCGCGCCGAGGCCCGCTCCGTACGACGGCTGCTCGCCCCCGGCTCCATCGCCGTCGTGGGCGTCGGCCGGGCGTCCGGCGGCGTCGGGCGCACCGTCCTGCGCAACCTCCTCGCCAGCGGCTACACCGGCCGCACATACGCGGTCAACCGCGCCTTCCCCGAGGACTGGACCGAGGCGGACGGGGTCCCGGCCTTCCGCTCCGTCGGCGAGATCGTCGAACGCGGCGGCGAGCGGGTGGACCTGGCCGTCGTCGCCGTACCGGCCGAGCGGGTCCCCGACGCGGTCGCCGACTGCGGCGAGCACGGGGTGCAGGGCCTGGTCGTGGTCACCGCCGGATACGCGGAGAGCGGGCCGGACGGACGGGAGCGACAGCGCGAACTGGTACGGCAGGCCCGCTCGTACGGGATGCGGATCATCGGCCCCAACTCCTTCGGGATCATCAGCACCGCGCCCGCCGTCCGGCTCAACGCCTCCCTCGCACCGCACTCCCCGGCGCGCGGCCGCATCGGTCTGTTCACCCAGTCCGGCGCGATCGGCATCGCCCTGCTGTCCGGGCTGCACCGGCGCGGCGCGGGCCTGTCCGCCTTCATCTCGTCCGGCAACCGGGCGGACGTGTCCGGCAACGACTTCCTCCAGTACTGGCACGAGGACCCCGAAACCGATGTCGTCCTCCTCTATCTGGAGTCGATCGGCAACCCCCGCAAATTCACCCGGCTGGCCCGGCGTACGGCGGCCGTCAAGCCGGTCGTGGTCGTCAAGGGCGCACGCCACAGCGGGAGCGCGCCGCCGGGGCACGCGGTGCCCGTGACCCGTATCCCGGACGCCACGGTCTCGGCGCTGCTGCGCCAGGCGGGCGTGATCCGCGTGGACACCGTCACGGAACTCATCGACGCCGGACTGCTGCTCGCCGACCAGCCCTTGCCGGCCGGTCCCCGCGTCGCAATCCTCGGCAACTCCGAGTCCCTGGGGCTCCTCACCTACGACGCCTGCCTCACGGAGGGGCTGCGCCCGCTGCCGCCGCGCGATCTGACCACCGCCGCGACGCCCGCCGACTTCCGCGCCGCGCTCGCCGAGGCGCTGGCGGACGACGCGTGCGACGCGGTGGTGGTCACGGCGATCCCCTGGGTCGCCGAGGACGGCGTGACGGAGTCCGGCGACGGGGAGGTCCTCGCCGCCGCACTCCAGGACGCGGCGGGCGCCTCCCCGGCGAAGCCCGTCGCGGTCGTCCACGTCGAGCTGGGCGGCCTCGCCGAAGCCCTCGCCGCCGCGGCCGGCACAGCGGGGCCCCGCGGCGGGCCCCCGACGGCCCCGCCGCCCACAGCTCCACCGCCGGAGGCGTACGGCGCCGGGGAGCGGCCCCACCCTGGGCACGCCGCCGACGCGGGCTGGGGGACGACCGGCGATGCGCGGGCGGCCGCGCCGGGCGCGGCAGCTTCCGGCCCGCCGGAGAAGCCGCGGCAGGGCGGCGGCCCCGGCGTGCGCCAGGCCACGCCCGGCGTCACATCCGGAGCACGCGCGGGAGACGCAGACGAGTCGGTCACCGCCGCGCAGGGCGGCTTGCGCCCACCCGTCGACGCAGGCCGCACACCGACTGAGCGGCATGCCGGTCCCGGGCGCGTCGGGGCGGCCGGCGGGGAGTCCTCGGCGCCCGGGGCGGGCCGTGCGCCGGACGCGGGTGAGGCGTCGGGCTCCGGGGACGCGGACGTGTACGGCCCGGTCGCCGGCGCGCGGGCCGCGATCCCCGCGTACCCCGCCGCCGAGCGAGCCGTGCGGGCGCTCGCCGAAGCCGTGCGGTACGCGCAGTGGCGGCGGCAGGCCGCCGACCCCGGCAGGGTGCCGGAGTACGACGACATCGACGAGCAGGGGGCCGCCGCCCTGATCGCCGCGGCGCTCGGCCAGGACGCCGACCCGCGCGGCATGGCGCTCGCCCCCCAGGACGCCCACGCGCTCCTCGCGCGGTACGGCATCCCCGTACTGCCCGCCCTCCCCGCGCCCACGCCCGACGCGGCCGTCGCGGCCGCCGAGCGCCTCGGCTACCCCGTGGCCCTCAAGACGACCGCCCCGCACCTGCGCCACCGCCCCGACCTCGGAGGCGTACGGCTCGATCTGACGGGCGAGGCACAACTGCGCAGGGCCTACGCGGAGTTGACCGCCGCCCTCGGGAAGCCCGAGGAACTGCAGCCCGTGGTGCAGGCCATGGCGCCCCGCGGCGTCGACACCGTCGTACGCGCCGCCATCGACCCCGCCGTCGGCGCGGTGCTGTCCTTCGGGCTCGCCGGGGCGGCGTCCGAGCTGCTCGGAGACACCGCCCACCGGCTCGTCCCCGTCACCGACCGGGACGCCGCCGAACTGATCAGAACCATCCGGACCGCACCCCTCCTCTTCGGCTGGCGCGGCTCCGCACCCGTGGACACCCCGGCGCTGGAGGAACTGCTCCAGCGGGTGTCCCGGCTCGTAGACGACCACCCCGAAGTGGTCGGCGTCAGCCTGGAGCCGGTCGCCGTCGCCCAGCGCGGCCTCTCCGTCCTCGGCGCTTCCGTACGCCTCGCCCCACCCCCCGCCCGCACCGACCTGGGCCCCCGCCGGCTCCCCAGCTACTAAAGCGCCCACCCTTCCCGCAGCCCCGTAGGATGGACCGCATGGCGAAGACCGGTACGACGACCCAGGGGCTGCGCGCGGCGATCGAGCGCAGCGGCTACTACCCCGCTCTGGTGGCCGAGGCGGTGGAGGCCGCCGTCGGCGGCGAGCAGATCGCCTCGTACCTGGTGCACCAGGAGACCACCTTTGACGCCAACGAGGTCCGCCGCCATGTCACCGTCCTCGTCCTGACGCCCAACCGCTTCATCGTCAGCCACACCGACGAGCAGGCCGCCGACTCCAGCTCCCCGACGCCGTACGCCACCACCTCCACCGAGTCGGTCAAGCTCGACCGCATCTCGTCGGTGGTGGTCAGCCGGGTCGTCTCCAACCCGGAGTCGTACACCCCGGGCACCCTGCCCCGCGAGGTCGTGCTGACGGTCGGCTGGGGCGCGGTATCCCGCCTCGATCTGGAGCCCGCCGCCTGCGGCGACCCGAACTGCGAAGCCGACCACGGCTACACCGGCAACGCCACCGCCGACGATCTGAGCCTGCGCGTCAGCGAGGCGGGCGACGGACCGGACGCCGTCCGGCAGACCCTCGCCTTCGCCCAGGCGATCTCCGAAGCCACCGCGGCCACGGCCGCCGCCGCGCGCTGATGGCCCAGCCGCAGTCCCCCACCGCTCCCTGGCCGGACGACGAACCCGCCGCACTCGCCCTCGGCGCCGCACCCGTACCCGAGTACGGCGTCGGCTCGCTCGCCGATCTGCTGCCGACGCTCGCCGCCGGGCAGGGCGTGCCGGGGTTCACCCCGGCGATCCCCGAACTTGCCCCCGCCGACCGGAACTGCGTCTTCCTGATCGACGGCCTCGGCTGGCAGCAGATCAAGGACCACCCGGACGAGGCCCCGTACCTCACCTCGCTCCTGGCCACCTCCCGCGGCGGCACGGGCCGGCCGATCACCGCCGGCTTCCCGGCCACCACCGCCACCTCGCTGGCCTCCGTCGGCACCGGCCTGCCGCCCGGCGCGCACGGGCTGCCCGGCTACACCGCGCGCAACCCGGACACCGGCGAGCTGATGAACCAGCTGCGCTGGCGGCCGTACACGGACCCGGCGGCCTGGCAGCCGTACCCGACCGTCTTCCAGCTCGCCGCCGCGGCGGGCGTCCACACCGCCCAGGTGTCGTCCCCCGACTTCGCGCAGACACCCCTGACGAAGATCGCACTCAGCGGCGGCACCTTCCACGGCCGTCTGACCGGCGAGGACCGGGTGGACCTGGCCGCCGCGCAACTGGCCGCGGGCGACCGCTCGTTGATCTACACCTATTACAGCGAGGTCGACGGCAAGGGGCATCGCTTCGGCGTGGACTCCGACGCCTGGCGCGGCCAGGTGATGTACGTCGACCGGCTGGTCCAGCGCCTCGCCGAACAGCTTCCGCCCCGCGCCGCGCTCTATGTCACCGCCGACCACGGCATGATCGACATCCCCTTCGACGAGGAGTCGCGCATCGACGTCGACGAGGACTGGGAGCTGCGCGCCGGAGTCGCCCTGCTGGGCGGCGAGGGCCGCGCCCGCCATGTCTACGCCGTCCCCGGCGCCCAGGCGGATGTGCTGGCGGTCTGGCGCGAGGTGCTGGGGGACCGCTTCTGGGTGGCGAGCCGGGACGAGGCGATCGAGGCGGGCTGGTTCGGCCCGCGGATCGACGAGCGCGTCTACGGCCGCATCGGCGATGTCATCGCCGCGGCCTGCGACGATGTGGCGATCACCGCCTCCGTCCAGGAGCCCAACGAGTCCGCGATGGTCGGCATGCACGGCTCCATGACCCCCGTCGAACAGCTCGTCCCCCTCCTCGAAGTACGCTCATAGCTCCATCACGCCGCCCGCGGCGGCATCGCCCTTCCCCCCCGACCGACCTGAAAGGCCGTCGCTTCCCCATGCCCGAGCTGGTGTTCTTCTCCGGAACGATGGACTGCGGAAAGAGCACCCTCGCTCTGCAGATCGAGCACAACAGATCCGCCCGCGGACTCCAGGGCATGATCTTCACCAGGGACGACCGGGCGGGCGAGGGAAAGCTCTCCTCCCGGCTCGGCCTGGTCACCGACGCCGTCGAGGCCGCGGACGGCTTCGACTTCTACGCGTACGTCGTCGACACGCTTTCCAAGGGCGGGCGTTGCGACTACGTCATCGCCGACGAGGCGCAGTTCCTCGCCCCGGAACAGATCGACCAGCTCGCCCGCGTCGTCGACGATCTGGGGCTCGACGTCTTCGCGTTCGGCATCACCACCGACTTCCGCTCCAAGCTCTTCCCCGGCTCGCAGCGGCTCGTCGAGCTGGCCGACCGGGTGGAGGTCCTCCAGGTCGAGGCGCTCTGCTGGTGCGGCGCCCGGGCCACGCACAACGCGCGCACCATCGGCGGCCAGATGGTCGTCGAAGGCGCGCAGGTGGTCGTCGGCGACGTCAACCAGTCGCCGGACGAGATCGGTTACGAGGTCCTGTGCCGCCGTCACCACCGCCGCAGGATGACGGCCGCCAGCGCCCGCGCGGCCGCGCTCTCACCGGACGTCCTGCCCGTCACCTCCGGCTGAGCCGGCCGTCGGCCCCCTGTCGCGCGCTCAGCGCTCCGCGGAGCGTACGACCGTGAACACCGCGCCCTCCGGGTCCGCCACCGTCGCCAGCCGCCCGGCGGTCCCCTCGCGGGGCGGCCGCAGCACCCGCCCGCCGAGCTCCACGACGCGCCGGACCGCCTCGTCGGTGTCCGTCACCTCGAAGTACGTCATCCAGTGCGGTCCGCAGTCGCGCGGCAGGGCGCTGCCCAGACCGTGCAGCGCGGCCACGGGACGGCCGTCGAGGAGCAGCGTCACACAGTCCGCGTCCCCCGGCTCGGCCCGCTCCACGTGATAACCGAACAGCGTCTGGTAGAACTTGGCGACCGACGCGGTCTCCTGGGTCAGCAGTTCGTTCCAGACGGGCGTGCCGTGTGCGCCGCGCAGTGCGATGCCACGGTGGGCGGCCGCCTGCCAGATGCCGAAGACCGCGCCCGAGGGGTCGCTGGCGATGGCCATGCGCCCGGCGTCGGCGGCGTCCAGCGGACCGACCCCGACCGTGCCGCCGCAGCTGCGGATCGTCTCCGCCGTGGCGTCCGCGTCATCCGTCGCCAGATACGGGGTCCAGGCGATCGGCAGATGCCGGTCGGCCGGAAGCCGCCCGATCCCGGCGACTTCCTTGCCGCCGAGCAGCGCGCGCACATACGGGCCGAGCTGACCGGGGCCGGGCGAGAACTCCCAGCCGAACAGATCGCCGTAGAACTCCTGCGTAGCATCCAGGCCGTGCACCATCAGGCTCACCCAGCAGGGTGCGCCGGGCGCGTGCCGAGTCGCCGCCTCGGTCATCGTCGTCACTCACTCCTCGGACCATTTTGGTGGCCGTGCGGGGGGACAGGGCGCTCGCCGCAGGTGATCCGGCCGTGACGCCCCGTGCAGATGGTGGCACCACCCTGCCGCGGATGCGCCCTGACCGCGCCGGATTTGGCGGGTTCCCGTTCGCGGACGCCGGTTTTGTCATGTGCTTTCCGGTTCGGCGGCGAGCCCCGCCGGTTCGGCGGCATTACGGATCAGCGGTCCCGTGCGCGAGGATGGCCGCATGGACCCCATCATCTCCGCTGCCGAACTCGCCGCCGAGCTGACCGGGCCGCGGCCGCCGCTGCTGCTCGACATCCGCTGGCAGCTGGGCGGGCCGCATGGGCGCGGCGCGTACGAGCAGGGGCATCTGCCCGGCGCGGTCTTCGTCGACCTCGACGCGGAACTGGCCTCGCCGCCCGGCGCCGGCGGCCGGCATCCGCTGCCGGACCTGGCGGCGTTCGGCGCGGCGATGCGCCGGGCCGGGCTGTCGGCCGGGACGCCGGTCGTGGTGTACGACGGGGGGATCGGGTGGGCCGCGGCGCGTGCGTGGTGGCTCCTGCGGTGGACCGGGCACGAGGAGGTACGCGTCCTCGACGGCGGCCTCCCCGCCTGGCGCGGGCCCCTGTCGACCGAGGAGCCGGCGCCCCCGCCCGGTGACTTCACCCCGGTCCCCGGCGCGATGCCGCTGCTGGACGCGGACGGGGCTGCGCAGCATGCGCGCAGCGGGCTGCTGCTGGACGCGCGGGCGGGGGAGCGGTACCGGGGGGAGACGGAACCGATCGACCCCGTCGCCGGGCACATCCCCGGCGCGGTCTCCGCGCCCACCACGGAGAACGCGGGGCCCGACGGCCGCTTCCTGCCCGCCGACGCCTTGGCGGAGCGCTTCCGCGCCCTGGGCGCGTCCGAGGACGCGAAGGAGATCGGCGTGTACTGCGGGTCCGGGGTCTCGGCCGCGCACGAGGTGCTGGCGCTGGAGATCGCGGGGTTCCGCGGGGCGTTGTACGCCGGGTCGTGGTCCGAGTGGGTACGGGACCCCTCCCGGGGGGTCGCGACGGGGCCTGACCCCGCCCCCTGACGCGCCGCCGCCCCAGCCGGGCCCGTGGCCCGGGCGGGTGGGGGATCAGGCACCCCGCCGGGGGTGTGGGGGGCGAAGCCCCCCACACGACCCCCGTTAGTCCTGCTTCTTGCGGCGCGTGCCGAAAACGATCTCGTCCCAGCTCGGCACCGCCGCCCGCCGCCCCGGCCGCACACCATCCGCCTCCGCCTGGCGGTCGGTCGTGCCGGTGAGCCGGTCCCGGTGACCCGAGACCGACCGCGGCATCAGGACGTCCGCGTACGCGGACCCCGCGCCCGCGGACGCCGCGGGGGCAACCGATTCCTCCGACTCGGGCTCCTCGGCCGCGGACTCCGCCGACTGGGCGGCGGGCTCCGCGGCCGCGGCCCGCTCGGGCACCACCATGTCGCCCCGGAAGCTCGGCACCGCCTCCAGCAGGCTGGTCAGGGAGTCCCGCTCGCCGCCCCCGTCGTCGTCGGGTTTTTCGGCCCGCTCGGGCCGCTGGTCCGACGCCCTGTCCGGATCCCGGTCATTCCGGTCCTGGTGACGGTCATGACGATCCGTCCGCTCCCTCGGCAGCCGCGCGATCCGCGGCACAAACGGGAAGCTCGGCTCCTGCGCCGTCGTGATCGTGTCGTCTGTCTCGCCGATCAGCGCCCGCGCTTCGTCGTCGACGGCCTGCACCAGCCGCCGCGGCGGATCGTACGTCCAGCTCGCCGAGTGCGGCTCACCCGCCACCCGGTAGACGAGCAGCACCTCCCAGGTGCCGTCGTCCCGGCGCCAGGAGTCCCACTGCGCTGTGTCCTTCTCGGCGCCGCGCAGCATCAGCCGCTCCTGCACGGCCTCGCCGAGCTGCGGCCCGGTGTTCTCGCCGGGACGGCGCACCGGGGTCTTGCGGGCGCGCTCCGCCATGAAGGCGCGCTCCGCGAGCACCGGGCCCTCGAAGCGCCGCACCCGTTCCACCGGAATCCCGGCGAGCTGTGCGACCTCTTCCGCCGACGCGCCCGCGCGTATACGCGCCTGGATGTCACGCGGCCTGAGATGGCTCTCCACCTCGATCTCGATCTGGCCGAGACGGGCGCGGTCGTTGCGTACGGCGGCGCGCAGCCGCTCGTCAATCGGAAGCGTGTATTCCGTACTGTCCGCAGCCTTCAGCACCAGCCGTGTGCCGTCGTTGGAGACGGCCACGACACGCAGTTCGGGCATGGGGACCTCCCGGGTGGTGCCTGCCGACGTCACGTGCGTCGCTGCTTCCGCTAGTCGAGTGTGGCCTGCCCGGGTGCAGCCTGCCACAACCTTGCCGAGTTGCCCGGCGTGTCGGGCACACGCCCTGGATCGCCGTTATGGCACGGTTACCCTTTTGCCACTCTGAGTAACGGAGATCGTCACTCTGGACAGCAGGCACCCGTGCGGTGTAGCGACGCCGCCGGATTGAGCGCCGCCTTCGGCCCCCTACCTGGGGCCCGAACACCCGAAAGGGAGACGGGCCCAGGGCTCGCCACAGTACTCCATTCGGGCCACGAGGGTGGACCGCCGCGCCGCCGAACTTCTCACCAGGGGCGGAACAGGGCGTCATAAGCGCCGGTGGGCGGGTGTTCTGCTTCACAGAATCGGCAGATACGGAACTATTCCCTTCGCTCAAATGTCCCTACCTGGTGCATGCCGGGACTGAAGGGACCTTGGGTGCTGAAGGGACGGAGATGGATCACAAGCCGAAACAGGGCGAAACGGCAAACCGGCGGCTTGAGCTGAGCGTTCCCCAGGTCGCGGGCAGCACGCTCGCCGCTGTCGCCGCCGCGGTGCTCGCCTCTCAACTCGGCGTGTACGGAACCATTCTCGGCGCCGGCGTCGTCAGCGTCGTCGCCACCTGCGGAGGCCCGGTCTTCCAGCATCTCTTCCGGCGCACGGGGGAGCAGATCCGTGATGCGACCGTGCAGTCCAAGCGGCGGCAGGCCAATCCCGCCTCGGAGGGCATCCAGTACGGCGAGTACAACGAGGCCACCACGCACGGCACTCGGATGCGCGGCTGGAAGCGGTCCGCCCTCGCGGCAGGGGTCGTGTTCGCCGTCGCGATGGGCGGCATCACGGCGTACGAACTGGCCTCCGGCTCCGAGCTGGGCGGAGGCAAGGGCACCACTATCGGCTCCGTCGTCACAGGGGGCGGCGGCAGCGGCGGAGGGTCCCCGTCCGGCGGAACGTCATCGACGGACTCCCCGCCTCCGGCCCCCGGTGACGACGACGGCGGCGGTGACCCGAACTCGCGGCCCGGTCAGGAGGAGGGCCAGGGGCAGACTCCCGGCGGCGGCCAGAGCCCCGACGCCCCGGACGGCTCCGGCGGCGACCCGACGACCGGCCCCGACCCCGAGCCCACTCCCGACCCCTCGGCGTCTTCCGGCGGCGACCCGTCTCCCACCCCGACGCCCACACCTCCGTCCACGCCCACCCCGCCCGCACAGTCGGGCCAGTCGGGCCGGTCCGGGTCTGCCGACCAGTCCGGGGGCGTCGGATGAGAGACGACGGCGGACGTCAGTCGCCCAGCACCCGCCGCAGATAGTCGTTGCCGAACACCCGGTCCGGGTCCAGCCGGTCCCGTACCGCCGTGAACTCGCCGAACCGCGGATAGACCTCCGCCAGATACTCCGCGTCGCGCGTGTGCACCTTGCCCCAGTGGGGCCGCCCGCCGTGCGCCGTCATGATCCGCTCCACCGCCGTGAAATACGCGCGGTACGGAGTGCCCCGGTACATATGCACGGCGACATAGGCGCTCTCCCGGCCCGACGCCGTGGACAGGGCGATGTCGTCGGCCGGCGCCGTACGCACCTCCACCGGGAAGCTGACCCGCAGCGGCGAGCGGTCGATCATCGCCCGCACCTCGCGCAGCGCCTCGACCGCCGCCTCCCTGGGCACCGCGTACTCCATCTCCACGAACCGGACCCGGCGCGGAGATGTGAAGACCTTGTACGGAATGTCGGTGTACGTACGTGCGGACAGCGCCCGGCTGGAGACCTTGGCGATCGCCGGTATGGTCGCGGGCACCGCCCGGCCGACGGAATTGACCACCTGAAAGAGCCCGTTGGACAGCAGTTCGTCCTCGATCCAGCCGCTGATCCGGCCCGGGGGAGCGGCGGGCCCCGCGCTGCGGTTGTTCCGCTTGGTGTTGCAGTTGCCGGTGTGTGGGAACCAGTAGAACTCGAAGTGCTCGTTCTCCGCACACAACGCGTCGAACTCCGCCGTCACCCGGTCGAACCCCATCGGCTCCTCACGGGCCGTCAGCAGAAACACCGGCTCGACGGCGAAAGTGATCGCACTGAGCACGCCCAGCGCCCCGAGTCCGATCCGCGCCGCCGCGAACACGTCCGGGTTCTCCTCCGCCGAGCAGCGCAGCAGCGACCCGTCCGCGGTGACCAACTCCAGCGCCGTGATCTGCGCCGCGATGGAGGCCGACTCACGGCCCGTGCCATGGGTGCCGGTGGACGTCGCGCCGGCGACCGTCTGCTCCATGATGTCGCCCATGTTGGTCAGCGACAGCCCCTCCCGGGCGAGGGCCGCGTTGAGCCGCTTGAGCGGAGTGCCCGCCGCCACGGTCACCGTCATGGCGGTGCGGTCGATCTGCCGTATGCCGGTCAGCAGCTCCGGCCGGATCAGCACCCCGTCGGTGGCGGCGGCCGCGGTGAACGAGTGCCCGGCGCCGACCGCCTTGACCCTCAGACCGTTCTCAGCGGCGCCGCGCACCGTCTCGGCGAGCTCCTCCGGGGAGGCGGGGGAGACCTCCCGCGCCGGGCGGGCCCGCACATTCCCGGCCCAGTTACGCCACGCGCTCTTCGTCCGCGCCCTTGATGCCGTGCTCGTCGCTGCGCTCATCAGCCCCGCGCCCTCCCTGAGTCGGCGCCGGCCTCGCCAGCCGGCGGTACCCCAGGAACGCCACCGCGGCCGCGAGCGCTCCCGCCGCGACGGGCACCGTGTACCCCGCTCCCGCGCCGGCCGCGTCCACCGCCCAGCCGGCGGCCGACGAGCCAAGCGCCACTCCGACCGCGAGCCCGGTACTGGTCCAGGTCATTCCCTCGGTCAGCTTGGTGCGCGGTACGTGCGCTTCGACGAGGGCCATCGTGGTCACCATCGTCGGCGCCACGGACAGACCCGCGACAAAGAGCGCCACGGCCAGAAAGAGCAGGTTCCCGGCCAGTAGGAGGGGGATCATACTCACGGCCATCACACCGATGCCCAGCAGCCAGCGCCTGGCCGGTTCTCCCCGGACGTGCAGCAGGCCGAAGACCGCCCCGGCCAGGCAGGAGCCCAGCGCGTACACCGCGAGGACCAGGCTCGCCGCCGCCTTGTTGCCCTGTTCCTCGGCGAACGCCACCGTCACCACGTCGACCGCGCCGAAGATCGCGCCGGTCGCGACGAACGCGGCCACCAGGACCTGGAGCCCCCGGGAGCGCAGCGGCGATGCGCCCGAGTGCTCCTCGCGCGGATGAGGCGCGGGTTCGGTGGCGCGCTGCGCCGTCAGCCAGAAGACCCCCGCGAGCAGAAACAGGGTGGCGAGCAGCGGTCCCGCCTCGGGGAACCACGCCGTGGACAGGCCGATGGAGATGATCGGACCGAAGATGAAGCAGATCTCGTCCGCTATGGACTCCCACGAATACGCCGTGTGCAGCTCGCGCGGCCTGCCCCGGTAGAGCGCCGCCCAGCGGGCCCGGACCATCGCCCCGACGCTGGGGACACAGCCCGCGCCGGCGGCGAAGACGAACAGCGTCCAGTCCGGAGCGCCCTGCTGGGCGCAGACCAGCAGCCCCGCGACGGCGGCGACGCAGATCAGCGTCGCCGGGCGCAGCACCCGGGCCTGGCCGTGCCGGTCGACCAGCCGGGAGACCTGCGGGCCCACGGCCGCGGCCGACAGCGCGAGCGTCGCCGAGAGCGCGCCCGCCAGGCCGTACCGGCCGGTGAGCTGGGAGATCATCACCACGATGCCCACGCCCATCATGGACAGCGGCATCCGGCCGAGGAAGCCGGCGGCGGAGAACGCTTTGCTGCCGGGGGCGGCGAAGATCGCGCGATAGGGACTGGGCAAGGAGCGCTCCGTAAGGCGTAATGACGGCCGCGACAGATTACGTGGCCGCAACCCTCCGGCGCACCGGGTTTTCCGGCTGTCAGAGCGGGGTGGCAGGATCGGAGCCATGTCCGATCAGCGCGATCCAGCCCGCGACGCAGCCAGCGATCCGGCCGGCGACCCAGCCCGGGACCCGTCGCCCTATGACGCCCTGTTGCTGCTGTCGTTCGGCGGCCCCGAGGGCCCTGACGACGTCGTTCCGTTCCTGGAGAATGTGACGCGCGGCCGGGGCATCCCCACGGAGCGGCTCAAGGAGGTGGGGCAGCACTACTTCCTCTTCGGCGGCGTCAGCCCCATCAACGACCAGAACCGCGCCCTGCTTCAGGCGCTGCGCAAGGACTTCGCAGAGCACGGCGTGGATCTCCCGGTCTACTGGGGAAACCGCAACTGGGCCCCGTATCTGACCGATGTGCTGCGCGAGATGGTGCGCGACGGCCGCCGCCGTATCGCCGTCCTCGCCACCAGTGCCTACGCCTCCTACTCGGGCTGCCGCCAGTACCGGGAGAATCTGGCCGACGCGCTGGCGGCGCTTGAGGCGGAGGGGCTCGACCTGCCGCGCGTGGACAAGCTGCGGCACTACTTCAACCACCCCGGCTTCGTACGGCCCATGGTCGACGGCGTCCTGGCCTCCCTCGCGGAGCTGCCCGCCGAGGTGCGGGACTCGGCGCAGCTGGCCTTCACCACGCACTCCATCCCCACCGCCGCCGCCGACGCCTCCGGGCCCCAGGAGGAGCACGGCGAGGGCGGGGCCTACGTCCGCCAGCATCTGGACGTGGCCCGGCTGATCGTCGACGCCGTGCGGGAGGAGACCGGGATCCAGCATCCCTGGGAGCTCGTCTACCAGTCGCGCAGCGGAGCGCCGCACATCCCGTGGCTGGAGCCGGACATCTGCGACCACCTGGAGGAGCGGAAGGCGGCCGGGGCGCCGGCCGTGGTCATGGTCCCCATCGGATTCGTCTCCGACCATATGGAGGTCCTGTACGACCTCGACACCGAGGCCCTGGCCAAGGCGGCGGAGCTGTCGCTGCCGGTGCGCCGCTCGGCCACGGTCGGCGCGGATCCGCGGTTCGCCGCGGCCGTGCGGGAGCTGCTGCTGGAGCGGGCGGCCGCGGAGCGCGGCGTGCCGGTGGAGCGGTGCGCCCTGGGGGCCCTGGGGCCCAGCCACGATCTGTGCCCGGTCGGCTGCTGCCCGGCCCGGACGCCCAAGCCGGCCGCGGCCGGCGCCGACAGCCCGTACGCCTGAGGAGCACACCGTGACCGAAAAGCCGACCGCCGATGAGCCGATCGCCGATGAGCTGACCTCGGAGCTGCTCGCTCTCGCCCAGGAGGCCGCGCGCCGCGCCGGTGAGCTGCTGCGCGACGGCCGGCCGGACGACCTCGGCGTCGCCGCCACCAAGTCGAGCCCCGTCGACGTCGTGACCGAGATGGACATCGCCGCGGAGAAGCTGATCACCGGCTTTCTGGCGGAGCGCCGTCCCGACGACGGTTTCCTCGGGGAGGAGGGCGCGTCGTCGGAGGGCAAGAGCGGCGTCCGCTGGGTGATCGATCCGCTCGACGGCACGGTGAACTATCTCTACGGGCTGCCGACCTGGGCCGTCTCCATCGCCGCACAGCGCGACGGGCAGACGGTGGTGGGGGTGGTGGCCGCGCCCATGCGCGGTGAGACCTGCCACGCCGTGCTGGGCGGCGGAGCGTGGTCCGGCGGCCGGCGGCTGCGGTGCCGTCCCTCGGTGCCGCTGGAGCAGGCGCTGGTGTCCACCGGCTTCAACTACGTGACCGACGTCCGCCGCCGCCAGGCCGAGCTTGCCCGGCAGCTGATCCCCCGCCTGCGGGACATCCGGCGCAGCGGCTCCGCGGCGGTGGACCTGTGCGATGTGGCCGCCGGCCGGCTGGACGGCTACTACGAGCGCGGGCTGCACCCCTGGGACCTCGCCGCAGGCGACCTGATCGCCCGCGAGGCGGGCGCGCGGACGGGCGGACGCCCCGGTGACCGGCCGTCCTACGATCTGACGATCGCGGCGCCGCCGGGGGTGTTCGAGCCGCTCCAGGTGATCCTGGAGGAGCTGGGGGCGTGGCACGACTGAACGGAGCCGGTTTTTCCGTGACTGGGGGCTCCGCCCCCAGACCCCCGATACGGCCTGAAGGCCGTGACCTCAAACTCCCCCGGACTCCTCCCCCAGCTACCGCTGGGAGGTGCCCCCAGGGGCACCCCCGCGGAGGTGCCCCCAACGGGCTGGATTTCCCAGCCCCGCAGGCGTTTGAGGCGCGGGGGTCCGGGGGCGGAGCCCCCGGGGTTTGCCAAGGGTGGGCGCGGGGTCAGACCGCGCCCACCTCCACGCCGTGTTCGGCGGCCAGGCGGCGGAGGTCTTCCAGCTCGGCCAGCTCGACGTCCACGAGGAATTCGTCGCCGTCCTCGCGTGCCTTCGTGAGGTCGGACTCAGCCGCCTCTATGCGCTGCAGCAGTCCTGCGGTGAAAGCGTCCATGGTGCGCCCCCTCGTCGTAGGTCGGTGGCACGGGGGTGTGCCGACGGTGGGTCCTTAAAGGTCTTGTCAGGGCTGTTAGATCTGGCGTCCAGGTCTGTCAGGTCCACAGGGGGACCGTCCCCGGATCGGAACGGCTCGTGGCGCGCCGCAGACAGGGAGTGATCGCGGGGTGTGTGAAGCGTCTTCCCCAGCGCCCTCCTCACAGAAACCTCAACCTGTGCGTGAATCCGGTGAATTCCCCGCGACCCGTGGAGCCCGTCTCCCCGTCATCGGCGGCTTACCACGGGTTTACCCGCGTAACAGGCAGGATGGAGGGCGGCACGGCCCGTGCCCACAAGCCATGCCCGGACTCCCTGACGGGCCCAGAGGAAGGACAAGCGACGTGCGTGTACTCGTCGTCGAGGACGAGCAGCTGCTCGCCGATGCGGTGGCCACCGGACTGCGCCGGGAGGCCATGGCGGTCGACGTCGTATACGACGGCGCCGCGGCCCTGGAGCGCGTCGGGGTCAACGACTACGACGTGGTGGTGCTGGACCGGGACCTCCCCCTCGTCCACGGGGACGACGTGTGCCGCAGGATCGTCGAGCTGGGCATGCCCACGCGCGTGCTGATGCTGACCGCCTCCGGCGACGTCAGCGACCGCGTCGAGGGCCTTGAGCTGGGCGCGGACGACTATCTGCCCAAGCCGTTCGCCTTCAGCGAGCTGACGGCCCGGGTGCGGGCGCTCGGCCGGCGTACCACCGTGCCGCTGCCGCCCGTCCTGGAGCGCGCCGGGATCAAGCTCGACCCCAACCGCCGTGAGGTCTTCCGCGACGGCAGGGAGGTCCAGCTCGCCCCCAAGGAGTTCGCGGTCCTGGAGGTGCTGATGCGCAGCGAGGGCGCGGTCGTCTCGGCCGAGCAGCTGCTGGAGAAGGCGTGGGACGAGAACACCGACCCGTTCACCAATGTGGTGCGGGTGACGGTGATGACCCTGCGGCGCAAGCTGGGGGAGCCGCCCGTGATCGTCACGGTGCCGGGCTCCGGCTACCGGATCTGACCCCGCATGACCACGCATCCCCCGCACCCCGCGGTCCCGCCGAAGCCCACCTGGGACCCGCGGGAGCCCATGCGCCCCTGGCTGCGTCCGACGATCCGGATACGGCTCACGCTGCTGTACGGCGGCATGTTCCTGATCGCGGGCATCCTGCTGCTGTCGATCATCTATCTGCTCACGGCGCAGGCGCTGCACGTCAGCGTGGGCGATCTGCCGTTCCGCATCGTCCGGGGCGAGGTGCTGCCCACGCAGACCTGGTGCGAGCTTCCGGCGACGGGGACCGGCGAGCAGTTCAACGAGGCTGTCGCGGGCTGTCTGCAGCATCAGCGCGAGATGGCGCTGGACGATCTGCTGCGCCGCTCGCTGTTCGCCCTGCTCGGCCTCAGCGTGATCGCGTTCGCCTTCGGTTACGCCATGGCGGGCCGGGTGCTGTCCCCGCTGGGCCGGATCACCCGCACCGCCCGCCGGGTCGCCGGCAGCGACCTGACCCGGCGGATCGAGCTGGACGGGCCGGACGATGAGCTGAAGGAGCTCGCCGACACCTTCGACGAGATGCTGGACCGGCTGGAGCGCGCCTTCACCGCCCAGCAGCGGTTCGTCGCCAACGCCTCCCATGAGCTGCGCACCCCGCTCGCGATCAACCGGACGCTGCTGGAGGTCCATCTCTCCGACCCCGGGGCCCCGGTGGAGCTCCAGCAGCTCGGCAAGACGCTGCTGGCCACCAATGAGCGCAGCGAGCAGCTGGTGGAGGGGCTGCTGCTGCTCGCCCGCAGCGACAACCAGATCGTCGAGCGCAAGCCGGTCGACCTCGCCGAGGTGGCGGGCCGCGCGGTGGACCAGGTGCGCGGGGAGGCCATGGAGAAGGGCGTGGAGATCCGGGGGGAGCGGGCCGCGGCCATGGTGCAGGGCAATGGGGTCCTGCTGGAGCGGATCGCGCTCAATCTCGTCCAGAACGCCGTCCGCTACAACATCCCGGAGGGCGGCTGGGTGGAGGTGACCACCGAGATGCGGCAGGGCCAGGCCGTTCTGGAGGTCTCGAACACCGGCCCCGTGGTACCCGGCTACGAAATCGACAACATGTTTGAGCCGTTCCGCCGGCTGAGACAGGAGCGGACGGGCAGCGACAGGGGCGTCGGCCTGGGGCTTTCGATCGCCCGGTCGATCGCCCGGGCCCATGGAGGCCGTATCATCGCGGAGCCCCGCGAGGGCGGCGGCCTGCTGATGCGTGTCACTCTGCCTGCCTGAGCGGCCGGCCCGTCCGGGAAACCGGGCGGGATCGGGCGACTCCTGGAGGCCGATGACATGCGCGGGCCTTGTTCGCTTTGAGCGGAATTTTCGGGGCTTGTCCCCGAGGTGGGCTTGTGGGATCGATCACAGAGGCGCATTTCAGGCCATCTACGCTCCGTGATCAAGACTCTTGCCGGAAAGCCAGGAAAAGTCCGGGTTTCTCAGGGTCAGGATTACGGGAAGTACACGGGGTGGCCCTGATGAAGTGCGGCTTCAGGACCGTGTACGGTCCCCTTCGCCGTCCAACCTGATCACTCTTGAGGGGTCCGGTTGGGTGTCGATTGAGTAACAGACCTTGATGTGAGGCAAAATCTCCGCCTCGGGTCGGGCACAAGTCCGGCCTCTCACGCGTTACGTGCGCTGGAGACACCGCAGACACCCAGAGGGGGAGAGCGACATGGCAACGGATTACGACACCCCACGCAAGACCGATGACGACCTCAACGAGGACAGCATCGAAGAGCTGAAGTCCCGGCGGAACGACAAGTCGGCCTCGACCGTCGACGTCGACGAGTTCGAGGCGGCCGAGAGCCTGGAGCTGCCCGGCGCGGACCTCTCCAACGAGGAGCTGGCCGTCCGGGTGCTGCCGAAGCAGCAGGACGAGTTCACGTGCATGAGCTGCTTCCTGGTGCACCACCGCAGCCAGCTGGCCCGGGAGAAGAACGGCCAGCCGATCTGCCGCGACTGCGACTGAGGTCGGGTCGGCCGTGGCAGGTGAGACACCGTCCAGGAAGCGGCGCCTTCGGCGCCCGAAGCCGGAAGCGGCCCACCAGGGCGGTACGGGCCCGTCGGCAGACGCCGCCGCGTCTGCCGGGCACTCGCCCGCCGTGCTGCCGTCTGACGGCCCGCAGGACGACGACGGGCGAGGCCGGCCGGCCTCGCTCGAAGCAGCGCAGACGGCCGGCCCCGCGACCGGCGCGGGACGGCTGAGCCTGGTCAAGCGCGGCGTCCGCGCCGGCGGACAGGGAGTGAAGACCTCACTCGCGTTCGTCGCGGACCAGATCATCGAGAACGCGCCCCGCATCCCGGTGCGCGACCTCGCGACCCTGCGCGCGCAGTTCCCCGGCCTCACCCCCGAGGAGCTCGCCGACAAACTGATCGCGGGAGCGGCCGCCGGCACCTCCACCGTGGGCGCGGGCGTGGGAGCCGCCGCCATGCTCCCGGTGCCGCCGGCGATGCCCGCCGAGCTGGCCGCGGAGATCGTCGGCGTGGCGGCCATCGAGCTGAAGCTCATCGCCGAGCTGTACGAGGTCTACGGCCTGCGTCCGCCCGGCACGCTCAAGGAGCGCAGCACCGCCTATCTGACGTCGTGGACCGAGGAGCGCGGCGTCGACGTCACCAAGCCGTCGACGTACAAGAACGTCGCGCTCGGCGGCGGACTCAGACGCGAGCTGCGCCAGCAGATCATGAAGCGCACCGTGCGCAATCTGCCGAATCTGATCCCGTTCCTGGTCGGCGCGGCCGTCGGCGCCGCCATGAACCGCCGGGACACCAAGAAGCTCGCGGAGCGCATCCGCAAGGACCTGCGCAGCCGCCAGGTCCCCTGGGACGCCCTGCCCGAGCTGCCCCCGCTGGAGCAGTCGGCCCTGCCCCCGGCCGCCGCCGCCCTGCCCCGCGAGCTGGGCCGCTGAGCCCGTTCGCACGCCGCCGCACGCCGCGTCGCACCCCGTCGAACGCCGGGGGCGTCTCCGCGTCGCGCGCTCAGACTCAGACGGTGCGGGCCGCTTCCACCGCGGCCGCCAGACCCTCCGGATCGCGGGTCGAGAGATAGACGTACGGCGTCGGGTCCTGCGGGTCCGTCACCTCGATCCGCACCGCCGTCGGCACATAGCTGCGCAGCAGCATGAAGGCCCGCGGGTCGGCCTTGTGCGAGCGCCAGGCGAGCGCGTCCGCCGCGTCCAGCGCCTCGGCCCGGCCGAGCGCCGAGACCGGAATCCGGGCGTCGCCCGCGACCAGCGAGCCCGCCACCACCCGGATGCGCGCCGAGCCGTAGGAGCTGACAGCCGCACACGCCGCCGCCGTCGCCGCGAGCAGCCCGCCGAGCATCGGCAGCACCCCCAGCGGCAGCAGCAGCAGACCCCCGCTGACGCCCACGAGGGCCGCCACCAGCCACCAGGAGCGGGGAGCGGTCAGCCGTTCTGCGTACTGCGGGGCCTGCTGGGGCGCGGAGGACTGCATGGGTCAAGCTTGGCAGGTGCGCCCTGGCCCTGTCCGCGCGGGTAAGGTCTGCGGCTGTGAGTACCGCGAACTCCCCGGGGCCCGCCCCCGGCCCACGATCCGACTCCCGGGCCCTGACACCGCCCGCGGACGCCGTCGCCCCGGTGCGGCACCCGGACGCCCCGGCCCCCGGCGAGCTGCTCGGCGCGCACTACGACCACTGCTTCGGCTGCGGCGGCGCCCAGCCGCACGGCCTGCACCTTGAGGCGCGGGCCGGCGAGGGCGTCAGCGTCAGCGCGGAGTTCACTGTCAAACCCGCCCACCAGGGCGCCCCCGGACTGGCGCACGGCGGCGTGCTGGCCACCGCCCTCGACGAGACGCTCGGCTCGCTCAACTGGCTGCTGCGGGTGATCGCGGTCACCGGCCGGCTGGAGACCGACTTCGTACGCCCGGTGCCCGTGGACACCGTGCTCCATCTGCAGGCCGAGGTCACCGCCGTCGCCGGACGCAAGATCTACTCCTCCGCGGTCGGCCGGATCGGCGGCCCCGACGGCCCTGTCGCCGTGCGCGCCGATGCCCTCTTCATCGAGGTCAAGGTCGACCACTTCATCGAGAACGGCCGTCCGGAGGAGATCCGGGCGGCCATGGCCGACCCCGATCAGATCAGGCGCGCCCGCGCCTTCGAGGTGAACCCCTGATGACCAAGCCCGCCAGCCCCGGCAACCCCGTAGATGTGCTGATCCGCCGTGTGGACCCCGAGGTCCCGCTGCCGAGCTACGCACATCCGGGCGACGCCGGAGCCGATCTGGTGACCCGCGAGGCCGCCGAACTCGCACCCGGCGAGCGCGCCGTTCTGCCGACCGGGGTGTCTATCGCGCTCCCGGACGGGTACGCGGCCTTCGTACACCCCCGCTCCGGGCTTGCCGCCCGCTGCGGAGTCGCCTTTGTGAATGCCCCGGGGACGGTCGACGCCGGGTACCGTGGAGAGATCAAGGTAATCGTGGTCAATCTGGACCCGCGCGAGAGCGTGCGGTTCGAACGGTTCGACCGGATTGCCCAACTGGTCGTCCAGCAGGTCGAGAAGGTGCGCTTCCACGAGGTGGCGGAGCTTCCCGGCTCGGCGCGGGCCGAGGGGGGCTTCGGGTCCACCGGCGGTCATGCCGCCGTGGACGGTTCAACGGGTGGGAATCGATACGCTTCGGTCGTATCCGACCGGGAAGGACAGTGACGTGTTCGGACGTCGCAAGAAGAGTGGTTCCGCCAGGGACGTGGCGGACGCAGCGGGCGAGGCCGAGCAGGTCGTCGACGAGCAGGCCGCAGCGGACGCCGCGGACACGGCGGCCGCCGCGGGCGGCGGCGAGGAGGGCGCGCCGCGACGGGTGAACCTTCCGCCCGCGCCCCGGCCCGACGGCCCCTGGGACGTCTCCGAGGTCTCCAAGCCCGCCGAGGGCCGCGTCGACCTGGGCGGTCTGTTCGTGCCCGGCGTCGAGGGCATGGAGCTGCGCGTCGAGGTCGCGGGTGACGCGATCGTCGCGGCCACCGTGGTGCTGCGCGACAGCGCCGTACAGCTGCAGGCCTTCGCCGCCCCCAAGAAGGAGGGCATCTGGGGCGAGGTCCGCGAGGAGATTGCCTCCGGCATCACCCAGCAGGGCGGAGTCATCGACGAGGTCGAGGGCCCCCTCGGCTGGGAGCTGCGGGCCCAGGTGCCGGTGCAGCTGCCGGACGGCACCGGCGGTGTGCAGATCGTCCGCTTCGTGGGCGTCGACGGGCCGCGCTGGTTCCTGCGCGGAGTGATCTCCGGACAGGGCGCCGTGCACCCGGAGACGGCGGGGCTGCTGGAGCAGATCTTCCGCGACACCGTGGTCGTCCGCGGCGAAGGGCCGATGGCTCCGCGCGACCCGATCGTGCTGAAGCTGCCGGAGGACGCCCAGATGGTGCCCGAGGGCGTGCAGCAGGAGCAGCAGAGCAGCTCGCGCTTCTCCGGAGGCATGGGACAGCTCCAGCGCGGACCCGAGATCACCGAAGTCCGCTGACGGCCGGACCGCACGGCACACAGCGAAGCAGGGCGGCTGGGCCGCGCTCCCCTCGAAGGGAGCGCGGCCCAGCCGCCCTGTGCAGCCCGCCGCCCTGTGCCAGGCAAGACCGTGCCGTATGAGAGGCGTCAAAGCGGCGTCCGCAGCCGTCAGGGAGCCGTCAACAGCGGCGGAGACGGCCGTCCGGAGGGGTTTGCTGATCAGGTCAGACCGTCCGGCCTGACTTCCGACCTGATCTAGGAGCTCAGATGGCCGATCTGGCCTTCGTCGTCACCGCGATCGCCGTCTTCGCACTGGTGGCCCTCATCGCCAAGGGGGTGGCGAAGCTGTGAGCGCCGAGCACATCGTCGGCCTCGTCGTGGCCGCCGCCCTGCTGGGATACCTCGTCCTCGCCCTGCTGTACCCGGAGAGGTTCTGAGCCCTGCGATCAGCCCTGACCAGGCGTTCAACACCGCCGCGTCCTCCGTCTCGGACACCAGCTGGCAGTCGTACGCATCCTGCTGCCGCTCTCCGCCGTCGCCTCGGTCCCGCTGCCGCTTGGGCGGTTTCTGCCGATGGCCGCTCCCTCATCTCCGGAGTCGGGTGACCCGCCGTGAGCTTGCCGCCGGCTCCAGACAGCCCGGGTCGCCCATCCAACGGCCTGACAAGGCAGCAGGTGCGCGCCCTGGTGGAGGACCGTACCGCCGTGCGACGGCCGTGCCGCCAGGCAGCGCGGGCTGCCCGGCGGCACGCGGCTGACCGACGTCCACGTGGCAGGCGTCAGAATCGCGTCAATACCGACCCGAAGCCCACACCCCGTCCCATTTGCCGGAAAGACGCGCCGTAAAGTCAAGCCATGGGACGCGGCACGCTACGGATCTACCTGGGCGCGGCGCCCGGCGTCGGCAAGACGTACGCCATGCTCTCCGAGGCGCACCGCCGCGTCGAGCGCGGCGCCGACTGCGTCGTGGCCTTCGTCGAGCACCACGGCCGCCCCCGCACCGAGGCACTGCTCCACGGCCTGGAGCAGATCGCACGGCGCGAGCTGAGCCACCGCGGCGCGGACTTCACCGAGATGGACGTCGACGCCGTCCTCGCCCGCCGTCCGGCCGTCGCCCTGGTGGACGAACTGGCCCACACCAATGTGCCGGGCTCGCGCAACGCCAAGCGCTGGCAGGACGTGGCGGAGCTGCTGGCCGCGGGCATCGACGTGATATCCACGGTCAACATCCAGCATCTGGAGTCGCTCGGCGACGTCGTGGAGTCCATCACCGGCGTACGGCAGCGGGAGACCGTCCCCGACGAGGCAGTCCGCAGGGCCGACCAGATAGAGCTCGTCGACATGTCGCCCCAGGCACTGCGGCGCCGTATGGCCCACGGCAACGTCTGCCGCCCGGACAACGTCGACGCGGCCCTTTCCAACTACTTCCGCCCCGGCAATCTCACCGCCCTGCGCGAGCTGGCCCTGCTGTGGACCGCGGACCGGGTCGACGAATACCTCCAGCAGTACCGCGGCGAGCACGGCATACGGTCCACCTGGCAGGCACGCGAGCGCATCGTCGTCGGCCTCACAGGCGGACCCGAGGGCCGCACCCTCATCCGCAGGGCCGCCCGCCTGGCCGCCAAGGGCTCCGGCGGCGAGATCCTCGCCGTCTATGTGGCCCGCAGCGACGGGCTCACCTCCGCCTCGCCCGACGCGCCCAGGGAACTCGCCGTCCAGCGCACCCTGGTCGAGGACCTCGGCGGCACCTTCCACCACGTCATAGGCGACGAGGTCCCCGCCGCGCTGCTGGAGTTCGCACGCGGCGTCAACGCCACCCAGATCGTGCTCGGCTCCAGCCGCCGCAAGGCCTGGCAGTACGTCTTCGGGCCCGGCGTCGGCGCGACCGTCGCCCGCGACTCGGGGCCCGACCTCGACGTCCACATCGTCACCCACAGCGAGGCGGGCAAGGGCCGGGGACTGCCTGGGGCGCGCGGGGCACGCCTCGGCCGCTCCCGGATAGTCGCCGGCTGGCTCGTCGGCGTCGCCGCCCCGCTGCTGCTGGCGCTGCTGCTGAGGGCCTTCGGGGACTCCCTGGGGCTGGCCAACGACGTTCTGCTGTTCCTCTCCCTGACGGTCGCCGCGGCCCTGCTCGGGGGACTGCTGCCGGCGCTCGCCTCGGCCGCGGTCGGCTCCCTGCTGCTGAACTTCTGCTTCACCCCGCCCACGCACACCCTGACCGTCCACGACCCGCGCAATATCGTCGCGATCGCCGTCTTCTTCGCGGTCGCCGTGGCCGTGGCCTCCGTCGTCGACCTCGCCGCCCGCCGCACCCACCAGGCCGCCCGGCTGCGCGCCGAGTCCGAGATCCTGTCCTTCCTGGCCGGGAGCGTGCTGCGCGGGGAGACCACGCTGGACGCGCTGCTCCAGCGGGTGCGGGAGACCTTCGCCATGGACGGTGTGGCGCTGCTGGAGCGGACGGGCGACACCGCCCCCTGGACCTGCGCGGGCAGCGCCGGGACCGGCCCGGTCGTGGCCCGCCCCGAGGACGCGGACGTCGACATGCCCGTCGGCGGCCATATGGCGCTGGCGCTCTCCGGCCGGGTGCTGCCGGCCGAGGACCGCAGGGTGCTGGCCGCCTTCGCCGCCCAGGCCGCCGTCGTACTGGACCGGCAGCGGCTCCTCGGAGAGGCCGAGCGGGCCCGTGAACTGGCCGAGGGCAACCGCATCCGCACCGCTCTCCTCGCCGCGGTCAGCCACGATCTGCGCACCCCGCTCGCCGCGATCAAGGCGGCGGTGTCCTCCCTGCGGTCCGGCGACGTGGCGTGGTCGGACGAGGATGAGGCGGAGCTGCTCGCGGCGATCGAGGAAGGCGCGGACCGGCTGGACTGCCTCGTCGGCAACCTCCTGGACATGTCACGGCTCCAGACGGGCACCGTCACCCCGCTGATCCGCGAGACCGACCTCGACGAGGTCGTCCCGATGGCGCTCGCCGGCGTCTCCTCGGACAGCGTCGAGCTGGACATCCCCGAGACGCTGCCGATGGTCGCCGTCGACCGCGGACTGCTGGAGCGGTCCGTCGCCAACGTCGTCGAGAACGCCGTCAAGTACAGCCCGCCCGGCACGCCCGTCACCGTCGCCGCCAGCGTCCTCGGCGAACGCGTGGAGCTGCGGGTGGCCGACCGCGGCCCCGGAGTCCCCGACGACGCCAAGGAGCGGATCTTTGAACCCTTCCAGCGCTACGGCGACGCGCCGCGCGGGGCCGGGGTGGGGCTGGGGCTCGCCGTGGCCAGGGGCTTCGCCGAGGCCATGGGCGGCACGCTCAGCGCGGAGGACACCCCGGGCGGCGGGATGACCATGGTGCTGACGCTCCGGGCGTCGCCGCCTGGCCGGGAGCCCGGGGCCGTGCCGGCTCAGCTCCCCGCCCCGCTGACCTCCTGACCCCCTCCGTGACTCCTCCCTCGCAGTCCCGCACCGCCTCTCACAGTCCTCCTGCTACGGAAAGGCAGATCCGCATGACCCGGGTGCTCGTGGTCGACGACGAGCCGCAGATCGTACGCGCCCTCGTGATCAACCTGAAGGCGCGCAAGTACGACGTGGACGCGGCCGCCGACGGCGCCGGAGCCCTTGAGCTGGCCGCCGTCCGCCACCCCGACGTCGTGCTCCTCGACCTCGGCCTGCCCGACATGGACGGCGTCGAGGTGATCAGAGGGCTGCGCGGCTGGACGCGGGTGCCGATCCTGGTGCTCTCCGCCCGCCACAGCTCCGACGAGAAGGTCGAGGCCCTGGACGCGGGCGCGGACGACTACGTCACCAAGCCCTTCGGCATGGACGAGCTGCTGGCCCGGCTGCGGGCTGCCGTCCGCCGCGCGGAGCCGGCCGGAGGCGCGGACGGAGCCGACGGCGCCGCGGTGGTGGAGACCGCCGCCTTCACCGTCGACCTCGCCGCCAAGAAGGCGCGGCGTGAGGGGCGCGACATCCGGCTGACCCCGACGGAGTGGCATCTGCTGGAGGTGCTCATACGGAACACGGGCCGCCTGGTCAGCCAGAAGCAGCTGCTCCAGGAGGTCTGGGGACCCTCGTACGGCACCGAGACCAACTATCTGCGCGTCTATATGGCCCAGCTCAGGCGCAAGCTGGAGGCCGATCCCGCACACCCCCGGCATTTCGTCACCGAGCCCGGCATGGGATACCGCTTCGAACGTTGATCCGGTGGCGGGGGTGGCCGGTACGCTTTCCGTATGAGTGGCACACCCCGTCCCGACAAGCCGGCCGGCCGCTTCCGCCGTATGCTCGACCGGCTCTCCAGCACCCAGGAGGAGCTGGAGTCGGAGGAGCTGCGGGACGACGCGGAGGCGTCGGGCTGTACGCGCATCGCAGAGTGCGGCGACCGGCAGATCGTCAGGGTTGCTGGTACCTTGCGCACGGTCACCCTGCGCCCGCGGGCCGGTGTGCCCGCGCTGGAGGCGGAGCTCTTCGACGGGACGGCCCCGCTGGACGTCGTATGGCTCGGCCGCCGCTCCATCGCGGGCATTGAGCCGGGCCGCAGGCTCATCGCCTCGGGGCGGATATCCATGAACCACGGCCGCCGGGTGCTCTTCAATCCCAAATACGAACTCCGACCGCTCGGACAGGAGTAGCCGGTGACGTCTGTCGACAAGCCGACCCACACGACCACTGACGACCAGCAGCCAGGAGGCGCCTCGGACGCGACGAAGACCGTCACGGAGGCCGCGCTGTTCGAGGCCTTCGGCGGCGTGCGCGGCATGGTGGAGACGGTTCTGCCGGGCCTGCTCTTCGTGACCATCTACACGGTCAACAAGGACCTCCACCTCTCGGCGCTCGCCGCGCTCGCGGTGTCGCTGGTGCTCGTCGCGGTGCGGCTGGTGCGCAGGGACACGGTCAAGCACGCCTTCAGCGGGGTGTTCGGCGTCGCGTTCGGCGTCGTCTTCGCGATGATGACCGGCAACGCCAAGGACTTCTATCTGCCGGGCATGCTGTACACGCTCGGCCTCGGCGTCACCTATATCGCGACGACGCTCGCGGGCGTCCCGCTGATCGGCCTGATCCTGGGCCCGGTCTTCAAGGAGAACCTCTCCTGGCGCACCCGCAACCCCGGCCGCAAGAAGGCCTACGCCAAGGCCAGCTGGGCCTGGGGCCTCATCCTGCTCGCCAAGTGCGCGATCCTCTTCCCGCTCTACTGGTGGGCCGACACCACGCAGCTCGGCTGGGTCCTGGTCGCCCTGAAGATCCCGCCGTTCCTGCTGGCCGTCTATCTGACCTGGGTCTTCCTGGCGAAGGCGCCCCCGCCGATCGACGTCTTCGCCGAAATGGAAGCGAAGGAACGCGCGGAGCGGGAGCGGGCGGCGGCCCCCCAAGCGCCGGAGGCGTAGCCTGCGGACCGCCCCCGCCCCGTGACTCCGGGAGCCGACGTCCCGGCCTCCTCGGCCGTCAGACCGCGCGGGGCGGCCTCTCTGTGAGGTGCGGGCAGCCGAGGCCACGGCGCGACGCTGCCCCCTGCGGGGTGTGCGGGCGCCGGCCCCCGTACACCGCCGTACCCCCGGAGGGCAATGCCGTTGCCTTATCCAGCGGTCCTGGGCCCGTCAGCTGCGGCAAGCCGCCCCGCGGAGACGGCGAAGGCCCTGTCGGTGCGACGGCATTCCTCCGGAGGGTCTGGGGCGGAGCCCTCAGACCAGGGAAGGGGCGCGGGACAGAGCCCCCGCCTCAGCCCGCCGGATTCTCCTCGCGCCGCGCCGACAGCAGGTCCTCCAACTGCTCCTCCCGCGCCTGCGCCGCGACGAACAGCAGCTCGTCCCCCTCCTCCAGCGTCTCCTGCGCGGTGGGCGTCAGCACCCGCGAGCCGCGGATGATCGTCACCAGGGAGGTGTCCTGCGGCCAGGCCACCGCGCCCACCTGCGTACCGGCGATCGCCGACTCCGGCGGCAGCGTCAGCTCCACCAGATTCGCGTCGCCGTGGCTGAAGCGCAGCAGCCGCACCAGATCGCCGACGCTCACCGCCTCCTCCACCAGCGCCGACATCAGCCGCGGGGTGGACACCGCGACATCCACGCCCCATGACTCATTGAAGAGCCACTCGTTCTTGGGGTTGTTGACCCGCGCGACCACCCTCGGAACCGCGTACTCCGTCTTCGCCAGCAGCGAGACCACCAGATTGACCTTGTCGTCGCCGGTCGCCGCGATCACCACATTGCAGCGCTGCAGCGCCGCCTCGTCCAGCGACGTGATCTCACAGGCGTCGGCCAGCAGCCACTCCGCCTGCGGCACCCGCTCCACCGAGATCGCGGTCGGGGCCTTGTCGATCAGCAGCACCTCGTGCCCGTTCTCCAGCAGCTCGCCCGCGATGGACCGGCCCACCGCACCGGCGCCCGCAATCGCCACACGCATCAGCGACCGCCCTCCTCAGGCCCCTCGGCGAAGGCCGCCTCGACCTTCTCGATCTCGTCCGTGCGCATCATCACGTGCACGAGGTCGCCCTCCTGCAGCACCGTCTGGGACGTCGGCAGCATCGCCTCGCCCAGCCGGGTGATGAAGGCGACCCGCACGCCCGTCTCCTCCTGCAGCTTGCTGATCTTGTGCCCGATCCAGGAGGGCGCGGTGTGCACCTCGGCGAGCTGCACGCTCCCGCTGGGATCGCGCCACAGCGGCTCCGCGCCGGACGGCAGCAGCCGCCGCAGCATCTGGTCCGCGGTCCAGCGCACGGTGGCGACCGTGGGGATGCCCAGACGCTGGTAGACCTCCGCACGCCGCGGGTCGTAGATCCGGGCCGCCACATTCTCGATGCCGAACATCTCACGGGCCACACGCGCCGCGATGATGTTGGAATTGTCACCGCTGCTGACCGCGGCGAACGCGCCCGCGTCCTCGATCCCCGCCTCACGCAGGGTGTCCTGGTCGAACCCGATTCCGGTGACGCGGCGTCCCCCGAACCCGGAGCCCAGGCGGCGGAAGGCCGTGGGGTCCTGATCCACGACGGCCACCGTGTGCCCCTGCTGTTCCAGGGTCTGCGCGAGAGCGGCTCCCACTCGCCCGCATCCCATGATGACGATGTGCACGACCGTCCTTCCGGCTGTCCTGTCCCGGTCCTGGACAGGGTGAGTCATTGCTCAGGGTTTGCTCAGGGTTAACAGGGTCTCAGACCGCGGCCCAAGCTACACACGCACCGTAGCCGTGGGGACCCCTGCGACCGTCCGGCTCATTAGCACCCCTTACGATCCTCTGCGTGTCCAAACTGACCGACGTGCCCAAACGTATTCTTATCGGGCGCGCTCTTCGCAGCGACCGGCTGGGCGAGACTCTTCTCCCCAAGCGCATCGCACTCCCCGTCTTCGCCTCGGACCCGCTGTCCTCGGTGGCGTACGCACCGGGCGAGGTGCTGCTGGTCCTGTCGCTCGCAGGCGTCTCGGCGTACCACTTCAGTCCCTGGATCGCCGCCGCCGTCGTCGTGCTGATGTTCACGGTCGTCGCCTCCTACCGGCAGAACGTGCGCGCCTATCCGAGCGGCGGCGGCGACTACGAGGTCGCCCACACCAATCTGGGCCCCAAGGCCGGACTGACCGTCGCCAGCGCCCTGCTGGTGGACTACGTCCTCACCGTCGCCGTGTCCATCGCCTCCGGAGTGGAGAACCTCGGCTCCGCCGTCCCGTTCGTCGTCGAACACAAGGTGCTCAGCGCACTCGCCGTCATCCTGCTGCTGACCCTGATGAATCTGCGCGGAGTCAAGGAGTCCGGCAGGCTCTTCGCCATTCCCACCTATGTCTTCGTCGGCGGGGTCTTCCTGCTGATCGCCTGGGGCACGTTCAAAGGGCTGGTGCTGGGCGACTCCATGAGAGCCCCGACAGCCGACTTCGAGATCAAGCCCGAGCATCAGGGACTGGCCGGCTTCGCCCTGCTCTTTCTGCTGCTGCGGGCCTTCTCCTCCGGCTGTGCCGCGCTCACCGGCGTCGAGGCGATCAGCAACGGCGTCCCCGCCTTCCGCAAACCGAAGAGCAGGAACGCGGCGAACACCCTGGCCCTGATGGGCGTGCTCGCCGTCACCATGTTCTGCGGAATCATCGGTCTCGCCATGGCCACCGGGGTGAAGATGGCGGAGTTCCCGGCCAAGGACCTGGTCCGCGACGGCGTGCCGGTCGGCGAGGACTATGTCCAGGACCCGGTGATCGCCCAGGTCGCCGCCGCTGTCTTCGGCGAGGGCACGTTCTTCTTCGCGCTGCTCGCAGCGGCCACCGCGCTTGTGCTGTTCCTGGCCGCCAACACCGCGTACAACGGCTTCCCGGTGCTCGGCTCCATCCTCGCCCAGGACCGCTATCTGCCGCGCCAGCTGCTCACCCGCGGCGACCGGCTCGCCTTCTCCAACGGCATTGTGCTGCTGGCCGGCGCGGCCGGGCTGCTCGTCTACCTCTACGACGCCGACTCCACCCGGCTCATCCAGCTCTACATCGTCGGCGTCTTCGTCTCCTTCACCCTCAGCCAGACCGGCATGGTGCGGCACTGGAACCGCAAGCTGCGGACCGAGAAGAACCCGGCCAAGCGGCGCATCATGATCCGCTCGCGGGCCATCAACGCCTTCGGGGCGTTCTTCACCGGCCTTGTCCTGGTCGTCGTCCTGGCCACCAAGTTCACCCACGGCGCGTGGGTGGCGCTGCTCGGCATGGTGATCTTCTATGTGGTCATGAGCGCGATCCGCCGGCACTACGACGCGGTCGCCGAGGAGATCGCCGCGCCCGACGAGCCCACCGACGACAGCGTGCGTCCCTCCCGGGTCCACGCCATCGTGCTGGTCTCCAAGGTGCACCGCCCCACCCTGCGGGCCCTCGCGTATGCGCAGCTGATGCGCGTCGACAAGCTGGAGGCCGTCAGCATCAGCGTGGACGCGGACGACAGCAAGGCGCTGCGCGCCGAGTGGGAGCGCCGCGCCATCGATGTGCCGCTGAAGATCCTCGACTCGCCGTACCGCGAGATCACCCGGCCGGTCATCGACTACGTCAAGGGGCTGCGACGCGAAAGCCCGCGGGACGTCGTCAGCGTGGTCATCCCGGAATATGTGGTCGGGCACTGGTACGAGCATCTGCTGCACAACCAGAGCGCGCTGCGGCTCAAGGGCCGGCTCCTGTTCACCCCGGGCGTGATGGTCACCTCGGTGCCGTACCAGCTGGTGTCGTCGGAGGCGGCGAAGCGGCGGGCGAAGAAGCGCCAGGAGTGGAACGCCCCGGGTTCGGTGCGCCGCGGCCCGGTGGACGGCCGGCCCAAGGACCCCGGTGGCCGGAGCTGAGCGGAAAGCCGACGTACACTGACAGGCTGTTGTCCTGCCCTTCGCGGGCGCCCCGCCCCTTTCACCTCAGGAGTCACCCCGCCATGCCGAACGAAACCGAGTCGTCGCTGGTCGGGGAGGAGTACGAGGTCGAGGTCGGCCCCGTCGCACACGGCGGCCACTGCATCGCCCGCACGGACGAGGGCCGGGTGCTGTTCGTCCGGCATGCGCTGCCCGGCGAGAAGGCGGTCGTCCGCGTCACCGAGGGCGCGGAGGACTCCCGCTTTCTGCGCGCCGACGCGGTGCGGGTGATCGAGGCCTCCAAGGACCGCATCGAGGCGCCCTGCCCCTTCGCCGGGCCCGGCAAGTGCGGCGGCTGCGACTGGCAGCACGCCAAGCCCGGAGCACAGCGGAGGCTCAAGGGCGAGGTGATCGCCGAGCAGCTGAAGCGGCTGGCCGGGCTCACCCCTGAGGAGGCGGGCTGGGACGGCACCGTTATGCCCGCCCCCGGCGACAAGCTCCCGGCGGGCCAGGTGCCCGCCTGGCGCACGCGCGTCCAGTACGCCGTCGACGCCGAGGGCCGGGCCGGACTGCGCAGGCACCGCTCGCATGAGGTGGAGCCCGTAGACCACTGCATGATCGCCGCCGAGGGGGTCAGCGAACTGGGCATCGAGCGCCGCGTCTGGCCTCAGCTGGCCTCCGTCGAGGCCATCGCGGCCACCGGCTCCAACGACCGCCAGGTCGTCCTCACCCCGCGCCCCGGCGGCCGGCTGCCCCTCGTCGAACTGGACAAGCCGGTCTCCGTCCTCCGCGTCGAGGAACGCGACGGCTCGGTCCACCGGGTCCACGGCCGCGCCTTCGTCCGCGAACGCGCCGACGGCCGCACCTACCGCGTCGGCATGGGCGGCTTCTGGCAGGTCCATCCGCAGGCCGCGGACGTCCTGGTCACCGCGGTGATGCAGGGCCTGATGCCGCGCAAGGGCGAGACCGCGCTCGACCTCTACTGCGGCGTGGGCCTGTTCGCCGGCGCCATCGCCGACCGCGTCGGAGACCAAGGCGCGGTCCTCGGCATCGAATCCTCCAAGCGCGCCGTCGAGGACGCCCGGCACAACCTCAAGGACTTCGACCGCGTCCGCATCGAACAGGGCAAGGTCGAACAGGCCCTGCCGCGCACCGGCATCACTGAGACGGACCTCATCGTCCTCGACCCACCCCGCGCCGGCGCGGGCCGCCAGACGGTCGCCCACCTCACCGCCCTCGGCGCCCGCCGCATCGCCTACGTCGCCTGCGACCCCGCGGCCCTCGCCCGCGACCTCGCCTACTTCCGCACGGGCGGCTACAGGCCCCGCACCCTGCGGGCGTTCGACCTCTTCCCGATGACCCATCACGTGGAGTGCGTGGCGATCCTGGAGCCTGTCGCAAAGGGCTCCTGACCTGCGGTTTCGTGCGTGCCCATTATGTGCGTTGTGGGTGTTACAGGCGATATCTTGACGCTGAAATGACGCTCATTGACGCTCGTTCTGATGGGGTGTCAGGCACCTTGTCGGCAGGTCAGCCCCTGTCAAAGTGGCGAGCATCAATGGGGCGCCGAGGGCAGGTGACGCTGAGCGAAGACCTACTGAGTCCTGCTGGTCAGGTCACGTCCGCTTGAGCGGGGTTGTCGATGCTGCTTCTCGGCATCTGATGGGCCGATGCGGACTTCCACGGAGGCAGGCAGGCAGCGCCACCGCCCCAGCTCCCGCAAGGACCTGTGCAAGAGGCCACTTGGACAGGGAAATCGCAACTTCGACATGGCTTGCAGAGGTAGCTACCTTCACCTGGTCTTCGGTGGCCCACGGTCGCACAGGGCCTCCTTCAGGCTGGGCCGCCGCGACACCAGGCAGCCCCAACCAGGGAGAGACGCATGCCCCATCTTGCTCTGTACACATTCGGCGTCCTGAAGTCACCTCTCGCCGATCCCGCACCTCTCACGCGCGAGTTCTACGACATTGGTGAGACCGTCTACCGGAAGATCAGTCAGCAACCCGGATACCTCGCGCGCGCTGAAGCGGCAGACGGTGACCGGGGCGCGCTCTTCGAGGCGGACTGGGGTGCATGGGGAGAGTTCGCCGTACCGACTTGGTACAGCAAGGGCCATACGCTGGAAACCACCGCCCTGGCCGCGACCCTCTCGCTCTGGACCGACCTGCGCCCCGCCTTCGACGCCGTCTACACCGGTCTGCACCGTGAGGCGCTGAACAGGCGTTACGACTGGTTCGAGAGGACAGGGCACCCGAGTTACGTGTTCTGGTGGGTCTCCGACGGCGTGATACCCACCTGGCGGGACGGGGTTTCCAGGCTGGAGCACCTCCACGACCACGGCCCCGCGCCGCACGCCTTCACCTTCCACGACTCGTTCGCCCCGGACGGAACTCCGACCAGGATCAAAGGCATCGGGCCGAAGAGCGACCAGGTTCGCTGAGCAGAGCCAGTGCGGCGACGCAGGAGCGTCACTGTCCCGCGCAAGGCTTGGCCAACTGGCGTCTTTCCGATGGCGCATCACGTGGAGTGCTTCGCGATTCTTGGGCCGGTTCGATAGACTTTGGGGCCGCACAGGCCGGTGGCTCCCGCGTGGGCCAGGTCAGACATGACGGGGGAAACGCCATCTGCCGATCACGGTGGACTGCCGCAGGCCGACCGGGCGCGGTGGGCGTGTGACCGGCCGGCTGGTGGCCGTGGTGCTGCCGCCGGGGCTGCGTGTGTGGCTCGGGCTGATCGCGGGTCTCGCCGCGGTGGTGGTCGTCGGGCTCGGGGGGCTGTACGCCGGTGACGGCGAGCCCGGCGTGGTGGATTCGCGGATCTGGGCGGTGGTGCACGGGGTGGGGACGCCGTGGCGGAATGTCGCTCTGGCCATGGACTTCTTGGGGGAGCCCGTGGGAGCGGCGGCGCTGGTCCTGGCCGCCGTGACCGGCTGTCTGCTGCTTCGGCGTCCTCGCGCGGCTGTGCTCGTCGTCGCCGGCGCCGGCCTGACCGTGGGGACGACGACGCTGCTCAAGCCCCTGGTGGGGCGCACCATCCATGACGGGCATCTGTCCTACCCGAGCGGGCACACCGCCTTCGCCACCGCGCTCGCCCTCATGGTGGCGCTGCTCGCGGTCGGCCGGTTCGGCCTCGGCAGGGCGGCCGGCATATCACTCGTGCTCGCCGCCGCGCTGGTCGCCGGGGCCGCCATGGGCTGGGCGCAGGTCGCCCTGGGCGCGCACTACCCGACCGACGTCCTCGGCGGCTGGTGCACCGCGCTGGCGGTGATGCCGGCGACCGCGTGGCTGGTCGATCGGATGGCCGATCGGATGGCCGACGGCGGTCGGCGGGAGCGTGCCTGACTGATCGTCAGATCTCAGGCCAGGCGGCGGAATACGGGTTTCACCGGCCGTCCCGCCAGCCAGGGTGTGGGGTCGGCGGCGTCCAGTGCCTTCCGGTACACCGCACACGCCTGGGCCACCACATCGACGGTGTGATCGATGTCGGCGTCGTCGAGCGCGCTGCTCACCACGAACGACGGGGCCAGCACCCCGCCCATGAGGAGCCGGCGCAGAAACAGGGTGCGGTACTGCTGCGACGGCTGCCGGTTCTCGTCGAGGGTGGCGAAGACCAGGTTGCTGGCCCGTCCCCGGACGACGATGTGGTCGCCGACGCCCATGCCGGCCGCGGCGTCGCGGACTCCGGCGGCCAACCGCTCGCCGAGGGAGTGCAGCTGCGCGGTGACGCCCTCTTCGGCGTACGTGGCTTGCACGGCCATCGCGGCTGCCAGCGAGTGCGTTTCCGCACCGTGCGTCGTGGACAGCAGGAACACCCGGTCGCCGGAGTGACGCAGCCCGCCCCGCTCCATCAGATCACGGCGCCCGGCCAGCGCGGAGACGGCGAATCCGTTGCCCAGCGCCTTGCCGAACGTGGAGAGGTCGGGGACGACGCCGTAGAGGCCCTGGGCGCCCGCCTCGGACCAGCGGAAGCCGGTGATCATCTCATCGAAGATCAGTACGCAGCCGTGCCGGTCGGCCAGCTCGCGCAGGCCGGCGAGATACCCGGTCGGCGGCTCGGTGTGGGTGGCGGGTTCCAGGATCAGACAGGCGACCTCGTTCTCGTACCGGGTGAGAAGCTCCGCCGTGGCGGCCAGGTCGCCGTAGGGGAATGCCACGGTCAGGTCGCTGGTGGCCGCTGGAATGCCCGCGGACATCGGCGTGGCGCCGATAAACCAGTCGTCGACGGAGAAGAACGGATGGTCGGCGCAGATGGCTGCCCGCGGGCGCCCGGTGACGGCGCGGGCGAGGCGCACCGCGGCGGTGGTGGCGTCGGAGCCGTTCTTCGCGAACTTCACCATCTCGGCGGTCGGCACCGTGGCCAGGAAGCGTTCCGCGGCTTCGGCCTCCACGATGGACGGCCGGACGAAATTGCTGCCCCGGCCGAGTTCCCGCCGTACCGCCTCGATCACGCGTGGGTGGGCGTGGCCGAGGCTGACCGACCGCAGGCCGGAGCCGTACTCGATATAGCGGTTGCCGTCGATGTCCCACACATGCGCGCCACGGCCGTGGCTGATGACCGGGGCCAGGTTCTCGGGGTACTGGTCGTCGCCCTTGGCGTAGGTGTGCGCACCCCCCGGGATCAGGGCGTGCAGCCGCTCGTTCGCCAGCCGTGACCGGGGCAGGAGGGGCTCTTCGGCGTCCTGGGTGTCTTGGGTGTCCTGGGTGTCCTGGGTGTCTTGGGCGTTCACGCCGACCTCACTTCTCTATGTGTTTCAGGACCTCGGCGAGGCTCGGCGCCTCCCGGTCCCGCAGGGACGTCGATGTGACCGGCAGCGGCCACGGAATGGCGAGCTCCGGGTCGTCGAAGGCGATGGTCACGTCCTCGGCCGGATCGTGCGGGCGGTCGATCCGGTACGAGGTGTCGGCGGTCCCGGTCAGCGCCTGGAAGCCGTGCGCGCATCCCGCCGGGATATACAGGGTCGCCTGCGTCTCGTCGGACAGCTCGAAGAAGGCCCGGCCGCGGTACGTCGGCGAGTCCGGCCGCAGGTCCACGACGACGTCGAAGATCCTCCCGTACGAGCACCGCACAAGCTTGGCCTCTCCGGCGCCGGAGCGCAGATGCAGGCCGCGCAGCACACCGCGGGCCGAGCGGGACACGCTGTCCTGGACGAAGGCGTCCGGGTCCAGGCCCGCGGAGCGAACCACGTCGGCGTCGAAGGTGCGGCAGAAGAAGCCGCGTTCGTCGGCGTACGGCGTCGGCTCGAACAGGAACGCGCCCGCGATCTGCGGGACTTCGGTCGCTTTCATCGAGTCTCCCGATAGGCGTGGGCATGGTCGGCCGCCGGGAACAGGGCCGTGGTCAAGGCGCTGAACTGGTGCGCGAGTTGCCGTGCGGCGGCCAGGTTTCGCTCGGCGAGAGTCCGCCGCAGCTCCGCCGATCGCCGCTGAAGCGACCGGAACTGCTCCAGCAGCCGGTCGGCGTCGACCTCGCGAGCCGGGTGGCAGTACGCGGCCAGCCCCATCCGAGCCATGAGCGCGTCGCTCTTCGCCGCATAGCTGAGTGCGAGCGTCGGCGTGCCGGTCTTCAGCGCGCAGATCAGGTTGTGGTAACGGGTCGCCACCACGGTGTCGGCGGCCGCCGTCTCCTTCATCAGGTCGTCCAGCGAGGCCGCCTCGGCGGCGGTGACCAGCGGCGAGTCCACCGCGGCGAGGATCGCGGCGACCACCGGCGCGTCGCACTCGTCGCCGGTGAGCAGCCGGACGGGCCTGCCGTCTTCGACCAGCGCGCGGACGAAGCGGGTCGTTCCGTCGAGGTAGCGGCGGTGGATCTCCTCGGCCCGCGCACGGTCGTCGTTGCCGCCGTGGAAGTCCATGACGCCGACGCAGACTTGGCCCGGGGGGACTGAGCGCTTGTCGGGTCCGCTCGCCCGCGGCGTCGGCGTCGGCGTCAGGGTCGGCGTCGGCGTCGGCGTCGGGGTCAGGGTCGGCGTCGGGGTCGGGGTCGGGGTCGGCGTCGGCAGGGCGAAGGCGAGGTCCGGGTAGACCTCGTCGCGCGCGGTGTCCACGCCCATCGCCCGCATCGCGTCGCGGGACAGGGTGTCCCGGTACGACCGGTACGCGGCCAGCCGCGCAGACCAGCGCACCAGGGCCCGGGTCGGCCGGTCCCTGATCGTGTCCGCGCCCACGCCGACCAGCGCGACCCGGGCCCCGAACAGCCGGCCGGACGCGCACAGCAGGAACAGCGAGTACGGGAAGCCCCACGGCCGCAGCGGCAGTGTGGCCTCCAGGACGCCCATGCCCGGCACGATCACCACGTCGTGCCGGCGCACCCAGGCGGCGGTGCGGACCGCGTCGACGAGTTTGCCCAGCCCCTTCGCCGCGACCGCGCCCGCACGCGACGCGGTCCGGTACTCCCCGCGGTACCAGTGCAGCCGCGTCGCGGGGATCCCGTACCGGCTCTCGACTGCCTCGGGTCCGCCGCACAGCGCGTCCACGGCCGCCCCCGGGTGCTCGGCGCGGAGGTAGCCGAGCACGGCTTCCAGCGACCCGTCGTTGCCGAGGTTGCCGGAGCCGAGCAGACCGAACAGCCCGACGCGCACCAAAGTCTCGTCCGCAGGTGTCATGCCCGCCTCCCCTCACGTCCTGCGACGAGGGCGTCGACGGAGACGGTGAGCCGGTCCGGGTCGACCGGGGCGCGGTCCTCGACCCGCTCGCCGGCGCCCGGCCGGACCCGGCTGGCCAGCCACGCGGCCAGGTGGCGGTAGCACGCGCGCCGGTCGGCCGGGGACAGCGGCGCCCGCCGGATCGCCGCGGCGAAGCCCCAGACGTACTCGGCGAGCAGCCGGGGCACCGGGTGCAGCGGGCCTGCCCGGCGCGGGTCCAGGTTGGCGCACCGGGAGCGCTTGGAAGGGTTCGCCCGCTCGGCGCGGGCAGGGTGGTCGCGGCGGAAGTACAGCAGCTCCGGCACCTGGTGGAAGGGCCCGTGCAGGGTTATCTCGGCGACGAACGTGCGGTCCGCGTGGTGGTAGCTGTCGTGCGGCTTCACCCGGCGCAGCACATCGGCCCGCATCACCCCGTAGAAGTCGTCGCCGCCGGGCTCGAACAGCAGGCTGCGGAAGCGCTCCGGAGCGTGCGGCGAGTCGGTAGCGAGCCCGTACTCGTACGGGACCTTCACCTGGCCGTCGCCGCCGATGACCGCCTGGCCGCTGTGTGCGAGGACCACGTCCGGCCGTTCGTCCAGCGCCGAGACGCACCGCCGCAGCAGGTCCCGGGCGTACAGGTCGTCGTGCGAGGCCCACTTGAACAACTCGCCGCGGCACTCGGTGAACACGTAGTTGTGGTTCGGCGCGGCGCCGATGTTCCGGGGCAGCCGGAGGTACCGGATGCGTGAGTCCCGCGCGGCGTACCGGCGGCAGATGTCCCGGGTCCCGTCGGTCGAGGCGTTGTCGGAGATAACCAGTTCGAAGTCCTCGTATGTCTGGCCGAGCAGGGCGTCGAGCGCCTCGGCGAGGTACTCCTCGCCGTTGTAGACGGGCAGGCCGATGCTCAGCCGCGGTAAGCGGCGAAATGCCGTCATGGTGTCCTCACTTCGCGATTGGGGTTGTGGCGGCGCTCGCGCAGGGCGGACCGCAGGTGCATCCACCACGCGGCCGTGCCGCAGACGGTCGCGGCGGCGACGCCCCAGGCCGAGCCGACCGCGCCGGCCGCGGCCGCCCCGCCGAGCCCGCCGCCGACATAGCAGGCGGAGGCGAACAGCTGGCAGCGCAGGCTGCGCCGGGCCGCGCTGAGCGCGCGCAGCCCGGCCGCCGCGCCGGTTGAGAGGCCGGCGGCCGCGACGCCGAGCGTGGCCGGCACGATGAGCTGTGAGGCGGGGTGCCAGACGCCGCCGAGCACAAGCTCGCCCAGCCGGTCCGGCGCCAGCAGCAGCGCAGCGCCCCAGAGCAGCGCGGCGGCGGCCTGCCCGCCGCCCAGCAGGAGGCAGAACGCGCCCAGCCGGTGCGGGGCCCGCCGCAGCACCCGCGCCGCCTCCGCGACGGTGACCAGCGAAAGGCCCATCAGCACAGCGAGGAACGGGCCGAGCAGCAGCTCGGCGCCCCGGACCACACCCACCGCGCTGACCCCGACGATCGCGCCGAGCCCGTATGCCCGCAGCTGGTTCGCGCCGCTGACGCAGGTGTTCTCGACCAGATACCGATAGCCGAGGTCGCGGTGTTCGCGAACCCACTCGCGCGCTCCGCTCATTTGGGGCCGGATGCCGGACTGGAAGCAGCCGTACACGGCGGCCGCCGCGGCGGCCCCGCCCCAGGCCAGCAGATACGCGGCCACGCCGGCCCCGCTGCCCATGCGGGCCGCTGCCACCATGGCCGGGACAAGCGCGACGCCCCATACGACGTCGTTGACGAACGCCTTCCGCCCGGCGCCGGCGGCGAAGAACGAGTACCGCCAGGCGTCCTGCAGCAGCAGCCCCGGCAGTATGACGCCGAGGCAGGCGAACGCGGTCCCCACGCGACCGCCGAGAGCCGAACCGGCCACCAGACACGCCGAGCCGATGGCGGCGCCGACGCCGAGCGCGGTGCCCGACGCCCGGGCGGTCGCCCGGCGCCAGGAGGCGTCGGACACCCCGCTGAAGCGCACCACGAGCGGGTCGGTGGCCAGCCCGCGGGAGACGCTGAGCACCACGCCGTACGTCACCCAGGCCAGGCTGAACACGCCGAACGCGGCCAGCCCGAGCGAGCGTGCCACGAAGATCCCCACCGCGAAGTTGGTCATGCTGGAGGCCGCCTGGTCGGCCAGTCCCCAGGACAGCCGGCCGACGATGGCCCGCCGGGCGGATCCGGCCGGCGCCGCCGCTGTCCGCGGATTCTCCCTCTCGGCGGCCATCGGCGTCATGCCTTGATCAGCCCGGCGCCGTGCAGGGCGCCGGCCGCGTCGGCGACGGCGTCGAACGGCAGCCCGGACCGCTCGGCGACGTCCAGCAGACTGTGTTCGCCGTCGGAGAGGCTGAGCACCCAGAGCATGGCCAGCTGGGCCTGCTTCGCGTCGCTGCGGCCGCCGAGCGAGTCATACAGCCCGCGCCGGCCAAGCTGCGGTTCGCCGTAGGGGCTGAGGTTGACGTACCGCCGGTTGCGGTCCAGTACGGCGAACGCCTCGCGGCAGACGGCGAGCGTGTCCGCCATCGCCTCCGGGGAGACAAAGTCCAGATTGTCCGCCGAGGTGTGGTATTCGGGGTAGCCGGCGTACGGGGTCCGGCTGAGCGAGCCCACGCCGAGATCGAACCCGGGCGAGCAGAACTGCCGCTCGTCGTAGCCGTACGGGGTGAACTCGGCGACGCGGTGCTGGCGTTCCGAGGCGAGAAGCACATGCCGCATCACCCGGTCGATCTCCGCGTCGCCGCGCCTGCTCTGCTTGTACGTCAGCCGGCCCCTGTCGCCGGCGCAGGCCAGCACCAGACCGTGCTTGACCCGTTCCACCCTTTCCGCGTTGCGGGCCAGCCAGGTGATCGCCCCGATGGTGCCGGGCGCGAACAGGAACCGGTAGGTGTACCACGGCGTCCGCTCCGCCAGCGCACGGGCCAGGAACGTCGCCACCGCGATGCCGGCCAGGTTGTCATTGGCCAGCGACGGGTGGCAGACATGGCAGGAGACGATCACCTCGTCGGCGACCTGCCCGGGGACCACATGCTCGGCGTAGGTGAGATGGCCGTCGGCGAGTGCGGAGTCGATGCGCACCTCGTACTCGCCGTCCGGCAGCGCGTCCAGAGTCTCCTGGGCCAGGCAGAACCCCCACTCCGGCTGGTAGTAGCTGGTGCGGTACGGCACCCAGGCCGGGTGGTCCGGCAGGGTGTGCAGGTGTTTGCGCAGCTCGGCCAGCGGCATGGTCGCCGACACCGGCACGCTGTAGCCGAGCACATGCAGGCTGGACGCGGCGAAGTCGACGACCCGGTTGCCGGCGGCGTCGGCGATATACGCGTCCCGGATGTTCCACTCCTGCGGCACCGTCCAGTCGAGCACCTGAGTCCCGGTGGGCACCTCGTGCACCTGCAGCGGGACGTACTCGCGGACGATTTCCAGGGTGGCGCGCACTCCGTCGCCCGTGATGCTCCGGCACAGCGGGTACAACCGCTCCACCAGCGCGTACATCTCTGCTCCTGCCGTGGTCACCGGCGCCGCCGCAGGGTGTCGTCGACGGCGCCCGCGTCGGACGCCGCGCGCAGCACGGCCAGCCGGGTGAAGCGCCGCTCGAAGTCCTCCCGGGTCAGCCCGTGTTTCCGGTAGGCGTCGGCGAGTTCGAGCGCGCCCTGCTTCACCGTCCACTCGCAGTCAAAGCCGGGCGCCGCGGCTCGGAACCGGGAGAAGTCCACCCGGTACGACCGCGGATCGGCGCCGGTCTCCCCAGTGATCACCACCCGTGAGCCGGACACCGCCTCGGCTACCTGCTCGGCGATCTCGGCGACCGTGACATTGTTGATCTCACTGCCGATGTTGAACGCCCGGTCGTGCACCGATTCCCGCGGCGCGACCAGCGCGGCCGCGAAGGCCCGTGCGATGTCGGCGGCGTGCACCAGCGGACGCCAGGGGGTGCCGTCGGAGAGCACCAGCACCTCGCCGGACAGGAGCGCGTGGCCCACCAGATTGTTCAGCACGATGTCGGCGCGCAGCCGCGGTGAGTAGCCGAAGGCGGTGGCATTGCGCATGAACACCGGGCTGAAGTCGCCGTCGGCCAGCGCGTGCAGATCGTCCTCCACCCGCACCTTGGACTCCGCGTACGGCGTCACGGGGCGCAGCGGGGCGTCCTCGGTCACCAAGTTCGACACGTCGGGGTCGTCGGCGGCCCCGTAGACCGAGCAGGTCGACGCGTACAGAAAGCGCCGCACTCCGGCGTCGCGGGCCAGCCGGGCCAGCCGTACGGACGCGTGGTGGTTGATGTCGTAGGTGAGCTGCGGCGCCAGCGCGCCCAGCGGGTCGTTGGACAGGGCGGCCAGGTGGATCACGGCGTCCACCCCGGCGATGTGTTCGGCCGTGACATCGCGCAGATCCACCCGATGCCCCGGCGGGTCCGCGGGCGGCGGGCCCAGCACGCAGTCGGAGAACAGGCCGGCGTCAAGCCCGACGACCTCGTGCCCGGCGGCGGCGAGCACCGGGGCCATCACGGTGCCCAGGTAGCCCTGGTGTCCGGTCAGCAGTACGCGCAAGGTTCAACCCCCCAGGTTGAGAGTGAGTTTGGTGACGGCGAACGCCTCGGCGTAGCGCGCATGGCTTTCGATGCCGCGGATCCGGGCCAGCCCGAGGAAGGCTTCCCGGTCGTACCAGGGCCGGTGGCGTTGCGAGGGGTAGTGCTCCTGCAGCAGCCGCACCTTCCGTTCGGCGGTCTGCGGCGACAGCGGCTGGTACGCCGCCGGACGGCCGAGGTCGCCGTCCCACTTGACGATCTCGTAGCCGAGGACCAGATGGTCGCGGAACGCGGTGGTCACCAGCTTCGCCAGGCCGCGGTGGTCCTGGTGCGCGTCATCGGCGCGCGGGGCCAGCACCAGATCCGGCTCGGTCCGCGCGCGCAGCTCCTCGACCGCGGCCTTGGCCTCCCCCCAGTGGGCAGGCAGCCGGCCGTCCGGCAGCTTGTCCACGGTCAGCCGCAGATCGGCGTCCGGGCAGAAGGCGGCGAGCGCGGCCCGCTCCTCCTGCTCCCGTTCGCTGCCGCCGCCGGAGAGCACCAGCGCGTCGACGCGGATGCCCGGCCGTGCGAGGCACAGCGTCAGCAGCGTGCCGCCGGCGCCGATGGCGATGTCGTCGCAGTGCGCGCCCACCGCGACGAGCCGGTCCAGACGCCCCGTCCCGAGCCGGATCACGCCCTGGCTCCGAAGCCGTGCCCGTCGCCGTCCCCGCCGGCGGTCGCGCCCGCCGCCGCGGTGTCCCGCTCCCACAGGGCCCATGGGCGGTCGCCCCGTGCGTAGGCGTCGTCGAGCGCCGCCCGCTCCTTCACGGTGTCGGTCGGCTTCCAGAAGCCGCGGTGCCGGTGCGCCACCAGCCGGCCGCGCTTGGCCAGTTGGGCGCATCCGTCAGCGACCAGGTCCCCGTTCTCGGGGATGTGGTCGAAGATCTCCTGGCGGAGCACGAAGTAGCCGCCGTTCTCCCACAGCGGCAGTTCGCTCACCGCGGTGATGCCCCCCACCAGCCCGTTGTCGCCCAGGTCCACGCAGTGGAACGAGGACTGCGGCGGCACCACCATCATCGAGGCGCCGGCGTCGCGCCGGGCGAAGGAGTCGATCATCTTTGGCAGCGGGGCGTCGGTGAGCACATCGGCGTAGTTGGCGAGGAACATCTCGTCGCCGTCCAGGTGGCGCCGCACCCGGCGCAGCCGCTCCCCGATCGGCGACGCGATGCCGGTCTGCACGAACGTGATCGTCCAGGAGGCGATGTCGGTGGACAGCAGCTCGGTCCGCCCGCCCCGCAGCACGAAGTCGTTGGACGTCGTCTCCTCGTAGTTGAGGAAGAAGTCCTTGATGTGGTGAGCCCCGTATCCGAGACACAGGATGAACTCCGTGTGCCCGAAGTACGCGTAGTAGCGCATGACGTGCCAGATCAGCGGCCGCGGGCCGACCATCGCCATCGGCTTGGGCACATCGTCGGCGGCTCCGCTGCGCATACGCAGCCCGTAGCCGCCGCAGAACAGTACGACCTTCATGGCTTGACCTCGACAATGCTCAGTTCCGGTATGGGAAAGACCAGCCGGCCGCCCCAGTCGTGCACAAAGGACAGCTGCTCGACCAGCTCGGCCCGCAGGTTCCACGGGAGGACGAGGATGTAGTCCGGTCTGTCGACGGCTATCCGCTCGGGCGGCAGAATCGGGATGCGGGCGCCCGGGGTGAACCTGCCGTGCTTGTAGGGGTTGCGGTCGACCGTGTAAGGGAGCAGGTCGGGCCGGATGCCGCAGTGGTTCAGCAGCGTGTTGCCCTTGCCCGGGGCGCCGTAGCCGACGACCGTCTCGCCGCGCTCGGCCGCTGTGATGAGGAACCGCAGCAGGTCCCGGCGCACCTTGGCCACCCGAGCGGAGAACTGGGTGTATCCGGACAGCTCCTGCAGCCCGGCGGCCTTCTCCCGGTCCAGCACGTCGGCCACCTGCCGGGACGGCTCGCCCGCCGCCTCGGCCGGCCGGGCCCACAGCCGGATGGAGCCGCCGTGCGTGGGCAGCAGTTCGACGTCTGCGAGCGCCAGTCCGCCGCTCGCCAGCGCCCGGCTCGCGGACGCGACCGTGTAGTACTGGAAGTGCTCGTGGTAGATCGTGTCGTACTGGTTCTCCTCGATCAGGGTCAGCAGGTGCTGCACCTCGATGGAGACCCAGCCGTCGTCGGCGACCAGGGCGCGCAGCCCCCGGGTGAACCCGACCACGTCGGGGATGTGCGCGTACACATTGTTGGCCACGACCAGGTCCGCCGGGCCGTGCTCGGCGCGGACGCCGGCGCCGGTTGCCGGGTCCAGGAACTCCGTGAGCGTGGGCACGCCCGCGTCCCGCGCCGCCGCGCCGACGTTCACCGAGGGCTCGATGCCGAGGCAGCGGATCCCCCGGTCCACCACGCCCTTCAGCAGATACCCGTCGTTGCTCGCGACCTCGACCACGAAGGCGTCGGCGCCGAGACCCAGCCGCTCAACGGCGTCGGCGACGAACGTGCGCGCGTGCTCCACCCAGGAGGTCGAGTAGGAGGAGAAGTACGCGTACTGAGTGAACGTCTCCTCCGGAGAGATCAGCGGAGGGATCTGCGCGAGCCAGCAGTCGGTGCACACCCGCAGGTGCAGCGGGTACGCCGGCTCCGGCCGGTCCAGTTGGTCCGCGGCGAGAAAGCTCTCGCACGGTGGCGTCGCCCCGAGGTCGACGACGCTCGCCAGCGCCGCCGAGCCGCAGAGTCGGCATCCTGTCATCTGCTGCCCCCATCCCGCTCGGGCGGGCGCACCCGCCGCGAGCCAGTGCTTCCGTTCCCTGCCGGCGGCGGGCCGTCCCCGCCGCCCAACCCACCCGCGATCGCGGTGCGGTACCCCTCCACCAGGCGCTCCAGCCCGATGGCCGGGCTGAAGTCCCGCTCGTAACGGCGCCGGGCCGCCCGGCCCATCTCCCGGCCGAGGGCCGGCTCGGCCGTGATCCGGCGCAGGCAGGACGCGAGCGAGGCGGGCTCGCCCGGCCGGTGCAGCAGCCCGGTCACCCCGTCCTCGACGAGTTCGACGAACGCGCCGTGACCGGCGGCGACGGCCGGGACCCCCGCCGCCATCGCCTCCACCACGACCAGGCCGAACGCCTCCAGCCAGGTGGAGGGAGCCACCACGGCGACCGACCGCGCGATGGCCTGCCGGCACTCCTCCGGGTCGTACAGGCCGACGTACCGCACGTCGTCCCGGTCCGCGGCCCAGGCGGCCACCTCTCGCTCCAGCGGCCCCGCGCCGGCGACCGTGAGCGGCACGCCCACACCGCCGTCGGCGGCGATCTCGTCCCATGCGGCCATGAGCAGCCGCACGCCCTTGGCCTCCGCGAGACGGCCGAGATAGAGCAGCTGCTCGCCGGCGCCCGCTCGGCGGACGCCCGGGTCGGGCACGAAGTTGTGCTTCACCGCCAGCCGCTCGGACGGCATGCCCGCCCGCACCAGGACGTCGCGCTGCGCCGCGGAGATGCAGAAGAACCGCTCCACGCCGGACCACCACCGCCGCCGGTTGACCGACAGGCTGACCGCGAGCGGCACCGTGGCCAGCCGGGAGCTCCGGTAGCAGCCGTGCCGGACGGCGGGCAGCGGCGCGGACCCGACGCACTCGGTGCACGGCCGGCCGTCCCGCTGCAGCGTGCCGGGCGGGCAGACCTGGGTGTAGTTGTGCAGAGTGGCGACGGCGGGCACGCCTGCGTCGGCGCACGCGGCCAGCACCGCCGGCGACAGCAGCGGGAAGACGTTGTGGATGTGCACCACATCCGGCCGCTCGGTGCGAAGCCGGGCGGCGAGCTCCGCGCGGACCGCCGGGTTCCATGGCACGAGGAGCGGTACCGCGGCCTTGCCCAGCAGGGACCGGGCGGCGATGTCGTCGCTGCGCCGCTCGAACACCCCGACCCGGTGGCCGGCGCCGCGCAGCAGCGCCACCTCCTGGTCGACGACCTTGTTCTCCCCGCTTGGCTGCGCCGAGGCGTAGCGGTTGTGCACTACGAGGACGTGAATGCCGTGAACGTCATGCATGCTCAGATCACCTCCGGTCTCTGGGCCCATCGCGGGATGCGCCGTCGAGGGACTTCGGGCGTTGGGAGAGGAGCCGGGAGAGGGGCCGGGAGAGGGGTCGGGGAAGGCGCTGAGGGAGGCGCAGCCGCGGCGGGCGCCGCCAGCAGCGAGGCGGCCACGGCCAGATGCAGCAGATACGGCGAGGCGTCGCCGAGACCTGCCTCGGTGTACGAAGCGATCGCGCAGTAGCTGATCAGGAAGATCGCGCAGGCCCGCGACAGCGACGGCGGCCGCAGCAACGCGACGCCGCCCAGCACGATGATGACCGCCGCCACCAGGGCGACGCCGGTCATACCCTGCTCGTGGTAGACGGCCAGCCAGCTGTTGTCGATCGGCAGCCCGCCGAACGACTTGTCGCCCAGGCCCGTGCCGAAGAGGTACTCCACGGGCGTCCGGGGCGCCGCCAGCAGGGCGTCCCAGACCTTGGCCCGACCGGTGAGGCTGGTGAAGTTCTCCTGGCTCTGTCCGCGCAGGAACCACCCCTGCAGCACGGAGCTGAACCCCACCGCGGCCACGGCGGCGCACACCACCGCCCAGGCGAAGAACCGGCGGGCGGCGGCGCTGGTCAGGATGAGCGAGCCGATCGCCAGCGCCAGCCCGGTGAGCAGGCCGAGCGTGGCCGTCCGGGTATGGGTCAGCGCGAGCAGGACGAGCGCCGGCACGATGACTGCCGCCGCGCTGCCCCGGTCGGTCCTGCGGCCCACCACGAGCAGCACGGCAAGCCCGGTGATCACCGCGGCGTACTGTCCGATCTGCGGCGGGGTGAGCGGCCACAGCGCGCCGACCAGCCGCCCGCCGTAGAGCTCGGGCATGGCGGCGCCCGGCGAGAGGATCAGCCCCGCGGCCACCGACCCGAGGACTGCGAAGTACATCCGGATGTGGTGCCGGACGAACGTCAGGCTGCCGTCCCACCAGCGGCTGAGCAGCCACAGCGTGCCGACGAAGAGAGCCAGCCGGGCGCAGCGGAACAGCGCGCCGAACCCGGACTCCAGGCTCACGCTGGAGATCACGCTCGGCACCAGCAGCAGGGTGAGCAGGAAGACGAACGCGCTGGCCCGGATGCGCAGCCGGAGATTGACGGCGAGCGCCAGCGCGAACGCGGCGACCAGCGCGCCCATGGTGACCATCTGGATCAGGGAGCGGGGCAGCGGGATGACGGTCTTCGCCCCGGCGGAGCCGAGCGTGTTGAGGATCAGCAGCCCCCAGGCTGCCCCGACGATCTTCGACGGGTGCTGGGTGTCGTTTGGGCTCATCTCAGCCGCCGTCCCGGGCGCGGAAGGTGCTGCCCGCGTCCTGCCGGTACGGCGCGCCCTGCCACTGCCGGGAGTCGAGTATCCGGCTCGGGTCGTGGGCGACGAACTTCCATGGTCCGACGTAGACGTTGTCGTGCCAGCGGTTGTGCTGCTTGCGGGTGATCGCCTCGGCCACCCGCTCGCCCCGGTACGGCGACCAGTCCGGATAGGTGCCGTAGTTGGCGAGCACCGCCATGCGGTCGCAGTTCGCCGTGCAGTCGACGACGGACTTGTCCAGCACGAAGCGGTTGTCGTGGATGTCCACCCGCTGGGTCTTCCACCGGCAGTCGGCGTAGAGCGGTGCGGTGGCGATCGCCGGCTGTGTGCAGCGGTCGGTGTCCTCCACCAGCAATGTGCAGTCACCGGAGGAGGTGTTGGCCGGGCTGTTGCAGAACCGGTCGGCGTTTTCCCACAGGGTGATCCCGGACCAGTTGTTCTCCAGCACGTTCCGGTAGATCTCGATCTTGTCCGTGCGTGCCGGGATCCGCGGTTCGCCGCCGGACTCGGAGAGATAGACGGTGGGATGCGGGAAGGTGTCGCCGCGGTCGGCGTGCCTGCGGCCCTCGACCCAGTTGTTCCGCCGGATCGTGTTCTTCCGGATGACCGCGTTGTAACTGGTCTCGTAGATCAGCGCGGCGCCGTCGTTGGCCTCCAGCACATTGTCCTCGATGCGGAAGTCGTTGTTGTTGGTGTCCGCCCACAACCCGGCTCCGCGGTTGTCGTGCACCCAGTTGCCGCGGATGTCCGCGCCGTTGACGGCCCAGAACTTGACGCCGCCGGTGCAGCCGCAGCCCGGCCGCCGCCGCTCCCAGTCGCCGGTGTTGTTGCCCGTGATCTCGTTGTCCTCGACCACCAGACCGCTGATGCCGCCGCCTGCCTTGTATGCGTTTATGCCGTACTGGCCGTTGTCGCGCAGACAGCTGGCGCGGACCTGCTGCCGGGCGCCGGCCATCAGCCCCGCGCCGGAGTTGTTCTGGATCACCGCATGCTCGATCACCCACCCGTCGGCCGAGTCATGGTTGACCACGCCCTCGTCATGCGGCGCGGCGAAACCCTGCACGGTCAGATGGCGGATGGTGACGTTGCGGGCGGCGCCGCCGAACGCGTACTGGTTGGTCTTCCGGCCGTCGAGCACCGCGCCCGGCGCGCCGAGGTAGCTGTTCCCCTCCTTGGGGATGACCTGGGCATAGCGGTCCGGCTTGAGCCGGTGCTCGCCCGGCCGTAGCCAGAATGTGGTGTTCGCAGGGCTGCTCTCGGTCTTCGCGGCCAGATCACCGGCCACCGCGGGGTCGACCGGCACCGCGCCCGCCGGCGCTTTCGCCGGACCGGCGGCGGGCTTGGCGCACACGCGGGCCACGGACGACGCGGACGGCTCGGCGGACGGCGTGCCGTCACAGCCGGTCGCCGCCAGCAGGGCCAGCGCCAGCGGCGCCGTCGGCGACGCCCAGTGCCGCCACTTGGTCCCCACGTGTCCTCCCCGCGTCGTGTCGTCAAGTCCCGTCTGCCGTGCACCGCCTGGCACGCACGCTCACCCCCGTGGCCCTTCGGGCGACGCTCCCTCGCCGCGGAACCTGAGTACGGTGGTGAACTCCTCCGTGCCGTCGGCCGAGCCGGCGCCGACCAGCGTGGTGCTGGGCTCCTTGCGCCCGAAGCCGGCGGAGTACCAGCCCAGCGGCGGGTCGCTCTCGCCGCGATGCGCCCGCCAGCACAGCTGCCCCGGCAGGTCGAGCACCGCGGAGCGGTCCTCGCCGTCCCGGGTCCAGGTGAGCACCGCCCGGTTCCCCGCCAGGTCCGCGGCGATCGCCGGGCCGAGGTGGAACGCCAGGCGCACGGCCCGGCGCGGGCTGTGCCGGCCGCGCACCTGGTCGACCACCCTCAGCTCCTGGCTCGCGGCCGCCAGCTCCACCCGGCGGCGGTGCACACAGCGCCGGTAACCGTCGTGCTCGGCGCACCAGCGGGCCGTCCCCGCGGCGGAGGCGGGGGATGGGTCCGCGACCAGGACGCGGCTGCGGGCGTGCCTGGTCCACAGGAACGGGCCGCCGGAGACGGACTGGTCACCGCCGTCCACCTGCAGGGTGTTGTGCCCGAGGGTCGACCGGAAGTACTGCCGCCACTCGGGCTGCCCGTGGTAGCAGAACGTCCCGGGGTCGGCGAGCACATCGACCCCGTCGTGCCGGACCTCCACGGACAGCGCGTCCGCGTGAGCATGCGCGGCGATGGACAGGAAGCCGTGCGGCCCGCCGTCGCAGCGGCACCAGATCTCCCCCGGACCCCGCAGGATGGTGAGCCCCGCGTCGGCGAAATGGGCCGGACGGCTTGCCGGGCGGGACACGGACAGTTCAGCGGGCTTGATGAGCGCGGCCAGCAGCCCGGTGCGGACATCGGCGCCGGTCACCGCCGGCCACCAGGGGAGCCGGCCGAACACGGCGTCCCCGGTGGCCAGCAGCGAGGCCCAGCGGTCGGTGCCCGCGCCGTCCACGACCAGACCGTGCCCGTCGTCCGCGTCCCCCTGGCGCGGCGGCCGCAGCCGGCTGTCCACGATGGCCGCGAGCGCGTCGGTCATCCGCAGCAGCACCAGCCGGACCGCTGCGGGGACTTCCGCGCCCGCGGCGTCCGCCTCGGCCACCGCGGCCAGGCCGAGCTCCAGCACCAGTCCGTGGTACTCGGTGGCCAGTTCGCGGTTGAGACCGGAGCCGAAGGTGTTGTTTCGCAGCTGCCGCTCCAGTGACCGCAGCGCGTCGGCCCGCCAGCGCGCCGAGGAGGGGAACCACCCGAACGCGCAGGCCGCGGCGGCCTGCCCGGCGGCCTCGGCGATGACGTGGTTGTTCGCCGAGGACCCCCGGCTGGGGAAGGCGGCCAGCCAGCGCTGGTGGTGCCAGATCTGGTTCAGCGCCTCCGGGTTGCCCTCGAACAGACCTGCCGCGCCCGGCCAGCCGTCGAGCAGCCGGCGGATCCACACCCAGGACAGCAGCCGGATCCCCAGCTCGATGCCGCTGGTCCAGTGCACCCCGCGCAGCGGCGGGTTGGCAGACCACCACGACGTGAGGTGCCCGGCCACGCGCTCGGCGTACCGCTCGTTCCCGGTGAGCGCATAGGCGGCGGCGAGCACGGTGAGGTGCTGATGCCGGGACAGTTCCCAGATCTGCTTGATGTCCCCGACCGCGTCCTCGTCCCGGTACGGCACGTCGAAGGCGTAGCCCGGCTCAGCCCGTCGCCCGGTCTTCGGGTCGTACTGCCAGTCCGGGTCGGCCAGGTCGTCGCGTTCCACCCCGAAATACCTGGCGTGCCCGGCCATCAGCCGGTCGGCCTCGGCGATGAGCCGTTTCGCGGCGTCCGGCGGCGCCGCGGCGATCGTCCCCGCGGGCAGCACCGCGGTGAACCGGGCGCCGGTCACGCTCGGGCAGTTGGGCCGAGCCGACCGCCACCGCCGCCTGCGCAGCGCGTCGCCCGCCCGGCCGCCGATCTCCCGCGGTCCCATCCGGGACAGCCGCCGCAGATACCAGCCCGCACTCCCCGCGCGCACCGTCATCGCGTCCTCGCCAGCGTCACCGGCGCGCCGCCGGCCAGGCCGGACTGCACGGCGAGGGTGGCCGCCGTGGTGGCGGCCAGCGACTGAAGCGGCACCGGCATCGGCCCGCCGGTCCGCACGGCCTTGATGAACGCGGCCAGCTCGGCGTTCTGGCCCTTGTCCCGGGCCTGGGGCAGCCGCGAACCGATCCACTGCTTGCGGCGGCCGTCGTACACGGCGGCACGGACGAAGTCGTCGAGCCGCAGCACCTTGCCGTCCGCGACCATGTCCAGCGTCTCCTTGGGGAAGCCGGGCGCGCCCGTGGTGACATAGCTGATGGCGGCGGTGGAGCCGTCCGGGTAGCGCAGCACCGCCTGGATGTCGGCGCCGCCTTCGTCGCCGGATGTGGCGACCGCGTACACCGAGACCGGGTCGGCCCCGAGCAGCCAGCTCGCTGTGTCGATGAAGTGCCCGCCCTCGCCGGCGAACCGCGAGCCCTCGGTGTCCTGTCGGAGGTACCAGCTGCCGTGCTCCAGCCGGCCCGCATTGACCAGGTAGCGGAGGCTCGCCGGGCCGGTACGGGCGCCGAACCGCTTCCTAGCCTGAAGCAGCAGCGGCGCGAAGCGGCGGTTGAAGCCCACCTGCAGCCGGTCGTTGCCGGACTCCTCCACCGCCGCGAGCACGCCGGCCAGCTCGTCCTCGGTGAGCGCCAGCGGCTTCTCCACGAACACCGCCTTGCCGGCCAGCAGCGCCTTCCGGGTCAGTTCGGCGTGCGAGCTGTGGCGGGTGACCACGAACACCGCGTCGATGGACGGGTCGCCGAGCACGGCGTCGAGATCGGCGGTCGCCTCGGCGAAGCCGAACTTCCGCTTCGCGTTGGCCGCGGACAGCGCCGTCGTGGTGACGACCGCGGACAACTCGACGCCGTCGCGCTGTGCCAGATGCGGCAGCAGCATCGATGTCGCGTAGTTTCCCGCGCCGACGAACGCGAGCCGCACCGGGGCCTTGGCGGCACGGACCGGACTCCGCTCCGTCTTCACCGCGGGCACGGCCACCGCCTGGGCTGCCGGGGCAAGCGCTTCCCCCGTGTGTCCGGGGTACCGGAACAGCACGGCCACAGCCTTCAGACCGCCGTCCTTCAGCCGCCGGTACGTCCCGACGGCGTCGTCGAAGTCGGCGATGTGGGAGACCAGGGGCTCCACGTCGACCCGGCCGCGGGCGAGGAGATCGAGGAAACACGCCAGATTGCGGCGCTCGGTCCAGCGCACATAGCCGATCGGGTAATCCCGCCCCCCGAGCTCGTACTCCGGGTCGTAGCGCCCGGGGCCGTACGAGCGGGAGAACCGGACGTCGAGCTCCTTCTCGTAGTACGCGTTCCACGGCAGATCCAGGCGGCACTTGCCGATGTCGACGACCCGGCCGCGGTCCCGGCTCATCCGGGCGGCCAGCTCGACGGGCTGGTTGCTGTCGCCGCCGGCGGCCAGATACACCTGGTCCACGCCCAGGCCGCCGGTGAGTTTGGCGACGGAGCTCTCCACGGCGGCGGAGGCGGGATCGCCGCAGGCCGCCGCGCCCAGGCGCTCGGCGAGCTCGCAGCGCGCCGGGTCGGGGTCGACCCCGACGACGCGGACCCCCGACGCGGCCAGCAGCTGCACCACCAGCTGCCCGATCAGCCCGAGGCCGATGACCAGCGCCACGTCGCCGAGCTGTGACTCGCCCCGGCGCACGCCCTGCAAGGCGATCGACCCGACGGTGCCGAAGGCCGCGTGCCGCGGCGCGAGGCCGTCCGGCACCCGCGCGAAGAGGTTCTTCGGCACCCAGTTCAGCTCGGCGTGCAACGCGTGCTCATTGCCGGCGCAGGCCACGAGGTCGCCGGCCTGCACATCGCCGATCCCGGCGCCGACCTGCTCGACCACCCCGCACAGCGAGTAGCCGAGCGGCGTGTAGGAGTCCAGCTTGCCCATCACCTTGCGGTAGGTGGCGGGCACCCCGTTGGCCGCCACGCTCTGCATGACCTTGGCCACCTGGTCCGGCCGGGAGCGGGCCTTGCCCACCATCGACATCCCGGCCTCGGACACCTTCATCAGCTCGGTCCCGGTGGAGATCAGCGAATAGGCGGTGCGGACCAGCACACCCCCCGGCTTGCACCCCGGCTCCGGCACGTCGAGCAGCGTCAGCTCGCCGCTCTTGTAGTTCTGCACAACCTGTTTCACCCGAACTCCCCAGAAGTCGCGCCGCGATACCAGTACTCGAGGGTCAGCACATGCCAGAGATGCTTGGAGAAGTCCCGCTGCCCGGCGGCGTCCTGGGCGACCATGCGCGCCAGCGCGTCGCGGCGCAGGAGCCCGGAACCGACGAGCACGCCGTCGTGCACCACCTCGCGCACCAGCGGCGCCAGATCCCGGCTCATCCAGGCGCGCAGCGGGGCGCTGAACAGGCCCTTGGGCCGGTACACGATCTCCCGGGGCAGGGTCGAGCAGGCCGCCTCCTTGAGGACGGCCTTGCCCTGCCGTCCCACGATCTTGCGATGGCCGGGCACGGCGAACGCCGCCTTGACCACCTCGACGTCCACATACGGCACCCGCACCTCGGTCGACGCGGCCATGCTCGACCGGTCCGTGTACGCGAGGTTCAGGCCCGGCAGGAACATCCGGGCGTCGGCCAGGCACATGCGGTTGACGAAGTCGTCGAGGTCATTGTCCTGGTAGATGTCCGCATGCTCGGTCAGCACGTCCTCGACCGCCCCGGCCAGGTCCGGAGCGACCAGGGCGAGCAGCTCGTCCTGGTCGTACATGGTGTAGCTGCGCCGGAACGCGGTCTCCTCCGGCAGATCGGCGAAGGAGAGGAACCGCTTCGCGAAGCGCACCGAACGGTACCCCCGGCGGGCCGTGGCGACGGGCAGCCGGTCCACCGCCCGGAACAGGCCACGCCGGAGGGGCCGCGGGATGCGCTGGTAGCGCAGCGCGAGCAGGTTGGCCAGGTGCTTGCGGTAGCCGGCGAACAGCTCGTCCGCACCCATCCCCGAGAGCATCACCTTGACCCCGGCCTCCCGGGCTGCCGAGCAGATCAGAAAAGTGTTGATCGCGGCCGGGTCGCCGACCGGCTCGTCCAGGTGGTATGTCATCCGCGGCAGCAGGTCGAGCACATTCGGAGCGATCTCGATCTCCCGCAGGTCGACGCCGAACCGGTCGGCCACCCGCCGGGCATAGCGCAGGTCGTCCGGCATCGCCTCAAACCTGGCGTCCTCGGCCCGGAACCCGATCGTGTAAGCGGAGATCCCGGGCCGGTCGCGGGCCGCCAGCGCGGTCAGATAGCTGGAGTCGAGACCGCCGGAGAGGAACGTCGCCACGGGGACGTCGGAGAGCAGATGACGCCGTGTCGACTCCTCGACGACGGCGGCGACATCCGGCTGCTCTCCGGCCCGGGCCCGCTCCCCGGCCTCGGCGGCGACGTCCTTCAGCCGCCAGAACCGGCCGCGCTCCACCCGGCCGTCGGGCCGGCACCTCAGCCAGCTCCCCGGCGGCAGCTTCTCCGCTTCGCGGAACGCGCACCGCGAGTCCGGCACCCAGTAGTACAGCAGCGAGGCCACCAGCGCCGCATGGTCCACCTGCAGCGATCCGCCGGTCACGGCGGCGAGCGCCTTCAGCTCGGAGGCGAACGCCAGGCCCTCGCCGCGCCGGAGCAGGAACAGCGGCTTGATGCCGAGCTGGTCGCGGGCGAGCACCAGATCACCGGTGTGCTCGTCGAAGACCCCGAACGCGAACATGCCGCGCAGCCGGGGCAGACAGTCCGTGCCCCAGCGCCGCCAGGCCTCCAGCAGCACCTCGGTGTCGGAGGTGCCGCGGAAGCGCACCCCGGCGGCTGCCAGCTCGGCACGCAGCTCGGGCGCGTTGTACAGCTCGCCGTTGTACGTCAGGACGAGGCCGCCCGAGGCCATCGGCTGGGCGCCGGTCCCGGACAGGTCGACAATGGCCAGCCGGCGGTGCCCGAGGTGCACTTCGCCGTCACCGGCGGGGTGGCTGTACCGGCCCGCCCCGTCCGGACCGCGGTGGGCGAGGGTATCGGTGAGCCGGTCGGTCACCGCCTTCCCGTCCGGCCATCGGTATGTGCCTGCGATGCCACACATGTCCTACCGCGCCTCCTGGTTGCTTTCCGGGACTCGCGCCGCCCACATCGGCAGCCGCTCCGTCCGCCGTCGGCCGCCCGTGTCGTCCTGCCGGGCAGGCCGCTCGTTCTGGCCGCGCGGCGCCGTGTTCGGCCCCTCCCACAGCGTGCCGTCGGTCCGGTCACGCGGGTCGGGGTCGATCAGCACCACACCGATCACCAAAATGCGCTGGTCCGCGAGTTGCCGCGCCACGGTGTGCAGCCATGCGGCGCTGCTGTGCCCGGCACGCACGACCAGCACGGTCTGCGTGCCGAGGTGCTGAAGGCCGGTCCACGCCGCGCCGGGCGCCACCGAGCCGACGCCGAGCCAGCGCTGCTCATGCGACACCGCCGCGGCATGCCCGCCGTCGACCACGACGGGGTCTCCCGGCTTCGGGCGGCGGCCCGCGAGCCGCTGGCCGGGCAGACCGTCGACGACGGTCACCGGTCCGTCCGCCGCCAGCGCCCTGGCGAGCTCCAGGGCGATGGCGCTCGCGCTGCGCGCACAGCCCAGTTCCAGCAGCGACACCGGTTCCGCGGAGCCGCGCACGGTGCGGGCCAGGAACGCGGTGAGCCTGGTCCGTTCCGCCCGGACCCGCCGGCGCCGCCACAGTCCGGCCGGCCTGCGCGGCAGCTCCGCGATGACCGAGGCGCCGAGATTCGCCGCGATCTCCCGGCGCAGCACGGGGCGGTCCGCCACCACCGTGGAGACCGTGGCCACCGCCAGCCCGAGGACGAGCCCGAGGGCGAGCCCGATCCCGGCGTTGGCGGCAGCGGCCTTCGGCAGGGAGTGCCGCACCGCGCGGGGGGCGTCCACGATCTGGGTGCCGGCGATGAGCCGGGGCGTGCCGATCCGCGCCTCCGCGGCGCGCTGGTCGAAGTCGGCGATGCGCGAGGTGAGTTCGGCCCGGCGGGCGAAGAGCGACTCCATGTTCGCCGAAGCCTCCGGGCCGCTCTCCGGCGATCCCTCTCCGATCGCCTTGTTGACCCGGGCGAGTTCGTCCCGCATGCGGTCACGCTGGTCGAGCAGGCCCTTGGCCTCGGCGTTCGCGGCCTGCTGTATCCGGCTCACATGGTCCGCGACGAACGCGTCGGCCAGCGCCTTGGCGCGGGCCACCGCTTCCGCGTCGCTGTCACCCGCCACATTGATCTGCAGCAGGTTGTTGGTCAGGCCGATGCCCTCGTAGTCCCGCATGAAGTCCTCTGGTTTTTCCGGGGACTCAAGGGCCTGCAGCGCCTTGTCGGCGATCCGCGTGGTGTGCAGCAGCGCGACGTCGGTGCGGATCAGCGTTCCGGGGTCGTTCGGCTGGTCCCCCTGATGCGCGACCAGCACCTTGGTCACCGCGGTCGGCGGCGGTGGCAGCAGGACCGCTGCCGCCGCGCCGACGAGCAGCCCCAGCAGCGCCATGGAGCACCAGAGGCGGCGTCGCCTCCGCACCGCCACCACCAGCGCCTGCAGGTCCAGCAGCGGAGGGGCGGCGGACGACTGTGCAGCCGTACGCGTCGTCACCCCGGACCTCCCGGCGTGTCGTGGCCGGCCGCGAGAGCCGGCACGGCGGCATTCCGAGGACGGCCGGCAGACCGCGCCGGACAGGCCCGGACCGGGCAGGCGAGGACGATGCCGACGATCTCGTGCCCCGCGTCCGCACACGCCTCGGCGATGCCGGCGAGCTCCCCTGCGGTCCAGCGGCCCGCGCTGAGCACGACCAGGGCGCCGGACTCGTCGCCGCGGTCCGGCACCAGCGGCTGGGACACCGAGACCCCTGCCACCCCCGCCACCCGCAGCAGCTGATCGCTCTCGGCCTCGGCGACAAGCTGCCCGGCGGCCCGGCGGGCGGTCTCGTCGCCGTCCGGGACGACAACCAGCAGCCGCCGGGGGGCCGGCAGCGCCTCCCGGAGGCGGGCGCACACCCGCCGGCAGCGGATCTGCCTGCCGGCCTCGTCGTCCGACAACTGCGGGGCGGGCATGTCCCACCGGATGTCAAGGCCCAGCAGCCACCGGATCCGGGCCCGCGGGCCACGGCCTTCCGGCCGGTGCGCGCGCCGTTCATCGGGTACGTCGACGCTGCCCAGCAGCGCCGCCCCCAGCGCCGCGGCGATCTCCGGTTCGGTGCGCAGCCGACGGCTCATCCGCGCGGCGGCGAGATGGCCGATGATCGCGAGCAGAAAGAACAGCAGTGCCCCGGCGACGATGAGCTGCGTCCTCGTCGGCGGCGCCTCGCCGTCGGGCCGGGCCGCCGGTCCCATGACGACCATATTGGCCTTGCCGGCAGCCGGGTCGGCCTCCTCCAGCTTCTTGACGGCCTCATGCAGTGCGGTGCGCAGCTTCGCGAGCTCGGTGCGAGTCTGCACGCTCTCCACGGTCTGCCCCGGATCGGCCGCATCGGCCAGCTCGGTGATGCGGCGGCTGGTCTGCACCACCATCTGCCGCAGCGCCTCGGGCCGTGCCTCTGCCCCGGAGCCGGCGTCGTCGCCGGCGATCCGCGCGGCGAAAGCGACGAGCTGCCGGGCCACCTGGTCGGAGAGTCGCTGCGCGCGCTCCGGGGTGTCGGAGGTGCCCGAGATCTTGATGATGTTCCCGTCGGCGGCGTCGGCGCTCACCCGATCCCGCAGTTCGCTGCCGCTGACCCCGGTCCAGCCGAGCGCGGCGGCCGCACGGTCGAGCACCGCCGAACTGGTCGCGATCTCCGCCTGAGTCAGCAGCTCGCGCTTCTCCCACGCCCCGGGCAGCAGTACCGAGGCCGACGTCGTATAACGCGGCGGAAACAGCAGGGAGACGCCGTAGCCGAGGAGCGCGCCCACCACGGCGAGGATGGTGAGAAGCCGCCAGCGCCGACGGACAATGCGCCCGATCGTGACCAGCCGTATCGTGTCGTCGTTCAATGGCGCGGCTTCCTCCTTGCCCGATAGGGGCGGCCCGCCGACACCGGAGCGTGGTCACGGCAGACGGCGGCGTAGGCGGCGAGCAGCGACGCCTGCGAGTTGCGCCAGGACAGCGGCCCGTTGATCCGCTCCTGGCCGGTCTTGCCCATCCGGGCCCGCTTCTCCGGGTCGTCCAGCAGCAGCGCGATAAGCCCGGCGAACTCACCCTCGTCGTTGGCGGGCGCGTAGACGGCGGCGTCACCGGCGGAGACTCGCGCCTCCTTCAGGTCGAACGAGACGATCGGCCGGCCCATCACCATGTACTCCAGGACCTTGTTCATGGTCGACACGTCGTTGAGCGGATTGCGCGGGTCGGGGGAGAGGCACACGTCCGCGGTGGACAGATAGCGCACCAGATCGGCGTCCGGGATGCGCCCGGTGAACTGCACCTGCTCGGACAGCCCGAGCCGCCGGGACAGCTCTGCCATCGCGTCGAAGGTGTCGCCTGCGCCGACGAACACCGCGTGCCAGTCGGTGCGCCCGAGCTCGTAGCGCAGCTTCTCAAGGGCCCGCAAGGCGTAGTCGACGCCGTCCTGCGGGCCCATGACGCCGAGGTAGCACAGCAGATGAGGCTTGCCGCGCTTCAGCTCCGGCTCGGGCGGTACGGGGCGGAACCGGTCGGTGTCGGGCGCGCTGCGTACGACGACGACGTCCTGTGGCCGCCGGCCGCCACGGCGCACCGCGACGTCACGGTAGCTCTCGTTTGTGGCGAGTACGACGTCCGCGGCCCGGTAGGTCAGCCGCTCCAGCGCGCACACGGCGCGGTAGAGCAGATCTTCGCCGCGGCCGAACCGGGAGAGATACAGCTCGGGCACCAGGTCGTGCTGGTCGAAGACAAACCGCGCTCCGCGCCGCTTCAGCCACAGCGCAGGCAGGAACAGCAGGTCGGGCGGGTTGCAGGCGTGGACCACGTCGACCGGGCCGACCTTCCGGGCCAGCCGGACCGTATGCCACAACGCCAGTCCGTACTCCCGCAGATAGCCGGCCGGCCCTCCGGCAGCCGCACGCAGCGGGTAACGGTGGATCCGCACCCCGTCGATCTCCGCCTCCGGCTCCGTGTCCCGCTTGCTCCCCTGCGGACAGATGACGTGCACCTCCCAGCCCGCGTCGCGCAGCGTCGTGCACTCCTGCCACACCCGCCGGTCGAACGGCACCGACAGGTTCTCCACCAGGATCAGCGCGCGCCGGCCCGGCCGGTCGCCGCCGGCTGCGCCGCCAAACGATGTGTCGTCGGACGATGTGTCGCCGGACGGTGTGCCGCCGGACGATGTGTCACCAAGCAAGGCCCATGTACCCCGGTTCGGCCCGGCGCGCCTCGGCGTCGGGAAGGCGGATGAGGTCGACGATCAGCGGGCCGCCGCCACGGGGCAGCGCCGACAGCACGGCCGGGTCCCTGGTCCCGACCAGGCACACCTCGGCATGCTCAAGCACCTCGTCGACGGAGTCCGCGAGCAGCTGCGCGAGGTGCGGCAGCCGGGTCTCGATGTACTCGCGGTTCGCGCCGAGCAGCCGGGAGAGGCTCACATTCGCGTCGTGGATCTTGAGGTCGTACCCCTTGCCGTAGAGCCGCTCCGCCAGCTCGACGAGCGGGCTCTCGCGGAGGTCGTCGGTGCCGGGTTTGAAGGACAGCCCGAACAGGCCCGCCCGGCGCTTGCCGGTGCGCTCGACCAGTTCCACCGCGCGCTGCAGATGGTCGGAGTTGGAGGGCAGCACATGGGAGAGGATGGGCACCGAGACATCGGCGCGCTGTGCCGCGTGGACCAGGCTGCGCAGGTCCTTGGGCAGGCAGGAGCCGCCGAAGGCGAAGCCGGGCCGCAGATAGGCGGGGCTGATGTTCAGCTTGCGGTCGGCCAGGAACACATCCATCACCTGGTGCGAGTCCACCCCGAGCGCCTGGCACACCGCGCCCAGCTCGTTCGCGAAGCCGATCTTGAGGCCGTGGAACGCGTTGTCCGCGTATTTGATCGCCTCGGCCGTCGGGATCGGCACCCGGAACACCTCGCCGGGCAAGCCGTCGTACAGCGCCATCACCGCATCGCCGCTCGCCGGACCGAGCTCGCCGATGACGGTCTTGGGCGGGTCGAAGAAGTCCCGCACGCTCGTGCCCTCGCGCAGGAACTCCGGATTGACCGCGACGTGGACGTCCACCCCGGCCGTGCCGCCGACGGACTTCTCCAGAATCGGCACCAGCAGATTCAGACAGGTGCCCGGGAGCATGGTGCTGCGGAACACGACGGTGTGCCGCCCGCCGCGATCCGCCAGCGCGGCGCCGATCTGCTCGGTGACCCGCTCCAAGTACGTGGTGCACAGGCTGCCGTTGGGCGCGGACGGAGTGCCCACGCAGACCAGCGACACCTCGCTGCCCAGGATCGCCTCGCGGACGTCGCCGGTGGCGCGTAACGCTCCGGTCGGCACGACCTCGGCGATGAGCTCGCCGATCCGCTCCTCGACCACCGGGGCCCTGCCGTCGTTGACCAGGTCGACCTTCACCGGGTTCACATCCACCCCGATGACCTCGTGACCCATGCTGGCCAGGCACGCGGCCGACACACAGCCCACGTAGCCGAGCCCGAGAACGCTGACTCTCATGACCCGTTCCTCCCCCCGGGCAGGCCCTGGCGGCCTGCGGTCCACGCCGCGGCGGGACCGCCCCGCCGCAGCTCCCCGCGCATCAGTAGGCCCCCTGCCCGCGGAGCACCGCGCGCAGCGTCTTCCACAAGATCACTGTGTCCAGGGCCAGCGACCAGTCCTCCACGTACCGCAGGTCCAGCCGGACCGCCTCTTCCCACGGCAGGTCGCTGCGCCCGCTGATCTGCCACAGGCCGGTGAGTCCGGGCTTGACCAGCAGCCGCCGCCGGATGTCCGGGCCGTACGCGGCGGACTCCTCCGGCAGCGGAGGCCGGGGGCCGACGAGCGACATCGATCCGGTGAGCACGTTGAAGAGCTGCGGGAGCTCGTCGAGCGAGTACCGGCGCAGCACCGCTCCCACCCGGGTCACCCGCGGGTCCCGGCGGAGCTTGAACAGCAGGCCGGCGCCCTCGTTGCGGTGAGCCAGCCCGGCACGTGCCCCGTGGGCTCCGGCGACCATGGTGCGGAACTTGAAAATGGTGAACTCGCGGCCGTCCTTGCCGACTCTGCGCTGGCGGTAGAACACCCCGCCCCGGCTGTCCGCAAGGACGAGCAGCCCGACGAGCACCATCAGCGGCGCGAACAGCACCAGCAGGACCGCCGCGCCCACCCGGTCGACGACCTCCTTGACCACCCGGCGGCCCCCGGTGAAGGCCGGCATGCTGACCCGCAGCAGCGGTATCCCGAGCACCGCGTCGACATGCAGCCGCGGGCCGGCCACCTCCATCAGCACGGGGGCCACGACCATCTCGGCGTCGCTGCCCTCGAGGTTCCAGGCCAGCCGCTGCAGCCGGTCCGGTGACCAGTGCGGGTCCGGGGTGACCGCGACGACACGGTAGCCGTCGCTGCGGACGCGGCCCGCGACGTCCGCCAGCCGGCCGACGACCGGCACTCCGTCCAGTCGGTTGCCGTCGGGCCCGAGACCGTCCGTCGTGCACACCGCGTCCACCCGCCAGCCGAGATGCGGGTACTTGCGGGTTCGGGCGATCAGGTCGCGCACGGTGTCCGGGCTTCCGGCGGCGAGCACCGGCCGCAGGCACCGTCCTTCTTTCCGCTGTTTGTGCAGCCACAGGCGCAGCAGATACCGCGCGGTCATGGTGGTGAGCGCGATCGCGGGGATCGCGACGAAGATCCAGAGCTTGATGTTGCGCGAGGTGAGGGCGATCCCGCCGAGCGCCAGTACGACGGTCGCCGTGAGCAGTGAGCGTCCGAGCCGGCGGAATTCCTCGGCGCCCTGGCCGAGCACGGCCGGAGCCCATGAGCGGCTCATCGCAAGCGTCCCCAGCACCAGCAGCTCGGTGCCGAAGGCGAGAATTCCCCACTTCTCGTGCCAGTCGGCCGCGTCCCGGGTTCCGAAGAAGTTGCCGATCGCCGCCACCACGAAGGCGGTGACCACGGTGTCGCTGGTGATCACGGTACGGCGATACCGCTGCTCCCAGGCGATTGCCGACTGACTGAGTGCCCCCTTCGCCATACGCTCGCGCGCAGGCGGAAACGCGCTGACTAATCCCCCTTGCCGCACAGAACCCCCCAGGTCCCCAGTGATTCGACGTGTTCGTCTAACACTTCCTCCCCACGGGAGGCCCCCGCCCTCCCCCGTGCCGCGCTGTTCCTCCCCCGCGGGAGGCCCCCCGCAGGCGACATCCCGGCTATTTCAGAGAGCTACAGGACCCCAAGAATTGATCATCCCCATGTCCGGGCGCCGGGGACGCGACTGCCGGCTTTCCGCAGCGCCGGACCTATAGATCATTTAATGGTTGCCTCTAGTCCGAGAACAGCTGAAGCACGGTCAATCTAGACCATCGGGGCCGGTATGTAGAGGGGATCTGTGTGATTTGTATTCAATAATTTAGATTGAATCCATCGACCGCCGCCCGCCTCCGAACGCCTTGACGTCACGGCGCTCCAGCAGCCCGCCTGGCCCATTCGCGCGTCGTCCGGGTGCTCGATCGCTATAGATGTGGCTGTCGGTACGTTTGAGGCCGCTGATGCTGAAGGGACCGCATACAGCTGGACAAGGAAGGCCCCGGCGCCACCTCACGTGACCGCGGACCGGGCCGCCGCTGACCTGATCGCTCATCGCCGCGCGCTGCCGCGGGGGCGGCTTGAGCCAGCCGAAAGCGGCTGCTGGCACGCTCCGGGCACGGAGAAAAGAGCAAGGGGAGGGGCGGGGCGATGCACCGGTACGTCGTGGTGGACGCGTTCAGCGAACAGCCCCTCTCCGGCAATCCCGTGGCGGTCTTCTTCGAAGCGGACGACCTCCCGGGCGAGCGGATGCAGCGCATCGCCCGGGAGCTGAACCTGTCCGAGACGACCTTCGTCCTCGCCTCGCGGCAGGGCGGGGACGCCCGCATCCGCATCTTCACGCCCGTCAACGAACTGCCCTTCGCCGGGCACCCCTTGCTGGGCACGGCGATCGCCCTCGGCGCGGAGCGGGGCGGGGACCGGCTGCGGCTGGAGACCCGGATGGGCGTCATCCCCTTCGAACTCCACCGCACGAACGGGACCGCGGTCGCGGCGCGGATGCGGCAGCCGGTGCCGGACTGGGAGCCGTTCGACCGGGCCGGGGAACTGCTGTGGGCCCTCGGCGTGAAGCGCTCGGTCCTTCCGGTGGAGATCTACCGGAACGGTCCCCGGCATGTCTTCGTGGGCCTGGAGGACGTGCCCGCCCTCTCCGCGCTCCAGCCCGATCACCGTGCGCTGGCCCGGTTCGACGACCTGGCCGTCAACTGCTTCGCCGGGCCGGTCGGCACCGGAACCCGCTGGCGCAGCCGGATGTTCTCCCCGGCGTACGGCGTCGTCGAGGACGCCGCGACCGGCTCGGCGGCCGGCCCGCTGGCCATTCATCTCGCCCGGCACGGCCTCGCCCGGCACGGTGAGCCGATCGAGGTCCTGCAAGGTGTGGAGATGGGCAGGCCCTCGCTGATGCTGGCCAGGACCCGGGGCGAGGGGGACCGGGTGGACACCGTCGAAGTCGGCGGCAGCGGCGCGGTCTTCGCCCATGGCACAGCCCGCGTCTGAGCCGGCCGCGGTCGCCTCGGCGGCGGCGTCCGCCGCGCGGCTTCTGCGCGGCGGACGCCGGTAGAGCCCCTGGGCGAGCGCCGTATCGCCGGGCTGCCGCGCCAACAGCCAGGCCGGGTTGGGCAGTGCGTACGTCCAGCCGCCGGGCCGGTTCCGCATCGCGTCCAGCAGGTCCGCGGCCGTCGGCCCGCCGGACCCCGAGCAGCGGTGTGCGAGCGGGTCCGGACAGGTCAGCTGGTGGGCGGCCGCGGCCATGCTGACGGCCGGGAGCACCCAGGTGCCGCCGTGCGGGGTCCGCGCGGCGGGGACCGTCACCCCCCGGCTGAGGCAGATGTCCGTCGCCCCGCTCTCAGCGGGGGAGTACGGGGTGACGGGGCGCACCGCACCCGTCCGGCACGTCCGTGATGGCGCTGATTCGACCCCTTTTCAAGCGGGATGCGACAACCAGTGGCCATCGTGGCTTCTGAACGTGATCGACATCGCTCGAAGGGGCCCCGCCAGGTGAACGACTCCGCTGCCGGCCTGCGACCGCAGACCGTGCCCGCCCCCGCCCCGCCGGGCATACCCGAGATCGCGCCGTACGAGCTGCCCACGGCCGCCGAGCTGCCGCCCAACACCGCCCGGTGGACGGCGGAGCCCGGCCGGGCCGTGCTCCTCGTCCACGATATGCAGAGGTTCTTTCTGCGGCCCCTGCCCGACGCCCTGCGGGCCGCCCTCATCCGCAACGCGGCCGCTCTGCACGACCGCTGCCGTGCGCTCGGCGTGCCCGTGGCGTACACGGTGCAGCCCGGCGGCATGACCGCGGAACAGCGCGGTCTGCTCCAGGACTTCTGGGGACCGGGCATGGCCGCGGACCCCCGGGACCGCGCCGTGGCGGCGCCCCTGGCCCCCGCCGACGGCGACTGGGTCTTCACCAAGTGGCGCTACAGCGCCTTCTTCCGCTCCGGTCTGCTCGCCCGGATGCGCGAGGCCGGCCGGGACCAGCTCCTGCTGTGCGGGGTGTACGCCCACGTGGGCGTGCTGGCGACCGCGGTCGACGCGTTCTCCCATGACATCCAGCCGTTTCTGGCCGCCGACGCGACCGCGGACTTCTCCGCGCGCCAGCACCGGCTGGCCCTCGACTACGCCGCCCGCCGCTGCGCCGTGGTGACCACGAGCGAGGAGGTGTTCCGATGACCGACCGGAGGGAACTGCTGGAGAGGGTGCTCGGGCCCGAGCCGCCGCCCTTCGCGCTGCTCTTCCGTCCCGACGCGAACGGCCCCGGCAGTCTGGACGTCCTCGCCGGCGAGGTGTCGACGCCGGACGCCCTGGCCCGTATCCCGCTGGGCGGCGATCCGGGCGAGAAGTCCGCCGGACCCCGGCATGACGTCCTGGCCATGGTCCCGTACCGGCAGATCGCCGAGCGCGGCTTCGACTGCGTCGACGACGGCGCGCCGCTGATCGCGATGCGGGTGACGGACCAGGCGGTGCTGCCGGTCCACGAGGTGCTGGCCCGAATCCCCGTCACCCCGATCCGGCTGGTCGGCGAGCGCTTCGACGTGGACGACGAGGCCTATGCCGACACCGTGCGGCGGATCGCCGCCGAGGAGATCGGCCGCGGCGTCGGCGCCAACTTCGTCATCAAGCGCTCCTACGCCGCCACGATCGAGAAGTACGAGCTGTGCAAGGCCCTGACGTTCTTCCGCAGGCTGTGCGAGGGCGAGTCGGGCGCGTACTGGACGTTCCTCGTGCACACCGGCGACCGCACGTTCGTCGGCGCGACCCCGGAACGGCATGTCAGCCTCCGCGCCGGCACGGCCGTGATGAACCCGATCAGCGGCACCTACCGGTATCCGCCGACGGGCCCCACCCTGCCGGGCGTGATGGAGTTTCTGCACGACGGCAAGGAGAGCGACGAGCTCAACATGGTCGTCGACGAAGAGCTGAAGATGATGGCCCGCATCTGCGACGAGGGCGGCCGGCTGACCGGCCCCTTCCTCAAGGAGATGTCCCATCTCGCGCACACCGAATACCTGATCGAGGGCCGCACGGCCCGCGACCCGCGGGACATCCTGCGGGAGACGATGTTCGCGCCGACCGTCACCGGCAGCCCCCTGGAGAGCGCCTGCCGGGTCATCAGCCGTCATGAACCGGAAGGCCGGGGCTACTACAGCGGCGTCGCGGCCCTCATCGGCCGGGACCACAGCGGCGGCCCTGCCATGGACTCCGCCATCATGATCCGCACCGCCGACATCGACGCCGCAGGACGGATGTCGATCGCCGTGGGCGCCACGCTGGTACGCCACTCCGACCCCTCGTCCGAGGTGGCCGAGACCCGCGCCAAGGCCGTCGGCCTGCTGTCCGCGCTGGCGGTCGGCCGGCCGCGCCCCTTCAGCGACTACCCGGAGGTCAGGGCGACGCTCGGCGAGCGCAGCGCCTCACTCGCCCGCTACTGGGTCGCCGAAGACCCGGCCTCTGCCGGCCCCGTGCCCACGCTGCCGCCCTGCCGCACGCTGGTCGTGGACGCCGAGGACAACTTCACCGCGATGATGGCCCACCAGCTGCGCTCGCTGGGACTTCATGTCACCGTCCGCCGGTTCGACGAGGAGTACGACACCGACGGCTATGACCTCGTCGTCCTGGGGCCGGGGCCCGGCGACCCGCGGGAGGCCGGCCATCCGAGGATCGCCCATCTGCACACCGCCGTCGACCGGCTGCTGACCGCGCGCCGCCCGTTCCTCGCCGTATGCCTCAGCCACCAGGTGCTCAGCCTCCGTCTCGGCCTCGGAGTCTTCCGCTGCGACGTCCCGCATCAGGGCACACAGCGGGAGATCGACCTCTTCGGCGACCGCGAACTGGTCGGCTTCTACAACAGTTTCGCCGCCCGCAGCGGCAACGCGAGGATCGAGCGCCCGGGTGTCGGCACGGTCGAGATCAGCCGCGACACACAGACGGGAGAGGTCCACGCCCTGCGTGGACCGCGCTTCGCCTCGATGCAGTTCCACGCGGAGTCGGTGCTCACCAAACACGGCCCGCGGCTCTTCGCCACCAGGATCAAGGAAGTGCTGGAAGGGTGACAGACGCATGACCTTCACGGACACGGAACTCCGCCGCCGCCACCGGGCCGTGGTGGAGGACTATATGAGCAGAAAGGGCGAGAGCCGGCTGACCCGCTATCTCCTTTTCGCGGAGGACGGCAGCGCCGGCCTCTACACCGGGGACACCGAGGAGCCGATCGTCTCGCGCGGCCTGGACAAACTGAAGGCGCACGGCGCGTGGTCGCTGGAGATCTTCCCCGACTGGGTCTGGTACAACATCGAGATCTTCGAGACCCAGGACCCCAACCGCTTCTGGGTGGAGTGCGACGGCGAGGGCCAGATCCGCTATCCGGACTATCCGCCCGGCCACTACAGGAATCACTTTCTGCATTCGTTCCAGCTGCGCGACGGAAAGATCGTCACGCAGCGGGAGTTCATGAACCCGTACCAGCAGATGCGAGCGCTCGGCATCGACATTCCGGTGATCAAGCGAAGGGGCATACCGACATGACCGCCGACGTTCAGGCCGCCGCCCAGCAGGCGGTCGAGCTGATCACCGGAGGCTGGCGGGCCCAGGCCCTCCACACGGCCGTCAAGCTGCGCATCCCCGACCACATCGAGGCCGGGCTCGTCCGCAGCGGCGAACTGGCCGCCGCCACCGGGGCCGAGGAGGAGGGCATCCGCCGGCTGATGCGGCTGCTGACCGCCATGGGCGTCTTCGACGGCGGCGAGCGCACCGGCCACCGCAACACCCCGGTCAGCAGGACTCTGCTCGACCGCCCGGGCTCGCTGCGCGACATGTGCCTGCTGTACGGCGAGGAGTTCTACACCGCGTGGGGGCACGCGCCGCAGGCCATCAGCACCGTCAGCGCCGGTTTCGAGGCGGCGTACGGACAGCCGCTCTACGCCTACCTGGGCGAGCATCCGGACGCCTCTGACCGCTTCCAGCGGGCCATGAAGGCGGGCAATCTCTTCTTCGACCGGGTGCCGGAGGTGTTCGACTTCTCCGGCAAGCACGTCGTGGACGTCGGCGGCGGCAACGGCCAGCTCCTCGCCGCCGTCCTGGGCGCCGTCCCGGACGCCCGCGGCACGCTGCTGGACCGTGAGCATGTGATGCCCGCCGCCCGGGAGAACCTGGCTGCGACGCTCGGGGACGACGGCCGCGTCACGCTCGTCGGGGGCAGCATGTTCGAGGCCGTTCCGGGGGGCGGCGACGTCTATCTGCTGTGCCGGGTGCTCGCCGGCTGGGACGACGACCAGCTGGTGACGGTCTTCGAGAACTGCCGGCGCTCCATGGCGGGCCCGGAGTCCCGGCTGCTGATCTTCGAGCGGGTGGTGACCGACGAGGGGTGCACCATGCTGCCCGCGCTGTGGGATCTGCATCTGCTGATGACCAATGGCGGCCGGCACCGCACCGTCGAGACGTTCACCCGGCTGCTGGACCGGGCGGGCCTGGACGTGGAGCGGATCGCCGAACTGCCGGCGGAGACGACCGCGCTGATCGCGGCCCCCCGTGGCTGAGGAGGCGGCCGCCATGGCTGGAGGGCGTGCCGTGCTGGACGCGGTGGGGCGGACCTCGCTGCTGACCGCGGCGATGCGGGCCGAGGAGAACCGCAGGCCCGACCGGCTCTACGCCGACCCGTACGCCGAAAGGCTCTGCGGCGAGCTGGGCCCCGCGCTGCTGGCCGAACTCCAGGAAGGCACCCATGGCACGCCCGGCGTCCACGGCACGCCCGGCGTCCACGGCGTCCACGGCGCTCAGGCCGCCGGGCAGCAGACGGCGATGCCCAGACCGCTGGACGTCAACGCCGTCCGCACCCGGTACTTCGACGACCGGCTGCTGCGCGCCGCGCGGCACGTGCCGCAGATCGTGTCGGCGGCCTCCGGCATGGACGCGCGGGCCTACCGCCTCGACTGGCCCGCGGGTCTGCGCTACTTCGAGATCGACCGCGCGGCCGTGCTCGCCTACAAGCGGGACCGGCTGGCCGGCGCCGTGCCGCGCGCCGAGCACCGGGCGGTCGCCGCGGATCTGACCTCCCCGGACTGGGAAGCCCGGCTCGTCGACGCCGGATATGACCCCGCGCTGCCCTCCGCCTGGCTGCTGGAGGGGATGCTGTACTACCTGCCCGAAGCGGCCGTCCACCGGCTGCTGGACCGCATCCGCCGGATCGCCGCGACCGGCAGCGTGCTGGCGGCCGACCTCGTCAACGCCGCCGGCCTGACACTGGCCCAGGCACGCGGCCAGCTCGATGTCTTCGCCCGCTGGGGCTGCCCCTGGCAGTACGGCGCGGACGACCCGGAGGCGCTCTTCGCCGCCCATGGCTTCACCGCACGCGCGACCGAGCCGGGCGAGCTGTCGGCCGTGTACGGCCGGGCCGTCCCGGCGTCCCCCCGCACGGAGCGGGGCGTCCGCCGGGTGTTCCTCGTCGAGGGCAGGCGCTGCTGACCGCGCCCGGCGGGGAAGCCGGGGGAGTGCTCAGGAGCCAGCCGGGGGAGCGCTCAGGAGGTCGCGCCCAGCCTGCGGCGCGGGGCCGGAGCCTCCGCCTCGTCGTCGGGCCGCGCCCACAGGGAGCGTACGTGGCCGAGGTGGCGGGTCATACACGCCTCCGCGGCCGCGGCGTCGCCCGCCAGCATCAGATCGAGCAGTTCGAGATGCTCCTCGGCCGAGGGCAGCAGCGCGTTTCGCTCGTCCAGCAGCGTCAGCCCGTACAGCCGGGAGCGCTTGCGCAGTTCGCCGACGGTCTCGACGAGCCGCTCATTGCCCGCGAGGCCCAGCAGCGTGAGATGGAAGCGCCGGTCGGCTTCCAGATAGCCGATCAGATCGTGTTCCCGGGCCGCCTCGACGATCTCCTCGGCGATGGGCCGCAGCGCCTCCAGGTCCTCGGGTGCGGCCTCGCGGGCAACCCGGCCGACCGTGGGCACCTCGATCAGCAGCCGGATCTCGGTGTACTGGTCGAGGTCCCGCTCGCTCACCTCGGTGATCCGGAATCCCTTGTTCCGTACCGGCTCGACCAGCCCTTCCCGCGCCAGATCGAGCATCGCCTCGCGCACCGGCGTCGCCGAGACGCCGAAGTCCGCGGCGAGCCCGGGGGCCGAGTAGACCTGGCCGGGCCGCAGTTCACCCGCGACCAGGGCGGCCCGCAGGGCGTGGGCCACCTGGTCGCGCAGCCGCTCCTGGGCCGTGATGAGATGGCGTCGCTTCAGGTCGCCCATGACGAGTCCTCCGTGCAGATGAGAAGCACCAGCGTACAATGTCACGTTTCGCCGCTGCCTCGGGCGTCCGCCGCCGCACGGTGGACGGCGGCCGCCAGCACCAGGTCCTCCCATGCCATGCCCACGCTCTTGAACAGCCGGGGCCGGTCGTACGAGGACGCCGGGCGGCGGTCCGCGAGAGAGGCGAGCGTGCCCGCGACGCAGTCCTCTCCCACCGCGCCCTCAGCCATCGGGATCAGCAGATCGCCCGCCTCCCGCAGCGCCGCGGACCGCGCCTCGGCATACACCTCCGACCGCCGCACCAGCGCCGTGTCGACCTCGCGGGCGTCCGGGGTGTGCGAGCCCACCGCCGCCACCAGCGCCCGCGCGGGCGCCAGCCGCCCGTCGAACAGCGGCTCGCGCGACGAGGTGCAGCACAGCACCAGATCCGCCCCGGCCACCGCGTCCGGACCCGAGACCCCCGCCGTCACCCCGAGGGCGTCCGCGCGCCGGACCAGCTCCTCGGCGCGGGCACGGTCACGCGCCACGACATGGACCCGTTCGAGCGGCCGCTCCGCGAGCGCCGCCACGAGATGCCCGTACGCCTGCGGCCCCGTCCCGAAGACCACCGCCTCCCGGGCGTCGGGCACGGCCAGCGCCCGGATCGCCACGGCGGTGACCGCCGGGGTGCGCAGAGCGGTGAGCGCCGCGCCGTCGAGCAGCGCCAGGGGGCGCAGGGTCGGCCCGTCGAGCAGCAGATAGCCGCCGGTGATCCGGGGAAGCCCGCGGGCCGGATTGCCCGGCGCCACCCCGACGATCTTCACCCCGGCCCATGAGCGCCAGGCGGCGGGCATGGTGAGCAGCTCCCCGGCCGGCACGGGCGTCGCCGTCCTGGGCGTGCCCGCCTCCGGATCGAGCCCGTCGGCCAGGGCGCGCACCAGGGCGTCGGCGGCCGCGGAGGGGGAGAGCAGCCGGGCGACGGCGTCGCCGCCGAGCAGCATCGTCACAGCAGAAACCCCGTTCCCAGTTCGTCGTCCGCCTCCAGTGTGAACAGATGCTCGCCCGTCCGGTGGGATGTTCCGGTGATCTCCGTCAGGACGCCGTCCGGGGCGCGCCCGGCCAGGCGGGCCGTGAACACCGAGCCCACGACCGACTCATGGCGCAGCACATCGCCGACTCCCATCCGGCCCGACCCGGCGAGCAGCGCCAGCCGCGCCGAGGTGCCCGAGCCGCACGGGGAGCGGTCGATCTGGCCGTCCGCGAAGACGGTGACGCTGCGCTGGTGCGGCCCGGCCGGGGTGTCGGGCAGCTCCTCGTGGAACATCACCCCGTACACGCCCGACAGCAGCGGATCGCCGGGGTGCCGGACGGCTTGATGGCCGGTCAGCGCGGCACGGATCTCCCGCGCCGCGGCCGTCAGCCGCGGCAGCGCCCGGCGGCTCACCTCAAGACCCAGCGCCCCGGCCGCCACGGAGACATAGCACGCGCCCGCATGGGCGACGCCCGCCTCGACCGTGCCGAAGGAGCCGGCGGCGACCGGCAGCCGGGCCGCGCTCACCACGGCGGGCACATTGCGGAACGTCACCTCCGCGACCCGCCCGGCCCGCCGCCGCACCAGCGCCGTCACCCGTCCCGAGGGGACGTCGATCCGCACGGCGACCGGCGCGTCGCCGTCCTGCGGGACCCGCACCCGGCCGCTCTCGACCGCCCACGCGCCGAGCGCCATGGCGCCGTGGCCGCAGGCGGTCGAGTAGCCGTCCTTGTGCCAGAACACGACGCCGAAGTCCGCTCCGGCGTCATCGGGCGGCACCACGAACCCTCCGTACATTCCCGCGTGGCCGCGCGGTTCGCGCACCAGCAGCCGCCGGGCGGCGTCCTGCTCGCACGATCCGGCGGCGATGGCGCGCACCAGCGCCGCGCGCCGCGCCGCCACCGTGGAGCCGGGCAGCGGCGGTGCGCCGTCGGCGACGATCCGGAAGGGTTCGCCCGCCGTGTGGTAGTCGGTCGTCCGGAACTCCGCCGCCGGACGGCGCATCACATGCCTCCCGCGGGGGCGAGCGTGCAGGTCCGCGTGGCCGTGTAGAAGTCCAGCGCGGCCCGCCCCTGTTCGCGCGGACCGTGCCCGGACGCCTTCGCGCCGCCGAACGGCAGATGGAAGTCGACTCCGGTCGTCGGGGCGTTGACGCGGATCATGCCGGTGTCGAGACGGTCCAGCCCGTGCAGCGCCGTGTCCAGATCGGCGGTGTGCAGGGAGGTGACGAGCCCGTGCGGCACCTCGTTGCTCATACGCACCGCCTCCTCCAGGCTTGCCGCGCCCAGCAGTACGGCGACGGGCCCGAAGACCTCCTCCCTGAGCAGCGCCGAGCCCTCGTCGGGGTCCTCGATCAGGGTGGGGGCCGTGAACCAGCCCGGCCCGTCCGGCGCGGACCCGCCGGCCAGGACCGTGCCCGAGCGGTGGGCCGCGGCTGCCCGCGCCCGCGCCCGCTCGGAGATCACCGGGCCGCACACGGTCGCCGCGTCCGCCGGATCGCCGCAGGGCACCGCGCGCAGCGCCTGGGCCAGCGCCTCGCGGAGCGGGCCGAGGACGCCCCCGACCGCGATCACCCGGCTGGTCGCGGTGCACTTCTGCCCCGCGTATCCGGCGATCGCGGCCGCGATATGCCCGGCCGCCTGCTTCAGATCGGCGTCCGGCAGCACCAGCGCCGCGTTCAGCCCGCCCATCTCGGCCTGGACGGGCACGCCGCGCGCCGTGGCCGCCCGCACCACCGCGCCGCCCGTCGCCGTGGAGCCGGTGAAGGACACCGCGTCGGCCGTCGCGACCGCCGCCTCGCCCTCGGCGGCCCCGCCGGGCACCACCGTGAACACCCCCTCGGGCAGGGCCGCTTCGACGATCCCGGAGAGCCGCAGCGCACACGCGGTCGCCTCCGGGGCGGGCTTGAGGACGACGGCGTTGCCCGCCGCCAGTGCGGGGGCCGCCTTCCAGCTGGGGATCGCGAAGGGGAAGTTCCACGGCGTGATCAGCGCGGCGACGCCATGCGGCCGGCGTCGGGTCAGCAGCAGTCCGGCCCCGGCGGCCGGCTCGTACACGGCTCCGGTCGGGTCGTACGCCAGCTGGCCGTAGTACCGCCAGATCGCCGCCGTACGCGCCACTTCCGCCCGTGCCTCCGTCAGCGGCTTGCCCACCTCGCGCACCGCCAGCGCGGCGAGTTCGCCGGCCGCCGCCTCGACGGCCTCGGCGACCCGGGTGAGCGCGGCTGCCCGTGCGGCCGCGCCGCCCAGCGCGGGAGCCGCCGCCCGCGCCCGTACGACCGCGTCGGCCATGGCCCTGGCGCCGGGCGCGGGCAGCTCGCACACCACATCGGCGGGATCGGCCGGATTGACCGACCGTACGGAATCGGCGTCTTGGGAGCGGTTCACAGCAGAAATCCCCCGGGGAACGGGTCGGAAGGGTCGAGGAAGTGCTGGGCGGCGCCGGTGATCCAGGCCCGCCCGGTGATGGACGGCACCACCGCGGGAAGCCCGCCGACCGTCGTCTCGGCGGTCAGCCGTCCGGTGAACCGCGTCCCGATGAAGGACTCGTTGACGAAGTCGCGGTGCAGCGGCAGCTCGCCGCGCGCATGGAGCTGCGCCATCCGGGCCGAGGTGCCGGTGCCGCACGGCGAGCGGTCGAACCAGCCCGGATGGATCACCATCGCATGGCGGGAGCGGACCGCGTCGGAGCCGGGCGCGGCCAGATACACATGCTTCACCCCGCCGATCGCCGGGTCTTCGGGGTGCACCGGCCGCCCGGCGGCGTTGACGGCCTTGATGACGGCCATCCCCGCGGCGAGGATGTCGTCCTTGCGGGCCCGGTCGAAGGGCAGACCGAGACTCTCCAGCGCGACGACGGCGTAGAAATTGCCGCCGTAGGCCAGGTCGTAGGTGATCGTGCCATACCCCGGCACATCCGCTTTCCGGTCCAGCGCCGCACAGAACGACGCCACATTGGTGAGCGTCACCGACCGCGCCGCGCCGTCCTCCACCCGTACCTCCGCGGTCACCAGACCGGCGGGCGTGTCCAGCCGGACGGTGGTCACCGGCTCCACGACGGGCACCATCCCGGTCTCCACCAGGACCGTCGCCACCCCGATCGTGCCGTGTCCGCACATCGGCAGCAGCCCGGAGACCTCGATGAACAGCACACCGGCGTCGGCGCCGGGGCGGGTGGGCGGCTGGAGGATCGCCCCGCTCATCGCGGAGTGGCCGTGCGGCTCGTACATCAGCAGCGTGCGCAGCTCGTCCATGTGCTCGATGAAATGCCGGCGGCGCTCGGCCATGGTCGCGCCGGGGATCACCCCGACACCGCCGGTGACGACACGGGTGGGCATGCCCTCGGTGTGCGACTCCACGGTGTGCAGTACGCGGCGGGTGCGCATCAGCGGCATCCCTCCGCGAGCGCCTTCTCCGTCGCCGCGCGCACCGCGGCGGCGCGCGCCGGGGCCAGCGGCGAGCGGGGCGGGCGCACCGGCCCGCCGCGCCGCCCGGCGATGTCCATGGAGAGTTTGATCGACTGGACGAACTCCGTCTTCGAGTCCTCGCGCAGCAGCGGGTGCAGCGTGCGGTACAGCGGCAGGGCGGCGTCCAGGTCTCCGGCGACGGCGGCGCGGTACAGCTCGGTGCAGGAGCGGGGGAGCGCGTTGGGATAACCGGCGATCCAGCCGACCGCTCCGGCGACCGCCAGCTCAAGCAGCACATCGTCCGCGCCGATCAGCAGATCCAGCTCCGGGGCGAGTTCGGCGATCTCATAGGCCCGCCGGACGTCGCCGCTGAACTCCTTGACCGCCGCGATTGAGCCCTGTGCGTGCAGCTCGGCCAGCAGCGGCGGGGTGAGGTCCACCCGTGTGTCGCTCGGATTGTTGTACGCGACGACCGGCAGCCCGACGCGCGCCACCTCGGCGAAGTGCGCTTGCACGGAGGCGTCGTCGGCCCGGTACGCGGTCGGCGGCAGCAGCAGCACGGAGCCCGCCCCGGCGCGCGCCGCGGCCTCGGCCCAGCGCACGGCCTGCGCGCTGCCGTACCCGGCGACCCCGGGCATCACCCGGTCCCCGTCGCCCGCGGCCTCGACGGCGGTGGCCATCACCCGCTCCCGCTCGGCGTCGCTCAGCGTCTGGTACTCGCCCAGCGAGCCATTGGGCACGACGCCGTCGCAGCCCGAGTCGATCAGCCAGCGGACATGCTCGGCGTAGGCGTCGTAGTCGATGGAGAGATCCTCGCGCAGCGGCAGCGCGGCGGCGACCATGATGCCGCGCCAGGGGTGCTCATGGCGCGGCGGGTGGCGGTGCGTGGTGCGGGAGTCCATGGTGGTCTCGCTTCCCTGTCTTGTGATGTGTGACATTTTACTGTGCGGGGATGGCATCCCTCAAGAGTCACGCGCGGTCGCGCACGCGAGAGGAGTCAGGGCCCGGCGACGCGCCGTGCCTCACCCCTCCAGTAGCGTGCCCATCCACTCCTCGATCGCGTCCGGGGTCCTCGGCAGCGCCCCCGACATCAGCCGTGCGCCGTCCTCGGTGATCAGCAGGTCGTCCTCGATGCGGACGCCGAGGCCGCGCAGCTCCTGCGGGAGGGTTTCATCGTCGGGCTGGAGATAGAGCCCCGGCTCGACGGTGAGCACCTGGCCGGCCTGAAGGACTCCGTCCAGATAGGTCTCCGCCCGCGCCTTCGCGCAGTCGTGGACGTCGAGGCCGAGCATATGGCCGCTGCTGCACAGCGTGTAGCGCCGGTACAGCCCGCTGTCCGGCCGCATCGCCTCGTCCGCGGAGATCTTCAGCACACCCCACTCCGCGAGCCCCTCCGCGATCACCCGCATCCCCGCGAGATGGAAGTCGCGGAAGCTCGCTCCGGGCTTCAGCGCCGCGATGCCCGCCTCCTGGGCGGCCAGGACCAGTTCGTACACCTGGCGCTGCACCGGCGAGAAGCGCCCGGAGAGCGGGACGGTGCGGGTGATGTCCGCGGTGTAGAGCGTGTCGGTCTCCACGCCCGCGTCGAGCAGAAGCAGTTGCGAGGGGTCGAGAGGGCCGTCGTTGCGTATCCAGTGCAGCACGCACGCGTGCGCGCCGGACGCGGCGATCGTCTCGTAGCCGGCGCCGTTCCCCTCGGCCCGTGCGCGCAGCTGGAAGACGCCCTCGATCCAGCGCTCGCCGCGCGGATGGGCCAGCGCGCGCGGCAGCGCCCGTACGACGTCCTCGAAGCCGCTGACCGTGTGGTCCACGGCCAGCTGCAGCTGACCGGCCTCCCAGGGGTCCTTCACCAGCCGCAGCTCCGCGAGAGCCGCGGCCAGTTCGCCGCCGGGGTCGGTTCCGCCGAGCGTGCGCGTGGCCGGCGCGGGGCCGGTGAGGAAGTCCTCCAGGCGGTCGAGATGCCGGCAGCGGATGCCGGTGAGCCGCTCCGACTCGGCCAGATCGGGGCGGCGGCCGACCCAGAACTCCCCGTACCGGCGGTCGCGGTAGAACCCGTCGCCGGCGTCGGGCCCGCGCGGCGACCGGGGCCGTGCGAACAGCACCGCCTCATGGCCCGGCGCGCCGCCCGCCCCTGTCCCGCACGGCTCCAGCACCAGCACGTGCCCCGCCTGTTCCTCGCCCGTCAGCCCGGTCAGCCAGGCGTACGCGCTGTGCGGCCGGAAGCGGTAATCGCAGTCGTTGGAGCGGACCTTGAGCTCCCCGGCGGGCACGACCAGCCGCTCGCCGGGGAAGCGGGCGGACAGCCGTGCCCTGCGGGCGGGGGTGATGTCCGCGGCGGTCAGCCGGATGTCTCCGGGCAGCGGCGTGGCCGCCCAGCCCTGCGCCATAAACGCGGCGAGTGCGGGCGGAACCGCCAGGTCATGACTGCCGATGTGCGCCGACGCGGGGCGGCCGGCCGCCTGTTCCGCTGTCTGTTCTGTCTGTTCGGACATGGATCCTCCAGGGGAGCGGATGGATAACGCACAACCCAACGGGTTGTCAGTGCAATTTCACATTACTATGTTACGGGTCACACCTCAGAGCCCCATCCTCGACGAGGTGCCGAAGTACCAGCCGCCGCAGCGCAGTTCTCACCTCCCACGACTCTCAGGAGCACACGTGTCCCATCGCCGTACCCTGCGCAGAAGTCTTCTCGCAGCCGCGATCTCCACGGCGCTCGCCGCCCCCCTGCTCGGCGCGGCCCATGCCTCCGCTGTGCCGCAGACCACCCCCGTTGCCGCCCCCGCCGGCACTCCTGCCGCCGCCCAACAGCCCGCCGTGGACAACCCCTTCGACCACGTCGACCGGAGAGGAGCCGCGCCCAAGGCCGTCCAGGCCGAGCGCCTCGCCCCCGGCGGCGGCGTCGCGGCCGGCCGCATACCCGGCGACGCGGCCCGCAGCGCCGCCAAGCCGAGTCCGGAGCCCAGACCGGAACCGAGACCCGAGGCGAACGCCACGGCCGACGCCCGCACCGCCGCGCCGCGCGCCCTCGACGGCGCCGTCCCCTGCACCCTCGACGGCATTGCAGGACTGTCCCCGGAGCGCTTCGCCGACTTCCTCGCCGACCCCGCCGTCAGCGTCGACGGCTGCCTCTCCGATCTGATCTGGACCTGGGACGCACGGCTCGCGCCCGTCATGTCCGACGCCCATGTCCAGACCGTCGCCCGCCGGATCACCGCCCTCGCGCCCGCACACGACGGCAGGAACGGCAGCAATCTGTACGAGATGTTCACCTATCTCCACGCCGTCGCGTACCACGACTTCTCACGCGAGGAGATCGACCTCACCGACCCGCCCACCGTGGCGGCCGTCCGCGACGCCGTCCACGCCTTCGGCACGGCCCGCCGCACCTTCCAGGCAACCCGCGCCAACGCCGACACCCTGCGCGAGGCCCTGTACGCGGCCAGCGCCGAGGGACTGCGCCACCACCAGCTCGAACTGATCAAAAACGTGCTGGCCACCATGGGCAAGTACCACCGCACCACGTACGCCGACCCGGCCTGGGGCGGCGCCGCGCTCGCCGCGCTCAGCGTCAACTACCTCGGCGTCTACCCCGGCAACCAGGACACCGCCTTCCACGACGCCGTCGCCGGCGACGCCTACTACCGGCAGATGTACCAGGACTTCGTCGACTACACCCATCTCGTGGGCACGCCCAACGAGTGGGCAGTCCGCGACGCGCTGAGCGAGTACGCCCGGTTCGGCCAGATCGACTCCCTGCGCGACGAGATCGTCAATGAACTGGGCTGGGTGCTCGGCCAGACCGTCCGCAACTACGGCAAGGGCAGCGAGCCCTGGGCGAAGATCGCCTCCTGGCTCAACCACTACGACGCCTGCAAGCCGTACAAGGTGTGCATCGAGGACATCGAGAAGGAGCTGTTCCCGCACACGTACGTCTACGACAACGGCACGATCAAGGTGCGCACCGGCCTTGACCGCGCCACAGTCGACCAGCTCTACTACGCGAGCAAGCAGGTCAAGGCGCAGTTCCACCGGGTCGTCGGCAGCACGGAGCCGCTGGCGGACGACGTCAACGACGTGCTGAACATCGTGCTCTACGCCTCCCGCGCGGACTACGAGACCTACCATCCGCTGCTCACCGGGATGGGCACGAACAACGGCGGCATCTACATCGAACGCGGCGCGACCTTCTACACCTACCAGCGGCGCGTCCCGCAGGACTCCTCCCTGACCCTGGAGGAGCTGTTCCGCCACGAGTACGTCCACTACCTCAACGGCCGCTTCGCCGTGCCCGGCTACTTCGGCGAGGGCGCCTGGTACCGGGGCGACCGCACCACCGCGATGGACGAGGGGACCGCGGAGTTCTTCGACGGCGCGACCCGCGACGAGGGCATCGCCGTCCGCAAGTCCCTGGTGCGCAGCATTGTCAACGACACCGCGGGCGGCGGCCCCCGTATGTCCGTGAACCAGATCCTGCACGCGACGTACGACGGCGACGGCTTCCGCTTCTACTCGTACGCGGGCACCTTCTTCGAGTACCTGTGGCGCGAACGCCCCGCCCTGATCCAGGAGATGTACGGGCATCTGCGCGCCGACGACCCGGCTGCCTTCGACGCCTGGCGCACCCGGCTCGGCTCCGACGCGGCGCTCCAGCAGGGGTACGACGCCTTCCTGGACGCCCAGATCGCCAAGGTGGACGAGCTGTTCACCCCCGACACCACGTATGTCCCCAACGGGGAGCTGGCGTACGCGGCGGCGGCCGAGGTGCGCTCCGCCTTCGCCTCCGCGACGTACAACACGCCGGACTGCGGCGACAACGGCGACTGGGAGAGCAAGGTCCGCTTCATCTGCACCGGTCGCATCACGGCGAACCTCTCCGACTCCGGGAGCCCGGACCAGGTGTTCAAGGACATGTCGGAGACCGTCGACTACTTCATCCTTGACCGCAGCCTCAAGGGAGGGAACAACTTCAACGACATGAACTGCTCCTTCGGCCCGGTCGACATCTGGTCCTCGGGCCGCGCGGGCACCTCGGCCTTCATCTGCGAGGGCCCGCTGCGCCGCTGACCGCCGACTGGTCCGGCCGACCCGAATGGCCCGCCTGGCCGGGCTGGGCCGCGATCCAGTCACTGACCTGCGTATCCATCCCTCCCGTCACTCGATTTCCACCCTTCACTCGTCCGTGTCGCTGTTGGGCCGGGCGGGTGAGGGACGGGAGGATGGGACCATGAGTAGGTACGAGAGGTACGACGCCACCGACGAACAGTGGGAGGGCCTCGCGGAGGTCGTCCCGCTGCGCGGTCGCAACGAGTGGCCGTCGAGGGTCGATCACCGCACCGTCCCGCGGGGGTACGGAGCCCGGGCGGCCGTCGGCGCGGCAGGTTCCGGTTCACCGTGCGCGGCCCCGGACTCCGCCGAGCAGCGCCGGATGGTCGTCCTCCGTGTGCAGATCTTCGCCGACGCACGCGAGGTGGCCGAGTATCTCGTCGCCCGGATACCCGTGCTGCTCGATCTGACGAGCGCGGACGCCGATGTGGCCAAGCGCGTCCTCGACTTCAGCAGCGGCGTGGTCTTCGGGCTCGGCAGCGCCATGCACCGGGTCGACCGGAACGTCTTTCTGCTGGCGCCGGCCGGTACGGAGGTGGAGGGCGTCGCGGCCGCGGCCGTCCCTCATTCGTAGGAAGTCCCGGCGTCCCTCGTTCGTAGGAAGGGGCAGGGGAGGGAACGGTTCGCCGCGCGGAGCGCTCCCTAGCGTCCTGATCATGACGCTCTCCTCCCGGCGGCCCGTGGTCACACAGCTGCGACTCTCGCCATTCGCGGCACACCAGGACACGACCGTGCCGCTCACCGCCCCGCTCACCCTGCTCGCCGGGCCGAGCGGCAGCGGCAAGTCGACCGTCTTACGGGCGTATGAGGGGCTGGCGCGGCTGGCCGGGGGAGAGGAACTCGCCACGGCGTTCCCCGACCCCGCGGCCTGTGTGCCGGAAGCGGGCACAGTCCCGGAACGGGGCGTCGCCCGCCGCCCGTTCCGGATCGGCTGCACCGTGGACGGCCCGGACGGCCCCGTACGCCTCGATGTGGCGGTGCGGGCCGAGCCCCGGCTCCGTATCGTCGGTGAACGCCTGACCAGCAGCGGGACGACACTGCTCAGCACCGCGGCGGCGCCCGGTCGCGGTCACCGCCGTGTGCGGGCGGCCTGGCACACGCATGACGCCTCCGGCACGGACGGCGGCACTCGTGGCGTCACCCGGGCCGCCCTCCCGGACGACCGGCTCGCCACCGCCCTGCTGCCGCTGCATGTGGCGGGCAGGACCGAGGGACAGTTACGGGTGCTGGCGGCGGCCGAGCAGGCGGTGGTGGCGCTGCGTTCGCTGTTCGCCTGCGACCCCCGGCCGGAGCGGATGCGGCGTCCCGCGCCCGTGGGGGACGGCAGACTGCTGCGCGGCTGCGGCAATCTCGCCGACGTACTGCACCGTACGCGCCGCGAGTGCGCGCGGCGGCATGGACGGCTGGCCGCCGCGGCGCGGGCCGGATGCGCGGGCCCGGTCGCGGACCTCACCGCCGAGGCGCTCGCCGACGGCACGGTGCGGGCGCTGCTGGACCGGGGCGCGGGGCGCGCGGCCACCCCCGTGGAACGGCTCGGCGACGGCGAGTTGCGCTTTCTGGCACTGGCTCTGGTCCTGCTCACGGGCCCCGGGGTGCTGGCCGTGGAACAGGCCGCCGAGGTCCCGTCGGCATATCAGACGCTCACGGTGCTCGCCGACGGACTCGACCGCTGCCTCGATGTGACTCAGCTGCGCGAACTGCTGGCGCTGGCCGTGGAGATGTGCGCCCGCGGACATATCCGGCTGGTGGGCACAGTCACCGATGCCACTGCTGCCACTGTTGCGCGTGGGGTGGAGGGGGTGCGCGTAGTAGACCTGCACCGTGATGACCTATGACGCGCACCGCGGGCGACGAGCGGAAACCGACCGTCGAGGCGTCCGAACTGGTGGAGATCTTCCAGTGGCTGATCCCCGAGCAGTCGGCGTCGCCGGTCATCACTCTATGGAGTCACGGAGTTATCCACAACGGCCTTCCTGTCCACAGATTTCCGAAATCCCCTGGCCTTACGGCTCAACGCGCTTCACTCTGGGTAATACCTCAGTGGGCAGATTAATCGTACGAACGGGGGCGGCGTACATGGACGCGGAGAGGCTCATCACAGCAGGGCGGGACGCACTGGCTCAGAGCGGGACCGTGCCCGAGATCCTCGCCGAGGCATGGCAGGCCCAGATCCTGGCCCAGGCGATCGGCGCGAGACTGGCGTTGTACGGACCGGTGGGGCTGAGAGGCGAGGCGCGGGCGCTCAGCGAGACGGGAGGGCGGGGGTGCGCGGGGCTGGACTGCCCCACGGTGCGCGCGGACGGAGTCCGGGCGGCGAGGCTGACCCGAGTGGCCGACGAGCGAGGCACGCTGCTCGCGCTGAACGCACTGCTGGGGGAGGTGGGAATGGCCCTCGTCGGCGTCGCCTGCGCCACCGACGAGGAGGGGCTCTACTGGCAGTGCATCGAGGCGATAGACGCCGCCGACGAGTCGAGCGACCGGGTGCGGGGGATGCTGCGGCGACTGGCGGCGCGGGGTCCCGAGAGGGGGGAGAGGCCCCCCGACGCGGTCAGAGGCCGAGGGGACCCCCTCGTGGAGCGGACCGGGTTGTCCGCTCTGCCAGAGGGACCCGACTTATGCACCCCCGGCTCGGTGGACTCCACGGCGAGCCCATGACGCCTTCGGCGCGGGGGGACTCTCAGCCGTCGTCGCGCTGGCGGCCCTGGCCGCCGTTCCGGTCGGTGGACTGGAGGTCGGCGTCGAGACGGGAGAGGTCCGCGTTGAGCGCCGCCATCAGCTCCTCCATCTGCTGCAGCAGACCTTTGGGCGCGCCACCGCCTGCCGCACTGCATGCCGCGCCGCCGACGCTGTCCGCGGATTCGGCCCTGCGGGAGCCGGCCCCGCGGGAAGCGGACTCCGGCGTGGTCTGCCGGGGCACGGCCTGATCGGGGTCTTCCTGCTCGGCTGCTGCCTGATCGGCTGCCTGATCGGGTACGGCTTCCTGGGGCATGGCGGCCTCCTCGGCCCAGGCCCTTCCCCATGGGGGAGGGCGACACGTCAGATGGACGCACCGGCAGCGGCCGCCGGCGCGCGGGCCGGGCGGTCCGGCTCCGCCCGAGCCAACGACACGCCGTACGGGCCGGTCACTGGCCTCGCCGGACACGGCGCGCCGGGTTGACGTGATTTCACCCGACCGGGCCGCTGGCGGACAGTTGACGTCCGGAGCGTTGACGGCCGTTCGAAGGTGCAGGATGGATTCCATGGATCTTCGAATCTTCACCGAGCCCCAGCAAGGGGCCTCCTATGACACGCTCCTCACCGTCGCCAAAGCCGCCGAGGAGCTGGGGTTTGACGCCTTCTTCCGCTCCGACCACTATCTGCGCATGGGCGCCGGCTCCGCCGTCGACGGGCTGCCCGGCCCCACCGACGCCTGGATCACCCTCGCCGGGCTCGCCCGCGAGACCCGGCGGATCCGCCTCGGCACCCTGATGACCGCCGGCACCTTCCGGCTGCCGGGCGTCCTGGCCATCCAGGTCGCCCAGGTCGACCAGATGTCCGGCGGCCGGGTCGAACTGGGCCTGGGCGCGGGCTGGTTCGAGGAGGAGCACCGGGCGTACGGCATTCCGTTCCCGAAGGAGAAGTTCGCCCGGCTTGAGGAACAGCTCGCCATCGTCACCGGTCTGTGGGAGACCGAGGTGGGCCGTACGTTCTCATACGAGGGCCGGCACTACCGGCTCACCGACTCCCCGGCGCTGCCCAAGCCGGCCCAGGCCAAGGTGCCGGTGCTCATCGGCGGCCACGGGGCCAGCCGCACCCCCCGGCTCGCCGCCCAGTACGCGGACGAGTTCAACATCCCCTTCGCCTCGGTCGAGGACAGCGAGCGCCAGTTCGGCCGGGTGCGGGCCGCCGCGCAGGCCATCGGGCGCGGCCCCGGCGAGCTGGTGTACTCCAACGCCCTGGTGGTCTGCGTCGGCAAGGACGACGCGGAGGTGGCCCGCCGGGCGGCGACGATCGGACGGGAGGTCGAGGAACTCAAGGCGAACGGTCTCGCGGGTTCCCCCGCGGAAGTGGTCGACAAGATCGGCCGCTATCAGGCGATCGGCGCCTCCCGGATCTACCTCCAGGTACTGGACCTCGACGACCTGGAGCACCTGGAGCTGATCTCCTCCCAGGTCCAGTCCCAACTCACCTGAACGATCGGACGGAAGATGAAGCCCTCCCGTGCACTCGCCGATGTGCTCGCCGAGCGCGTCGTCCTCCTGGACGGCGGCCTGTCCAACCAGCTCCAGGCGCAGGGCTGCGACCTCTCCGACGACCTGTGGTCGGCGCGGCTGCTCGCCGACGACCCCGGCCAGATCGAGGCGGCGCACACGGCGTATGCACGGGCCGGCGCGGAAGTCCTGATCACCGCCAGCTATCAGGCCACCTTCGAGGGCTTCGCCCGCCGCGGCATCACCCGCCGGGACACCGAAGCCCTCCTCGCCCACAGCGTCACCCTGGCCCGCCGCGCCGCCGAGGCGGTCCCCCACGAGGTATGGGTCGCTGCCTCCGTCGGCCCGTACGGGGCCATGCTGGCCGACGGCAGCGAATACCGCGGCCGCTACGGCCTGAGCGTCGCCGAACTCACCCGCTTCCACCGCCCCCGCATCGAAACCCTCGCCGCCGCGGGCCCCGACGTCCTCGCTCTCGAAACCATCCCGGACACCGAAGAGGCGGAAGCTCTCCTGCGCGCCGCCGAAGGCTGCGGCATCCCCCTCTGGCTCACCTACACGGCCACCGCCGCCCACACCCGCGCCGGCCAGCCCCTCGCCGAAGCCTTCGCCCTCCCCGCCGCCGCCCCCGCCGTCATCGCCGCAGGCGTGAACTGCGTCGCCCCCGCCGACGCCGCCCCCGCCGTCTCCATCGCCACCGCCGTCACCGGCAGACCCGGAGTGACCTACCCCAACAGCGGCGAACACTGGACCCCCGCCCATGGCTGGCAGGGCGAGAAGACCTTCACCCCCACCCGCCTCACCGACTGGACTGCCGCCGGCGCCCGCCTGATCGGCGGCTGCTGCCGCGTGGGCCCACCGGACATCGCGGACCTGGCCAGGCTGCTCAAGGATGTGTGATGCGGCCGCCCGACTGTTCCGTCAACGTCCGCGCATAGCGTCCCACCTGGGAAAACCGCTGTTCTTTCAGGAGCGCGGCACGCATACTCGGTCAGGTGTTCCTGACGATTTCCACCACCGGCACTCCAGAGCGTCCCGCCACCGATCTCGGGTTTCTGCTGCATAAGCATCCGGACAAGGCGCAGGTCTTCTCCACCGCGTACGGCCGGGCGCATGTCTTCTACCCCGAGGCGTCCGCGGAGCGCTGCACCGCGGCGCTGTTGCTGGAGGTGGATCCGGTGGCGCTGGTGAAGCGGGGGAAGGGGAAGGGGCGCGGTGGGGCGCCGGATGCGGCGCTGGCGCAGTATGTGAACGACCGTCCGTATGCGGCCTCGTCGCTGCTGGCCGTGGCGATGAGCGCCGTGTTCAGGAGTGCGCTGCGGGGAGTGAGCGCCGCGCTGCCGGAGCGGGCCGCGGCGGGGATGCCGCTGCGGATCGAGGTGCCGGCGCTGCCCGCGCGCGGGGGAGCGGAGCTGGTGCGGCGGCTGTTCGAGCCGCTGGGCTGGAGCTCCGTGGCGGCGGAGCCGGTGGCGCTGGACGAGGAGTTCCCCGAGTGGGGCGAGTCGCGGTATGTGCGGCTCGTGCTGGAGGGGGAGCTGCGGCTCGCCGACGCGCTGCGGCAGCTGTATGTGCTGCTGCCGGTGCTGGATGACGCCAAGCACTACTGGGTCGCGCCCGACGAGGTCGACAAACTGCTGCGGGCGGGCGACGGCTGGCTGGCCGAGCACCCCGAGCAGAAGCTGATCGCCAGCCGCTATCTGGCGCGCCGCTGGAGCCTGACGCGGGAGGCGATGGACCGGCTGGAGCTGGTCCGGCTCGCCGAGGCCGACGACCTCGACGTCGCGGATGTGGACAACGCCGTGGACGAGACCGCGGACACCGAGGAGCGGCCGGCGCCCCTCGCCGTACAGCGCCGGGACGCCATCCTGGCCGCGCTGCGCGCCGCGGGCGCGGGCCGGGTGCTCGATCTGGGCTGCGGGCAGGGACAGTTGGTGCAGGCGCTGCTCAAGGACGCGTCCTTCACCGAGATCGTGGGCGTGGATGTGTCCATGCGCGCACTCGGCCTCGCCGGACGCCGGCTGAAGCTGGACCGGATGGGCGAGCGGCAGGCCGCCCGCGTCACCCTGCTCCAGGGCTCGCTCACGTACACCGACAGGCGGCTCACCGGCTATGACGCCGCCGTGCTCCGCGAGGTGATCGAACATGTCGACCCGGAGCGGCTGCCGTCGCTGGAGTACGCCGTGTTCGGCGCGGCCCGCCCCCGCACGGTGATCGTGACCACGCCGAACGTCGAGTACAACGTCCGCTGGGAGTCCCTGCCCGCCGGGCATGTCCGCCATGGCGACCACCGATTCGAGTGGACCCGCGAGGAGTTCAGCCGCTGGGCCGGGGGCGCGGCGCAGCAGTACGGCTACGAGGTGGAGTACGCGCCCGTCGGACCCGACGACCCTGAGGTGGGGCCGCCCACCCAGATGGCCGTGTTCACCGCACAGCAGACCGACCAGAAGAAGAAGGAGAAGAACAAGGAGGTGAAGGCCGCATGAGCACCGCACGCACGCTCGCCGTGACCGATCTGTCCCTCGTCGTCCTCGTCGGCGCCACCGGATCCGGCAAGTCGACCTTCGCTCGCAGACACTTCAAGCCCACCGAGGTCGTCTCCTCCGACTTCTGCCGCGGCCTCGTCGCCGACGACGAGAACGACCAGAGCGCCAGCGGCGACGCCTTCGACGTGCTGCACTACATCGTCGGCAAGCGGCTGGCCGCCGGACGGCTGACCGTCGTCGACGCCACCAATGTGCAGCCCGAGAGCCGCCGCCAGCTGATCCAGCTGGCCCGCTCCCATGATGTGCTGCCCATCGCCGTCGTGCTCGACCTGCCCGAGGAGGTGTGCGCGGAGCGCAACGCCCTGCGCTCCGACCGGGCCGGCATGCCGCGCCGCGTCATCCAGCGCCACTGCCGTGAGCTGCGCCGCTCGCTGCGCGGACTGGAGCGCGAGGGCTTCCGCAAGGTGCACATCCTGCGCAGTCCCGCCGAGGCGGAGACCGCCCGGGTCGTGCGGGAGAAGCGGTTCAACGACCTTGCCCATCTCACCGGGCCGTTCGACATCATCGGCGATGTGCACGGCTGCAGCGGCGAACTGGAAGCCCTGCTCGCCAAGCTCGGCTACGAGGACGGCGTCCACCCCGACGGGCGCACCGCCGTCTTCGTCGGCGACCTCGTCGACCGCGGCCCGGACTCCCCGGGCGTGCTGCGCCGCGTGATGTCGATGGTGTCCTCCGGCAACGCCCTGTGCGTGCCCGGCAACCACGAGAACAAGCTCGGCCGCTGGCTGGGCGGCCGCACGGTCCAGCACACGCACGGCCTCGCCGAGACCGTCGAACAGCTTCAGCGCGAGGACGAGCCCTTCCGCGAGCAGGTGCGCGAGTTCATCGGCTCGCTCGTCAGCCACTACGTCCTGGACGGGGGCCGGCTGGTCGTCTGCCACGCAGGCCTGCCGGAGAAGTACCACGGACGCACCTCGGGCCGGGTCCGCTCGCACGCCCTGTACGGCGACACGACCGGCGAGACCGACGAGTTCGGGCTGCCTGTGCGCTATCCGTGGGCCGAGGAGTACCGGGGGCGGGCCGCGGTCGTCTACGGCCACACGCCCGTGCCCCGCGCCTCCTGGCTCAACAACACCATCTGCCTGGACACCGGCGCGGTCTTCGGCGGCCGGCTGACCGCCCTGCGCTGGCCGGAGCGGGAACTCGTCGACGTACCGGCCGAGAAGGTCTGGTACGAGCCGGTCAGGCCGCTCGCCTCCGATGCCCCGGGCGGCCGCGAGGGCCGGCCGCTCGACCTCGCCGATGTGCACGGGCGGCGGATCGTGGAGACCGCCCAGATGGGCCGTGTCTCCGTACGCGAGGAGAACGCGGCCGCCGCGCTTGAGGTCATGAGCCGCTTCGCCGTCGACCCTCGGGTGCTGCTCTATCTGCCGCCGACCATGGCCCCCACCGCCACCTCGAAGGAACCGGGCTTCCTGGAGCATCCGGCCGAGGCGTTCGCCCAGTACCGGGCGGACGGCGTCGAACGGGTGGTGTGCGAGGAGAAGCACATGGGCTCCCGCGCCGTGGCGCTCGTCTGCCGGGACGCGGCCGCCGCGCGCGAACGCTTCGACACGGACACGGCCGGCGCGCTCTACACCCGCACCGGGCGGCCGTTCTTCGACGATGCGGCCATGACGGAGACGATCCTGAAGCAGCTGCGCACCGCCGTCGCCGCGGCCGGGCTGTGGGAGGAGCTGGACACCGACTGGCTGCTGCTCGACGCCGAGCTGATGCCCTGGTCGCTCAAGGCGCAGGGGCTGCTGCGCACCCAGTACGCGGCGGTGGGCGCCGCGGCGGGCGCGGTGCTCCCGGCCGCGTCGGCGGCCCTGGAGGCGACCGCGGCGCGCGGCGTGCCCGTGGACGGCCTGCTCACCGCCCAGCGGGAGCGCACCGCCGACGTCTCCGCGTTCACCGCCGCGTACCGGCGCTACTGCTGGAGCACGGACGGCCTGGACGGGGTGCGCCTCGCGCCGTTCCAGATCCTCGCCGTGCGGGGCCGCTCGCTGGCCGCCGTGGAGCACGATGCGCAGCTGGCATGGCTCGACCGGCTCGCCGAGCACGACGCGAGCGGGCTGCTCCAGGTCACCCGGCGGCTCATCGTCGACACCGGCGACGAGGCGTCGGTGCGGGCCGGGACCGACTGGTGGCTGGAGCTCACCGGCCGCGGCGGCGAGGGCATGGTCGTCAAGCCGCTGAACGCGCTTGCCCGCGACGCTGGGGGCCGGCTGGTCCAGCCGGGCGTCAAGGTCCGCGGACGCGAGTATCTGCGGATCGTCTACGGCCCCGAATACACCCGCCCGGCCAACCTGGAGCGGCTGCGGAACCGCTTCCTCGGCCATAAGCGCTCCCTGGCGCTGCGGGAGTACGCCCTGGGGCTGGAGGCGCTGGACCGGCTGGCGGAGGGGGAGCCGCTGTGGCGGGTGCATGAAGCGGTGTTCGCGGTGCTGGCGCTGGAGTCGGAGCCGGTGGACCCCCGCCTCTGAGGCACGGCCGGGGGGTCCCCCCACCCCTCCCCCCCTGCGCCCCGGGGCGCAATGCCGTTGCCTTATCCAGCGGTCCCGGGCCGGAGAGCTGCGGAAAGCTGCCCGGCGGAGACCGGGAAGGCCTGTCGGTGCAACGGCATTGCCCCGGGGCGCAGGGGGATCCCCGCTTTCCGCAGCTGGGGGCTTAGGCCCCCCAGACCCCCTTCGGGGGGAGGGGCTGCGGGGCTGGCGCCCCGCGCCCCCCAGGAACGGCAGCTTCGCGCCGCCTGCCCCGGTACGGCCTGAAGGCCGTGTCCTCGGACTCCCCCGGCTACCTGTCCAGCTACCTCCCCCAGCTATTGCTGGGAGGTGTCCCAGGGGTATCCCCAGGGAGGTGTCCCAGGGGTTTCCCACGGATGTGTCCCCAGGGGCACCCCCACGGATGTGCCCCCAACGGACTGGGTTTACGGGGCTCCGCCCCGGACCCCGGTCCTCGAACTCCCCCCAGACTCCTCCCCCAGCTACCTCCCCCAGACCCCGTCCGGGGGTACCCCCATGGGGGCGCCTCCCAGCGGTAGCTGGGGGAGATTGAGGACACATGAGCCTCGGCGGGGATTGAGGCGCGGGGGTTCGGGGGCGGAGCCCCCGGGGCAGGGCGCGGCGGCGTCGCGTGCGGGGGCAGATCCGGTGCAGACCGGGCCACGAGGGGCGCACAGTTGCGGCTGAGGGGCGCACACGTCCTCCGCGTTGACGACCATCCGCCAGCCTTCTAGCGTTCAGACCCCGCAGAGTGACGCGATGCCAGCTCTGTTGCTGACGGCGTCAACTGGTGCGGGCCAGACACAGGCCGGGTACGGGCGAAGAACGGGCACTCAGCGAAGGCGTGGTCCCCCGGAGAAAGGGCCGAATCGACCGTTGTGGGGGGACGATGAGTCTGTTTGGTCAGGACCGGTCCTTCCTCGACGCGCTCACTCCCCAGGACCGCCGCGCGCTGCTCGCCGAGGGCGCTCCCCGCTCGTACCGCCCCGGCGAGGTGATGATCCGGGAGCGTGACACCACCACCTATGTCCTGGCGCTGCTGTCTGGATGGGCGGTCGTCTCGGTCGAGACGGAGCGTGCGGCCCGGCTCATTCTCGCCGTACGGGGCGCGGGCGAGGTCGTGGGCGATCTGGCCGCGGTGGACCAGGGCCCGCGCAGCGCCACCGTCACCGCGCTGAGCCGTGTGGACGCCGTGTCCGTGTCCGGGGGCCGCTTCCGGGGGTTCCTCGCGGCCCGCCCCCACGCCACCTCGCTGATCATGCGGCAGCTCAGCGCCCGGCTGCGCAGCGCCGACAGCGAACGCCGCTCGCTCGCCTCCGCGACCGTGCTCCAGCGGCTGGCCGCCCGGCTCGCGGAGCTCGCCGAACGGGCGGGCCGCACACAGGACGGCGGCACGGTCGTGGAACTGCCGCTGCCGCAGCACGATCTGGCCGCCGCGATCGGGGCCACCCGGGAGGCCGTCGCCAAGGCGCTGCGCCAGCTCAGGGAGCACGGCGTGGTGCGCACGGCCAACCGCCGGGTGACCGTCGTCGACATGCGGGCGCTGTTCCGCCTCGCCCAGGGCCGCGGCTTCCCCGGCGGCGGGCCGCCGCACAAACCTCCGCCGACTGTGTAAACGGCTACATCGCAGACCCCCGCCGCCCGGCCAGAGTTGTTCCGTCACCAAGCGCCACAGCACCGTCAAGGTCAAGGGAGTCCTCGTGAGCAGTGCGCAAGCCGTCCCCAGAACGGTGGTCTTCGCAGACGCCTGCGGATCGGGCAGGCTCGGCCTGGACGCCAAGAGGCGCGACCGCGCCGTGATGTACGCGGCGACGGCGGAGGCGTACGCGTCCGTCGGCGTGGAGCCCGTGCGGATGCACCAGGAGGACCGGGGCGACGGCATCCTCACCGCTCTCCCGCCGGATCTGCCGCCCACTTTGATGGTGGGGCGCTGGGTGGACACCCTGTACGAGAGTCTGCGGGAGCTGAACGCCGGCCGGGCCCGCCCGCTGCGGCTGCGCGTCGGCATGCACGCGGGACTGGTGCTCGACGACGGCAGGGGTCTCGTTGGGCGTGCGGTCGACCTCGCCTGCCGGTTGTGCGACAGCGACCCGGCCAAGCAGATCATGGCCAGGGCCGAGCGGGCCGATCTGCTCCTCGTCGTCTCCGACTGGCTGTACGCCAACGTGGTCGCCGAGGGCGGGCGCTACGTGGAGCCGGACTGCTACCGCCAGGCCATGGTCCGCAACAAGGAGACCGAAGAGAAGGCCTGGTTCCACATACCCCGCTGGCCCGAGCCGCCGCTCGGCGACCGGGCCGCGGACGGGGCCGGCGGTGGGCCGGAGGGGGACGGTCCACCGCCGCGGCCTCCCACGACGGCAAGGGAGGCGCGGCCGCCCGGCGGCGAACGGCACTACAGCGCCCAGGGCGATATGCAGATCTTCCAGGGCAACCAGATCCACGGCGGCTTCACGGGCATCCGCAAAGACCGTGGGACCCGCGGCCGCCGTGAGGGGGACGGGACATGAGCGACGAGGACGACAGCACCCCGGCACAGGACGAAGGCGGCCGGGGAGACGGCAGAAGAGAAGACGGCGGGAACGACGGCCGGAACGAGCGCCGGAACGACGGCCGGGAACCCGCCTCCGCCGACGGCCAGGACGGTCAGGACGGCCCGGAACAGCAGCCGGAACCCGACCCCTTCCAGCAGGCCGTACGCAGCAGGACCGGAGGCGCGGGCGGCACCGGCGGCGCGGGCACCGCACACGCCGCCCGCCGTACCTTCGCCCGGGCGCGCGGCGCCGGGCGGCACGTCGACATCGGCGGCGACGGCCAGATATTCGAAGGCAACTACTTCATCAACCAGTTCGCCCGGGACACCGCGCCGCCCCTGGTCCACGGCGCCGTCCCGCACGAGACGCTCCGCGACCTCGACACGGTGTACTGCGAGGTCACCGGCTACCAGCGGATGAAGCAGCTGCTGCGCGCCGACGGCCTGCTGGTGCTGTGCGGCGAACCCGGCAGCGGCCGCAAGGCCACCGCCCTCGCCCTGCTGTCGGAGCTCACCGACCACCGGGTGACCCGGCTGGACCCCAGCTGCCGGCTGCACCGGATCGACGACCACATGCTGGAGAGCGGCACCGGCCATCTGCTGGAGCTGCCCCCGGACGGCGAATGGTCCTCGGACGAAGCGGAGCACACCCCCGAGCAGGGCGGCCGCGGCGATGAGGGCCGCACCGGGCCGCGCGGCCCCGCCCGCCTCTCCGAGCTGCATCTGGACCGGTTCAGCGCACAGCTGCGTGCCGCGCGGGCGTACGGCGTGGTGCTGGTGGAGAGCGGCGATCTGGCCGACCGGCTGCTGCGCGGCCGCTACGGCGTGTACTGCCCGCCCGCCCCGGCCGGCGAGGTCCTCGGCCGCCATCTGCGGATGCTGCTCAAGGACGAGCCGGACGGCGTGCTGGAGCGCGCTCTGGACACCGCGGCGCGCGACGACGTCCGCGCCGCCCTCGGCCTGGACGAGCTGCGCCCCCGCGAAGCCGCCCGGCTCGCCGGACTCCTGGCCCGCCGCCAGAAGGACGAGCTGACGGACGAACAGCTCCTCGACGAGTGCGCCGCCTTCGTCCGCGCGCAGGCGCGCTCCTGGTTCGCCGGAGCGGACCGGCCCGGCACCGTGCCCGAGGCCCTGCCCGCGCTGAGCGCCGCCGCCTTCCGCATCGCCGTCGCCGCCTTCAACGGCTCGGCGTACAGCCTGACCGCGGAAGCCGCCGAACTCCTTGCCTGGGAACTCGCCGTGACCCTCCACCCGGGGGAGGCGGTCGGCCGCAGGCTCTTCGGCACGCACACCGAGATCCGCCCCATGGTCGCCCGCGCCGTGCTGGAGGACGGCGAACTCGACCTGGGGGACGCCGCCGTCCCCGTCACCGCCGTCCGCTTCCAGGGCGACGGCCTGGCGACCGCCGTACTGCGCGAGGTGTGGCACGGCTATCACAACGCCCGCGGCCCGATGGCGCGCTGGCTCAGGGTGCTGTGCGACGACCCCCGCCCCCAGGTGTGGGTGCGCGCCTCCATCGCCGCGGGCGTCCTGTGCTCCTGGGACTGGATCCACGGATACGGCGAACTGGTCCGCCCGATGGCCCTGACGGACAGCCCGACGGCCCGGATGGCCGCCGCCACGGCGCTGGCCGAGGCCGCGCGCGACGCCGCCGTGCAGCCCGCGGTCAAGGCCCTGCTGAAACAGTGGGCGGGGAGCGACGACGAAGCACTGCTGACCACCGCCGTCATGGCGCACGGCTACGGGCTGCCCGCAGGCTCCGTGCGCGCCTCGCTCGACGCCCTCGCCAAGGCCGTGCGCTCCGACGAGGACGGGGCCGCTCTGCCTGCGGCCTCCTTCAGCGTGGTGCGGCTCCTCGCCTCCGACGAGCCGGAGCCGGTGGTCCGCCGGCTCGGCGCCTGGCTCAGGGACGGCCGGCGGGAACTCGCCGATCTCACGCTGCTGTCGGTGATCGGCGCCGTCGACACCCGCACCACCTACCTGTGGGGGCTGACCGACGTCCCCGCGCTGGAGCCGCACCAGTCACGTCCTCTGCTCACCGCACTGCTCGCGGCCCGGCCCGAGCTGACCGAGCCGCTCGCCGCGCTTCTGCGGCGCACGCTGTCCGTCGCCCGCTCCGGCGAGGCGGCGCTTGAGGCGTTCGGCGGGCTGCTCCGCAGGGCCGCCGAGGACGCCGAGGTCGCGCTTGAGCCGGTGTGCGGACTGCTGCCGCTGCTCGGCGTGCAGCGCAGGGACCGGGACCGGCTGCGCGGCCTGCTGGAGGAGCTGGTCAAGGACCGGGACGACCCGATGGACAAGTCCGCTGCCGGAAGGATGTGGGACGCGGTGGGGGAAGGAGCTGACCGATGACCTCGCCCGACGCCGACGAGCGCCCGGACCCGGAGGAGCCCGGTCCGGAGCGGGGCCTCAGCGAACGCCCGAAGGGACCCCTCGTACGCGAATGCGCACCGCCGTACCGGCGCACCAGCGGACAGCTCGCCGCCGTGGTGCTCTACCGGGACGGCGGCCATGTGGTGGAGTGGCCGGACCGCCGCGAGAGCCACCGGCGGCAGTGGCTCAGCCGCCCGTACACCGTCTTCGAGGTGCTGCTCGGCCGGAACGTCACGGAGTTCGGCCTCCGGCTGCCCGCCGCCGGGGACAGCGTCTTCTTCGACGCCCTGGCCAAGGTGCACTGGGAGGTGGCCGACCCCTATCTGGTGGTCACCCAGCGCGTGTGGGACGTTGCCGAGCTGCTGCACGACGACCTCCTGGACGGACTGCGCGCCATCTCCCGGCGGTTCGCGCTCACCGAGGCGCAGCGCGCCGACGAGGCCGTACGGGACGAGCTGAGCGCCGGCCGGCTGTCCATCGGCCGCGATCTGGGACTGCGCACCCGCGTCCACGTCTTCGTCGATCTGAGCAAGGCCGTGCAGCGCAAGGTGCGGCGGCGGCACGAGATCGATCTGGAGATGGCCGCCGACGAGCGCAAGGCCGAACGCGAGCGCCGCAGGGACCAGTACGAGCGCGGGCTGGTCGGGGAGCGCGCGAGGGAACTGGAGATCCTGCTGCGGCGCGGCGAAGAGGCCGAGATCGCCCACCACATGGCGCGGAGCCCGGACAAGCAGTGGGCGATCCGGGCCGCCATCCGGCAGGAGAAGCGGGAGGGGCAGGCCGACTTCCTGGCCCTGTTCAACCGGCTGATCGACACCGGGGTGCTGGAGCGCCATGACATCGGCGAGCAGATGTACGAAGTGCTCCAGCATCTGCGCCGCAGCACTGGCGGGGTCCTCGGCGGCGTGGCCGAACGTGTCCTGCCGCAGCCGGCCGGGGGACGGCCCGAGCTTGAAGAGCGCCCCGCGCACCGGCCGCGGTCCGAGCCGCGCCGGCCGGAGCCGAGGCGTCCCTCCTGGGAGGACGACGACGGGTTGGGCGCCGATGACGGGTTCGGCGCGGGTGACCGGTTCGGCGCGGATGACGGGTTCGGCGCGGACGGTCGGTCCGGCGCGGACGGCGACCGGGAGCGGCGGCATGTGTACGAGCCGACCCGCGTCGAACCCGCCTCAGAACGGGACTCCGTGCCGGACGGCCGGTCCAGGCCCAGCGAGGCGTTCGACGACTGGGACGACGAATGACGGCCGCGCCCGGCCCCGACGCCCCGCCCGAAGACGTCCGCTTCATGGCGGAACGGCTGCTGGCCTCCGTCCGGGAGGACATCGGCCGCGCCGATGCCAAGGCGGCGATCCTGCTGTCCGGCGCGGTGGCCGTCCTCGCCGTCCTGGTGTCCGACGGGGGCACGCTGCCGCCCGCGGAGGGATCGGCCGCCGGGCCGCTGCTGGTCGCCGCCGCGCTGTGCTGGGCCGCCGGGCTGCTGATGCTCGTCGCGGTGATCCTGCCCCGCACCAGGATCGGCGCCGAACGCACCCTGCTGCGCGATCTCGCGGCCCACTCCTCCGCCGAACATCTGCTGGCCCGTCTCGTCGCGTCCCGCGAGAACGTCACCGGCTGGCTGCTGGACCAGGCGAGCGTGCACGGAGCCGTGCTCGCCGCGAAATACCGGTGGCTGCGCCTGGGCGTGGGGTTTCTCGCGCTCGGCGGGCTGCTGGCCCTCTTCAGCGAACTGTGGTGAGAGAGACGATGCACCTGAGAAGCAAGGCGGGCGCGCTGACGGCGGCCGGTGTGCTGCTGGTTCTTACCGGCCCGCCGGCCGGCCCTGCGGCCGCGACCGCGCTGGAGCCCGCCCGCGCCCCCGCCGCCCTCCAGGCCCCCGCGGCCCCGGACGACGGCCCCGACCCCATTGACTTCGCCGTGGTCGTCGACCAGTCCAAGAGCCTCTCCGACGAGGACCTCACCCGCGAGGTGGAGGCCGCCGCGCTGCTCAGCCAGGGCGAGATATCGGAGCGCTCACGCGCCGTCGTCATCGGATTCGCCAGCTCCGAGAAGCCCGGCCAGACGCCTGTGCGCGAAGTCTGCCCGCTGACCGTGGCCGACGCCGCGGGACGGCAGCGGCTCAGCGACTGCGTACCGGACCTGTCCGACCGGGATTCCCGGCGCACCGGCCCCGGCACCGACTTCCCCGCCGCCCTGCGCCAGGCCGTCGACCGGCTGACCGAGGACGCCCGCAAGGACACCCCCAAGGTCGTCTTCCTGCTCACCGACGGAAAACTGGATGTACGCGACAGCCCCGAATACGGCACCGACCCCGCCAACCGCCAGGCCAACGGCGCCACGCGGCTGACCGAGGAACTCGCCCGCGCCCGCAGCGCCTCCGTACAGGTCTGGCCGCTCGGCTTCGGCAGCGGGATCGACCGCGCGGCGCTGACGCGCATGGCCGAGGGCGGCTACCGCGACGGCTGCGCCGAACGGCCAGAGGCCACCCCCAGAATGCGGGTCGTCGACAGCTCCGCCGACATCGACAGGGCCCTCCAGGAGACCTTCGCCGCCGCCCGCTGCGCCGGGGTCGTGCCGGGCTCGCCGCCGATCCCGCCGCCCGGCGATCTGCATGTCGCCATCCCCCCGGTCGCCACCGACGGGGCGATCACCGTCAGCAAGCGCGACCCCAAGGTGTCGGTGACCTACTACGACCCGAAGGGCCGCAAGGTGCCCGCCCGCGGCGAGTTCGACGGCTCGCTCTTCGAAGCCAGCGGCCAGGACGGCCCGGTTGAGGCGCTGCGCATCAAGAACCCGCTCCCGGGCCGCTGGCGGGTGCACATCGACGCTCCGGAGGGCCACAGGGACCGCGAGGTCACCGTCCGCGCGATCTGGCAGGGCAGGCTGCGCACCACGGTCACCCTGGACCCGGCCGCCCCGCGCGCCGGGGAGCAGGCCGTCGTCGAGGTCAGAATGCAGACTCGGCGCGGCGTCGTGATCACCGACCCGGAGCTGCTGGACGGGGTCGAGGTCTCGGCCCGGCTGTCCGGCAGCGGCTTCGATCCGGTCACCGTGCCGCTCGCCGACGACGGCAGGGAACCGGACCGCGAGGCCGGAGACGTGCGCTTCACCGGCGTGGTCACCGTGCCCGGGACGGCTGCGGGAGAACTCGAACTCCTCGCGGAGATGTCCGCACCGGGCGTCACCGCCGACCGGCGCCCGCTGCGCACCCAGCGGACCGACCGCGTTCCGGCCGTCACCGCCGGGCTGAGTGTCGACCGGGCCGCCGTCACGCCGGGCGACGAGGTCGCCGGCGTCCTCGACGTCACCAACAACGACACGGTGCCGCACACACTGCGGCTCACCCTCGACGACCAGCCGCCCGGCTCCGCCGTGAAGATCAGCCCGGCGACCGTCACCGTGCCGCCGGCCGAGAGCACCAGCGTCCGCTTCACCCTGTCCCTCGGGGAGAACACGCCGTACGGGGAACTCGGCGGCACCCTCGCCGTGGTGGACGCCACACAGAACGACGCCGTGCTCGACACCGCGTTCCCCGGCATCCGCGTCGAGGCCCCGCCCACCTGGTGGGATCGCTGGCGATGGGCGGTCATCGCGGGCTCCGCGCTTGCGCTGCTGCTCGCCGCCTTCGCCGCCGTGCGCCGCCGGGCCGCCGTCAACAGCCGTGATCTGACCGGCGTACGGCTGGAGCTGTGCCTGGAGGGCAGAGTGCTCGACGAGCTGACGGTGCGCGCCCGGCAGAGCCCGGGAGGCGACTTCCACTTCACCGTGGACCGGGCGCGGGGCGCGGCCCCCGCGCTGCAGCGCACCGCCCAGGGCACGGCGGGCAGCCACCGGCTGCGGCGCACCTCGGGCGGTGAGTTCCTGCTCCGCCCTCACCAGGGGCGTGAGCGCACACTGCGCCCCCAAGAGCCCGCGGGCATCGCCGAGGGGCTGGAGCTCCTCGTCCACGACCGGCGCGGCGCCGCCTCCCGTACGCGGC
>NZ_JAOWCB010000105.1 GCF_026420845.1 Streptomyces sp. PR69 | reverse complement strand
GCCGCTCCGGCCGCTCCACCGCGACGAGCATGGGACGGGCGTGGCCCGCCTCGTCCAGGCGCCGCGCCAACGCACCCGGCGACGACGCCTCGAAGACGGCACGCACCGACAGCTCACTGCCAAACACCGTACGGACACGGCTGATCAGACGCGCCGCCAGCAGCGAATGACCACCAAACTCGAAGAAGTCGTCGTCCACGCCGACACGCGGCACGCCCAGCACCTCGGCGAACAGTTCGCAGAGGATCTCCTCGCGGAGGTTCGCCGGGCCCCGGCCCGCGGCCGCACCGGCGTAGGTCGGCGCGGTCAGCGCCTTGCGGTCCAGCTTGCCGTTCG
>NZ_JAOWCB010000104.1 GCF_026420845.1 Streptomyces sp. PR69 | reverse complement strand
GCCCCACTGGCCTTTGAACAGCGCGCCCTCGTCCAGCCAGGAGGCGTACTCCTTGAGCTGGATCCCCTTGACGACGCGGGTGCCGAAGAACGGCGGCTCCGGTACCGGGTTGTCGATGGCGACGTCGGAGCGGGCCGCGCCTTCCTCGGGGCGCTGTTCGACCGCGCTGTGCGCGGTGGTTTTGACCCTGCGCTGCTTGAGTTCGGGCAGGGTGGCGCCGGGGACGCCGCGTTTGACGGCGATCAGGGCGTCCATCAGGCGCAGGCCTTCGAAGGCGTCCCGTGCGTAGCGGACCTCGCCCTGGTAGATCTCGTGCAGGTCCTGCTCC
>NZ_JAOWCB010000103.1 GCF_026420845.1 Streptomyces sp. PR69 | reverse complement strand
CGAGCAGGACCTGCACGAGATCTACCAGGGCGAGGTCCGCTACGCACGGGACGCCTTCGAAGGCCTGCGCCTGATGGACGCCCTGATCGCCGTCAAACGCGGCGTCCCCGGCGCCACCCTGCCTCCGCTGAAGCAACGGCGTGTGCCGCAACGGGACACACCTCTCCTCGATCTCACCGAGCCCGAACCGCCCGTCCGCTCCGACGTCGCCATCGACAACCCCGTCCCCACCCCGCCGTTCTTCGGCACCCGCGTCGTCAAGGGGATCCAGCTGAAGGAGTACGCCTCCTGGCTGGACGAGGGCGCGCTGTTCAAAGGCCAGTGGGGG
>NZ_JAOWCB010000102.1 GCF_026420845.1 Streptomyces sp. PR69 | reverse complement strand
GCCGCTCCACCGCCACCAGCGCCGGACGCGCCGCACGCGCGCCGTCCAGGCACAAGGAGAGACCGGCGACCGTGGGGGCGTCGAACACCGCGCGCACCGACAGCTCTCCCCCGAACACCGCACGGATGCGGCTGATCAGCCGTATCGCCAGCAGCGAGTGGCCGCCCAGCTCGAAGAAACTGTCGTCGACACCCACCCGTTCGAGGCCCAGCACCTCGGCGAACAGGCCGCACAGAATCTCCTCCCGGGCGGTGCCCGGCGCGCGGCCGGCCGCCGAACCACTCCCGAAGTCGGGGGCGGTCAGCGCCTTGCGGTCCAGCTTGCCGTTCG
>NZ_JAOWCB010000101.1 GCF_026420845.1 Streptomyces sp. PR69 | reverse complement strand
CTCATGCCCTCCCGGTGCATCTCATACAGCCGATGCACACCCGTCGTCGTCTCCTCCGTCACACCACGGACGCCGGCGGCGAGTTCCGACCAGTTGATCGTGGAGCGCCGCAGCAGCTCTAGCACGACACGGTGTTCGTCGTTGTCGGCGGTGGCGGGGTCGGGCACGGCGCCCGCCTTCTCGAACTCCACGCCCTTGTGGACGAGGAGAGTGGCGTCGCCGCCGTCGTCCAGGATCATGTTCGGACCGGGGTGGCCGGGCCAGGTCAGCGCCTGCTCCGTGCACCACCAGTACTCCTCAAGCGTCTCGCCCTTCCACGCGAAGACGGGAATCCCGGCCGCGGCGATGGCGGCGGCCGCGTGGTCCTGT
>NZ_JAOWCB010000100.1 GCF_026420845.1 Streptomyces sp. PR69 | reverse complement strand
TTCATACAGACGATGCACACCCGTCGTCGTCTCCTCCGTCACACCACGGACCTCGGAGGCCAGCTGGGTCCACTTCTGGGGGGACTCGCTGAGGGTGCGGGTCAGGACACGCAGGATGGTGGCGTACTCCTCGCTGTCCGCGGTGGCGGGGTCGGGCACGGCGCCCGCCTTCTCGAACTCCACGCCCTTGTGGACGAGGAGAGTGGCGTCACCGCCGTCGTCCAGGATCATGTTCGGACCCCCGGTGGGGCTGTTCGGCCAGGTCAGCGCCTGCTCCGTGCACCACCAGTACTCCTCAAGCGTCTCGCCCTTCCAGGCGAAGACGGGGACGCCCTGGGGGTAGTCCGGGGTGCCGTTGGGGCCGACGGCGATGGCGGCGGCCGCGTGGTCCTGC
>NZ_JAOWCB010000010.1 GCF_026420845.1 Streptomyces sp. PR69 | reverse complement strand
CCCGGCGGCCGGGATCGTGGCCGAGGCGATGGTCGCGCTGGTGCTCGCCGACGCGGTGGCGGAGAAGTTCGGCGGCGACAGCGTCACCGAGACCCGCCGCAACGTCCAGTCCTACCTCGACAACCTCCAGATCCGGTGAGCGGCCCGCTGATCGTCCTCGTCGGGCCCATGGGCTCCGGCAAGTCGACGGTGGGCGAACTCCTCGCCGCACGCCTCGGCGTGACCTGCCGCGACACCGACGCCGACATCGTGGCGGCGGAAGGCCGGCCGATCTCCGACATCTTCGTCGAAGACGGCGAACCGCACTTCCGCGCACTGGAGCGCGAAGCCGTGCGGACCGCCGTCGCCGAGCACACCGGTGTCCTCGCCCTCGGCGGCGGCGCCATCCTCGACGCCGGCACCCGCGCGCTGCTGTCCGGGCTGCCGGTCGTCTATCTGTCGCTCGGCGTCGAAGAGGCCGTCCGGCGCACCGGACTCAACAAGGCACGCCCGCTGCTCGCCGTCAATCCGCGCAAACAGTGGCGCGAGCTGATGGAGGCGCGCCGCCCCCTCTACACCGAAGTGGCCCGCGCCGAAGTGGCCACCGACGAACGCACCCCCGAAGAGGTCGCCGAGGCGGTCCTCGACGCTTTGGAGCTGAAGGACGAATGACGGACGAGGCTGTGACCCGTATCCAGGTCGGCGGCTCGGAGGGCTCGGATCCGTACGAGGTGCTGGTCGGCCGGCAGCTGCTGGGCGAGCTGCCCGGACTGATCGGGACCCAGACCCAGCGCGTGGCCGTGCTGCACCCCGAGGCGCTCGCCGGGACCGGTGAGGCCATCCGCGAGGACCTCGCCGCACATGGCTACGAGGCCATCGCGATCCAGGTGCCCAACGCCGAAGAGGCCAAGACCGCGGAGGTCGCCGCGTACTGCTGGAAGGCGCTCGGCCAGACCGGCTTCACCCGCACCGATGTGATCGTCGGCGTGGGCGGCGGAGCCACCACCGACCTCGCCGGATTCGTGGCCGCCACCTGGCTGCGCGGAGTGCGCTGGATCGCGCTGCCGACCACGGTCCTGGCCATGGTGGACGCGGCGGTCGGCGGCAAGACCGGCATCAACACCGCCGAGGGAAAGAACCTCGTGGGCGCCTTCCATCCGCCCGCCGGCGTGCTGTGCGACCTGGCCGCGCTGGACTCGCTTCCGGTGAACGACTACGTCTCAGGACTCGCCGAGATCATCAAGGCGGGCTTTATCGCCGACCCCGCGATCCTCGACCTGATCGAGGCCGACCCCGAGGGCGCCAGGACGCCCGCCGGGCCGCACACCGCCGAACTGATCGAGCGCTCCATCCGCGTCAAGGCCGAGGTCGTCTCCAGCGACCTCAAGGAGTCCGGGCTGCGGGAGATCCTCAACTACGGCCACACACTCGCCCACGCCATCGAGAAGAACGAGCGCTACAAGTGGCGGCACGGCGCGGCCGTCTCCGTCGGCATGGTCTTCGCCGCGGAACTCGGCCGGCTGGCGGGACGCCTGGACGACGCCACCGCGGACCGGCACCGCCGCGTGCTCGGGGCCGTCGGCCTGCCGCTCACCTACCGCGGCGACCAGTGGCCCAAGCTCCTGGAGACCATGAAGGTCGACAAGAAGTCCCGAGGCAGTCTGCTGCGCTTTATCGTCCTCGACGGACTGGCCAAGCCCGCCGTGCTGGAGGGCCCCGACCCGGCCGTGCTGCTCGCCGCGTACGGAGAGGTGTCCGCATGACCCGGCGCGTCCTGGTCCTCAACGGGCCCAACCTCGGACGGCTCGGCTCCCGCGAACCCGACGTCTACGGCGCGACCTCCTACGCGGGCCTGGTGGAGACCTGCCAGGCGCTCGGCAAGGAACTCGGCTTTGACGTCGACGTACGGGAGACGAACGACGAGGGCGAGATGATCCGCTGGCTGCACGAGGCCGCGGACGGCGCCCTTCCGGTGGTTCTCAACCCCGGTGCCTTCACACACTATTCGTACGGGATGCGGGACGCGGCCGCACAGCGCACCGCGCCGCTGATCGAGGTGCACATCTCGAATCCCTACGCACGGGAGGCATTTCGCCATACGTCGGTGGTGGCGGCCGTCGCCAGTGGCACGATCGCGGGCTTCGGCATTGGCTCCTACCGGCTGGCGCTGCGGGCCCTGGCGGAGGAACTGTCCGTCTGACAGGCGGCCTTGGGCGTCTGCGTAAACCCCCCTGCCGTTCCCACTCCAGCGGCGGGGGGATGTAGATTCGATAACGGCGGCCCGTATCGAGCCGCCTGACCAGCGAGTTGTCGTCGTACGAGACGGAGTGGCACCGGATGCAGCACGCAGTGGGAGCTCCGCTGCCGCCGCCCCACGGGCCGGGGCACGGATCGGCGGGATGGGCACATGGCGCCCGGCATCCGGGGCCGCCGCCTTCGGCTCCGCCCGCGCCGGGGGCGACCGGGCATGTCCCGCTGGCGCCGGGCGGGCCGGTCCCGATGACCGGCCCGCCACCTAGCCCGCCGACCGGCCCGCCGCCTAGCCCGCCGACCGGCCCGCCGCCCGGCGCTCCGGCCCCGGCCTCCGGCCCCGCAGCGACCCCGCCCTCCGGCCCGGTGCCGGTCCCGGCCCCAGCTCCGGCCTCCGGCCCGGCTGCCGCTCCGGGGGAGACCATCGGCGCTGGCACCGGCACCGGTGCGGCCACGCTGGCCGTCCTGCTGATCGGCCCCGCCGGTGCGGGCAAGACGACGGTGGCCCGCCACTGGGCGACGAGCCGTCCCGTGCCCACCGCGCACATCAGCCTCGACGACGTCCGCGAATGGGTCTGCTCCGGCTTCGCCGACCCCCAGTCCGGGTGGACCGACAACTCCGAGGCCCAGTACCGCCTGGCCCGCCGCACCTGCGGCTTCGCCGCGCGCAACTTCCTCGCCAACGGCATCTCCTGCATCCTCGACGACGCCGTCTTCCCGGACCGCCCGGTCGTCGGCCTCGGCGGCTGGAAGCGGCATGTGGGCCCCGGCCTGCTGCCGGTGGTGCTGCTCCCGGGCCTCGACATCGTGCTCGAACGCAACGCCGAACGCGCCGGCAACCGCCGCCTCTCCGATGAGGAGGTCGCGGGCATCCACGGCCGTATGGCCGGTTGGTACGGCTCCGGCCTCCCGATCATCGACAACTCCACGTATGACGTGGAAACGACGGCGAGGGCCCTTGACGACGTCCTGGCTCGCGCGATCGCGAGCCCGCCGTCTTGGTAGGCGGTTTTCTTTCCCCTGCCCCGCCACTTCCCGTAACTGGGGGCTTAAGCCCCCAGACCCCCTCCCGGGGGGCGGGGCTGCGGGGCTGGCGCCCCGCGCCCCCTGGCGGTCGGCAGCTTCGCGCCGCCGCCCCCTGTACGGCCTGAAGGCCGTGTCCGCAAGCTCCCCCAGACCCCCTCCGGGGGTTGCCCCCAAAGGGCTGGGAACTGGCTGCGCCAAATCCCAGCCCGCTGGGGGTGCCTCCGTGCCCCGGACGGAGTCTGGCGCACGGAGCTGGGGGAGCTTGAGGCGCAAGGGCCGCATGATCAAGCCCCGCCGACGCTTGAGGCGTGAGGAGCCGGAAGCCCGGCTTTGCCGGGGTGTGAGGTGTGGGGTGCGGGGAGTCGGAAGCTCGGCTTTGCCGACGCTTGGGGTGCGGGGAGCCGCGAAATCTGGCTTCGCGGGGGTGTGGGGTGTGGGAGCTGGAGGCCTGGCTTTGCCGGGGTGTGGGGTGCGGGGAGTCGGAAGCTCGGCTTTGCCGACGCTTGGGGTGCGGGGAGCTGGAAATCCAGCCTCGCGGGGGTGTGGGGTGTGGGAGCTGGAGACCTGGCTTTGCCGGGGTGTGAGGCACGGGGAGTCGGAAGCCCGGCTCGCCGACGCTTGGGGTGCGGGGAGCCGGAAATCTGGCTTTGCCGGGGTTTGGGGTGCGGGGAGCCGGAAGCCCGGCTTCGCCGACGCTTGAGGCACGGGGAGCCGGAAGCCCGGCTTCGCCGGGGTTTGAGGCGCGAAGGGCCAGAAATCCAGCCCCGCCGGCGTTTGAGGCGCGGGGGTTCGGGGGCGGAGCCCCCGCACGGGGGCTGGGGCGGAGCCCCAGTTGCGGACACCGCGGCCCGCCCCCGTCGGCTGTTCCGGCCCCCTGCGGCGAGGCTGCCGTCGTGCAGGCGGGCGGTGGCGATGCGCGAGGGGCTCGTCACGCACGTGCTTGGCGGGAGCCAGCCGCCGGGGGGCGTGGGGGCGCAGCCCCCGCAGGAGTGCCGTCGCGCACCCTGTCGGGGGCGGTCCGCGCGACGGCTCGGCCTCAGGCTCGTAGGCTCGGGGCCATGGGTGAGGTGTTTGGCGTACGGCGCGGTCGGCTCCGCGAGCAGTGCGCGGCGAACGGCAGTGCCGCCGCGCTCGTCTCCCGCCCCGCCAACGTCCGCTATCTCGCCGGCGCCGCCCCGCCCGACGCCGTTCTCCTCCTCGGCCCCGGCGAGGACGTCCTGCTCTGCCCGTACCCGGCCGCCCCGGCGGACGGCCGCCCCGACGACGCCCTCCGTGTCACCGTCCTGCCCGGCTCCGCAGGCGACCCCGCCGTCGCCGCGGCGGAGCTCGCACGGACCGCGGGAGCGGACTCCATCGCCGTCGAGGAGCACCACCTCACCGTCTCCCGCCACCGCGCGGTCCGCTCCGTCGCCCCCCGCGTCCGGCTCACCGACCTCGGTCACTCCGTGGAGCAGCTCCGCCTCGTCAAGGACGAGGAGGAGATCGCCTGTCTGCGGATCGCGGCGGAGATCACCGACCAGGCGCTGGGCGAGCTTCTGGAGTCCATCCTGGTGGGCCGCACCGAACGGCATCTCGCGCTTGAACTGGAGCGCCGCCTCGTCGACCACGGCGCCGACGGCCCCGCCTTTCCGACCTCCGTCGCCACCGGCCCCAACTCCGGCCGCGCCGCCCACCGCCCCAGCGACCGCCGGGTCGAGGAGGGCGACTTCCTCACGGTCTGCCTCGGCGCCGACTACCGTGGCTACCGCTGCGAGATCGGCCGTACGTTCGTCATCGGCACGACCCCCGCCGACTGGCAGATCGAGCTGTACGACCTGGTCTTCGCCGCGCAGCGGGCGGGCAGGGAGGCCCTCGTCCCGGGCGCCGCCTGCCGCGATGTGGACCGTGCGGCCCGGCAGATCCTGGACGCCGCCGGCCATGGCGACGGTCTCTCGGCGGCGACCGGCCATGGGGTCGGGCTCGAAATCGATGAGGACCCGCAGCTGACGCCTGTCGCCATGGGTAAACTGGACGCTTGTGTGCCGGTCACCGTCGAACCGGGGGTCCACCTCCCGGGCCGGGGCGGCGTCCGGATCGATGACACGCTCGTCGTGCGCCAGGAGGCGGACGGCGGACCCGAGCTACTCACCATCACGACCAAGGAGCTGCTCGCGCTCTAGCTCTCGCCGGCCCGGCCGGCGCCTGCCTGCGCGTGCGTCCCTTCGTCGTCCACCAGCGTCAGTCCAGGAGATTCCGCAACCGTGGCTTCCACGAACGACCTCAAGAACGGCATGGTGCTCAAGCTCGAAGGCGGCCAGCTCTGGTCCGTCGTCGAGTTCCAGCACGTCAAGCCCGGCAAGGGCCCGGCCTTTGTGCGCACCAAGCTCAAGAACGTGCTCTCCGGCAAGATCGTCGACAAGACGTTCAACGCTGGCGTGAAGGTCGAGACGGCCACCGTCGACCGCCGCGACATGCAGTTCTCCTACATGGACGGCGACTACTTCGTCTTCATGGACATGGAGACGTACGACCAGCTGCACGTCGACCGCAAGGCCGTCGGCGACGCCGCGAACTTCCTGATCGAGGGCTTCGAGGCCACCGTCGCCACCCACGAGGGCGAGGTGCTCTACGTCGAGCTGCCGGCCGCCGTCGAGCTGGAGATCAAGGAGACCGAGCCGGGCGTCCAGGGTGACCGCTCCACCGGCGGCACCAAGCCCGCCACGCTGGAGACCGGCTACACCATCCAGGTCCCGCTCTTCATCACCACCGGTGAGAAGATCAAGGTCGACACCCGTTCCGGCGACTACCTCGGCCGGGTGAACAGCTAACAGTGGCTGCCCGGAACAAGGCCCGTAAGCGCGCCTTCCAGATCCTCTTCGAGGCCGACCAGCGCGGCGCGAGCGTGGAGACGGTCCTCGCGGACTGGGTGCGGCACTCACGGACCGACGACCGGCAGCCGCCGGTCGGCGAGTACACGATGGAGCTGGTCGAGGGGTACGCGGCGCACGCGGCCCGGATCGACGAGCTCATCGCCTCCTACGCGGTCGGCTGGACGCTCGACCGGATGCCGGTCGTCGACCGCAATATCCTCCGGCTCGGCACATATGAGCTGGTGTGGGTGGACGAGACGCCGGACGCCGTGGTCATCGACGAGGCGGTGCAGCTCGCGAAGGAGTTCTCCACCGACGAGTCTCCCTCCTTTGTGAACGGTCTGCTGGGCCGCTTCAAGGAGCTCAAGCCGAGCCTGCGCCGCGACTGACGCGCCGGGCGCGGTCCTGCGACCAACAGGCCCGCGGCGGAAGACAAGACGGTCTTCCGCCGCGGGCCTGCCGCATATCCGGGCGCCGAGCGAGGCAGTATCCAGAGAGGCAGTTTCGGGATACGCCTCAAGGCGGGCCCCGGCCTTGGGGACCCGCCCTGACGACGTGACGTTTCTCCTGACGAGGACGGAGCCGGCGTCAGCTCTCCTCGTGGGCGACGGCGCGGCGCGCGTCCGCGTCCAGCACACCCCAGCTGATGAGCTGCTCGGTGAGCACCGAAGGCGACTGGTCATAGATCACCGCAAGCGTGCGCAGATCGTCCTGACGGATCGACAGCACCTTGCCGTTGTAGTCCCCGCGCTGGGACTGGATCGTGGCGGCGTAACGCTGAAGCGGTCCCGCCTTCTCGGCCGGCACATGGGCCAGGCGCTCCAGGTCGAGAACGAGCTTCGGCGGCGGCTCGGCGGCCCCGCCCGGCGTGGTGCCGGGAAGCAGCTCCTGCACCGGCACGCCGTAGAAGTCGGCCAGCTCGGCCAGACGCTGTACGGTCACGGCGCGGTCGCCGCGCTCATAGGATCCGACCACCACAGCCTTCCAGCGGCCCTGGGACTTCTCTTCCACTCCGTGGAGGGACAGGCCCTGCTGGGTGCGGATGGCGCGGAGCTTGGCCCCGAGCTGCTTTGCGTATTCGCTGGACATATAGCTCCCCGGACGCTGTATCGACGTGCGGCTCCGCCGCGCGGCTGGTCACTCACTGTGAGGTTACGCAGCGTTACTTATGCGCGTCAAGTCGAATGGTCCACACCGGGTCCCCCTAAGGGGGCGTATCCGTGCCGAGCGGGGGCCCTGCTAGGCTGGGCAGCGCAATTTCGACGTCCTTTAAGGTCCGTCCCGTGAGGCGGAGAAGGAGGTCCGTTTCCACATGGACGCACAGCAGCGCTCCGACGCGGCGGCACGCCCCGTTCTGGAGGCGCCCGACATCGCGCGGGTACTGACCCGCATCGCCCACGAGATCGTCGAACGCGCCAAGGGCGCCGACGACGTGGTGCTCCTCGGCATTCCGACCCGCGGGGTCTTCCTGGCCCGCCGGCTGGCCGACAAGCTGGAGGCCGTCACCGGGCGCAGCATCCCGGTCGGCTCCCTCGACATCACCATGTACCGCGACGACCTGCGGATGCGGCCCGCGCGCGCCCTGGCGCGCACCGAGATCCCCGGCGACGGCGTCGACGGACGTCTGGTCGTCCTCGTCGACGACGTGCTCTTCTCCGGGCGCACCATCCGCGCCGCCCTCGACGCCCTCGGCGACATCGGCCGGCCGCGCGCCGTCCAGCTCGCCGTGCTCGTCGACCGCGGCCACCGCGAACTGCCCATCCGCGCCGACTACGTCGGCAAGAACCTCCCCACGTCGCTGCGGGAGACGGTCAGGGTCCAGCTCGCCGAGGAGGACGGCCGCGACACCGTGCTGCTCGGCCTCCGCGAGACCGCCGACGCGGCTGACACGGCCGAGACCGCCACCGCCACGGTCCGCGAGCAGTAGCCCCGGCCCGTGCGGCCCCTGCACGGGCCGCCACGACCCGCCGGGCACGCGCCCCACGGACCCTCCCGCGCGCCCACCCAGCGCACCGGCATGCCCACAGGGCGCCCCCCCGGACGCCCGCCCCGCCACACACCGGAGCACACCCAGATGAAGCGCCACCTCATCTCGGCCGCCGACCTCACCCGCGACGACGCCGTCCTCATCCTCGACACCGCCGAGGAGATGGCCCGGGTCGCCGACCGGCCGATCAAGAAGCTGCCCACCCTGCGCGGCCGCACCGTCGTCAACCTCTTCTTCGAGGACTCGACCCGCACCCGGATCTCCTTCGAGGCCGCCGCCAAGCGGCTCTCCGCCGACGTCATCAACTTCTCCGCCAAGGGCTCGTCGGTCTCCAAGGGCGAGTCCCTCAAGGACACCGCGCTGACCCTGGAGGCCATGGGCGCCGACGCCGTCGTCATCCGCCACCACGCCTCCGGCGCCCCCTACCGGCTCGCCACCTCCGGCTGGATCGACGGCTCGGTCGTCAACGCGGGCGACGGCACCCACGAGCACCCCACCCAGGCGCTGCTGGACGCCTTCACCATGCGCCGCCGCCTCACCGGCCCCGACGAGGGCCTGGGCCAGGGTCTCGACGGCCGCCGGATCACGATCGTCGGCGATGTGCTGCACAGCCGCGTCGCCCGCTCCAACGTCCATCTGCTGCACACGCTCGGCGCGCACGTCACCCTGGTGGCCCCGCCCACCCTCGTGCCCGTCGGCGTCGGGACCTGGCCCTGCGACGTCTCCTACGACCTCGACCAGGTGCTGCCCAAGTCCGACGCGGTGATGATGCTGCGTGTGCAGCGCGAGCGGATGAACGCCGCCTTCTTCCCCACCGAGCGCGAGTACTCGCGCCGCTACGGCCTGGACGGCGAGCGGATGGCGAAGATGCCCGAGCACGCGGTCGTGATGCACCCGGGGCCGATGAACCGCGGCATGGAGATCACCGCCGAGGTCGCCGACTCCGCGCGCTGCACCGCCGTCGAGCAGGTCGCCAACGGCGTCTCCATCCGCATGGCCGTCCTCTACCTGCTGCTCGGCGGCAACGAACCCGCCGTCGCCGCCGCCCCCGCCGCTTCGTCCCGTACCGAGGAGAGCAAGTGACCATGAGCAAGACCCTGATCCGCGGCGCGAAGGTGCTGGGCGGCGAGCCGCAGGACGTCCTGATCGACGGTGAGACGATCGAGGCCGTCGGGGCCGGCCTGAGCGCCGACGGCGCGCGGATCGTCGACGCCGCGGGGCAGATCCTGCTGCCCGGCCTGGTCGATCTGCACACCCATCTGCGCGAGCCCGGCCGCGAGGACTCCGAGACCGTGCTGACCGGGACGCGCGCCGCCGCCTCCGGCGGCTACACGTCCGTCTTCGCCATGGCCAACACCTTCCCCGTCGCCGACACCGCCGGCGTTGTCGAGCAGGTCTGGCGGCTCGGCAAGGAGCACGGCTACTGCGACGTCCAGCCGATCGGCGCGGTCACCGTGGGCCTGGAGGGCCAGAAGCTCGCCGAGCTGGGCGCCATGCACGACTCCGCCGCAGGGGTGACCGTCTTCTCCGACGACGGCAAGTGCGTCCACGACGCCGTGATCATGCGCCGGGCGCTGGAGTATGTGAAGGCTTTCGGCGGGGTCGTCGCCCAGCACGCCCAGGAGCCGCGGCTGACCGAGGGCGCCCAGATGAACGAGGGCGTCGTCTCCGCGGAGCTCGGCCTCGGCGGCTGGCCCGCCGTCGCCGAGGAGTCGATCATCGCCCGTGATGTGCTGCTCGCCGAGCACGTCGGCTCCCGCGTCCACATCTGCCATCTGTCGACCGCCGGCTCCGTCGAGATCGTCCGCTGGGCCAAGTCCCGCGGCATCGACGTCACCGCCGAGGTCACCCCGCACCATCTGCTCCTCACGGACGAGCTGGTGCGCAGCTACGACCCCGTCTACAAGGTCAACCCGCCGCTGCGCACCGAGCGCGACGTCATGGCGCTGCGCGAGGCCCTCGCCGACGGCACGATCGACATCGTGGCCACCGACCACGCCCCGCACCCGCACGAGGACAAGGACTGCGAGTGGGCCGCGGCCGCCATGGGCATGGTCGGCCTGGAGACCGCCCTGTCCGTCGTCCAGGAGACGATGGTCGAGACCGGGCTGCTGGACTGGGCGGGCGTCGCCGACCGGATGTCCTTCGCCCCCGCCCGCATCGGCCGCGCCGAGGGCCACGGCCGCCCCGTCTCGGCAGGTGAGCCCGCCAACCTCACCCTCGTCGATCCGGCATACCGTGGAGCCGTGGACCCCGTGGGCTTCGCCTCCCGCAGCCGCAACACCCCCTACGAGGGCCGTGAGCTGCCGGGGCGCGTCACCCACACCTTCCTGCGGGGCCGTGCGACGCTCATGGACGGGAAGCTGGCGTGACACCTGCACCGCTGATCACCCTCGCCGCCGAACGGCAGTCCGCCGAAGTCACCGACTGGGCCGCCCGCCTCGGCTGGGTCGCCGGACTGCTGCTCTTCATCGCCCTCGTCTACTGGCTGATGCGCCAGGGATGGAAGTGGCGTTCCGAGCTCCAGTCGGGTCTGCCGGAGCTTCCCGGAGTGCCCGACGAGCCCGGCGAGCCGACACTGAGAATGAGCGGCCGCTACCACGGCTCGACGACCGCAGGCCAGTGGCTCGACCGGATCGTGGCACGCGGCCTCGGCTCCCGGAGCCGGGCCGAGCTGTGCCTCACCGACGCCGGACTCGCCGTCGTACGCCCAGGGGCGAGCGACTTCTTCATCCCGGCCGCCGCCCTGCGTGGAGCCAGGCTCGACAAGGGCATCGCCGGGAAGGTCCTCCCGGAAGGCGGGCTCCTGATCGTCACCTGGGAGCACGGCGGCAAGCTGATCGACTCCGGCTTCCGCTCCGACCGGGCGGCGGAACACGCCGACTGGATCGCCGCCCTCGACCACACGGCCGCCCCCGGCCACACCAACGACAAGCAGACGACGGAAGGCACGGCACGATGACGACCTCCACCCGGGGAGCCAAGGTTCCCGCCGTACTCGTCCTGGAGGACGGCCGCATCTTCCGCGGCCGCGCCTACGGGGCCGTGGGGGAGACCTTCGGCGAGGCCGTGTTCTCCACCGGCATGACCGGCTACCAGGAGACCCTGACCGACCCGTCGTACTGCCGCCAGGTCGTCGTGATGACCGCCCCGCACGTCGGCAACACCGGCGTCAACGACGAGGACCCCGAGTCCTCCCGCATCTGGGTGTCCGGCTATGTCGTCCGCGACCCCGCCCGCATCCCCTCCAACTGGCGCGCCCGGCGCAGCCTCGACGAGGAGCTGCGCAGCCAGGGCGTCGTCGGCATCAGCGGAGTCGACACCCGTGCGCTGACCCGTCATCTGCGCGAGCGCGGCGCGATGCGCGTCGGCATCTTCTCCGGCAACGCCCTGCCCGACGAGGGCACGATGCTCGCCGAGGTCCGCCAGGCCCCCGAGATGAAGGGCGCGAACCTCTCCGAGCAGGTCGCCACCCAGGAGCCGTACGTCGTCCCCGCGATCGGCGAGAAGAAGTTCACCGTCGCCGCGATCGACCTCGGCATCAAGGGCATGACCCCGCACCGGATGGCGGAACGCGGCATCGAGGTCCACGTCCTGCCCGCCACCGCCACCCCCGAGGACGTCTACGCCGTGAACCCCGACGGCGTGTTCTTCTCCAACGGCCCCGGCGACCCCGCCACCGCGGACGGCCCCGTCGCCCTGATGAAGGCCGTCCTGGAGCGCAGGACCCCGCTGTTCGGCATCTGCTTCGGCAACCAGATCCTCGGCCGCGCTCTGGGCTTCGGCACCTACAAGCTCAAGTACGGCCATCGCGGGATCAACCAGCCGGTGCAGGACCGCACCACGGGCAAGGTTGAGGTCACCGCCCACAACCACGGATTCGCCGTCGACGCCCCGCTCGACAAGATCTCCGACACCCCCTACGGCCGCGCCGAGGTCTCCCACGTCTGCCTCAATGACAACGTGGTGGAGGGCCTCCAGCTGCTCGACCAGCCGGCCTTCAGCGTCCAGTACCACCCCGAGGCGGCCGCGGGCCCGCACGACGCCGCGTACCTCTTCGACCGCTTCACGTCTTTGATGAGCACAGCCCTGATGGAGGCCGAGCGTGCCTAAGCGCACCGATATCCAGTCCGTCCTGGTCATCGGCTCCGGCCCGATCGTCATCGGCCAGGCAGCAGAGTTTGACTACTCCGGCACCCAGGCCTGCCGCGTCCTCAAGGCCGAGGGCCTGCGGGTCATCCTGGTGAACTCCAACCCCGCGACGATCATGACCGACCCGGAGATCGCCGACGCCACCTATGTCGAGCCGATCACCCCGGAGTTCGTAGAGAAGATCATCGCCAAGGAGCGCCCGGACGCGCTCCTGCCCACCCTCGGCGGTCAGACCGCCCTCAACACCGCCATCTCCCTCCATGAGAACGGCGCCCTCGACAAGTACGGCGTCGAGCTGATCGGCGCGAACGTCGAGGCCATCCACAAGGGCGAGGACCGCGACCAGTTCAAGCTGGTCGTCGACGCCGTCAACGCCAAGATCGGCCACGGTGAGTCCGCCCGCTCGGTGATCTGCCACTCCATGGACGAGGTCCTCAAGGGCGTGGAGCAGCTCGGCGGCTACCCCGTCGTCGTCCGGCCCTCCTTCACCATGGGCGGCGCGGGCTCCGGCTTCGCCCACGACGAGGACGAGCTGCGCCGCATCGCGGGCCAGGGACTGACGCTCTCCCCCACCACCGAGGTGCTCCTGGAGGAGTCCATTCTCGGCTGGAAGGAGTACGAGCTTGAGCTGATGCGCGACAAGCACGACAACGTCGTGGTCGTCTGCTCCATCGAGAACTTCGACCCGATGGGCGTGCACACCGGCGACTCCATCACCGTCGCGCCCTCGATGACGCTGACCGACCGCGAGTACCAGATTCTGCGCGACATCGGCATCGCCGTCATCCGCGAGGTCGGCGTCGACACCGGCGGCTGCAACATCCAGTTCGCGGTCAACCCCGAGGACGGCCGGGTCATCGTCATCGAGATGAACCCGCGCGTCTCCCGCTCCTCCGCCCTCGCCTCCAAGGCCACCGGCTTCCCGATCGCCAAGATCGCCGCCAAGCTGGCCGTCGGCTACACGCTCGACGAGATCCCCAACGACATCACCCGGGAGACCCCGGCCTCCTTCGAGCCCACGCTCGACTATGTCGTGGTCAAGGTCCCGCGCTTCGCGTTCGAGAAGTTCCCCTCCGCCGACTCCACGCTGACCACCACCATGAAGTCGGTCGGCGAGGCCATGGCCATCGGCCGCAACTTCACCGAGGCGCTGCAGAAGGCGCTGCGCTCCCTGGAGAAGAAGGGCAGCCAGTTCTCCTTCACCGGCGACCCCGGGGACAAGGCTGAGCTGCTCCGTGCGGCCGCCCGCCCCACCGACGGCCGGATCAACACCGTCATGCAGGCCATCCGCGCCGGCGCCACCCCCGAGGAGGTGTTCGAGGCCACCCGCATCGACCCGTGGTTCGTCGACCAGCTCTTCCTGATCAAGGAGTACGCGGACGAGCTGGCCGCCGTCGAGAAGCTTGAGCCCGAGCTGCTCGGCGAGGCCAAGCGGCACGGCTTCTCCGACGCCCAGATCGCCGAGATCCGCGGACTGCGCGAGGAAGTCGTCCGCGAGGTCCGGCACGCCCTGGGCATCCGCCCGGTCTACAAGACGGTCGACACCTGCGCCGCCGAGTTCGCCGCCAGGACCCCGTACTTCTACTCCTCCTACGACGAGGAGACCGAGGTCGCACAGCGCGACAAGCCCGCGGTGATCATCCTGGGCTCTGGGCCGAACCGCATCGGCCAGGGCATCGAGTTCGACTACTCCTGCGTCCACGCCTCTTTCGCGCTGTCCGACGCCGGGTACGAGACCGTGATGGTCAACTGCAACCCGGAGACCGTCTCCACCGACTACGACACCTCCGACCGGCTCTACTTCGAGCCGCTCACCCTGGAGGACGTCCTGGAGATCGTCCACGCGGAGTCGCTGGCCGGGCCGGTCGCGGGCGTCGTCGTCCAGCTCGGCGGACAGACGCCGCTGGGCCTGGCCCAGGCCCTCAAGGACAACGGCGTGCCCATCGTCGGCACCTCCCCGGAGGCCATCCACGCCGCGGAGGACCGCGGAGCGTTCGGCCGCGTCCTCGCCGAGGCCGGACTGCCCGCCCCCAAGCACGGCACCGCCACCACCTTCGCCGAGGCCAAGGCCATCGCCGACGAGATCGGCTACCCCGTCCTCGTCCGCCCCTCGTACGTCCTGGGCGGCCGCGGCATGGAGATCGTGTACGACGAGACCCGGCTGTCGGCGTACATCGCGGAGTCCACCGAGATCAGCCCGGACCGCCCGGTCCTGGTCGACCGCTTCCTCGACGACGCGATCGAGATCGACGTCGACGCCCTCTACGACGGGCACGAGCTCTACCTCGGCGGCGTCATGGAGCACATCGAGGAAGCCGGAATCCACTCCGGCGACTCCGCCTGCGCCCTGCCCCCGATCACCCTCGGCGGCTTCGACGTCAAGCGGCTGCGCGCCTCCACCGAGGCCATCGCCAGGGGCGTGGGCGTCCGCGGACTGATCAACATCCAGTTCGCCATGGCCGGCGACATCCTGTACGTGCTGGAGGCCAACCCGCGCGCCTCCCGCACCGTCCCCTTCACCTCCAAGGCCACCGCCGTGCCGCTGGCGAAGGCCGCCGCCCGCATCTCGCTGGGCGCGACCGTCGCCGAGCTGCGCGCCGAGGGGCTGCTCCCGGCGAACGGCGACGGCGGCACGCTGCCGCTGGACGCGCCGATCTCCGTCAAGGAGGCAGTCATGCCGTGGTCCCGCTTCCGCGACATCCACGGCCGCGGCGTCGACACCGTCCTCGGCCCGGAGATGCGGTCCACCGGAGAGGTCATGGGCATCGACTCCGTCTTCGGCACCGCCTACGCCAAGTCGCAGTCGGGCGCGTACGGTCCGCTGCCGACGAAGGGCCGCGCCTTCATCTCCGTCGCCAACCGCGACAAGCGGTCGATGATCTTCCCGGCGCGGGAGCTGGTGGCCCATGGCTTCGAGCTGCTCGCCACCTCGGGCACCGCCGAAGTCCTCAAGCGCAACGGCATCAACGCCTCCGTCGTGCGCAAGCAGTCCGACGGCGAGGGCCCGAACGGCGAGAAGACCATCGTCCAGCTCATCCACGACGGACAGGTCGACCTCATCGTCAACACCCCGTACGGCACGGGAGGCCGCCTCGACGGCTACGACATCCGCACCGCGGCCGTCGCCCGCGGGGTGCCGTGCCTGACGACGGTCCAGGCGCTTGCCGCGGCGGTCCAGGGCATTGACGCGCTGAACCGCGGGGATGTCGGGGTCCGCTCGCTCCAGGAACACGCGGAACATCTGACGGCGACGCGCGACTGATCCCCCGGGGGCTCCGCCCCCGGACCCCCGCGCCTCAATCTCCCCCAGACTCCGTCCGGGGGGACCCCCAGGCGAGGCTGGAGTGTGCGGCCTTCCGCGCCGCGCCGCAGGCGCCGGCCCCGAGGCCCCTGGCACGGGGGGGGCTGGGGGCGGAGCCCCCAGTTTCGGGAAGGGGCGGGGCAGGGGAGAGATCCGCCCACCCCCACCCCACCCCGCCCACCACCGCCCTGACGAGGACACGACTCATGTACAGACTCTTCTTCCACCTGGTCTTCCGGCGGATGGACCCCGAGCAGGCCCACCACATGGCCATGCGGTGGATCCGGCTGACCGCCCGCATCCCCGTGCTGCGGACCTTTGTCGCCGCCGTGCTCGCGCCCCGCTGCAAGGAGCTCCGCACCGAGGCGCTCGGACTGCGGATGCACGGACCCTTCGGCCTGGCGGCCGGGTTCGACAAGAACGCCGTCGCGATCGACGGCATGGCGATGCTCGGCTTCGACCATGTCGAGATCGGCACGGTCACTGCGCAGCCGCAGCCCGGCAACCCGAAGAAGCGGCTGTTCCGGCTGGTGCCCGACCGCGCGCTGATCAACCGCATGGGCTTCAACAACGACGGCTCCGCCGCCGTCGCCGACCGTCTCGCCCGCCGCGAGGCCGTCTTCAGGACCGTCGTCGGCGTCAACATCGGCAAGACCAAGGTCGTCCCCGAGGCGGAGGCCGTCGCCGACTACGTCACCTCCACGGAGCGGCTCGCCCGGTACGCCGACTACCTCGTCGTCAACGTCAGCTCGCCCAACACGCCCGGACTGCGCAACCTCCAGTCGACTCAGTCGCTGCGCCCGCTGCTCACCGCCGTACGCGAGGCGGCCGACCGCACGGTCACGTCGCGCCGTGTCCCGCTGCTCGTCAAGATCGCCCCGGATCTCGCGGACGAGGACGTCGACGCCGTCGCCGATCTCGCCGTCGAGCTCGGCCTGGACGGCATCATTGCCACGAACACCACAATCGCCCGCGACGGCCTCGGGCTGACGTCCGGTCCCGCCCTGGTCCAGGAGACCGGCGGGCTCTCCGGCGCGCCCCTCAAGGAGCGCTCCCTGGAGGTGCTGCGCAGGCTCTACGCGCGCGTGGGCGACCGCCTCGTCCTCGTGGGCGTCGGCGGCATCGAGAACGCCGAGGACGCCTGGCAGCGCATTCTCGCCGGCGCCACCCTCGTCCAGGGCTACAGCGCCTTCATCTACGAGGGCCCCGGCTATGCCCGCGCGATCCACAAGGGCCTCGCCGCACGCCTCAAGGCCAGCCCGTACGCCACCCTCGCCGAGGCCGTCGGCGCCGACACCCGGAAGGAAGCCGCCGCATGACCGCCGCGGACACCACTGCACCCTTCGGCGCCCGGCTGCGCCGTGCGATGGACGACCGCGGCCCGCTGTGCGTCGGCATCGACCCGCACGCGTCGCTGCTGAGCGACTGGGGGCTGAGCGACGACATCGCGGGCCTGGAGCGCTTCACCCGTACGGCCGTCGAGGCGCTCGCCGACCGGGTGGCCGTCCTCAAACCGCAGTCCGCGTTCTTCGAGCGCTTCGGCTCGCGCGGGATCGCGGTGCTGGAGAAGGCCGTCGGGGAGGCCAGGGACGCGGGCGCGCTGGTGCTGATGGACGCCAAGCGCGGCGACATCGGCTCCACGATGGCGGCCTATGCCGAGACATACCTGAGGAAGGGCTCGCCGCTCTTCTCGGACGCGCTGACGGTCTCCCCGTATCTCGGCTACGGCTCCCTCAAGCCGGCTGTCGACCTGGCGCGGGAGAGCGGCTCCGGGCTGTTCGTCCTGGCCCTCACCTCCAACCCCGAGGGCGCCGAGGTACAGCGCGCGGTGCGCGAGGACGGCCGCTCCATCGGGGCGACCATGCTCGCCCACCTGGCCGAGGAGAATGCGGGCGACAGCCCGATGGGCTCCTTCGGCGCGGTCGTCGGAGCGACGCTCGGCGATCTGTCGTCCTTCGACCTGGACATCAACGGCCCGCTGCTGGCCCCCGGCATCGGAGCACAGGGGGCGACGGCGGCGGATCTCCCGGCCGTGTTCGGTCCGGCGGTACGCCATGTGGTGCCCAATGTCAGCCGCGGGGTGCTCCGCCATGGCCCGGACGCCGCCGCCCTGCGGACGGCGGCTGCCCGCTTCGCGGCGGAGATCGCCGAGGCGGTCACGCCCCGCTGACCCGCCCGCGGGCCCCGGGACGGCATCCGCCCCGGGGCGCGCCAGCCGGACGAGGGCGGCGGCACACGAGGGCAGCGGCACACGAGGGCGGCGGCGGACGCGCCCCGGTGCGCCCGCCGCGAAACCCCCGCCGGCCGTGCAGCGCACGCCGCACAGGACCCCGGCATGGGACCCGCGCATGTGCGGCGCCGAGCCGCCATGGCAGACCTCCGATGTGCGCCCGGGGAATGCGCCCCGGGCACTTTCCGCGCCTGCCGGGCCCTTCCGCATCGACTCCCTTGAGAAAAACTTGGCCCAAAATCCGCGCTTTATGTCCTAAATGTCCCGGTCATGCGATGCTGACCAGGACTTTTCCTCTGTTCTCGCTGACTGGAGCGGCATCGGCCGCTAGTCTCCGACGAAGAGCGAACGTGCACTGCGTTGCTCGTTGCTCGCCTGGTGTGGGGCGACTAGGTTCCTCACCGGTCCGTATCCGACAGTTCGACATCCGAGGTGACGTAGGCGTGGCTCTTCCGCCCCTTACCCCCGAACAGCGCGCAGCCGCGCTCGAAAAGGCCGCCGCGGCTCGCCGGGCGCGGGCCGAGGTCAAGAATCGACTCAAGCACTCCGGCGCCTCCCTCCACGAGGTCATCCAGCAGGGCCAGAAGGACGACGTCATCGGCAAGATGAAGGTCTCCGCCCTCCTGGAGTCCCTGCCCGGCGTCGGCAAGGTCCGGGCCAAGCAGATCATGGAACGGCTCGGCATCTCCGAGAGCCGCCGGGTGCGCGGCCTCGGCACCAACCAGATCGCCTCCCTGGAGAAGGAGTTCGGCTCCACCGGCTCCTGACGTTCTCCGGCGCTCCCGGGAACCTGGATAATCGCTGCATGGCAGCAGAGGCACGTCCGCGGCTGACCGTGCTCTCCGGCCCCTCCGGGGTCGGCAAGAGCACGGTCGTCGCCCATATGCGCAAGGTTCACCCCGAGGTCTGGCTCTCGGTGTCGGCGACCACCCGGAAGCCGCGCCCCGGCGAGCGTCATGGCGTTCAGTATTTCTTCGTCACCGACGAGGAGTTCGACAAGCTGATCGCCAACGGCGAGTTGCTGGAGTGGGCCGAGTTCGCGGGCAACCGGTACGGCACGCCGCGCCGTGCCGTGCTCGAACGGCTGGAGGCCGGGGAGCCCGTGCTGCTGGAGATCGACCTCCAGGGGGCCCGGCAGGTCAAGGAGTCCATGCCGGACTCCCGGCTGGTCTTTCTCGCCCCGCCGAGCTGGGAGGAGCTGGTCCGCCGGCTCACCGGCCGCGGCACCGAGTCCCCCGAGGTCATCGAGCGCCGGCTGGCGGCCGCCAGGACGGAGCTGGCTGCCGAGTCGGAGTTTGACACCACCCTGGTCAACACCTCCGTCGAGGACGTGGCTCGTGAGCTGCTAGCCTTGATGGCAGTTGTTTGATCGTTTTCGGATCATTTCATTCTGCACGTTCTTTCGGAAGGCTAGAGAGTGTCCTCTTCCATGACCGCGCCCGAGGGCATCATCAACCCGCCGATCGACGAGCTGCTCGAGGCCACCGACTCGAAGTACAGCCTCGTGATCTACGCGGCCAAGCGTGCGCGCCAGATCAACGCGTACTACTCGCAGCTCGGCGAGGGCCTGCTTGAGTACGTGGGCCCGCTGGTGGACACGCACGTCCACGAGAAGCCGCTCTCGATCGCGCTGCGCGAGATCAACGCCGGTCTGCTGACCTCCGAGGCCGTTGAGGGCCCGGCCCAGTAAGGCCCGATTTTTCACCTCACCCAAGGCCTGGCGGTCATCCGCCGGGCCTTGGGTGTGTCATGGGGACAGGACACAGCCGAGTGCGGGGAGAGACAGCGGTGGACGAGGCGACAGTGAATGACGCGGCATCCGGCAAGGCGTCAGCGGGCAGGCCGCGGGTCGTCCTGGGCGTCAGCGGCGGAATCGCCGCCTACAAGGCGTGCGAGCTGCTGCGCCGGCTCACCGAGTCCGGCCATGACGTACGGGTGGTGCCGACCGCCTCCGCGCTGAACTTCGTCGGCGCGGCCACCTGGTCGGCGCTCTCGGGCCACCCCGTCTCCACCGAGGTCTGGGACGACGTCCACGAGGTGCCCCATGTGCGCATCGGCCAGCAGGCCGATCTCGTGGTGGTCGCGCCCGCCACCGCCGACACCCTGGCCAAGGCCGCCCATGGCCTCGCCGACGACCTGCTGACCAACACCCTCCTCACAGCACGCTGTCCCGTCGTCTTCGCGCCCGCCATGCACACGGAGATGTGGGAGCACCCGGCGACCCGGGAGAATGTGGCGACGCTGCGCCGCCGCGGCGCCCTCGTCATCGAGCCCGCCAGCGGCCGGCTCACCGGCGTCGACACCGGCAAGGGCCGGCTGCCGGAGCCCGCCGAAATCTTCGAGGTGTGCCGGCGGGTGCTCGCCCGCGGCGCGGACGCGGCCGTCGCCGACCTGGCCGGCCGCCATGTGGTGGTCAGCGCGGGCGGCACGCGTGAGCCGCTCGACCCCGTCCGCTACCTGGGGAACCGTTCCTCCGGGAAGCAGGGGTACGCCCTGGCCGCCGTCGCCGCGGCCCGCGGCGCGCGCGTGACCCTGATCGAGGCCAACACCGGGCTGCCGGACCCGGCCGGGGTCGACGTGGTCCGCGTCGGCACCGCCCTGCAGCTGCGGGAGGCCGTCCTCAAGGCGGCGGCCGACGCCGACGCGGTGGTGATGGCCGCCGCCGTCGCCGACTTCCGTCCCGCCGAGTACGCCAGCGGCAAGATCAAGAAGAAGGACGGCCAGGAGCCGGCCCCTGTCGCGCTGGTCCGCAACCCCGACATCCTGGCGGAGATCTCCGCCGACCGGGCCCACCCCGGACAGGTGGTCGTCGGCTTCGCCGCCGAGACGGACGACGTGCTCGCCAACGGCCGCGAGAAGCTCCGCCGCAAGGGCTGTGACCTGCTGGTCGTCAACGAAGTGGGGGAGCGCAAGACCTTCGGCTCCGAGCAGAACGAGGCCGTCGTGCTGACGGCCGACGGCGGTGAGACGCCCGTGCCGTACGGGCCCAAGGAGGCCCTGGCGGAGATCGTCTGGGATCTGGTGGCTCCACAGCTCGGATAAGCCGCCGAGTCACCCGTACGGCCGTATGAAATCACACCAAAACCGGCGTATTACCACTGGTCAAGGTCCTATTTGACGTCTGATTTTCCGCCGGGCCACAGGTCAGGACACTTCCATCGGGCGAGACGGGTTGTCCGTCCGCGGACCGCGGCGGATAAACTGGTCGGCGGACGTCCGGGGCGCAGCCCCTGCCGGTCCAGCCATGATCAGCCAGCAGCCGCTGCAACCTCAGGGAGCGATGTGTCCCGCCGTCTCTTCACCTCGGAGTCTGTGACCGAGGGTCACCCCGACAAGATCGCCGACCAGATCAGCGACACCATTCTCGACGCGCTGCTGCGGGAGGACCCGACCTCCCGCGTCGCCGTGGAGACCTTGATCACCACCGGCCTGGTGCATGTCGCGGGCGAGGTCACCACCAAGGCCTACGCCGACATCCCCACGCTCGTCCGCAACAAGATCCTCGAGATTGGCTACGACTCCTCCAAGAAGGGCTTCGACGGCGCGTCCTGCGGCGTCTCGGTCTCCATCGGCGCGCAGTCGCCCGACATCGCCCAGGGCGTGGACACGGCGTACGAGTCCCGTGTCGAGGGCGATGAAGATGAGCTGGACAAGCAGGGCGCCGGCGACCAGGGCCTGATGTTCGGCTACGCGTGCGACGAGACGCCCGAGCTGATGCCGCTGCCGATCTACCTGGCGCACCGGCTCTCCCGCCGGCTGTCCGAGGTCCGCAAAAACGGGACCATCCCCTATCTGCGCCCCGACGGCAAGACCCAGGTCACCGTCGAGTACGACGGCGAGAAGGCCGCCCGTCTGGACACGGTCGTCGTCTCCTCGCAGCACGCCTCCGACATCGACCTGGACTCGCTGCTCGCACCGGACATCCGCGAGTTCGTCGTCGAGCACGTCCTGAAGCAGCTCGTCGAGGACGGCATCAAGCTCGACACCGACGGCTACCGGCTGCTGGTGAATCCGACGGGCCGGTTCGAGATCGGCGGTCCGATGGGCGACGCGGGCCTGACCGGCCGGAAGATCATCATTGATACGTACGGCGGCATGGCGCGGCACGGCGGTGGCGCGTTCTCCGGCAAGGACCCGTCCAAGGTGGACCGTTCCGCGGCGTACGCGATGCGCTGGGTCGCCAAGAACGTCGTCGCGGCCGGGCTCGCGGCCCGCTGCGAGGTCCAGGTGGCGTACGCGATCGGCAAGGCCGAGCCCGTCGGTCTGTTCGTCGAGACCTTCGGCACCGAGACCGTCGACGTGGACAAGATCGAGCAGGCCATCGCCCAGGTCTTCGACCTGCGCCCGGCCGCCATCATCCGCGACCTCGACCTGCTGCGGCCCATCTACGCCCAGACGGCCGCCTATGGCCACTTCGGCCGTGAGCTGCCCGACTTCACCTGGGAGCGCACCGACCGCGTGGACGCCCTGCGCGCCGCCGCGGGTCTGTAAGCAGGTCTGTAAGCCGCTTGTCCGTCACCGGGCCCGGCCCCCGCTCCGCGCGGGGCCGGGCCCGGTGTTTTCCAATGCCCCGGCCGTGCCTCTGCCGTGCCCCTTCCACACCCCTGCCGTGGCCCAGCGCTCTCCCCTGGCGCTGTCAGTCGCCTCTGGTAGGAATGAGGCTGTGAGCAGCGAGAACAAGCGGCCCGGGGAGCCCGCCGCCGACGGCGGGCCGGAGCAGCTTGCGCTGATACGCGAGACCGTGCGCAAAGCCAAGGTCCCGAAGGCCAAGCCGCGGACCTGGCGAGGCGCCGCGCTGGCGAAGGAACTGCCGGTCGCCCGGGTGGTGGTGAACAAGGGCCTGCTCCACCTCGACCAGTATTTCGACTACGCGGTCCCCGAGGAGCTCGACGCCGAGGCACAGCCGGGAGTGCGGGTGCGGGTCCGGTTCGGGGCCGGAGGGCACCGGGTCAGGGAAGGGCGGCGCGAGGGCGGCGGTCTGGTCGACGGATTCCTGATCGAGCGCCGCGCCGAGAGCGACTACGCCGGGGCGCTCGCCGCACTGGCCTATGTGGTCTCGCCCGAGCCGGTCCTCAGCCCGCAGACGCTCGCCCTCGCACGAGCGGTCGCCGACCGGTACGCGGGCAGCCTGGCGGATGTCCTGCAGCTCGCGATCCCGCCGCGAAACGGCCGGGCGGAGTCAAAGCCGTCTCCCGAGCCGCTGCCCGCCCCTGAGCCCCCGGCCGCCGGCTCCTGGGAGCGGTACGGGCGGGGTCCGGCGTTCCTTGAATCCCTGGCCAAAGGGGGCGTCCCGCGCGCCGTGTGGACGGCGCTGCCGGGGCCGCACTGGCCGGACGAGCTGGCCCGCGCCGTGGCCGCGACGCTCGCCTCGGGGCGGGGCGCACTGGTCGTGGCGCCCGACGGCCGGCGCGCGGCACGGATCGACGCCGCGCTCACGGCGCTCCTCGGAGAAGGCCGGCACGCGCTGCTGACCGCGGAGTCCGGCCCGGAGCGGCGCTACCGGCAGTGGCTCGCCGTGCGCCGCGGCTCGGTGCGGGCGGTCGTGGGGACCCGGGCCGCGATGTTCGCCCCCGTACGGGATCTCGGACTGGTCGCCGTCTGGGACGACGGCGACTCCAGCCACAGCGATGAGAACGCGCCGTTTCCGCATGTGCGGGAGGTCCTCGAACTGCGCGCCACACACGAAGGGTGCGGATTCCTGCTCGGCGGCGTCAGCTGCACGGTGGAGGCGGCGCAGCTCGTCGAGAGCGGCTGGGCGCTGCCGCTGGCCGCCGGACGCGACCAGGTGCGGGCGGCCGCACCGCTCGTCCGGACGGTGGGCGACACCGATCTGGCGCGGGACGAGGCGGCGCGGGCCGCCCGGCTGCCGAGCCTCGCCTGGCAGGCGATACGGGACGGGCTGCGGACCGGCCCCGTGCTGGTGCAGGTGCCCCGGCGCGGCTATGTGCCCCGGCTCGCCTGCGAGCGCTGCCGTGCGCCCGCCCGCTGCGGGCACTGCGCCGGTCCCCTTCAGGCCCCGGACGAACAGGCGCTGACCTGTGGCTGGTGCGGACGGCACACGGGGGAGTGGCACTGCCCGGAGTGCGGCGGCACCCGGCTGCGCGCCCGGGTCGTCGGCGCGCGGCGTACCGCGGAGGAGCTCGGCCGGGTGTTCCCGGCCGTCCCGGTGCGCACCTCGGGACGGGACCATGTTCTCGACGTTCTCAACTGCGCGCCCGGACAGCCCGCACTGGTGGTCAGCACCCCCGGCGCGGAACCGGTCGCCGAGGGCGGCTATGCCGCCGCCGTCCTCCTCGACGGATGGGCCATGCTCGGCCGCCCCGACCTCCGCGCGGGGGAGGAGGCGCTGAGACGCTGGCTCGACGCGGCGTCGCTCGTACGGGCGCAGAGCGCGGGCGGAGTCGTCGTTGTCGTGGCAGAGCCGACCCTGCGGCCCGTCCAGGCCCTGGTGCGCTGGGACCCTGTCGGCCATGCCCAGCGTGAGCTGGCGGAGCGTGCGGAGCTCGGCTTTCCTCCGGTGTCCCGGATGGCGGCGGTCACGGGCGGCGCGGAGGCCGTGGCCTCCTTCCTCGCGGATGCGCAGCTGCCGGACGAAGCGGAGGTGCTGGGCCCGGTGGCGCTTCCGGTCATCCCATCCGGCCGCCCGCGCCGTCCGGGCGACCCCCCGCCCGGCGAGCGCTGGCAGCGCGCCCTGATCCGCGTCCCCCCGGGCAGCGGCGCGTCCCTCGCCACCGCGCTCAAGTCCGCCCGGGCCTCCCGCCTGACCCGGGGCTCCGAACCCCCCGTCCGCCTCCGCATCGACCCCCCGGACATCGGCTGACGAGCGACATACGGCTGCCCCCGGCGCGGAGGCCGGGGGCAGCCGGGGAGGGGTCAGCCGTTGCGCGGGCCGGGGAAGGCGCTCGGGCGGGCCTCCTCGCGGAGGGATGGACCAGTGGCCGCCGTCGGCTGCGGCGGCATCGGACGGGCGGCGGGCACCGCGGCCATGCCCGTGCCGCCGCCCACCGACAGCGGCCGCGCCGTCGCGTCCCCGTTGTGTTCGGCGGCGGCCGCGCCCGTCTGCTGCGCGGCGGTGCGGCGGGAGCCGTACCGGCGGTGCACCGCCTGCTTGGTGACCCCGAGCGCCGAGCCCACGGCGTCCCACGAGAAGCCCAGCGAGCGGTCGAAGTCCACCGCCGCGGTCACCAGCGTCTCGACGCTGTCCCGCAGTTCCTGGGCGAGTCGGACGGTCGGGGCCGGCGCCCTGCCGTAGACGACGAAGCCCGTGGACGGGCCGGAGCGGCGCGGGCGGTAGACATTTCCCAGCTGGGCGGTGAGCGTCCGCAGGGCGTCCACCTGCCGGCGGACCCGCTCGATGTCCCGCACCAACAGATGCAGGCTGGCCCGGGCTTGGGCGTCGTGGGTTGCGTGGTCGGCCATTGACAAGCCTCTCGAACCGGCGTTGAAAAGGGGTCGGGCCGCGTCTGGGGCGGCCCGCTTGGGTCAATCTCTCTTGACCAACGCGGGACGTGGGGAAGTGGTCACGGTGCGGGGGCGTGTGCGCATATGCACAGGGCGCGCGCCCACCCGTACGCCCCCTGCCTGGGGCTCCGCCCCCGCACCCCCGCGCCTCAAACGCCGGCGGGGCTGATTTGAGCCCGTCCGGCGTTTGAGGACACGGCCGAAGGCCGTACAGGGGGTCTGGGGGCGGAGCCCCCAGATACGGGAAGTGGGGTCCCCCCACGGTCCCCGGGCGCCAGACCCGCAGCCCTCCCGGAGGCCCGCACATAGACTGGTGCGCTGCTCGTCTTCCCACGCTCCAGCACGGGAGCCCACCCCGAGAGGCAGTCAGCCACCGATGAAGCTCGTCTTCGCCGGCACCCCCGAGGTCGCCGTACCCGCCCTGGACGCCCTGATCGCCTCCGACCGGCATGAGGTGGCCGCCGTCGTCACCCGGCCCGATGCGCCCGCCGGGCGCGGGCGGCGGCTGGTCGCCAGCCCGGTGGCCGAGCGTGCCGAGGAGGCGGGCATCGAGGTGCTCAAGCCGGGCAAGCCGCGCGACGAGGCGTTTCTGGCGCGGCTGCGTGAGATCGCGCCCGACTGCTGCCCGGTCGTCGCGTACGGCGCGCTGCTGCCCCGGGCGGCGCTGGACATCCCCGCCCACGGGTGGGTCAACCTCCACTTCTCGCTGCTGCCCGCGTGGCGCGGCGCCGCACCGGTCCAGCACGCCATCCTCGCCGGGGACGAGATGACCGGAGCGTCCACCTTCCAGATCGAGGAAGGGCTGGACTCCGGCCCGGTCTACGGCGTGATCACCGAGCATGTACGGCCCACCGACACCAGCGGCGATCTGCTCACCCGGCTCGCCTTCGCCGGCGCCGGGCTGCTCGCGGCGACGATGGACGGCATCGAGGACGGCACCCTCAAGGCCGTACCGCAGCCCGCCGAGGGCGTCTCCCACGCGCCGAAGATCACCGTCGAGGACGCCCATGTGGACTTCGCCGCTCCCGCGCTCCGCGTCGACCGTGTCGTACGCGGCTGCACCCCCGCCCCCGGCGCCTGGACGCTGTTCCGCGGGGAGCGCCTCAAGCTGATCCAGACGGCGCTGGTCCCCGACCGTGCGGACCTCGCCCCCGGCCAACTGGACGCGGGCAAGAACAGGGTGTACGCGGGCACCGGCTCACACGCCGTTGAACTGCTCTGGGTGCAGCCGCAGGGAAAGAAGCCGATGAAGGCGGCCGACTGGGCCCGCGGGGTGCGCATCGCCCCCGGTGAGAAGCTCGGCACGGCCGACGTACGCTGATACCCGTACCCACCCATACGTGCGGACCCGTACGCACCCGTACGTGCAGATCCGTACATTCGCACCATCGTCATACGCGGAGCACCTTTGAGCGAGCAGCGCCGTCGCCGCCCCCACAAGCCCTACCGCAGGCCGCAGAAGGATCCCGTGCGGATCCTCGCGTTCGAGGCCCTGAGGGCCGTCGACGAGCGGGACGCGTACGCCAATCTGGTGCTGCCGCCGCTGCTGCGCAAGGCCCGCGAGGCAGGCGGATTCGACACGCGGGACGCGGCGCTGGCCACCGAGCTGGTGTACGGGACGCTGCGCCGTCAGGGCACCTACGACGCCGTGATCTCCGCCTGCGTCGACCGGCCGCTGCGCGAGGTCGACCCGCCGGTGCTGGATGTGCTCGCCCTGGGCGCGCACCAGCTGCTGGGGACGCGCATCCCCACGCACGCGGCGGTGTCGGCGAGCGTGGAGCTGGCGCGCGTGGTGCTGGGCGACGGGCGGGCGAAGTTCGTCAACGCGGTGCTGCGCAAGATCGCTCAGGACGACCTGGACGGCTGGCTGGAGCGGGTCGCCCCGCCCTACGACGAGGACCCCGAGGACCATCTGTCGGTCGTCCACTCCCATCCCCGCTGGGTCGTCTCCGCGCTCTGGGACGCTCTCGGCGGCCCGCGCGAGGGGATCGAGGAGCTGCTGGCGGCGGACAACGAACGGCCTGAGGTGACCTTGGTCGCCCGCCCCGGCCGAGCCGCGCCCGCGGAGCTGCTCGACGCCCTCGGCGACGAGGCCGCCCTGCCGGGCCGCTGGTCCCCGTACGCCGTGCGACTGGCCGAGGGCGGTGAGCCGGGCGCGATCGACGCCGTGCGGGAGGGCCGGGCGGGCGTCCAGGACGAGGGCAGTCAGCTCGTCGCGATCGCCCTCGCCAACGCCCCCCTCGACGGCCCCGACGCCCGCTGGCTCGACGGCTGCGCGGGCCCCGGCGGCAAGGCCGCGCTGCTGGGCGCGCTCGCGGCGGAACGCGGCGCGTCCCTGCTGGCCGCCGAGAAGCAGCCGCACCGGGCGCGGCTGGTGGCGCGGGCGCTGGCCGGCAACCCAGGCCCGTACCAGGTCGTCGCCGCCGACGGCACCCGCCCGCCGTGGCGGCCCGGAGCCTTCGACCGGGTGCTGGTCGACGTCCCCTGCTCGGGGCTGGGCGCCCTGCGCCGACGGCCCGAGGCCCGCTGGCGGCGTCGCCCCGAGGACCTGGAGGGCTTCGCGCCCCTCCAGCGGGCGCTGCTGCGCGAGGCGATCGCCGCCGTGCGCGTGGGCGGGGTGGTCGGATACGCGACCTGCTCGCCGCACCTCGCCGAGACCAGGGCCGTCGTCGACGATGTACTCAAGGGCCGCGGGGGCCCGGCCGTCCACGCCGAGCAGCTGGACGCCAGGCCCCTGATGCCGGGCGTGCCCGCGCTGGGCGACGGCCCGGACGTCCAGCTGTGGCCGCATCTCCACGGCACGGACGCGATGTATCTGGCCCTGCTGCGACGCACCGCCTGAAGGGCCCGTCACCGGCGGCTCAGCTGTTCGCGGGCGCCTCGGGGTCCGGTCCCCGCGACAGCCGGTGCCGCCGCCACACCGTGTGGCCGATGTCCAGGAACGCCGATCGACGCGGGCACGCCCCCCGGATCGCGCGCGACCGCCTCGGCGGCCTGCTTGGTCCTGCTGCCGCAGACGGCTGGGGCCACGCCCCGGCGAATCCGCCGCGGCGGCGGTGCGCCCGCCGCCGCGTCCGCCGGTTCCTCCGCACCGCTCATGAGGCCCCCAACGGCCTCGCCGCCCTCCCGGCGCCGAGCAGCTCCAGGGAACATGGCAGGCTTGGCACATGGCCGTTCAGATCAACCCCAGTATCCTCTCCGCCGACTTCTCCCGCCTGGCGGAGGAGGCGGAGGCCGTCGCGGGCGCCGACTGGCTCCATGTCGATGTCATGGACAACCACTTTGTGCCGAATCTGACGCTCGGCGTGCCCATCGTGGAATCCCTCAGCCGGGCGACGGACACCCCGCTGGACTGCCATCTGATGATCGAGGACCCCGATCGATGGGCCCCCCAGTACGTAGAAGCAGGGGCCGGGTCCGTCACCTTCCACGCCGAGGCGGCGGCTGCACCGGTACGTCTGGCCCGGGAGATCCGGTCCAAGGGCGCACGCGCGTCCATGGCGCTCAAGCCCGCGACGCCCATCGAGCCATACGAGGACCTGCTCCCCGAACTGGACATGCTGCTGGTCATGACCGTGGAACCGGGCTTCGGCGGCCAGGCGTTTCTGGACATCATGCTGCCGAAGATCCGCCGCACCCGGGAGCTGATCTCCAAGCACGGCCTGGAGCTGTGGCTGCAGGTCGACGGCGGCGTCTCCGAGGCGACGATCGAGCGCTGCGCGGAGGCGGGCGCGGATGTCTTCGTGGCGGGCTCGGCGGTGTACGGGGCGGGGGATCCGGCTGCGGCGGTGCGGGGGCTGCGGGAGAAGGCGACCGCCGCGACGGCGTCGGCGGCCTGGGCCTGCGCCCACTGACCCCGGGGGCTCCGCCCCCGGACCCCCGCGCCTCAGTCTCCCCCAGACTCCGTCCGCGGGCCCCACGAGGCTTGATTGTGCGGCCCCTTGCGCCTCAAACGCCGGCGGGGCTGGATTCTGGCCCTCGCCCCTCGGATCGCCGGCGAGGCTGAATGTGCGCGTCCGACGCTGGCGAGGCTGGGTTTCTGACTCTCGCCCCCAAGCACCGGTGGGGCTGAATGCGCGCGTCCAACGCTGGCGGGGCTGGAGCCAAATCAAGCCTGTTGGGTGCACTTCCGTGGGGGGTACCCCTGGGGACGCCTCCGCGGGAGTACCCCCGGGGGCACCTCCGTGGGGGTACTCCCGGACGGAGGTGGGGGAGGTAGCTGGGGGAGTTGGAGGACACGGCCTTCAGGCCGTGCCGGGGGCGGCGGCGCGAAGCTGCCGCCCGCCAGGGGGCGCGGGGCGCCAGCCCCGCAGCCCCTCCCCCCCCGGAGGGGGGTCTGGGGCAGAGCCCCCAGTTACGGGGAAAGACCAGCCCTTCCGAGCCCGCGGGGTTGCGACCGCCCGGCGTATGGGTGTTCGGGGGCGCGACCCCGGGTGCGCCCGGGTTTCCCTACGGCCGGCTGAAGGCGCCGCCCTCCGGGGCGTACCGTCGATGGGGCATAGGGTCGGTGTGACATCCGGCCACCGGCTCGCGCGCCCGCGCGGTCCGGCGGCCGCCGAGCTTGTTCAACCGTTGTTGGCCCACCAGGGCTGATCAAGGACCGCCGGATCTGACAGGATGGCGGGTCCGGAGTGTGTACAGCAGTGAGGAGATCGCCGTGTCTGCCATGTCGGCGGGACGGCCGGCCCTGCGGATGGGACCCGCGGAGCTGGTGCAGGCGGCGGCCATGGCCCGCCGCTTCTACCTCGAGGGCAAGTCCAAGATCCAGATCGCGGAGGAGTTCGGCGTCAGCCGCTTCAAGGTCGCGCGGGTTCTGGAGACGGCGCTCGAACGCGACCTCGTGAGGATCGAGATCCGTGTGCCCGCGGAGCTCGACGCGGAGCGGTCCGACGCGCTCCGCTCCCGCTACGGCCTGCGGCACGCGGTCGTCGTGGAGACCCCCGCGGAGGGCGCGGACGAGTCGCCCGACCCCGAGAACCTGGGCGAAGTGGCCGCGGATCTGCTGGGCGAGCTGGTCACCGAGGGCGATGTGCTGGGCCTGGCCTGGGGCCGGTCCACCATCCACATGGCGGCGGCCCTGGACCGGCTGCCGCCGTGCACGGTCGTCCAGCTGACGGGCGTGTACGACGCGGGGACGGCCGAGCGCGGCTCGGTCGAGGCGGTGCGCCGCGCTGCACAGGTCTCGGGCGGCGAGGCCCACCCGATCTATGCGCCGATGCTGCTGCCCGACCCGGCGACCGCGGCGGCGCTGCGCAACCAGACCGGCATCGCGCGGGCCTTTGAATACTTCGACAAGGTCACCGTCGCCGCGGTGTCCATCGGCTCCTGGGAGCCGGGCATCTCGACGGTGCACGACATGCTCAGCGACGAGGAGCGGGCCCACTACGCCTCGCTCGGCGTCGCCGCCGAGATGTCCGCCCATCTCTTCGACAAGGACGGCCGGCGTGTCGGCCGGGACCTCGGCGAGCGCTGCATCACGGTCGAGGCGGACCGGCTGCGCCGCATCCCCGAGGTGGTGGCCATCGCCGGCGGCCAGCGCAAGGCGGAGGCCATCGGGGCGGTGCTGCGTTCCGGTCTGGTCACCAGCCTGGTCACGGACACCGCGGCGGCCGACCGGCTGCTGACCGCGCCGCCGCCCCCGCGGCCTGCCCTGGACCGTGCCGACCCGGACGACTGACGCCGGACGGCTGACGTCGGAGGACCGGCGCCGGACGGCTGAATCCGTACGGCCGGTCCCGGTACGGCCAGCGGGGAACGCTTTGGAGGATTCGCCGATGGCCCCCAGGCTGAGCTGGAGTTTTCTCCTGCGCTGTGCACCGTCGTCGCCATGGGACAATGAAGTACGTGCGTTTTCCCCGGCTGCACTGTCCGGGGGCCAACTCCGAACGACTGGGATGTTCAGCACGTGCGTTTCCTCAATGACCTGAAGCCGCCGTACGACCTGACGTACGACGATGTGTTCATGGTGCCGAGCCGCTCGGCCGTGGGTTCCCGCCAGGGCGTCGACCTCTCTTCCCCGGACGGCACCGGCACGACCATCCCGCTGGTCGTCGCGAACATGACCGCCATCGCCGGCCGGCGGATGGCCGAGACCGTGGCGCGCCGCGGCGGCCTCGTCGTCATCCCCCAGGACATCCCGATCGACGTCGTCACCGACGTCATCTCCTGGGTCAAGACGCGGCACCACGTGCTCGACACCCCGATCGTGCTCACGCCGCACCAGACCGTCGCCGACGCGCTGTCGCTGCTGCCGAAGCGGGCGCACGGCGCGGGCGTCGTCGTCGACGAGAACCACCGCCCGGTCGGCATCGTCACCGACCACGACCTCACCGGCGTGGACCGCTTCACCCAGCTCTCCGAGATCATGTCCACGGACCTGCTGGAGCTCGACGCGGACATCGACCCGCGCGAGGCCTTCCACGTCCTGGACGCCGCCAACCGGCGCTACGCCCCCGCCGTCGACGCGGACGGCCGTCTGGTCGGCGTGCTCACCCGCCGCGGCGCCCTGCGCGCCACCCTCTACACCCCCGCCGTCGACGCCGCGGGCAAGCTGCGCATCGCCGCCGCCGTGGGCATCAACGGCGATGTGGCGGGCAAGGCCAAGCAGCTGCTCGACGCGGGCGTGGACACGCTTGTCGTGGACACCGCGCACGGCCACCAGGAGAACATGATCTCCGCGCTCAAGGCCGTCCGCGCGCTCGACCCGCGGGTGCCGATCGTCGCCGGCAACGTCGTCGCCGCCCAGGGGGTGCGCGACCTCATCGAGGCGGGCGCCGACATCGTCAAGGTCGGCGTCGGACCTGGCGCCATGTGCACCACCCGCATGATGACCGGCGTGGGCCGCCCGCAGTTCTCCGCGGTGCTGGAGTGCGCCGCCGAGGCGAAGAAGCACGGCAAGCACGTCTGGGCCGACGGCGGTGTGCGCCACCCGCGCGACGTCGCCATGGCGCTGGCCGCCGGCGCCTCCAACGTCATGATCGGCTCCTGGTTCGCCGGCACATACGAGTCCCCCGGAGACCTTCAGCAGTCGGCCGACGGCCGGCTGTACAAGGAGTCGTTCGGCATGGCCTCCTCGCGCGCGGTGCGCAACCGCACCAGCGAGGAGTCCGCTTACGACCGCGCCCGCAAGGCGCTGTTCGAGGAGGGCATCTCCACCTCCCGGATGTTCCTCGACCCGGCACGCCCGGGCGTCGAGGACCTGATCGACTCGATCATCGCGGGCGTCCGCTCCTCCTGCACCTACGCGGGCGCGGGCTCGCTTGAGGAGTTCGCCGAGCGGGCGATCGTCGGCGTCCAGAGCGCTGCGGGCTACGCCGAGGGCAAGCCGCTGCACGCCAGCTGGAGCTGACGCCTCCGCGACACTTCGGCATTCCGGCCCCTCGCTTCTGACGCGAGGGGCCGGAGTCATGTCGCCATCGCGGCCCTGTCCGCATGGGCGTGCAGGGAACATGCATAAACAGGCATGGGCGTGGAAAGGCTGGGTAGGCGCGCCCTGCATTGGCCACAGAGCAGGGGAGGACGAAGTGTCCACGGCGAGCCCGGTCACGACCGAACTCACACAGCCTGGAACACACCGCCCGAACATGGCGGAGCTGGATCTTCCGGTGGTGGAGAACCCGGCCGAAGTCGCTCCCCAGGACGCTCGCGAGATCTCGAAGCTCTTCTTCGAGCGCCTCGACACCATGGTCGAGGGAACGCACGAGCACCAGTATGTGCGCAACACGCTCATCGAGCTGAACCTGGCGCTGGTCAAGTACGCCGCCGCCCGTTTCCGCAACCGCTCCGAGCAGATGGAGGACATCGTCCAGGTCGGCACCATCGGGCTGATCAAGGCGATCGACCGCTTCGAGCTCAGCCGGGAGGTCGAGTTCGCGACCTTCGCGGTCCCGTACATCGTCGGCGAGATCAAGCGCTTCTTCCGCGACACCAGCTGGGCCGTCCATGTGCCGCGCAGACTCCAGGAGTTGCGGATCGATCTGGCGAAGGCCGTGGACGAACTCTCCCAGAACCTGGACCGCACCCCGACCACCGCCGAACTCGCCGAGCACCTCGGCATCGAGGAGGAAGAGGTCATCGAGGGCGTCGTGGCGAGCAACGGCTATACGGCCGGCTCCATCGACATGCCCATGGAGGACGCCTCCGACCACTCGCCCGCACCGCTGGCCGACCGGCTGGGCGGGCCGGACGCCGACCTGGAGACGGCGGAGAACGTCCAGGCGCTCAAGCCGCTGATCCAGGAGCTGGACGACAGGGACCGGCGGATTCTGCGGATGCGGTTCGGGGAGGAGATGACGCAGTCGGAGATCGGGGAGGAGCTGGGGGTCTCCCAGATGCATGTGTCGCGGCTGCTGACGCGGATTACGTCGCGGTTGCGGGAGGGGCTGCTGAGGGCGGAGTGACCCGCCGACGCCGGCGGTGTCCTTTCCGGGGGCTCCGCCCCCGAACCCCCGAGCCTCAATCTCCCCCAGACTCCGTCCGGGGGGACCCCCACGGGGCTTGAATGTGCGGCCTCTTGCGCCTCAATCGCCGGCGGGGCTGAATGTGCGTTTCCGACGCCGGTGAGGCTGAGAATCGGCGCAGCCGGATTGAGCCCCTTGGGGGGAGCTTGGTGACACGGCCTTCAGGCCGTACAGGGGCGGCGGCGCGAAGCTGCCGCCCGCCTGGGGCGGGGGGCGCTAGGTCGTGTCGTCAAAGTCCCGTCTGCCGGGCGGCGTCTGGCGCGCACCCTCCGGCGTTGTCGGTCGTCAGCGCAGCCCGTTGCGCTCTCTCCCCCTGGGCCTGGCGGCCCGGGAGGCGCCCCCACCCTGCGCCTTGCGATCTCCCCCGCGGCCCTTCGGGCGCGGGGGCGCTCCCAGCACCAGACGCGCCCGGCCCGCCCTCCGGGCGGACGACGCCACTTTGACGACACTCCCCAGCCCCGTACCCCTTCCCCCCGAAGGGGGGGTCTGCGGGCGGAGCCCCGCAGGGCGTAGGGGAGGGGAAAACCCCGCCGGAGGCGCCGAGCCGCCGCTGGCTCAGGCGGCCGGCACCGGCTCCGCCGCCCCCGCAGGCGCCGGCCGCATCCAGGTGGCCTGAACTCGCTTTCCGTACGGCAGCGGACGGACCTCCACCTGCCCGGCGAGCCGCAGCACCATATGCCAGCCGAAGCCGCCGCCACCCGCGAGGTCGGGCTCGCGTGGCACCGGGAGCAGTGGACTGGAGTCCTCCATCTCCACGGTCAGCGCGTCCGCTCCGGCCGACAGGTGCAGCCGCCACCAGCCCGCGGTGTGGCGGGCGACGTTGGCGGCGAGTTCCGATACGACCAGCAGGACGGCGTCGGCGTCCGCCCAGGGGCAGTTCCGCAGCACAAACGCCGCGGCGGCCTGGCGGGCGGCCACGCTGTCCTCGTGCGGCGATGCCTCGATCACCACATGTGCTTCAGCTGCTTCTGCGTTCATCACGGCTCGCCTACCCAGTTGCCGCGTTTCTATCGTCGCGCGCACTTTACGCGATCGACGCGCGCACTCTACGCGGCACGGCGGCCGGATGACGAGCCGGGCCGGAGGCCGGGGCGGCCGCGGTTCGCAAGGAGGGGGCGGTTACCTGAAGGAACGTTGCACTACGGCACCCTGTCGCGTAGCTTGACTGCCCCTACCGCAGGGTAACCGCCTTTATTCAGCCATCCCTTGTCCCGGGGGGACCATGCGCCGGCGTCTGAGCCGCCCTACGATCCGCGGACGGATCGTGACGCTCACCGTCATACCGGTCATCGCCCTGCTGGCGCTGTGGAGCTTCGCCATGGTGTCCGTGACCGGGGATCTGCGGGCCCTGATCCGGCTGCAGGGCGTCTACGAGACGTTCGGCACACCCGTCGACACGGCCGTCGGGCAGATCCAGATCGAGCGCCGCGTCTCGGCCGCGTATCTGGGGAAGGGCCGGGACGACACGGCCTCCGTCGCCGCCCTGACCGAGCAGCAGCGCGCCACCGACCGCGCCGTGGCGGCCATGCGGGAGGCCATCCGGGACGAGGAGCGGCGCGCCGACCTGTCGGACCGCCAGCGTCAGTCCCTCGACACGATGGACGAGGCCGTGGACGGCCTTGAAGCGCTGCGGCAGCAGGTGCTGGCCCGCACGATCAGCTGGGACCGGGCCGTCGAGGAGTACACGGCCGTCGTCGAGCCCGCCTTCGACGTCCAGTCGACGCTCACGGCGCTCCAGGCGGGGCAGCTGGCGCGGGAGGCTCAGGTCGTCATCGAACTGGTGCGGGTGCGGGAGTTCGTCTCCCGGGAGGACGCGCTGGTCGCCGGGGCGCGCGCCGCGGGCAGCCTCACCGACCGCCAGTACGACGCCCTCACCGCCACCGTCGAGGACCGGCGGGTCTTCCACCGCACCTACGTCCCCGACCTGCCCCGGGACTCCAGGGAGCTGTTCGAGGAGTTCGAGCGGAGCGCGGAGTACCGGGCGCTCACGGCGGGCGAGGACGCGCTGCTGAGGGCGGGCGCGTCGGGCGCGGGCGAGGCCATGGCGGAGGACTCCTGGCGCACCACGACGGACCGGGCCGTCAAGCGGTACATGCTGCTGTGCACCGAGGCGGCGCTGAACAGCGCGGACCGGGGGCGCGCCTTCGCCTACCGCGAGATGGTCAAGGCCGCGGTCGTCGGCGGGCTCGGGCTGCTGGCGGTCGGTCTGGCCGTGTGGTTCTCCGTCCGCTCGGGACGGCGGATCTCCCGCCGGCTGGAGGAGCTGCGGGACGCGGCGGATCTGCTGGCGACCCGTCAGCTGCCGGATGTGATGCGCAGGCTCAGCGGGGGTGAGGATGTGGACGCCGCGGAGGCGGCCCCGCCGCTGGACTTCGGCCGGGCCCGCGGCGGACGGCCGGGGCTCGACGAGATCGACGAGGTGGGACGCGCACTCAACGCCGCGCGGCGGGCCGCGGTGGAGGCGGCCGTCAAACAGGCGACCCTGCGGCGGGGGATCTTCGCCGTGCTGCTGAACATCGCCCGCCGCAACCAGGCGCTGGTGCACCGCCAGGCCAAGCTCGTCGACACCCTGGAACGCAGGACGGACGACCCCGACACCCTGGAAGACCTCTTCCGCATCGACCATCTGACCACCCGGATGCGGCGGCACGCCGAAGGGCTGATCATCCTCTCCGGCGCGACGCCCGGACGGCGCTGGCGCGGGCCGGTGCCGGTGGTCGACGTCGTGGGCGCGGCGGTCGGCGAAATCGAGGACTACGCGCGCGTGGTGGTGCCGCCGATGCCGGATGTGGGCGTCGCGGCGGAGGCGGTCGCGGACGTGGTGCATCTGATCGCCGAACTCGTCGAGAACGCGACGGTGTTCTCCCCGCCGCACACCCAGGTCACGATGCGGACGGGCCAGGCGCAGGGCGGCTTCGTCCTGGAGATCGACGACCGGGGTCTCGGCCTCGACGAGGAGGAACTCGCCGCGGCGCACCGCACGCTCTCCCGCCCGGGCGACTTCGACCCGGCCCAGGATGAGCGCCTCGGCCTGTACGTGGTGGGCCGCCTCGCGGAACGCCACGGCATCTCGGTGACCCTCACCCGCTCCCCGTACGGCGGCACGACCGCGGTCGTCCTGCTGCCCCGCGCGGTCCTGTCCCCGGCGGCCGACGCCGCCGGGGCCCGCGCGGGCGGCACACCGCCCGCCCACGGCGGCCGGGGGCGCACCGGCCGGGCGGCGGCCGCCGGCGAAGCCCCGGCGCGGACGAGGGCCGCCGGGCCCACCGGGGAGGGCCACGCCGGTGTGCCTCCGGCAAGCGCACCACAGCGACCCCGCCCAGCAGGGCCGGACCCGGCTGCTGCGCCACCGCGCCCCGAGGCGTCCGCGGCGGCTGCGGGCGGGGGCCAGGCGGATATGCACGGCACCGTGCCCACCCCCGTCAGGCCGGGAAGCGACGGGGGCCTGCCCACGCGGGCACGGGCGGAGCAGGGCCGCGCCGCCCGCGCCCGGGCATCGGCCTTCGCCGACAGCCCCGCGGGCCCGGCAGCCGTGTACGGCGCAGCGCCCGGCCCCGCCCCGGAGGGCCACGCGGGCGCGCCCGCACCCGAAGCACCCGCGGAGCACGGACGCGCGGAAGCCGCCGCAACACCGAACTGGCGCTGCTGGTCTTCGCCGTCGTCATCCCGGTGTTCGCGTACGCCAATGTCGGCCTCGCCCTCGACGGCGAGCTGCCGCCGGGCATGCTGGGCTACGGCCTCGGGCTCGGGCTGCTCGCCGGCGTGGCCCATCTGGCGGTGCGCAGGTTCGCCCGGTACGCCGATCCGCTGCTGCTGCCGCTGGCGGCGCTGCTCAACGGCCTCGGCCTGGTGGTCATCTGGCGGCTCGACCAGTCGCCCCGGCTGATCCGGCGCTCGGAGATCCTCTTCAAGAGCTTCAGCCCCGACGCCCCCAAGCAGCTGATGTACTCCGCGATCGGCATCGCGCTGTTCGTCGCGGTGCTGATGCTGCTCAAGGACCACCGGATTCTGCAGCGCTACACCTATATCTCCATGGCCGTGGCGCTGGTGCTGCTGGTCCTGCCGATGTTCTTCCCCGCCGTGAACGGCGCGAAGATCTGGATCAGCCTCGGCCCGTTCTCCATCCAGCCCGGCGAGTTCGCGAAGATCATCATCGCGGTCTTCTTCTCCGGCTATCTCATGGTGAAACGGGATGCGCTGGCGCTGGCCAGCCGCCGGTTCATGGGGCTCTATCTGCCGCGCGGCCGCGATCTGGGGCCGATCCTCGCGGTGTGGGCGATGTCCATTCTGATCCTGGTCTTCGAGACCGACCTGGGCACCTCGCTGCTGTTCTTCGGCCTCTTCGTGATCATGCTCTATGTGGCCACCGAGCGGACCAGCTGGATTGTGTTCGGCCTGCTGATGTCCGCGGCCGGCGCGGTCGGCGTCGCCAGCTTCGAGCCGCATGTCCAGCAGCGTGTGGAGTTCTGGCTCAACCCGTTCGCGGACGAGACCTGGGGGCAGAGCCAGCAGATCGGACAGGCCCTGATGTCCTTCGGCTCCGGGGGCACCCTGGGCACCGGCCTCGGCCAGGGCAACTCGGATCTGATCGGCTTCGCGGCCAACTCCGACTTCATCCTCTCCACCTTCGGCGAAGAGCTGGGCCTCGCCGGAATGATGGCGATCCTGATGATCTACGGGCTGATCGTCGAGCGGGGCGTGCGCACCGCCCTGGCCGCCCGCGACCCGTTCGGCAAGCTGCTGGCCATCGGCCTCTCCGGCGCCTTCGCCATCCAGGTGTTCGTGGTGGCCGGCGGTGTGATGGGCCTCATCCCGCTGACCGGCATGACGATGCCGTTCGTCGCCTACGGCGGCTCCTCGGTGCTCGCGAACTGGGCGCTGATCGCGATTCTGATCCGCATCAGCGACACCGCCCGCCGCCCCGCTCCCGCACCCGCCTCCCCCGACGCCGAGATGACCCAGGTGGTCCGACCGTGAACAAGCCCCTGCGCCGGATCGCGATCTTCTGCGGCTTCCTCGTCCTCGCCCTGCTCGTACGCACCAACTGGCTGCAGTATGTGGAGGCGGACTCCCTCAACACCCATGACCGCAACCGCCGTGTCCAGATCGAGCGGTACGCCCATGAGCGCGGCAACATCATCGTCGACGGCAAGCCCATCACCGGCTCCGTCGAGACCGACGACACGGACTTCACGTACAAGCGCACCTATGCCAACGGCCCCATGTGGGCGCCGGTGACCGGGTACGCCTCACAGGCCTTCGACGCCAACCAGATCGAGAAGCTTGAGGACGGCATCCTCAGCGGCAACTCGGACCAGCTGTTCTTCGACCGCACGATGGCGATGTTCACCGGCGACGAGAAGCGCGGCGGCAATGTCGTCACCACCCTCAGCGGGGCCGCGCAGAAGGCCGCGTACGAGGGTCTGGGCGACAAGAAGGGCGCGGTCGCCGCGATCGACCCGCAGACCGGGAAGATCCTGGCGCTGGCGTCCACGCCGTCGTACGACCCGTCGTCCTTCGCCGGGTACGGCAGCGAAGACGCCAAGGCGTGGAAGGCGCTGGAGGAGGACCCGGACAAGCCGAAGCTGAACCGCGCGCTGCGCGAGATCTACCCGCCCGGCTCCACCTTCAAGGTGGTCACCGCGGCCGCGGCGATCGAGGAAGGCAAAGTCGACGACATCCATGCGCCGACGGACACCCCCGACCCGTACATCCTGCCCAACACCCGCACCGAGATGGTCAACCATGCGCAGGGCTGTGAGAACGCCAGCCTGAACCGCGCCATGGAGGTCTCCTGCAACTCGGTCTTCGCCAAGCTCGGCGACGAGGTGACACGGGACAAGATGGTGGAGTACGCGGAGAAGTTCGGCTTCAACAACCCCAAGGTCGACACCCCGGTGCGCGCCGCCGCCTCCGTCTACGACAAGAAGATGGACCGGCCGGGCAACGCGCAGTCGGCGATCGGCCAGTTCAACACCGCCACCACGCCCCTGCAGATGGCCATGGTCACCGCGGCGATCGCCAACGACGGCAAGCTGATGCAGCCGTACATGATCGACAAGCTGGAGGCGCCCAACCTGGACGTCATCAAGAAGAACGAGCCTCAGGAGATGAGCCGGCCCATCTCCGCGAAGACGGCTCAGCTCGTCCAGGAGATGATGGAGAACGTCGTCACCAAGGGCACCGGCGGCAACGCGGCGATCGACGGCGTCACCGTCGGCGGCAAGACCGGCACCGCACAGCACGGCGTGGGCAACAAGAAGCGCCCGTACGCCTGGTTCATCTCGTACGCCAAGACCGACAGCGGGTCGCCGGTCGCGGTCGCGGTAATCGTCGAGGACTCGCAGGGCACCGCACGCGACGACATCAGCGGCGGCGGGCTCGCCGCGCCGATCGCCAAAGCCGTGATGCAGGCGGTCCTGGACGGCAAGAAGTGACACGGGCGCAGCGCCATGACACGGCACAGTGACGGACATCACGCGCGGCGGCTATACCTGCGCTTTGCGATACCGGTCGGGTATCAGCTGACGGCCGACGGCCGATCGGACGCGACACGCCCGGTACCGTATGCGCGAACAGCACACCGCCGGACCACACGCGGGTGCGGTCGGGACTGACGGAGAGGGCTGGAACAGTATGGAAGAGCCGCGTCGCCTCGGCGGCCGGTACGAACTGGGCTCGGTGCTCGGCCGCGGTGGCATGGCGGAGGTCTACCTCGCCCACGACACCCGGCTCGGCCGCACCGTCGCCGTGAAGACGCTGCGGGCCGACCTGGCCCGGGACCCGTCCTTCCAAGCCCGGTTCCGCCGTGAGGCCCAGTCCGCCGCCTCGCTCAACCACCCGGCGATCGTCGCGGTCTACGACACCGGCGAGGACTATGTTGACGGGGTCTCGATCCCGTACATCGTCATGGAGTACGTGGACGGCTCCACGCTGCGTGAACTGCTGCACTCCGGCCGCAAGCTGCTGCCGGAGCGCACCCTGGAGATGACCATCGGCATCCTCCAGGCGCTGGAGTACTCGCACCGCAACGGCATCGTCCACCGCGACATCAAGCCGGCCAATGTGATGCTGACCCGCACCGGGCAGGTCAAGGTCATGGACTTCGGCATCGCCCGCGCCATGGGCGACTCCGGCATGACCATGACGCAGACCGCGGCCGTGATCGGCACCGCCCAGTACCTCTCCCCGGAGCAGGCCAAGGGTGAGACGGTCGACGCCCGCTCGGATCTGTACTCCACCGGCTGTCTGCTGTACGAGCTGCTCACCGTGCGTCCGCCGTTCATCGGGGACTCCCCGGTCGCGGTGGCCTATCAGCATGTCCGGGAGGAGCCGCAGCCGCCCAGCGCCTTCGACCCCGAGATCACGCCCGCCATGGACGCGATCGTGCTGAAGGCCCTGGTCAAGGACCCGGACTACCGCTATCAGTCCGCCGATGAGATGCGCGCGGACATCGAGGCGTGCCTGGACGGGCAGCCGGTCGCGGCGACGGCCGCGCTGGGCTCGGTCGGCTACGGCGGCGGATACGCCCCCGAGGACCAGCCGACCGCGGCGCTGCGCCAGGCCGACCCGGCGGCCGGCCAGACCTCCATGCTTCCGCCGCTGAACCCGGACGACGGGGGCTTCGGCGGCTATGACGACCGCCAGGACCGCCGCGGCTCGGGCGGCGGGCGGCGCAGGTCCCACACGTCCACGGTGCTGCTGGTCGTCGCGGGCATTCTGGTGCTCGTCGGCGCGCTGCTGATCGGCCGGGAGGTCTTCGGCCAGGAGAAGGGCGGCAGCGAGGTCACGGTGCCGTCGCTCGTCGGCCTCACCCTCCAGGAGGCCCAGGACAGGGCGGAGAACGCCCGCGTCAATGTGACCCAGTCCGGCACGGACCGCTGCGACCAGCCCAAGGACACCATCTGCAGCCAGAACCCGGAGAGCGGGACGATGAAGGAGGGCGAGACCGTCCAGGTCGTCGTCTCCGAGGGCGCGCCGCTGGTCGAGGTCCCGGACGTCGTCGACAAGGACGTGGACCGGGCGAAGGAGCTGCTGGAGGGCAAGGACTTCAAGGTCGAGGTCGTCCAGGTCGAGAACGGCGACGAGGACCCGGGCACGGTGCTGAAGCAGGACCCGAAGGGCACTGTGAAGGCCGAGAAGGGCACCAAGGTCACGCTGACGGTCGCCAAGCAGGCGACCCGGGATGTGCCCAGGGTCGTCGGCAACCAGTTCGAGGCGGCGAAGGCCCAGCTGGAAACGCTCCAGTTCGAGGTGGAGCGGGTGGACGTCGACTCCGACAAGCCGCAGGGCGAGGTCATCTCCCAGAACCCGACCGGCAACTCCAGCGCCCCCAAGGGCAGCAAGGTGACCCTGCAGGTCTCCAAGGGACCGCAGACCCAGCAGGTTCCGGTTCCGCAGATCGTGGGCAAGACGGTCGACCAGGCCAAGCAGATGCTGGGCCAGGCCGGCTTCACGACCATCCAGTTCGAGCAGGGCAGCTCGCAGGACGGCGACGCCCTGGTCGTCAGCTCGGACCCGCAGCCCGGCACCCCGGTCGACCCGGCTGCCACCACCGTGAAGGTCCGGACGATCGGCGGCAGCGGCGGCGACGACGGCGGAGGCGGAAACGGCGGGGGCGACAACGGCGGAGGCGGCTTCATCGGCGGCTTCCGCGGCGGGGACGACTGACGCACCCGCCCCGTGTGACAAAGCGCGCCGGGCGGGCTGGATTTCCAGCCCGCCCGGCGCGCTTTTGACGACCGGGTCCGGGGAGTCCGGGGGCTTGGGAGTCCGGCGGTGCGGGAGTCCGGCGGTCCGGGAGTCCGGGGCGGGGCCCCGGGTGATCAGCGCAGCTCCTCCGGCGGGGTGCGCTGCGCGTCGACCTTCTCCGTGCGGTCCAGTTCGCCCCACACGATGTAGCGGTAATCCGAGGTGTACATCGGCGTGCAGGTCGTCAGCGTGATGTAGCGGCCCGGCCCGGTCTTGCCCGACTCCTTGGGCACCGGCTGGAGCACGTCCACGTTGTACTTGGAGGTCTCCGGGAGCGTTTCGTAGACCTTGTAGACGTACCAGGTGTCCTTGGTCTCGAAGACGATCGGGTCGCCGTCCTTCAGCTTGTGGATGTTGTGGAACTTCGCCCCGTGGCCGTCGCGGTGTGCGGCGAGGGTGAAGTTGCCCTGCTTGTCCCAGGGGAGGGCCGACTCGATCGGGTCGGTGTAGTAGCCCGCGATGCCGTTGTTGAGTTCGTCGGGCTCGGTGCCCTTCTTCACCAGCACCTCGCCGTTGCCCATCGCCGGGACGTGGAGGAAGCCGATGCCGTCCTTGGTGTCAAGACCGACCGGCTCGCCCGGCGCGCTGCTCGCCCAGTCCTCGCGCACCTGGTCGCCCTGTTTGGCCGCTTCCCGGTCGGCCAGCACATTCGTCCACCACAGCGAGTAGACGACGAAGAGCCCCAGCACCACGCCGGCTGTGATCAGCAGCTCTCCGAAGACGCTGATGACGCCGGCGATCCGGCTTCGTGCACGTGCCACTGCACCCGTTTCCCGTCTCGGTGTTGACGTTCGTTCTGACGCTTGAGCTTGAGCTTGATGCTTGAGCTTGGCGCTCATGAGATCTCAGCCGACGAGCGCGTCCGGTTTGCCCTTGCTGCGCGGCCGTTCCTCGACCATCTTGCCCCACACGATCATTCGATAGGTACTCGTGAATTCGGGGGTGCAGGTGGTCAGCGTGATGTAGCGGCCCGGCCCGGTGAAGCCCGAGCCCGGCGGCACCGGACTGATCACGGCCACATTCGCCGGGGAGGTCTGCGGCAGGATGCTCGTCATCTCATAGGTGTAGTAGGCGTCCCGTGTCTCGACGACGATCGGATCACCCGGCTTGAGGCGGTTGACATAGCGGAACGGCTCGCCGTGGGTGTTGCGGTGGCCGGCGACCGCGAAATTGCCCGTCTTGTCCGAGGGCATGGCCGTCTTCAGCGACCCTTCGGCGTAGTGGCCGATCATCCCGCGGTCGAGCACCTTGTGCTTGTCGATGCCTTCGGCGATCGGGACGACCACGTCCAGCTTCGGGATATACATGATCGCGAAGCCCTGGCCCGGCTCGAACTGCCCCGGGTCGCGCCCCTCGGCCCAGTTCTCCTGGATCTTGCTGGCCTCCTTGTCGGCCTGCTGATTGGCGAGCACATTCGTCCACCAGAGCTGATAGGTGACGAACAGCAGCATCAGCACCCCGCAGGTGATGAACAGCTCTCCGAGGGCCCGGCTCGCGATGACGGCCGGGCTGTCCTTCTGCGCACGCGCCAGCCGCCGGGCCTCCACACGCGACAGCGGCCGCCCGTCCGGGCCCGCCCCGGACTGCGGGGACGGCGCTCCCGCCGGGCCGGCCCGCCGGCGGCCCCTGCCCTTGGCCGCCCTGCGCCGCTCGGCCCTGCCGGGGCCGGAGGGGACGGGGTACGCCTCCCCTGCGGCATTCGGCCCGGCAGTGTGCAGCGCTGTCGTCTCGCCGCCGGGCACGACCGCGTCGAGTACGGCGGTGTCGTCGGGCGCGGGACCGGCGTCCGCCTCGGAGCCGGACGCCGGGACGGGTCCGGCGGCGGCGCGCGGCCCCGGCACGCCCTGGCGCGGGTCCTCGGGCATCGACCGGTCCGTGTACGGCGGCATGCGCCCGGCCGCGGGTCCGGCTCCCGGGCCGGGTCCCGCTCCCGGACCTGTTCCGGAACCAGGTACGGGCGCAGGGGCGGGTCCGGCCCCCGGTTCCGCGGCGGCGCCGAACGCCGCCGCCGTACCGGCCCCCGAGGTGTCGCCGTATCCGGCCGCCTGTCCCTGAGCGCCGGGCGTCAGTCGCTGGGGGTCCTGCTGAGGCGGGCCGTACCAGTCGCGCTCGTAGCCCTCGGGGTCGTACCACTCCTGAGGCGGCGGCTCCTGCTGCGCCGGGATGTTCCCCGCACGGAACCACGGCGAGCCCTGAGGGCCGTGGGCGGCCTGTCCGCCGTCCGCCCCCGCCTCCAGGGGGCCCGGCGACAGGTCCGGCAGCGGGTCCGTCAGCGGGTCGAATTCACGCTCGCGCCCATGCTCCTGCTCGTGCCCGGGGCGCATCGCGCTCACGCCACAGCCTTGCCCACCACCGGTGCCAGACCTGCCGAACGGCCGACCGCCCCGGTGTCGCCGCACTGCTCCAGCCAGTTGGCGAGCATCAGATGGCCGTGCTCGGTCAGCACCGACTCGGGGTGGAACTGCACGCCCTCCACGGCCTTGTCACGGTGGCGCAGGCCCATGATGATGCCGTCCGCCGTCCAGGCCGTGACCTCCAGCTCGGCCGGCAGCTCGCCCGGCTTGGCGGCCAGCGAGTGGTAGCGGGTCGCGGTGAAGGGCGAGGGCAGCCCGGCGAACACGCCCTTGCCCTCGTGGGTGACGGAGGACGTCTTGCCGTGCAGCAGCTCGGGGGCGCGGTCCACCACTCCTCCGTACGCCACGGCCATCGACTGCATCCCCAGGCAGACGCCGAAGACGGGGACGCGCGTCTCAGCGCAGTGCCGCACCATGTCGACGCAGACGCCCGCCTGCTCGGGCGCGCCGGGGCCGGGGGAGAGCAGCACGCCGTCGAAGCCGTCCTGCGCATGGGCGAGGGCCACTTCGTCGTTGCGCACGACCTCGCACTCGGCGCCCAGCTGGTACAGGTACTGGACGAGGTTGAAGACAAAGCTGTCGTAGTTGTCCACGACGAGAATGCGCGCGCTCACTGGTCCGCTCCTGCCGTTCCCGCTGCGGCGCCTTCGCCGTCCACCGTCACATCGCCGAACGGCAGCAGCGGCTCCGCCCAGGGGAAGACGTATTGGAACAGCACATAGACGACCGCGAGGAACAGCACGAGGGAGATGAAGGCCCGCACCCATGCGTTGCCCGGCAGATGCCGCCAGATCCAGCCGTACATGCCGTCCCTTTCCGTTCGGTACGGGCACCAGACTAAAGGGCCGCACGGGCCTGTGGGTCAGCTGTGGACAGCTTGCGGCCCGCCGTCCCCCACAGGGGCCTTCGCCTCCAGCCGCGCCCAGGCGATCAGCCGGTGGCTGCTGCCCCACTCGGGGTCGCAGGTGGTGAGCGTGAGATAGCGCCCGGGGCCGTCGAAGGGCGCCGCGCCGGTCCGCAGCGGCCGCGGCACCGGCTCGACGACGCCCACGTCGGAGGGGACGGTCCGGTACGGCCGGGCGACGACGCGGTACGTGTACCGGGTCGTCCCGTCGTCCAGCAGCACGGCGTCCCCGGCGCGCAGCTCGGGGAATTCCCTGAACGGGTCCCCGTAGGTGCGCCGGTGTCCGGCGACGGCGACATTGCCCCGCTCGCCGGGGCGGGCGGTCGAGGGGTAGTGCCCGAGCCCCTTCTTGAGGACGTCCGGGCTGGCCCCCTGGAGGACCGGCCACTCCCAGCCGTCGCCGAAGCGGGGGATGCGCATCACCGCGAAGGGCTCGCCGTGCTCGTACGGGCCGGCAGACGGGGCCGGGGCGGTGGCCGACGGGTTCGCCGCGGCCTCGGGCCGGGCGGACGGCGGCGACGGCCCGGCCCCCGGCGGCGACGGCTGCGACCAGCGCTTCTCCAGCCGGTCGAGCTGGTCGCCGACGGCGCCGTCGGCCTTGACGCCCGTCCACATCAGGACATACGCGACGAACAGCAGCAGCACTGCGCCGACCGTGACGCAGATCTCACTGAGAATCCCGACGAACAGCCGGGTGAGGCGTGTCCGGAGCGGCACCGCTGCCCCCCTGCTCCTGCGGCCCGGGCTACTCCGCGGGCTTCACGGGCTCCGCGTGGTGGAGGTCCACTGTGCCCGAGTAGCCGGGAAGAGTCACCGCCTTGTGCTCGTCGACTTTCCAGCCGAGGCCGTACGCCTTCACATACAGCTGGTAGTTCTGCACCGCGGGCGACCCGGCAAGAGCCGCCTCCAGCTTCCCGCGGTCGCCGACCGCCGTGACCTTGTACGGCGGGGAGTAGACCCGGCCCTGCAGGATGAGCGTGTTGCCGACGCAGCGCACGGCGCTGGTAGAGATCAGCCGCTGGTCCATGACGCGGATGCCCTCGGCCCCGCCCTGCCACAGCGCATTGACCACGGCCTGCAGATCCTGCTGGTGGATGACCAGGTCATTGGGCTGGGGCTCGGGGTAGCCGGGGGCTGCCTGGGCGTTCGGCGGGGCGTCTGTCAAGGTGACGGTGAGGCCCTCGCCGCTCACCTCCTGTGTGCCGGCGGCCCGCTCCAGGGCGCCGAGCCTCTCGTCTTCCGCCCTGGTGGAGCCGTCGTCACGCTCTGCGAGGGCCTCCACATCCCCGCGCACGGCCGATGTGGACGCCTCAAGCTCACCGTTGCGGTCGCTGCGCTGCTGGATCAGATCGGAGAGCTTCAGCAGGGAGTCGTCGGTGCGGATGTCGGTACCCTTGGCCGTGTTGAAGCTGGTCACGAAGATCAGCCCGGCCAGGGCGAAAACGCCGGCGGTGAGCAGCCGGACAGGACGCCACACCGGGCGTCTGACCGGCCCTTGCGGGGAGTCGGCAGAATTGCTCAACGTACCCTTACTCCTTACGGCGCCATGGAAGCACTACGCTAACGGACGCCCGGGGGAGCCAGGAGTCCCCCTCGCTCCAGCCCCGGCGCCAGCCACAGTTCCCCCGCGCGGTCACGCAGCGCATCGACAGGAGAGTCCCTCGTGCCGAAGTCACGGATCCGCAAGAAGGCCGACTTCACACCGCCGCCCTCTTCGAAGCAGGCGACCAGCATCAAGCTGACCAGCCGCAGCTGGGTGGCTCCGGTGATGCTGGCGCTGTTCCTGATCGGGCTCGCCTGGATCGTTCTCTTCTATGTGACCGAGGGCAGCCTTCCGATCAAGAGCTTCGGCAACTGGAATATCGTCGTGGGCTTCGGCTTCATCGCCGCGGGCTTCGGCGTGTCCACTCAGTGGAAGTAGCGGCGGGAAGCAGCGGCAGAAAGCGGCGACGGCGGCGGCCATGGCGGCGGCAGTAGCCGATCCGCAGTCCGCCCGTCAAGCCATCCCCAGAGTTATCCACAGGGCTGTCCACAGTCCAGTGGAAAGGTCAGACGATCTGTGGATAACTTCCGGGATGTTGACGCCGGCGGGACCGTGCGGACGCGGCCGCCGGGCGGCCCGGGCCGCCTCCGTCACCGCCGGGCCCGCCCAGGCAGAACCCAGCAAAACGCCACAAAGCGAGGGGCGGCGCAGAGCAACCCGGATCAGCGACCCCGGGCACGGCCGTTCCCCACGGCATGCACAGGATCCGCCACACGCTGTGGACAACTCTGGGGAAAGGTCCCGCTCAGCTGAGCGCCATCGTCCGCGCCACCGCCATGACGACGGCCGTGAGCAGCACTGCTCCACAGGTGACCGTCTGCACCAGAGTGCGGTGGGCACGCGGGGCGTGGATCATGCCGTAGGCGATGATCACACCAGCGACCAGACCGCCGACATGGGCCTCCCAGGCGATGATGTCCTGGTAGCGGAAGGTGATGAAGAGGTTCAGCGCCAGCAGGACCAGGATCGGCCGCATGTCGTAGCGGAACCGGCGCATCAGCACGACGGTCGCGCCGAGCAGCCCGAAGATCGCTCCTGAGGCGCCGAGCGAGGGCTGGTTCGGCGCGTTGAGCAGATAGGTCAGCGCATTGCCGGCCAGGCCGGACAGCAGATAGAGCGCCAGATAGCGCACTCTGCCGAGGGCCTCCTCCAGGGACCGGCCGAGCCACCACAGCCCCAGCATGTTGAAGCCGATGTGCCAGATCTGCTCATGCAGGAACATCGAGGTGATCAGCCGGTACCACTCGCCGTCGACGACGCCGACCACCTCGCCGAGGCGGGGGTCGATGGCGTATCCGATCAGCGTCAGCCGGTGGACGAGATCGTCGACGGCCAGGACGGCGATGAAGACGGCGGCGTTGACCGCCAGCAGAATCTTGGTGACCAGATGCGGATCGGCCGCGACCGTGCCGCCGGCGATCGTCCGGGGACGGCTGGCGCCCGGGGCGTGGCCCGTGCCGGAACCGGTCCTGACGCACTCGGGGCACTGGAACCCGACCGAGGCGCTGACCATGCAGTCCGTGCAGATCGGCCGCTCGCAGCGGGTGCAGGTGATGCCGGTCTCCCGGCCCGGATGCCGGTAGCAGCCCGGCAGGCCATGCGTGCCCCGGGGCTCCTGCGGGCTGCCTGGTGCCTGGTCCATGATCCCCTCGATCTCCGCCGGTCTTGTGGGCTCAACACACCGCCCCGTCCATCCTTACGGATGACCGGGGCGTTTTGGTTCCCCTGTGGACAATCGGGGACCCACAGGCCAGCCCATGCCTCTCGGGCCTCTCGGGGCGCGGCTCCCGACAGTCAGCTCGTACGGGTCTCCACGACCACGGACTCGATCACCACATCCTCCACCGGCCGCTTGGTGTGCGGGTTCGTCTCGACGGCCGCGATGGCGTCCACCACCTTCTTGCCGGCCTCCGTGGACACCTCGCCGAAGATGGTGTGCTTGCGGGTCAGCCAGGCGGTGGGCGCCACCGTGATGAAGAACTGCGAGCCGTTGGTGTTCGGGCCCGCGTTGGCCATCGCCAGCAGATACGGACGGTCGAAGGCGAGGTCCGGATGGAACTCGTCCTGGAACTCATAGCCGGGGCCGCCCGTGCCGTTGCCCAGCGGATCCCCGCCCTGGATCATGAAATCTTTGATCACCCGGTGGAAGACGGTGCCGTCGAAGAGCGGGCCCGAAGACTTCCTGCCGGTCGCCGGATGGGTCCATTCGCGGCCGCCCTGGGCCAGTTCCACGAAGTTCTTGACCGTCCTGGGCGCGTGGTTCGGCAGGAGCCTCAGCTCGATGTCGCCCCGGCTGGTCCTGAGAGTGGCGTAAAGCTGCTCGGCCACGGTCTGCCTTCCCTCGTCCCCTTGACTCCTGCGACGATCCTCGCACGGAAGGGCCCGGGAAAGGGGCATGCGCCGGCCCGCCGCGGGGACCCGGGGGTGCGAAGGTCCCGCCGGCGCGCCCGGCGTGTGCGGGCCGCGCCAGCGCGGGTGCATGACCCGGATGCCCGTACCGCATGCCCGGAGCGCGGGCAGCGGGCATGATTCTCAGCGGACGGACAGCTGCATTTCCGCCGAACCCGGGACAAGTCCCAGGCCCAGCACGCCACCGAGGAGGAGGATCCCTGTGACCCGCAAGGACAGCGTGCGCTCCGCGACGTCTGCGGCGAAGGACAGTGTCCGGCACGCCGCGGAAGCGGTGGCCCCTTATGCCGGCACGGCGAAGGACCAGGCGTCGCACTATGCGCAGCTCTATGCGCACGAGGCCCGCGCAAGATACGGGCCGAAGCTCGCCCGGGCCGCGCACGAGGCCGGCCGCCAGGCCCGCGTCCAGTACGGCGCCCATGTCGCCCCGCATGTCCCGCCGCGGGTGGACGAAGCCGCGCACCGGGCCGCCTCAGGGGCCAGGAAGGCGGCGCGGCAGGCGGCGGACTACACCGTTCCGCGCATCGAGCACGCCAGGGCCGCGGCCCAGCCGGTGCGCGAGGAGGCGGCGGCCCGCTCGGCCGCCGCACTGGCGGCGCTGCGCAGCCCGGTGACGGCGCAGGAGATCCACAAGCTGGCGAGGAAGCACGAGCGCCGCTCCCGGGCCGGGCGTCTCGCCAAGGGGTTCGCGGTCTTCGGTGTGCTGTTCGGCGGGGCGGTGGCCGTCTGGAAGTGGTGGGACAGACAGGCCAACCCCGACTGGCTGGTGGAGCCGCCCGCGGCCACGGAGGTCGACGAGACCCAGGTGACCTCGGTGGACGGCAGCGAACCGGGCGGCGGAGCAGAACGCTGACCCCGCCGCCCGGTCCTGTGTGACTCACCCCCGTTGTGTCCGGCCCACCGGCCTTATGCGCACAGGTGAGTCAGCGCCTTCCGGAGCCCCAGGCCGTGGCGTCCATGGAGGTGCGGTTCACGGACGACCACGGCACGGGCCCGTTCCCGGACGGCCGCGCAGCCGGGGGCGGACAGCACAGGCTGCGCCTGTCGGATCGAGGCGAGCAGAGCCGCGTTGAGCCCGTTGATCGCGTCAAGGACCTGCTCTCCCGCTCCGGGTCCTCGATCGGCGCCCCGGTGATCCACTTGGCTGCGGCGACCTGATCGGCTGTCATGACCCGCTCCGCGGCATGGCGCACGAGCAGGGCGACTGCGTGGTGCCGCACCGGCCCGGCGTGTACTGATCCATGGCGGACGGCCCCGGCGGCAGCGGCAGCGGCGGCGGGGCGGCGTGGGCCGTCGGGGCGATCCCCGATGTGACGGCGAGCGCGGCTCCGGCTGCGAGGCGCGAAGACGGCAGTTGCGAGTCCTCGCCCCGCCGCCCGAAACGGGCTGGACGTCAAGCGGCCGGAACCTCTCCCCCGCGGACAGGACCGTGTCCGTCCCGGAAGCCGAGGCCAGCCGGGGCGTCCGTCAGGCGAGTACGGCGTCGAGGCGGGCCGCCCTGGCCGCGAGGTCGTCCACCGCGATGGGGTCGGCCAGGTCCGGTGCGAGGCGGGCGACGGCCCGGCGGGCGGCCTCGGTGAGATGGACGGCGCCGTCGTCGTCGATGCGGTCGACGCCGTCGCCCGCGGCCATGCGCTCGTTGAAGGCGATCGCGTCGGCTTCACAGACTCCGGGCGGGAGGTCCAGGGTGACGGCGCCGTCGGCGATGCGGACCGGATAGCCGCCGGGCAGGCCCCCCGGCGAGGCGGTGGAATGGCGCAGCGGGGCGGCGCCGGGCAGCAGCGCCTCAAGGACCGGGAGGACCGCGGCCGCGGTGACGACGTTGTAGCGCGGTCCGGGTGCGAGCGGCGGCGCCTGGTAGGCCAGCGAGTCGTCCCGTTCCCCGTCCTCGCCGAGGTGGACGCGGCAGCGCTGCCCGGGGTCGGCGGGCTGCCGGGCCTGCATGACGTCGAACACCTGGGCGTGGTGCCCGAGTACGCGGATCAGCGGCGTGGGCCGGTCCGGGTGCGCGGCGCGCAGGGCCGCGCGCACCCGCAGCTGCATCATGGCGGCGTTGCCCAGGCCGAGGGTGGGCGCCAGGCCGAGGCGGGCGAGGACCGGTCCTGTCACATCGGGGAAGGACAGGTTCGCCACGGGCCCGGTGTGGCCGGCCGCGCGGACAGCCCGCATGACGTTCAGGATGAGCGGCAGCTGATAGGGCAGTCGCAGGCCGAGACCCGCGGCGGTGACGGCACGGGCCGCGGCGTCGTCGCGGCCCGACATCGCCCACGGGCTGCGCAGCGAGGCGCAGTGCACGACCAGGTCGGGGCGGGCGGCGGCCAGCAGTTCTGCCACCTCGTCCTGCCGGGTCGCATCGAGCGGCGCCGCCTCGACCCGGCAGTCGCGGGCGCTGGCCACGGTCGCCGCCACGGCGTCGCGCGCGGATGACCGGCCGGCCACCAGCAGCCGCCCGACCCGGCCGCCGGCGGCCAGCCCGTCCGCGACCCGCTCGCCCATGTCGCCTGCGCCGATGATCAGCACTGTGGTCATACGGCGATCGTAGACGACGGCCTTGTCCGCCGCGGGAGTTGGGGCCCTGGGGCCCCGCGGTGCTCCCCGGGCCCGGGGCCCCTGCTCCCCGGGCCCCGCGGTGTGCCTTTGGGGGTGATGCGCATGTGTCTCAAGTCGTAGACCCCGCCCGCCGCCGGGTCCCGGCTCCTACGTTCATGGCTCGTCCGCAGACCGCGATGACGTGACAGCAGGGATGGTGAGGACGCGATGATTGAGCTGGCCGAAGACAAGCGATCTGAGCTGTGGAACCGCTTCGGGAGGGCGGTGCGCAACGACGCCGGACGTGCGGTCGGCGTGCTGGTCGACGCGTACGGGACCGGCAACTACCTGCCGGAGGCGTTCGGCCGGCTCGGGATCGACGTCATCCATGTGCAGAGCGCGCCGGAGCCGATCGCGCGTATGCAGCCGTGGGACAAGACGAGTTACCGCGACTGGCTGGTGTACGACCCGGACGGCTCCACCGAGCGCGCGCTCAAGGAGATCGGCGCGCGGTTCGTCATCCCCGGCCAGGAGCCGGGCGTGCTGCTCGCGGACCGGCTGAGCGAGGCCCTGGCCCTGCGCAGCAACGGAACCGCGTACTCCGAGGCGCGGCGCAACAAGTACAAGATGGTCGAGACGGTCGCCGCCGCCGGGCTGCGCACCGCGGCCCAAGTGATCACCGATGACGCCGAGGAGGCCGTGGCCTGGGCCGGGGACCGCGGGCACTGGCCGTGCGTGGCCAAGCCGCTGTCGTCCGCGTCCACCGACGGGGTCTTCATCTGCCGTGACGCCGACGCGCTGCGCGCCGCGTTCCCGTCCATCCTCGGCAGCACCACGGTCTTCAACGGCGCGAACACCCAGGTGCTGGTGCAGAGTTTCCTTGAGGGCACCGAGTACATCGTCGACACCGTGAGCGTCGACGGCCACGCCTACGTCTGCGGTGTGTGGCAGTACGAGAAGCAACTGCTGCCCAACGGAAAGCCGATCTACAACCGCGACATCCTGGTGTCTCCGACCGATCCGGCGGCGGTCGCGCTGATCGACTACACCCGCGCCATGCTCGACGTGCTGCGCATCCACAACGGCCCGGCGCACACCGAGCTGATGATGACCGAGGACGGGCCGGCCCTGGTGGAGGTGGGCGCCCGGGTCAACGGCCATCTGCACCCCGCGTTCCACGACGCGTGCCTCGGTGTGAACAGCGCCGATCTGACGGCCCTGGCCTATGTCCGTCCCGAGCGGTTCCTCGCCGAGTACGGCGGCGGCGTGTACGACAAGCGCCAGCCCGCGGTCGTCTACAACACGCCGACGACGCTGTCGGGCCGGGTGGTCTCCGTCAACGAGGCCGTGGTCGAGGAGATCCGCAGCCGGCCGTCGGTGGCCGGCCTCACGCTCAAGCGCAAGCCCGGCGATGTCATCGTGCCCACCCATGATCTGCTCACCAGCCCGGTGCGGGTGTTCCTGACCGCTCCGGACCAGGCTGCTGTGGACGAGGACTACCGGTTCATCCAGTCCGTGCGCGAATCCGTCTACGAGGTCCAGCCGCTCGGCGCGCGGACGGCGTGCGGAGTCGTGTGATGTCCGTCCGGGAACAGCCGCGGCCGCCGAAACCCGGGCTGCGGGAGAACATCGCGGGGCTCCGGCCGATCAGCGGACTGCTGACCGCGGTGACCGTGTCGCGCTGCGCGGTCGTGCTGTATCCGTTCTACGCGGTGTACCTCGCCAGTGAGCGGAAAGAGCTGACCGTCGATCTGATCGGCCTGATCGTCGGCGTGTTCGGCATCGGCGCGCTCCTCGCCGGCGTCTTCAGCGGGGCGCTCGCGGCCCGGATACCGGAGAAGCGGCTCGCGGTCATGGGGCTCGCCGCCGTCACGGGAATCGTGCTGGCCATCTCGGTCACCCGCGAGCTGTGGACGCTGGTCGCCCTGACCGCGCTCTGGGGCTTCTGCTACGAGCTGGTCAACCCGATCGCGTACACACTGGTGGCCCGTGTGATGCCCGAGGCGCAACGGCGGTTCGCGTTCTCCGCGGTACGTCTGGCCATCAACGCGGGCATGGGCATCGGTCCTGTGCTCGCCGGAATCCTGTTCAGCCTCAGCCCCGCGCTGCTGCCCTGGGGCACCGCGATCGGCTATCTGGCCTCGGCGTTCATCCTGGCGCGCGCCCGGATCGCGGCGGGCCCGGCCGCCGGCGGCGAGGATACGGCCCCGGCTGCCGCCGCTGCCGGATACGACCGCGATCGGGGCCGCCCCGGCGTGCGCTTCTGGAGCTTCCTCGCCGCGACGACGCCGATCCACCTGGCCTACGCGCTGCCGTCCACGGTGGTCAGCGTGTATGTGATCCACACACTGGACGAGCCGGCCGGCTGGGCGAGCGCGGTCTTCGCGGTGAACGCCTTCCTGATCATCACCTGTGAGATCGCCCTCAACCACGCGATGCTGACGCTCAGCCGCCGCGCCACCCTGCTCATCGGCTATGCCTGCGCGGTCGTCGGCTTCGCCTTCATGGGCCTCGCGGCGGCCCACACCTGGCTGCTGCTCGTCGCCACCGCCGTGTGGACGCTCGGCGAGATGATCGTCTACCCGGTGATGCCCGACCACATCAGCGCGATCAGCCCGGACCGGCTCCAGGTCCGCAATATGGGCTTCTACACGGCGCACTTCAACCTCGGCGTGGTGCTCGCGCCGCTGATCTTCCTGCCGCTGATCGGCGTGCTCGGCCCGGTCGCGTCGTGGTCGCTCGTCGGCGGCGTACTGCTGACCGGCCTGCTGGCCACCGCCGCCATCAGCAACTCGCCCCGGACCTGGGGCGTCGAGAAGACGCCGCCCGCCCCCGCGCTGGTCGGGCAGTAGCGGCGCGCAGAAGACGACGAAGACCGCGCCGGGGAACACGCCGGAGATCACTCCGGACGCCACCGGACGGCTCCGGACATCGCCGGAGGGCTCCGGACATCATCAGACAGCTCTGGAAGGACGACCAAGCATGCTCACACAGGCGCCACCGCGGAAGACGGCCGAACAACTCGCCGCAGACATCCGCCGCATGGTCATCGAGATGAGCGGCTCGCCCAACGGCGTGCACATCGGCGGCAGCATGTCGATCGCCGATCTGCTCGCCGTGCTGTACGGCGAGGTGCTGCGGCAGCCCTCCGACGAGGGGCCGCCGGACGATCGCGACTATCTGATCCTGAGCAAGGGGCAGGCATGCGCGGCGCTGTACGCGGCGCTCGCCGCGACCGGCGTGATCCCCGAAGCGGAGTGCGCCACCTACGCCGAGGAGGGCAGCCGGCTGGCCGGGCATCCGATGAAGCGCCTGCCCGGTGTGGAGTTCTCGACGGGGTCACTGGGGCACGGGCTGTCGCTGGGGCTCGGAGTCGCCCTCGCCGGACGGCGTTACGGGCACGACAAGCGGGCCTTTGTGATCCTGGGCGACGGGGAGCTGCAGGAGGGATCGAACTGGGAGGCGGCGATGGCGGCGGCCCATCACGGGGCCGACAACCTGATCGCCGTCGTCGACCGCAACAGCTGGCAGATCAGCGGCAGGACCGAGGACTGCATGTCCCTGGAGCCGCTGACCGACAAGTGGGCCGGCTTCGGCTGGCGCGTGCTGACCGTCGACGGACACGACCACGACCAGATCAGAGCGGCGTTCGGCGCGCCCGCCGAGCCTGGCCGGCCGACGGCCGTCATCGCCCGCACGATCAAGGCGCGCGGGGTTCCCGGCCTGCACGACACGAAGAAGAGCCATTCGGCGACCCTCGACGAGGCCGCACGGCGGCTGGCCCTCGCGGCGCTGGCGGGTGAGCGGGCATGAGCGCCGTCCTTGCCGGCCCCCGCTCCGTCGCGGACGTCTTCGACCATGTGTGGGAGAACCGGTCGACGCTTCAGAGCCGTGAGGCCCACGCCATGATGCTGCTGGCCCTGGCGCGGGAGAACCCGGATCTGGCGTGTCTGACCGTCGACATGGACTACGAGGGGGCCTTCACGGGAGCGCTGGCGCGCCAGCATGTGAACCTCGGCATCGCCGAGCAGAACATGATCAGTGTCGCGGCCGGTATGACCGTGGCCGCGCGGCCGGTGTTCGCCACCGGCATGGCGCCGTTCGTCAGCGCCCGCGCCTATGAACAGATCAAGGTCGATGTGGCCGCGGCCAATCTGCCGGTCAAGATCGTGGGCACGCACGGGGGCCTCGCGTCGGGCCACTACGGCCCCACCCATCACGCGCTTGAGGACATCGGCGCGCTGAGGCTGCTGCCGAACATGACCGTGGTCGTGCCCGGCGACGCCTGGGAGGCCGTACAGGCCACGGTCGCCGTCGCGCAGGACCCCGGCCCCGCCTATCTGCGGCTCGGGCGGCAGGCCACACCGTCGCTGTACGGCGAGCGCGGCGACTTCACCCTGGGCAGGGCCCGCGTCCTGCGGGAGCCCGGCCGGGTGGTGTTCATCGCCACCGGCCCCCACCCGAACCTGGTTGCCGCAGAGGCGGCCGGACTACTCGCCGCGCAGGGGGTGAGCGCCGGGCATCTGAACATGCACACCGTCAAACCGCTCGACCGGCAGGCCGTCGTCGACGCCTGCGCCCGCGCCGAGGCGGTGGTGACCATCGAGGACCACCGGGCCGCGGGCGGACTGGGCGGAGCGGTCTGCGAGACAGTTGCCGAGATCGGGGGTCCGCCGGTGCGGCGGATCGGCGTGCCCGACATCCATTACGACCTGGTCGGCGGGGAACGGCATCTGCTGCACCACGCTGGCGTCAACGCGGCCAACGCGGTCGCCCAGGCGCTTCAGGCACTGGACTAGGGAACGTACGCCCCCAGGACACGGCCCCTGAAGGTCAAGAGGCGCGCAGCCCTTGATCGGCAGGGGCCGTGTCCGTATGACCGTGTCCGTGCCGCCTGTCCCGTACGGCCTGTCCCGCACGGCCGTCCGGCAGAAAAGCCGGAAGGACCTCCTGGAATGGAACACCAGGAGGCCCTCGACGGCGGTTCGGCGGGCGGCGGGCGGCAGTTCGGCGGGCTCGGCTACGCGGCGGCGAGCGGCTGCCTGCCCGCCGTACGAGGCCGCAGCGGCGGCTGCTCCGCGGCCTCGATCAGCCGCAGCGACATGGCCTTGTTGACCGCGTCCAGCCGGGAGACCGCGTCCAGCTTGGCGAAGACATTGCTCAGATGCCGTTTGACGGTTCCCTCGCTGATGCCCAGGCGCAGGGCGATCTGGCGGTTGCTGAGGGCCGTCGCCACCAGGGTGAGCACCTCGGCCTCCCGCTCCGAGAGGGCGGGACCGGCCGAGGCCCGCGCCGGGAGCGGACGCATGGGGACCGCCACCGTCTGATACGGGCCGCTGTGCGCGCGGACCGCCGCGACCAGGGCCGCGTAGCCGACGCTCTTGTGGAGGTAGCCCTGGACGCCCAGGTCCAGCAGGGACCGGACGAGGCCGGGGTGGTCCAGCATGCTCATGATCAGCACCCGGGTGGCGGGCACGCCGTGCAGCAGGCGGTTGACGATCGCCTCCCGGTCGGCGGCCGGGGCCATGTGGACGTCGAAGAGCACAAGGCCGGGCCTGGTGCTCGCGACGAGTCCCGTGAGCTCGGCCGCCTCCCCGGTCTGGGCGACGACCTCGATGTCGGGTTGCGCGTCGAGCAGCAGGCACAACGCCTCACGCAACAGGCTGTTTTCATCGGCGATCAGGACGCGTACTGACGTACCGGACATGGCAGGGACTGCTCCTGTCTCGCAGGACGGATCCGTTCTGTCGTCGAGCAGGCTGGGCGACGCCCGAAGGCCGTGTCACCGGCGGGCGGCGGATTATGTCAGGTGCCGCCGCCGGCCGGTCGCGGCGTCCATGGCGCATGGCCACAACGGGAGTTGGAGAGGCGGTGTGCCTTTGGGGGTGACCCCATGTGACTCAAGTCGTAGACCCCGCCCGCAGGCCCGTCCCGGCTCCTACGTTCCTGATCGCAGACCGCGATGACCCGACAGCAGGAGTGAGGGACCATGGCGCCACCGGTTCAGACCATCGAGAGAACTATCGAGAGAACAAGCGAACACGTCGACGGCGGCGAACGCGTCGACAGCGGACATGTCGACGGCGGACATGTCGACTACGACTTCAGCCGCATCGCCCCCGGGGTGCGCAAGCGCCTGAGGCCGCTGGGAAAGCTCGACAACTGGCACGCCCCCGTCGCGATCCTCGCGGACTACGCCGTCGTGGCCGCGGCCATATGGGCCTGCCTGCAGGTTTCCTGGTGGTTCTATCCGCCGGCGCTCATCCTGATCGGATCGACCCAGCGCGCCCTGGTGAATCTGCTGCATGAGTCGTCCCACAAGGTGCTCGCCCGCAACCAGGCCCTCAATCTGGCGCTCGGCACGGTGTTCGCCGGATATCTCGTCTTCCATCTCTACACGCCGTACCGCACCAGCCACATCGGATTCCACCACCGCTATCTCGGAGACCCCGAGAAGGACCCCGACTACCAGTTCCACCGCGACTGCGGTCTGTACGACCCCCAGGTGTCGGACCGGCGGTTCTTCCTGGAGAACATCCTGCTGGCGGTCCTCGGACTGCGCACCGCCTCGTACATCAGGTACATCGTCCGCGACCGCGTCTTCTACCAGGGCCCGAAGACCAATGTCTCCATGCCCGTCAGCCTGCCGACGGAGCGCGCGGTGCTGGCCCTCCAGTGGCTGACGATCACCGCGGTCGCCGTCGTCACCGGAACGTGGCATCTCCTGCTGCTGTTCTGGCTCGTCCCGCTGTTCACGACCGCGATCGCCGTCGGCTGGCTCTCAGAGCTGGCCGAGCACTACCCGATGCCCGAGAGTGAGCGCGCCCAGCTGCTCATGACCAGGAACCGCCATGGCTGGGCGATCGAGAACTATCTGCTCGGGCGGCACCACGACAACTACCACCTGGTGCACCACCTCAATATGAGCATCCCGTTCTGGAACATGAAGCGCGCCCACCGCATCCTGCTCGACGACGTCACCTACGCCCGGTGGGACGCGCTCTGGGGCGGCGTCATCACCCGCCGGCGCGGCCGGAAGGGCTCCGAGACCCTCGTCAGCTACGCCACGAAGTACCGGGCCTGGCGCCGCGCGGGCGGCGAGCCTCAGACCACGTCGGCCACCTTCGCCGAGGTGCTCACCCTCGCCCACACCCACGCCTCCGCCCCCGCCGACCGCTGGCCGCCGACCGCTGAAGGAGGACCCCCATGTCCACGGGACCCCACATCCCCCGCACCCCTCTGTGGAACTCCTATCTGAACACCGCGGGCTCCGGGCTGCAGAGCGCTCAGACCAGGCAGGCGGTGGCCGGCTTCCTCGCCCTGGAGGCCTCGGTCGGCTCCTACTTCGCCGAACGGTCATACGCGGACGTCCTGAACGACCGTGTGTACCAGGCCGTTTCCGAGCTGTTCCACTGCTCCGCCGACGACGTGGCGATGTCGGACTCGGCGACCCGCGCCTGGCACTGTGCCGTCAGCGCCCTCACGCTCACCGAGCGGGACACCGTATGGACGACGCCGTACGAGTGGGCGGGCAATCTCCTGCTGCTGCGGAACGCCCAGAAGAAGGCCGGCTTCGCCATCGAGGAGGTGCCGCTCACCCCGGCCGGGGACCTCGACCTCGACTGGTGCCACCGCCGTCTCACCGACGATGTGGCGCTGTTCTCCGTGACCCATGTGCCCTCCTGCACCGGGACCGTCACCCCGCTCGCGCCGCTGGCCGATCTGGTCCGCGGGCGGCGCACCCTGCTGGCCGTCGACGCCTGCCAGTCGGCCGGGCTGCTCCCGATCGACCTGGCCGCGACCCCGGTGGACCTGCTGACCGCCACCGGCAAGAAGGCGCTTCTGGGCCCGCGCGGCACCGGCTTCGCCGTGATGTCGGAGCGGTTCCGCGCCGTGGCCGAACCGGCCAGCGTCGATGTGCACACCCATGCGTTCGCCGAGGACGACGGCATCCGCCGGCTGACCGGCACGGCCCGGCGGTTCGAGCTGGGCGAGAAGGCCGTGCCCTCCGTCGTCGGCCTGGACACCGCTCTGCGGCAGGCGCGCCACAACGACTGGGGGCGCATCGCCGATCTGTCGCGGATGCTGCTGGAGCGGGTGCGGCAGATCCCGGGCATCCGGGTGCACACCACCGGCACGCACCACGCCGGAATCCTCTGCGTCACCCATGAGCGGCTGTCCGCCGAGGAGCTGTGGTCACAGCTGTGCTGGGCCTCAGTGGCCTGCTGGCTGATCGACGGCGCGCACACCCCGCACTATCTGCTCCGCGGCGGTGTGCCGGCGGCCGTACGGCTGGCCGTCGGCCCGCGCACCACCTGCGAGGAGATCGACTACGGGGCGAGCGCGCTGGAAGAGATCAGCCGCCGCGCGACCGCCACGACCGCCACGACCGCCGTGCCCACAGTGGCCACGACCGCGACGGCCACGACCGGGGCTGTCTGAAGGGAGCGCACGCATGAAGAAGATCATCATCCTCGGGGTCAACGCCGTCAGCCTCAAGTACCTGCCCCAGGCGCTGCGCACCGCCGGGTACGAGCCGGTGTTCCTGCTGGACCCGACGGCCTTCTCCGCACAGTCCGCGGCGGCTCTGCACGGCAGCGCCTGCTACCCGGTGGACATCGAGGACCGGGCGGCCGTGCTCCGTCTGCTGGCAGACCATCCGGCGATCACCGAGGACGCTTTCGCGATCACCGGTCTGTTCGACGAGAAGTTCCCGCTGATCGAGGCGGCAGCGGCGGCATACGGCCTGTGCCGGCCCGATCCGGCCGCCGCCCGTCTCGCCTCCAAGGCCGAGGTCGCCCGGATCATCCCCGAGCACTGCCCCCCGACGTCCCGCTTCACCGCCGCCGAGGCACGCCGGTGCGCCGTCGACCCGGCCGCGGCAGCCCCCGCGCCCCACGGCTGGATCCTGAAGCCCGCCGAGCAGGCGGGCGGCCAGGGGGTCGTACATCTGCCCCCGGACGCCACCGCGCGGACGGTGCGGGACGCGGTCGCGGCATCGGGCATGCCCGACGACGACGGCTATCCGTGGGTGCTGCAAGCGGACATCCGCGGACGGCTGATCAGCCTGGAGGGGTACGTGGAGGAGGGGCGCGTCGTCTTCATCGGCTTCTCCCTGCGCGGCCGGATCGGATGGACCGAGGTCAGCAATCTGCTGCCCGCGGACGACCGGCTGTCCCCCGCGGTCAGGGACCGGTGCCGGGCCGCCGTGACGGCACTGGTCGAACGCTCGGGCATGACGCAGGGCTACTTCCACAGTGAGTTCCTGGCGCCGGAGGGTCTCGCGGGTTCCGCGGCCGCCGGGGACCGGGCGTATCTGATCGACGCCAATGCCGGCCGGCTGGGCGGCGGCGGCCATGTCGAACAGCTCGCCCTCGCCTATGGGCTGGATCCGGCGGAAATCCTCGCCCATGTGGTGACCCTGGGCCTGCCGGACGTGCCGACGAGCCCGGCGCCCGCCTACCACGCCGCGGGCGCGTCGCCGTCGCCCCGCTCCACGACGGCGTACTACTACGGCCTGGAGCAGGAAGCCGTGGTCACCTCGGTGTCCGTGCCGCCCGGCGGACGCTGTCTGCACACCCAGGTCGTCCGCGACGGCGGGCGCGTCGGCGCGGCGGGCACCGGCGACAGCGCGTGGGTCGGCGTGCTGACCGGTCCCACTGAGGACATCCGGCGGGAGATGGCGGGCATCGTCGTCCACACCGCCGACGGCCCGCGACGCCCTGCCTGGACGCCGACGTCATGACCGGCGACGCCAGGACCGCCGACGTCACGAGCGGCGACGTCACGAGCGGCGACGCCGGGACCGGCGAGCAGAGAAAGCCGCCCGGCGGCTGGACGCCGTACGTCCTGCGGTTCTTCAGCTATGGCGCATGGGGCGTTCTCTATCCCTTCTTCCCCGTGTGGCTGCTCGACAGCGGGCTGTTCACGGCCGGCGGCGTCGGGCTGATCGTCGGGGCGGCGGTCCTCGCCAACCGGCTCGGTTCGCTGGCGTTCGTCCGGGTGCTGCGACCCGGCAGCGAGCGGAACTTCATCATCGGCTCACAGGCGGCGATAGCGGCGGCCGCGGCCGCCATGTGCCTGATGGGGCTGCTCTCCGTCCGCTCGCTGGCCGGCTGGCTGCTTCTCTCCATGGTGTTCGGCCTGGCCAGTTCCCTCGCCACGCTGGCCCAACTGACCCTGATCGTCCATCAATTCGACTCGGCCCAGACGCGCAGAGCCTTCTCCTACGAGAACATCGCGCTGAACGCCGCGGGGGGACTGGCTCCCCTGGTCTCCTCGCTGGCCTACACCGCTTCGGAGCGCTTCTACGCGCTGGCCCCGATCGGCTTCGCCGCGGTCGGCATCCTGCTGGCCGCCCGTCTGGCCGGGCGGAGCGCGCCGCCCTCCGGCGCACCGGCCGCCGCGCGGCCCGCCGCGCCCGGCAGACGTGTCGTGGCGATCCTGCTGGCGGCCAACTTCCTCACCACCGTGGCGTATGCGCAGTTCTACGGGGTGTTCTCCGCCTATGCGACCCCGCTGCTGGGAGCGCGGAGCGTCGGGCTGCTGTTCGCCGCCGGGAGCGTGGCCATCGTGCTGCTCCAGGCACTGGTCACCCGGTGGTCGCGCACCCTGGGCGAACCGGCGCTTGTCGTGATCTCCAACCTGGCCCTGGGCGCGGGCACGGCGCTGCTGGTCGCCGCCGGAGCCGGCATGCCGGTCATGCTGCTGGCGGTGCTGGGCATCACGCTCGGCGAGATGATCTACGGACCCGTCTACCAGACGCTGGCCGTGGGCATCTCCGGCGGCCGCCCCGCGCTGGCCATCGGCACGCTGACCTTCGTATGGGGCCTGGCCGAGTCGCTCGCCGTGGTGGCCGGCCTCGCCCTCATCGGCGCCGGTCTCGGCCCGGTCTCCTTCCTCGGGGGCGCCGCCGCCGCGCTCGCCGCCACCGTCCTCGTCGTGGTGTTCCGCCGCCACTTCACCGCCATGGCGGCCTGCGCCGCCGTCACCCCCACGGACGTCACCTCCACCGACGCCACCGCCACAGAGCCGGCGAAGGCGCCGGCGCACTCCTGAAAGGGCTTGATCCGATGAAATCCGCTCGCTCCGCGTCTCGGCGTCCCCCTGCCACGGCTGACACAGCTGGCACGGTTGACACAGCTGGCACGACAGGGCCGATCCGCGTCCTGAAATTCGGCGGGACATCGATGGGCGCCACCCCCGAGCGGCTCGCCCAGATCGCGCGGAGAGTCGCCGAAGTGCGCCGGCAGGGGTACGCGACCGTGGTCGTCGTCTCCGCACGGGGAGACTCCACCGACCGGCTCGTCGAGGAAGCGCTCACCGCCGCCGCCGTGCCGCCGCCCAGGGAGCTCGACCAGCTGCTGGCCACCGGAGAGGCGCGCTCCGCCGCCCTGCTGGCCATGGCGCTGGACGACATGGGCGTCTCCGCGCTGTCGCTGCTGGGAGGCCAGGCCGGGTTCGAGGTCTCCGGGGCGCATGCCGACGGGCGCATCGCACGGATCGACGCGACGAAGGTGCGCCAGGCCCTGGCCCGCGGCCAGGTGGCCGTCGTGGCCGGCTTCCAGGGGGTGAACGAAGCAGGGGATGTGATCACCCTCGGGAGGGGCGGCTCGGACACCTCGGCCGTGGCGCTCGCCGTCGAACTGGACGCCGAATGCTGCGAGATCTACACCGACGTCGACGGAATCCACTCCGCCGATCCACGCCTCGTGCCCGACGCTCAGCCGATCCCCTCCGTCCGCAACAGCGTCATGGCGGAGATGGCCTACGCCGGCGCGCGCGTGCTGCACACGCGCGCGGTGGAACTTGCCGGACGCGCGGGCGTGGACATCCGCGTGCGCAGTGCCTTCAACCGCCGCCCCGGGACCGTCGTGGTCTCGGACTGGAAGGGAACCCAGATGCTGGAATCCGATGACCGAGTGATCGCTGTGGCCCATGACCCCGACAGCGCGAGGATCACCATGGGCGCCGCCTCTTCCGACGCCCCGCCGTTCGGGGCGGAGGGCTTCTCCCTGCTCGCCGAAGCCTCGGTCACCGTCGATGTGGTGACCCGGTTCACCGACCGCTCGGGACGGCACGGCTGGGACTTCACCGTGGCCCGCAAGGACGTCGACGCCGCAATGAGCGTGCTGACCGCGTTTCCGTGCGAGGTGGCCGTCGACGCGCGCGTGGCGAAGGTCTCCGTCGTGGGCGCGGGTCTGCTGAGCGATCCCCGGTGTGCGGGCCGGATGCTGACGGCGCTGGTCGCCTCCGGGATCGAGCCCCTCTCCATCGCCGCCTCGCAGGCGCGGATCTCCGCGACCGTGCGGGACGCGGACTGCGCGCGAGCGGTGTCCGCCCTGCACGAGGAGTTTCTGCTCGGCGCGGTGGCGTCGCCCGGGGTTCAGACCGGGGCAGGGGCGGGGGCAGGGACCGGGGCTCAGGGCGCGGTTCAGGCCGGGGAGAACGGCAGGCTCGGCGCGCTGGCCCCGACGCCCTGACCCTGCGCCCCGTCCGGGTTCCCCGACCGAACCCGCACTCCACACCAGCCCGTCGGAAAGGGCCCGTTATGCCAAGACCGCAACCCCGCCACGGGGAGCGCTCCACCGTTGTGCCCTTGCGGCCGCGGGCCTTCGGCGACAGGCCCGCGCAGCTGACCGCGCTCGCTGACGGCGTGTTCGCGTACGCCGAACCGGACCATGGCGGGACCCCGGACTGCGCGGGCGTCGTCGCGGGCGTCGTCGCGGGCCCGGACGGGGTGACCGTCATCGGCGCGGCCGTGCCCGAGGCCCGTGCCCGGAGGCTGGCCAGATCCGTCAGGACCCTGGACGCCGGGCCCGTACGGACGGTCGTCAGCACCCACAACTGCGGTGGCCACCCCTTCGGCGGCGCCGCCTTCCCCGGCGCGGTCGTCATCGCGCACACCCTGGCCCGTGCGGGGAGGGACGCCGGCGCCGCCCAGCCGTCCGTCACCTTCGACGACCGGCTCACGGTGCACTGCGGCCCGCGGCGGATCGAGCTGCTGTCCTGCGGCCCCGCGCACACCGCCCATGACATCGCCGCATGGCTCCCCGGCGACGGACTCCTCTTCGCCGGCGGCGTCGTGTCCTGCGGCACGGCGCCCTCCGCCCTGCTGGGGTCCGTCGAAGGCATGCTCCGCGCCGTCGGGACGCTGCGCGCTCTGGGGGCGCGCACCGTGGTCTGCGGACACGGCCGGGTCTGCGGCCCCGAGGCGTTCGACGAGACCGAGGCATATCTGCGGTGGATCCAGTCCGTCGCCCTCAAAGGCTGGTCACAGGACCTCACCCCGCTTCAGGCCGCCAGGGCGGCGGGCCCGGGCGACTTCGGGCATCTGACGGCGGCTCCCGAACGGATCGTGGGCAATCTGCGGCGCGCGTACGCCGAGCTGGACGGCGAAGTCCTGGGCCACCCGCTGGACGCACGGTGCTGACAGGGCGCAGGGCCCGTGCTCCGCGGATACGTTGCGGAGCACGGGCCCTGTGTCGGTCAGGACCGCCTGGACGGCGGCCCGGCAGCCTCACGGCAGATTGGTCCAGCAGTGGGAGGAGATGTTGTCGTTGAGCGCCTCTCCGGAGCCGGGTCCCGTGTTGCGGTCGAACGTCCACCGCCTCAGGTCGGCGAGAGCGACCCCGTTGTGCACTCCGCGCCGCGCGCCACGGCAGCCCGTGTCCCAGTGCACCCAGACGTCGTCGAGGTTGCCGGGGTAACCGTTGTTCCACAGGGAAGATGCCTTGTTGCGGCACTGGCCCCAGTTGCCGGCATTGCCGACCCAGCCGCCGCAGTAGTTCCGGAAGTTGATGTCGAAGTACGCGTGCAGATGGCCGTCGGGGGCTGCGGCGGACACCGGTGCGGCGGTGGGCCGGGGTGCGGACTCTCCGGCCGGGGCCGCGTTGGCCGAGGGGACGGCGGTGAGGGCGGTGAGGGCGGTGAGGGCGGCTAGGGTGAGCGTCGCCGCGGCAAGGCTGAGGCGGCCGGTGTTCATCATGGTTCTCTCCGTAGGTCGTGTGCTGATGTGTGCGGTTGTGTGCGGATGGACGGGTTGTGCGGATCTCACCGCCCGTCGGCCGTCTGCGCGGTGATCCGCGCGGCTCGGGGCAGTGCTGCCAGCTGCAGCCGCCGTGCGGTGTCCACCGCGGACCGGTGCTGTCGCTGGAGTTCATCGGCGTGCTGTGCGTCGAGCGTGCGGGCCGTCTCGGCGAGGCCGGTGTCCAGGGCGCACCGCGCCTCCGCCGTGGCCAGTTCCTTCTCTTCGGCGGCGGGGAGCTCCTCGTCGGCGGGGAGGGCGCGCTCAGGCGCGGGCAGCGAGGCACGCAGCGCCGCCGGGCTCTCGTGGGGATGGCCCTGGGCCCGCATACAGCGGGCCCAGTCGGCGACCGCGGCGGTGTACCGGGGGTCGGCCGTCACCCTCTCCCGGCGCATCCAGTCGAGGGACTCGACGGTGGACCGGGCCTGGAACCAGGCAGCGAGGTCGCCGTACAGCTCGCGCTCTGCCGTGGACCGGCATCCGTCGGCGCTGCGCGTGAGCACCAGGCCGTCGGGGGTGCGCGCGGTCAGCCCCCGGGGGTTCTCGCCGTTGGCCGCGCGGAGGGCGGCGGCCCGGCGCTCGGCGGGAAGGCTGCGGAAGTAGCGCTGGTTGGGGTCGTTTCTGCGGGCTTCGTCGAGTTCGGCCCGCAGCGCGGTGCCATAGCCATGCCTGGCGGCCCACCGGGGGTCGTCGATGACATAGGGGAACTCCCTTGGGGCGGTGGCCCGGTGCGGCTCGGCGGGCTGGTAGACGAAGCCGTGCTCCCGCATGCAGGCCCGCAGCAGCAGCTGCTCGGCACGGTCGAGCAGGGCGGTCTCCCGGTCGGTCAGGGGACGTGCCGTCGGCTCCATATCCCTGGTATCCCCGGTGTTCCTGGTATCCCCGGTGTTCCTGGTGTCCCCGGTGTTCCCGGTGTCCCCGGTGCGTGACGACGCCGTCAGGGACACGGCGAGCAGCGTGACCGCGGTCATGGCCGCCCCGAGCAGCAGGCCCGCCGCCGCCCGGCGGCGGCCCGGGGTTCCGGCCGGGCGTCGCCGGAAGATCTGTGTCCTCATCCGTGCCTCCTCTTCGCGTTCGTGACCGTTCGGGACCGTCGGCGACGTTCTGTCTAGCCGGTGCGAGGTTGTTCACGGCCGGGGCCGGGGTAGTGAACAACGGACCGTGAACAATGGCCCGAGCGGTGGTGAGCGATGCCACGCGGAGAGCGCCCGCTGGACGAGGGAGACAGCCCGTTACTGCACTTTGCGGCCGCACTGCGTCGGCTGCGGCGGCGCGCGGGCTCCCCGACCTACCGTGAACTGGCGTCGCGTACGCACTACTCGCCGGCCGCGCTGTCCGAGGCGGCGGGCGGCCGCAGACTTCCGAGCCTCGCGGTGACGCTGGCGTATGTACGGGCCTGCGGCGGCGACCCCGTCGAATGGGAGCGCCGCTGGCAGGATCTCGCGGAGCCGGCCGCGGCCCATCGGCCGGCGGCCCGGCCGGACGATGAGGGCGATGCGCCCTATGTGGGGCTGGCCGCATACGAACCCGCGGACGCGGAGCGCTTCTTCGGCAGGGAGGCGGCCGTGGACGCCCTGCGGGAGCGGCTGGACCACAGCCGCTTCCTGGTGGTCTTCGGGGCCTCCGGGTCAGGCAAGTCGTCACTGCTGCGGGCCGGGCTGCTCCCCCGCTGGCAGTCGGAGGACGGGGCGGCGCTGCTGCTCACCCCCGGCACCCACCCCCTCCAGGAATGCGCCGTGCAGCTGAGCAGGCTGACGGGCGGCTCGCCCTCGGACCTCCACAGCGAGCTGGCCGCCGACCCCCATGGGCTGCACCGGGTCATCGGCAAGGAGCTGCCCGACTGCTTTACCTCCCGTGAACTGCTCATCGTCGTCGACCAGTTCGAGGAGGTCTTCACGCTCTGCGAGCAGCCGGAAGAGCGCTCCCGCTTCATCGACGCGCTCCTCGCGGCGGCCGCCGCACAGCCCGGCCGCTGCCGGGTGGTGCTCGGGGCGCGGGCCGACTTCTATCCGCACTGCGTGGACTGCGGCCCGCTGGCCGAGGTCCTCGGCGACGCCTCCTTCCCGCTCGGGCCGATGAGCGGCGACGAGCTGCGCCGCGCCGTCGTCCGGCCCGCCGTACGCGCCGGCTGCACGGTGGAGAGCGCGCTGCTGGCGGAGCTCACCGCCCAGGCCGCCGGCCGCCCGGCCGCCCTGCCGCTGCTCTCGCACGCGTTGCTGGAGACCTGGCGACGGCGTCGCGGCAATGCCCTGACCCTGGTCGGCTACCGGACGACCGGCGGCATCGACGGCGCCCTGTCGCTTACCGCCGAGCGGCTCTACGCAGAGCTGCCGCCCCGGCAGCAGGAGAAGGCCCGGCATGTGCTGCTCCGCCTTGTCGCCCCCGGCGAGGGCACCGAGGACACCAAGCGCCGCATCAGCCGCGACGAGCTGGACGGCGACCCCGACACCGAGGCCGTGCTGGAACGGCTGGCCGCCGCGCGGCTGATCACGCTGGACCGCGGCGGCGTCGATCTCGGCCATGAGACCCTGATCCGCGGCTGGAGCAGACTGCACCGCTGGCTCGCCGAGGACCGCGCGGGCCTGCGCCTGCACCGGCAGCTCTCCGAGGCGGTCCGGCTGTGGGAGTCGCTGGGCCACGACGCCGGGGCGCTGCTGCGCGGGGCCCGGCTCGATATGTCCCTGGAGTGGGCCGCCCGGAACTCCCCGCTGCTCTCCGCCCGTGAGCGGCGTTTCCTCGACGCCAGCCGGGCCGCGCGGGACGAGGAGGCGGCCGGTGTACGCCGCAGGCACCGGCGGACCCGCAGGCTGGCCGCGCTCCTCGCGCTGCTGCTCGTCTGCACCTCGATCGCCACCGCCTATGCGGTCAGGGCGCAGCGGGAGGCGGCGCAGCAGCGCAATATCGCCGTCTCACAGCGCTCCGCCGAGGTGGCGTCGGCGCTGCGGGCAGGCAACCCGGCGCTGGCCGCGCAGATCTCGCTCGCGGCCTTCCGGCTGGCGCCGACTGCCGAGGCGCGCAGCAGTCTGCTGGAGACCTCCGCGTCCCCGTACGCCACGCTGCTCACCGGGCCCGCGGGTCCGGTGGGAAGCGTGGCGTTCAGCCCGGACGGGCGGCGGCTGGCCGCCGCCGAGGACGACGGGACGGTGCGTGTGTGGGGCGTCGCCGACCCCCATCGCGCCCGGCAACTGGGGAAGCTGTCGGCCGCCGGACCGGAACCGCCCGCCGACGGGGAGGCCGCCGGACCGGAACCGCCCGCCGACGAGGCCGCCGCCCGCGGGGCCGCGGCCGTCGCGTTCGGCCCGGACGGGCGCATGCTGGTGACCGCGGGCCCCGGCCGTACGGTGCGGCTGTGGGATGTGTCCGACGCCTCCCGCCCCGCCGCCCTGGGCGCGGCAGCCCTCGCGCACCGCCCGCGGGCGCTCGCCTTCAGCCCGGACGGGCACACTCTGGTGGCCGCGGGCGACGGGCCGGAGATCCGCCGCTGGGAGGTGCGCCGCGGCTCCGGGCTGACCGACGCCCGCGTCTGGGACGATCCCGGGGGCGGTGTCACGGCGGTCGCCTTCCAGCCGGACGGCTCCCGTGTGGCGGCCGCCGGAGCGGACGGGGGCGTACGGCTGTGGGGAACCGACACCGGGAGCGCGCCGCCGCCTGCCGCACCCGCCACGCCGGCCTCGCCGGCCTCGCCGGCCTCGCCGGCCTCGCCCGCCTCGCCCGCCTCGCCCGCCTCGCTCACTATGGCCGGTGACAGCCCGCTGACCACGGTGGCCTTCAGCCCGGACGGCCGCACCCTCGCCACCGGGAGCCGGGACCGTACCGTGCGGCTGTGGCGCATGGGCGACACCGGGCGTCCCGCCGAGCTGGCGACGTTCCGGGGCGACGGCGACACCCTGCGCGCGGTCGGCTTCAGCCCGGACGGCGGCACCCTGGCCACGGTCGGCGTCGACCGTCTGGTCCACCTCTGGGACGTCCGCGATCCGCGGAGGCCGCGCCTGCTGCGTACGCTCACGGGTCACACCGGGGCGATCGGGGCCATGGCGTTCAGCCCGGACGGCCGCACCCTCGCCACCGGCGGAGACGACCACACGGTACGGCTGTGGGACCTGCCCGCACCGGGTGGCGTCGGCCATCTGAGCTCCGTCTACGGGCTGGCCTTCCACCCCGGCGGAACGCTGCTGGCCAGCGGCAGCTATGACCGTACGGTGCGGATCTGGCGGGTGGGCCCGAACGGCGAGGCGCGGGAGAAAGACGTCCTGCGGGGCCACACGGAAGCCGTCAACTCGGTGGCCTTCCACCCCGGCGGAACGCTGCTGGCCAGCGGAAGCCTCGACCACGCGGTGCGGCTGTGGCGCATGCGCCCGAACGGCGAGGGGCGGAAGGAGCAGGTGCTGCGGGGCCACACGGGAGCCGTCAGCTCAGTGGCCTTCCACCCGGACGGGACGCTGCTGATCAGCGGAGGTGTGGACGGCGCGGTACGGCTCTGGGGGGTGTCCGCGACGGGGCGCGCACGGTCCCGTGCGGTCCTGCGCGGCGACGGACCGCTGGAATCGGTGGCCGTAAGCCCTGACGGCCGGGTGCTGGCGGCGGCCGGCCGCCATCGGACCGTGCGCCTGTGGGACATCGCCGACGCCGCCCGGCCGCGGGCGCTGGCCCGGCTCACAGGGCACACCGACATGGTCAAGTCGGTGGCGTTCGGTCCGGGGGGACGGCTCCTGGCCACGGCCGGCAGCGATCACACGGCGCGGCTGTGGGACATCGGCGATCTCCGCCGGCCGCGGGCGCTGGCCCGGCTGGAGGGGCATGCCGACACCGTCTACGCCACAGCCTTCAGCGCGAACGGCGGCACGCTGGCGACGGTCGGCAACGGCGGTTCGGCCCGGCTCTGGGATATCGCGGACCCCGCCCGCCCCCGGCGGCTCGCGACCCTGGAAGGACACACGGAGGCGGTCAGCGCGGCAGCGTTCAGCCCGCGCGGCGGCACCCTGGCGACCGGCTCCAACGACTGGACGCTGCGGCTGTGGCAGACGGACGCCGACCGCGTCGCCGACCGGGTGTGCGCCGTGGCGCGACCGCGGATCACCAGGGGCGAGTGGCGGCGCCATCTGCCCGGCATCCCTTACCGCCCTCCCTGCGGCGCCGACGCAGCCGCCGCAGGGCGCACGAGACTTAAAGGCGCAGTGCGCTGGACCTGAGGCTCAGGGCTCAGGGTGCGAGGCTCCAGCCGGTCAGCGCGCTGTCGGTGACGACCCGTTCGAGCCGCGCGCGCAGCTCGTCCGGGGTGCCCGGAAACACGCCGTACGGGACGCCCAGCGCGATCCGGTCGTGGTCGACCACGGACAGGCACCGCCATTGCGGCGGGAGCAGCCCGATGGCCTGGGGCAGTCGCTGGAATCGTGGGAGTGGGTTGCGGAACGTCTGGCTCTCGACCACACGGTCATTCGCTACCACCGGCCCGGATACGGTCTCACAAAATCTTGCGCATCCAGCGGTGTTGGTTCGTCCTGCCGACGTCGTGCTGCTCGACGAGCCCGAGCGGCACCTCGACAGTCACCGCGTCGATTTGGTGGCCACGCTGCTCACCGAACGGGCGAGAAACGGCACGGCGTTCCTGGTCGCCACCCACGAGAGCAGCTTGGTGGACGCGTGCGACGGCCGCGTGGAGTTGGGATGACGACGCACAGCATCGCACCACTCGACTCGGATGCCAGAACCCGCGTCCACGCCGTGTGGCACCGGTACGCCCGCCGCGGCGGGCGCGCCACGGTGCGTGGCCGCGCGTACGCCGTCTATCTCGTCGCCCTGTTCGCCGTCTTCTACCTAGTGCCGGTCGTGTACGCGGCGAGCACTTCGCCGGCGCTCCTGCCCGTGGGGTCTCTCGCCGGGGCGACTCCCGTGGCCTGCGGGCTCGCGGCGGCAGCGTGCTGGTGCGCCCAGCTCGCCGGCCGGTTCTGGGGACCGCTGGTGCTCCAGCCGTTCCTGCTGCACGTGTTCGTGTCCACGGACCTGTCCCCGGCGCACTACCTCGGCGCGATCGCCCGCCGCCGACTGGTGTATGCGGGCATGTCCACGCTGCTGTCGGTGGTCACGACGGCGTACCTCATCACTGACCTCTTCGATCGTCTCGACACCGCGCTACAGAGTCTCGCGGTCGCGGCGGGGCTCTGCGCCGTCGCCTCGGCAGCCTGGTTGTGGGGCCAGGTCCGAGCGGTGCCGGACAACCTCCTGCTCGCTTCTGCTGCGGGCGCTGTGGCGCTCATCGTGACGGTGCTGAGCAGGACGGCTCTGGACGGCGGGGGCGGCCTGTGGCTCGTCGCCGGTGTGCTGGCGACCGCGGCCGTGTGCCTCGGACGGGCTGCCTTCCGGTCGATCCGGACGGTCGACCTCGGCAGGCTCGCGCGCGAGTCGGCGCGCGCCTCCCAGGCCCAGGCGTATGCCTGGACGGGAACGCTCCACCATGCGCTCGACCTGTACCGGCCGGAGCCGCGAGGACTCACGTCGGCTCTGCTCCGGTCGGATGGACGCCTTCGCGGCCATATCGCTCAGGGCGCGACGCGAGCGCTGCGGACGCCCGGTCGCGCGCTGGCAGCCGCGGTGTTCCTGCTGATCGGCGGCGCCCTGCTGACCCTCGGAGCCGCCGGGCCGACAGGCATCCCGGCGTCGCTGTCGTGGGTGGCCGGATCGGTCTCCGTATACCTGGGATCCGGATGGGTGAGCGAGACCTGGCGCGGCCTGCGCGACGAGTTGACCCTGGCCCCCCTGTTCGGTGAGCGGTCGGGCGGGATGCTCGCCCGCACGCTGGCATGGCCGGTCGTCGCCGTAGTGACCGGAGTAGTCCTGGGAGGCGGCCTCGCGATCACGACCCAGTGGCCGCCGCACGGCGGACGCCTGGTGAACACGGCCCTCCTCGCCGCGGCGTCAACGGCGCTGGTGCTCAGCGCCAGGTTCCTGCGCGAGATGAAGCTGCAGCTGCCGCTGGAGCTGCTGCTCCCGATCATCACGCCGTTCGGCGACCTCTCCGGACTGCGCGTTCTGGTCTGGCAGTTTGACGGTCTCGTCGTCGTGGTGATCGGCATTGCCGTGATGGGTGCCGTTTCGTCCCCGCTCGGTGCGACCGCGCTGGGAATCGGCATGGCTGCTTGCTGCATCTGGACGGGTCTGCGCCGGACAGGGTGGGCGCACCGGGGGCTGCTCTCCCGCCTCAGCCGGACATAGCGCCGAGGACATGACCATCCTCCTGAGCTGAGCCGTCCGTTCGCGTGGAGTGATCGCTCACTGCGGCTCCGAATCTTTGCAGGAGAATCGGATTCCGTCACAGGTGGGGGGCGATCGCCGGGAGCAGGTCCTGAAAGGTGCGGCCGGTGGCGGGTTCGCCGATGGCCTTCATCTGCCAGCCGCCACCCGTGCGGTAGACCTTCGCCATGATCTGGGCGGTGTGGTGACCGCCGCCGGTGAGGGTGTAGCGGGCCAGTTCGGCGCCCGCAGTCTCATCGACCAGGCGGCAGAAGGCGTTCTGCACCTCGGCGAAAGTCTGGCCGGTGAAGGAGTTGACGGTGAAGACGATCTGGTCGACGTGCGCGGGCACGCGGGCCAGTTCGACGAGGATTGCTTCGTCGTCGCCTCCGGCGCCGGCGCCGCCGGTGAGGTTGTCGCCCGTATGCCGGACGGAGCCGTCGTCGCTGACCAGGTGCTGGAAGAAGACGACGTCCACCGGCTGCCCTGCGGCGAAGAGTACGGCCGAAGCGTCCAGGTCGATCTCGCTTCCGCCGGTCAGTTTGGCAAGGAAGCCCTTGCGGGGTGCGGCCTGCCAGCCCAGGCCCATGCGGACGGAGGTCAGGGCATTGCCGTCGGCCTTGCTCAGACTGATCTGCTGGCCCTTGCTCAGGTTGATCGACATGAGGGTGCTTGTCTCCTTCGAGTTCGTACGGGTGCTAGTCGGTCGGCGCAGGGGGAGCGCCGTTGGAGTCGGCGGCGGATGTAGTCGGTGCGGGGCGGAGGGACGGGTCCTCAGCGATGTATCGGCGCAGGCAGGGCAGCATGCCGCGGGCCAGCAGGGCCTGCTGCCACTCCAGCCGTGCCTGCTCCAGGCGGGCAGGGTGCGCGGATCCGCGGCGCCCGCGTATCGCCACGGCCAGCATCGCACCGAGGGCGGTGAGCGCGCTCGCGGCAGCGACCAGCGCGAGGATCCAGCCGGCGGTAACGAGCGGTCCGGGCAATGACCCCTGGGAATCCGACAGTCGGAGCACGTAACCGAGCACGAGCAGGACCGCGGCCGACGAGCCGGCCACGAGGGGGGTGAGCACGGCGAGGGCGGGCAACACGCTGCCGTCCATGGGGTAGCGCGGCGGCTCCTCTCCGGCGGACGCGTCCAGGGTGAGGTACCTGCGGTACTCGCCCTGTGCGGCGCCGGCGATCTCGTCGGCGTCGGCGAGCACCCGTACGCGCAGACGGGCGGCGGCACGACCGGTCGGATCGGCGCGAACAGCTCTTCGAATGTCCTGGGTGTTCAACGCCAGGTGCAGTACTGTCTCGAAGTCCGCCCGGTCCTCGGGACGGAGGCAGAGCGGGTCGGACACGTGCTCTCCTGAGGGATGGGGTGCTTCGGCGCCGCTGAGCGGGGGCGCCGTGCCGGGCCCACTGCCGAGGAGCAGGCCCGGCCGGGCGATCCGTCCGGTCTCAGACGTTCACGCCGAAGTCGGCGGCGATCCCGGCCAGCCCGGAGGCATAACCCTGTCCCACGGCGCGGAACTTCCACTCCGCGCCGTGGCGGTACAGCTCTCCGAACACCATGGCCGTCTCGGTCGAGGCGTCCTCGGACAGGTCATAGCGGGCGATCTCGGCGCCGCTGGCCTGGTCGACGACGCGGATGAAGGCGTTGCGCACCTGGCCGAAGCTCTGGCCGCGGCTTTCGGCGTCGTGGATGGAGACCGGGAAGACGATCTTGTCGACCTCGCCGGGTACCGCGGCGAGGTTCACCTTGATGGCCTCGTCGTCGCCTTCGCCCTCGCCGGTGAGGTTGTCGCCGGTGTGCTCGACCGAGCCGTCCGGGCTGGTGAGGTTGTTGTAGAAGACGAAGTGCCGGTCCGACAGCACCTTGCCGGAGACATCCAGCAGGAGGGCGGAGGCGTCGAGGTCGTAGTCGGCACCGGTGGTCGTGCGTACGTCCCAGCCCAAGCCGACCAGGACGGCTGTCAGGCCGGGCGCCTCCTTGCTGAGAGAGACGTTGCCGCCCTTGGCCAGGGAAACTCCCACTGCGTCCTCCTTCTCGATACGTCAGATCAGGGCCCAGGGGACCCAGATCTGAATCTACAGGACTGTAGAGAGTACGGAAGCATGCACCCGGAAGCCTGTCTTCTACACTTCTGTAGATGTCCTGATGGCGGACTGGCGCGCGATGAGCGGCGGTCAGGCCCCCATACGATGGACCGCTCGTGATCTCGGGTCGGCGGAAGGGAGACAGGGCGTGGCGGATGACCGGCGGGGTTCCCGGCGGCGGGGGCAGGGTGAGCTGGAGGCGCTCGTCCTGTCGGCATTGCGGGAGGCGAACGGCCCGGCCACGGCCGGCTGGGTGCAGCAGCGGCTCGGCGGGGATCTCGCCTACACGACCGTGATCACGATCCTGACCCGGCTGCTGGCCAAGGGGGCCGTCACACGCGAGCGGGCGGGCCGGTCCTTCGCGTGGACGCCCGCGTCGGATCAGGCGGGCCTGGCCGCGCACAAGATGCGCAAGGTGCTGGACGCCGAGAGCGATCGGGAGGCCGTGCTGGCCAGCTTCATCACCGGGCTCGGTCCGGACGACGAGCGGCTGCTGCGCGAACTGCTGGGTCAGCCCCGGAGCGAAGGGGAAGACTGAAGCCTCATGGGGGTGTTCGTCTTTCTGCCGCTGGTCCTGCCGTTAAGTGCCTGGCCGATCGCGCGTCTGGCCGAGCAGCGGCTGCATCCGCGGACCGCGACGCGGCTGCTGACCGGGGTGGCCGCGGTCATGGCGGTGTGCAGCACGGTGTGTCTGGGGCTGGTGATGGTGGTCGGCACCGCCCAGCTGCCCGGCAACCCACTGCCCGACGGCTGGTCGGATCCCGAGGTGCGCGAGGCGGTGCCGTACGACGAGGTGGCCGGCAAGGCTGCCATCCCGGCTCTGTGCCTGGTGGTGGTGGCCTGTGGCCGCACGCTGTGGCGGCACGGCCGGGTGCGTCGCCGCGCCCATCGGGCGCTGGCCGGCCTGCCTGACAGGGAGGTAGCGGTCCTGCCCGACCAGGTTCCGTACGCGTACGCGCTGCCCGGCCGCCGACGGCGCCGGGTCGTGGTGACCACCGCTCTGCTGGACTGCCTCGAACCGGCCGAGCGGCGCGCCCTGTTCGCCCATGAGCGGGCCCACCTCGCCGCCCAGCACCACCGCTACTTGCTCGCCGTGCAACTGGCCGCGCGCGCCAACCCGTTCCTGCGCCCGCTGCGCACAGCGGTGTCGTATACGGCCGAGCGGTGGGCGGACGAGGAGGCGGCCAATGCGGTCGGCAGCCGCCGGACGGTGGCGCACGCGATCGGCAAGGCGGCGCTCGTATCCCGGGGCACCCCGGTGGCGACGCTGGCGGGTCTCGCGGCGCCAGGGCCGGTGCCGCGCCGGGTGGCCGCTCTGCTCGGTCCGGCGCCCGCGGTGCGCAGCTGGCCGTCGGTGTTCACCTCGGTGGGGCTGGCGGTGTGGGGTGCGGCCGCGGGTACGGCAGCGTCCGCAATGTCGTCCGCGAACTCCGCGGTGACGATGGTCCTCATCCTGCACGCCGCGACACCTCTGTGAGCCGGGCGGCAGCCGGTCAGGCGTGGTCGGCCAGTGCCGCGAGACCGGCGACCAGGATGGCGGCCAGTGCGCAGAGCGCGGTCATGGTGATGGAGCCGGATGCGGTGAGACATACCCGCCACCCGCTCGTATATCTACATACATGTAGAGTTCCGCCGTCCGGTGCCCGCAGGCACCGAACGCTCAGCAGCGGCTGAAAGGCCGGATGGACCGCGCAGAGGAGGGAGCGCCGGTGGGCGGCAGGGGCAGGCGGCGGAGTGCTCCGGTCGGCGGCTGGCCGGTGCGGCTGACCAGGCGAGGCCGGATCCTGACCTGGGCCGCCGGAGCGTTCGCGGTCCTCATCCTCGGCGTCGCGGGGGTCGGCGCGTGGGTGTACCAGGAGCTGAACGGCAACATCAGCTCCGCCGACGTCGACAACAAACTCGGCGGTGACCGCCCCGTCAACCTCAGTCCGGGCTCGAAGAACATCCTGGTCGTCGGCTCCGACAGCCGGGACGGTGACAATGCCGAGTACGGCCGGGGTCTGACCACCATGCAGTCGGACACGCTGATGGTGCTGCACATCCCGGCGAATAGGGAATGGGCCACTGTGGTGTCCCTCCCGCGTGACTCCTGGGTGCGAATACCCTCGTGCGACAAGGGCGACGGCACCACGTCCGCCCCGCACCACTTCAAGATCAACGAGGCGTTCGCCATCGGCGGCGCCGGCGGCGAGGTGGCCGGCGCCGCCGCTTGCACCATCAAGACCGTCGAGGCGAACACCGGCCTGCGCATCGACCACTTCATGTCGGTCGACTTCCAGGGCTTCAAAGGCATGGTCAACGCCCTGGGCGGCATAGAGGTCTGCCCCGAGCAGGCCATCCACGACGAGAAGGCCCGCCTGGACCTGGAAGCCGGCTGCCAGACCGTCAAGGACGAGGAAGCGCTCGGCTACGTCCGCGCCCGCTACAGCATCGGCGACGGCTCCGACATCGGGCGCATCGGCCGCCAGCAGGAATTCATGGACGCCCTGGCCAGGAAGGCGCAGTCCAAGCTGACCAGCCCCAACGCGCTGTACGGTTTTCTGCAGTCCGCCACCAAGTCGCTGACCACGGACGAGGACCTGGCCGGCGTCAAGCCGCTGTACGGCCTCGCCTCCGAGGTCCAGGGCATCCCGAGCGAGCGGCTGACCTTCCTCACCGTCCCCAACTACCCGCGCGAGGCGGATGTGGCCACCGACAAGGCCAACATCGTGTGGCAGTACCCGCAGGCCGCCGACCTGTTCACGTCCCTCGCCCAGGACAAGGAGGTCGACAAGGACCGGCTGCTGGCGGCCGCGAAGAACCCGGTGTACGCCTCCTCCGTGCGCGTCCAGGTCCTCAACGGCACGGGCGTCACAGGTCGGGCCGCGGCCGTCGCCGAGAAGCTGCGCGAGGCGGGCCTCACCGTCGTCGGCACGGGCAACGCCCCGGAGAACACCCGCGCCACCGCGGTCGCTCATCCGCAGGGCCTGGACAAACAGGCCGAGGCGCTGGCCGCCCGGCTCCCCGGCGCACAGGTGGAGCAGGGCGCGGACGGCACAGCGGGGGTGGTGACCCTCGTCGTCGGAGCCGATCTCGACCCCGCCGACATCCGGTGATGTGATCGGGGGCGCACATCCCGGGGGTTCGGATCCGCCGAAAGCTGGACAACGCCGGGATCTCGACGGCCGGCCGAGCCGCATGCCGGGCCGACGCGTCGGTGTCCGCCCGGCGCGGACGGCGCAGGGCGATCAGAGATCGAACTCGTGCGGCGGCAGGTCGAGCGTGAAGCACGCCTCGCGGACAATGGCCTGCTCGGTCTTGTCGAAGTCGCCGTCGGCGCCGCCGATGACGATGCCGATCTGGATGACGGCACGGGCCTCGGCGGGCTTCTTCTTCGCCTTGGCGATCTCCTGCAGGACGCTGACCTTGCCGAAGTCGAAGTCGGCAGTCAGCTTGTTCAGGTTGTCCTCGAAGCGGCGCTGCAAGTCCATGGCGTCGAAGTTCTGCAACACCTCGTTGGTGGCGATCAGCTGGGCCACGCGCCGCCGTTCGGACGGATCGATGGTGCCGTCGGCCGCCGCGACCAGTGCGCACATCGCCATGCTCGCGTCGCGGAAGGCGCCGCTCTTGAGGTCGTTCTTCTTCGCCACCAGCTGGGTCTGCATCTGCGTGGCGGATTCCTTGATGCGGTCCCACAGGGCCATGAGAACTCCAAACAGTCGGTCGGGCCAGGCCGTCCTGATGACGGTCCGCTGCCCGGTTTTATCTACAGCAACGTAGAAACTAGCGGCTCGGCTGCTGAGTTCCCGAGATTTCGAGGATCTGTGTCAGTGAGGATCTGCCGGATTCCGGACGGATCCGTTGCTGTTCGGTGACACGGGCTTGGGAGAGTCGCGGTATGGCAAGGTGGGAAAGCCCGCGGGCGCGGAGCCGGATGGCCGATACGGCAAGGGTGATGACTGTGCTGGCAGTCCTGGCCGTAGCGGGGTGGTACGGCTACGCGTGGGTGGCGGCTCCGATGGCGGGCCCGTCGCGAACCGCTGAGGTGAACGCGGCGAGCGGCAAGGCGAAGGAGGCGGCCGAACGCCGCCTGGAGGAGGCCGTCGGCACCCTGCCGGGTGCACCGCGGCAGCTCGGCGCCGCAGCCGCGGACCACTGCCTGCGTCATGTCGCCTTCGAAGGCGAAGCCCCTGGCCCGCTGAGCTGCCAGTGGCGGCTGGAGCGGTATGTCGTCTTCGACGGCGACCTGCGGACGGTCGGTGAGACATGGCGAAAGGCGCTCGGCAACGGCCGGTGGACCGGCTCACAGGCGCCGTTCCTCCCTGGTTACGCCTCCACCTCCGAACGGTACGAGTACCGCGATCCCCGGACTCATGACCGTCTCATCATCACGTTGGTCCAGGACAGAGACGAGTTCCGCCTCTTCGGCCCCCCGCCCAGCACCGAGCCTTACGAGGTGTACGAACGAGAGCAGCGGGCCTTCACCGGGCGAAAGGCCGCGGAGCGCGCGGTGACAGAAGGCCGGCGAGTCGCCCGGATCTCACTGGTACACGCCTATTACGGACAGGACGGGCGCACTCCCCTGGAACCAGTTGCCTGGTGATGACCGGATGAAGGGCGTCTCACTCCCAAAAGCCGCGCCTCCGCGACGCCGGTTGCCGCCCGCCAAGGCGGACGGCTTCCGAATCGTCGCGGAGCTTCCGTCGCACGGCCAGCGTGAGCGCCCGTCTCGGCCCGCCCCGCCCTGTCAGTCGTCTTCTTCCTCGTCGCCCTCGAAGAAGTCGCCGACCTCGTCGACGACTTCGGCCGCGACCATGCCGCCGACGACGCCGACCGCGAGTCCGGCCGCGCCGGCGGCGATGGCGGTGCCCATGCCGGGGCCGGAGCGGTGGCCGCCGTGGTGGTGATCGTCGTGTCCGTGGTGGCCGTCGTGTCCGTAGGCGGCGTGGGAACCGTACGAGCCGTGGGAACCGTACGAGCCGTGTGAGCCGTACGACGCCCGGTGCTCGACCAGTTGGCGGATCCAGCCGTCGACCTCGGTGTTCCAGTCGCGCATGTCGTGGTGGCCGACGGTGAAGCGGGTGAGCGCGTCATGGCCCTCGGAGAAGAAGCCGCCGCGCTTGTCGGCCTCCAGGACGATCTCCATGCCGCCCGGGTTGGCCAGGAAGGTCACCTCGATCTCGTTGACCTGGTGGGCGTACTGCGGCGCCGGGGCCAGCTCGATCTCCTGGTAGAACGGCAGCTGCTGGCCGGTGCCGCCGATGCGGCCGTACTCCAGGTCGGCGGACTTGAAGCCGAAGCCGAGCTGCCCGAGGGCTTCGAGGATCGCCTCCTGCGCCGGGAGCGGCCGCACGGCCAGCGGATCCAGGTCGCCCTTGTCCTTCGCGCCGGCCACCGCCAGCTCAGTGCGGACGCCGAGGATGATGCCGAGGGCCTGCCCGTGCAACTCGGTGACCGGCGTCTCCCAGGGAAGCATCACGCTGAACGGGATGCTGCGCTGCTCGCCCTCGGCGAGGCGGAAGCCGCCGCCGACGGTGAACCGCTCAAAGGTGACCACGCCCTCGGACTCGCCGCCGTCGTGCTCGGCCTCGACCCGGGCGACCAGTTCCAGGGTGATGTGCTCGATGTCGAAGTCGGCTTCGCCGCCCTTGAGATGTACCTGGCCGGTCAGGGTGCCTCCGGGATGAGTGGCTCCCGGGTCGAGGACCGTGTCGACCGTGGGGCCGCCCACGCCGAGCGCTCCGAGCAGTCGTTTGAACACCATCGTGGCGTCCACTCCCTTGTACGTGCGTGCGTGTGTTTCGTGTGAGTGGTGCCGGTTACTTGGCCGCGTTGAGCGCGGCGAGCGCCTGCGCCCAGCGGACGTACTTCAGTTCGGCGAGGTCGGCGACGGTCTTGACCCCGAACGCCTCCTGAAGCAGCTCGCCGTCACGGTCGGAGACACCCTTGAGCGCTCCCACCGGAGCGGCGAGGATCTCGGGCAGGCTCTTGTCCGCCCACGCCTTGTCGAGCACCTTGTCCAGGTCGATCGAAGCCATACGTGTCCTCTCCCCGGTGTGTGCGAGGCCCGGTTCCGCCACGGGCCTTCTACAAGCACGTAGAAGCATAAGGCGGGTCGAGGACGGGGAGGGGCCTGCTCCAGCCAAGCATGGCAGGAAAGGCCGAAAGCGGGCACTTGCGCCGGCCAAGCTGGCCCGCGCCCCGCCGCCAGGGCTGAGGTCCTGCTGCTCCCGCTCGCGCTGCTGTTGACGCTGGCGTGCGCGGTGTTCGTCGCAGCTGAGTTCTCCTTGACCACGGTCGCGCGCGGTGAGCTGGAGCGAGCCGTCGCTCGCCGCGCTGCTCAGGGGTCCGCCCGGCCCGCGTTGCATACGACGCCGGGTCCGTCCGGCCGGGGCAGGCGGGGGACACACCGGACCTGCCCGCCGGGGCCGTCGAGGAGCGTGTGCTGGCCGAGACACTCGCGGACCATCGCCAAGAGGCACTCGGACGTCCCGGTCGAGCCCGGCCTGGTGCGCGGCGGCGCCCGTGAGGCTTTGACCGGGGCAAGCAGTGCCGCGCAGCTTCTGGTCGTCGGCGCTCGGGGGGGAGGTGGCTTCGCCGGCCTGCTGTTGGGGTCGTCGAGCCAGGCTATGCTGCACCGCGCGCACTGCCCGGTCGCCGCGGTGAGGGGGCCGGCGCCACCACCGCCGGCCTGGACCCGGCCCTCTTCCGACGGGCGGCCAGCGCGAAACCCGACGCCGCTCATGCCGGGGGTCGTCCCGGACCGCCGTGGACGCCTGGGCCGGGATGCACGGGAACCAGGATGTGGCCAGAATCGTTGTCCTGATCCCACTGCTATGGGAGGAGTACCGACCTTGTCCGCCAGATCGACGGACCCCTCGGGGCACAGTCCCCGACCATCCCGCCAGGATTCTCCTGAGCGCGGCACGCGGCGGGGTGGTGTCCGATGAGTGCCGTGGAAGCCTGGCTGGGCCTGCTGGCCGTCTTCGTCCTGACCGCCGGCACGGGCTACTTCGTCGCCCAGGAATTCGCCTATGTCTCCGCCGACCGGCTCGCCCTGGCTCGTGAGGCCGCTGCCGGGGACGAGAAGGCCGCTCGCGCTCTGAAGGTGCTGGAGCGGCTGTCGTTCATGCTTTCGGGAGCCCAGCTCGGCATCACCGTGACCGGCCTGGTCGTCGGCTTCATCGCCGAACCCTCGGTGTCCGCGCTGCTCAAGCCCGCGCTGTCCGGCCTCGGGATGCCCGACGCCGCGGTGAGCGCCATCTCGGTGGTGCTCGCATTCGTCGGGGCGACCGTCGTGCAGATGGTCCTCGGCGAGCTGGCGCCGAAGAACCTGGCCATCGCCGTGCCGGAGCGGCTGGCGAAGTCCCTGGCCGCCTCCACGCTCGCGTACCTGAACGTCGTCGGCCCCGTCGTGCACGTCTTCGACGGCGCCGCGAACAAGCTGCTGCGCAAGGTCGGCATCGAGCCCGTGGAGGAACTGCACCACGGCGCCACCCTGGAGGAGCTCGGCCACCTGATCGGCGAGTCCCACGAGCAGGGCCAGCTGCCCAAGGACACCGCCGCGCTGCTGGACCACGCGCTGGAGTTCTCCGACCGGACGCTGGACGAGGTGATGGTGCCGCGCGTGGACGCCGTCTTCGTCCGCAAGGACGCCACCGCCGCCGAGGCGATCGACCTCATCGGCAAGCACGGCCACTCCACCTACCCCATCCTCGGCGACCACCCCGACGACGTCTACGGCGTCCTCGGCGTACGTGAACTGATGCGGCTGCCCGCCAGCCGCATGACCGCCACGACCGCGGGCGCGCTGGCCCGGCGCCCGCTGCTGCTGCCGGACACCCTGCCCCTTCCGGACGCGGTGGAGCAGATGCGTTCGTCCGGCGACGAGTTCGCCGTGGTCCTGGACGAGCACGGCGGCGTGTCCGGCATCGTCACCTTCGAGGACATCGCCGAGGAACTGGTCGGCGACATCGCGGATGAGTCCGACATCGTCATCGAGGTCGCGGTCGCGGACGGGCAGGGCTGGCTGGTGGACGCCGGCCGCCGCCTGGACGAGGTGGCCGAGGCCACCGGCATCGAACTGCCCGAGGAGGAGGACTACGACACCGTGGCCGGCCTGATCATCGACCGGCTCGGCCGTTTCCCCACCGTCGGGGACCGGCTCACCGTCCCGCTGCCCGAGGGCGGCGGCGCGGTGATCGACGTACGCACCCTCGACCGGCACGTGCCCGAGCGCGTCCGCCTGGAGCGGCTGCCCGATCCCGACGCCACCCATGACGAAGCCCGTGAGGAGGAGTCGGCATGAGTTTCCCGATGGCGCTCTTCGTCACCGTCCTGCTGCTGATCGGCAGCGGATTCTTCGTCGCCGCCGAGTTCGCGCTGGTCGCCGCCAAACGGCACCGCATGGAGAAATCCGCGGCCGAAGGCGCGCGCGGCGCCAAGGCGGCACTCGCCGGAATGCGTGAGCTGTCGCTGATGCTGGCCGGCGCCCAGCTCGGCATCACCGTGTGCACGCTTGGCCTGGGCTCGGTGTCCAAGCCCGCGATCTCACACGAACTCGACCCGCTGCTGCACAGACTCGGCCTGCCCACCGCCCTCAGCTACGGCATCGCTTTCGCCGTCGCCATGATCGTCGTGGTGTTCCTGCACATGGTGGTCGGCGAGATGGCGCCCAAGTCCTGGGCCATCGCCCACCCCGAGCGCTCCGCGATGCTGCTCTCACCGCCTTTCCGGGGCGTGGTGGCGGCGGTGCGTCCGCTGATCTGGGTGCTCAACAAGGTGAGCAACAGTCTGGTACGGCTGTGCCGGGTCACCCCGCGCGACGAGCTGACCTCGGTCCACAACCGCGAACAGCTCACCCACCTGGTGGAGGAGTCCGAGCGGCTCGGCCTGATCAGCAAGGACGACTCCGAGCTGATCACCAACTCGCTCACCGAGCCCCAGACGCCGGTGGGGGACCTCCAGATCCCGGCCGCCGAGATCACCGCGGTGCCCGCCGACGCCGGCCTCGACGCCATCCTCGCGACCGCAGCCGAGCACGATCACAGCCGCCTGCTGGTCCGCGACGGACCGCTGGTCGTCGGCTCCGTCCACGCCCGCGACGCACTCATCGCGCGCGGGCGCGGCCGCACCGCCACCGCACGGGAACTCGCCCGCCCGGTACCGGAACTGACCGCGCGGGACACCGTGAGCCACGCCATCGAGCAGCTGCGCCGCCGCCGCGCCTCTTTCGCCGTCGTACGCGACGACAGCGGACGGCTCACCGGCATGGTCACACTGGACGACCTGCTGGCCAGGCTCCTGCACCCGCAGGTGGCGTGAGGCACCCCTTGTCCGTCCCCGTCAGGCAGCCGCCGTGGGGACGGGCAAGGAACCGTGGATGCTCAACAGCCGCCCCACAACCGGAGTTCACACGGCAGACACCGGTCAAAGGTGCGCCCTCATTAAGATCCACTTCCGGCGGGACGCCGTACGACATGCCGGTAAGGGAGCTGGGCACACCCGATGACGCACAACGGGACCGAACGCTTAACCGCCCGGCAGACAGTGGCCCGCCGCTGCCGGGCCGTGACCGAAGCCCGCTGGTTCGCCGTCGCCGTCTTCGGGCTCATCCTCGCCAACGCAGTCGTCCTCGGTGTGGAGACATACGCCAGCGTCGTCCACCGGTGGCAGGATGAGCTGAAACTGATCGAATACGGCTTCCTGGCCGCCTTCACGGTCGAAATCCTCCTGCGCGCCGGCGCCCACGCCGACCGGCCGAAGGGCTTCTTCCGCGACCCGTGGAACCTGTTCGACCTCGCCGTCGTCCTGTCCGCCTTCCTGCCCGCCGTCCGCGAGAACGCCACTGTCCTGCGGCTGCTGCGTCTCGCCCGCGTGCTGCGCGCCGCCCGATTCCTGCCCCAACTGCGCATCGTGCTCGCCGCGGTGGCGCGCAGCCTGCCCGGCACGGTGAGCTTCCTGCTGGTCGGCGCGCTGCTGCTGTATGTGTACGCCATGGTCGGCTGGGTCTTCTTCGCCGACGACGACCCCGAGCACTACGGCTCCCTCGGCCGCGCCGTCCTCACGCTCTTCCTCCTGATGACCCTGGACGGACTGGGCGACATCGTCCGCGACGGTCTGGAGATCTCCCGCTGGAGCATCCTCTACTACGCCTCCTACGTCCTGCTCGCCTCCTTCGTCCTGGTCAACGTCCTCATCGGGGTCGTCATCACCTCCCTCGACGAAGCCCGCGAGCTGGAGCGGGACGAGCTGGCCGGGAACGAGCCGGATCCGCCGGCCGCAGAAGCGGCGGATTCCCGCGACCGGGAGCTGCGCGACCGTATCGCCGAAGCACGACGAGCCCTCGACGAGTTGGAGGGGAGCCTGGAACGCCTGCCTGTGCCCCGCGCGAACACGACGGAGGGGAGTGCTCCGTCCGCCTCAGGGAACACCTGACATGCAGAGGCCCGGTGACGAGAGGCTGGCACGGAGATCTCCGGCATCATCAGCGCCATCGTGACCGGCATCGTCATCGGTGTCGTCGTCGGTGTCCTGGGCCGCCTCGTCGTGCCAGGTCGCCAGCGCATCGGTGTGCTGTGGACGATCCTCGTCGGCATCGCCGCCGCGTTCGCCGGCACGGGCGTCGCGGCCGGGCTCAAAGTAGCCGGCACCAGGGGCGTCGACTGGATCGAGCTGGCCCTCCAGACCGGCCTGGCCGCCCTGGGCGTCGCGGGGCTGGACCGGTTCAAAGCCCGCCGCTGACCAAGGGCGCCGGTCAGCCTCAGCTTGCCCCACGAGACGTCGAGCACCGCGTGCGGCGCCGTCATACGGCCAAGGCCGCGACGATGGTCGCGTAGACCGCGATGAGCAGAACCCCCTCGAAGCCCAGCCGCCCCCAGCCGCGCCGCTGGCGCACCAGGAGACCGCCGAGCAGTACGGCGGTCATCACCAGCGCCCCGCTGGTCAGGAACAGTTCGTCCGGCCCCGCGGCCTGATACAGCGAACCACCGCGAAAGGCCAGATCGCCGATGGCCAGATTCAGCACGTCGAGGCAGTTTCCGCCCACCACCGCCGCGATCGCCAAAGTCACCGCGCCTCGCCGGACCGCGGCGATGGCGGTCACCGTCTCCGGCAGGGCGTTGACCACGCCCATGAACACCGCGCCGACCAGCCCCGCCTTCAAGCCGGTGCCCGCCACCAGGCTCTCCGCGGCCTGTGCCACCGCCCAGCCACCCACCACGACGACGATCGCCACACCGGCGAACTCGGTCCAGATTCCCGCCGTACGCCGCCCGGCGAACGCGGAGGAGCTGTCGGGGACGTCCGTCACCGTGTCGGCGGTGCGAACGGCACGCCACAGCGGTCGCTCACGGCTCCTGATCAGCCGCAGCGCCCCGAGGTAGAAGGCGATCAGGACCGCGGACGCCGGGTGCACCCCCATGACCGTCGCCTGCGGTCCGAAAGACGCCATGAGCGCGATGCCCAGCAGGGCCAGCAGCAGACAGCCGAACAGCAGGTTCTGTGACGACGCCGCCGCGTGCTCCAGATTCACCCCGCGATAGACCGCGTCGGCGACTGCCACGGCGAGCGTCTGTGCGGCGATACCGCCCACCGCATTGCCGTAGGCCAGCTGGGGATGTCCGTCCGCCGCGCTCACGGCGGTCATCACGATCCCCGACAGGGACGTCGCCAGCCCGAAGAACACCGCACCGAACAGCGCCTCGCCCCAGCCGGTCCGGTCTGCCAGTGTGTCCCCGAGGGCGGTGAGCCGGACCCCGCAGACGACCGTGGCCGCGCCGGCGATGACGAACGTGGCGATGCTCCAGCCCACCGGCCACTGACCGTTCACCTGGTCGAGCACCCCTGACTCCCGCCCTCACTGGTCGGAGATGGCTTGGCCGCATGGGTACCACGCCCGCCAGCGCTGGTAACGTGCGTTCCCCGACAGGGCAAGCGGCGTGGGCGCGTCCAGGACGAGGGGGTGCTGGATCACGCGGCGGCGCTCTCCTGCCCCGCGAAGGCATCACGCAACTTGCGGCCCATCGCCGCGCTCTCCTCGTCACTCACCTCGACACCGACATGCTCCGCCAGGTAGGCGCGTGTCCGCTCCGCACGCTCACGCCGTTCCTCATCCGTGAGCCTCGTCTCCGCGAGCTCCTGCACCAGCGAGCGGATCGGCGTACCCCGGGACTCCGCGATGACCGCGAGACGGGCTCGTGCCTCAGCTGGCACTCGGATCATGGCATCGGACATGAAGCGAGTAAACGCCCACGTCTACACGCAAGCAGGCGGTTCGCCGAAGCCCACGAAAAACGCCCTCCGAAACCGCGTTTCCGCAGGTCAGAGGGCATTTAACAGTGGAGCCTAGGGGAGTCGAACCCCTGACATCTGCCATGCAAAGACAGCGCTCTACCAACTGAGCTAAGGCCCCGGAAGGGTCGGCGCAGCCGCGGGAAGACTCCCGGCCGCCGCCGCAGAACAGAGTACCGGTTACCCCCGGGGATCCTGCAAAGGGATTGGGACTCCCGCCCCACGACCACGCTCCGTAAGATGCTCGTCTAGGTTCGCAGCAGCGAAGCCGCTTTGGGGAAGCGATGGGGAGACGCTATGGATGCCGCACAGGACACGACCGCCAGAGCCAGAGAGCTGCAGCGCAGTTGGTACGGGGAGCCGCTGGGGGCGCTCTTCCGGCGGCTGATCGATGATCTCGGGCTCAATCAGGCCCGGCTCGCGGCGGTGCTGGGACTGTCGGCCCCGATGCTGTCGCAGCTGATGAGCGGGCAGCGGGCGAAGATCGGCAACCCCGCGGTGGTGCAGCGCGTGCAGGCGCTGCAGGAGCTGGCGGGGCAGGTCGCCGACGGCAGTGTGAGCGCCGTCGAGGCCACGGACCGGATGGAGGAGATCAAGAAGTCCCAGGGCGGCTCCGTCCTGACCGCCCCCAGCCAGTCCACCAGCAGTTCCGGCGCGCCCACCGTGCGCCGGGTGGTCCGTGAGATCCAGTCGCTGCTGCGCTCCGTCTCGGCGGCCGGCGACATCATCGATGCCGCGGACTCTCTCGCCCCGACCCACCCGGAGCTGGCAGAGTTCCTCCGGGTGTACGGCGCCGGGCGCACCGCGGAGGCGGTCGCGCACTACGAGGCGCACCAGAGCTGACCGGGGCGGCACGCCTCCACGACAGGACTGGGAGCGGGCGCAGCGCGATGGGTGAGGTCTTCGCCGGGCGGTACGAACTGGTCGACCCCATCGGCCGCGGCGGCGTGGGCGCGGTCTGGCGCGCCTGGGACCACCGGCGGCGGCGCTATGTGGCGGCCAAGGTGCTCCAGCAGAGCGACGCCCATACGCTGCTGCGCTTCGTGCGCGAGCAGGCCCTGCGCATCGATCATCCGCATGTCCTCGCCCCGGCGAGCTGGGCGGCGGACGACGACAAGGTCCTGTTCACCATGGACCTGGTGAGCGGGGGGTCGCTGGCCCATGTGATCGGCGACTACGGCCCGCTCCCGCCGCGCCTGGTCTGCACCCTGCTCGACCAGCTGCTGGCCGGTCTGGCCGCCGTGCACGCGGAAGGGGTCGTGCACCGCGACATCAAGCCGGCCAACATCCTCCTGGAGGCGACCGGGGCCGGACGGCCGCATCTGCGGCTGTCCGACTTCGGGATCTCCATGCGCAAGGGCGAGCCGCGGCTCACCGAGACCAACTATGTGATGGGGACGCCCGGTTACTTCGCCCCCGAGCAGATGCTGGGCGCGGAGCCGGACTTCACGGCCGACCTCTTCGCGGTGGGCCTGGTGGCGCTGTATCTGCTGAGCGGGCGGCGACCGGACGCCGAGGCGCTGGTCCGGCACTTCACCGACCACGGCACGCCCGGGCCCCCCGAAGGCGTCCCGGAGCCGCTGTGGCAGGTGCTCGCCGGGCTGCTGCAGCCGGATCCGCAGGACCGGTTCCGTACGGCGACGGGCGCACGCAAGGCGCTGGCGACGGCGGTCGAGCTGCTTCCCGAGGGCCGGGACGACGAGGAGCCGGTGGAGGTCTTCGACCAAATCGGTCCGCTGCCGCCGGGGTTCGGCCCCGACGGCCCGCTGGCGGGCGCGCTCCAGACGCCCTCTCCGCTCCAGGCGCCCGGCCGCCATGTGCCGGACGTCGGGCTGCCGCCGACGCCCCCGTCGGCGCCTCAGGGGCCGCAGGGGCCTGGCTCACAGCCGTATGCGCCGACGCGCACCGGGACGCTGCCTCCGTGTCCGCCACCGCCGCAGCAGCCGCCCGCCACACCGCCGCCGCTCCCGCCCCAGCCGGCCCGTCCCCCGCAGCCCGTACCCCCCGCGCCGGAACCGGCCCCCGAGCCGCCGCCTCCGCCGCCGCCTCCGGCATCGACACCACCCTCGGCTCCGGCACCGGCACCGGCTCCGACCGCCGCCACCACCCTCCCGTACACGACCCGCGGCCCCCGGCACAGCCGCCGCACCCGCCGCCCGGGCCCTCCGCCCGCGATCGCCGTTCCCGTCGTGATCGTCGCGCTGCTCTGCTTCGCCCTGGGGTTCTGGGCACTGGCCCAGCTCTGATCAGCCTCTGATCATTAATTCGCCAGAGCAACCAAATGATTTACTTCAGCAAACAATCGGGCAGCAGAAAGCCCCGGCCGCTGTTCGCGACCGGGGCTTTCGATCCAAGGACGTTGTGTCTCACACACCGGAACCTGCGGGCACGGAGTCGGTCGCCTCCGTCCACAGATCCTGCTCGGCGCGATCCGCCTGGATCTGGCGGTACACGAGGAGCCCGCCGATGGCGGCCAGTGCGACCAGGAGAAGCTTCTTCACCGCGCGACCTCGTCTTTCCTTGACGTATGAGGACTTCTGGCGCTCGACTATACACACCGATCGATACCGTTCGGTGACCTGCGTGCAGGCCAACTGGCGCTCTGATCACCGAGATGACCTTCGTCGTCGCGGCGGTGGTTCTGCATCGCGGCCTGTACCGCAAGTGGCCTGGGCAGGCCACCAGTCAGGCGTCACACATCGATGCCCAGCCGAGCGGCGATGTCCGCGGGTGCCGGGACCTTCGCCTCGGTGCGGCTCTCCCAGGTGCCGCGTCTGCCGAGCACCGCCACGTCCGGTCAGCGGTCTACCCAGTCCGGCGCCCACACGTCGTGCGGGGTTCGCGGGCCTGCGGTGCGCAGATGGTCGCGTAGCGCGGTCAGCACGGGGTGCCGGTCTCCGCGGCGGAACAGCAGCATGTGCGGGTAGACCGGGGTCGGGTTGTACAACGGGATGCGCCGTAGGTCGTGGGTCTGGGGCCACAGGTACCGGTCCCCGCTGCCGACGAGGGTGGCCAGCGAGGCCGAGTCGGCCAGCGCGTCCATCAGGGCCTCGTCACCGAAGTTGGGGCCGAGCGCGTCGATGCTCAGGCCGAAGGCCTCGGACAGCGCCTGGTAGAACGCCGCCCACTCCGTGGCCGGCCTGATCCCGGGGATCCAGATGCGGTGACCGGCCAGGTCCGCAGGACTGACCCAGGGCTCGGCAGCCAGCGGGTGGCCGGGTCCGACCAGGAGCTCCAGGGGTGCGTCCAGGAGTCGTTCGGCGCTGATCCCGGCCGGGACCTGGTCTGCCGGCAGGGCACGGAAGGACGCGTCGACGGTCCCTTCGAGCACCGCCTGGGCGGCCTGAGCGGCGTTCTCCGTGCTCAGCGTGACCGCGTCCAGGTCCGCCTCGGGGTGGGAGCGGTAAAACCGGTAGACGGCCTGGGCCGGGGAGATGCGCCGATTGAGGACATCGACGCGCAAGGGACGGCTTCCGGGGCGCACGGCCTGCTCGGCCTGCTCGATGGCCGCCAGGACCTTCTTGGCGTGCGGCAGGAAGACCTGCCCGTCCAGGCTCAGCCGGGAGCCTCGGGAGGTCCGTACCAGGAGTGTGACCTCGATGTGCCTCTCCAGGGCCGCGATCCGCTTGGAGACCGCCTGCTGGCTGATCCCCAACTCGTCGGCCGCAGCCTGGAACTGGCCGGTCTCGGCGACGGCCACGAACGTCCGCAGCGCTTCAACGTCCACGCCTCCAACGTACTTCCACAACCATTGGTTGTGTCTGGTGTGGTGCAGGGTTGTTTGATCGAGTGTTCTGCGCGGTGGTGGGATCAGCGCATGTCTACTCGCACAGAGCAGGTCATGTATGTCCAGACGCCTGAGTTCACGCGTCATGCGGAGCGGATCGTGGAGGTGACCGATGCGACGTCTCAACTGAACGTGCTTCCGTTCAGCGACAGCGAAGGTCGCGCGGAACTGCTTTCTGTTGTGTTCGGTGGCCCGCTGCCGGAGTCGGTGATGATCTACCCGCCGTTCTTTACGGAGTACGGGCTGAACACGACGTTCGGGGAGAACGTCTTCGTCAACCAGGGATGCACCTTCATGGACAAGGGAGGCATCCGCATCGGGAACGGCGTCATGATCGCCCCGAAGGTCAGCCTCATCACCGGAGGCCATCCACTGCCCCTGGCCGAGCGCCGCGAGTTCCTCTCCTTCGCCCCGATCGTCATCGAGGACGACGTCTGGATCGGGACGGCTGCTGTGATCACGCAGGGGGTGACCATCGGCGCCGGTGCGGTGGTCGCTGCCGGTGCGGTGGTCACTCGTGATGTTCCTGCCGGCACCGTGGTCGCGGGAGTGCCCGCCCGGGTGATCAAGACGATCGACTGAGCCCGGCCGGGCTGCTGGCCCGGGTGCGCAGCACCTCTGCGGTCTGATCCTGATGCCTCGTCACGCCCGGCTGACCGCCCGGCAGTGGGACCGCATCCGACCTCTGCTGCCCTCCAGTGCCGGTCGCCGTGGCAGGCCGTGGGCCGATCACCGCCGCATTGTGGAGGCGATCGTCTGCCGGTACCGCACCGGTATTCCTTGCCAGGACCTCCCAGCCAGGTTCGGATCCTGGAAGACCGTGTGGGCCCGCCACCGCCGCTGGGCCGCCGACGGGACCTGGGACCGCGTGCTCGGCGTCCTGCTCGCCCGCGCGAACGACGATGGGCCGATCGACTGGCAGGTGGCGGTGGACTCCACCATCACCCGGGCCCACCAGCACGCCGCCAACACCCGCCGCCCCGAGAAGTGCCGGGCCGCAGCCCGAGGGCAGGGCCTGGACGCCCACCGAGCGCCCGCCGGGCACGCCGATCGGCTGTTCCCGCGGCGGTCTGACCACGAAGATCCACCACACCGTGGACGGTCAGGGCCGACCGCTGGCCGCCCTCATGACGCCCGGGCAGGCGCGCGACGGCCAGTCCCTGCCGTTGCTGCTGGGCGGCCTGCGAGCGCACGCACTCCCGGCGGCGCATCCGGGCCGGCAGTTGGCCGCGCCCCGCGGTAACGGCACCCGGCGGCGTGCAGGCACCGCGGCCCCGGCCGACCCGTGGCTCCCGCGCGGGCCCGACCGCGCTCTGGTGATCACGGCCGGACGGGCGCTTGAGAGCGACCAGGAGGCGTCGCTCAGGGACCGTGCTGCCGGAGGCCTTCTTCCGGAGTTCTCCCGGGGGTTCTCCGGTCCCGCCCGGTGTGCGGGCTGACGGTCCAAGTTACGTGCGAATACCGGACTCTCAAGATCAAGAAATGTAGAAAGCCTGGCAGATCGCTCGATCCACCAGGCCTCTGACCTGCTACAGGTCACTGTGGGGCTAACAGGATTTGAACCTGTGGCCTCATCCTTATCAGGGATGCGCTCTAACCAACTGAGCTATAGCCCCGCCGCGCTGTGCGCTGACCCCTGAAGATTAGCGCACGTCGTGGCCAGTCCCAAAATCGCCTACTCGTCCTCGGCGAGGGTGAGCTCCACACCGCCCACGAAACCCGCGGACAGGTTGTAGATGAAGGCCCCGAGCGTCGCCAGCGCGGTGGCGAGCACCACGTCGATCACCGCGATGACCGAGGTGAAGATCAGGACGCGCGGCAGCGAGAGGAAGGCCTGGAGGTCGAAGCCGTTGCTCTCGTTGGAGCCGGTGGCCTCGCTGATCGTGCCGCCCACCGTGGAGAAGACGCCCATCGCGTCCATGACCATCCACAGCACCGCGGCCGCGACGACCGTGCAGATGCCCAGCGCGATGGAGAGCAGGAAGCTGACCTTCATCACCGACCAGGGGTCGGCCTTGGCCACCCGCAGCCGTGCCTTGCGGGTGCGCGGGGTGGTGCGCGCCCCCGTGCGGGGCACGCGCACCGCCGTGGCCGTACTGCCGGCGGCGGGGGAGGCATAAGCCTGGGGCGGGTGGTAGGGCTGGTTCTGCTGCGATGCGGACGGCCCTTGAGCGGCGGACCGGGGCTGGGCCTCGGACCGGGGCTGGGCCTCGCGCTCCGCGCCGTACGCGTCATACGGGGGCTGGGCCCCCCGGGTGTCCGTCACGGCAACCCCCTGGGAGTCCGCGGCTGGGCCACGGGCACCGTTCGCTCCGGAAGCGGCCGCACCGGCGCCCGTGGCTCCACTCACGCTCTACTCCTCGTGCTCCCCTGCCGAGGGCTGTGCGCCCTCGGCTGCGACTGCGTCAGTCACCGCCGTATCAGCGGCCTCCGTGGCCTCCGCGGGCTCTTCGACCCCGGCGGCCTCGTCGACCTCTTCGGCCTCACGGCCGGCCTCGGCATTGCGCGCGATGCCGACGACGGCGTCCCGCTTGCCCAGGTTGATCAGTTGGACGCCCATGGTGTCACGGCCCGTCTCCCTGACTTCGTTGACTCGCGTGCGAATCACACCGCCGCCGAGCGTGATGGCGAGGATCTCATCCGCCTCCTCGACCACCAGCGCGCCCACGAGCGAACCGCGGTCCTCCACGATCTTGGCGGCCTTGATGCCGAGGCCGCCGCGGCCCTGGACGCGATACTCGTCGACGGCGGTCCGCTTCGCGTACCCGCCATCGGTAGCGGTGAAGACGAACGTACCGGGCCGGACGACATTCATCGAGAGGAGTTCGTCTCCTTCCCGGAAACTCATCCCCTTCACACCGGACGTCGCCCGTCCCATCGGCCGCAGCGCCTCGTCCGTCGCCGTGAAGCGGATCGACTGAGCCTTCTTGCTGATGAGCAGCAGATCGTCTTCGGCGGACACCAGCTCGGCGCCGATCAGCTCGTCATCACGGCCATCCTCCATCTCCCGGAGGTTGATCGCGATGACGCCACCCGAACGGGGAGAGTCGTAGTCCTTCAGGGGCGTCTTCTTCACCAGGCCGGCCTTGGTGGCGAGCACCAGATACGGCGCGGCCTCATAGTCGCGGATCGCCAGGATCTCGGCGATCTGCTCGTCCGGCTGGAAGGCCAGCAGATTGGCCACATGCTGGCCGCGCGAGTCCCGGCCGGCGTCCGGCAGCTCATAGGCCTTGGCGCGGTAGACCCGGCCCTTGTTGGTGAAGAACAGCAGCCAGTGGTGGGTGGTGGAGACGAAGAAGTGGTCGACGATGTCGTCTTCCTTGAGCTTGGCGCCCCGTACGCCCTTGCCGCCGCGCTTCTGCGAGCGGTAGTCGTCCGTCTTCGTACGCTTCACATAGCCGCCGCGCGTGATCGTGACGACGATGTCCTCTTCGGCGATCAGGTCCTCGATGGACATGTCGCCCTCGAAGGGCACCAGCTTGGAGCGCCGGTCGTCGCCGTACTTCTCGACGAGGACGGCCAGCTCCTCGCTGACGATCTGCCGCTGCTTCTCGGGGGAGGCGAGGATCGCGTTGTACTCGCTGATCTTCGCCTGGAGCTCATCGTGCTCCGCGACGATCTTCTGCCGCTCCAGGGCGGCCAGCCTGCGCAGCTGCATCTCCAGGATCGCGTTCGCCTGGATCTCGTCGATCGTCAGCAGGCCCATCAGGCCCTCGCGTGCGATCTCGACGGTCTCGCTGCGCCGGATCAGCGCGATGACCTCGTCGATGGCGTCCAGCGCCTTGAGCAGGCCGCGCAGGATGTGCGCCCGCTCCTCCGCCTTGCGCAGCCGGAAGCGGGTGCGGCGGACGACGACCTCGATCTGGTGGGTCACCCAGTGGCGGATAAACGCGTCCAGCGACAGCGTCCGCGGCACTCCGTCGACCAGCGCCAGCATATTGGCGCCGAAGTTGGTCTGCAGGTCGGTGTGCTTGTAGAGGTTGTTGAGGACGACCTTGGCGACCGCGTCCCGCTTGAGCACGATGACAAGGCGCTGGCCGGTGCGCGAGGAGGTCTCGTCGCGTACGTCGGCGATGCCGCCGATCTTGCCGTCCTTCACCAGGTCGGCGATCTTCTGTGCGAGGTTGTCCGGGTTGACCTGGTACGGCAGCTCCGTGACCACCAGGCACTGGCGGTTCTGGATCTCCTCGACCTCGACGACGGCGCGCATGGTGATGGAGCCGCGGCCGGTGCGGTACGCCTCCTCGATGCCCTTGCGGCCCACGACCAGCGCGCCGGTCGGGAAGTCCGGGCCCTTGATGCGCTCGATGAGGGCGTCGAGCAGCTCGTCGTGCGAGGCCTCCGGGTGCTCCAGCGCCCACTGGCACCCGGCCGCGACCTCGCGCAGATTGTGCGGCGGGATATTGGTCGCCATGCCGACCGCGATGCCGGCGCTGCCGTTGACCAGCAGGTTCGGGAAGCGGGACGGCAGGACCGTGGGCTCCTGGCTGCGGCCGTCGTAGTTGTCCTGGAAGTCGACGGTCTCCTCGTCGATGTCCCGGAGCATCTCCATGGACAGCGGCGCCATCTTGCACTCGGTGTAGCGCATGGCGGCGGCCGGGTCATTGCCCGGGGAGCCGAAGTTTCCGTTGGAGTCCACCAGCGGCATACGCATCGACCACGGCTGGGCGAGGCGCACCAGCGCGTCATAGATCGAGGTGTCGCCGTGCGGGTGGTAGTTGCCCATGACGTCGCCGACGACGCGGGCGCACTTGTAGAAGCCCTTCTCGGGGCGGTACCCGCCGTCGTACATCGCGTACAGCACACGACGGTGGACGGGCTTGAGGCCGTCCCGTACGTCAGGCAGCGCACGCGAGACGATGACGGACATCGCGTAGTCGAGATACGAGCGCTGCATCTCGGTCTCAAGCCCGACGGGCTCGATCCGCATCTCCGGGCCTTCGTCGGCCCCGGCGGCGTCGGTCGTGACAGGAGTCCCGGGGGCCCCAGGAGTCTTAGGGGTCACAGAAGTCTCAGGGATGTTCTCGTCGGCCATTGCTGGTCTTCAGTCCTTTCGTGCGGTCAGCGACAGACCGACTCAGATGTCGAGGAAGCGGACGTCCTTGGCGTTGCGCTGGATGAACGAGCGGCGTGCCTCGACGTCCTCGCCCATCAGCACCGAGAACAGATCGTCGGCCTGGGCCGCGTCGTCCAGCGTCACCTGGCCGAGCACCCGGTGCTCGACGTCCATGGTGGTGACGCGCAGCTCCTCGGCGTTCATCTCGCCCAGACCCTTGAAGCGCTGGACCGAGTCGTCCTTGATCCGCTTGCCGTTCTGCTTGCCCAGCTCGATCAGGGCGTCGCGCTCACGGTCCGAGTAGGCGTACTCGACCTCGTCCCGGCCCCACTTGATCTTGTAGAGCGGCGGGCGGGACAGAAAGACATGACCCGCCTCGACCAGCGGCCGCATAAAGCGGAACAGGAAGGTCAGCAGCAGGGTGTTGATGTGCTGGCCGTCGACGTCGGCGTCCGCCATCAGGATGATCTTGTGATAGCGGAGCTTGTCGATGTCGAAGTCCTCGTGGACTCCGGTGCCGAAGGCCGAGATCAGCGCCTGGACCTCGGTGTTCTGCAGAATCTTGTCGATCCGCGCCTTCTCGACGTTCAGGATCTTGCCGCGGATCGGCAGGATCGCCTGGTACATCGGGTTGCGTCCGGACTTCGCCGAGCCGCCGGCGGAGTCACCCTCGACGATGAAGATCTCGCACTTGGTCGGGTCGTTCGACTGGCAGTCGGAGAGCTTGCCCGGCAGAGAGGCGCTCTCCAGCAGGCCCTTGCGGCGGGTCAGATCGCGCGCCTTGCGGGCCGCGACCCGCGCGGTCTGCGCTTGGATCGCCTTGCGGACGATGTCCGCGGCCTCGTTGGGGTTGCGGTCGAACCAGTCGGTGAGGTGCTCGTGCACCACCTTCTGGACGAAGGTCTTCGCCTCCGTGTTGCCCAGCTTGGTCTTCGTCTGGCCCTCGAACTGCGGCTCGCCCAGCTTGATCGAGATGATCGCGGTCAGGCCCTCGCGGATGTCCTCGCCGGAGAGGTTGTCGTCCTTCTCCCGCAGCAGCTTCCTGTCGCGGGCGTACCGGTTGACCAGACCGGTCAGCGCCGCCCTGAAACCCTCCTCGTGCGTGCCGCCCTCATGGGTGTGGATCGTGTTGGCGAACGAGTACACGCCCTCCGTGTACTGCGAGTTCCACTGCATCGCGATCTCGACCGAGAGCATCCGCTCCTTGTCCTCGGCCTCGACGTCGATCACGGTGGGGTGGACCAGCTCCCCCTTGCGGGAGTTGAGGTACTTCACGAAGTCGACGATGCCGCCCTCGTAGTAGTACTTCACCGTGCGCGCCTGCTCGGCCTCCGCCTCCTCGGCGGTGTCCGCGCCGGCCGTGGCCTTCGCCGACTCGCGCTCGTCGGTCAGCGTCAGAGTCAGGCCCTTGTTGAGGAAGGCCATCTCCTGGAAGCGGCGCGAGAGCGTCTCGAAGGAGTAGTCGGTCGTCTCGAAGATGTCGCCGTCGGCCCAGAAGGTGACGGTGGTGCCGGTCTCCTCGGTCTCCTCGTTGCGCAGCAGCGGGGCGGTGGGCACGCCGAGCTTGTAGTCCTGCGTCCAGCGGTAGCCGTCCCGCTTGACCTCGACCGCGACCTTGGAGGAGAGCGCGTTGACGACGGAGACGCCGACGCCGTGCAGACCGCCGGAGACCGAGTAGCCGCCGCCGCCGAACTTGCCGCCCGCGTGCAGCACGGTGAGCACGACCTCGACGGCCGGCTTGTTCTCCGACGGGACGATGTCCACCGGGATGCCCCGGCCGTTGTCGACCACGCGGACGCCGCCGTCCGGAAGGATCGTCACCTCGATGGTGTCGGCGTGGCCGGCCATCGCCTCGTCGACGGAGTTGTCGACGACCTCCTGCACAAGGTGGTGCAGGCCGCGCTCACCGGTCGAGCCGATGTACATGCCGGGGCGCTTGCGGACCGCGTCCAGACCCTCGAGGACGGTGATCGCGCTGGCGTCGTACGTGGTGGCGGTGACCTCGGGGGCCTCGGCGTTCACGCTGGCAGCGGTGGTCGGAATGTTCTCGTTGAGGTTGCCGGAATCGGCCACGAAGCGCCCTTTCTGGCACAGCACAGGCCGTTCTCCGGGCAAGCGGGAGCGGCTGCGTCGTTCAGTGTTGGTTCGACGTAGGTACGCCGTTGTCTCGACGTGTCCCGCGGCACCGCGGGATTGTGGACCAGTCTACCGGTAGCGCCGACATGAATGGGGGTTTGCCGGTAGCTGAGTCCGCATGTGCCGCCCTGAACACCAAGCGTCCGAATCCCCATATCGGGGGTGGGGCTCCGAGAGGCTCACACGGGCGTTGAGCGCCTCGCCCTGTCAGGGCCCGGCTACGTTCCGGGACCCCCGGAGCCAGCGATACCGCCCGGGGGTATCGGTGGGGTGTTCCAGGGGCACGGAGCGCGCGGTAACCGCCGGTAAGTAACCGCGGGCAGGGAAGGATCGGCAGGGAGCAGTCGGTACGGAGCCGAGAGGCCGGCAGCCGTACGTCCGCTTCAAACCGTCAGCCGTATGTGTCGCCCGGGCCGCGGCTGCCCGGCGCGCGCAGAGGGCCGGGCGACCACCGGGGGCCGCCCGGGCCCAGGACCTTGATCAACCGGACCGTCCCCTGCCCCAGGTCCTCGTTCAGCCGGGCGACCAGCCTCGGTGCGAGCAGCCGCAGCTGCGTCGCCCACACCGTCGAGTCGCACTGCACCGTCAGCACGCGCTCCGCCGGATCGTCGTCGTACCTCAGCGGCACACAGTGCTTCGCCAGGTCCTCGCCCACGATCTGCGGCCAGCGGCCCATCACGCCGCCCACGGCGGCCGGCGTCTCCCAGCCCCGCTCGGTGATAAGCCGGTTGATCGCCGCGCCCAGCGGCAGCGGATCGCGCCCGTCCGCCCGCGCCCCGGAGCGCAGCCCGCCGCCGCGCCGCGCCTGCTTCTTCTGCTGGGCGGCCGCGCCCCGCGCCTTCGCCTGCTCCTTCGCCGCCCGCAGGGCGACCCGCGCCAGATCGACGCCCGACGGCTCGGGGACCCCCGACGGCCCAGGGACCCCTGATGCTCCGGCAGCACCGGGCGTCCCCGGCACACCCGGCACACCAGGGGTGCCCGGGGCACCCGGCAGCCCCGACGCCCCAGGTGCATCGCCCGCCGGACCGGCCCCGCTCATACCCGTACCACCGAACCGTTCTCGACCGCGTACCGCGCCCCCGCCAGCACCCCCGGCACATCGTCGCCGACCGCCGCCGTCACCAGCACCTGCTCGCCCTGCGCGACCGACTCGGCCAGCCGCTCCCGCCGCCGCGCGTCCAGCTCCGCGAAGACGTCGTCGAGCACCAGCACCGGCTCATTGCCCTCCGCGCGCAGCAGGTCGTACGACGCGAGCCGCAGCGCCAGGGCGTACGACCAGCACTCCCCGTGGCTCGCGTATCCCTTCGCCGGCAGCTGCCCCAGCTTGAGCAGCAGATCGTCCCGATGCGGGCCGACCAGCGTCACACCGCGCTCGATCTCCTGCTTGCGGACCTCCGCCAGGGCTTCGAGGAGCTGCCCGTACAGCCCCTGCCGGTCCTGCGCACCGCCCGGCGCGGAGCAGCGGTACTCCAGGGCCACCGGGCCGCCGCCCGGCGCGAGCTGCTCATAGGCCTTGTCCGCCAGCGGCTGCAGGACCGCGATCAGGTCCATCCGCTGCGCGAGCAGCTCCGCGCCCGTCCGAGCCAGATGCTGGTCCCATACGTCCAGGGTGGACAGGTCCGCGCCCGCGGACTTCGTCCCGGGAGGCGCCCCTGCCCGGCCGCCGTGCCGCCGGGCCATGGCCGCGGACTTCAGGAGAGTGTTGCGCTGCTTGAGCACCCGGTCGTAATCGGACCGCACCCCCGCCATCCGCGGCGAGCGCGCGGTGATCAGCTCGTCCAGGAACCGCCGCCGCTCTCCGGGATCGCCCTTGACCAGCGCGAGGTCCTCCGGCGCGAACAGCACCGTCCGTACGATCCCGAGGACATCACGCGGTCTGACCTGCGACGACCTATTGATTCTGGCCCGGTTCGCCTTTCCCGGGTTGAGTTCCAGCTCGATCAGCTGGGAGCGGTCGCCCTGGGTCACCGCCGCCCGGATGACCGCCCGCTCGGCTCCCATCCGCACCAGCGGAGCGTCCGAGGCGACCCGGTGGCTTGAGAGGGTCGCGAGATAGCCGACCGCCTCGACCAGATTCGTCTTGCCCTGTCCGTTTTCGCCCACGAACGCGGTGACGCCCGGGTCGAGCGGGACCTCGACCCGGGCGTAGGAGCGGAAGTCGGCCAGCGACAGATGCGTCACGTGCATGGATGTACGCCGACCTCCCCCGGCTCAGAGTCGTCCGGCACCGCGTGCCTGTTTGCCACTTCGTGTTCTGCGCGTTTCTGCCTTTTCTACGCGCTTTCTACGCTCTTCTACGCGCTCTGCTCGTTCTGCGCGTTCTCGACCGCGTGGCCGCCGAACTGGTTCCGCAGCGCCGCGATCATCTTCATCTGCGGAGAGTCGTCCTGCCGGGACGAGAACCGCGCGAACAGAGACGCCGTGATCGCGGGCAGCGGCACCGCGTGATCGATGGCGGCTTCCACAGTCCACCGGCCCTCGCCGGAGTCCTGTGCATAACCGCGCAGCTTGTCCAGGTGCTCGTCGTCGTCGAGGGCGTTGACCGCCAGGTCGAGCAGCCAGGAGCGGATGACCGTGCCCTGCTGCCAGGAGCGGAAGACCTCGCGCACATCGGTGACGGAGTCGGCCTTCTCCAGCAGCTCCCAGCCCTCGGCGTACGCCTGCATCATCGCGTACTCGATGCCGTTGTGGACCATCTTCGCGAAGTGGCCGGCGCCGACCTTGCCCGCGTGGACCGAGCCGAAGTCGCCCTCGGGCTTGAGCGCGTCGAAGACCGGCTGCACCCGGGCGACGTTCTCCGCGGTGCCGCCGTACATCAGCGCATAGCCGTTCTCCAGGCCCCAGACGCCGCCGGAGACACCGCAGTCGACAAAGCCGATGCCCTTGGCGGCGAGCTCCTCGGCATGCTTCTCGTCGTCCGTCCAGCGGGAGTTTCCGCCGTCCACCACCACATCGCCGGGCTCAAGCAGCTCGGCGAGCTCGTCAATCGTGGACTGCGTCGGGGCGCCGGCCGGGACCATCACCCACACGACCCGCGGGCCCTGGAGAGACTCCACAAGCTCCTTGAGGCTGTGGACATCCGCGAGGTCCGGGTTGCGGTCGTATCCGATGACGGTGTGGCCTGCGCGGCGGATGCGCTCGCGCATATTGCCGCCCATTTTGCCGAGGCCGACGAGACCGAGCTCCATCAGAGATTCCTTTTGCGTTGTGTGCAGTTTCGTACCCGCGTCCGAGCCTACGCCCGGCCGCGGGTGCACACCTGCCGGTCAGCCGCTCGTCCGCCGCACCGTCAGCCGCTCAGGCGCACCGGCATGATTAGGTACTTGTACGCCTCGTCCGCCTCCGCGTCCACGGCCGGCTTGCCGCTGAGCAGCGCGGGCTTGGTGGAGGTGGTGAACGAGAGCTGGGCGACCGGGGAGTCGATGGCGCTCAGTCCGTCGAGCAGGAAGGTCGGGTTGAAGGCGATCGAGATGTCGTCGCCCTCCAGCTGTGCGTCGACGCGCTCCACAGCCTGTGCGTCGTCGCTGGAGCCGGCCTCCAGGATCAGGACGCCCTGCTCGAAGCTCAGCCGCACCGGGGTGTTCCGCTCGGCGACCAGCGCCACACGCTTGACGGCCTCCACGAACGGCGCGGTCTCGATCACCGCGACCGAGTTGAACTCCGTCGGGAAGAGGGTGCGGTACTTCGGCAGATCGCCTTCGAGCAGCCGGGTGGTGGTGCGCCGGCCGGCGCCCTCGAAACCGATCAGCCCCTCACCGGCGCCGGAGCCGGCCAGCGCCAGCGTCACGGTGTCGCCGTTGGTCAGTGCCTTGGCGGTGTCCAGCAGGGTCTTCGCGGGGACCAGTGCGACGGCGGAGGTGTCCGGGTTCTCCGGCTTCCAGAGGAACTCGCGGACCGCGAAGCGGTAGCGGTCGGTGGAGGCCAGCGTGACCGTGTCGCCCTCGATCTCGATGCGGACGCCGGTCAGCACGGGCAGGGTGTCGTCACGGCCGGCGGCGATGGCCACCTGGGAGACGGCGGAGGCGAAGACCTCGCCGGGGACGGTGCCGGTCGCGGTGGGCATCTGCGGCAGCGCCGGGTACTCCTCCACAGGAAGGGTGTGGAGTGTGAACCGCGAGGAGCCGCAGACGACGGTGACGCGCACGCCGTCCGTGGAGATCTCCACAGGGCGGTTGGGAAGCGCACGGCAGATGTCTGCGAGGAGCCGGCCGGAGACGAGGACCGTGCCGTCGTCCTCCACCTCGGCCTCCACCGACACCCGGGCCGAGACCTCGTAGTCGAAGCTTGAGAAGCTGAGGGCGCCGTCCTCCGCCTTCAGAAGAAGGCCCGCGAGAACGGGCGCCGGCGGACGGGCCGGGAGGCTGCGGGCCACCCAGGCCACCGCCTCCGCGAGTACATCGCGCTCCACCCGGATCTTCACCGGAACCGCCTCCTGCTGCTGTTGCTGGCTCTCGCCCTACTGGTCTTCGTCAGGTCGTCAGGTCCAGATCGTCGTCGCACTGGCCTGTTGCCGGGTCCCAGTCTGACGCACACCACCGACAGCCGGTGCCGGTCGGGGTCAAGTCGAGCCGAACGGCGTCGTGCGCCGCGGCCTCGAGTTGTGCACAGGCCCCGCTTCGAAACGGATTCGCCGCTAACTCTATGTGGCAGTGGTAGTAGGGCCTGTGGAAACCGTGGATAACGTCGTATGCCCAGGTCAGACCGGATTTTTTATCCACGGGGCCTGTGGGTGGGGCCGGTGGAAAACCGGTGCCCTCTGTGGACGCGCGAAAGTTCTGCACAGGCGATGCACAGCCCATGGGGAGTTCTCCCCAGTGCTGTCCCCAGCTTTACCCAGGTTCCCCACAGCCCAACCCAGCGGCTTGGTGTGACGGCTTTCACCCGCACCAGTGAGACCGGGCGTTTCCTTGCCGAACAGTGGACAGGGGTGTGGAGAAGCTGTGGGCAACCCGGCTCAGCCTGTGGGCCGCCGGTGGACAACGCTGATCACAGCCTGTGGACGGAGTGTGTGTCCACAGGCTGTGGAGTACGGTCAGCCACAATTCCACAGCCGTCTGACCTGGAAGGATCATCTCTCGGGAGGTCCGGCTGTGGATGCCGTCTGGACAACTCACAGGTCCCCAGGCTGTGGACGGAAGATTCTCCCCGAATCTGTGGAGAACAGGCCATGACCGGCAGGTATTCGAACAGAGGACACGGGGAGCCGGGCGGGGCACGCGTACCACCTGGGGTATACGCGCCGGGGTGCGCGCGCCGGACACGCGTACCGAAACGGGCTTCCGGGGACGGCACAGGGCGCTCCGGGGAGTCGTCCCGGAGCGCCCTGGAAGCGCGGGAGCGGCGCGCGCCGATCGTGCGGCAGGCGGCCAGCAGCCGTGCGGCGGCTGTGCGGCAGACGGGCAGTAGCCGCACGGCTGCTGTGCGGCAGACGGGCAGCAGCCGTGCGGAGCCCGGCGTCAGCCGTTCTTGATGCGGTTGGTCAGCTCGGTGACCTGGTTGTAGATCGAGCGCCGCTCCGCCATCAGCGCACGGATCTTCCGGTCCGCGTGCATCACGGTCGTGTGGTCGCGGCCGCCGAACTGCGCGCCGATCTTGGGCAGGGAGAGATCCGTGAGCTCACGGCAGAGATACATGGCGATCTGCCGGGCAGTGACCAGCACCCGGCTGCGCGATGAGCCGCACAGGTCCTCCACCGTGAGGCCGAAGTAGTCTGCCGTCGCCGCCATGATCGCGCCCGCGGTGATCTCGGGGGCGGCGTCCTCGCCGCCGGGGATCAGATCCTTCAGCACGATCTCGGTGAGCCCCAGGTCCACCGGCTGCCGGTTGAGCGAGGCGAACGCCGTCACCCGGATCAGCGCGCCCTCCAGCTCGCGGATGTTGCGCGAGATCCGGGAGGCGATGAACTCCAGTACCTCCGGCGGGGCGTTGAGCTGTTCCTGCACCGCCTTCTTCCGCAGGATCGCGATGCGCGTCTCCAGCTCAGGCGGCTGGACGTCGGTGGTCAGACCCCACTCGAAACGGTTCCTCAGCCGGTCCTCCAGCGTCATCAGCTGCTTGGGCGGCCGGTCGGAGGAGAGCACGATCTGCTTGTTGGCGTTGTGGAGCGTGTTGAAGGTGTGGAAGAACTCCTCCTGCGTCGACTCCTTGCTGGCCAGGAACTGGATGTCGTCGACGAGCAGGATGTCCACATCGCGGTAGCGCTTGCGGAAGGCGTCGCCCTTGCCGTCGCGGATGGAGTTGATGAACTCGTTGGTGAACTCCTCGGAGCTCACATACCGCACCCGGGTGCCCGGGTAGAGGCTGCGCGCATAGTGGCCGATGGCGTGCAGCAGATGCGTTTTGCCCAGCCCCGACTCCCCATAGATGAAAAGGGGGTTGTACGCCTTCGCCGGGGCCTCGGCGACCGCGACGGCCGCGGCGTGCGCGAACCGGTTGGACGCGCCGATCACAAAGGTGTCGAAGAGGTACTTCGGATTCAGCCGGGCGTGTGGCTCGCCGGGTCCCGGGGCCGGTGCGGGCTGGGCGCCCAGCGGCCCGGGAGCCCCGGAGGGCACGCCTCCGGGGCCCCGGTGCGGACCCGGCCGCTCGGGCAGGTCGCGGCGGTCGCCGCGCTGCGGCTCATACGGCCGGCCATCCGGCGGCTGCGGGCTCCGGTAGTCGTGCGGGGACTGGTGCGAACGGGATCCGCCGTAGGGCTCATGCCACTGGCCGGCGGAGTGGTCGCGCTCCTGGAAGCCTCCGAGGCGCGGCTGCTGCCACGACAGCTCTTCCTGGGTGCGCGGCCAGGCGCCGGGCTCCGGGCGCTGCTGGTGATATTCGGGGTAGGCGGGGCGGGCCGTGGGCAGTCCGTCGTCGCCCGGCTGCTGGCCGTAGCTCTCGTACGGGGCGCCGCGCTCCGCCCGCCGGGGTTCGTCATGGCGCAGCTCATCGTGATGCAGCTCGTCCTGGCGGGGGTCGTCATGCTGCGCGCCCGGATAGCGGGGCGTCTCGCGCTGCTGCTGTGCCGCGGGCGGCTGCGCGGCCGTGCTCCCGCCGCCCACGGTGTCGTCGACCGTGATCGCGATCCGGATCGGGCGGCCGCACTCACGGCTGAGCGTCTCGCTGATCAGCGGGGCGAGCCTGCCTTCCAGGACCCGCTTGCCCCACTCGTTGGGGACGGCCAGCAGCGCCGTGTCGGCCACCAGTGCGAGTGGCTGGCAGCGCTCGATCCACTGCTTGTCCTTGGGCTCGATGCCCTGCTGGCCCTCGGCGAGGAGCTGCTCCAGCACCCGTGGCCACACTGCGGCAAGATCGGCAGGTACGTCAGCCACAAGGCACGCTCTCTCGCAGGTCCCACGAATGTGTGGTTCTCGGGACGGGATGGGAAGACAGGCAGGAAAGGAATCGGAGTTCAGCCACGGTAGTCAGGGCGACCCACGCGGTTCAAGTTGTTGTCCACAGGCTGTGCACAGTGGGCCGGGGCATGGGGCTGGTTTGACCGGATGGCGTAGCCGCGCGTACCGTAACCAGGTCGAGTTGTCGATGGCTGCTGCCGCCTGCCTCCGATGGGCAAGGATCACGGAGATCTCATCACGGAGATCACTTTCTGTGGTTGTGAAAGCGGTGCACTCGGGCGTAATCGCGAGCTACTCGTGGGCGCACGGTGACAGCCAGGCGATAGTCCGCCACCAACGATTCATTTCTGGAGCCCCCGAGTGAGCAAGCGCACCTTCCAGCCGAACAACCGTCGTCGCGCGAAGACCCACGGCTTCCGGCTGCGTATGCGTACCCGCGCCGGCCGTGCGATCCTCGCGTCCCGCCGCAGCAAGGGTCGCACCCGCCTGTCCGCCTGATTCGCGTACAGGTCATGACGTGCTGCCTTCCGAGAATCGGCTGAGGCGGCGCGAAGACTTCGCGACCGCGGTACGCCGGGGACGCCGGGCCGGACGCCCGCTTCTCGTCGTCCATCTACGCAGCGGTGCCACGGACCCGCACGCGCCTGGGGAGAGCGCTCCCCCGACGCGTGCGGGTTTCGTCGTGAGCAAGGCCGTCGGCGGGGCGGTGGTGCGGAACAGGGTCAAGCGCAGACTGCGGCACCTGGTACGCGACCGGCTGGCCGAGCTTCCCCCCGGTAGCCTGGTTGTGGTACGGGCGCTGCCCGGTGCGGGCGACGCCGACTCAGCACAGCTGGCCCGAGACCTGGACGCCGCGTTGACGCGGCTGCTGGGAGGGGGCGCGCGATGAAGTACCCGCTGCTGGCTCTGATCAAGCTGTACCAGTGGACGATCAGCCCGCTGCTGGGGCCTGTCTGCCGGTACTACCCGTCGTGTTCGCACTACGGATACACGGCCATCGACCGGCACGGTGCGGTCAAGGGCACGGCCCTGACCGCCTGGCGGATTCTGCGGTGCAACCCGTGGTCGCCGGGCGGAGTGGACTATGTACCGGAGCGCAAGCGTCCGCGATGGCACGAAATGCTGCGTGACGCCTTGCGCGGCAATGGCAGCAAGGGCGGGCGGAACCCTGAGACCAGCCCGGCCGCAGAGACCTCGCCCCATGCTCAAGGAGCCTGATTAGTGGACACGATTGCCAGTCTCTTCAGCTTTATCACCACGCCCGTCTCCTGGATCATCGTCCAGTTCCACTCACTGTATGGGGCGATCTTCGGCCCCGACACGGGCTGGGCCTGGGGGCTGTCCATCGTGTCGCTGGTGGTCGTCATCCGGATCTGTCTGATCCCGCTCTTTGTGAAGCAGATCAAGGCGACCCGGAACATGCAGGCGCTCCAGCCGAAGATGAAGGCGATCCAGGAGCGCTACAAGAACGACAAGCAGCGCCAGTCCGAAGAGATGATGAAGCTGTACAAGGAGACGGGCACCAACCCGCTCTCCTCGTGCCTTCCCATCCTGGCGCAGTCGCCGTTCTTCTTCGCGCTCTACCATGTGCTGAGCAAGATCGCCTCGGGTGACGAGATCGGCGTTCTCAACCAGAGCCTCGTGGACAGCGCCCGGCAGGCCCATATCTTCGGGGCGCCGATCGCGGCCAAGTTCACCGACAGCCCCGAGAAGGTCGAGGCGCTCAACGCCTCCCTGACCGACGTCCGCATCGTCACCGCAGTGATGATCATCCTGATGTCGGCGTCGCAGTTCTACACGCAGCGCCAGCTGATGCAGAAGAACGTCGACCTCACGGTCAAGACGCCGTTTATGCAGCAGCAGAAGATGCTGATGTACATCTTCCCGGTGATCTTCGCCGTGCTGGGCATCAACTTCCCCGTCGGTGTTCTTATCTACTGGCTGACCACCAACGTGTGGACCATGGGCCAGCAGATGTACGTGATCAACCAGAACCCGACTCCGGGCAGCAAGGCCCAGGACCACTACCTCCAGCGTCTGCTGAAGAGCATCACCTCCCACGGCCAGGTCCGCTCAAGGCGCAAGCGCGGTGTCATCCAGGCGATCGTCGCCAAGGGCCCGGACCGCAATGACAACGAGCGCCGCTTTATCACCGGGCTGGCCAAGGCAGGCTTCGCCGCCCAGGCGGACGGAACCGTGGCCAAGAGCGAGACGGCGCTGCTTGAGGCCGAGGGCGGCGGCAGCGCACACAAGCGGCAGCAGCCGAAGCGCCAGAGCAAGTCCCGGCGCCAGTCCACAAGCGCCCAGTCGAGCACGCCGAAGAGCACTCCGAGCTCCGGGGCCGAGCGCGCCAGGGCCGGTCAGCAGAAGTCGGGTGAGTCGAAGTCCGACCAGGCCAAGTCGGGGCAGCCCAAGGCCGGGCAGCGGAAGGGCCCGCAGCGGCCCAAGCACCCCTCGTCCAAGAAGTAACCAGAAGGAGTCCATCCGTGACGGAAGGCACCATCTCCGCCGCCGCCGAGGGTGGCGACACCCTGACCCGCCTTGAGCAGGAGGGGGAGATCGCGGCTGACTACCTCGAGGGCCTGCTCGATATCGCCGATCTCGACGGCGATATCGACATGGACGTCGAGGCGGACCGCGCCTCGGTCTCGATCATCAGCGACGGGGGCAGCCGGGACCTGCAGAAGCTGGTCGGGCGTGACGGCGAGGTCCTGGAGGCTCTGCAGGAGCTGACGCGACTGGCCGTGCACCGGGAGACCGGGGACCGCAGCCGGCTGATGCTTGATATCGCTGGCTTCCGCGCCAAGAAGCGCGAGGAGCTGGCCAAGCTGGGCGCGAAGGCCGCTGAAGAGGTGAAGAGCACCGGCAAGCCGGTCCAGCTCGACCCGATGACGCCCTTCGAGCGCAAGGTCGTGCACGACGCGGTCGCGGCCGCGGGTCTGCGCAGCGAGTCCGAGGGCGAGGAGCCGCAGCGCTTCGTCGTTGTGCTCCCTGCCTGACCTCCACCGTTGTCCCGGCCCCGTCTGTTCGCAGGCGGGGTCGGTCTTTGTCAGCCTGATAGTCAGCCGCCACGGTCCACGATGCGGCATGCAGTACGGAAGGACGGTCCCCCGTGACGGAGGCAGCAGAGCTTCCCCAGGCGCCTGAAGCTGCGAGGACGGTTTTCGGTGAGTTCTTCCCGGAGGCTGTGCGCTATGCGGAGCTGCTCGCGGACGCAGGGGTCAAGCGCGGACTCATCGGCCCGCGCGAGGTGCCGCGGCTGTGGGAGCGGCATCTGCTGAACTGCGCCGTGCTCTCAGAAGTGGTGCCGGAAGGCGTCACGGTCTGTGACGTCGGCTCGGGCGCCGGGCTGCCGGGGATTCCGCTGGCGCTGGTACGACCGGACCTCAAGATCACCCTGCTGGAGCCGCTGCTGCGGCGCACGACGTTCCTCCAGGAAGTCGTGGAACTGCTGGGCCTGGATCATGTCACGGTGGTCCGGGGCCGGGCCGAGGAGATGCTGGGCAAGCTGCCGCAGGTCCATGTGGTCACCGCCCGGGCGGTGGCGCCGCTGGACCGGCTGGCCGGCTGGGGCGTTCCGCTCCTGCGCCCCTACGGCGAGATGCTGGCACTCAAGGGCGACACCGCCGAGGAAGAGCTTCGGGGGGCCCGTGCCGCCCTGAGCAAGCTCGGTGTGGTCGACACCTCGGTGATCCAGGTAGGTGAGGGGATTGTGGATCCGCTCTCCACCGTCGTACGGGTAGAGGTGGGAGAGAGCCCCGGCGGCATCCGCTTCGCCACCAAGCGGGCCAAGGCCAACCGGCCGAGCCGCTCACGCCGGCGGCGCTGATGCCCACCCTGCGGCGGGCCATGGTTCCCGAAGCCCGATCGCTTGTCCGGGCTGTATCGCCTGTCCGAGTTGTACTGAGTATTAACAATGCTCCATACAAGCTGCCATACGTATCCATTTCGGAGTGTCGACCAGGCGTGACCGTGCGGCATGTGCATCGTGTTTCACGTGAAACGTCGCTCGCTGCTGCAGGGAATCATCAGCCGCGGTCGCGCCGCCGCGCCGATGCGTGACCGTAGGCCCCTCTTGAGGGCTACAGAGTTGTCCACAGAGGTGGATTCATCCACAGAACCACCGGCCTCGCTGGTTCACGACCCCGAAAGCATGGCAGGCTCTGTTCATCGCGAGCCTGAAGCCGAGGAGAGTGAATCCTTGCGGTCCGACGCCAACATCGCGGGACCGATGACCGATCCGGTCCCCGGTCCCCGTACCGAGTCCGCCGGGGAGGATGTTTCACGTGAAACACCGCCTCCTCCACTGGATGACACCCCCATCGGCCGTGCTGCCCAGCTGGCCGTGGAGGCGCTGGGGCGCGCCGGTGAGGGGCTGCCGCGACCTCAGCAGACGCGCATCATGGTCGTTGCCAACCAGAAGGGCGGCGTGGGCAAGACCACGACCACGGTCAATCTCGCTGCGTCATTGGCTCTGCATGGTGCGCGTGTCCTGGTGATCGACCTGGACCCGCAGGGCAATGCCTCCACGGCGCTGGGGATCGATCATCACGCTGAGGTTCCCTCGATCTATGACGTCCTGGTGGAGAGCAAGCCGCTCTCCGATGTGGTCCAGCCGGTCCCGGACGTCGAAGGCCTCTTCTGTGCCCCTGCCACCATCGATCTCGCCGGTGCGGAGATCGAGCTGGTGTCCCTGGTGGCGCGGGAGAGCAGGCTCCAGCGGGCCATCCAGGCGTATGAGCAGCCGCTGGATTACATCCTCATCGACTGTCCCCCGTCCCTCGGGCTGCTCACGGTCAATGCGCTGGTGGCCGGGGCCGAGGTGCTGATCCCGATTCAGTGCGAGTACTACGCACTTGAGGGGCTGGGGCAGTTGCTGCGGAATGTGGACCTGGTGCGCGGCCACCTCAATCCGGCTCTGCATGTGTCGACGATTCTGCTCACGATGTATGACGGCAGAACGCGCCTGGCTTCTCAGGTGGCGGAGGAGGTGCGCGGCCACTTCGGAGACGAGGTGCTGCGGACCAGCATCCCGCGGTCGGTACGGATCTCCGAAGCTCCCAGCTATGGCCAGACCGTGCTGACCTATGACCCCGGGTCCAGCGGGTCGCTGTCGTATCTTGAGGCTGCCCGTGAGATCGCCCTGCGAGGGGTCGGGGTGCACTACGACCCGCAGCATGCCCATGCGGTCGGCCGGAACAGCCAGCACAGTGTGTCGGAAGGGATCCAGTGAGCGAGCGACGTAGAGGACTGGGGCGTGGGCTCGGTGCGCTGATCCCCGCTGCTCCTCAGGAGAAGCAGACGCCGACGTCCGGCGCGTCCGTCTCCCCCGGAGCCATTCCGATGCTGAGCACGGAGCGCGGGGTGGCGGCAGCCAAGGTGGCGACGCTGCCCGCCGCACCCGGGGTGCCGGATGCCGTATCCACACCGGAGCCCGCAGAGATTCCGGTGGAGCCAGCCGGGGCGCACTTCGCCGAGCTGCCCCTCGACTCCATCACTCCCAACCCTCGTCAGCCGCGTGAGGTCTTCGATGAGGACGCTCTTGCGGAGCTGGTCACCTCCATCAAGGAAGTGGGGCTCCTCCAGCCCATCGTCGTACGGCGGTTGGGACCGGAGCGGTATGAACTCATCATGGGTGAGCGCCGCTGGCGGGCCTGCCGCGAAGCCGGTCTGGAGCAGATTCCGGCGATCATCCGCGCGACGGAGGACGAAAAGCTCCTTCTCGACGCCCTGCTGGAGAATCTGCACCGGGCTCAGCTGAACCCGCTGGAAGAGGCCGCCGCCTATGACCAGCTGCTGAAGGACTTCAACTGCACGCATGACCAGCTTGCGGACAGGATCGGCCGCTCGCGTCCACAGGTCTCCAATACGCTGAGGCTGCTGCGTCTTTCACCGCCCGTGCAGCGCAGGGTCGCTGCCGGAGTGCTGTCCGCCGGACATGCGCGGGCGCTTCTCTCAGTGGAGGACTCGGAGGAGCAGGACCGGCTGGCTCACAGGATCGTGGCCGAAGGGCTCTCGGTGCGCGCGGTCGAGGAGATCGTGACGCTGATCAACTCAAGCCCCAAGAGCCCGGCCAAGCCGAAGAGCCCACGTGCGGGAACCCGGGTTTCGCCGGCGCTCACCGATCTGGCCTCCCGGCTCTCTGACCGGTTTGAGACCAGAGTGAAAGTCGACTTGGGCCAGAAGAAGGGAAAGATCGTCGTCGAGTTCGCTTCGATGGACGATCTTGAGCGGATCCTCACCACCCTCGCCCCCGGCGAGGGGCGGGTGCTGCAGCAGGGGCTGAGTGAGGAGCCGGCCGAGGGCGACGAGCACTGAGTGCGTCCGACCGCCTCAAGGGCGGGCGGCGTCCGGCAGATGCCGAACGCCGCCCGCCCTTTGCTCTGTCCGGTATCCGTGTCGGGGCTGGGTGGATACGATGCGTTCTGGTACGGCGCATCCACCTTGATCCGCCTCAGAGAGAGGGCAAGGGCCAATGCGATCGGTGAGCCGCAGCCAGTGGGTGACAGCGGGCTTGGGACTGGGTGCAGTCGGAGGGTTCATCAGCAGCCTCCTCAGAGAGAGGCATGCGCTGGCAGCCGCTCGCGACGCGGCAGGCGAGGGAAGTGAGGAGCAGCCTCGATGGGGCGTCGACTCGTACCGCTCACACTGGACAACCTTGCGGACCTTCCCAAGCGGTGCCGCGCGTGTGTCTTCTGGGAGCTTGATCCGGTCAGCGGAGAGGCCGCGGTAAAGGCCGGGACTCCCGACCTTGAGAAAGAGGCATGGATCTCGGCCGTCCTGCTGGAGTGGGGCTCCTGCGGCCGCGTCGTGTATGTCGACGAGGTTCCGGTGGGCTATGTGCTCTATGCCCCTCCCGCGTATGTCCCGCGCTCCATGGCGTTCCCCACCAGTCCCGTCTCCCAGGATGCGGTGCAGTTGATGACCGCATGGGTCATGCCGGGGTATCAGGGTCAGGGGCTTGGCCGGGTGATCGTGCAGACCGTCGCCAAGGATCTGCTGCGCCGTGGCTTCCGGGCGATAGAGGCCTTTGCCGATGCTCGCTGGAAGGAACCGGCATGTGTGCTGCCCGCGGAGCATCTGCTGGCGGTCGGCTTCAAGACCGTACGGCCCCATCCGGCCTACCCCCGGCTGAGACTGGAACTGCGGACCACTCTCTCCTGGAAGGAAGATGTGGAGCTGGCACTGGATCGGCTGCTGGGGGCCGTTCAGAAAGAGCCGGCGCTACGGCCGCTCTGAGTTCCGTACAGAGGAGTTCCGCGCATATGAAGGGGCTCATCCCTGACAGGGATGAGCCCCTTCATGTTTCACGTGAAACAGTCAGCTTGGACTTGCTGCTGCCTTCTCCGCCGTCTTACTCGGCGATGAAGTCCGCGAGGTCGCGCTCCAGGGCCGCCTTCGGCTTGGCGCCGACGATGGTGTGGACGACCTCGCCACCCTTGTAGACATTCAGCGTCGGGATGGACATCACGCCGTACTTGGCAGCGGTACCCGGGTTCTGATCGATGTTGAGCTTCACAATCTCGATCTTGTCGCCATGCTCCGCCGCGATGGCCTCGAGAGAAGGCGCGATCTGGCGGCACGGGCCGCACCACTCGGCCCAGAAGTCCACAAGCACGGGCTTGTCGCTCTTGAGGACCTTCTCCTCGAAGTCGCTGTCGGTCACATGAGATACGGCGCCGGCCACGGCGGCCTCCTTATGTTGCGGGGTGTGAGGGGGTGGGGGTTCGGAGGATTCAGACCGCGGAGGTCTTCTCCGGCTCGGCGACCTGCTCGCCGTCGGCCAGTGCAGCCAGGTACCGCTCGGCGTCGAGGGCGGCGGAGCAGCCCGTGCCGGCGGCGGTGATGGCCTGACGGTAGGTGTGGTCGACGACGTCGCCGGCGGCGAAGACACCGGCGACGTTGGTGCGGGTGGACGGGGCATTGACCTTCAGATAGCCCTCGTCGTCGAGTTCGAGCTGGCCCTTGAACAGCTCGGTGCGCGGGTCGTGGCCCACGGCGATGAACAGTCCGGTGACGGGCAGGGACGAGGTCTCGCCGGTCTTGGTGTTGCGCAGGGTCAGCCCGGTGAGCTTCTGGTCGCCGTGGATCTCGGCGACCTCACTGTCCCAGGCGAAGGAGATCTTCGGGTCGGCGAAGGCGCGTTCCTGCATGGCCTTGGAGGCGCGCAGGGTGTCGCGGCGGTGGACGACGGTGACGGACTTCGCAAAGCGGGAGAGGAAGGTGGCTTCCTCCATGGCGGTGTCACCGCCGCCGACCACGGCGATGTCCTGGTCCTTGAAGAAGAACCCGTCGCAGGTCGCACACCAGGAGACGCCGCGCCCGGAGAGCGTGTCCTCGTTGGGCAGACCGAGCTTGCGGTGCTGCGAGCCGGTGGCGACGATCACGGTCTTGGCGCGGTGAACGGTGCCGGCGGTGTCGGTGACCGTCTTGATGTCACCGGAGAGATCGACGGACACGACATCGTCGGGAACAAGCTCGGCGCCGAAGCGCTCGGCCTGCGCCCGCATATTGTCCATCAGGTCGGGGCCCATGATGCCGTCGCGAAAACCGGGGAAGTTTTCCACATCGGTCGTGTTCATCAGTGCGCCACCGGCGGTGACAGCGCCTTCGAACACCAGCGGCTTCAATGATGCGCGCGCGGTGTAGAGCGCGGCCGTGTAGCCCGCCGGCCCGGAACCGATAATGATCACCTTGCGGACGTCGCTCACGGGTTTCTTCCTCGTCTCTGCAGACTGCTTACTACCTACGGGGGGCGGGACATCAACTGTCACCCCACCCAACGGATCCTACGGGCCCCGCATTCCCGGGGTGTCGGAGCGGCATGACGGCAGAACGCGCAGGGTGTCTCAGCCTCGGGCGTAAACGGTGGTGAGCAGCACTTTGCCCGTTCCCGCGGGGGCGGCGGTCACACAGGAGGCGTCCACCACAAACGCCTGCACCTGCTGTGCATCGCGTGGATGCGGCATCACCACGAGATAGGCGGCCGTTCCCTCATACTCGCCCTGTTCAAAGGCGAGGGGCGCTTCAGCCCGCCCTGTGCCCTTCTGGATGCACGGCGGTACGGCCTCCGGGGTGAGCTTGGGGGACACCGAGCCTTCCTGGCGCTCCACGGAGGGGCCCTTGTCGATCCTCGGCTCTGCCTCTGCGGGGCGACTGGCGAGCAGGGAGCGGACCCGGTTCTGGAGCGCCGTGCCGGAGAATTCGTGCTCGTTCCCCGCTGCCGCGCTGACAGCCGTGCCTTCTTTGCCGGACTCGCCGCCGGACGTGCCCAGCGCCTGAAACAGCAGGGCGCCCATCCCTACGGCTGCCGCACTGATCACGGCGGCCGTGAGGACCCTGCGCCGGCGTGAGGAGAAGCGACGGGCACGCCCCGGTCCTGTGGCGGCGCCGGGGCGCCCGGCAGGCCGGTCAGGGGCACGGAGCGGAGAGGGGGCGGACGAGACGACCTCGACGTGGAGCGGAGCGGGCGATGTTTCACGTGAAACATGGACGCCGTCCGCCGGGGCGGTGGAGTCCAGCAGGGCCTCGGCGGCCAGAGCGGCGTCGATCCGCTCTGCGATATCCGCCGGCATACGCTGTGCCCCGGGCAGTGTGCCGAGGAGCTCACGGATCTCATCGAGCGAGGCCCGGACATCGGCGCACAGCGGGCAGCCGTCGAGGTGCCGCCGTAGATCGGCCATACGCGTCGGGGGCAGCAGGCCCTCGGTGAGGTCGGAGATCTCCGAGACGTCCGGGTGCTGCGTCGTGTCGGCCGTGGATGTCACGCGCGTCCACCTCCGCCCTTCACGGCTGCAGGGTCGCCTGGCCCTGTCTCCCTTTGTCCCGACGCCGGTGGGACGGATGTCCCCGGCGTCCGGTTCCTTCCCCCGCTGATGGCTGTGTTACCCCCGTCGTCACCTCCGTCACCGCGCAGATGAGTGAGCATGGGCAGCAGCCGCGCCCTGCCACGGGCACAACGGCTCTTGACGGTGCCGACAGGTATGTCGAGCGCCTCTGAGGCCTCGGCGACCGAATAGCCCTGCATATCGACCAGCACCAGCGCGGCACGCTGGTCGACGGGGAGCCTGGCCAGCGCGGCGAGCAGCTGGCGGTGGAGATCCTGCCGCTCGGCGGGCGCCTCGGCCGACTCGTGCGGCTCCAGCAGCTGCTCCAGGCGCTCGGTGTCGTCGACCGGAGACGTCTTGCGGGAGGCTGCCTTGCGGACGCGATCGAGGCAGGCGTTCACCGTGATGCGATGCAGCCAGGTCGTGACGGCTGACTGGCCGCGGAACGTATGGGCCGCCCGGAAAGCGGAGACCAGGGCGTCCTGGACCGCGTCGGCGGCCTCCTCCCTGTCCCCCAGGGTGCGCAGGGCGACGGCCCAGAGCCGGTCCCGATGCCGCCGCACCAGCTCTCCGAAGGCATCCGGGTCACCCGCGACATGGCGAGCGAGAAGCTCCTGGTCGCTGGTGTCGCCGAGTCTCGCATCGTCCAACGGTGAGCCCCCTCCCCTGGTGTCTCAGCTCGTGATCTTGATCTCCGAGAGCTTGCCGCGGAAGCCGCCGCCACTCGATGGGAGCTCGGTCAGCCATACCAGAACGTACCGGGTCTGCACCGTCTCACCGGGCTTCAGGGAGAGGCTTGTGCCGCTGCCTTCGGCGACCTTGGTGAAGGCCTCGTATCCGGTTGGAGCGGCGGAGGCGTCCGCGGGCGCGGTCCGCAGCTCCACCGAGGTGTCGCCGCCGAGGAAGGTGAGATCCACCGACCCGACCCGCTGGACCTTGCCCAGGTCGAGGACGATGCCCACGCCCGGCTTGAGCCCGCCGAGATCGGCGCGGAAGTAGTTGTCCGTCGGCCAGTAGGTGCTCGGGTCGCCGTCGTAGCTGTTCTTGACGTCGGCGGGCTTCTCCGAGCCGTTTCCGAGGGGGTCAAAGTCATGAGCGTCGACGATCGCGATGGGCTTGCCCGGCTCCGGCTCTGACTCCGGGTTCTTTTCCTCGGGCTCCGGCTGGGAGGTGCCGGGGTCGGCGGGAGATGTGTCGCGATCGAGGAGCTTGTCGGCGACCTGCCAGCTGCCCAGGCCGAGAGCGGCGATGAGGAGGGCCGACACCGTCCACTTCAGCGCCCGTCCGGCCCGGCTCTGCAGGGGCGGGGGCGGAGTGCTGAGGGGCTGGGGCGCCGTGGGCGGCTGGTGCGCTGCAGGACGGCCGTAGGCGCCTCGCTGGTAGGTGGTGCGCTGGTAGTCGGGCGGGGAGGCGAATGCGGGCTCCGGCGGACGGATCCGCGGCATCGCCGAGACGGCCTTGACCAGCTCCTCGGGTGTGGTGCACGGCGGCTCCTGGCGGGAGGCCGTCGCCCCGTCGTTGACCAGTGCGCGCATGGCAAGCTCGGACAGGCCCCGGTGGACTCCTGCGCGGACTTGGTCCGGGGCGATGAGCCCGACGCCCTTGGGCAGCCCCGACAGCCCGTATGCGTCGCTCTCGTAGGGCCACCGCTGGGTCAGCGCGGCATACAGCAGCGCCCCGATCGCCTCGGTGTCGGTGCGCTGTGGACGGTCGGCGGTGATGCCGCGCAGCGCGGCGTTCACCGCGAGCCCGCGGATGCGGTACTGACCGGTCGACGTCCGCAGCACCGCGCCCGGTGTGAGCCGCAGATGGGCGAGCCCTTCGCGATGGGCCGCGGCCATGGCCTGGGAGACCTGTTCGACGAGCTGATAGGCGTCGTGCGGCTCCAGCGGGCCGGACGCGAGCAGTGCGGTCAGCTCCGTCGCGTCGGGCAGCCACTCATGCACGACGTAGACGAGATCGTTCTCCTCGACCGCGTCCAGGACCTGAACGAAGCGCGGGTCGCCGAGCAGCGCGGCGGAGCGGGCCGCGGCCAGCACCGAGCGGGCCCGGGGGTGGTCCGCGGGAAGCAGATGGACGCCGACGGCCCGGCGGAGCTTTTCGTCGACGGCGCGCCAACTGCTGAAACCGTCCAGACGGGTGACACACTCCTCAAGGCGGTAGCGCCTGGCCAGCTTGTGACCGCTGTGGAGCTCGGGCGCGGCGGTCGAGGACTCAGCCCCCGCCCGCTCGCCTCTTTCGCCGGGCGCGGCGCTGCTCTCGGCAGAGGTCTGGGATCCAGCCGCCCCGTCGGCCGTGGCCTTGCCCGCCTGGGCGGTCAGCGGTTCGTCTCCGCTGTTGTCGGCCACGTCGACGGCAGCCGTGCTACGTTCCGCCACCGTCGTTCCTGCCTCCCCATCCGATGCGCCTTGTCCGACAGCCAAGCCAATTGTGCCCACAGTCCGGCGCTATGCACGACACACGGCGTCCGGCGATGGTTGTGCGGGAGGGCCTTTCCGGGCCCGGCCCGCGGGACGGTCTCAGCGGCCGAGACGGCCCCGCACCATTCCGACCATGGCGTTGAGCTCTTCGATCCGCATCCGCTTCGCCGCCGCGAAGAAGACGCCCAGCAGCACAACGGCCCCGCCGGCCAGCGCGGCCAGTGAGCCGGCGGCCCCGCTGCCCAGGGCCCTGGTGACGGCGAAGGCGACCCCGCCCGCGGCGATCGCGGCTGGCACGGACGCCATGGCCAGCCGGGCGTAGGTGCGCATCACATGAGCGCCGTCCAGATCCCCGCCGAGCCGCCGCTTCAGGCGTCGCCAGGCGATGCCTACGCCCACGGCGTAGGCGAGGCCATAGGAGGCGGCCATCCCCACGACCGCCCAGCGGGCGGGCAGCAGTACAAAGCACACACCGGAGGCGGCGGCGTTGACCGCCGCGACGATGACCGTGTTGTAGAAGGGCGTGCGGGTGTCCTCGTAGGCGTAGAAGCCGCGGAGGACGACGTACTGCACGGAATACGGGATCAGTCCGAGGCCGAAGGCCATCAGGGTGTATCCGATGTTGCGTGCGCCGTCCGCGCCGGAGCCGGCGTACAGCAGTGTCGCCATCGGAACGCCGAGGGCGAAAAAGGCGAAGGCGCACGGCACGATGGCCACGGCCGAGGTGCGCAGACCGTAGGAGATGTCGTCGCGGACCGCGGCCGGGTCTCCGTCGTGTGCGGAGCGCGAGATCCTGGGGAGGACCGCGGTCATCACGGAGACGGTGATGATCGCCTGCGGCATCTGCCACAGCAGCAGGGCGTAGTTGTAGGCCGTGATGCCCGTTCCGGTGAAGCCCTCGCCCTCGGCGACGGAACCGGCCCAGGTGGCCAGCTGGGTGACGACGATCATCCCGAGCTGATTGGCGAGCACGAAGAAGAAGGTCCACTTGGCGAGGCCGACGGCCTTGCCGAGGCCATGGCCCTTCCAGTCGAAGCGCAGCCGCATGCTGAAGCCGGCCTCGCGCAGATACGGGACCATGGCCAGCGCCTGGACGGTCAGTCCGAGCAGCGTGCCGATGCCCAGCAGCCGCACGCCCTCCGGGGTGATGGTGGAGGCGTCGACGCCCGATTCGGTGAAGCTGCCGAAGGCCCAGATGAACGCGCCGAAGGTGGCGATGATGACGATGTTGTTCAGGACCGGCGTCCACATCATCGCGCCGAAGTGGCCACGGGCGTTGAGGATCTGACCGAGCACCACATGCACGCCCATGAAGAACATCGTGGGCAGGCAGTAGCGGGCGAAGGTGACCGTGACCTCCATCCGCTGGGGGTCGGAGGCGATCTCCGCCGACATCATCCGGATGAACAGCGGCGCCGCCAGCACGCACAGCGTGGTGACGCCCGCCAGGAGGACCACTACGAGCGTCAGCAGCCGGTTGGCATACGCCTCGCCTCCGTCGTCGTCGTTCTTCATCGCCCGGACGAGCTGGGGGATGAAGACGGCGTTGAGCGCGCCGCCGCCGACGAGGACGTAGATCATCGTCGGCAGCGTGTTGGCGACCTGGTAGGAGTCGTTGAGCGTGCCGACGCCGATGGCCGCCGCCATCACGAGGGTGCGCAGAAAGCCGGTGAGGCGGGAGACGATTGTGCCGGCTGCCATGACCGCGCTCGACTTGAGCAGCCCGGCGGCCTTGCCGCCGGGCTTCTTCGGCGGGGCGGGCGCGGGTGCGGGCGTCGGCTCCGGCTCTGGCTCAGCGGCGGGAGCGGCCGGCTGCCCCGATGTCCGCTGGTCGCGGAAGAGGTGCGCGAAGGCGTCGGGCTCCTGCCTCTCCTCACCGGCCTGTGTCACCAGATCGTCCACACCGGTGAACTGGGTGGTCCTGGCGTCGTCGCCGTACGGAAGGTGCCGGGACGGCCCTGCGGGCTCCGGCGGCGGAGTCTGCGCCCAGATCCTGGGGTCGGGTGCGTGCGGAGGCGCGGGCGGCTGGTGATAGAGCGGCTGGGGGTCCGGATAGCTGCCCGGGGGCGGAGGCGGATGAGCGGCCCGGTCGTAGAGCGCCTCGTCGACGGGATCCTGGGCAGGCAGCCCCTGCGCCTGGTAGGGGTCCTCGGCGTATGCGTCCTGGACATACGGATCCTGCGCGTAGGGATTCTGCGCATGGGGGTCGGATGAGGGCTGGGGCGGAGGTGGGCCCTGGCCTGCGGGGTCTCCGCCCGCGCCCTGACCGCGGTCACCGTCATACGGCGCGTTCATTGCTACCCCACCTCATCGTCCCCGGCCGGCCGGCCACGACATCGCTCAACGGTCCACTTTCTCACCCGCGCCCGACGGGTCACCGCTTTCGGCCCCGGTGTCCGGCGTCGGGTCACCCGGCTGCCCGGGATCGGACCCGTCTTCGCCGTCCGGCCCGCCTGCCGGAACGGCCCTGGCGCTCTGTGAACGCCGGGCTTCCGCCGCCTCGCCGGGGTCGTCCGCCTCCGCCGCGGACTCGAGCGCGGCGGCCCGCTTGCGCTGGGTGTACATCCTGACGCCGGCCAGAACGAGCAGCAGCACACCGCCGGCGATGACCAGCATCACCGTCGGGGTGATCTCGGAGACCTTCACGGTGAAGGTCATGGGCAGCCCGTACGGCTTTCCGTCCGCGGTGTAGAGCTGTGCCGTCATCTGCACCGGGCCGTTGGCGTTGGCGTTGGCGTCGAACTTCACCGATTGGCTGTGACCGCCGTCCACCATGATCGGCTGCTCGGCGATCGGCTTGTCGTCGTCCAGATTGAGCCGGGTGGCGCTCTCGGACCTCAGCCGCAGCACCAGATGATCGACACCCTGGAGCAGCTTGTTCTGCACGGTGACCGGGATCGTCGCACTGCGCCCCGACAGGGTCACATCGGATTTCTCGATCAGCCGCACTTCTTCGGTGAGCCCCACCAGATTGTCGCTCACCGCCGTGCGGTAGCTCAGCGCGGCAGCTCCCTGCCCGCGCCAGGACGTGGACATCTCCCGGTCGATGGCCCTGCCGAACGGAGTGACCACACGATGGGGTGCGGTGAGGATGACCTTGAAGTTGTCGAGGACGGTCTGCGTGGCCCTGATGTCCTGGAACGCCTTGACCGGCAGCTCCTGCTTCCGCAGTTCCGAGGGGTACTGGGAGGAGCCGGGCACCGTGGTGTTGGCGTCGGTGTCGGGCTTGGCCGCGGCGGCCGCCGTCAGGTCCTGCGGCTGCGTCCAGCGACGGCCGTCGAGCGCGTGCAGGGCGCGCGCCATCGACTGAGCCTGTGCCGTGGAGGGCGTCCGCTGGGGGGCGACGACGATGCTCCGCTGGTCCTCCGGCCTCTCCAGGCTTACGGCCAGGGACTGGGCGACGAACTTCTGGACGGCGAGTGCCGAGCTGTCGGCGCGGACCATATCGCCCTCGAAAGCGGTGGACAGCCCGGCGTCGGTCACTACCGCGGTCGTGCCGCCGCCGATCGGGCGGGCGGCCGTGGGCGTGTAGTCGAGGCTGTCCCGGAGGCTGTCACTGCGTGCGATCACCTTGTGTGCCCCGCCGGAGGTGGCGATGTCGACGATCGAGGAGTCGATGGCTCCGTTCACCGGCCAGGCGAAGTCGACCGACGGCTTCACATGGAGGATCGTCTCGACCGTGGTCTCGGCGACCTCGGTGGCCGGCTGGAGATGGCTGAGGGATCCCGAGACGTTCTTGCCCCGGTGCGCCAGGGACGCCAGATCAGGGTCGGCGAAGGGCAGCGCGATGACCTTGCTGTCCTGTACCGCGGCTTCCAGCGCTGTCAGCCAGCGCTTGGCGATCGCCTGATGCTGCCCCTTGACGGTCGAGTCACCGGACTTGACCTCGTAGTTCCTGGTCATCGCGTCGACGGTGGCGAGCAGGTCCGGGTCGATCACCCAGGTGACCGGCAGATCGTCACCAAGCGTGACCAGCTGTTCCAGCCGCCCGCCGGGAGCGAGCTCGGCGGCCAGCGATTCATCCGCGAAGACGGGCGTCTGCTGTTCGTCCGAACCCGTCTCGGACGTGAGATGCGTCGATGAGATCAGCGGCCAGAGATAAGTGAGCTGGGTCTTCTTCTCCATGGCTCCGGGCTGCCAGGGAAGGAAGGTCCGCTCGATGCCGAGGACCTGTTCATAGCGCGTGTTGGCCGTCTTGCCCGACAGGGAGACCCCGAGCTGATAGACGCCGTCGTCGCCCAGATCCAGTTCGTCCGCCGGGACCGAAAGCGTGAAGTCCCGGCTGATGCCCGAGTCCAGCTCGGAGATCTTGAGCGTGTACTTGTCGCCGACCGGCGAGCCATCGAGCCCTGGCGCATAGGCCGTGCGCTCGGAGACGCGGTCGATGGAGCTTCTGCTGGTCAGCCGCTGGCCCACCCGGAGGTCGAGCTCGGCGTCCGTGATCGTCTGCTTGCCCTTGTTGACCAGTGTCCCCGAGATGGTGATCGTGTCATCCTTCTCCGGAGCGATCGGCGTCACGGTGTTCAATGACACATCGACCGTGCGTGAGCCCGTTGCGTTCTCGGCGGTGATCTTCCGCTCGGCGGCGTGGACCGTGGAAGCGGCGGGGCCGCAGAGCAGACCGGCCAGCAGGGGAGCGCCGAGGAGGAGCGAGGCCATACGCCGCAGCCGCGGGCGGGCAGGAGAGGTGTTCATCCCCTGGAAGTCTGCAGCCTCGGCCACGCGCTCGCCCGTCTCTCGTCGTCTGCTGCCGCTGGTGGGTGTCGTCGGTCTTGTGCGTCCACGCATGGTAACGAGGCGCGCTGTGCCGAAGTGCTGCGGTACAGCTCACATGATCGGAGGAAGTGTCCCAGGGCCACGGTAAACGGGGACGCCGGGGTCGGCCCGGGCACGTACCCTTTCCTGTTGTGCCGAACGCCTATGAAGACATCTCCACTGCCCTGAGCCAGGCGCAACACCGAGCGGTGAGCGAACTGCTGCGTGTCTCCCCTGTCGCCGATGAGCTCGCGCGCCGATTTCAGAAGGCCGGGTTCAGCCTTGCCCTGGTCGGGGGATCGGTCAGGGACGCCCTGCTCGGCCGGCTCGGCAACGATCTCGACTTCACCACGGATGCCCGCCCCGAGGACGTACTGAAGATCATCCGCCCGTGGGCGGATTCCGTATGGGAGGTCGGGATCGCGTTTGGCACGGTCGGCTCCCAGAAGGACGCGCGCGTTGGTGACGACGTACAGCGTTTCCAGATCGAAGTGACCACCTACCGGTCGGAGGCGTACGACAGAACGTCGCGCAAGCCGGAGGTCTCCTATGGCGACTCGATCGAGGAGGATCTGGTCCGCCGGGATTTCACCGTCAATGCGATGGCCGTGGCACTCCCGGAGAAGGAGTTCATCGACCCGCACGGCGGGCTGAGGGATCTTGCCGAGCGCGTGCTGCGTACGCCCGGCACCCCGGAGGAGTCGTTCTCCGACGATCCGCTGCGCATGATGCGGGCCGCCCGGTTTGCCGCACAGCTTGACTTCGAGGTCGCGCCGGAGGTCATCGCCGCCATGAAGGCGATGGCGAGCCGTATTGAGATCGTCTCGGCCGAGCGGGTGCGGGACGAGCTGAACAAGTTGGTCCTCTCCGCTCACCCCCGCAAGGGCCTCGCCCTGCTGGTCGACACCGGGCTCGCCGATCATGTGCTGCCCGAGCTGCCTGCGCTGCGTCTGGAGGGGGATGAGCACCACCGTCACAAGGATGTCTACGAGCACTCTCTGACCGTTCTGGACCAGGCCATCGCGCTGGAGGAGGACGGTCCGGACCTGGTGCTGAGGCTGGCGGCGCTGCTGCATGACATCGGCAAGCCGCGTACCCGGCGTTTTGAGACGGACGGCCGTGTCTCCTTCCACCACCACGAAGTGGTGGGCGCGAAGATGACCAAGAAGCGGCTGACCGCGCTGAAGTACTCCAATGAACTGGTGAAGGACGTCTCTCGGCTGGTCGAGCTGCATCTGCGGTTCCATGGATATGGAACCGGGGAGTGGACCGATTCCGCTGTGCGCCGGTATGTGCGTGATGCCGGTCCGCAGCTGTCCCGGCTGCATAAGCTGACCCGCTCCGACTGCACCACCCGCAACAAGCGGAAGGCCGCCGCGCTCTCCCGTGCCTATGCCGGACTTGAGGAGCGCATTGCCCAGCTGAAGGAGCAGGAGGAGCTGGATGCGATCCGGCCCGACCTGAACGGCAACCAGATCCAGGAGATCCTGGGCATCCGCCCCGGTCCTCTGGTGGGCAAGGCGTATGCCCATCTGCTGGAGCTGCGGCTGGAGCACGGGCCCATGGAGCACGACGCTGCGGTTGCCGCCCTGAAGGAATGGTGGGCGGCCCAGGACGGGGTTTAAGACGGGGCGGGCGTAAGCCAGGGGAGCGCGATGGGCCCGCCATGTTTCACGTGAAACATGGAGACGAGCATCGAAGGCAGAGCATCGAGGGGCGATGTTTCACGTGAAACATCGCCCCTCGGGCTACACAGCCGTCGCTTCGGCTACTTTTCGATCTTGTTGAGGCAGAGGACGAACTCCGTGCCGGAGCTCCGCCGGCCTCCGGACGGCGGAGGCGGAGGAGGCGGGGCGGCACCCCACTGCTGCTGCGGATGAGGCTGTGCGGGCTGCTGCGGTTACCCCTGCCCCGGCTGCTGGGGCGGGTAGGGCTGCTGCTGTGGATAGCCATAGCCAGGCTGCTGCTGTGGGGGCTGCTGGGTGTAGGGGCCCGGCTGCCCAAAGGCATTGCCCCCGATGCATGCGATCGCTTGTTTGACGCGCGCACGCTATAGCATCGAGCCAAGTCTCCTCCATCGGACCAGGGTTAGGGCGACCGCCCCATAGAGGGACGCCACCATGAGCACGAGAGGTGCGGACCGTCCGTCGGCGGGGAGCATCAGGGCGGCGACCCCGGCGGCGCCGACGAATGCGACGTTGAACAGCATGTCGTAGAGCGAGAAGACGCGACCGCGGTAGGCGTCGTCCACGGATGTCTGCACCACCGTGTCGGTGGTGATCTTCACTGCTTGGGTGATGAGTCCCAGGACGAAGGCGGCGACCAGCATCGGCCCGGGCGCGAAGGGCAGACCGAGAGTGGGCTCCAGTACGGCGGCGGCGGCCGCGCAGGTCACCATCCAGCCGTAAGGGCCCATCCGCCCCACCGCCCAGGGGGTGAGGGCCGCCGCGGCGAAGAAGCCCGCGCCCGAGACGGCGACGACCACGCCGAGCAGGGCCAGTCCCTTGTCCTCGTCCTCGTACCACGCGTGCCGGCTGAGCATCAGGACCATCACCGTCAGCGCCCCGTAGCAGAAGCGCATCGCCGTCATGACGGTCAGTACGCGGGCTGCGTTCCGCCGCTCCGCCAGATGCCGCAGTCCCTCCCACAGACCGCGCACGGTGGAGGCGATGGCGGCGGTCAGCCTCGGCTGCACCAACCTCTCGTCAGGTCCAAGGAGTTCGCGTGACATGCGCAGGGAGGCGAGCCCCGCGCACAGATACAGACCGGCGCCGAGCAGCACGACGACCGCGTCGGAGTCCGACGCGACAAGCCGCACCAGAAAGGCCAGTCCGCCGCCCGCGGTCGCGGCCAGGGTGCCGGCCGTCGGGGACAGGGAGTTGGCCATGACGAGCAGCTCACGGTCCACGACGCGGGGCAGCGAGGCGGCCAGTCCGGCCAGCACGAACCGATTGACGGCGGTGACCGACAGGGCCGAGGCGTAGAACAGCCAGTCGGGCACCGCGGCCAGGATCAGCAGGGCGGTGCCGACGGCGAGGACGGCGCGCAGCAGATTGCCGTACAGAAAGACCTGACGGCGCTGCCAGCGGTCGAGCAGAACGCCGGCGAACGGCCCGATCAGGGAGTACGGCAGCAGCAGCACCGCCATGGCGGAGGCGACCTCGGCCGGGGAAGTCTGCCGTTCCGGAGAGAAGACCACATAGGTGGCGAGCGCGACCTGGTAGACGCCGTCGGCCGCTTGGGAGAGCAGCCGAACGGCCAGGAGCCGCCGGAAGTTGGTCAGACGCAGCAGCACGCGCAGATCACGCACGACAGGCATGCGAGCAAGCGTCACATATGAGGAGGGTCCCCGGGCGGATTGCCCGGGGACCCTCCTAAGGAACAGCCGCCTTCGGCCGCGGACGGCCTGGCTGCCGCTGGACTCAGCGCTCGACCTCGCCCTTGATGAACTTCTCGACGCTCTCGCGGGCCTCGTCGTCGAAGTACTGAACCGGCGGGGACTTCATGAAGTAGGAGGAGGCCGAGAGGATCGGGCCGCCGATGCCGCGGTCCTTTGCGATCTTCGCGGCGCGCAGCGCGTCGATGATGACGCCCGCGGAGTTCGGGGAGTCCCACACCTCGAGCTTGTACTCCAGGTTCAGCGGGACGTCGCCGAAGGCGCGGCCTTCGAGGCGCACATACGCCCACTTGCGGTCGTCCAGCCAGGCGACATAGTCCGACGGGCCGATGTGGACGTTCTTCTCGCCCAGCTCCCGGTCGGGGATCTGCGAGGTGACGGCCTGCGTCTTGGAGATCTTCTTGGACTCCAGGCGCTCACGCTCGAGCATGTTCTTGAAGTCCATGTTGCCGCCGACGTTGAGCTGCATCGTGCGGTCCAGGACGACGCCCCGGTCCTCGAACAGCTTGGCCATCACACGGTGGGTGATGGTGGCGCCGACCTGGGACTTGATGTCGTCGCCGACGATCGGGACACCGGCCTCGGTGAACTTGTCCGCCCACTCCTTGGTGCCCGCGATGAAGACCGGGAGGGCGTTGACGAACGCGACCCCGGCGTCGATGGCGCACTGGGCGTAGAACTTGGCGGCTTCCTCGGAGCCGACGGGCAGGTAGCAGACGAGGACGTCGACCTGCTTGTCCTTGAGCGTCTTGACGACGTCGACCGGCGCCTCGGGCGACTCCTCGATGGTCTGGAGGTAGTACTTGCCCAGGCCGTCGAGGGTGTGGCCGCGCTGCACCGTCACGCCCGTGGCGGGCACGTCGCAGATCTTGATGGTGTTGTTCTCGCTGGCGCCGATGGCGTCCGCGAGGTCGAGGCCGACCTTCTTGGCGTCCACGTCGAAGGCCGCGACGAACTCGACGTCCCGCACGTGGTAGTCGCCGAACTGGACGTGCATCAGCCCCGGCACCTTGCTGGCCGGGTCGGCGTCCTTGTAGTACTCGACGCCCTGCACCAGCGAGGCGGCGCAGTTGCCCACGCCGACGATGGCTACGCGAACCGAACCCATTTCCGGTTGCTCCCTGTTTGATCTCGGTATTCCGGATGAGACCCTGCGGACCGCAGAGGCTCACGTGGTGGTGTCGTCGGACGGATCCGGCGGGGCAGCGCCCCCGGAGGCTGTGCCTCCGGAGGTCTCTCCGCGCCGGGGCAGGCCGCCCGTCTCTCCAGATGTGCTGTCCTGCTGAGCAGAGCCGTCGGGGGAGGCTCGACGCTGATCCCGCCCCGCCCGCTCGCTCTCGATGAGCTCGTTCAGCCAGCGCACCTCGCGCTCCACGGACTCCATGCCGTGTCGCTGCAGCTCAAGCGTGTAGTCGTCGAGGCGCTCGCGGGTACGCGCCAGAGAAGCGCGCATCTTCTCCAGACGCTCCTCCAGCCGGCTGCGGCGGCCTTCGAGCACCCGCATGCGCACCTCGCGCTCCGTCTGCCCGAAGAAGGCGAAACGAGCCGCGAAGTGCTCGTCCTCCCAGGCGTCGGGTCCGGTGTGTGAGAGGAGCTCCTCGAAGTGCTCTTTTCCCTCCGCCGTCAGCCGATAGACGATCTTGGCGCGCCGCCCGGCCAGCGATGCGGCGAGGGCGTCCTCCGGAGCGCTGCCCGGTTCCTCGATCAACCAGCCGTTGGCGACCAGCGTCTTGAGGCACGGGTAGAGGGTCCCGTAGCTGAACGCACGGAAGATCCCCAGCGAGGTGTTGAGCCGTTTGCGCAGCTCATACCCGTGCATCGGGGCTTCGCGGAGCAGACCGAGCACGGCGAACTCGAGGATCCCGGAGCGTCTGCTCACCATCGCCTCCTCGCCGCCGCACCCGTCCCGCCGGGCCCTCAAGCGGGACGATGTGTTGTCCTGATGTATCGAGTCGATACATCTGCACGATAGAACGGTGTGCCTGCTGCGACAAGTGGGGCAGTGGTGAACGGCGTCACATCGTCAATTCATCGGAAGCAACTTGCCTGATATGGGGTGAACTTCAGGACTAGGTGGGTTTTGGCCGTGCGTAGTCTGTGCGGCATGCAGACCACCGGGAACCAAGTGACGCCGCACCGCGTCCTCGCCGTGGGTGCAGGGCGGATGAGCGTGTTCCACAGCTCGTCCGTATCCAAGTCGGGGGGACCGGAACTCAACTGCCGTTTCCAGGCGTCTCGCCTGCCCGAGGAGTAGTCGTTCGATGAGCGAGCACCGTCGCAAACCGCCGCAGTCACAGGGCGGCGGACGTGCCGGGGCCAGACGCGCCGCCCAGCAGTCCGGCCGCCGCGCAGCCCCGCCCCGGGGCGCCGCCTCGGCTTCCCCTTCCGCCTCCCCTGGCTCATATGGCGAGGAGCGGCCCTATATGGGCCGGGCCGAGGCCAGAAGGGCGGCGCAGCGCTCCGGCGGGCGCCGTCGTATGGACGAGGGCGCGGGCCATGGCGGCCGTGGGGCCGGCGGCGGTCGGCGCGGAGGCGGCGGCAGCGGCCATGAGGGCCACGGCCGCGGCGGCCGGCCCGGCAAACGGCGGCTGATCGACTATCCGCGCCACGGCAAGTACGGCTGGCGGCGCTGGGTGCCGTCCTGGAAGCTGTTCACCGGGCTGTGTCTGGGCTTCTTCGGCAGTCTGATGGGGGCGGCGACGATCGCGTACGCCATGGTCGTCGTACCCAACCCGGCGGATGCGGCGACCGCCCAGAACAATGTCTACTACTGGTCGGACGGCACCCAGATGGCCGCCACCGGCGGTGAGGTCAACCGTCAGATCGTCAATATCGACGAGATTCCGATGGAGATGCAGAACGCCGTCATCTCCGCGGAGAACAAGACTTTCTGGACCGACAAGGGCATCGACCCGATGGGCATCGGGCGGGCTGTGTTCAACATGGCCAGGGGGCAGCAGACCCAGGGCGGCTCCACCATCACCCAGCAGTATGTGAAGAATGCCCGGCTCAACGACCAGTCGCAGACCCTCAGCCGTAAGTTCGAGGAGCTGTTCGTCTCGATAAAGGTGAACAACGAGATGAAGAAGCCCCAGATCATGGAGGGCTATCTCAACACCTCGTACTTCGGCCGCGGCGCGTACGGCATCCAGGCCGCGGCGCGCACGTACTACAACAAGGACGCCACGGACCTGAACGCGAGCGAGTGCGCCGTCCTCGCCGCGCTGCTGAAGGGCGCGACGTACTACGACCCGGCGGGCAACGCCGAGATCGACCCCAGGGCCGACGCCAAGTCCAACCTGGAGCGGGTGACCAAGCGCTGGAAGTGGATCCTGGACGAGATGGTCAAGGACGGCCACCTCGACGCCGCGGAGCGGGCGAAGTACACCGAGTTCCCGATGCCCGCGAAGCCGCGCAAGAGCGCCCAGCTCAGCGGGCAGATCGGCTATCTGGTGAACCTCGCCAAGGCGTACTTCATCAACAACAACGACCGGGGCATCACGGCCGATGCGCTGGGCACGGGCGGCTACGAGATCCACACCACCTTCGACAAGAACAAGGTCAAGCAGCTCGAGAAGGCAGTCAAGGAGCTCCGGGAGCGGAAGATCGACCCCGAGAAGCGCCCGAAGACGGATACGCATGTGCAGTTCGGCGGCGCGTCCGTGGACACCGAGACCGGAGCGATCGTCGCCATCTACGGCGGTGAGGACGCCACCACGCACTTCACCAACAACGCCGACCAGACCGGCGCCCAGGTCGGTTCGACCTTCAAGCCGTTCGTGCTGGCCGCGGCGATGCGGGACGGCGTTCGCGATCCACAGGGACCGCCGGCGCAGGGTCCGGACTCGCGACGGCTCGTCGACCCCGACAAGAGCCGCTACAACGGCAAGAACAAGCTCAAGATCAAGAACTATGACGGGAGCGTCTGGCAGAACGAGGAAGGCAAGGAGTGGCTGCAGGTCAACGACGGCCATCGGGACTATGACAACATCAGTCTGCGCGAGGCCATGATCCACTCCGCCAACTCGCCGTTTGTCCAGCTCGGCATGGACATCGGCATCGACAAGGTGAGGGAGGCGGCGATCGACGCCGGGCTCCTGGAGTCCAGCCTCTCCAAGTCAAATGTGCCCTCCTTCTCGCTCGGCATCTCGGAGCCCAGCGCGATCCGCATGGCCAGCTCCTACGCCACCTTCGCGAGCAACGGCGAGCAGCGTGAGCCGTACTCCGTCGCCAAGGTCATGCACAAGGGCAAGACCGTCTTCGAGCACGCGGGCACGTCCAAGCGGGCCTTCTCCACCGCCGTGGCCAGCAATGTCACCGATGTGCTGCGGTCCGTCGTCGAGGACCCGGACGGCACCGGACGGAACGCCGCCATCAAGGGCCGTCAGGTGGCTGGAAAGACCGGCACCACCGACGGCAACCGCTCCGCCTGGTTTGTCGGCTACACCCCGCAGTTGTCGACCGCGATCGACATGTACCGCCTCGACGACGATGAGACGAACAAGAACCGCAAGTTCGAGGAGATGTACGGCACCGGCGGCGAGCAGAAGATCCATGGTTCGTCCTTCCCGTCGCAGATCTGGCACGCGTATATGACCGAGGCCGTCAAGGGAATGCCGGTCAAGCAGTTCCCCGAGCCGGAGTCGATCGACGGGGAGGCCGTCTGGGGCGGCGGCGCGGTCAGTCCGAAGCCGACCCCGCCGGCGGAGCCGTCCGAGACCCCCTCCGAGACTCCTTCGGAGACGCCGTCCGAGACCCCGTCCGGCTCGACCAGCCCGGACCCGACCGAGTCCTGCAACCCGTGGGAGGACTGGCGCTGCCAGCCCGACGACGGCGAGACCGGCGGCGACGGCGGCGGCGACGGCGGCGGTGACAACGGCGGTCCCGGCAATCCCGCAGGAGGCGGCAGCAGCGGCGGCCTGGTCAGCGGGGGCGGCGGCAACGGAGGCGGCGGCAGCGGCGAACCGAGCGGCACCACGTCCAGTTCGCCCGGCGCCGACGAGGGCGCCACCGACGGAGGCTTCTTCGGCGGAGGCTCCGCAGGGGACGAGTAGCCGCCGCCGGCGCCTGGCCGACGAAGGGCCGCCGTGCCCGGACGCACAGCCCTGTGCGCCCGGGCACGGCGGCCCTCGCCGTATCCCCTGATTCGTACGGCAGGATGTGCAGCATGCCCAGCGCGGAGAGAACGAGCCCGACGACCAAGGACCGGCCCGAGGTGCGCCCCACCCGGCGGGACGAGATCGCCGCGGCCGGCAGCGAGCTGATCGGCGGCCCTGCGGGCCGCTGGGCCAGGCGCGGCGGCAACGGCCGGCTGACCCCCGTGCGCGTCGTCGCGCTGGTCGCCATCGGGATGTTCGCCCTCGGGATGGTGCAGAAGCTGCCCTGTTACAACTGGGCGTGGTTCCGGGGTGCCAGCTCCCAGTACACACACGCCTGCTATTCGGACATTCCGCACCTTTACCTCGGCCGTGGATTCTCCGACGGGCTCATCCCGTACTTCGACCGACTGCCCGGCGATATGGAGTATCTCGAGTACCCCGTGCTGACCGGCCTGTTTATGCAGGTCGCGTCCTGGATCAACGATGCGGCGTCCTGGCTGGGCATTCCGGGCGGCGATCTGAAGAGCCAGGAGCAGATGTACTGGATGATCAACGCGGGCATGCTGATGGCCTGTGCCGCGGTCATCGCCGTGTGCGTCGCCCGCACACACCGCCGCCGCCCCTGGGACGCACTGCTGGTGGCTCTGGCGCCCGCCTTCGCGCTCACCGCGACCATCAACTGGGATCTGCTGGCCGTCGCCCTCACCGCCGCGGCGCTGCTGATGTGGTCGCGCGGCCGCGCGCTTGCCTTTGGCGTCCTCATCGGCCTGGCCACCGCTGCCAAGCTCTATCCGGCGCTGCTGCTGGGACCGCTGCTGCTGCTGTGCTGGCGCGCCGGGAAGTGGCGGGAGTTCGCCACCGCGTTCCTGGGAGCCGCCGGAGCGTGGCTGGCGGTGAATCTGCCGGTGATGGCCCTGGCGCCGGACGGCTGGAAGAAGTTCTACACCTTCAGTCAGGAGCGTCAGATCGACTTCGGCTCCTTCTGGCTGATCATCACCCAGCGCACGGGCAGGGGCATCGAGGTCGAGTCGGTCAACGCCTACGCCATGGTGCTGATGCTGCTGGCCTGCGGGGGCATCGCGGCGCTGGCCCTGACCGCGCCGCGCCGGCCGCGTCTCGCCCAGCTCGCCTTCCTTGTGGTGGCCGCGTTCATCCTCACCAACAAGGTCTACTCACCGCAGTACGTGCTGTGGCTGATCCCGCTCGCCGCGCTGGCCCGACCGCGCTGGCGGGACTTCCTGGTGTGGCAGGCCTGCGAGGTCGTGTACTTCCTGGGCATCTGGATGTACCTCGCCTATACGACGAGCGAGAAGCACCAGGGACTGCCGCCCGAGGGCTACCAGATCGCGATCGCCCTGCATCTGCTGGGCACCCTGTATCTGTGCGCCGTGGTGGTACGGGACATTCTCAAGCCGGAACGGGACGGCGTGCGCAGGGACGGGTCGGACGACCCCTCGGGCGGGGTGCTCGACGGCGCGGAGGATGTCTTCGTCCTGGGCAGAGCCGCGGAACGCGATCCGCGCCAGGCGCCTCACACGGCGGACGGCGTCCGGGTGGAGTGGGGGACGCGCTAAGCGTCCCCCACTCCCCGGTGGACCAGCGGTCGGGTCAGCGGTGGGGTCAGTGGTGGGGTCAGTGGTGGGGTCAGTGGTCCACGAGCCGGTCGAACTGCGTCGTCGTATGCCGCAGATGCGCCACCAGCTCGTCGCCGACCTTGGGCTCCGGCGCATCCGACGGCACGAAGAGGATCGACACCTGCATATGCGGCGGCTCGGCGAACCAGCGCTGCTTGCCCGCCCACACGAACGGCGACAGATTGCGGTTCACCGTCGCCAGACCGGCCCTCGCCACGCCCTTCGCGCGCGGCATCACGCCGTGCAGCGCCTTCGGCGCCTCCAGGCCGACGCCATGGGAGGTGCCCCCCGCCACCACGACGAGCCAGCCGTCCGACGCCGCCTTCTGCTGCCGGTAGCCGAAGCGGTCGCCCTTGGCCACACGGGTCACATCGAGCACCGAGCCCCGGTACTCGGTCGCGTCATGGTCGCCGAGCCAGAGCCGGGTGCCGATGCGCGCACGGAAGCGGGTCTGCGGGAACTGCTGATGCAGCCGCTGCTGCTCCTCGGCCTTGAGATGGCTGACGAACATGGTGTGCAGCGGCAGCCGGGCGGCCCGCAGCCGGTCCATCCAGGTGATGACCTCCTCGACCGCGTCCGAGCCGTCCGTGCGGTCGAGCGGCAGATGCAGCGCGAAGCCTTCCAGCCGTACGTCCTCGATGGCCGACTGGAGCTGTCCGAGGTCCTGCTCGGTGACGCCGTGGCGCTTCATGGTGCTCATGCACTCGATGACGACACGCGCCCCCACCAGGGCGTGCACACCGTCGACGGAGGAGACCGAGCGCACCACGCGGTCCGGCAGCGGAACCGGTTCTTCGCCGCGCCGGAAGGGGGTCAGCACCAGCAGATCCCCACTGAACCAGTCCTTGATCCGCGCCGCCTCGTAGGTGGTGCCCACGGCGAGCAGGTTGGCCCCGAAGCGCGTCGTCTCCTCGGCGAGCCGCTCATGGCCGAAGCCATAGCCATTGCCCTTGCACACGGGGACCAGCCCGGGGAACTGGTCGATCACGGACTTCTGGTGCGCCCGCCAGCGCGCGGTGTCGACGTAGAGGGAGAGCGCCATGCGGTCCGGTACCTCTCTGATGTGTCGGGAATGTTCAGACTAGAGGGGGCTGTGCCGCGGTCAGCGGCGGGACATATACATGTCCAGCGCCTTGTGGAGCAGCTTGTTGAGCGGGAAGTCCCACTCGCCCACGTACTCGACGGCCTCGCCGCCGGTGCCGACCTTGAACTGGATCAGTCCGAAGAGGTGGTCGGTCTCGTCCAGGGAGTCGCTGATTCCGCGCAGGTCGTAGACAGTGGCCCCCATCGCGTACGCATCGCGCAGCATCCGCCACTGCATCGCGTTCGACGGACGGACCTCGCGCTTGTGGTTGGCCGAGGCGCCGTATGAGTACCAGACGTGTCCACCGACGATCAGCATGGTCGCCGCGGCCACGTTCTCCCCTTCGTGGCGAGCGAAGTACAGACGCATGCGGTTGGGGTCCTCGGCGTTGAGGACGGTCCACATCCGCTGGAAGTACGACAGCGGGCGGGGCCGGAAGCGGTCGCGCTCGGCGGTCACCTCATAGAGCCGCTGCCACTCGGCGAGGTCGTCATAGCCGCCCTGGACGACCTCGACGCCCGCCTTGTCGGCCTTCTTGATATTGCGCCGCCACAGCTGGTTGAAGCCCTTCTGGACATCGTCGAGCGAGCGGTCGGCGAGCGGCACCTGGAAGACATAGCGCGGCTGGACGTCGCCGAAGCCGGCGCCGCCGTCCTCTCCCTGCTGCCAGCCCATCTTGCGCAGCCGGTCGGACACCTCGAAGGCGCGCGGCTCGATGTGCGTCGCCTCGACATCCCGGAGGCGCTTCACATCCGGGTCCTGGATGCCGGCCTTGATCGCTGCGGCGTTCCACCGCCGGATGACCACCGGGGGGCCCATCTTCACGGAGAAGGCGCCCTGCTGCTTGAGGTGGGCCAGCATCGGCTGCAGCCAGTCCTCGAGGTTCGGGGCGTACCAGTTGATGACGGGGCCCTCGGGGAGGTACGCGAGATAGCGCTTGATCTTGGGTAGCTGCCGGTAGAGCACCAGGCCCGCGCCCACGAGCTGATCGTGCTTGTCGAACCAGCCCAGATTCTCCGAACGCCACTCGGTCTTCACGTCCGCCCATGCCGGGACCTGGCAGTGACTGGCCGAGGGCAGGCTCTGGATATACGCCAGATGCTGCTCACGGCTGATGGTCCTCAGGGTCAGGCTCATTGCGGGGCGCTCCTCGGCTGGTGTGTCCCCATGGGTCAGGGGCTCCGGCTCTCGTGCCGAAGCCTACTGGGCGGGGAGAGCGCCCCGAATGGCCTGTGGATAACTCAGGTTGCCGGTTGCGGTTGCCCGTCGCCTGCTGCCAGCGCAGACATTCGCCGGGGCGTCAGCCGATGACCCCGCCGAAGAGTCCGCCGTGTGCCATGCCGAGGAAGAACCCCACGGCGGACGCGCCGAGCCCGATGATCAGCAGGAAGCGCTCGCGCGTGGTCGCCGAGATGTACTGCCCGTACGCCCCGGTGAGGATGCCCACGAGCCCCGACCACGAGCTGAGCAGATGCAGATCGTGGAACTGTGCCGATGTGAAGGACAGCGCGCCGAGCAGCAGTGTCACGACCATGAGGGTGTCCTGGACGGGGTGGGGCTTGCCGTCCGTGGCGAGCAGAGATCCGGAGGGACGCATTGTCTGTGCCATGAGGCACCTCCTGGCGTAGCCGGAGCGCGGCGCACTGTAGCGCCGCGCACACCCGATGTGTACAGATTGCGTCCGCCAGCCTGCGGATTTCAACCGGAAGCGGGTCGGCGGGTACTGTGTACGTTCTGCACTGGTGTCTGTCCAGGCCGGAAACGCGATTCCGAGAGCTGAACCCGACCCGACCGCGACGGTCGGCCGGGGCTCGTCAGACCGGATTGTCAGTGGCGGCTGTTTTACTCGTCAGACATCGGTGCCAACGCATCACGACCCTCCTGCCACGGAACGACCGTGGCCGCTGAGTCCAAAGGAGGTGGGTTACACATGCGTCACTACGAGGTGATGGTCATCCTCGACCCCGATCTCGAGGAGCGCGCTGTCTCCCCGCTGATCGAGAACTTCCTCTCCGTCGTCCGCGAGGGCAACGGAAAGGTGGAGAAGGTCGACACCTGGGGCCGTCGTCGTCTCGCTTACGAGATCAAGAAGAAGCCCGAGGGCATCTACTCGGTCATCGACCTGCAGGCCGAGCCTGCGGTCGTCAAGGAGCTCGACCGCCAGATGAACCTGAACGAGTCGGTCCTCCGGACCAAGGTCCTCCGTCCCGAGACCCACTGAGCGCCTAGCTCAGAGGTCATCGGGCCCGAGTAGCAGCAAGCAGCCAGAAGCAATCCCCGCCGAGAGGTTCATCCATGGCAGGCGAGACCGTCATCACGGTCGTCGGCAATCTCGTCGACGACCCCGAGCTGCGCTTCACCCCGTCCGGTGCGGCGGTCGCGAAGTTCCGCGTCGCGTCCACTCCCCGCACCTTCGACCGCCAGACCAATGAGTGGAAGGACGGCGAGAGCCTCTTCCTCACCTGCTCGGTCTGGCGTCAGGCCGCGGAGAACGTCGCCGAGTCGCTCCAGCGCGGCATGCGCGTCGTCGTTCAGGGCCGGCTCAAGCAGCGGTCCTACGAGGACCGCGAGGGCGTCAAGCGCACGGTCTTCGAGCTGGACGTCGACGAGGTCGGCCCCAGCCTTCGGAACGCGACCGCCAAGGTCACCAAGACCAGCGGCCGCGGCGCCCAGGGTGGATATGGCGGCGGGCAGCAGCAGGGCGGCGGCTGGGGCGGCGGCCCCGGCAGTGGTCAGCAGGGCGGCGGCGCTCCCGCCGACGACCCCTGGTCCACCAGCGCGCCGGCCGGCGGCGGCCAGCAGGGCGGCGGAGGAGGCTGGGGCGGCGGCTCCGGCGGCTCCGGCGGCTCCGGCGGTTCCGGCGGCGGCTACTCGGACGAGCCCCCCTTCTAAGGGGTCCTGGGCCCCTCAGGGGCTCCGGGGCAGCTCGTACCCCCACTTCTTGATCACACAGGAGATACACCATGGCGAAGCCGCCTGTGCGCAAGCCGAAGAAGAAGGTCTGCGCATTCTGCAAGGACAAGACCGCGTACGTGGACTACAAGGACACGAACATGCTGCGGAAGTTCATTTCCGACCGCGGCAAGATCCGTGCCCGCCGCGTCACCGGCAACTGCACGCAGCACCAGCGTGACGTCGCCACGGCCGTCAAGAACAGCCGTGAGATGGCACTGCTGCCCTACACGTCCACCGCGCGCTAAGGAGAGGGTGACCGGCATATGAAGATCATCCTCACCCACGAGGTCTCCGGCCTCGGCACCGCTGGCGACGTCGTCGACGTCAAGGACGGCTACGCTCGCAACTACCTGATCCCGCGGAACTTCGCGATCCGCTGGACCAAGGGCGGCGAGAAGGACGTGGCGCAGATCCGCCGCGCCCGCAAGATCCACGAGATCGCGACCATCGAGCAGGCCAACCAGATCAAGGCTCAGCTTGAGGCCGTCAAGGTGCGTCTGGCTGTTCGCTCCGGCGACGCCGGTCGTCTCTTCGGCTCCGTCACTCCGGCCGACATCGCTTCGGCGATTGAGGCTGCCGGTGGCCCGAAGGTCGACAAGCGCCGTGTCGAGCTCGGTTCGCCGATCAAGACCCTGGGCTCGCACCAGGTGTCCGTGCGTCTGCACCCCGAGGTCGCCGCGACTCTCGGCGTCGAGGTCATCGCCGCCTGAGTGAGCGCCTGACGTTTGCAGCCGAAAGGGGCCGCACTCTTGGAGTGCGGCCCCTTTTGCGTCGCTGTGTGAGTTGTCTGCTGTGCGTTGCCTCTCTGCGTTGTTTCACGTGAAACGTCGCGAGATGGCTGCCGTGAGGCCCTCAGCGCTACCGCGTCGCACCGGTCACGATCCAGAGTCCGGAGCGGGTACGCCACCACAAGGTCAGCATGCGCACCGCCATCATCAGCGCCATGGCCCACCACAGTGCGGTCAGCCCGCCGCCGAACGCGGGGACCAGCAGTGCGACCGGTGCGAATACGGCGAGGGTCACCAGCATGGCCCCGGCCAGATAGGGCCCGTCCCCAGCGCCCATCAGCACGCCGTCGAGAACGAAGACGACACCTGCGATCGGTTGGCTGACAGCGACGACCAGGAGCACCGGCAGCAGGGTGTCGTAGACAGCGGGGTCGCTGGTGAACAGCGGAATGAAGAGCGGTCGTGAGCCCGCCACCAGCAGCCCCAGCACCAGCCCGGCTGCCACACCCCATTCGACCATTCGTCGACAGGCCTGCCGTGCGCCCGCGGCGTCCCCTGCCCCCAGATACCGCCCGATGATCGCCTGGCCTGCGATGGCGATGGCGTCGAGCGCGAAGGCGAGCAGGCTCCACAGGGACAGCACGATCTGATGGGCGGCGATGTCGACGTCCCCGAGCCGTGCCGCCACCGCGGTGGCGATCATCAGTACAGCCCGAATCGACAGGGTGCGGATCAACAGTGGAACGCCGGCCTGAGCGCTCGCACGGATGCCTGCGGCATCCGGCCGGAGCGAGGCGCCGTGCTGCCGTGCTCCGCGGACCACGACGATGAGATAGGCGATGGCCATTGCGCACTGGGCGATGACGGTCCCCCAGGCGGACCCGGCGATGCCCAGGCCCGCGCCGTAGACGAGCAGTGCGTTCAGGGCGGCGTTCGATGCGAAACCGCCGATGGCGACGTAGAGGGGAGTCCGGGTGTTCTGCAGACCGCGCAGCACGCCGGTGGCCGCCAGGACTGTCAGCATGGCGGGGATGCCGAGGCTGGAGATGCGCAGATAGGTGATCGCATAGGGGGCCGCGGTGTCCGAGGCTCCGAAGGCGTGCACCAGCCAGGGCGCGGTGGGCAGTGCGACGGCGACGGCCGCGACGCCGAGCAGCAGGGCAAGCCAGACGCCGTCCATGCCCTGGCGGATGGCGGAGGCCAGATCGCCGGCGCCGACACGGCGGGCGACGGCTGCGGTGGTCGCATACGCAAGGAAGACGAAGACGTTGACGGCGGTCATCAGCAGGGCTGCCGCTACGCCCAGGCCTGCGAGCTGAGTGGTGCCGAGGTGGCCGATGATGGCGCTGTCGGCCATCACGAAGAGCGGTTCGGAGACCAGGGCGCCGAAGGCGGGGACGGCGAGCGCGATGATCTCTCGGTCGTGCCGGCGGCGGCGTTCCTTGGGCAGCTCGGGGGCCTGGGTCATGGCGGCAATCTAATCTTCCACAGGTAATAGATGCAACCAACTATCAGCCCTTACTTTGCGGGTCGGTGCGGCAACTGCTGTGCGCCGTTTGTTCTGATCTTGGTCCAGTCGGGAAAGTTTTTCTCCCCCACAGCCGGTGGATGGAGAAAGTGCAGGTCACATGGGGTGTGGCGGCAGGCTTGAGACTTTGTCCACAGCCCTGTCCCCTGCTCCGTGCACAGGTTCGCGGATGTTCTCCACAGCATCTGGTCCGTCATCCACACCCTGTCCCCCTTGCCTGTGGATAACCAGATTGGCTGACGGTGCCCGCGGGCCTACCGTGGACCGTCGCCTGACGCGCCGGAAGCGGAGTCTGGCAGCGCGTTTTGTCAGTGTCGTGCCGTAGGAAGAGGGGCACGGCGAGGTCCGCGGAGCGGACGGGAGGAGGTGGTCCGGTGAGCATTTCCGAGCCTGTGGACGACCCGTGGGCCGAGAGCAGCAGCCCCGGGGACCGTCTGCCCGTTTCCCGTCAGCGCCGTGGCGACGGCCGCACCGGCCGTGAGGACCAGCACGAGCGCGGTGTCGACCATGGCTGGGACGGCGGCTCGGCAGCGTTCGAGCGGGTGCCGCCCCAGGACCTCGACGCGGAGCAGTCCGTGCTGGGCGGCATGCTGCTGTCCAAGGACGCCATTGCCGATGTCGTGGAGATCATCAAGGGCCAGGACTTCTACCGGCCCGCCCATGAGACGGTCTATCAGGCGATTCTCGACCTCTACGCACGCGGTGAGCCGGCGGACCCGATCACCGTGGCCGCGGAGCTCGTGAAGCGCGGTGAGATCGCCAAGGTCGGCGGCGCCCCCTATCTGCATGGCCTGGTCCAGACGGTGCCCACCGCGGCCAATGCCTCGTACTACGCGGAGATCGTGCGTGAGCGTGCGGTCCTGCGCAGACTGGTGGAGGCCGGCACCAAGATCACGCAAATGGGCTATGCGGCCGACGGCGATGTCGACGAGATCGTGAACTCAGCTCAGGCGGAGATCTACGCGGTCACCGAGCAGCGCACCAGCGAGGACTATCTCCCGCTGGGCGAGATCATGGAGGGCGCCCTCGACGAGATCGAGGCGATCGGCTCCCGCAGCGGTGAGATGACCGGCGTGCCCACGGGTTTCACGGACTTCGACTCCCTGACGAACGGCTTGCATCCAGGCCAGATGATCGTCATCGCGGCGCGTCCGGCCATGGGCAAGTCCACGCTGGCGCTGGACTTCGCCCGCGCCTGCTCCATCAAGAACAATCTGCCGAGCGTGATCTTCTCCCTGGAAATGGGCCGCAACGAGATCGCGATGCGTCTGCTCTCCGCGGAGGCGCGGGTCGCCCTGCACCATATGCGTTCGGGCACCATGACCGACGAAGACTGGACCCGGCTGGCACGCCGGATGCCGGATGTGTCGCAGGCCCCGCTCTACATCGACGACTCGCCGAATCTGTCGATGATGGAGATCCGCGCCAAGTGCCGTCGGCTCAAGCAGCGCAACGATCTGAAGCTGGTCGTCATCGACTACCTCCAGCTGATGCAGTCCGGCGGCTCCCGCCGCGCGGAGAGCCGCCAGCAAGAGGTCTCGGACATGTCCCGGAACCTCAAGCTGCTCGCCAAGGAGCTGGAGATCCCCGTGATCGCCCTCTCCCAGCTGAACCGTGGCCCGGAACAGCGCACGGACAAGAAACCGATGGTCTCGGACCTGCGAGAGTCCGGCTCGATCGAGCAGGACGCGGACATGGTGATCCTTCTCCATCGCGAGGACGCCTACGAGAAGGAGTCCCCGCGCGCGGGCGAGGCCGACCTGATCGTCGCCAAGCACCGTAACGGCCCCACGGCGACCATCACCGTCGCCTTCCAGGGCCACTACTCCCGCTTTGTGGACATGGCCCAGACCTGAGCCGTCGGTGTAGGGTCTCAGATTTCGCACGGCACAGTCTCATCTCCGATAGCACATCGGCGGCACTTATGCCGTCTTCGTGAGACTCGCTGGTCGGGGTTCTCACCCTTTCGGATGGCGGGGTTCCGGCCCGCTCCGCCCTCAGCGCCTGGCTGACGCCCTTTGCTGTACAGGTCGTTGCCCGTGGGGTGGGTGTACGCGATGGACAGTGTCCGTGGCGGAGGGACAGGCCCGCAAACACATCCCGGATTACATCTTGACCACTGAGCAGTGGTGGATGTGAAGCTGCACTGCCAACTGTTCACCCCGGTGGTGGCGTTCACGTTCGCGTGGACCCGGCAGGCGGTCGAGTCGCGTGACGGGCGCTCAGCGCCTCGTCTCGTACCTGGTCAGGATCACGCCGCAGGGAAGTGTCCGCGTCTCCACCAGGTTCAGGTTCACCCAGTTGTCCAGCGCGGTGAAGAACGGCGTGCCGCCGCCCACCAGGACCGGCGCGGTGGCCAGCACGTACTCGTCAATCAGCCCGGCCCGCATGGCCGACCCGGCGAGCGTCGCGCCGCCGATGTCCATCGGGCCGCCGTCCTCGGCCTTGAGCCGGGTGATCTCGGCGACCGCGTCGCCGGTGACCAGGCGGGTGTTCCAGTCGACCTTGTCGATCGTCGAGGAGAACACCACCTTCGACATGTCCCGCCAGCGGCGCGCGAACTCGATCTCCGCCGGGGTGGCGTTGGGCTGCTGGTCGCCGGTCGGCCAGTAGGAGCTCATCGTCTGCCACAGCTTGCGCCCGTACAGCGTCAGGTCGGTCGCCTGCAACTGGTCGGACCAAAACTGGAACAGCTCGTCGCTCGGCTCGCTCCAGCCGATGTCGTCGCCGGGCGCGGCGATGTAGCCGTCCAGGGTCAGATTCATGCCGTAGATCAATTTCCGCATGGCGCCAGCCTTCCTTGAGTCGGTCTCACGCGTACAGACCGGCGCGGCGCGGGAAACTCATCGGTGCGCGATCTGAACTCGCATGTAGTCCTCGTGCTCGGTGGCTCAGCCGCAGACTCATCGTTCCGCCGAGGAAATGGCATCGATCTGAGACTGATCTTGGGTGACATCGCGGTGAGACAACCGCGAACCAGCAGGTAGCAGAAGATCGACATGTCATCGGCGGCGAGACCTACACGGCATGTGGCGATGCCGCGTCGCGTGTAAAGATGTCGGCCGTGACCGGATCGCCTTCCTCGCATGTCGCCGAGGGCGCGCCTCGCGGCAATGGCCTGGGTCCCCGTGCTGCCGTCGTGCTTGTGTTCGGGTCCTCGGCCGCAGTGCTGGTGGTCGAGATCGTCGCTTTGCGGCTGCTGGCTCCCTACCTCGGCCTCACCCTTGAGACCAGCACCATGGTGATCGGCATCGCCCTCACCGCGATCGCCCTCGGCTCCTGGCTGGGTGGGCGCATCGCCGACCAGGTCAATCCACGACGGCTCCTAGGGCCCTCGCTCGGGGTGTCGGGAGCGGTCGTGGCGCTTACTCCCGCCGTGCTGCGCACCACCGCCGAATGGGCGCCGGCGATGCTGTTGTTGACCGCGTCGCTGACCATCCTCGTGCCGGGCGCGCTGCTCTCTGCGGTGACGCCGATCGTGACCAAGCTGCGTCTGACCCGCCTCGCCGAGACCGGAACGGTTGTCGGCCGACTGTCCGGCGTCGGCACCGTCGGCGCAATCGCCGGAACCGTCCTCACCGGCTTCGTCCTGGTGTCGCGGTTGCCGGTCAGCGGCATCCTGATCGGCCTTGGAACACTGCTGGTGGTCGGTGCGGCGCTGGTTGAGTGGCGAACGCGCGGATGGAGCAGCACCCCTGCCCTCACACTCGCAGTCGTTTCCGGCGGCCTCGCCACCATGGTCGCGCCCGGTGGCTGCGATACGGAGACCAGGTACCACTGCGCACGGGTTGTCGCCGACCCCGACCGGGGCGTCGGCCGCACGCTCGTTCTGGACGGCTTGCGGCACTCCTACGTCGACATCGACGATCCGACCTTCCTTGAGTTCACCTATGTGCGCGCCATCGCGGCGGTGGTCGATGCCGCCTTTCCCGAAGGTGAGCCACTTGCTGCCCACCATCTGGGCGGCGGCGGGCTCACCCTTCCCCGTTATCTGGCAGCCACGCGGCCCGGGACCCGCAGCCTTGTATCCGAGGTCGACAGCGGGGTCGTGCGCATCAACCGCGACCGACTCGGTCTGAGACCAGAAGCCGGTATCGATGTACGTGCCGAGGACGGCAGGCTCGGTGTGCGGCGACTGGACGCCGGCAGTCGTGACCTCGTCGTAGGCGACGCCTTCGGGGGCGTCAGCGTGCCGTGGCACCTCACTACGGTGGAAGCGATGACTGACGTACGGCGGGTGCTCAACAAGGACGGCCTGTATGTCGCCAACCTCATCGATCACGGTGGTCTGGCCTTCGCACGTGCCGAAGTAGCCACCCTCAGCGAGATCTTCGAGCACGTCGCCCTCGTCGGCGCGCCCGCCGACATCGGCCTCGACCCGGCTGCCACCCCCGAGGGCGGCAATCTGGTGGTGCTCGCCGCCAAGCGACCGGTCGACCTACGCGCGGCCCAGGAAGCACTGGACTCCCGGCAGACCGGCTGGAAGATCGCCACTGGTGACGCCCTCGCCTCGTGGATCGGCGATGCGTCACTGCTCACCGACGACTACGCCCCCGTCGACCAGCTCCTCCAGCCCTACCGCCCACACAGCAGTCGGTGAAAGGACACACGTCCAAGCGCTGCTGCCCGAGCTCTCCGAGGATCCCGGGCTGATGGCTCCCGCCGGGCCGCGCTCACGCTCCGCAGCCTAGGCGGCGGCCGCGGGCGTCGCGGGCGTCGTGGGTTCAGCCGGCGGCGACGGTCAGAGGCGCGAAGCGGCGGGTCCAGTCGCCGGGCAGGGCCGGGATGCCATGGGTCATCACCGCGTTGTGGGCGATCGACTCCAGCCCCTGGGCCTTCAGCCAGGTGAGCAGCTCCTTATGTCGAACATCGATGTCCGTACGGAGCGGCCGATCGGCCTCCACCGCAAGCGAGGCGATCAAGCCCTTGGCCGTTTCCGTGTTATGGGCGATCAGGGGGCCGACCACGTAGGTGTCCATGTTGGGCCAGGCCGCGGCGAACCCGGTCAGTGCGCCGGCGTCTTCCGCGACCCGGAGCTGATCGGCGAAGGCGGGGAGGCGGGCGATGATATGAGTGCGGTCCTGCCCGAAAACCTCGGCGTCCAGCTTCAGAATGGCCTGGAGGTCATCGGCTGTGGCCGGGCGGGTGCTCACCCGGGGCGTTCGCCCGGAGAGCATGAAGGGGCCGCGGACCATTTCGGCCCGGCCGGTCGTGGCAAAGCCCAGCTGTTCATACAGAGGTTGCCCGTTCGGTGTGGCGTGCAGGGTGAGCGGGGTGCCTTCGTACTCCTTCAGTACATGCCGCATCAGCCGCTTTCCGATGCCCTGGCGCGCATGCCGTTCGGCCACCAGCACCATGCCGACAGCGCTGAGCCCGGGTCCGTACGACGTGACGACGCAGCCGGCGATCAGCCCCTTGCCCTGAGGGTCGTCGATTCCGTAACCCGTGCCGGCACTGAGGAGAAGACCCCACTTGTGCTCCTCGCGAGGCCAGCCGCGATCCTCCGACAGATCGGCGCAGGAGTGGAGGTCGTCCAAGGTCAGACGCCTGATGGGCAGTGCGGCAACGGATGTCGGCATGGGGATCAGGCTGTCGGATCTGTTGATCGTTCGTCCAGCGTTTTCCACGATCTGACCAAGATCCACAAGTGGCGCCCGCTCCGGAAGCCGGTTTCACGTGAAACATCCAGCCGAGAAGCGTCACGTGGAGATCGGGCATTGGGTCTGTGCGGAAACCGGGTCAGGGACTGGACAGGCGTGCTACGGCCAAAGTCACATTCCGGTGCCGGTTCTTCCGAATCCATGAGCGGCCAAACGTTAGTGTGGGCTGGGCGCAGTCCTGGGCAGGGCGGGAAATCAAGGCACTTCCGGATCGGCGGATGTGCAGGGACCGACCGAAAGATGTTCGAGGCGAGGCACACGATGGACGCTCCGACCACTACGTCGGCCGGAAACGGCACCTCGGGGGGAAGTTCTTCCGATGGGCGGGGAGGGGGCGGCGGATGGTTCACCCCTCGTATGGCACCGTCCCCCCGCCGTGCCGACGCCTCCGCCGAGACACCTGAACAGAGTCCTGCGGAGGCCGAGCGGGCCATGGGGGAGGAGACGGGACGGGGGCGAATACCTCTGCCGCGGCGCACCTCGGCCTCCGCCCCGGCCGAGCCGGGCGATTCGGCCGGTGCTTCGCCTGACGCGATGCTGATCCGGCGCACCATGGCCGAGATCGCGCCGGTCGCGGACAAGGTCACCTCGTACTTCTACGCGCTGCTCTTCGTCCGCCACCCCGAACTGCGGTCCCTCTTCCCCGCCGCCATGGACGCCCAGCGCGACCGTCTGCTCAAGGCCCTGCTGACGGCTGCGGAGCATATGGACAACGCCGCGGTGCTGACCGACTATCTGCGCAACCTGGGCCGCGGCCACCGCAAGTACGGCACCGAGCCCGGTCACTACCCGGCCGTCGGCGAGGCGTTGATCGGCGCGCTGACCCGGTATGCCACGACCACCTGGGACGAGGAGACCGAGGCGGCCTGGGTGCGCACCTATACGGCAATCTCGCAGATCATGATCGACGCGGCATCCGAGGACGAACGCCGCGCGCCCGCGTGGTGGGAGGCCGAGGTGGTCTCGCACGAGCTCAGGACCCCCGATATCGCGATCGTCATGGTCCGGCCCCATCAGCCGTATCCGTTTCTGGCAGGGCAGTACACCAGCCTTGAGACACCCTGGTGGCCGCGGGTCTGGCGGCACTACTCCTTCGCGGGGGCGCCCCGCCCGGACGGCCTGCTCTCCTTCCATGTGAAGGCGGTTCCGGCCGGCTGGGTCTCCAATGCCCTGGTCCACCACGCCCGCCCGGGCGATGTGCTGCGCCTAGGCCCGCCCGGCGGCTCCATGACCGTCGATCACAGCACCGACAGCGGACTGCTCTGCCTTGGCGGCGGCACGGGCATCGCTCCCATCAAGGCGCTGGTCGAGGATGTCGCCGAGCATGGCGAGCGGCGGCCTGTCGAGGTCTTCTACGGGGCGCGCACGGACGTCGACCTCTACGACATCGACACCATGCTGCGGCTTCAGCAGTCGCATCCCTGGCTCTCGGTGCGCGCGGTGGTCGACGACCGGTCGCAGTTCCCGGACGCCGTGCGCGAGTTCGGCCCCTGGTACGAGTACGACGCCTATCTCTCGGGTCCGCCCGGCATGATCCGCAGCGGCGTCGACGCGCTGCGGGGCGCCGGCATCCCGTCGGAGCGGATCCGCCATGACTCGCTTGAGGAGCTCGTCGGCACGGCCGACTGACGCCCTTGGCCGGCTGACCGTGAGACGCCCGGCGGTCAGCCCAGGTCGGGGGCGTGCATCGCCCGTACGCCCTCGATGTTGCCGTCCAGATAGTGCCGCAGGGACAGCGGCACCAGGTGCACCGCGGCGATGCCGACCCGGCTGAACGGCACCCGTACGATCTCGTACTCGCCGAGGGGCTCGTCGACCTCCGGCCCATGACGTCGCGCCGGGTCCATCGACTCCAGTCGGCAGACGAAGAAGTGCTGCACCTTCACTCCGGTCACACCGCCCTCGGCGATGTGCTCCACGGTGTCCACAAAACACGGCACCACATCGGTGATCTTCGCACCGAGCTCTTCGTCGACCTCCCGGTGGAGGGCGTCGACGACGGTCGCGTCGCCCGGCTCGACCCCGCCGCCCGGAGTCAGCCAGTAGGGATCCACCCCGGGCTTGGTGCGCTTGATCAGGACGAGATCGTCTCCGTCGAGGAGGATGGCGCGTGCGGTGCGCTTGACCACCGGTCGTTCGGTCATGGCAAGAGAGTCGCCCGCACCGGCGGCTCTGAAACTCCCCTCGGCTCTGCGGTGGCCCTCTCATCGGCCGGGAGAGGCCGTCACCAGTCCACGGCGGCCCGCAGCAGGCGCTCATGCGCCCGTGCGATATGCGGGAGGGCGAGCGTTCCGGTGCGTACGACCAGGAAGTAGGTGCGCAGCGGCGGCACCGGAGGCTCCAGCAGGGCGGCCACCCGGCCCTCTGCCAGGGCTTCCTCGCACAGATAGCGCGGCAGGACGGCGAGCCCGGCCCCCGCTGCCGTCGCCTCCAGCACGGCCCGCAGGTCGGGCGCGATGACGGCTGCGGCGGCGGCCGGCTTGGACTCGAAGACCGCGGACCAGTAGCGGGAGACCAGCGGCAGCGACTCATGGACCTCCACGACCGGCAACTGCTCCAGCAGCACGCGGCCCTCGCGCAGGACGTCGGGACCGAGCCGGGCGGCCCAGCGCGGCGCGGCGACCAGGACGTGCTCCTCGTCGCACAGCGGGGTCGAGGCGAGCAGCCGGCCGCGCGGCCGCGCGGTGGCGATGGCCAGATCGTGGTGGCCCGCGGCAAGCCCGTCCAGCGTCTCTTCGGAGGTTCCGAAGGCGGCCCGCACGGCGAGCCCCTGGCCGATCAGCGGGGTGAGGGCGGGCAGCGCGCGCTGCGAGGTGAATTCGGGGGGCCCGGCCAGATGCAGGGTCCGTACCCCGGACTCCTCGTCCAGCCCGGCTTCGGCGATCTCGACCAGGGCGTCCAGATGCGGTGCCGCGCGGTGGGCCAGCTCGTCGCCGATGGTGGTGGGGGTGACGCCGCGGGCCTGACGGAGGAAGAGCGGGCGGCCGAGCTGCCGTTCCAGGGTGCGGATCTGCCCGGTCACGGCGGGCTGCGAGAGCCCGAGAAGCGCGGCGGCGCGGGTGAAGGAGCCGGCCCGGTGCACTGTGACGAATGTGCGCAGCAGGGCCAGATCCATGCCGTGCCCCTCCCGACCCGACCTTTCCCCCGGACCAGTCCAACTATAAATAAGTCGATAGGTTGCTGTCGCTACTGTGATTGGACACTGACGCAGAGTCAACTAGCCTTGTTGACGCGGTCCTTGAAGCGGCTCTGCACGCTCGGATCGCCCGGCGGTCCGAGCCAGGAGGGGGGAGGCTCGGACCGCCTCGTTCAGCCTGCCGCCTTGCGCGTCGCGGCTCAGTCCTCCGCCGCCTCGTCCGCCGCCTCGTCCGCGGCCCTGTCGAGCGCCCGGAGAACGTCCGTCACCAGGTCGTCCGTGTCCTCGATCCCCGCCGAGAAGCGGATGAAACCCTCCGGCACCGCATCGCCGCCCCAGCGGCCGCGTCGCTCCGCGGTGGACCGGACGCCCCCGAAGCTGGTGGCGTCGTCGACCAGCGTCAGCCGGGACAGAAACCGCTCGGCATGGGCGCGGTCGGGCAGGGTGAAGGAGACGACACAGCCGTGGCGCCGCATCTGCCGTGAGGCGGTTGGGTACGAGGGGTCGGACGGCAGCCCCGGATAGCGCACCGCCTGCACATCCGCCGGGCCGCCGGGCCCGGCTCGCCGGCTCAGCGCTTTCGCGAGCGCCAGCGCATTGGCGCACTGGCGGTCGGCACGCAGCTGCACGGTGGCCAGCGAACGGTGCGCCAGCCAGGCCTCCATCGGCCCGGGAATGGCCCCGACGACCTTCCGCCAGCGCCGCACGTCGGCCGCGAGCTCGGCATCACGGCAGGCCACATGGCCGAGCAGCAGATCGCCATGGCCTGTTGTCCCCTTGGTGTCGCTGGCCACCGAGAAATCCGCACCCAGCTGGAGGGGGCGCTGTCCGAGAGGGGTCGCGAGCGTGTTGTCGACGGCGACGAGCGCGCCCGCGGCGTGGGCGGCCCTGGTCAGCCGCCGGATGTCACAGACCTCAAGACCCGGGTTGGACGGCGACTCGATCCAAAGCAGTCGTGCGCCGTCCAGCAGGCCGAGCTGGGCGTCGCCGCCGGTGGGGGCGGTCCGCACCTCGACCCCGTATGTCCGCAGCTGCTCCCCCAGCAGCGGCAGCGCCTGGTAGCCGTCATCCGGCAGGACCACCGCGTCATTGGCCCGCAGCTGGGAGAACAGCACCGCCGACACGGCCGCCATGCCGGAGGCGAAGACGACCGTCTCGACGCTCTCCCCGGGCGCCTCCAGCTCTCCCACGGCCTGTTCCAGCCGCGTCCACGTCGGATTCTCGTCGCGGCCGTAGGTGTACGGGCCCGTCGGCTCGCCCGGCAGATGGAAGTGGGCGGCGAAGACCGGACCCGGCAGCGCGGGCTCGTACGGCACGGGTTCGGGCAGTCCCGCCCGTACCGCCCTGGTGCCGTCGCCCGGCAGACCGCCCGACGGGCCGTCGGCCCGGTTTCCCGGCTCGCCATGGCCGCTCATCCGGTCAGTCCTTGTCCGGCAGGGCCACGTTCATCGCCCAGGAGACGATGGAGATGACCAGCGCGCCCCCGACAGCGGTCCAGAAGCCGTCGACATGGAAGTTCAGGTCGAGAGTGTCGGCGAGATACGAGGTCAGCAGTAGCATCAGTGCGTTGATCACCAGGGTGATCAGCCCGAGGGTGAGGATGAAGAGCGGCAGCGTGAGCAGCTTCACCACCGGCTTGACGATGACGTTGACCAGACCGAAGAGCAGGGCCACCAGAATCAGCGTCATGGTCTTCTTGCCGGTGCTCTCACCGGTGAGGGTGATGTCCTGGAAGAGCCAGATGGCGACCGCCAGAGCCACCGCGTTGGCGATCGTCTTGACTACGAAATTCATCATGTGTCTGATCGTGGCAGACGCGATCGGGTGAAGGGCAGGGGCGGACAGGCGATGAAGGCATTCCGACTGGACGAGCTGGAGGCTGAGCGCGTCGCCAACCAAGGCGCATACCTCCAGTTCCTGCGTGAGCGGAACATGTCGGTCGGGCTGTACGCACTGGACGCGGGGGAGCTGGATCCACAGCTTCCGCACAACCAGGACGAGGTCTACTTCGTCGTGAGCGGGCGTGCGTCGATCACCGTGGGCACGGAGACGACCGAGGCGGCGCGGGGCAGCGTGATCTATGTGCCGGCCGGGGTTCCGCACAAGTTCCACCACATCACCGAGGACCTGAGGGTGATGGTGGTCTTCTCTCCGCCGGAGGGCTGACGGCCGCGCCCGGCGGTCCCTAGGGGTTCATTCAGGGGTTATCAAGGGCTGTCGAACCCCCGCTCACCACCCCCGTACGCCTAGCATCGATACCGAGAGAACGCAGCGAGTCTCTTTCAGACAGCGAGTCTTCAGAAGTGAGGTAGGGACGATGGCCGTGCGGGAGATATTCGCCGGGATGCCCTGGTGGGTCAAGTGGGTTGCGGTGCCCGTCATCGCCCTTGTCCTGTTCGGGGGGATGATCGCCAGCGTCGTCGGCTTTGTGATCAGTCTGCTCTTCAAGGTGCTGCTCTTCGTCGCGCTGGTCGGCGGGCTCATCTTCGTTGTGAGGAAGTTCATATCGTCGTCGGGCTCACGCGGCGACTGGTAGAGCGGAGCTCGCACACCCTCGCCCCCGGCGTTAGCCCGCAGGGGGGAACGCTCCAGGCAAACCCCTTGCCCGGACAGGGCCTGCCCCTACAGTGGCAAAGCTCTGCCGCCCTTGCGGTCGACAGAAGGGGTGGCGGGTGCGCGGGGGCGGCCCCCGCGGGCGGGCCCGCAGCCCGTCACCACGCCTGGGGGTGACCATTGGCCACGGCAACAACGGCGACTCATGCCGCTGCCCCTACGCTGATCGGCTCGGTGCAGCGAGCGCTCAGACTTCTGGAGGCCGTGGGCTCCCACCCGGACGGAGCCCCCGCCAAGCAGCTCGCACGGGAAGCCGGGCTCCCCCTGCCCACCGCCTATCACCTGCTGCGCACCCTGACGCACGAGGACTATCTCCGGCGTGAGAACGGGGTGTTCGTCCTCGGCGCTTCGGTGAGCCGCCTGGCCATGGATGTGGCACAGCAGAATCGTCTGACCAAACTCGAGGAGTCATTGACGCACTGGCGGGACGCGATCGGGGTGCCCGTCTACTTCGCGGTCTACCGCGAGGGTGAAATCGAAATCGTCGCCGTTGCCGACACCCCCTATGCGCCCGCCGTCGACGAGTGGGCGGACTTCCGCGAGACCGGGCATGCGCATGCGCTGGGCCAGTGTCTGCTCAGCCAGCTCGATGAACCGGCCCGCCTCGACCATCTGGACCGGCATCCCGTCCAGGCCATCACCCCGTACACCGTGCGCGATCAGCGCACGCTGCTGGAGCGGCTGAGTGCGATGGGCCGTATGGAGCCCGTCGTGGAGCGGCAGGAATACGCGCTGGGCACCGTGTGCGCCGCGATTCCGATCACCGCCGGCTCCGGCGCCGCCGCGATGGCCATTTCGCTGCCGTCCGATCAGCAGGGACGTCTGCTTCCGGCGGCGGAGCAGTTGCGCAGCGGAATTGGCCAACTTCTGAGCTCCCTTGCCTTCTCTATCAGTATCTGAAAAATCACTGCTTGTGATCAGGTGCTGCTTCCAGCACGATGGCGTCAAGTGGGCTGCTCAAGAAGGCCGATGGGGCATTCCGGAGCAGTATCGCATTTTCACCATGAATTTCATTTCATTGCTTCATCTGCTGTGGGGTATCTGATGCGCGAGTCGGTCCAGGCCGAGGTTCTGATGTGCTTTCTGGTCTCGGAGGAGCTCTCCTTCAAGATCCCAGTGGAGCTGTGTTATGACACAGAAGATCCCTATGCGGTGCGTATGACCTTCCATCTCCCCGGTGATGCGCCGGTGACCTGGGCGTTCGGTCGGGAGCTGCTGCTCGACGGCGTCAACGCCCCGGCGGGACACGGTGATGTGCGTATCGCGCCGCTGGATTACGGCGAATCAGGGGCGCTGCGCGATGTGACCATCAGGCTGCAGGTCGGGGGTGACCGGGCGCTGTTCCGGGTGGGCGCGGCGCCTCTGGTGGCCTTCCTCGACCGTACGGATGCGCTGGTGCCGCTGGGGCAGGAGGGTGCGCTCTCCGGCTTTGAGGGCAATCTGGAGGCCACGCTCGGGCGGATCCTCGCCGAGGAGAACGCAGGCTGAGCAGCGCCTCGGCTACTTGCCGCGTCGGCGACGGCCCCGGCCGCCCCGCCGCGGACTGGTTGGCTTCTCCCCCGAGGCCGTGCCGCCGGCCCCCGGGCCGCCTGTCCCGCCCCCCGTACCGCCCCCCGTACCGGTCCCCGGGCCGGCGGCCGCTTCCGCGGGTCGGTCGGCCGAGACGACGAGCGCCGCAAGCCCCGTCGTCAGCGGCACCGAGGCGACCAGCCCGATCGAGCCCACCAGCGTCCGTACGATCTCCTGCGCCACCAGCTCGCTGTTGGCCACCGTCACCACACTGCTCTGCGCGATGGAGAAGAGCAGCAGCAGCGGAAGCGCCGCGCCCGCATAGGCGAGGACGAGCGTATTGACCACGGACGCGATGTGGTCGCGGCCGATCCGGATGGCGGCCTGATACAGCTTGCGCGGCCCCATCCGGGGGTCCGCCTGGTGCAGTTCCCAGACCGCGGAGGTCTGTGTCACCGTCACATCGTCGAGCACACCGAGCGATCCGATGATCACCCCGGCCAGCAGCAGTCCGCTCATATCGATGTCCGGGTACAGGCCGTGGATCAGACCGGTGTAGTCGTCGGTGTTGCCGGTCAGACTGGCCCAGTCGATGAAGACGGAGCCGAGCAGTCCGATCAGCAGCAGCGAGATCAATGTGCCGAGCACGGCCACCGAGGTGCGTGCGGTGATGCCATGACAGGCATAGAGCGCGATCAGCATGATCGCGCTGGCTCCGACCACGGCCACGACCAGCGGATTCGAGCCCTGCAGAATCGCCGGCAGGATGAACAGCGTCAGCACGGCGAACGATGTCGCCAATGCGATCAGTGCCATCACCCCGCGCATTCGGCCCACCAGAATCACTGCAAGCGCGAAGATTCCGGCAAGCAGGGCAATCGGGAGTTTTCTATCTACGTCGATCACGGAGTACTGGAGATCGCGCGGCGCGTCCGGCGCAAAGGCCACCACCACGCCCTGCCCCTCCTCCAACTGCCGCGGAGCGTCGGGCTGCACGATTTCGACAAAGGTCCGCCCCTTGTCCGGCCCGCTGGTGACCTCCACCGTCGTCCGCTTGCAGATGCCCTGCTGGGAGTTGATCGCCTCGCGTCCCTCCGGTGTCGAGGTGTCTCCGGTCGGAGGGACCTGCGCGGCGTTCACCTCCGCGCAGTCCACCTCTTCGACCTCGACGACCTTGCCCTGGTAGGTCTGCCGGTCGAAGCCCACACCGGTGCGCTCATGCGGCGGCGCACCGCCGGGCCAGAGCACGGCGAGGCCGACGAAGACCGCGGTGGCGAAAGGAATCAGCACCGCGGCGATCACTCTGCGGAGATGCTGAGAGACAGGCGCGGCGGGCCCGTGGGCATGGCTGTGGCCGTGGTGTTCGGGCGTCTGCGGCGAGGAAGTCACCGACCGATCATCGCAAGAACGGGGGCACCCCTCTGTTCAGCACGCCAGAAATGACGCTAGCGTGGTGGCACCTTTGCACACGCGGGAGCTCGGAGCACCGGGCTGAGAGGGCGCTGACCTCCGTACGACGAGTACGGAAACCGCTGCGTCGACCGCCGAACCTGTTACCGGGTAATGCCGGCGTAGGGAGTAGGTCTTATGACCACATCGGACGTTTCACGCACGCCTGCCTCCGCTCAGGGCGATTCCGCTGAGGGCGCTTCCACCCAGAGCGCTCCGGGTGATCCGGGTGCTCTCGGCGCCCCGAGCGGCGAGGCCGGGAAGTCCATCGGCTGGCACAAGGGATACGTCGGGGGCCCAGCGGGCTCACGCGCCGACATCCGGGTGCCCGTCCGCAAGGTGCACCTCACCAACGGCAAGGACGTGACCCTGTACGACACGTCCGGGCCGTACACCGACCCGAACGTCGAGACCGATGTACGCCGGGGGCTGCCCCCGCTGCGGGAGAACTGGATCATCGGCCGGGGCGACACGGAGGAGTACGCGGGCCGTCCGGTACGCCCCGAGGACGACGGGATCAAGCACACATCGCCGCGCGGCGGCCTGCGCAATCTCGACGCCGTCTTCCCCGGACGCCCGCGCCAGCCCCGCCGGGGCCGCGGCGGCCAGGCCGTCACCCAGCTCGCCTATGCCCGCCGGGGTGAGATCACCCCGGAGATGGAGTTCGTCGCGATCCGCGAGAACGTCTCGCCCGAGGTCGTACGCGAGGAGATCGCGGCCGGCCGGGCCGTGCTGCCCGCCAATGTCAACCACCCGGAGATCGAGCCGATGATCATCGGCAAGCGGTTCCTGGTGAAGGTCAACGCGAACATCGGCAACTCAGCGGTCACCTCCTCCATCGAGGAAGAGGTCGAGAAGATGACCTGGGCGACCCGCTGGGGCGCGGACACGGTCATGGACCTGTCGACCGGCCGCAATATCCACACCACGCGCGAGTGGGTGCTGCGGAACTCCCCCGTCCCGATCGGGACCGTGCCGCTCTACCAGGCCCTGGAGAAGGTCGACGGCAAGGCCGAGGAGCTGACCTGGGAGATCTACAAGGACACGGTCATCGAGCAGGCCGAGCAGGGCGTGGACTATATGACGGTCCACGCGGGCGTGCTGCTGCGCTATGTGCCGCTGACCGCGCGCCGAAAGACCGGCATCGTCTCGCGCGGCGGCTCGATCATGGCGGCGTGGTGTCTGGCGCACCACAAGGAGTCGTTCCTGTACGAGAACTTCGAGGAGCTCTGCGAGATCCTCGCCGCGTACGACGTGACGTACTCCCTCGGAGACGGTCTGCGGCCCGGTTCGATCGCGGACGCCAATGACGAGGCGCAGTTCGCCGAGTTGAGGACGCTCGGGGAGCTCAACCGGATCGCCAAGCGGCACAACGTACAGACGATGATCGAGGGTCCGGGCCATGTCCCGATGCACAAGATCAAGGAGAATGTCGATCTGCAGCAGGAGATCTGCGAGGAGGCGCCCTTCTACACCCTGGGGCCCCTGACGACCGATGTGGCGCCGGCCTACGACCACATCACCTCCGGCATCGGCGCCGCCATGATCGCCTGGTGGGGCACTGCCATGCTGTGCTACGTCACGCCCAAGGAGCATCTGGGCCTGCCGGACCGCGACGATGTGAAGACCGGCGTCATCACCTACAAGATCGCTGCGCATGCGGCGGATCTCGCCAAGGGGCACCCCGGGGCGCAGGAGTGGGACGACGCGCTGTCGGACGCCCGTTTTGAGTTCCGGTGGGAGGACCAGTTCAATCTGGCCCTCGACCCGGACACGGCGCGGGAGTACCACGACGCGACGCTTCCGGCGGAGCCGGCGAAGACCGCGCACTTCTGCTCCATGTGCGGGCCGAAGTTCTGCTCGATGAAGATCAGCCGGAGCATTACGGAACAGTTCGGCGGCGGCGCGTCCGGGGCGACGGACGACGAGATCGCCGAGGGCATGCTCCAGAAGTCCAAGGAGTTCGCAGCCGCGGGCAACCGCGTGTATCTCCCGCTGGCGGACTGAGGGCCTGAGGGCCTGAGGCCTGACGGCCGACCGGGCACGGAACGGCCCGCGACCCACGGGGGGCCGCGGGCCGTCCGTCCGGGCCGGTTCGGCGTTCCGCGCTCCGCGGGGATGGGGCCGGTCGTCTCGGGCCGGGGGCAGCGGGATCAGTCCGGTCGGCGTTCGGGGCTTTCGGGGCCGGAGCTGCCGTAGTCCTGGCCGCCGAAGTCCGGGCTGGTGAAGTCCGGCCCGCTGTAGCCGATCTTGGGCATACGGCTGGTGGGGCGGAGCGATGGCGCTGTGCCGTCTGCGGAGGCGTCGCCCGCATGAGCATGGCTCTGGCCGGGAACGGTCCCCTGCGTTGCGTCCGGGGCGGTGAGGGCGGCCTCAAGGAAGGGCAGGATGCCCCGCACGAGGAGGGCTTCTCGCCAGGCGTCCCTGGCGCGGGACAGCTCGTCGGGTACGGCTGAGGCCGAGGCGTCCGCGGAGACCTGGGTCGGGCCGTTGCGCAGGGCCGTGACCAGCAGTCCGACCGCCGCGGCGAATATGCCCACCGCCGTGAGCGCGCCGAAGAGCCAGCCCGCGGTGAGCAGCGTCTCGGCGAAGGCCGGGGTGGGGCTGAGGAGCTTCAGGATGTAGCCGACGGTCAGGAATATCGCTGCGGCGGCCCCGGCCAGGACCGGCGCGAGCACGGTGATCACGGCCCCGAGGCCGGCGCCGCGTTCCGCGACGGCCTCGCCGGCGGGGCCGGAGGGGGCGGGGGCCTGCACCGAGTGGTGCGCGGAGGCGGAGGTCGCGGAGGTGCGCAGCTCCTCGCGGACCTTGACGTAGTGCTCGTACTCGGCTGTCGCGGACGCGGTGATCAGCGCGGTGGCGTTCAGGGCCATCGCGCGAAGCTGTTCGGTGGACAGACGCCGTCTGGCGGTGGCCGGTTCAGAGCGGTGTCGGGCAGTGCGCAGCGCCTCGTCGAGGAGGCGCCCGTACTCGGCGCGGTCCTCGGCCATCAGGTGCTCAGCGCTGTTCATGTGCATCCCCCGATGCTCCGTAGGGCCGGATCGCCTGTGTCGAGCGGGCAGTCGGGCGGAAACGGAGGAGAGCCTGCTACGGATAAGCCGATGGTAGAGCGGTCACGGTGCGGGGAGACAGAGGGTTTCCGCAAATCGCCCGTCCCGGAACGGTTCAGATGTGCAGGGGAAGCTGTGCCACAAGGAGTTTTCCGGCCATGGTGACGCCGCCGTCCATGGCGATGGCGAGCCCGTCCGCATACACATGCGGGCCTTTGACGACCGGCTGTTCGCCTTCCTCGCCGTCTTCGGTGCCGACCTCGCCGAGCAGATACGGAATGGGGCTGTGGCCGTGCACGATGCGCCGGCCGCCGTAGGTGTCGAGAAGCTCGCGCACGGCCAGCGGTCCGGTCTCGTCATCGCGGAAGGCGAAGCGCTTGGTGAACTTGCGGAACAGATCCCAGCATTCGTCGGCGTCATTGCGGTTGAGGATGTCATGGACCGTGTCATTGACATCGGCGATTGTGTCGCCGTACTCCAGATAGGCGGTTGTGTCCGAGTGCAGCAGCAGGTGCTCATCCTCTTCCATGACCGCGTCGAGCCGGGACATCCACTGCAGATGGACATCCTGCAGCCGGTCCATATCGGACTTCTGGCCGCCGTTGAGGAGCCAGGCGGCCTGGAAAGTGGCCGTGCCCGCCCCTGAGTTGACGGGAGTGTCGCCGAAGCGCTTGGCCCCGAGCAGCAGCAGCTCGTGATTGCCCATCAGGGCCTTGCAGTAGCCGCCGGCGGCCGCGGCCTCGGCGGAGAGCCGCATGACGAGGTCGATGACGCCGATGCCGTCCGGGCCCCGGTCGGTGAAGTCGCCGAGGAACCACAGGCGGGTGTTGCCCGCGGCCCAGTGGCCTTCCGAGTCGATGAGGCCCTGCGCGGTCAGTGCCGCGACGAGTTCGTCGAGATAGCCGTGGACGTCGCCGACGACATAGAGCGGGCCGAGACCCTCGGGGGCGGGCGTCGGGGACGGGGTGATCTGTACCTGCAGCGTGTGGCCGGGGCCTTCGCCCAGCACGGGCAGATCCCGCTCGGTGGGGGTGTAGCCGTCCGGCTCGCTCTCGGGTACGGCGTTGCCGGGGTGGTCCATGTGATCCGGGTGGCCCGGAGAGTGCGACTGCACCGGAACCTGCGCATAGGGCGGTACGCGGAAGTCACGCAACGTCGCCGTCCGCACCGCGGGTCCCTGACCGGCCCCCTGAGTCATCGACCCCTCCACCACCGTTGCGCCGTTCACCACTCGGTCCAGCCTGGTCGGGGTGGCCCGCGGTGTCGTGCGCCCATCATAGGAATGAGGTCCCCGCTCTGTGACGCACCAGGGGTGGTGAATCCGCACGCACTCCTGGTTCGCCGATTGATTCGTCCCTTTTGGGAATGTCTAGTCCTGCGCCGGGGAGCGCGGAGGGCTGACTTTCGTCCGCGGTGCGCGGCGCTGCGAGGAGGTGCGGACGATCAGCTCCGTCGGTATCACCTGCTCGACCGGCCGGTTCTCGTCGATGCCCTCGATGGCGTCGATCAGGAGCTGGACGACGGCTGTGCCGATCCGGCGCGGTTTGAGCGAGAGAGTGGTGATCGGCGGCTCGGTGGTGGCGTACACGGTCGACTCGCTGCAGCACACGAGCAGCAGATCCTCGGGCACGCGCAGCCCGTACCGCCGCGCGGCGGCGAGCAGATCGGTGCCGTTGGGGTCGAAGAGCCCGTAGACGGCGTCGGGACGGTCGGGCCGGGCGAGCAGCCGGTCGGCTGCGACGGCCCCGGCGCAGGGGTCGTGGGCCGGGTAGGTCTCGTACACCGGCTCCTGGCCGACCCGCTCGCACCAGTTCAGATAGGCCGTGGTCGACAGCCGGGTGTAGGTGTCGGTGGTGTTGCCGGTGAGCAGGCCGATGCGCCGGGCGCCCGCGGCGGCGAGATGTTCGAGCAGGTCGAGCACGGCGGCTTCGTGGTCGTTGTCGACCCAGGCGGTGACGGGAAGGGTGCCGGCGGGCCGGCCGTCGGAGACCACGGGCAGGCCCTGGCGGACGAGTTCGGTGACGACCGGGTCGTGGTCGGAGGGGTCGATGACGACGGTGCCGTCGAGGGCGACGTTCGACCAGACGTCATGGCGTGAGGTGGCGGGGAGGATCACCAGGGCGTAGCCGCGGGCGAGCGCCGCAGAGGTGGCGGCTCTGGCCATTTCGGCGAAATAGGCGAACTCGGTGAAGGTGAAAGGTTCATCCCCGTATGTCGTGACTGTCAGACCGATCAGGCCGGATTTTCCGGTGCGCAGTGTGCGGGCCGCGGCGGACGGGCGGTAGCCGAGCCGGTCGGCGACCTCCCGGACGTGGCGGCGGGTGGCGTCGGGGAGACGGCCCTTGCCGTTGAGCGCGTCGGAGACAGTCGTGATGGAGACACCGGCTGCTGCGGCGACGTCTCGGATGCCCGCGCGGCTCTGCCGGCTGCCCCGACGGGATGTGTCCGTCCGGCTCACCTGGTGCTTCCCTGCTGCTGTCATGGCGAGCCGATAGTAGGGCGAGGGCGGGTGGTTGAGCCGGTCGCATATTCACTCGTTGACAGGTACGTTTCTGCACGGGTAGGTCATTTCAATTGCCTTGGAAACAGAGGGAGTTGCCCCTTGTCGACGTAGTGTCTCGGGCCCATGGCGGCATGGGCCTGGCATGCGGGCGAAGTTTCGAAGAGGTCTCAACTCACCACTACGGGGGACGCGCGCCACGGAGCGAGCCACCAGCGCGTGGCATTGCAGGGGGCGCGCGGCCTGCTGAACGCGCGCCTGATGCGGCCCCACCCGGACCGCTCCTGGACCGCTCGTGCGCACCAACTTGGTCACGGCATTCGCAGCGGGCCCGAATCCTCATAAGGTGAGAAGCATTGAGCGTCGGCGGTGAGATCGGCGATATCGAGGATGTGGAAGGTCGAGGAGGACCTGCGGTGAGCGAGACGACCCCCAAGCTGCGCCCCGAGCTGGACGGCATCCCCACCTACAAGCCGGGCAGGCCGGCCGCCGCCGGCGGGCCGGTCGCATACAAGCTGTCCTCCAACGAGAACCCGTATCCGCCGCTGCCGGGTGTGATGGAGAGCGCGCTGGCCGCCGCCCAGTCCTTCAACCGCTACCCGGACATGGCGTGCACCGGGCTGATGGAGGAGCTCGCGGACCGCTTCGGGGTGCCGGTCACCCATCTGGCGACCGGCACCGGTTCGGTCGGCGTCGCACAGTCGCTGCTGCAGTCCACGTCCGGGCCGGGCGACGAGGTCATCTTCGCCTGGCGGTCGTTCGAGGCGTACCCGATCATCACCCAGATCAGCGGGGCGACGGCGGTGCGGGTGCCGCTGACCGAGGGCGAGGTCCACGACCTCGACGCCATGGCCGAGGCGATCACCGGCCGGACCCGGCTGATTTTCGTCTGCAACCCCAACAACCCGACCGGCACGGTGGTGCGCCGAGCCGAGCTGGAACGGTTCCTCGACCGGGTCCCCTCCGATGTCCTGGTGGTGCTCGACGAGGCATACCGCGAGTTCATCCGGGACCCCGAGGTCCCCGACGGCATCGAGATCTACCGTGACCGCCCCAATGTGGCGGTGCTGCGCACCTTCTCCAAGGCGTACGGGCTGGCCGGCCTGCGGGTCGGATTCGCCGTGGCCCATGAGCCGGTCGCGGACGCGCTGCGCAAGACCGCGGTCCCGTTCGGCGTGAGCCAGCTCGCTCAGGACGCCGCGGTGGCCTCGCTGCGGGCGGAGGACGAGCTGCTGGGGCGGGTCGGCTCCCTGGTCACCGAGCGGGCGCGGGTCTACGAGGGCCTGGTGGAGCAGGGCTGGACGGTCCCCGAGACACAGGCGAACTTCGTCTGGCTGCGGCTCGGGGACCGTACGGTCGACTTCGCCGCGGCCTGTGAGAAGGCCGGGGTGGTCATCCGGCCGTTCGCGGGCGAGGGCGTACGCGTCACCATCGGAGAGCCCGAGGCGAACGACATCTTCCTCAAGGCGGCGGAGGGTTTCCGCAAGGAAGCGTGACCAGGCGTCTGCCGTCTGCCATCTGTCGGCCCGGCCCGGCCCGGCCCGACCCGGTCCGGCCCCGGTACGGCCTTTGTGGCTCAGGCCGGGTCGACGCGCTCCACGCGGACCGGGTCGCCGGAGCGGACGGTGGCCAGCAGACGGGGATCTCCGTCGAAACGTCCGAGGACATTGCACGGGCTGGCCAGTCGGCACTCCTCACCCCGGGAGATGGGGGTAGGCCCGTACGGCAGTGCCAGCGCATCGCCCTCCGTCCAGAAGGCGACGGTGCCCGGGTCCACCACCTGCCGGGCGTCCGGCTCCACGGCGACGGAGACCGGTGTGTCGAAATAGACCTCTTCGCCCCAGGTGTGGGCGGTGGAGACGAGCGGGAGAGCCCCCATGAGCGCCGTGCTCGTGGGGGTTTCCTCAAGGGTCGCGGTCAGCTGCCCGGCCGGCCAGGAGATGCGTATCTGCATGCGCGGATTCAACAATATGTTGAAGTTCCTGGGAAGGGGTGACCGAAAGGGGACCCCCCTGAAAGATCGCCGGAGCGGGTGGTTCATAATGCTTGTGAATGTGAACGCGTTCACAAGCTTGCCTTGTTTCTCCGGATATCGGAGGAATCAGAGGAATCGACAGGGCAGGCTGCCGCTGTGACCACGGCGATGTAAGGAGAAGCGACGTGGACCTGGCTCTGGCGCCCGAAACCCTGGCGCGATGGCAGTTCGGCATCACCACCGTCTACCACTTCCTCTTCGTCCCCCTGACGATCTCCCTGGCCGCGCTCACCGCCGGCCTGCAGACGGCCTGGGTGCGCACGGGCAAGGAGACGTACCTCAGGGCCACCAAGTTCTGGGGCAAGCTCTTCCTGATCAACATCGCCATGGGTGTGGTCACCGGGATCGTCCAGGAGTTCCAGTTCGGCATGAACTGGTCCGACTACTCGCGCTTCGTCGGCGATGTCTTCGGCGCCCCGCTCGCCTTCGAGGCGCTGATCGCGTTCTTCTTCGAGTCGACCTTCATCGGGCTCTGGATCTTCGGCTGGGACAAGCTGCCCAAGAAGATCCATCTGGCCTGCATCTGGATGGTGTCGATCGGCACCATCCTCTCCGCCTACTTCATCCTGGCCGCCAACTCCTGGATGCAGCATCCGGTCGGCTACCGCATCAACGAGGAGTCGGGACGGGCGGAGCTCACCGACTTCTGGGCGGTGCTCAGCCAGAACACCACCCTCACCCAGGTGTTCCACACCATGTCCGCGGCCTTCCTCACCGGCGGCGCGTTCATGGTCGGCATCGCCGCGTACCACCTGCTCCGCAAGAAGCACATCCCGGTGATGCGGACATCCCTCCGTCTCGGCCTGGTCACCGTGGCCGTCGCGGGACTGCTCACTGCCGTCAGCGGCGACCTCCTCGGCAAGGTCATGTTCCAGCAGCAGCCCATGAAGATGGCCGCTGCCGAGGCCCTGTGGGACGGCGAAGCCCCCGCCCCCTTCTCCGTCTTCGCCTACGGCGATGTGGAGAAGGGCCACAACAAGGTCGCCGTCGAGATCCCGGGACTGCTGTCCTTCCTCGCCAATGACGACTTCTCCTCCCATGTCCCCGGCATCAACGACACCAACAAGGCGCTCCAGGAGCAGTACGGCCCCGGCGACTACCGGCCCAATATCGCCGTCACCTACTGGGGCTTCCGCTGGATGATCGGCTTCGGCATGGCCTCCTTCGCCATCGGCATGGCGGGGCTGTGGCTGACCCGCAGGAAGTTCCTGCTGCCACCGGGGCTGAGGACGGGCGAGGACGAGGTGCCGCATCTGGTGCTCTTCCGGCGGAAGGCGCTGGGACCCCGGCTGAGCAGGTGGTATTGGCTCGCCGCCGTATGGACGCTCGGCTTCCCGCTGATCGCCAACAGCTGGGGATGGATCTTCACGGAGATGGGCCGCCAGCCATGGGTCGTCTACGGCGTGCTGCGCACCCGCGACGCCGTCTCCCCCGGCGTCTCCCAGGGCGAGGTCCTCACCTCGATGACCGTCTTCACCCTGCTGTACGCGGTGCTCGCGGTGATCGAGGTCAAGCTGCTGGTCAAGTACGTCAAGGCCGGACCGCCCGAACTCACCGAGTCCGATCTCAACCCGCCCACCAGGATCGGCGGCGACGACCGTGACGCCGACAGGCCCATGGCCTTCTCATACTGAGGAGTCGAGCAATGGAACTCCACGACGTCTGGTTCGTGCTGATCGCCGTTCTGTGGATCGGGTACTTCTTCCTCGAAGGCTTTGACTTCGGGGTCGGGGTGCTGACCAAGCTGCTGGCCCGCGACCGCGCGGAGCGGCGGGTGCTGATCAACACCATCGGGCCCGTCTGGGACGGCAACGAGGTATGGCTGCTGACGGCCGGCGGCGCCACCTTCGCCGCCTTCCCCGAGTGGTACGCCACCCTGTTCTCCGGCTTCTATCTGCCGCTGCTGCTCATCCTGGTCTGCCTTATCGTGCGCGGCGTCGCCTTCGAATACCGTGCGAAGCGGCCGGAGGAGCGCTGGCAGACCAACTGGGAGCATGCGATCTTCTGGACCTCGCTGCTGCCGGCCTTTCTGTGGGGTGTGGCCTTCGGCAACATCGTGCGCGGAGTGAAGATCGACGCGGAGATGGAGTACGTCGGCTCCCTCTTCGATCTGCTGAACCCGTACGCGCTCCTCGGCGGACTGGTGACGCTGACGCTGTTCACTTTCCACGGGGCCGTGTTCACGGCGCTCAAGACGGTGGGGGACATCCGTGGGCGAGCCCGGAAGGCCGCTCTGTGGCTGGGGCTGCTGACGGCCGTGCTGGCACTTGGCTTTCTGCTCTGGACTCAGGCCACACGCGGCGACGGCGCCAGCCTGATCGCGATGGCCGTGGCCGTGGCCTCGCTCGCCGGGGCGGTCATCGCCATCAGGGCCGGGCGTGAGGGCTGGTCGTTCGCCCTGTCCGGGGTGACGATCGCGGCAGCCGTGGCGATGCTCTTCCTGACGCTCTTTCCGAACGTCATGCCGTCCTCGCTCAACGACGCCTGGAGCCTGACGGTGACCAACGCCTCGTCGAGCCCGTACACCCTGAAGATCATGACGTGGTGCGCAGGCATCGCCACCCCTGTGGTGCTGCTCTACCAGGGATGGACGTACTGGGTGTTCCGCAAGCGGATCGGCACCCAGCACATCGCCGACACCTCGCATGTCTCGCACACTTCGCCCGCATCGCCTGCATCACCCGCTTCGCAGTAGGAGCGATGTTTCACGTGAAACCGATCGACCCGCGTCTGCTTCGGCACGCCCGTGCCACCCGGCTCTTCCTCGCCGCGGTGGTGGTGCTCGGCTTGGTCGGCGCCGGGCTGGTCGTCGCCCAGGCGATGCTGATCGCCGAAGTGGTGGTCGGGGCCTTTCAGCGCGGGCTGTCGGCCTCGGCGCTGGGGCCTTCGCTGGCGCTGCTCGCGGCGGTGGCGGCAGGCCGCGCCCTGGTCGCCTGGCTGACGGACCTGGCGGCGCATCGCGCCAGCGCGGCGGTCAAGTCGGAGCTGCGGGCACGACTGCTGGAGCGGACCGCCGTGCTGGGCCCCGGATGGGCGGGCAGCCAGCGGACCGGTTCGCTGGCCGCTCTCGCCACCCGTGGAGTGGACGCCCTGGACGACTACTTCGCACGGTATCTGCCCCAGCTGGGCCTCGCCGTGGTCGTCCCGGTCGCGGTGCTTGTGCGCATCGTGACCGAGGACTGGGTCTCTGCGGCGATCATCGTGGGAACGCTGCCGCTGATTCCCGCGTTCATGGTGCTCATCGGCTGGGCCACCCAGTCCCGGATGGACCGTCAGTGGCGGCTGCTGTCCCGGCTGTCGGGCCACTTCCTCGACGTGGTCGCGGGACTGCCGACGCTGAAGGTCTTCGGACGGGCGAAGGCGCAGGCCGAGTCGATCCGGGCGATCACCTCGGAGTACCGGCGCGCCACCCTGCGCACGCTGCGGATCGCGTTTCTCTCGTCCTTCGCTCTGGAACTGCTGTCGACGCTGTCGGTGGCGCTGGTGGCCGTCGGCGTCGGGATGCGGCTGGTCCACGGGGATCTGGACCTCTATACGGGCCTGGTGATCCTGATCCTTGCGCCGGAGGCGTATCTGCCGATCCGCCAGGTCGGTACGCACTATCACGCAGCGGCGGAAGGGCTGTCGGCAGCGGACGAGATCTTCCGGGTGCTGGAGACCGAGCCGAAGCGCGGGGGTACCGGCGAGGTGCCCCGCCGGCTGCGGCTGGAGCTGGAGGGGGTGACCGTCCGGCATCCGGGGCGCGCCGAGGCGTCCCTCGACCGCGCCTCGCTGACAGTGGAGCCGGGCGAGACCGTGGCTCTGGTCGGGCCGAGCGGGGCGGGCAAGTCGACGCTGCTCGATGTGGTGCTGGGGTTCACCGAGCCGGACGAGGGGCGGGTGCGGGTCGGCGGGGCCGATCTGGCGGGGCTGGACCCGGACCGCTGGCGCGAGCAGATCGCCTGGGTGCCCCAGCGGCCGTATCTCTTCGCCGGGACGGTCGCCGAGAACGTACGGCTGGCGAGGCCGGACGCCGACGCCGCCGCGGTCCGGGCGGCGCTGGCGGACGCGGGGGCCGCGGAGTTCGTCGCCGCACTCCCCCAGGGGCTCGACACCCGGATCGGTGAGGACGGCGCGGGCCTCTCGGCCGGCCAGCGGCAGCGGCTCGCCCTGGCGAGGGCGTTTCTGGCGGACCGTCCGCTGCTGCTGCTCGACGAGCCGACGGCGGCGCTGGACGGCGCGACCGAGGAGGCCGTCGTCGAGGCGGTGCGGCGGCTGGCCCGGGGCCGTACGGTCCTGCTGGTCGTGCACCGCCCCGCCCTCCTCGCGGTCGCCGACCGGGTGGTGGCATTGGGTGTGGACCCGGACGCGGCAGCGGGGCCGGAACCGGCCTCCGGCCGCCGTGCGACGGAAGAAACGAAAGAAACGAAAGAAACGGAAGAACTGGCTGCGGCGGAAAGGGGCGCCACACGCGCGGCGGCCCGTAACGCGGCAGCCCTTCATGCGGACGCTGGGAAGGGCGAGCACTCCGGGGACGGCGGTCACCGGGCCGCGTTCGCGCGGGTGCGCGACGCGGCAGACGGGCTGCGGGGACGGCTGGGGCTCGCGCTGCTGCTGGGAAGTCTGGCGCTGGGATCGGCCGTGGGACTGATGGGCGTCTCCGGCTGGCTGATCTCCCGGGCCTCCCAGCAGCCGCCCGTGCTCTATCTGATGGTGGCCGTCACCGCGACGCGGGCCTTCGGCATCGGCCGGGCGGTCTTCCGCTACGCGGAACGGCTCATCTCGCACGACGCCGTACTGCGGATGCTCGCCGGGACGCGGGTCGCCGTCTACCGCGGGCTGGAGCGGATCGCGCCCGCGGGACTGCGCCGCAGCCGGCGCGGCGATCTGCTGTCGCGACTCGTCTCCGACGTCGACGCCCTGCAGGACTACTGGCTGCGCTGGCTGCTGCCCGCCGGGTCGGCGCTCGTCGTCGGCGCGGGAGCGGTCGGCTTCACGGCATGGCTGCTGCCCGAGGCGGGGGCCGTGCTCGCCGCCGGGCTGCTGGCCGCCGGAGTCGCCGTACCCCTCGTCAGCGGGGCGTTCGCCCGCCGCGCAGAGCGACGGCTGGCCCCCGCCCGCGGGGCGCTGACCGTCCATGTCGTCGATCTGCTGCGCGGCGCCGCCGAGCTGACGGTCGCCGGTGCGCTGCGGGAGCGGCTTGGCAGGGCGCGGAAGGCGGACCGCGAGCTGACCCGCATCGCCGCCCGCGGAGCCGCGGCCGCCGGGCTGGGCAGTGGTCTGTCCGCGCTGATCTGCGGGCTCACGACGGCCGGCGCCGCACTCGCCGGGGTACGGGCGGTAGGCGAGGGACGGCTCGACGGCGTGGCCCTCGCGGTCGTCGTGCTCATCCCGCTCGCCGCGTTCGAGGCGGTCGCCGGACTTCCCGCGGCCGTGCAGCACCGACAGCGGGTCGCCCGCAGCGCCGAGCGCGTTTACGAGCTGCTCGACGCCCCCGTGCCCGTCACCGAGCCCGAGCACCCCGCCGTACCGCCCGCTTCGCCCTTCCCGCTTGAGCTGCGTTCGGCGGCCGCCCGGTATCCCGGGCAGGAGCAGAACGCCCTCGACGGCCTCGATCTGCTGCTCACCCCCGGCCGCCGGGTCGCCGTCGTCGGACCGTCCGGCTCCGGCAAGACCACGGCCGCCCAGGTGCTGCTCCGCTTTCTGGACGCACGGGACGGTGTGTACCGCCTCGGCGGTGTGGACGCCCGCACACTGGGCGGGGACGCTGTCCGGCGGTTCGTCGGGCTGTGCGCGCAGGACGCCCATGTCTTCGACAGCTCGCTGCGCGAGAACCTCAGACTCGCCCGGCCGGGTGCGAGCGAGTCGGAGCTGCGTGACGCCCTGGCCGCGGCACGGCTCCTTCCGTGGGCGGACACGCTGCCGGAAGGGCTCGACACCCTGGTCGGCGAGCACGGGGCCCGGCTTTCCGGAGGCCAGCGGCAGCGTCTCGCGCTGGCCCGCGCCCTCCTCGCCGACTTCCCCGTACTCGTCCTGGACGAGCCCGCCGAACACCTCGATCTGGCGACGGCCGACGCGCTGACACGGGATCTGCTGAGCGCGACGGAGGGCCGCACCACCGTGCTGATCACCCACCGGCTGCGGGGGCTGGAGGACGTCGACGAGATCGTGGTCCTGGACGAGGGGCGGACCGTGCAGCGGGGCGCATACGGGGAACTGGCCTCGGCGGACGGGCCGCTGCGCCGGATGCTGGAGCGCGAGCGGGCCGCTGATCTGCTCGTCGGCTCTCCCGCGTCGGGCGTCTCGGCAGGCGCGGACCTCGGAAGCTGACTTTCCTCATGAAATTGGACTTATTAGTCTCAAGGTCATGACAGTGCCCGAGCCGAAGGACGATCCGCTCGAAGCCGCGACCGCGGCGACCCGCAGCCTTCAGGGCCTGTCCAGCGAGCTGACCGCGCGCGTGCCGCAGCTGCTGGAGGCGATGCGGTCCGTCGGCACCGGCCTTGAGCTGCACTCCACCCTCAACCGCATCTGCGAGACCGCCGCCGAGCTGGCCGACGCCCGCTATGCCGCGATCGGCGTCATAGACGAGGAGGGAAACGGCCTCTCGGACTTTGTGACCCATGGAGTGAGCGAGACGGCGGCGCGGCGGATCGGCCGCCGCCCCGACGGGCACCGCGGGCTGCTCGGCGCGCTGATCCACGATCCGGTGCCGCTGCGGCTCGCCGATCTGACCGCCGATCCGCGCGCCGCGGGCTTCCCGCCCGGCCATCCCCCCATGCGTACCTTCCTGGGCGTTCCCATCCGGGTGCAGGGGCAGATCTTCGGGAATCTCTATCTGTCCGAGAAGCACGGGGGCGGCGAGTTCAACGACGACGATCTGCACATGGTGCGGGTGCTGGCCACCGAGGCGGGCATCGCCATCGGCAACGCCCGGCTGTACGAGGCCGCGCGGCAGCGCGAGCGCTGGATCGACGGCTCGGTGGCCGTCACGACGGCCCTCCTCTCCGGCGGCGACGCCGACGACGCGCTGACCGTCGTCGCCGAACAGGCCCGCCGGCTGGCCGACTCCGCCGCCGGCGTCGTGCTGCTGCCTGCCGAGGAGGGCGGCCTGGAGATCGTCGCCGTCAGTGCCGACCGGCCCGCCCAGGTGCTGGGCGTGGTCATCCCGCCGGAGAGCCCTGTGGCGGCGCAACTGCTCGCCGGGAAGGCCGTTTTCGTGACGGACGCGGCGACCGATCCGCGTATGGTCACCCGGCTGGCGCGTCAGTACGGGCCCAGCATGATGCTGCCGCTGCAGAGCGGCGGACGGGTGCTGGGCGCGCTGGCCACCCCCCGCGAGCCCGGCGCCCGTCCCTTCACCGAAGCCGAGCGGACCCTGGCCACGCAGTTCGCCTCGCAGGCGGCGCTCGCGCTGATGATGGCGGAGGCCCAGCGCGACCGGGAGCGGCTCGCGGTCTTTGAGGACCGCGACCGAATCGCCCGCGATCTGCACGATCTGGTGATCCAGCGGCTGTTCGCCACGGGAATGCTGCTGGAGAGCGCCCACCGCCAGTCCGTGACGCCCGCGCTGCGGGAGGGAGTGGGCAAGGCGGTCGATGAGCTGGATGTGACCATCCAGGAGATCCGCACGGCCATCTTCGCCCTGCAGCAGGGGCCCGCGGAGGCCCCCGCGGGCCTGCGCACCCGCGTTCTGCGAGAGATCAACATGGCTGCTGTGCCCCTCGGCTTCAAGCCCGCGCACCGCTTCATCGGGCCGGTCGACGCGGCCGTCGGAGAGCTCACCGGCAAGAATCTGATCGCCGCGCTGCGGGAGGCGCTGTCCAATGCCTTCCGGCATGCGGAGGCGACGCGCATCGAGGTCGTCGTCGACGCGACCGCCGTACTGCCGCCGGACGGTGTGGACGGCGTACGGCTGTCGGTCGCCGACGACGGCGTGGGCATTCCGGAAGGCGGGCGGCGCAGCGGGCTGCGGAACCTGGCGCGGCGGGCTGAGGCATTGGGCGGGTCGAGCTTCTGCGGCCCGGGGATCGGCGAGGACGGCGGGGGTACGACGGTGATCTGGGAGGCTCCGCTGTCGGTGATGTGACGGTGTAACCGCCGGCGCGGTCGGGCTCGGGCACGGCGGGGGCGGTGACGGCATGGGTTGGGCCAGCCGGTCGTACCGTGCCCCACACGCCGCACATGTACCACGGAACCCACGGACCACGGGGGACGATCCATGAATGCGCTTGATCCACCGCGACCGGCTGATGCTCGTCCCGGCGGTGCTGTGCGCGCTCCTCGGTACGGCGGCGGGTCCGGCGGCCTCGGCCGCGTACGCCTGGGACGGACCGGACACCACGACCAGCGCCGAGGTGGCGCGGCTCTTCGACGAGGCGGCGCAGGCCACATCGGTGTACGAGAAGGGCAGACGCGCCGCCGACGCACAGCGCACCAAGGCACTGCACCTCCAGGAGCAGCTGAAGAGACAGCGCGGTCAGCTCGCTGCCCTCCATGACCAGATCGGCGGAGTCGCCCGCGACCAGTACCGCACCGGAGGACCGCTTGCGCTCACCGCTCATCTGCTGCTGGCGAACAGCCCGGAGGAGATCATGCGGGCCCGGCGGCTGGCCTGGCAGGCCGAACTGGCCGTCAATCAGCTGCTGCAACGCGCCAGGCAGGCCGAGCGGCGGCTCACGGCGGCCGAGAAGAAGGCCAGAGCGGCCTGGCAGAAGCTCAAGGAGCGCAGGGACCGGCTGGCCGCGATCAAGAAGGACATCGAGACCAAGCTGGAGGCCGCGCAGTGGCAGCTCCAGGGGGAGGCGGACCGCAGGGTGGCCGCCGGCGCCTGCGGGGGCGCGGCGCGGCTGGAGCAGAGCGCGGATGTGCCGGGCGGCGTCGAGTGGGTGGCGCCAGTGGAGGGCTATGAGCTGTCCGCGGGCTTCGACAGCATCGGCGGACGCTGGGCGCACCGGCACACCGGGCAGGACTTCGCCGTCGACATCGGCACGCCGGTGCGGTCGATCGGCGCCGGGCGGGTGGCCTCCGTCTCCTGCGGCGGCGGCTTCGGCATCGAGGTGGTCGTCGAGCACACGGGCGGCTATTACTCGCAGTACGCGCATCTGGCCGCGGTCACCGTCGAGCAGGGGGAGCGGGTGGCGCCCGGTCAGCAGATCGGGCAGGCGGGGACCACGGGCAACTCGACAGGCCCTCATCTGCACTTCGAGGTACGGCTCACCCCGCACCTGGGCTCCGGCGTGGACCCGGCGCGGTGGCTGAAGGAGCACGGAGTGACGCTGTAACCGCGGGTGCGGGCCAACCGGTTGGGTGCGGGCCGGGCTGCTCAGGTACGGGCTGAATCGCGGGTGCGGTGCGGTGCGGTGCGGGCCGGGCTGCGCGCCCGTGGCGGTGAGATCAGCCCGCCGCGCTCCGGCGGCGGTTCGCGAGGATCTCCTCGATCACGACCGCGACGCCGTCGTCGTTGTTGGCCACCGTCCGTCCGGACGCCGCCGCGGTCACCTCCGGATGGGCGTTGCCCATCGCATACGAGGTTCCGGCCCACGTCAGCATCTCCACGTCATTGGGCATGTCCCCGAACGCGACGACTTCGTCGGCGGAGATCCCGCGCTCCGCGCAGCACAGCGCGAGCGTGCTCGCCTTGCTCACGCCCAGTCCGCTGACTTCGAGCAGGGCGCTGGGGCTGGAGCGGGTGAAGGACGCGAACTCGCCCGCAGCCGCGCGGGCCAGCGTGAGGAAGCCGTCGGGGGACAGCTCGCCGTGGTGGGCGAGCAGTTTGAGCAGCGGGGCGCCGCTGCCGGACGGATCCTCCTGGAGCAGCTTCTCGGCGGCGGCGACCGTCGCCCCCGGGTCCGTCTGGAACGGGGGGTACTCCGGCTCGTAATGGATGCCGGTCGTCAGTTCGACGGCGAACGACGTGCCCGGTGCGGCGTCGCGCAGCGCCTGTACGACGCTGAGCGCATGCTCCCGTTCCAGCGCGTGGACCTTCAGCAGCTCGCCGCCTGCGTGCAGATCCACCACCGCCGCGCCATTGGCGCAAATCGCCAGTCCATGGCCATGGACATGCGCGCTGACGACGTCCATCCAGCGGGCCGGGCGGCCTGTGACGAAGAAGACCTCTATCCCCGCCTCCTCCGCGGCCGCGAGGGCGGCGATCGTACGCTCCGAGACCGATTTGTCGTCGCGCAGCAGAGTGCCGTCGAGATCAGTGGCGATCAACCGGGGCGTGGCGGACAGCGTGCGGGGATCGGTGTCTGGGATCACAGATCCATTCTCCCGTATGAGGGCGCACGGGCGTGCGCCTGGTTGCACATCTGAGTGCGCGCCCCCTGAGGGCAGCGAGGACCTGGGGTTTCCTGTGCCGCATGGGGGCGTGTCAGCGGGAGCCCGTACCCTCGGCGTCATGCGTTTGAGCACCGTGATCCTCCCTGTCCGACGCTGGCACGAGGGCGGCCGTGACGAGTGGCTGCGCGCCGAGCGGCTCGGCTTCCACACCGCGTACACCTACGACCACCTGTCGTGGCGCACCTTCCGCGACGGCCCGTGGTTCGGCGCGGTCCCCACACTGACGGCCGCGGCCGCCGCTACCGAGCGGCTGCGGCTGGGCACGCTGGTCACCTCGCCGAACTTCCGCCATCCGGTGACCCTGGCGAAGGAGCTGATCTCGCTGGACGACATATCCGGCGGGCGTATCACCCTGGGCATCGGCGCCGGCGGTACGGGCTTCGACGCGACGGCGCTCGGCCAGGAGGCATGGACGCCGCGCGAGCGGGCCGACCGGCTCGCGGAGTTCGTCCCGCTGCTGGACCGGCTGCTGAGCGAGCCCTCCGTCACCAGCGACGGGGCGTTCTACTCGGCGGTGGAGGCCCGCAACATCCCCGGCTGCGTCCAGCGTCCGCGGCTGCCCTTCGCCATCGCCGCGACCGGGCCGCGGGGGATGAAGCTCGCCGCGCGGCACGGGCAGGCATGGGTCACCACCGGGGACCCCAAGCTGTCCGAGTCGGGCACCCCGGCCCAGTCCCGCGAGGCGATCCGCGGCCAGATCGACAAGCTCGACAAGGCGTGCGCGGACATCGGCCGCGACTCCGCAGAGCTGGACAAGATCCTCCTCACCGGCTTCACCCCGGACCGCGACGGCCCGCTGCAGTCCCTGGACGCCTTCGTCGACTTCGCCGGCCGGCACTTCGCGCTGGGCATCACGGAGATCGCCGTCCACAGCCCGATCCCGGACTCGGTCTTCGCAGCGGACCAGGCGGTCTTTGAACGCATCGCCACGGAGGCGCCGGCACAGCTCGCCTGAGGCAAGACGCCACTAAGAATTCAGTCAATGCAGGTGATCGAAAAGGTTTGATCCACAGCCAATCCGGGTTATCCACAGGCCCATTGGCCTCTCTGTGGACAACGCGCCCAGGATTCACGCCTGTTGGCGACCGTCCGGTGGGCCATGTCCCGTTGCGGTCAGCGTGTCCAACGTCCTTGCCTTAACCTCCCGTTCAGCCGCGGCCGCGATGAATGCGGCGGTGTCCTCGTCGCCAACGAGCCGCTGTACGGCCCGTATCGTCTCCGCGGGCAGCGTCACCGTCCGCGGAGACGACGCCATGGGCGGCGGGCCGTCCGGGCGCAGATGCTGCTGGAGGTGGCGCGTGGCGAACATCCGCATCGCGCGTGCCAGTTCGGCGTCCACGGTCTGCTGGGCCAGCGGGCGCAACCGCCGTACGAGCGCCGCGGCCTCGGTCGCATCCGCATCCGTCGGAGGCCGGTGCCCCAGATAGCGGGCGAAGACATGCTCCGTGGTGAACTCCAGAAAGCGGGAGGCGATGTGCTCGACCTGACCGCGAAGTTCCCTCAGATGCCCGGAGATCGCGGAGAGCGGCACACCTGCCGCGTACAACTCAACTGCCACCGCCAGCTCCTGGGGGCTGGGCACCAGAAACTCATCGTCCCGTCCCGGAACGGGCTCCAGCACGCCCAGCTCTATCGCCTCCGCCACCGCCTCCTCGTCCGGCTCCCCGCCGAATCTGGCGTCCAGCTCCGCGCGGGTGATCCGGGCCGCCTCCTCGTCCGACCACGGGCCCTGCACCTCGGCGACGAGCCCGAGCACCCCGCCCAGTCCACGGCCGGCGTCCCATGCCTCCAGCAGTTCCTTGATGGAGGCGAGGGTGTAGCCGCGGTCCAGCAGATCCGCGATCTGGCGCAGCCGGGCGAGATGAGCGGCGCCATAGACATTGGACCGGCCGCGCCGTTCCGGCTTCGGCAGCAGCCCGCGGTCCTGATAGGCCCGGATGGTGCGGACCGTGGCGCCGCTGCGCTGTGCCAGATCCTCGATCCGGTACTCGGCGACGGACTGGGTGGACTGCCCGGCCGTCACAGCCGGGGCTCCCAGCGGGCTATCGCGCGCAGCACACTCGGCGCGAAGCGGGACAGCAGCAGGGCCCCCCGTGCCTCCGGCGTCACCGGCGCCACCGCCTCATTGCGCAGTACGGCCCGCAGTACGGCCGTGGCGACCTTCTCCGGCGGATAGTTGCGCAGCGCGTACAGCCGGGCCGACTTCTTCTGGCGGCGTTTCTCCTCCGCCGCGTCGACCCCGGCGAAGCGGGCCGTGGAGGTGATGTTGGTGTTGACGAAGCCCGGACAGACCGCTGTGACGCCGATGTCCTTCGCGGCCAGCTCCGCGCGCAGACACTCGCTCAGCATCAGCACAGCGGCCTTGGAGGTGCTGTAGGCGGGCAGGGTCTTGGAGGGCAGATAGGCGGCGGCCGAGGCCGTGTTGACGATATGGCCTCCCTGGCCGCGTTCCGCCATCTGCCTGCCGAATATCCGGCAGCCGTGGATCACGCCCCACAGATTGACGTCGAGGACCGTGCGCCAGTCCTCGGCCGTCGTCTCCAGAAGGGGGCCGGACAGCCCGATGCCCGCGTTGTTGACCAGCACATCCACGATGCCGTACTCGGCGGCGACCTTCTCCGCGAGCTTCTCCATGGCCTGCTCGTCGCTGACGTCCACCGTCTCGCCCCAGGCGTCGGGAGCCCCGATCAGCCGGGACAGCTCCGCGGTCCTGGCCGCCCCGTCCCCGTCCCGGTCGACGGCCACGACCCGCGCCCCCGCTTCGGCGAAGGCGAAGGCCGTCGCCCTTCCGATGCCGCTCGCCGCCCCGGTCACCAGCACCAGCTGCCCGCCGAACCGCTCGGCGAAGGCCCCGCCCGGCGCGGGACGTGTGACGGCCGGCACGGCCGGCGGAGCGCCGGGACCGACGCCGTCCTCGTGCGCCGAGGCGAAGTCGGCGATCCAGGCGGCCAGCTGATCGGGCCGGCTGCGCGGAGCCCAGTGCTTCGCGGCGAGCGTGCGGCGGGTCAAGTCCGGTGCCCACTCGCCCAGATCGTCATAGAGCCGTTCGGAGAGAAACGCGTCGCCGGTCGGCGTGATGAGCTGAACGGGGACATGAGCGAAGGCGTCGGCCCTCGGCCGGCGCAGCCGGGCGCGGACATTGTCCCGGTACAGCCATGCCCCGTGCGCGGCGTCCACCGGCAGCGAAGCGGTGGGGTAGTCGTCCCCCGATGTCTTCTCCACCCGCTGGACGAGCGCGGGCCACCGCTTGCCGAGCGGCCCTCGCCAGGCCAGCTCCGGCAGCACCGGGGTGTGCAGCGCATACACGTACCAGGACCTGGCGCCCTGGCCCAGCAGCTGTCCGACTCGCCGGGGCGTGGGACGGCTCATCCGCTTCTTCAGCCAGTGCCCGAAGTGGTCGAGCGACGGGCCGGAGATCGAGGTGAAGGAGGCGATACGGCCCTCCGTTCTCCTGACGGTGACGAACTCCCACGACTGCACGGACCCCCAGTCGTGCCCCACGAGATGCACCGGCCTGTCCGGGCTCACCGCATCGGCGACGGCCAGGAAGTCATCCGTGAGCTTCTCCAGGGTGAAACCGCCGCGCAGCGGGACCGGCGCGGTTGAGCGGCCGTGCCCCCGGACGTCGTAGAGCACGACATGGAAGCGGTCCGCCAGCCGCTCGGCGACCTTGGACCACACCTCCTTCGAGTCCGGATACCCATGGACCAGCACGATGGACGGGCGGGAGGCGTCTCCCAGCTCTGCCACGCACAGCTCCACCCCGCCCGTACGCACCCAGCGCTCCCGCGCCCCCGGCAGCCGCGATGCCCCCGGCGAACCCGACGCCCTTGACATGCTCGACTCCTTCCCGGCTCGCACGCCCGCCATCAGATGTCCTCCCGCCAGCGCCGCACATGCGGCAGATCGTCATCCAGCCAGAACGCGCTCTGCTCCGGATCCCGGGAGTCGGTGACCACCAGGATCTCCTCGAACTTCGCGCCGACGCCCCGGAAGCCCAGGTGCGGCTCCACCGCCCACAGCCCCGGCTGCGGCGGATGGTCGGAGAAGCGGTACGGGCTCCACAGCGGCGACCAGCCCTCCCGGTGGCCGTGCAGGGCGTCGCTCGCCAGTCCCTTCAGCGCCTGGGTGCCGAAGCCGAACAGCGTCGGCGACCAGCGGCGCTGCCGCACCCGGTCGACCTTGTGGGCGATGACCCCGAAGGGATAGGCGCGGTGCCGGTTCGCATATCCCTGCCGGACCATCAGCCGGTCCACGTCCTCATAGATCTCCCGCAGCGGACGCCGCTCGCGCACCTCCCGCAGGATCAGCTCCCGGTGCTCCTTCAGATCGGCCATCAGCTTGCCGTGCAACGGGCTCGGCCCCAGGCATCCCGAATACCCGATGTCGGCGGTGCAGCCGCGGTACACCGGAGCCATGTCGAGGACGAACGGCATCCCCGGCTCAAGGACGCGACCGGTCGGAAAGAACTGCAGCGGTATCCGGAAGTCCGTGAAGGCCGTGCGGTCCCCGAACCAGGCGAAGGGCAGATGGAACCAGTCCCGCACACCCCGCTCGCGCAGCCACTCACGCTGCATCCGAGCGGCCTCGCGCTCCGTGACGCCCGGCTTCAGCTGCGCCGCGACCGCCTCAGCGCAGTCATACGCGAGACGCTGTGCTTCTCTGAACCCCCGCAGATCCGCGGTCAGTTCGCTTGCCACTGCCAAGGTCATGCCACCGTCCGTCCCTGAGCGGTACACCCGACGTAACTTGACACTGATGAATGTGACAATGCACGACGGCGACGTCAAGGGTCCTGCACGGCCTGTGGATAACCCGCCGCGCCTCCACCGGTCCCGCCTGTGGACAACCGACGAAAGTCGCGCGGCTGTGTTCTCTTAGGTCGTAGCCCCCTACGGGCCTCTACGCCTCGAGTCGGAGCCGGAACCAGCCGCCGAGGCTGACGACCCCTGTGTTCTGCGCCACTACCGTCGAGGTGTGACTGTGATCGCGACCGAAAGCCTGAGCAAGCGGTTCCCCAGAGTGACCGCTCTTGACCGGCTCTCGTTGGACATCGGCCCCGGTGTGACCGGCCTGGTGGGCGCCAACGGAGCCGGCAAGTCCACGTTGATCAAGATCCTGCTGGGTCTGTCGCCCGCCACGGAAGGCCGGGCCTCGGTGCTCGGCCTCGACGTCGCCACGAGCGGCGCCGCCATCCGCGAGCGGGTCGGCTATATGCCCGAGCACGACTGTCTGCCGCCCGACGTCTCTGCCACGGAGTTCGTCGTCCATATGGCGCGCATGTCCGGGCTGCCCCCGACCGCCGCCCGTGAGCGCACCGCGGACACGCTGCGCCACGTCGGTCTGTACGAGGAGCGGTACCGCCCCATGGGCGGCTACTCGACCGGCATGAAGCAGCGTGTGAAGCTCGCGCAGGCCCTCGTCCACGACCCGAAACTCGTCCTCCTGGACGAGCCGACCAACGGCCTCGACCCCGTCGGCCGTGACGAGATGCTCGGCCTGATCCGCCGCGTCCACACCGACTTCGGCATCTCCGTCCTCGTCACCTCGCACCTTCTCGGCGAGCTGGAGCGCACCTGCGACCATGTCGTCGTCATCGACGGCGGCACGCTGCTGCGGTCCAGCTCCACCAGCGACTTCACCCAGGCGACGGCGACGCTCGCAGTCGAGGTCACTGACTCCGACGCCTGCCCCGACGGCACGTCCGCGCTGCGCGAGGCGCTCACCGCGGCCGGGGTGACGCTGCACGCGGGCTTCGAGGAGGGCCTGCCCGGAGCCGGTCATATCGTCCTGCTGGAAGCAGCAGGCGAGGAGACATACGACATCGTGCGCGACGCCGTCGCCAAGCTCGGCCTCGGCCTCGTACGCATGGAGCAGCGCCGCCACCACATCGCCGAGGTCTTCCGCCCGGACGCCGCCGCGGCCCGCCCCGACGCCGCGGCCCGTCCGGCCGACAACGCCATGGAGGTGCAGGCCCGATGAGCGCCGATACCGCCACACAGATCCACAACATCGGGTACCGCAACTACGAGGGGCCCCGGCTCGGCCGCGCCTATGCGCGCCGCTCCCTCTACTCCCAGTCGCTCCGCGGGGCCTATGGACTGGGCCGCAGCGCCAAGTCGAAGGTCCTTCCGATGATCCTGTTCGGGGTGATGTGCCTGCCCGCGGCCATCATCGTCGCGGTCGCCGTCGCCACCGACCTGGATGACCTGCCGGTCGACTACACGCGCTACGCCATCGTGATGCAGGCCGTCATCGGGCTGTATCTGGCCGCCCAGGCGCCGCAGACCGTCTCCCGCGACCTGCGCTTCAAGACCGTCCCCCTGTATTTCTCCCGCCCCATCGAGCGGGTCGACTACGTTCTCGCCAAGTACGGGGCGATGGCCACGGCCCTGTTCATCCTCACCGGCGCCCCGCTGCTGATCCTCTATCTGGGCTCCCTGCTCGCCAAGATGGATCTGTCCGAGCAGACGCTGGAGCTGGGACAGGGGCTGGTCTCGGTGGGGCTGCTCTCCCTCCTCTTCGGCGGGATCGGCCTCGTCATGGCCGCGCTCACCCCGCGCCGCGGTTTCGGCGTCGCCGCGGTGATCGCCACGCTGACCATCACCTACGGCGCGGTCTCCACCGTCCAGGCCATCGCCCTTGAGACGGGCTCGACCAACGCCGTCCAGTGGCTGGGCCTGTTCTCCCCGATCACCCTCATAGACGGTGTGCAGAGCGCCTTCCTCGGCGCGGCCACCGCCTTCCCGGGCGGCAGCTCCGCCGCACCCGGTGCGGGTGCGGGTGTGGTCTATCTGCTCGTCGTCCTCGCGCTCATCGCCGGCTCCTACGGCATCCTGATGCGCCGCTACCGAAAGGTCGGTCTGTGATGTCCGTCATCGATATCGACCATGCCTCGCGCTGGTTCGGGAACGTCGTCGCCGTCAACGACGTCAGCATGCGCATCGGCCCCGGGGTCACCGGACTGCTCGGCCCCAACGGCGCGGGCAAGTCCACGCTCATCAACATGATGGGCGGCTTCCTCGCCCCGTCCACCGGCGCCGTCACCCTCGACGGGCAGCAGATCTGGCGCAATGAGTCGGTCTACCGGAAGATCGGCATCGTGCCCGAGCGGGAGGCCATGTACGACTTCCTCACCGGCCGGGAATTCGTGGTCGCCAACGCGGAACTGCACGGCCTGGGCAAGCGGGAGGCGCAGAAGGCGCTCGCCACGGTCGAGATGGAGTACGCCCAGGACCGCAAGATCGCGACCTACAGCAAGGGGATGCGCCAGCGTGTGAAGATGGCGTCCGCGCTGGTCCATGAGCCGTCCGTGCTGCTGCTCGACGAGCCGTTCAACGGCATGGACCCGCGCCAGCGCATGCAGCTGATGGATCTGCTGCGGCGTATGGGCGCGGAGGGCCGCACGGTGCTCTTCTCCTCCCACATCCTGGAGGAGGTCGAGCAACTCGCCTCCCATATCGAGGTGATCGTCGCCGGCCGGCATGCCGCGTCGGGCGACTTCCGCAGGATCCGCAGGCTGATGACGGACCGGCCGCACCGCTATCTCGTCCGGTCCAGCGACGACCGTGCGCTGGCCGCGGCGCTGATCTCCGACCCGTCGACCGCCGGCATCGAGGTCGATGTGACGGAGGGCGCGCTGCGCATCCAGGCCGTCGACTTCGGGCGGTTCACCGAACTGCTGCCGCGGGTCGCCCGCGAACACTCCATCCGGCTGCTCACGGTCTCGCCTTCGGACGAGTCGCTCGAGTCGGTCTTCTCGTACCTCGTAGCGGCCTGACGGCCCGACAGAAAGGAGCGGTGACTTCCATGTACCACCCCACAGTCGCCCGGCTCACCTATCGGGCCGTGCTCGGCAGGCGGCGGGCCGCGATCCTGTTCGTCCTGCCCGCCCTGCTGCTCGCCATCGCCGTCGCGGTGCGCGCCTTCAACGGCGTGGACGACCAGGTGGCGGCCGATGTGCTCGGCGGATTCGCGCTCGCCGTGATGGTGCCGCTGATCGGAGTGATCGCGGGCACCGGCGCGATCGGGCCGGAGATCGACGACGGGTCGATCGTCTATCTGCTCGCGAAGCCGGTGAAGCGGCCGACGATCATCGTCACCAAGCTGACCGTGGCGATCGCGGTGACGATGGTGTTCTCCGCCGTGCCGACCCTGATCGCCGGTTTCATACTCAACGGCAACGGCCAGCAGGTGGCCATCGCGTACACCCTCGCGGCGCTCGTCGCCTCGATCGCGTACAGCGCCCTCTTTCTGTTGCTGGGGACGGTCAGCCGGCATGCCGTCGTCATCGGGCTTGTTTACGCGCTGGTCTGGGAGACCCTCTTCGGCAGCCTGGTCCCGGGCGCCCGCACCCTCAGCGTCCAGCAGTGGTCGCTGTCGCTGGCCGAACGGATCGCGGGCGAGGGGCTGATCGGCTCCGATGTGGGCCTGCCGACCGCGGTGGCGCTGCTGGCAGGCGTGACGGCCGCGGCGACGTGGTACGCGGGCCAGAAGCTGCGGGTGCTCAAGCTCGCGGGCGAGGAGTGAGCCCCGCGAGGAGTGAGCCCCGCGAGGAGTGAGCCCCGCGAGGAGTGGGTTCCGCGAGGAGTGGGTCCCGTAAGGAGTGGGTCCCGCGAGCGGTGAGTGCAGTCGCGGGCGGATAATCCGGTGGCGTCCGCTGTGCCCGGAACGGCACAGTGGTGAGGCCACCAGCCGGGAGTGGAGCGCGACGGTGGACCGCCGGTGCGGGCAGTACGGGTGCGGTCCGTCGGGCTCCCGCCGGGGCAGCGCGGGGCAGGCCGCGGAGTAGCCACCGATGACTCCGCGGAGCCGCCCGGGAGCTGCCCAGGGGGCGGCCGCTTCGAGCGCGCATCCGCGCGGGCCGCCCCCTCCCGCACTACCCGGTGGCTTCGCCCCCAGGCCCCGTGCGGCGAGGGGCACGGCGGGGCTGCCGCCGCACCCGGTACGGCGGCTTCGCGCCGTACCTCCGTCGGACACCCCTGGACGGCGTCCATGATGAGGGGCACTTTGGGGGCTGGGGCAGAGCACCAGTTCGGGGACAGCGGTCGGCAGGCTGCGGCACCGCGAAGCGGATCAGGCCGTTCAGGCCGTTCAGGCGGTGCGGAGAAGATGCTCCAGGACCACCGCGATGCCGTCGTGTTCGTTCGAGGCCGTGATCTCGTGGGCGACGGCCTTCAGCTCGTCGTGGGCGTTGGCCATCGCCACGCCGTGCGCCGCCCAGCCGAACATCGGGATGTCGTTCGGCATGTCGCCGAAGGCGATCGTGTCCGCGGCCCGCAGCCCGAGGCGGCGGGCCGCCAGGGAGAGGCCGGTCGCCTTGGTGAGCCCGAGCGGCAGGATCTCCACGACTCCGGGGCCCGCCATGACCACGTCCACCAAGGTGCCGACGGTGGCCCTGGCCGCAGCGGCCAGGGCATCGTCGTCCAGTTCCGGGTGCTGGATGTAGATCTTGTTCAGCGGCGCGGACCACAGCTCCGACGGGTCGTCGAAAGGCACCACGGGAAGCGGCCCCTCCTGGACCCGGTAGCCCGCTCCAACCAGCACCTCGCCGTACAGTCCGTCCCTGCTGGCGGCCAGCGCCAGCGGGCCGACCTCCGCCTCGATCTTGGACAGGGCGAGGCCGGCGAGTTGGCGGTCGAGGGTCACCGAGGTCAGCAGCCGCTGTTCGCCCGCGTGGTAGACCTGGGCGCCCTGGCCGCAGACCGCCAGGCCCTCGTATCCCAGGTCCTGGAGGATATGCCGGGTCCATGGCACCGCCCGGCCGGTGACGACGATGTGCGCGGCGCCCGCCTCCGTCACGGCGGCGAGCGCGTCGCGGGTGCGCTGCGAGACGGTCTCGTCGGCGCGCAGCAGCGTGCCGTCGAGATCCGTCGCGATCAGGCGGTACGGCAGGCTCACCGGGCGACCGGCTCCAGCAGCTCACGGCCGCCCAGATACGGCCGCAGCACCTCGGGAACCCGCACGGAGCCGTCGGCCAGCTGGTGGTTCTCCAGCAGCGCCACGATGGTGCGCGGCACGGCGCACAGCGTGCCGTTCAGAGTGGCCAGGGGGGCCACCTTCTTGCCGTCGCGCATCCGCACGGACAGCCGCCGGGCCTGGAACTCATTGCAGTTCGACGCCGAAGTCAGCTCGCGGTACTTGCCCTGGGCGGGGATCCACGCCTCGCAGTCGTACTTACGCGAGGCGGACGCGCCCAGATCGCCGGTGGCGACGTCGATCACCTGGAACGGCAGCTCAAGGCTGGTCAGCCACTGCTTCTCCCACTCCAGCAGCCGCTTGTGCTCCGCCTCGGACTCCTCCGGCGCGACATACGAGAACATCTCGACCTTGTCGAACTGGTGCACACGGAAGATCCCGCGGGTGTCCTTGCCGTAGGTCCCCGCCTCGCGGCGGTAGCAGGGCGAGAAGCCCGCGTACCGCAGCGGCAGCTTGTCGGCGTCGATGATCTCGTCCATGTGGTACGCGGCGAGGGGGACCTCGGAGGTGCCGACCAGGTAGTAGTCGTCCTTCTCCAGGTGGTACACGTTCTCCGCGGCCTGGCCGAGGAAGCCGGTGCCCTCCATCGCGCGCGGCCGCACCAGCGTCGGCGTCAGCATCGGGGTGAACCCGGCCTCGGTGGCCTGTGCGATCGCGGCGTTGACCAGCGCCAGTTCCAGCAGGGCGCCGACGCCCGTCAGGTAGTAGAAGCGCGAGCCGGACACCTTCGCGCCGCGCTCGACGTCGATGGCGCCCAGCGCCTCGCCCAGCTCCAGGTGGTCCTTGGGCTCGAAGCCCTCCGCGCCGAAGTCGCGGATCGTGCCGTGCGTCTCCAGGACGACGAAGTCCTCCTCGCCGCCGACGGGAACGTCCGGGTGGACCAGATTCCCGAGCTGGAGCAGCAGGCGCCTGGTCTCCTCATCGGCCTCGCCCTGGGCGGCGTCGGCCGCCTTGACGTCGGCCTTCAGCTGCTCGGCCCGCTTCAGCAGCTCGGCGCGCTCATCGGGAGACGCCTTGGGGATGAGCTTGCCGAGCGACTTCTGCTCGCTGCGCAGCTCGTCGAAGCGGACGCCGGACGACCTGCGCCGCTCGTCGGCGGCGAGCAGGGCGTCGACAAGGCCGACGTCCTCTCCACGGGCGCGCTGGGAGGCGCGAACACGGTCGGGGTCCTCACGGAGCAGGCGAAGGTCAATCACCCCACCAGGCTACCGGTGCGGACTGGCCCCCACCTCACGCGATAGTGACATGCGTATCTTTTTGCCCGAATTGCCGGAATAGAGGTGAATTTCAAAAGCGTCAATGCGGCGGTCAAGGGAATCGCTTCCGATCACCGGATCAGGGTATGCGCCGCTGCGCCGGACGCCCCTGCCTGGGTGTGCTTGTCCACAGGAATGCGATCTTGCGGAAAGTTATCCACAGGGTGTGTGAACCGCCTGTGGACTGGGCTGGAGATCGTTCTGCGGTCCCGCGCTGCGGGGCCCATTAGTTCCCCTTCTCAACCCACTTCACACACTCATTCAGGTGGGAATTCCTCGCTCTAAAGAGTTGATCGAAGGAATTGAGGTGACACGGGGAATCCTGCACCCTGTGGACCGATCTGGAGTCAGTGAGGTGATTTGTCGACGATGTCGGGTGGCTGGCCGGTGGCGATGTCGACTTGTCCCCAGATCGAGATGGCCACCTGTGGATAAGTCCTGTGGACAGCGGGCGACGGTGAAAATCGGCAGGTACGACCGGCGGGCCGGGGACGGCGCGCCGCCGGGCGGGGCGGTCTCTCAGCCCCGCCCGTCCTGGCACCGCGCCAGCCAGTCGGACGCCGCCAGGAACTCCTCGTCCGTCGTCCCCTTCCGCAGCGGCCGCACATCCTCCGGCGAGACCCCGGCGCGCGGATACGACCCCAGGAACCGCACCTTCGGACAGATCCGCTTCAGCCCCATCAGCGCCTCACCCACCCGCCGGTCCGAGATATGCCCCTCCGCGTCCACCGCGAAGCAGTAGTTCCCGATTCCCGCGCCCGTGGGACGGGACTGGATCAGCATCAGGTTGACGCCGCGCACCGCGAACTCCTGGAGCAGCTCCAGCAGCGCCCCCGGGTGGTCGTCGCCCAGCCAGATGACCACCGACGTCTTGTCCGCGCCGGTGGGGGCAGCGGGCCTGGCCGGCCGCCCCACCAGGACGAAGCGCGTCTCCGCGTTCTCCGCGTCGTGGATGTCGGTGACAAGCGGCTCAAGGCCATAGGTGGCGGCGGCGAACTCGCCGGCGAAGGCGGCGTCGTAGCGGCCCTCCTGCACCAGCCGCGCCCCGTCCGCGTTCGAGGCGGCGGACTCCCAGTGAGCGTCCGGCAGATGGTCGCGCAGCCAGTTGCGCACCTGGGGCTGGGCCACCGGGTGCCCGGTCACCGTCTTCACCCCGGACAGCTTCGTCCCCGGCCGCACCAGCAGTGCGAAGGCGATCGGCAGCACCACCTCGCGGTAGATCATCAGCGGCTGTCCGGAGGCCAGCTCGTCCAGGGTCGCGGTGACCCCGCCCTCCACGGAGTTCTCGATCGGCACCAGTGCGGCCGCGGCCTCCCCGTTCCGTACGGCGTCGAGCGCCGCGGGCACCGACAGCATCGGCACCAGCTCCCGGGTGGCGGCCTCCGGGAGGGTGCGCAGCGCGGCCTCGGTGAAGGTGCCCTCGGGGCCGAGATAGGTATAGCGGGTAGCGGACATGCGTCATCCCTGCTGGCGGCTGGCGGGCGCGGTCATCAACGTCACCCTAATAGCAGGGTCGCAGGTCGCAGACGAGGTTCACGATTCCAGCAGCCGCCAGCCGCCAGCCGCCAGCCGCCAGCCGCCAGCCGCCAGCCGAAGGCGAGGTTCAGGATTCCAGCAGCCGCTGGCCGACGTACTCGCCCTCCCGCGCACCGCCGGGCACGGCGAACAGCCCGCTCGCCTCGTGCCGGATGAACGCCGACAGCGCATCCCCGCGGTCGAGCTTGCGCTGCACCGGCACGAAGCCCCGCAGCGGGTCCGCCTGCCAGCAGATGAACAGCAGCCCGGCGTCCACGACGCCGTCCGGGCCGATCCCGTCGTGGAAGGAGAACGGCCGCCGCAGCATCGCCGCACCGCCATTCGCCTCCGGCGCTGAGATACGGGCGTGTGCATTGTCCGGAATGACGAGCTTGCCGTCCGGACCGGTCTTGTCGAGGGCGAGCGGCGTCGTCTCCGAGCCGCCCGTCAGCGGCGCCCCGTCCGACTTACGGCGGCCGATCACCTTCTCCTGCCCGTCGAGTGGAAGCTTCTCCCAGTCGTCCAGCAGCATCCGGATCCGGCGCACGACCGCGTACGAACCGCCCGCCATCCACGCCGGATCCCCCTCGGCGGCCTCGCTGTCCGCCGGGACGAAGATCCGCCGGTCGAAATCGGGGTCCGACGGCTTCGGATTGTTGGTTCCGTCGACCTGGCCCATCAGATTGCGGGAGGTCATCGGGGAGCGGGTCGCGCCGGGGGAGCGGTTGAAGCCGTTCATCTGCCAGCGCACCCGCGCGGCGTCGCCCGCCGCCCGCTGGACGGCGCGCAGCGCGTGAAAGGCGACCAGCCCGTCGTCGGCCCCGATCTGCACCCACAGATCCCCGTCGGAGCGCTTGGGGTCGAGCTGGTCGGAGGAGAACGCGGGCAGCGGGTCGAGCCCCGCGGGCCGCCGGGCGGTCAGGCCCGTACGGTCGAAGAACGTACGGCCGAAGCCGAAGGTGACCGTCAGCGAGGACGGACCGGCGTCCAGGGCGACGCCCGTGTCGCCGTCCCCTGCGGGCCGCCCCGCCATCAGCTCCGCCGCCAGCCGCGACCAGCGGCGCAGCAGTGCGGCCGCCTCCTTGCGGCCCGCGCCCGGGGCGAGGTCGAAGGCGATCAGATGGCCGCGGGCCTGGAGCGGTGTGGTGATGCCCGGCTGGCGCTCTCCGTGGAAGGGGATGCCGGTCGAGCCGAGCGTGCTCAGCTCCATGGCCGGATCCGCCGTGGCGGCGTGGACCGCCGCGCCCCCGGCAGCGCCGAGTGCCAGCCCGGTCGCGCCGGCGGCCCCCGCCGTGCCGAGCAGCCGACGCCGCGAGATGATGCGCCGTTCCTGCTCCGTCGTCTCGTTCGGGGTCTCGTTCTGCGGTGTCATACGTCAGCCGATCTGCACGTTCTTCTTGACCGTCGTCTGGTCGAAGTCGGAGGTGCGCACCGTCACCTTGAGCTGCCAGTCGCCGGGCATCGGGATCTGCACCCCGGTCGCACTCCAGTGACCTGCCGAGAGCCGGTCGGGGGTGACCGGCAGCGGGCCGATCTGCTTGTCCTCAAGGGTGAAGGACACCTTCACCTCGGGGGCGTCGAGCGGCTTTCCGTCCGGTGCGCTGGCCCACATATGCAGCTCGTTGCCGCCGGAGCGGGCCGGGTCGAGGGTGAGCAGGAGTGTGCCCTTGCCGTTCTCGCCGCCGGTGTCGAACGGCAGCTTCAGCTCGGTGGGGCCGCCGGCCGGGGCCGCGGCGGCCGCCTGCCCGGCGCTTGCCTCCTCCTCCGTACGGCCGGGCTCCGTGGAGGTCAGCGCCGTCGTCACGGCCAGCAGCACGACGGCGACACCGGCCTCGGCCAGTACGGAGCGGCGCAGCCCGGAGCGCTGCGGGTCGGCGTCGCGCGCCTTCTTCCGCTGGGCTGTGGCCACCGCGGCCCGCTGCCGCGCCAGCTGGGCGGCCCGCTCAAGGTCGCCGCCCGCCGGCTTGGCGGCGGCCTTCTTCCTGGACGGCTTCCTGCTCCCGGACTGCGCCGTCCTGGCGGGGGCGGGGGCATCGTCCGCGGGCGCCTCGGCGAGCTGCGCCGTCCACCGCCGCGAGACCCAGGCCACACCGAGCAGGACGACGACCAGCCCCACCTTGAGCATCAGCAGCTGCCCGTACGCGGTCCCGGTCAGCGCCGTCCAGGAGCCGACCTGACGCCAGGACTGGTAGAGCCCGGTCACGGCCAGGACGACGACGCTGCCGAACGCGACCGCCGAGAACTTCCGTACCGCCGCCCGCTCAATCGCCGGGCCGCGGTACAGCACGGTCAGCAGCGCCGCGAGACCGCCGAGCCAGGCGGCGACGGCCAGCAGGTGCATCACGTCCACGGGCATCGCGACGCCCGGCTGGATGCCGGTGGAGGCATGTTCGGACAGCGCCCAGGTGGCGGCGATGCCGGCGGCGACGACTGTGCCGCCGACGGCCAGACCAAAGGCGAGGTCCTTCCGCCCGGCCCGGCCTCCCTCGCTCTGCCCGGCGTTCGCGTTGCCGTCGCTGTCGCTGTCGCTGTCGCTGTCGCTGTCGCTGTCGCTGTCGCTGTCGCTGTCGCTGTCGCCGTCGCCGGGGCTGTCGTATGCGCCGGAGACCGTACCGCTGTCGATCTCGTCGCCGCGTGCGTATGCGCCGAACAGCACCGCGACGAAGAGCGCCGCCGCGCCGAGCAGCAGCAGCCGTGAGACCAGCGCCGCTCCGGTCTTCGTCTCCAGGACCAGCCCGAGGCCGGTGAGATCGAAGGCGTCCCCGAGCGCGCCGGTGGTGGTGTACGGACTGCGGAGCAGCAGCGTGGCCAGGGTGCCCGCGGTGAGCGTCACCCAGCCGTGTACGACGAGGCGTTGCAGCGGCCGTACGCGGGCGCCGCGCGGCCAGCAGACGAGCACGAAGGCCGCGCCGCCCGCGAGCAGTATGAAACCGGTGTACGAGGCATAGCGGGCGATGTCGTACAGCACGCCGACGACTCCGCCGCCCGCGGTCTGCTGGGGGAGCGCGACCGCGGTCTCGGAGGGCGCTCCGATGGAGAAGGTGAACGCTCCGGACACTGGATGGCTGTCCGCGGAGACGGCCTGCCAGGCCACGGTGTATGTGCCGTTGGGCAGTCCGGCGTGCAGCCCGACGCCGTAGACGATCGCCCCGTTCTCTCCGATCTCGCGGATCTCGCCGGTGTCGGCGCGCTTGCCGCTGGGTTCGAGGACCCGGATGGCGTTCTCGCCCAGCGCGATCTGCTCGGAGAAGGTGAGGGTGACCTGCTTGGGGGCGGTGGCCACCACCGCCCCGTCCTTCGGGTCGCTCGCCGTCAGCGCGGCATGGGCCGCGGCCGGGTTCGCACCGGTCAGCACGGTGCCGAACGCGGCCAGCAGCGTGCCGGCCAGCATCAGCACGGCAACCAGCGGCGGCCGGGTGGCGACCAGCGGCCGGGCGGCGAGTGCTCGCAGACGGGCGGGCGCGCGCCGCCGAGCTGCGGGCGTGGCGGTCCCGAAGTCCGGGGCGGGGATGGCTTCCATGGCGTGACCAGCCCCTCAGTGCTTCTTCGCGTGCTGCGGGTTGTGGTTGGGCGCCTCGACGGGAAGCTCGACCTTGATCGGGTCGGACTTCTCGAAGTGCAGCTCCACGGCGACCTTCTCGCCCTGCCGGGGCTGCTTCTTGAGCTTCATGAACATGATGTGGCGGCCGCCGCGTTCGAGGTCGAGATGGCCGTCGGCCGGGATGTCAAAGGACTTCACCTCCCGCATCTTCTGGTTCACGCTCTCGTGGATGGCGACGTCGTCGGAGATGTCACTGGTGACTGAGGTCAGCTTGTCCGCCGCGTCCCCCGTGTTCTCCACGGTGAGGAAGCCCGCCGCCATCTCGCTGACGGGCTGCGGCATAAACGCCCCGCTCACCTTCAACTCCGGTCCGGAGGCGCTCGACGAGCAGCCCGTCAGCGCCGCCCCCGCGGCCAGGGACACGGCCGCGGCGAGCGCCGCCGCGCGGGATATGCGGAAGGAACCCGCGGTACGGGTGAGGCGGCGGCTCACGGCTTTTCCCCCTGGATCAGCTTGGGCAGGTCCTTGGCGTAGTCGTCGGCGGAAGTGTCTTCCCCGTACAGCACATAGCCCTGGTCGGTCTTCGGGGAGAAGGCGATGACCTGGGCGCCGTGCATGGACTCGACCGTGCCGTCCTTGTTCTTCTTCGGCGGGTCGATGCCGATGCCGATCGAGCGGGCCGCGGCCTGGATGGTCGAGAAGTCGCCGGTGAGCCCGGTGAAGGAAGGATCGCCCGCGCTCGGCAGCCACTTGGCGAGCTCGGCGGAGGTGTCCCGCTCGGGGTCGGTGGTGACGAACACGACCTGGAGCTTGTCGCGGTCGGCCTGGGGGAGCTGCTTCATGGCGATGGCGATGTTGCTCATCGTCAGCGGGCAGACGTCGGGGCAGTGTGTATAGCCGAAGTAGATCAGCGTCGGCTTGCCCTTGGTCCGCTCGCGCAGGTCGTACTGCTCGCCCTTGGTGTCCGTGAGGACCAGGTCGGGCTTGGTGAACGGCTGGTCGAGCACCGTGGCCGCCTTGGTCTTCGGCTGGGCGGAGACCTCGGCGACGGCGCTGCCCGCGGAATCGTTCTTTCCGTCGCTTCCACAGGCGGACAGGGTGAGCCCGGCGGCCGCGATGAGCGCGGCCGCGAGCAGAGTCTTCGTACGCATGGGTGAAATATTCCAGATGTCTGGTTCGGTGTGTCAGGAGGCGCGACCGCGTCGGGCCAGCACGCCGAAGGCCACACCGGCGGCGCCGACGAGGATGCCGGCGATGCCGAGGACGCGGGCGGTGGTGTCGCTTGCGTCGGCGGCGGCCGAGGACTTCTCGCCGTCCTTCGCCCCGCCGTGCTTCGCCTCGCCGTCCTTCGCCCCGCCGTCCTTCGCCTCGCCGTGCTTCGTGTCGTCCTTCTTGTCTCCGGCGGTGTGCGACGAGCCGCTGCCCCCGCCGTGGTGGTCGTCGGTCGCGGCCGACAGCTTCAGGACCGGCGCGGGGGACTCGGGCTCCTCGCCGCCCTCCACCGGCTCCTCGATCCAGCGCACGACCTCCTTGTTGTCGTACGTCTGGAGGGCCTTGAACACCAGCTGCTCGGCGTTCTCGGGCAGTCTGCCCATCGAGACCGGGAACTGCTGGAACTCACCGGGGGCGATCTTGGAGTCGGTCGCCGTCCAGGTGATCTTGGTGACCGCCTCGGTGATCTGCTTTCCGTGCATCTCCAGCGGCTTGTCCAGCTTGGACTTGGTCACCTCCGCCTTCCAGCCCGGCACCGGCTGGGGCATTGCGGAGGCCAGCGGGTGGTCGGCGGGGAAGCTCACCTCAAGCTTGACGGTGGAGGCGTTGTCCCGCTCGTTGGGGACCTTGAAGTTGACCGTCGCATAGCCGCCCTTGGCCGCTTCGCCCTGCGGCTGGACGGTGACGTGCGCGAAGGCCGTGCCCGAGAGCAGCAGCACGGAGGAGGCGGCGACTCCGGTGGCGACGGCGAGACGGGACAGGGCGGCGGAGGTACGGCGCGGGGCGCGGGAGGCCGTGTGGGAGGTACGGGCGTTACGGACGGTGCTCATGGCAGAGATCACTCCAGGGTGAGGGAGAGGTGTGTGATGCGCGGGTGCACAGAGGCATGCCTGGGCGCGGCGACTCCACTCCCGGGCTCGGCGGTGAGTGGGCCGCGTCAGGCTGCGAGTGCGAGCTCTGCCGGGGGCCCGCGCCTGATCACGGTGTGCTGGAGTGCCTCGTCCGCCGCCGGGGCGGGCGGCTCGTCCGCCGGCCGGGGGCGCTGGGGCGGGGCCGCGGGCGCACCCGTCAGCCCGGCGCACAGCGTCCGTACGAGAACGAGCGCGGCGCGCAGCGAACGCAGCCGGGCCCCCTGGGCCACCGACTGCGCGGAGTCGGCCGACAGCCGGGCGAGGGTGAAGAGCGCCAGGTCGCCGCGGCGCAGCAGCCAGCCGGTGGCCAGCGCCGCGAGCAGATGCCCGAGCAGCATGGGCAGCGAGGGCAGCAGTTCGGGGGAGGCCGCCACTTCGGCGACCGAGGAGAACGCGCCGCCCGGCGCGGTGTGCGCCGCCTGGACAGACTGGGCCGCCTGGGCCGCTTGCGCCGTACCCGCCGCCGACGCGCCGGCCGTCGCCGTCGCGGTCGCCGGGTCGAGTCCCGCCGTGGTGATGATGCGGCGGGCGTCCGCAGCGGACGTCGATGAAGCGCCCGCGCCGCACATCAGCTTGCCGGCCATCCTGATCAGCGCGTCGTCGGCGCTCGGCGCCAGTCGCAGCTGCTGGTGCTGCCCCGCCCCGAACAGGGCGTGCAGGGCCAGCTGTCCCGCGCCCAGCGCCGCGGCGATCGAGGGCAGCGAGCGCTCCCGCCCCGCGAACGGAGCGACCAGCGCGAACAGGAAGAGAAAGCCGAGCGGCAGCGTCCACCAGGGGACGGACGCGCAGGCAGCCAGCGCATGCCCTGTCGCGGACAGCGCAACACAGACCGCGGTGAACACCGCGGCCCTCAGAAGCCGCAAACCGGCTCCGGCGCGTGCGACGGACGTGGACGACATGGCCGGGTCATCATCGCACTGAGAGGGTTCGGCCCGTACGGCAGGTCCGGAAGATCCCCTTTGCTTTACACCGCTGTACGGAGATGGCGCATCCGCCGAACGAGCGCTCTCGCGTCAACTCTGTGCTTACCGGAAGTGTTTTGGGGCAATACATAACGGTATGTCGAGCCGCAGCCAGGAGGCTGGAGCATGAGCATCTGGTGGTCTCTCCATTTGCGGCGCGAAGCCGCGAGCGTTCCGCTCGCCCGTCGGCTGCTGCTCGGCGCCATGGAGACCGTCGGCGTCGATCCGGATATTTCTTACGATTTGTCCGTGGCGCTGAGTGAAGCGTGCGCCAATGCCGTGGAGCACGGCGGCGGTCAGGAGTCCGGCGAGGCCTCGGGGGCGTATCGGGTGACCGCCTATCTGGACGGCGAGATGTGCCGTATCGAGGTGTCGGACTCCGGGCCCGGATTCCCGGCCAGACCCGGCGGCCCCTGCGGCTACACCACGCCCGTGGCCGCCCCGGGCGCGGAGAGCGGGCGCGGACTGTGCCTGATCGAGCAGCTCGCCGACCATGTGCACTTTCACAATGGCCCGGAGCGGGGCGCCGTCGTCAGCTTTGACAAGATCCTCAAATGGCGTGACAACGCCCCGCTGCTCGCCTCCTGAGCGCCCCGGCTCAGCCCCGGAGGGGTCAGCCCCTGGGGGTCAGCCCCTGAGGGACGCCATCCAGGCCTCGACCTCGTCCGCCCGGCGCGGCAGCGCGGCCGACAGATTCCGGTTGCCGTCCTCGGTGACCAGGATGTCGTCCTCGATCCGGACGCCGATGCCCCGGTACTCCTCCGGCACCGACAGATCGTCCGCCTGGAAGTACAGGCCCGGTTCCACGGTCAGACACATGCCCGGCTCCAGCGTCCCGTCGACATACGCCTCGGTGCGCGCCGCCGCGCAGTCGTGGACGTCCATGCCGAGCATGTGGCCGGTGCCGTGCAGCGTCCAGCGGCGCTGCAGCCCCAGCTCCAGCACCCGCTCCACGGGCCCTTCGAGCAGACCCCACTCGACCAGCCTCTCCGCGAGCACGCGCTGCGCCGCGTCATGGAAGTCGCGGAACTTGGCCCCCGGCCGCACCGCGGCGATGCCGGCCTCCTGCGCCTCGTACACCGCGTCATAGATCTTGCGCTGCAGCTCCGTGTACCGGCCGCTGATCGGCAGGGTGCGGGTGACGTCGGCCGTGTACAGCTCCGTCGTCTCCACGCCCGCGTCCAGCAGCAGCAGCTCGCCGGGACGCACCGGACCGTCGTTGCGCACCCAGTGCAGGGTGGTGGCGTGCGGCCCAGCGGCGCAGATCGAGCCATAGCCCACGTCATTGCCCTCGACGCGGGCGCGCAGGAAGAAGGTGCCCTCGATATAGCGCTCGCTGGTCGCCTCCGCCCTGTCCAGCACCTTCACGACGTCCTCGAAGCCGCGCGCGGTGGAGTCGCACGCCTTCTGCAGCTCGGCGATCTCGAACTCGTCCTTCACCGCGCGCGCCTCGGAGAGGTAGACCCGCAGCTCCTCGTCGCGCTCAGCGGTGACCTTGTCGGTCAGCGCGGCCTCGATGCCCGCGTCATGACCGCGGACCACGCGCACCGGGCCGGACAGCCCGCGCAGCAGCTCCGGCAGCTCGCGGACATCCTCGGCGGGGATGCCCAGCAGCTGCTCGGCCTCGCCCAGCGAATTCCGCCGCCCGACCCACAGCTCGCCCTGCCCGGACAGCCAGAACTCGCCGTTCTCCCGGTTGGACCGCGGCAGCAGATAGACCGTGGCCTGGTGGCCCCCGTCACCCGCCGCGCCCCTGGGCTCCAGCACCAGGACGCCGTCCTCGGTCTGGTCGCCGGTCAGATACGCGTACTCGGTGGCGGCGCGGAAGCTGTACTCCGTGTCATTGGACCGTGTCTTGAGATTGCCGGCCGGAATCACCAGACGCTCTCCGGGGAACCGGGCCGACAGCGCGGCACGCCGCGCGGCCGTGTGCGACGCCTGCGGGATGGGCTGCAGATCGTGCTGCTCCGTGTCCGCCCAGCCGGTCTTCATATTCTCGGCGAGCTCGTCGGAAACGCTCGGGTACAAGCCGTTCTTGCGCTGCTTGATCGGCTGCTCGTCCTTTTCCGGGATCTCTGCGGTCTCCGGGGTCTCCGGGGTGAGCTCCTCGGCCACGTCTGCCTCCTGGGCCACTGGGTGGGGGTGACCTCACCATCGTATGTGCGACCGGAAGACGGCCGGGGCCCTGTGGAAAACCTCAGCGCAGTCAGGCGAAGCGGGCGGCGAGCAGGACGACGCCGCCGGCCGTGCCGCCCTTGCCCGCCCGGCGCACCTCCGCGGCGGCATCGGGCAGCATCGCGGCCAGCACATGGTCGGCGACCGCCCCCGGATCCGTACGCGCCGCCTTGGGCACGCTCGCGGCCGCCGCGTGCAGCCGCGCGAACGCACGGTCCATGGGATCTCCGGTGCGGCGCAGCAGCCCGTCCGTGTACAGGAGCACCGTCTCTCCCGGGGCGGGCGCCAGCTCCACGCTCGGCGCCTCCCAGCAGGCGAGCATCCCCAGGGGCGCCGAGAGGGATGTCTCGACGAACTCCGTGCGCTGCTCGCCGATGATCAGCGGCGGGGTGTGCCCCGCCCCCGCCAGCACCATCTTGCCGACGGCAGGCTCGGCGTAGCCGAACAGCGCGGTCGCGGTCCTGGCCGGCTCGGTCAGCCGCAGCAGCAGCTCCAGATCCGACAGCACGGCGACCGGGTCCTCGCCCTCCATCACCGCGTAGGCGCGCAGGGAGGCCCGCAGCCGCCCCATCGCGGCCAGCGCGCTGGGCCCGGATCCGGAGACGGAGCCCACCGCGAGCCCGAGGGCGCCTTCCGGCAGCGGCAGCGCGTCGTACCAGTTGCCGCCGCCGCGCGGCCCGGTGACATGCCGGGCGGCGAGCTCGACCCCCGGCATCCGGGGCAGCCTGGTGGGCAGCAGCTCCTCTGCGACCGTCGCCACGGTGGCGCGAGCGTGCTCCAGCTCCAGCAGCCGGGCCAGATGCTCGGTGGCGTAGCGCATATAGAGGCCCACGAGGTGGCGCTGGCGCTCCATGGGGGCGGCCGGTTCGTCGTAGAGCCAGACGGCCGCGCCGAGGGTTCCCGCGTCCTCGGCGGCCAGGGAGAGGGTGTAGCTGGCGGCGTAGCCCAGCCGCACGGCCACTTCGCGGTGGCGCGGGTCGAGGGAGTCGTCGGCGAACAGATCGGCGTCGGCGACGGCCTGGCCGAAGGCGGATCTGCCGTCCGGGGGCCGTCCGCCGTCCAGGATGCGGCCGAGCGCCGTGGCGCCGCGCGGCACCGTTTCGAAGTGCCCGAGCTCGGCGTGCGTCAGGCCGAGACCTTTGGTCAGGGAGGGGCCGCGGCCGCCCTCGAAGCAGTCTGCGCGATCGGGGCCGCCCTCGGGGGGTTCGAGTACGACCATGCCGCGGCGCGCCCCGACGAGCGCGGCCCCTGCGCGCAGCAGCTCCTGGAGGGCCTCTTCGAGGGTGGCCGTTCTGACCAGGCGCTCCGTCAGTTCATGGAGGGTGGTGAGATCGGAGACCCAGCCGGCCAGCCGGTCCTGGATCACCGCTCCGGGCGGAGCGGGCGCGGAAGGAACGGTCGGTGACAGGGGTGGCGCAGTGTGCGCGGGAGTGGGAACCTCTGTATTGATTCCAGCCACTTTCGGCAGGTGAGGGGCGCTCATGGCAGCCGGCTTTCCGACTGGTGCGTTTCGCTCAATAGCATCGCGAACCCCCATGTCATTCTGCGCTGCTAGCGACGCATCCACATGTACACGCACAAGTGAGGGGATGTCCAGCATTGTCCCAGTGGGATTGCTGGTGTCTGAGGGGCTTCGAACTTGGCTGAAAAATGCAGCTGATGAGAGCCCATTGCGGTCGACTGAGGCCGTGCCGAGCGCGTCCTGCTGATGTCTGGCGGGGCGTCGCGCCGAGCACACGCCGAGCGTCACACCAAGCCCGACGGGTACGTAAACGGTGACGGGCTGAGGCAGTTGGGGCCACCCCCGGAACCCGGCAGCGGGCGCCGGCGTCCTAACAGCCGGGAGGCGCCCTCGCGGCGGGGCCGACGGCAGCGGCAACAGACGGTGACCCGTCGGCGGCGGCACGGCAAGCGGGATCAGCAGGACCAGCGGGACGGGCAAGGCGGGAAACGCCAGGCGTGCGCCACCCCTCGCCATGCTTTTAATGGACACCGGCCGGGTTCGGCCTCGAAGCACGAGCGGCGATCCTCCTGCCGCCGTTCGTGTGCACAGTGAAGACTGCTCACATGGTGTGAAGTGGACCTCGGCGTTCAACGGAAAGGAACGAGCGCTTATGCGCGAGATCCTCGGAAGGCGACGCAGGCCCCGGTTCCGGCGCAAGAGGGGGCCTGCTCAGCTTGATGCGGCGCTTGTCTGCGCCGTCGAGTGGGAATGGCCCGTGCTCCCCGGCGTGGGGCGCGGCGACCGGCCGGGCCGGCGCTGTGCCTGCCCGGACCCAGAGTGCGTCGTCCCCGGCGCACACCCCTTCGATCCCGTCCTACTGGCCGCGACGACCGATGAGCGCCTGGTGCGCTGGTGGTGGACCAACAGGCCATACGCGCCGATCATCCTCGCCACGGGAGGGCGTGCGCCCTGCGCGCTAAGCCTGCCCGCCGCCGCGGGCGCGGCCGCACTGTCCGAACTCGACCGCATGGGCATGCGGCTCGGTCCGGTCGTGGCCACCCCCACCCGCTGGTCGCTGCTGGTCGCGCCGTACACCCTGGAGCGTCTCGGCGAACTCCTCTACCTCAAGGACTGCGTGCCCAGCTCGCTCCGCTTCCACGGTGAGGGCGGCCATCTGGTGCTGCCCCCCTCGGAGACGGGCCTGGGCCCGGTGTGGTGGGAGCGGGCGCCGCTGCCCGGCTCCGCGTCCCCCTGGCTGCCGGATGTGGAGGCGGTGGTGGACGCACTCGTGGAGGCGAGCGTGAGCGCCCCGGAGGCGGGCGAGGACAGCAAGCTCGCGTACTGAGGCAGGGAGGTTGCTGAGCGCGCTGGGCACGCTGCTCCGGCTCTGGCGTGTCACTCGTACGGGTAGGAGCTCGACCGGGTTGTACGGGAATCGGGCGCACGGGCCTCCGCGCGCCCGGAACACCTCGCTATCTTCGGCCCACCGTCAATTCCCGCGTCATCGGCAGGTGGACCCACCATGAACCTCCGTCTGATCGGGCTCGCCGCAGCCGTGGTGTTCGCCGCCCTGCTGCCGCTGGCCGCCGCGGCGGGCCCGGCCGGGGAGGTACGGGTCGGCGATGTACGCATCGCGGAAGCGCGGGCCGCGGACGCACAGGCCGCACGCTCTGAGGCAGATGCCAAGGCCCCAGCTGAGCCGGGGAGCCGGGCCGAGCCGTCGACGGCGACCGGGCTGCTGTCCCGCCTGGGGGACGGAGGCCGGGACCGCTCCGCGCAATGTGGGCCGGAAGTCGCCTCTCCCGGTGGCGTGGAAGCCCAGACCTGTGTAATGGCGTACGCCGGTGAGACCTGGGCGCGTACCTACTACCGCAATGCCACAGGCCGGGAATTGACGGCGGTGCTCACGCTGATGGGCCCCGCGGGCCGCACCGTGCAAACGAACTGCGCGGTGGTGGCGGAAGCCGAGCCGGATGTTTGCGAAACCCCGAGAGAGCCCTCCAGGGGTGATGCGCGGATGTATTCGGCGGTGTCCGAGTTCGCCGCTGCGGACGAGGCGGAGGATGGGCCGCTGCTCCTGCGGTCGGGAAGCAACTCGGCCGCGCCCGAAGGGCGTTGAGTGCGGGTTGCGGGTTGCGGGTTGCGGGCCGGGGTCTCTGGCGCGCCGAGTGTGGACCGGGGTGTGGCCGCGGCCGGCGATGCACTGGGGAGCTGCCCGGGTCAAGGGCCGGAATGAGCTATTCCGTAGACATGGAAACGCCCGGTCGCTGGCGACGGGGGATGCACCAGCGACCGGGCTTCTAGAACGGTAACAAGAGATCGGCGGTTCGCAAATTCGATCTCTGGTATTCAGACAGAGATTTACTCGCCCTTGGCGCGCGTTGTGACCGGCGTCACCAAGCAGCTCCGCGTGCTGGGCGCCCGAGTCTCCGGGCGGCGGTGGGGAGGCCTCAGCTCAGGGTCACCTGGCGGTTGGTGAGTCCGCCGCGGGCCCGGCGCTCCTCCGCGGTGAGCGGGGCATCGCTCGCCAGGGCCGTGGCGAGCCGCTCGGCCAGCTCGGCCGCGGGCTTCTCGCACTCGTCGGCGCCCATCCCGCTGGGCAGATCCCAGACCGGCACCACGAGCCCGTGCGCCCGGAACGAGCCGACGAGCCTGGTGCCCTCGCCCAGCGAGGACGTGCCGGCGGCGTGCAGCCGGGCCAGTGCGTCCAGCAGCTTCTCCTCGGGGTGCGTCATGACCCAGCGGAGGTGGTTCTTCTCCGGGGTCTGGCACCAGTACGCCGCGTCCACGCCGGACAGCTTCACCGTGGGGATCGCGGCGGCGTTGGCGCGCTCCAGGGAGGCCGCGACCTCGGGGGAGGCGTTCTCCGCCGAGTCCGGGATCCAGAACTCGAAGCCGGAGTGCACGGTCGGCTGAAATGCGGCGCTGGTGTCCAGCAGATCCTGCAGCCGGGGGCCTTCGGCCGAGGCGCGCTGCGCGGCGACCGGGCTGCCGGGCTCCGCGGTGAGCGCGCGCTGCAGTGTGTCCGCCAGGTCGCGGCTGAGGTCGCCGGACGAGGTGTCGTTCTGCAGCCCGAGCAGTACGGAGCCGTCGTCGCGGCGCAGCGCGGGCCAGGCCATCGGCAGCACGGTGGCGAGGGTGACGGAGGGGACGCCCTCGGGGAGCCCGTCCTTCAGCGTCAGCTCGGCGGTCGCGGCGGGCACCAGCTCACGCATCGCGACCCAGTCGCACTCGCCGGGCAGCCCTTCGAACGGCCGCTGCACCAGTTCGGTCACGGCGTGCGCGGCGGCCCGGCCGTGACAGGCCTTGTAGCGGCGGCCGGAACCGCAGGGGCAGGGCTCGCGACCTCCGACCACCGGGACGGACCCGTTCGCGCCCGCGGCGCGGGCCCCGTCCTTGCGCTGAGGCTTCGTCGCCTTCGTCTGGGGTCGCTTCTTGGCCATGGCGTGGCTTTCTCCCGATTGCGGCGTGCTGTGTCGGGCGCGAGCCTAGCCGTCTGCCGTACGGAGAGAGGAACGGCACGTCCCGACGGGCCTGTACGACGCTTACGACGCCCCCTCAGACGAGGTCGTCGAACGACTCCGCGAAGTCCAGGCCGCCGTATCCGTCATACCTGGCGCCTGAACCCGAACCCGAACCTGAACCTGAACCAGAACCAGAACCGGCCCCGACGCCGGAGCCTATGCCGGACCCCATACCGGAACCCATGCCGGAACCGGATATGGAACCAGAGCTCGGACCTGTGACGCGCGTAGCGAAATCGTCGTGCCGACAGGCCTTGCTGACGACGACCCAGACGGTCACCTCGCCCGCCGCGCTGTCCCGCACCCCCCACTCCTCGGCCAGCGCGGTGATGATGTTCAGCCCCCGGCCGCCGCGCGCGGTGACCGACGGTGTGGCCGGTACGGGACGGGTCGGACCGCCGCCGTCCGTCACCTCGATCGTCAGGCCGCCCGCCGTGTCGACGCGCCAGGCAGCGCGGACGTCGCCGCCCCCCATGTCTTCGCGCTTCAGCGGCCTGCCGTGCCGACAGGCGTTGCTGAGCAGTTCGGAAAGGATCAGAACAGCGTCGTCGACCACGGCTTCGGACACTCCGCTGCGGCTCAGCTGCTCACGCATCCGGTGTCGTGCCTCACCCACGCCCGCAGGGCCATGGGGTACGGCCATGCTCGACGACGTGGGCACCTCCTGTGCCACCACCAACGCCACCCCCGAGACCTCCTTTGCCCCACGCCACGGTGTGAATGCCCCAATGGACTGGACCGGAAACCGGCCAACGCCCTGCCGGTGACGCACTCGACACGATCGAACACAGAACGAACGCGCCGGTGCACTCCCTGTGACAGACGTTATGCGCGGCCCAGCTGGGACAGAACCTGCTTGGGGCGATTGGTGATGATCGCCTCCACGCCGAGCCGCACACACAGCTCCACGTCCTCCGGTTCGTCGACGGTCCACACATGGACACGGCGCCCTGCCTGGTGCAGCCGCTCGATGAAACCGGGGTGGTTGCGAACGAGCCGGATGCCCGGGCCTGCGATCCGCGCCCCGGCCGGCAGCCGTCCGTCCCTCAGCCGGAGGCTGAGGAACTGCATCAGATACACGGTGGGAATGGTCGGCGCGGCCGCCGCGACCCGGTGCAGCGACCGGGCCGAGAAGCTCATGATCCGTACGGTGGAGTCGGCGGCCCTCTCGGGCGAGGCAAGGCCGAACCGCTCCAGCAGCTCGATCAGCCGCTCCTCCACCTGGCCCGCCCAGCGCGTGGGGTGCTTGGTCTCGATGGCCAGTTCGATGTGGCGGCCCGAGTCGGCGACCAGCTCCAGCAGCCGTTCCAGGGTGAGTACGGAGGTGAGGGAGGGGTCTCCCCAGTCCGGGCTCTCCGCCGCGTCCTCGCGGCCCTTCCAGGTGCCGAAGTCGAGTGCGGCGAGGTCCGCCAGCTCAAGGGCGGAGACGGCGCCGCGGCCGTTGGAGGTGCGGTTGACGCGGCGGTCGTGCACGCAGACGAGATGGCCGTCGGCGGTGAGCCGCACATCGCATTCAAGGGCGTCCGCGCCGTCCTCGATCGCCTTCATATAGGCGGCGAGGGTGTGTTCGGGTGCGTCTTCCGATGCGCCTCGGTGGGCGACGACCTGAATGCGGTGCTGCCGTGCTTGGGTCACCGCGTCATGGTGTCATCGAGGGGTGGGGCGGGTACGCGCAGGGTCCCTGTCCCGCCGTCAGGGGCAAGGCCCGAAATGTCCGATGTAAAGACTTCGGGAAAATGCACAGGTCCTGCTTACAGTGGCCTGACGTGCTGTGGGGAAGGCTTGGTGCAGACACCTGCACAGCGGAGATCAGCGGCAAGCCGGTGAAGACTGACCGAGGAGACGACAGCGTGAGCACCGAGAACGAGGGCAAGGACGTTCCCACTGCTGCCCCTGCCGCCGCTCCCGAAGGCAGCCCCGCACCCGCGCCGGGAGCACCCGCGTCGGGAGCACCCGCGCCCGGAGCGCCTGAGGGGCAGGCCGCTCCCGGGCCGGCCACCACTCCCGAGCCGGCCCTTCACGACTCCGCACCGCCCCCTCATGAGCAGGCAGCGGACAGCGGCATGCCCGCGACCGCGGCAGGGCCGCACGGGCACCCCCCTCAGCCCGGACCCGCCCCCGCCCTCGCGACGCCGCCCGCTGCCTACGGCGGTCAGACCCCGCCGCCGTGGCCGCCGTCCCCGCCCACCACCCTCCCCTCCTATGGCGGCGGGGGCGGCGGCGACCACACATGGGGTGCGCAGTTCCCGCCTCCGCCTCCGCCTGCGCTGCCGCGCAGGCGGGCCGGCGGGCTGGTGGCGGCTGTGCTCGCCGCCGCGCTGGTCGCGGGAGGCGTCGGGGGAGGCATCGGCTACTGGGCCGCGGAGCGCAACGACAGCGGCGCCGGCCCCACGACGGTTTCGGCCGCCGACTCCCCCGGCGAGCTCCAGCGTGATCCCGGCACGGTCGCCGCCGTGGCGAACAAGGCACTGCCCAGCGTGGTGACCATCGAGGCCAAGTCCGGCGGCGACGGCTTCACGGGCCAGGGCGAGGGCGGCACGGGCACCGGCTTCGTCTACGACAAGCAGGGCCACATCCTCACCAACAACCATGTGGTGGCCTCCGCCGCGGACGGCGGCACGCTCTCGGCGACCTTCTCCGACGGCAAGTCGTATGACGCCGAGGTCGTCGGCCGGGCCCAGGGCTACGACGTGGCCGTGCTGAAGCTCAAGAACGCGCCGGCGGGGCTCAAGCCGCTGCCCCTCGGCGACTCCGACAACGTCGCCGTCGGCGACTCGACCATCGCGATCGGCGCGCCCTTCGGCCTGTCCAACACGGTGACGACGGGCATCATCAGCGCCAAGAACCGCCCCGTCGCCTCGGGCGACGGCACCGGCGGCCGTAACTCCTATATGAGCGCCCTGCAGACGGACGCCTCCATCAACCCCGGCAACTCCGGAGGCCCTCTCCTGGACGCGCGCGGCGCGGTGATCGGCATCAACTCCGCCATCCAGTCCTCCGGGAACGGCTTCGGCCAGTCCCAGGCAGGCTCGATCGGCCTCGGCTTCGCCATCCCGATAAACCAGGCGAAGACCGTAGCCCAGCAGTTGATCAAGACCGGTGAGCCGGTCTACGCGGTCATCGGCGCGACCGTCGACATGACCGGCCGCGACTCCGGCGCCCGCATCGCCGACCGCGGCGCCGGCGGCACCCCTGCCGTCTCCCCCGACGGCCCCGCCGCCAAGGCCGGCCTCAAGGCGGGCGACGTCATCACCAAGTTCGACGGCAAGCCGGTCGACAGCGGCCCCACCCTCATCAGCGAAATCTGGACCCACCAGCCAGGCGACCAGGTCACCCTGACCTACGAACGCGACGGCAAGGAACGCCAGGTCACCCTCACCCTCGGCGAACGCAAGGGCGACAGCTGACCAGCCGAGCCGGTCAGCCCGAGCTGGCCGGCCTGGGCTGGCCGGTCTGAGCCAACCGACCCCGGAATTGATCGACCCCGAGCCGATCGATTCCGGGGCCGGACGCCCTGGGGCATGGGGCACATGGCACGACGGCGTGGGGCACGGCGGCACGGGAAGCCGTACGCGAGAGGGGCTGCCGACGCTGTCGGCAGCCCCTCTGGCATGCGCCCGGTGCGGAACCGCCGGCTGGTTCCGGGCGCAGGCGGCGTCACTTGGTGGTGATGATCTCGACCAGCGTGTGCTCGCGGCCGGCCGGGTCGGCGTTCTCGCCGACGCCCTTCCAGGAGTTCTTCGGGATGTCGAACGACTTGTGCTCGTCTCCGACCGTCATGTTGATCTTGGCGTTGTAGTCGTTGCTCTGAACGCCGCCCACCGAGGGCACCTCCAGGGAGAGGTAGCCGTCGTCGCCGGTGACCTTGAAACAGAAGTCCGAGCGGTCACGGGCGATGACCCTTAGTAGATTCGGCTCGCTGTCGCACTCGGCGAGAACGATCTTCCCGTTGCCGTGCTTCAGCTTGAGGTTCTTCTCTTTGAGAATCCTGTCCGCTCCGGGGTATGCGAAGTCCTCAACGGCGAAGGGGGGCTGCTCGGCAGCGGCCTTGGCCGTGCCGTTCGCTTCGGCGTCCGAGGCGCTGGCCACTCCCGTGAGCAGCAGTGCACTTCCGGCCAGTGCGCTTCCGGCCAGGCCAACGGTCAGGAGGCGTGAGGATATCCGCATCGATCACTCGCGTTTCAGTAGGCGAAGTACCTGAAGAGGGCAAACCGCCCCCTGCCGGAATGACTATCACTTGGCATCAGTACACCCCAAATCGATGGTTTCTGTTATCAAAGTGTCATCTGTCGGCTTCCTGGCGTGTATTGCCCTAATGCTGCTGCTTTGCGAACCTTCAACTCCGTTGCGCGGCTGTGTGGTTGGTCGATGAGTGTGACGGCCTGTCGGGGGCTTCTGAGCCCTGGAACCTGCCCGTACGTCCGCATTGCTCGCGGTTTGTCTATGTGATCATGCTTCCCGGGTGCGTGGCCACGCCCTTCGACCTGACTGAGAGGCCGACCGCCTCAGTAAAGAAGCCCGAACGGGGAACTATCTGACATGAATCCGTCAAATATGTTGCATCGTGGCCGACATCCACGCGGTGGATTCGCTGCCGTGGTCGCGATGACCACGGCAGCGTTGGTTTTCGGC
>NZ_JAOWCB010000001.1 GCF_026420845.1 Streptomyces sp. PR69 | reverse complement strand
CGGGCCTTTGCCTTTCGGCTGCCTTTCGGCTTTCACTACGTTAGCCGATTTCTCCGGCGACTCATAATTGAGTCACACGAAGCCATCCGGACCTGATTTCGGCACGCCAAAACCACACCCGCTTGGGCTGACCATGAGTAGTGGATGGCCGTCTTCGGGGGTGCTGATGAGCAGTGCCCCGTCTCAAACGGCTCGGGCTACGTTAGGCGTCACGGCAGGCAGAGTCAAGTCGACCTGCGGCGGGGCACATGGGCCCGATAGGGGCTGACCGTGGGGTCGTCAGCGATCCAGAAGCGCCAGGGGTGATGGGCGCCGTCGCCGCCCACTCCTGTGCGGGGCCCGCTGCATACCTGGTCAGGGTCTGGCGGGCTGCCGTGCAGCAGGGTCAGTGGTGAGTCAGGGCCGTCGCAGAGGTCCATGCCGTTCAGATCGCGGCCGACGCCGAGGGCGGTGGCGAGGCGGGCGGGGCCTTTGGCAAGTTCTCTGTCGTTTCGGGCCGAGACTCGACGTTTGCGGGCCAGTTCCGCCCCCACCTGGATCTCACCTGCGCGCAGCAGGACCCCGCTCGCTCTTCCCTCAGAGCCGCACACAACATTCAGGCAGTGCCACATGCCGTAGGTGAAGTAGACATACGCATGACCGGGCGGACCGAACATGACTGCGTTGCGTGCCGTACGCCCGCGGTAGGCGTGGGAGCCCGGGTCGACCTCGCCCGCGTATGCCTCGACCTCGGTGAGGCGTAGCTCGATGGGGCCGTCGGCGGTGAGCCGTATGAGAGTGCGGCCGAGGAGCTCGGGTGCGACCTCCAGTACAGGGCGGTCGAAGAAGTCCCGGGGCAACGGCGTACGGTCGGGGCTCTCGATCATGGCGTCCGAGCGTACCTGGGAATGACGGCCCGGCGCTGGGAGTCATGGAACCGGCTACGGTCATCGCGCGTATGTAGAGGTCAGGACCTAGGAGGAGTGAACATGGGCTTCAAGAAGCTGCTTGCGAGCTTGGGTGCCGGCGGGGCGTCGGTGGAGACGGAGCTGACCGAGGCCAACGTGGTGCCGGGCGGTGTCGTCCAGGGTGAGGTGCGCATCGAGGGCGGTTCGGTCGAGCAGGCGATCGAGGCGCTCTCCGTCGGGCTGCAGGCGCGGGTCGAGGTCGAGAGCGGCGACCAGGAGTACAAGCAGGACATCGAGTTCACCAAGCAGCAGCTGGGCGGGGCGTTCCAGGTGCAGCCCGGGGCCGTGCACGTGGTGCCGTTCGGTCTGGAAATCCCGTGGGAGACGCCGGTGACGGCGGTTGCGGGGCAGCAGCTGCGCGGGATGAACATCGGTGTGACCACGGAGCTGGCGATCGCCCGTGCCGTGGACTCGGGTGATCTGGACCCGATCAATGTGCATCCGCTGCCGTCGCAGCAGGCGATCCTGGACGCGTTCATTCAGCTGGGCTTCCGCTTCAAGAGCGCGGACATGGAGCGCGGGCACATCCGGGGCACGCGGCAGAAGCTGCCCTTCTACCAGGAGATCGAGTTCTTCGCGCCGGAGCAGTACCGGGGTCTCAACCAGGTCGAGCTGTCGTTCGTGGCGGATGACCGTGAGATGGACGTCGTGCTGGAGATGGATAAGAAGCCGGGTCTGTTCACCGAGGGCAGCGACTCGTACAAGGCCTTCACCGTCAGCCACCACGACTTCCAGTCCACCGACTGGGCTGCGTATCTCCACCAGTGGCTGGCGGAGGTCGGCGGACGCCGCAATTGGTTCTAGGCTCGGACCCGACCGGTCGTATCCGATTCGGAGGTTGAGACGTGACGGAGCTCAAGAGGCCGCCCCTTCCGCATGATTTTCATCCGGCGGTGCCGTCGTTCACGGTGGTGAGCGATGACATCGCGCCGGGGGCGAAGCTGGCGGACGCTCAGGTCTATGCGAAGGGGAACACCTCGCCGCATCTGCGGTGGGAGGGGTTCCCCGCGGAGACGAAGAGCTTCGCGGTGACCTGCTTCGATCCGGATGCTCCGACGGGCAGCGGGTTCTGGCACTGGGTGCTCTTCGACATCCCGGCGTCGGTGACGGAGCTGCCCGCGGGAGCGGGCAGCGGAAAGTTCGAGGGGCTGCCCGAGGGGGCCGTCCAGGTGCGCAACGACTACGGGTCGAAGGACTTCGGAGGTGCGGCGCCGCCGGCGGGTGAGAACCACCGGTATGTGTTCACCGTGTACGCGGTGGACCAGGCGAAGCTCGGGCCCGGCGCGGATGTGTCACCGGCTGTCGTGGGCTTCAATCTGCGGTTCCACACGATCGCCCGTGCTCAGCTCATCGGGGAGTACGAAGGGCCTTCGAGGGGCTGATCGTTCGCCTGTTGTTTGCCCTGTCCTGGTCTTGAGGAGACCAGGACAGGGCATTTTTTTATTGCGTTGTCCATCTCAGCGCACCCGGCCAGAGTTGATCCAGCCCCAGGTCCGCCAACAGGGCCGGGCTGACTACGGAAGGTGGGCGTGGTGCGTGACACGCTGGTGCTGAATGCGAGCTTTGAGCCGCTGTCCACGGTGACGATGAACCGTGCGGTCGTTCTGGTGCTTCAGGACAAGGCCGTCGTCGAGCAGGCTCATCCGGGGCTCCGGGTGCGTGGCGCCGAGGTCGATCTTCCGGTGCCGCAGGTGATCAGGTTGTGCCGCTATGTCCGGGTGCCGTTCCGAAGACAGGCGCCGTGGTCGCGGCGAGGTGTGCTGGTACGGGACCAGCACCGGTGTGCGTACTGCGGGAAGCGGGCCACGACCGTCGACCATGTGGTGCCGAAGTCGCACGGCGGCACGGACAGCTGGCTGAACACGGTGGCCTCCTGCGCGGCGGACAATCACCGCAAAGCGGACCGTACGCCGGAGGAGGCGGGGATGCCGCTGCTGCACAGGCCGTTTGTGCCCTCGCCCGCCGAGGCGATGCTGCTGGGGCTGCGGGCGGGTGAGCGTGCGGCGCTGCCGGAGTGGCTGACGGCACGGCCTGTCGTCACGCAGTCTGCTGCGTAGAGTCCTGCGGGCGGAGTGAGGCCCGTGTGAGCCCCTGCCGGGTTGCGCTCGCACGGGCCTCGCCATGTTCACCGCACGTCAGTCGATGGTGGGCTGTTCGCGGCGCTCCGTACCGGTGGGCGCGGCGGACTTGACGCCGCTGCCGCCACTCCCGCCGTTGCCGCCGAGAGGGCCGAAGTTGGCCATGTTGCCCATGGCGCCGCTGAGGCCCTTGAGGGCGTCGCCGATCTCGCTGGGCACGATCCAGAGCTTGTTGGCATCGCCTTCGGCGATCTTCGGCAGCATCTGGAGGTACTGGTAGGCGAGAAGCTTCTGGTCGGCGTCGCCGGCGTGGATGGACTCGAAGACCGTACGGATCGCCTGGGCCTCGCCCTCGGCGCGCAGCGCGGCCGCTTTGGCCTCGCCTTCCGCGCGCAGGATCGCGGACTGCTTCTCGCCTTCCGCGGTGAGGATCTGCGACTGCCGGATGCCCTCCGCGGTGAGGATCGCGGCCCGCTTGTCACGGTCGGCGCGCATCTGCTTCTCCATCGAGTCCTGGATGGAGGTGGGCGGCTCGATGGCCTTCAGCTCGACGCGGTTGACGCGGATGCCCCACTTGCCGGTCGCCTCGTCGAGGACTCCGCGCAGGGCGGCGTTGATCTCCTCGCGGGAGGTCAGAGTCCGCTCCAGGTCCATGCCGCCGATGATGTTCCGCAGGGTGGTGACGGTGAGCTGCTCGATGGCCTGGATATAGCTGGCGACTTCATAGGTCGCGGCGCGGGCGTCGGTGACCTGGTAGTAGATGACGGTGTCGATGTTGACGACCAGGTTGTCCTGGGTGATCACCGGCTGGGGCGGGAAGGGCACGACCTGCTCGCGCAGGTCGATGCGGTTGCGGATCGAGTCGATGAAGGGGACGACGATGTTCAGGCCCGCGTTGAGCGTGCGGGTGTAGCGTCCGAAGCGTTCGACGATGGCGGCGCTGGCCTGGGGGATGACCTGGATCGTCTTGATCAGGGCGATGAAGACCAGCACCACCAGAATGATCAGGACGATGATGATCGGTTGCATCGCGTTCCCTGTGCCCTTCGCTGCCGTATAAATCCGGTGATCGAGTTTCTCAGAACTCGGCCTGGTGTGGGGATGGTTCGTTCCGTCACATGACCACCGCGGTGGCACCGTCGATCTCGACGACGTCGACCTGCTGGCCAGCCTCGTAGCTCATGTCGGCGTCGAGGGCGCGTGCCGACCAGATCTCGCCGGCGAGCTTGATCCTGCCCCCGGCGGCGTCGACCCGTTCCAGCACGACGGCCTGACGGCCTTTCAGTGCATCGACTCCGCTGGCGAACTCTCCCCCGCGCTGGCTTCTGTGGCGGCTGGCGATGGGCCTGACGACCGCGATCAGGGCCACGGACACCGCGACGAAGACGAGCACTTGGAGCACGGTGCCGCCGCCCAGCGCGGCGGTGACCGCCGCGGCAACCGCTCCCGCCGACAGCATGCCGAACTCCGGCATAGTGGTCAGCACGAGCGGAATGCCCAGTCCGACCGCGCCGATCAGCCACCACACCCACGCGTCGATATCCACCTGGTCATGGTAGGACCGCCGGTCGTGGTCGGGACAGGGGTCGTCTTTCGCTCTGAGGTGATGTGCTGCGGGTTTATGCGGCGCGTCGAATGACCAAGGGGGTGCGCCCGTTCAGCCGAGCGGGAGGCCCTGTGCCGTCCAGCGGCCGCCCTGGTGCTCGACGATCAGCGGCAGCCCGAAGCAGAGCGAGAGGTTGCGGGAGGTGAGCTCCGTCTCCACCGGGCCGGCGGCCAGCACCTTGCCCTGGCGGATCATCAGCACATGGGTGAAGCCGGGCGGGATCTCCTCGACATGGTGGGTGACCATGATCATGGAGGGGGCGAAGGCGTCGCGGGCGAGCCGGCCGAGGCGGCGTACCAGGTCCTCACGGCCGCCGAGGTCAAGGCCGGCCGCGGGCTCGTCGAGGAGCAGCAGCTCGGGGTCGGTCATCATCGCGCGGGCGATCATGGTGCGCTTGCGCTCGCCCTCGGAGAGGGTGCCGAAGGTGCGGTCCAGATACTCGGTCATGCCGAGGCGGTCGAGGAAGGCGCGGGCGCGCTCCTCGTCGACGGCGTCGTAGTCCTCGCGCCAGGTGGCGGTCATGCCGTAGGCGGCGGTGAGCACGGTCTGCAGGACGGTCTGCCGCTTGGGGAGCTTGTCGGCCATGGCCATGCCGGCCATGCCGATGCGGGGGCGGAGCTCGAAGACGTCCACGCGGCCGAGGCGCTCGCCGAGGATGTGGGCCTCGCCCGTGGTGGGGAAGAGATAACTGGAGGCGATGTTGAGGAGGGTGGTCTTGCCGGCGCCGTTGGGTCCGAGGATGACCCAGCGCTCGCCTTCCTTGACCGACCAGGAGACGTCGTCCACCAGAGCGCGTCCGTTGCGGACCACGGATACGTCCACCAGCTCCAGTACATCGCTCATGAGCGCGTTGTCTCCCCATGCAATCGTCTTGAGGTGTTGGGGGGCCTTTTGTCCGCCTGTGGGCGTGGCTCCCAGACAAACCTACGCCACCGGTCGGGTGGCTCCGTGCGCAGGCCCGGTACCTACGCTGGGTCCATGCAATCGGAACCACGCTCAGGACGGCTGGCCGCTTGGGGAAATGCCCTGTTGGCCGGACTTGTATCACCGGATGAGGCGGCGCTCGCCGTCGTCGGCGACGATGCGGTGCACCGGGTGGAGGGGCTGCCGGGCGAGGCGGCGCAGGTCGGGCTGACGCTGGCGCTGGGGCGGCTGCGGGGTCTCGGGGTGACCGGGTACCGGGTGGCGCTGCCCGCGCCGGGGCATCCGCTGGGGCTCAGCGGTCCGCCGGAGTTCAATGCGCGGGCGCTTCAGGCCGGGGAGGCGGTCGTCGCCGTGGGCGCCGCGTACGGGCTGGTGCCCGAGGTGTACGAGGCAGGTCCCGAGGGGGATGTGCATGTCGAGGTCGTCTGGCACTGTCTGCCGGCGCGGGAGGCCCCGCCCGCGGACGTGCCTTCGCTCGGTGAGGCGGAGCGGGAGCTCGTGGAGGCGCTGCGGGAGGCGACGGAGGTGCTGACCCGGCTGGATGTGGCGGCGTCGGGGCCGGTGGCCGAGGCCGCGGTGGACGCCTACCGGGCGCGCGCGGCGCGGGGGCCGGGCGAGACGCTGGCGCCCGGATATCCGCCGCGGGCGGCGCGGGTGCTGGAGCTGGCCCAGCGGATCGGGCTGCTGATCTCGGTCGCGTACGAGAACGGTCACGGCGGTGCGGTGAGCGCATCGGAGATGGCGGCGCGGGTGGCGGCGCTGCGTCCGGTGGAACGGGTGGCCCGGCGCGCTCAAGTGGCCGCGTACAACGCCTATGTGGAGGAGCGGGAGCGCGGGGCGCGGTAGCTCGCGGCGGCTCTCCGCGGCAAGGAGCGCAGCAGACCGGACCCCGGCGGGAGGGGCCGGGGTCCGGTGGTCACTGCGCAGGCGGCGTGCGGCGTCAGTGGTTCACGGAGTGGTTCGCGAAGGCCGGGTTCAGCGCACCGATCACGGTCGCGGTGTTGCCGGAGGCGTTGACCGGGACGTGAACCGGAGCCTGAACCAGGTTGCCGGAGCCGATGCCCGGGGAGCCCTCGGCGTAGCCGTCAGCGTGGGCGCTGGCGGAGGCCACACCCGCGCCGGCGGCGACCAGGCTTCCGGCCACCATGGTGAGGGTCGCGGCCTTCTTCAGGTTCTTCACTTCGAAATCCTCCTAGGCATTCGCCGCGACCGTCCGTCGCGGCACGCCATGGAGAACGGCCCCGGCTCGATCTGGATGCGCCACATGGGTGACATACACACGACGGTATGAATCTCTGACCGCAGGGCGACGATCTGCACAACCCGCGGGCCGTCCTGTGCGTTGACCGGTCTTCGGCGGCCGGGCGGTGCGGGCGTCAGCCGACGGGGGCGCCCGGCGGGCAGCCGGCGGGGTCAGCCGGTGAGGCCATGGCGCACCGCCCACAGAGCCGCCTGGGTGCGGTCTGCCAGGTCCAGCTTCATCAGGATGTTGGACACATGTGTCTTGACGGTCTTCTCGGACAGCACGAGCGCCCGGGCGATCTCGCGGTTGGAGCGGCCGTCGGCGATCAGGCCGAGGACCTCCCGCTCGCGTTCGGTGAGCGTGCTGCCGCGGCCCGTGCCGTTCGCGGGGTCGTCCTGGGAGAGCAGCGCGCCGGCGACTTCCGGCTGGAGCAGCACATGGCCCGCGTGTACGGAGCGGATGGCGCCGGCCAGCGCGTCCGGGTCGACGTCCTTGTACACATAGCCGGACGCGCCCGCGCGCAGGGCGGGGACGACGGTGCGCTGCTCGGTGAGGCTGGTGACGATCAGCACCCGGGCCCCGTTGCCCAGCTCGCGGAGCTTGCGCAGCGCCTCGATGCCGTCGACGCCGGGCATTTTGACGTCCATCAGCACCACGTCGGGCTTCAGCTCCTCGGCGCGGGCGACGCCTTCCGCGCCGTCGCCGGCCTCGCCGACGACCTCGATGTCGTCCTGGACTTCGAGGAAGGTCCGCAGGCCCCGGCGGACCACCTGGTGGTCGTCGACCAACAGGACTCTGATCGCCCTCCCGTCGCCCACCGCCGCCCTTCTTTCGAAGTGCTCCGCACTACCCCTCTTGTTCCCGTCGCCCACCGCCGCCCTTCTGCCGAAGTGCTCCGCACTGCCCCTCTTGTCTTCACCCACCGGGGACCTCCATCTCGATCGTCGTGCCCGTGCCTGGCGTCGACTGCACGGTCAGTCTGCCGCCGACGCCGCCGGCGCGGTGCCGCATGGAGACCAGTCCCAGATGGCGGCCGGCTCGGCGCACGGCCTTCGGGTCGAACCCCTTGCCGTTGTCGGTGACGCTGAGCAGCGTGCCGCCGTCGCGGCGGACCAGGGCCACCCGGACCTCGTCGGCCTCCGCATGGCGCAGGGCGTTGTGCAGGGCTTCCTGGGCGACGCGCAGCAGCGCCTCCTCCTGGGAGGCGGGCAGCGCGCGGATGCCGCTGCTGTCGAAGCTGACCCGGGCGGTGTGGGCGCGGTCGAGGACGTGGATCTGCGTCCGCAGGGTGTTGACGAGACCGTCTTCGTCGAGGGCGGCGGGGCGCAGCTCCACCACCGCGGCGCGCAGCTCGTCGGCGGCCTCGGCTGCCAGCTCGGCGACCTGCTTCAGCTCGCCCTTGGCGCGCACCGGGTCGCGGTCGACGAGCGCGGCCGCCGCCTGTGCGGTGAGCCGCAGGGAGAACAGCTTCTGGCTCACCGCGTCGTGCAGCTCATGGGCGAGCCGGGAGCGCTCCTCCGCGATGGTGAGTTCGCGGCTGCGCTCGTACAGCCGGGCGTTGGTGAGGGCGATCGCCGCGTGCTGGGCGAGGATCGAGAGCAGTTCCTCGTCGTCCTCCGTGAAGCCGCAGCCGTCCCCGCCGGGCGGGCGGGGGCAGCGCTTGTTGGCGAGGAAGAGCGCGCCGATGATCTCGTCGCCGTCCTTGACGGGGAGACCCAGGAAGTCGGACATATCGGGGTGGGCGGAGGGCCAGCCCCCGAAGCGGGGATCCCTGCGGACATCGGCGAGCCGCTGCGGCCTCGCCTCGTGGAGCATCGCGGCGAGGATGCCGTGCTGCCGCGGGAGCGGGCCGATCGCCTTCCACTGGGCGTCGCTGACGCCGTCGACCACGAACTGGGCGAAGCCTCCGTGGTCGTCGGGCACGCCCAGGGCTGCGTACTCGGCGTCGAGGAGCTCGCGCGCCGAGGCGACGATCGTCTTCAGGACGTCGCGCACCTCCAGATGTCTGCTCATGGCGAGCAGCGCGGTGCTCACGGCGGCGAGGCCGGAGCTGGATCGATCGCTCATGAGTTCACCGTACCGGCGGGGTGTGACAGTCCGTATCCGCCTGGGGACGGCCGCCGGCTGGGGCTGCGGGCCTAGGCCGAAGTGCCCTGCCGGATCGGGGCCGGGGGACGAGGCGAAGGCCGGTGCGGCGGGCCGAGGCTGGGTCCGTCACAGCAATCGGGGCGTGGAAGGGGATGGACGGCATGCCTGTCGCGATGATCACGGGGGCTTCGAAGGGACTGGGCAGGGCGCTTGCCGGGGCGCTTGCGCGGCGTGGCTGGGATCTGGTGCTGGACGCCAGGTCAGCCGGACCACTTGAGGAGAGCGCGGGCGCGGCCCGGGAGCACGGGGTGCGGGTGACCGCGCTGTCCGGGGATGTCACGGACGGGGCGCACCGTGCGGAGCTGGCGGCCGCGGCCGAGCGGCTGGGCGGTCTGGATCTGCTGGTGAGCAACGCGAGCGCGCTGGGTGCGGAGCCGCTGGTGCGGCTGGAGGGGCTGCCGCTCGCGGGGCTGCGGCGTGCGCTGGAGACGAATGTGGTGGCCGCGCTGGGGCTCGTACAGCAGACGCTGCCGCTGCTGCGGGCGTCCGCGGCGGGCGCGGTGATCGCGGTCAGCTCGGACGCCGGGGCTGAGGCGTATGAGACGTGGGGCGGTTACGGGGCGTCGAAGGCGGCGCTCGACCAGCTGGCGGCGGTGCTGGCCGTGGAGGAGCCGGGGCTGCGGGTGTGGTCGGTGGACCCGGGCGATATGGCGACGGAGCTGTATGCGGCGGCCGTGCCGGACGACCGTGATCCGCGGCCGGCGCCGGAGTCGGTCGTACCGGGGTTTCTGCGGCTGCTGGAGGGGCGGCCGGCGAGCGGGCGGCACACGGCGCGGGCGCTGCTGGACGCACGGTGAGCCAGGGAGGTGTGAGAGGGGTGGCGAAGGTGCTGGGGACGCTGGAATCGCTGAGTGTGCCGCCGGAGCTGTCGGCCCGGGTGCCGCCGGAGGTGCGCGGCGCGGGCCGTGACGATGTGCGGCTGCTGGTGTCGCGGGGCGCGGAGGTGTCGCACCGTGTGTTCCGCGAGCTGCCGGGGCAGCTGCGGGCGGGCGATGTGCTGGTGGTCAATACCTCGCCCACGCTGCCGGCGGCCGTCGACGCGCGCGTGGGCGTCGAGCAGGCGGGCGGGGAGCCGGTGGTGGTGCACTTCTCGACGCGGGGCGAGGACGGGCGGTGGGCGGTGGAGCTGCGGACGCCCGACGGCTCGGGCAGCACGGTGCCGCGCCCCGGGGGCCCGGCGGGGGCGGTGGTGCGGCTGCGGGGCGGGGCGCGGCTGGTGCTGCGCCGGCCGCTCGCGCCGGGGGCCGACCGGCTGTGGTGGGCGGATGCTCCGGTGGATGTGGAGCGGCTGCTGCGCCGGCACGGCAGGCCGATCCGGTACGGGTACACGGAGCGGGACCAGCCGCTCAGCGCGTATCAGACGGTGTTCGCGCTGCCCTCCCCCGATGGCTCGGGCTCCGCGGAGATGCCGTCGGCCGCGCGGCCCTTCACGGCGGGTCTGGTGGCGGAGCTGGTGAGCCGTGGGGTGCAGTTCGCTCCGGTCACGCTGCATACGGGGGTGGCGTCGGCGGAGGCGCATGAGCCGCCGTATCCGGAGCGCTTCGAGGTGCCGGCGACGACGGCGTGGCTGGTGAACGCCGCGCGGGCGGCGGGCGGGCGTGTGGTGGCGGTGGGGACGACCGCGGTGCGGGCGCTGGAGACGGCGGTGGACGGCCGGGGCGTGGTGCGGGCGGCGTCGGGCTGGACAGATCTGGTGATCACGCCGGGGCGCGGGGTGCGGGCGGTGGACGGGCTGCTGACCGGGCTGCACGAGCCCGCGGCCTCGCATCTGCTGATGCTGGAGGCGATCGCGGGCCGTCAGGCGCTGTGGCGCGGTTATACCGAGGCGCTGGAGCATCTCTATCTCTGGCATGAGTTCGGCGACAGCCACCTCATACTGCGGGATGACACTCCTCACCCTTTGAATTGCTGACGCAACAGGCGGTGAGGTTGTTACACGCTCGATGTGAGCCCGCGCATAGGACGCACATCACTTACGAAGTGCGCTAGTGGAGACATAAAGACGATGTGAGCGGGGGCCAGAGCCGGAAAAGGGCGTCTTTCGTACGCCCTGATCCACTATCCCGCATCGTACGTCACACCTTTGCCACAGGTTTTTGCGGCCGCTAAGAATTGCGTCCGGTCGCCGCCGATGAGCGGAATGCCGCCCGGCATGTTGCGACCCCCCGCGCTATTCGAAGAGGTACGTCTGCATGTCTGCGTCCACGCCCGGCCATAGTCGCCTGAAGAAGACTCACAAGTTCTCGATCGCCGGTGTCGCCGCTGTCGGCGCCGCCGCCCTCGCGTTCTCGCTCGTCCCGGGCAACGCCTCCGCCGGCGCCCAGACGAAGGAGCTCTCGGCTGCCCCGGTGGCGTGGACTGCGGGTGCGGAGACGGCCCCGCTGATGCAGAAGAGCATCACCGAGCAGCAGTCGGTCTTCGACCGCCTGGCCAAGGAGCAGGCCGCGGCGGAGGCCAAGGCCAAGGCTGAGGCGAAGAAGAAGGCCGAGGCCGAGAAGAAGGCCAAGGCGAAGGCCGCCGCCGAGAAGCGCAAGAAGGAGCAGGCCGCCAGCCGCGCCGCCGAGCGCAAGCCGGTCTACGCCAACAACCTGGACGGCTGGATCCGCGAGTCCCTGGCCATCATGAAGAAGCACGGCATCCCCGGCACATACGAGGGTCTGCACCGCAACATCATGCGTGAGTCCAGCGGCAACCCGAACGCCATCAACAACTGGGACATCAACGCGCGCAACGGCGTTCCCTCGATCGGCCTGCTGCAGGTCATCAAGCCGACGTTCGACGCGTACCACGTCCCGGGCACGGCCAAGAGCCAGTACGACCCGGTCGCCAACATCACCGCGGCCGCCAACTACGCGGCCGACCGGTACGGCTCGATCGACAACGTCAACGGCCCGTACTGAGCGGCGGACTGAGCAGGCGAACTGAGCAGGCGAGCGGAGAGAGGCACGCGAACTGAGCGGACGCAGGCGGCGTCGCCTCTCCACGCCGACGCCGCTTGTGCCGAAGGGCGGCGCCCCGAGCAGGGGTGCCGCCCTTCGGCGTGCAGCATGTGTGTCGGACGGCGGGTTACTTGCGCATCACCTCGGGCTCGTGGCGGCGCAGCAGACGGGCGACGGCGATGCCGCAGATCACGCCGATGGCGAGCAGGATGGTGAGGTTGAGGCCCCACTGGCCCGCGGCAGGCTCCCACAGGGGGTCGAAGTTGGTGGGGTTCTTCGGGTCCCACGGCGGCATCAGCCGGGACAGGTCGAGCGTGGTGGCGGCGCCGGCGATGGCCCAGCGGGACGGCATCAGCCAGGCGAATTGCTCCAGGCCGGGCGAGTCGTAGACCTGGAACAGGATGCCGGTGAAGACGACCTGGACGATCGCGAACATCACCAGCAGCGGCATGGTCTTCTCTGCGGTCTTCACCAGCGAGGAGATGACCAGGCCGAACATCATCGAGGTGAAGCCGAGCGCGATGACGACGAGGCAGATCTCGACGGCCGGAGGCATGACCAGGCCCTCGGGCGGCAGCTCGCGGCTGGCGAAGCCGATGCCGCAGATGATCACGCCCTGCAGCGCGGTGATCAGACCGAGAACGATCACCTTGGACATCAGATAGGCCGACCGGGACAGACCGGTGGCCCGTTCCCGTTCATAGATGACCCGTTCCTTGATCAGTTCTCGTACGGAGTTGGCCGCTCCGGAGAAGCACATGCCGACCGCGAGGATCAGCATGATCGTGCCCGCGTCGCCGTTGAACTTACTCGGCGGCGTGGGCGGGGCGAGGCCGAAGTCCGCCGGGATGACGACGGAGACCAGGCCGAGGACGGCCGGCAGGATCACCATCAGGGCCATAAAGCCCTTGTCGGACGCGATCACCGAGGCATAGCGGCGCATCAGCGTCCACAGCTGGGCGAACCAGCCCTGCGGCTTCGGCGGGCGCATCGCCTGGGCGGGCGGCATCGTTACGGACTGTGCGGCGACCGCGTCGATGTCCGCGGCGTAGAGCTGGTAGTGCTGTGAGCCCTTCCAGCGTCCGGCCCAGTCGTAGTCGCGGTAGTTCTCGAAGGCGGAGAACACATCGGCCCAGGTGCTGTAGCCGAAGAAGTTCAGCGCCTCGTCGGGCGGGCCGAAGTAGGCGACGGAGCCGCCGGGGGCCATGACGAGGAGCTTGTCGCACAGCGCCAGCTCGGCCACGGAGTGGGTGACGACGAGGACGGTGCGCCCGTCGTCGGCGAGACCGCGCAGCAGCTGCATGACATCGCGGTCCATGCCCGGGTCGAGGCCGGACGTCGGCTCGTCCAGGAAGATCAGCGAAGGCTTGGTCAGCAGCTCCAGGGCGACCGAGACGCGCTTGCGCTGGCCGCCGGAGAGGGCGGTGACCTTCTTCTCCTTGTGGATGTCGAGCTTCAGCTCGCGCAGCACCTCGTCGATGCGGGCCTCGCGCTCCGCCGCGGCGGTGTCGCCGGGAAAGCGGAGCTTGGCCGCGTACCTCAGGGCGGTGCGGACGGTCAGCTCCTTGTGCAGGATGTCGTCCTGCGGGACCAGACCGATGCGCTGGCGCAGCTCGGCGAACTGCTTGTAGAGGCTGCGGTTGTCGTACAGGACATCGCCCTGGTCGGCGGGCCGGTAGCCGGTGAGCGCCTTGAGCAGCGTGGACTTTCCGGAGCCCGACGGGCCGATGACGCCGATCAGCGACTTCTCCGGGACGCCGAAACTGACGTCCTTGAGGATCTGCTTGCCGCCGTCGACCGTCACCGTGAGATGGCGGGCGGAGAAGGAGACCTCGCCGGTGTCGACGAACTCCTCCAGGCGGTCGCCGACGATCCGGAAGGCGGAGTGGCCCACGCCGACGATGTCGTTCGGGCCGATGACGACGGAGGAGGACTTGGCCATCGGCTGGCCGTTGACATACGTGCCGTTGTGGGAGCCGAGGTCGCGGATCTCGAAGCGGCCGTCCGGCGTGGCCGTGAACTCCGCGTGGTGGCGCGAGACCTGGAGGTCCGAGACGACCAGTTCGTTCTCCAGCGCACGGCCGATGCGCATCACACGGCCGAGGGCGAGCTGGTGGAACGTGGTCGGGCTGCGGTCGCCGTAGACCGGCGGCGCCCCCGCGGCGGCGCCGGACCCTGCGTGGCCCGACTGCTGGTGCGGCACCTGATGCTGCGCCGCCGCGGCGGCAGCGGCGGCGTGCTGCTGAGGCTGCTGCCACTGGTGGGGCGGGGCCTGGTGCTGCGCCGCCCGATGCTGCGGCTGGTGCTGCGCCGGCTGCTGAGGGGGCGGCTGCTGCCAGCCCTGCTGCTGGGGCGGGGCCGCCTGTGTCGCCTGTGCGTGCGCCGGCGCGGGCGCCTGCTGCGCGGGCGCGGCGGCGGACAGACTCATCCGCGGGCCGTCGGTGGCGTTGCCCAAGTACACGGCTGTGCCGGGGCCGATCTCCATCTGATGGATCCGCTGACCGTGCACATAGGTGCCGTTGGTGCTGCCGTGATCCTCGATCACCCAACTGCGGCCGCCCCAGCTGAGGGTGGCGTGCCGCCACGAGACCCTGGCGTCCTCGACCGCCAGATCGCCCTGCGGATCACGTCCCAGGGTGTATGTCCTGGACGGATCGAGAGTCCAGGTCCTTCCGTTCAATTCCAGTACGAGTTCCGGCACTCCATGCCCCACTAGTTGTCCCCCGAGTGACCCCCATCACAGGGAGTCTAGGGATGGCGAACATCGGGGGGAACTATTTCAGGCCCGGTCCCCCAACCGAAAGCCGGGCCTGTGAAGAGCCTGTTCGGGATGGCCGTTGACGGGGGAGAAACTCCCCCGGAGAGTGATGAGAACCCATGACTGCGCATGGATCATGCGCAGTTGGGGACAACTGGGTCAAATCCCAGTGGGGGGATCGGGGGGTCCGGATGGACTCTGGCACAAACGACGACACCGGCCGCCGGACGCCTTCGGTGCGGTGGGGCAGCGTACTGCTGTCGGCGGTCGCCGCGGTGAGCTGGGCGCTGGCGGGCATGGCAGGTGCGGCGGCGCTGGGGCTGCATCTGCTGGGGGCCGATGCGACCGCCGCGCTGGGGCCGATGACCGCCGCCGCGGTGGTGCTCGCGATCGGCGGCTCGGTGACGCCGACCGGCGATGTGTCCGCCTTCGGCATCGACGGCGGCGCGCAGGCGCGGACAGCCGTCGATATCACGCCACTCGGGGTGGGGCTGGTCGGGGCGGTGCTCCTCGCGTACGTCTTTCTGCGGTCGCTGCGCAGGGTGCGGCCGTACGCCGTGCATCTGGCGGCGCGGGAGCTGTTCGCCCGCGCGACCGCGGTGACGGTGCTCTTCGTGACGGCAGCGGGCGGGCTGGCGTGGGCGGGGCACGACGTCGTCACCATCGACGGTCTGGAGGTGGAGGTCCCCTCCGTGGACCTGCCCGTGGTGGGCGATCTGCTCCCCGGCGGGGCCGGGGAGCGGGTGGCGGCCGAGGCCGCCGTGGGCTACAGCGTCAACACGGCGGACTCGCTGGCCGGCGCGGCGGTATGGGTCCTCGGCGTGCTGACGCTCGCCCTGCTGGCCTCGCGCCGCACCCCGCTGCCGCGGGGCGCGATGTGGGAGGCCGTGCGGAAGGTGCGGCCCGCGGTGTCGGCGGCGGTGACGGTCGCGCTGACGGCGGTGCTCGCCGGGTACGCGGCGGCGGGGTACGCGGCGATCGGCGACGAGAACCCCGGACGGATCGCCGGAGCCGCCGTGCTCGGCGCGCCGAACGGCGTGTGGGTCGGTCTGTCGCTCGGGCTCTTCGTGCCCTGGGAGGGCCGGGTGACCGGTGGCCTGGAGCGGGTGCTGCCGCACCCGCTGGACGACCTGCTGGTCTCTTCGGGGTCCACCGGCCCGGTGACCGTGGGCCGGCTGGCCGAGCTGGACGGCCGGGTGTGGCTGCTCGCCGTCGCGGCGGGCGTGGCGATGCTCTGCGCGGGGGTCCTGGCGGCGGAACGCTCCTGGGGCGCGGAGGCGTGGGGCTGCTCGGCACTCCGTTTCACCGCACGTACGGCGCTGCGGCTTGGACTGGCGGCAGGGGCGGGGCTGGCGCTGCTGGTGTGGCTGACGGGAGTGTCGGTGGACGCGTCGCTGTCCGTGCTGGGCATCGACACCGTGGGCGCGGAGGTCTCGCTGCGGGGGGCGATCGGGGTGGCAGCGCTGCTGGGCGCGATGTGGGGCGCCGGGGCGGGGGCGGCCGGGGGGCTGCTGGTGTACGCCCTGATGCGGGGCGAGCCCCGCGGTACGGCCCCGGACGCTCCGGGGCCGTACCAGCCGTCGGCCCCCTCGTACCGGGCGCCGAACCCGGACACCAACCCGTATCTGCGGCTGCCGGGGAGGTGGGACGGGCGCGGACGCGGGAGTGGGTGAACGGGCGCGCCCGGGGTGCGGGGCCTTGTCCGCGCGGGCCCGCGCCCCCGCGGGGACCGGCGCGCCCAAGGGCCGGGCCCGGAAGGCGCACGGTGCGGGAACCGTCGTGGAAGTCCGGGGAAACGGCGGGGGACAATGTGGTCCGGGGCTGTCCGGGTGGCGGGACGGGGGAGGTCGGTCGCCCGTATGCCCGATACGGTGGAAACACCATGAGCGCATCGCAGACCCCAGCCGCACGCACCCTTCTCGTGAAAATCTTCGGGAAGGACCGTCCCGGCATCACCGCCGGCCTCTTTGACACCCTCGCCGCCTACTCCGTCGAGGTCGTCGACATCGAGCAGGTCGTCGCCCGCGGCCGCCTGATGCTGTGCGCACTGGTCACGGCACCGGCCGGCGGTGCGACCGCCGAGGGCGAGCTGCGCGCCACCGTGCACAGCTGGGCGGACTCCCTCCAGCTCCAGGCTGAGATCATCTCCGGCACCGGCGACAACCGGCCGCGCGGCAGCGGCCGTTCCCATGTCACCGTGCTGGGGCACCCGCTCACCGCGGAGTCCACCGCCGCCATAGCGGCGAGGATCACCGGCGCGGGCGGCAATATCGACCGTATCTTCCGGCTGGCGAAGTACCCCGTCACAGCCGTGGAGTTCGATATCTCCGGTGTGGAGACCGAACCGCTGCGCACGGCCCTGGCCACCGAGGCCGCGGAGATCGGCGTCGATGTGGCCGTGGTCTCCGCCGGGCTGCACCGCAGGGCACAGCGGCTGGTGGTGATGGACGTCGACTCGACGCTCATCCAGGACGAGGTCATCGAGCTGTTTGCCGCGCACGCAGGCTGTGAGAAGGAGGTCGCCGAGGTGACCGCCGCCGCAATGCGGGGTGAGCTGGACTTTGAACAGTCGCTGCACGCCCGGGTCGCGCTGCTCGCCGGGCTCGACGCGTCCGTCGTGGAGAAGGTGCGCACGGAGGTCACGCTGACTCCGGGCGCCAGGACCCTGATCCGCACGCTCAAGCGGCTCGGTTACCAAGTCGGCGTCGTCTCGGGCGGCTTCACCCAGGTCACCGATGATCTGAAGGATCGCCTCGGGCTGGACTTCGCCTCGGCGAACACACTGGAGATCGTGGACGGGAAGTTCACGGGCCGGGTCGTCGGCGAAGTCGTGGACCGTGCGGGCAAGGCGCGGCTGCTGCGCCGGTTCGCGGCGGAGGCGGGCGTGCCTCTGGCGCAGACCGTGGCGATCGGCGATGGCGCCAACGACCTGGACATGCTGAACGCGGCCGGTCTGGGCGTCGCCTTCAATGCGAAGCCGGTGGTCCGCGAGGCCGCGCACACCGCGGTCAATGTGCCGTTTCTGGACACGGTGCTGTATCTGCTGGGCATCACCCGCGAAGAGGTCGAGGCGGCGGACGTCGACGGGGACTGAGCCGCCCACGATGCGAACTCAGCCGCGCGAGGGCCGGAGCCGGACGCACACGCCGACAGGGCCGGTCCCCGGCTGAGCGAACCGAGTCCCGGCGCCGCCCCGGCGCCGGGACTCGGCCTGTTCCGCGCCGATGGGGCGCGGACCGGCTACTTGGACGGCGCCCAGTAGTCGACCAGCGTGCCGACGCCGGGCTCCAGCGACTTCCAGGCGCCGCTGAACGAGATCACCGCAAACGCGGAGGTCGGGAAGCCGCGGTGGGCCATCCGCTCGCCGGCGTCGCCCTCCGATGCCGAGGAGAGGATCTCGGCGAGGCCCTGCACCCCGGGGTTGTGGCCGATGAGGAGGGCGTTCTGCACATCGTCCGGGATTTCGTTGAGCACGGCGATCAGCTCACCGGGTGACGCCTCGTAGACCCGCTCCTCATAGACGGTCTTCGGCCGGCGCGGGAACTCCTGTACGGCGAGCTTCCAGGTCTCACGGGTCCGGGTGGCGGTCGAGCAGAGGGCCAGATCGAAGGAGATGCCGGTGTCCGCCAGCTTGCGCCCGGCGACCGGGGCGTCCTTGCGGCCCCGCTCGGCGAGCGGTCGCTCGTGGTCGGACACCTGTGGCCAGTCGGCCTTGGCATGCCGGAAGAGGACAATCCTGCGGAGTTCTGCGACGCTCATGCGTCCCAGCTTCGCATGAAACGCGCCACGGGGCGCAGGGTGTTGACGACCTCCCCCGTGACGGGTGAACGATGATCATCGGGGCCGTCAGCCGGTGAACGTCTGCCGTATGTGCTCAAGGAGTCTGCCGAGGGCAGGGTCTCCCGCGGCCTCCGCCCGCCCTCCGTCCAAGATGAGCGCGAGGAGGCAGACGAAGGCGATCAGCGGCAGGGCGAGGGCCCACCACGGCAGCCGGGCGTCCGCGCCGCCCAGGACTATGGGCCTGCGGCCGGCGCGGGTGATACGGGGGATGCCGGGGACATGGGGGACGCGGGGGCTACGGAGACGGGTGCGGGGGCGGCGGGTCCTGATGTGCGCATGGGCCGACATGGCCGCCTCCGTAGATCTCGGGGTGCAGTGGTGGGGAACTGCATCCAACGTACGGATCACACTGCGGCCGGCCCATCCGGCAACCCACCCACTTGACCCTGAGTCCTGCCCCCTAGGGGACAGGGGTGCCAGCCCTACCCCGTCGGGTCCGGGGCGGCCGTCCGCACGGCGTCGCGGAGGTCAGTTGGCCGCGGCAGCGGCGCGGCGGCCATCGCGGTCAGGACGTCGCGGTCAGCGCGTCACGGTCAGGACGTCGCGGTCAGGGCGTCACGGTCAGGGCGCGGCGATGGAGGCGATCACGCCGATGACGACGGTGATGGCGAGCATCACGCCGAAGACCATGAGGAGCTTCTTCTGGCCCTGGGGCGGATTCGGGTCGAGAACAGGCATGACGCCAGTCTCGCATCTCAGCATTCGTCCTCGACCGTCCGGTCCCGGCCGGCCAGCACCCCGACGGCCATCTGCGGCAGCGTCAGCCCCGCCATCAGGGCCAGCGGCAGCCCCCAGCCGCCGCTGTGCTGGTAGAGCGCGCCCACGAGGGTCGGCCCGGGGATGGAGATCAGATAGCCCACGGACTGGGCGAACGCCGAGAGCCGTACGACGCCGGCGCCGGTCCTGGCCCGCATGCCGATCATGGTGAGGGCGAGCGGGAAGGCGCAGTTGGCGACGCCGAGCAGGAGCACCCAGGCCCAGGCCCCTGCCGCGGGCGCGAGGAAGAGCCCGAGGTAGCCGGTGAGCCCGCACAGGGCGAGGACGACGACGATGGGGCCCTGGTTCCGCATCCGGGCGGCCAGCCGGGGGATGACGGACGCCAGCGGCACGCCCATGGCCATGGTGACGGCCAGCAGCAGCCCCGCCGTGCCTGCCGAGACCCCGGCGTCACGGAAGATCTGCGGCATCCAGCCCATGGTGATGTACGCGCCGGTGGCCTGGAGCCCGAAGAAGCCCGCGAGCGCCCAGGCGGTGCGGCTGCGGATGACGCGGGGAGCCGCGGCAGGCCCGTCGGCCGCCTCATCGGCGCGCCGGGCGCCTTCGGAGCCGTACCGGCTTCCGGCGCCGGGCGTGCGGTCGCGGACCAGCCCGAGCCAGGGCAGTACGGCGGCGGCGGCGAGCACGGCCCAGATGCCGAGGCCCGCACGCCAACTGCCGCCCAGGGCCTGGGTCATGGGGACGGTCACGGCTGCGGCCAGGGAGGTGCCGAGGGCCAGGGCCATGGAGTACAGCCCGGTCATGGAGCCGATGCGGTCGGGGAAGTACCGCTTGACGATCACCGGCATCAGGACGTTGCTGACGGCGATGCCCATCAGGGCGAGGGCGCTGGCGGCGAGGAAGGCGGGGGTGGCGTCGGCGAAGGGCCTGACGGCCAGTCCCGTCGCGATCGCGGCCATGCCCGCGCAGACGACCGCGCCGGGGCCGAAGCGGCGGGCGAGCCGCGGCGCGGCGATGCCGAAGACCGCGAAGCAGAGCGTCGGCACCGAGGTGAGCAGTCCGGCGACGCTGCCGCTCATATGCAGCCCGACGCGGACCTCTTCGAGGAGGGCGCCGAGACTGGTGATGGCGGGCCGGAGGTTGAGCGCGGCGAGGACGATGCCGGCCATGACAAGCCGGGCGACCCAGACGGAGGGCTGCGTATCGGAACCGGCCGTGGCGTAGCCCGCCGCGCGGGAGGCGTCCTCGCGCAGACTCGGGTCGTGGGCCGGTGGCCGGGGCTGCGTGCGTGTCTCTGTCTGGATCCGGGTGTCGGTCTCGTCGGGCATGACGCCCATCATAGAATCATGGGATGATTGGTTGTCCAATCGCCGACCTGCCCTCACGGCTCGCAGAAGGAGCGACACGATGGCGCTGAGCTCACCCCGGCGTTCCGCACTCTCGGATCAGGTGATCGCCGAGCTGCGGAACCAGATCACGTCGGGCGAATGGCCCGTGGGCTCGCGGATTCCGACCGAACCCGAGCTGGTCGAGCAGCTCGGCGTGGCCCGCAACACCGTGCGCGAGGCCGTGCGGGCGCTCGCTCACAACGGCCTGCTGGACATCCGCCAGGGCTCGGGGACGTATGTCATGGCGACCAGCGAACTCGCGGGGGTCATGCACCGCCGCTTCGCCGACGCCGACCCCCGGCATATCGCCGAGCTGCGCTCCACCCTGGAATCCTCGGCGGCACGGCTAGCCGCCGAGCGGCGCACCGAGAAGGACCTGAAGCAGCTGGACACCCTGCTCGCCCGCCGCGAAGAGGCATGGGCCGCGGGGGACGCGGAGCGCTTCGTCTCCGCCGACACCACCTTCCATCTGGCAGTGGTGGCCGCCTCGCACAACGAGGTGCTCACGGAGCTCTATGCGGATCTGGGCGATCTGCTGCGCGACTGGCTGCGCGGGGATGTGGGCGGCGAACTGCGCCCGGAGAACCACATGGACCACGCCCGGCTGGTCGAGGCGGTCCGCGGCGGCGACGGCGAGGCGGCGGCCGCGGAGGCGGGGAGCTATCCGTTTATGTGCCTGCGGACGGCGCCGCCGGCCGGTGGCTGACCCAGGCGGAGCGGATCTCCTTCCAGCAGCGGCTGGTGAGCTGTGCGTATCCGGCCGCGCCGAGCTCGACGGGAGCGGTGTCGACGTCGATGTCCCACCAGCGTTCGCACTCGATGTGCAGCCGGACCAGATCGGCCTGCGGATACGGATTGTGGCAGTACGCGGTGGCCCGCGAGCCCTCGACGGCCAGCCGGCACTCGGCCTGGTAGACGGGGCGGGGAAGGGTGGGCTGTGTCTCCGCGGCCCGGGAGGAGGGCTGCGCGGCCGGCTGGGAGATCCGGCGGTGCGGCTGGGATGCGGTCGGGGTAGCCCACAGCAGGACCGTGACCGTGGCCAGTATGGAGGCGGAGCGCCAGTTCGTGCGCACAAGCAGGACCTCCTCGGCTGTACTGCGACGAGGACGCGAGCGCCTTTCGTCGCGGCGGCACCACAAGGGGGAATGCCCTTTCAGGGTCGTACGGCCCCGGGGTGCGGCGCGCGCCCCGGTGGGCCGAACGGGCGACGCCCCGCGCCCCGCGGAGGGCGGGAAACGGGGCGTGGGGGCCGTACGGCCGGGTTCAGCGCCGCAGGAAGTGCCGCGACCGGCGCCGCCGAGCGTGCGCGGGCGCGCCATGGCCCGTCGCGCCCACGCGGCGAAGCCGCACAGCGACACAGCCCCAGACTCCTGCGGACGCATGCAGGCCGTCACGCACGTGCAGGCACATCGTGGCTGGTCGCGCCCACGCGGCGGAGCCGCACATCGACACAGACCCGCGGCCCCTATGCCCCTTTGGGGCGCGGGGAAGCCGCACATCGGTACAGCCCCGCGCCCTCTCGGGGCGCCTACGCGCCGATCGCGTGCAGGCCGCCGTCCACGTGGATGATCTCGCCCGTCGTCTTGGGGAACCAGTCCGACAGCAGGGCGACCACGCCGCGGCCGGCCGGCTCGGGGTCGGAGAGGTCCCACTCCAGCGGGGAGCGGTGGTTCCAGACGTCCGCCAGATCGGAGAAGCCCGGGATGGACTTCGCGGCCATGGAGCCGATCGGCCCCGCGGAGATCAGGTTGCAGCGGATGTTCTGCTTGCCCAGGTCGCGGGCGAGATAGCGGGAGGTGGCCTCCAGCGCCGCCTTCGCCGGCCCCATCCAGTCGTACTGCGGCCAGGCGTACTGCGCGTCGAAGGTCAGGCCGACGACCGAGCCGCCTTCCTGCATCAGCGGCAGGCAGGCCATCGTCAGCGACTTCAGCGAGAACGCCGAGACGTGCATCGCGGTCGAGACGGACTCAAAGGGCGTGTTGAGGAAGTTGCCGCCGAGTGCGTCCTGCGGCGCGAAGCCGATGGAGTGCACCACGCCGTCGAGGCTGCCGAGCTCCTCGCGCACCAGGTCGGCGAGGCGGGACAGATGCTCCTCGTTGGTGACGTCGAGCTCGATGACCTTGGTGGGCTTGGGGAGCTTCTTGGCGATGCGCTCGGTCAGGGTGGGCCGGGGGAAGGCCGTCAGGATGATCTCCGCACCCTGCTCCTGGGCCAGCTTCGCGGTGTGGAAGGCGATGGAGGACTCCATCAGCACACCGGTGATGAGGATGCGCTTGCCGGCGAGGATTCCACTCATGTGATCAGTGACCCATGCCCAATCCGCCGTCAACCGGGATGACGGCTCCAGTGATGTACGAGGCGTCGTCGGAAGCGAGGAACTTCACCGCGGCGGCGATCTCCCCGGGCTCCGCATAGCGGCCGAGCGGCACCTGCGAGACGATGCCCGCGCGCTGCTCGTCGCTGAGCGCCTTGGTCATGTCGGTGTCGACAAAACCGGGCGCGACGACGTTGAAGGTGATGTTCCGCGACCCCAGCTCACGGGCGAGGGACCGGGCGAAGCCGACCAGGCCGGCCTTGGAGGCGGCGTAGTTGGCCTGCCCTGCCGAGCCGAGCAGCCCGACGACGGAGGAGATCAGCACGACACGGCCCTTACGGGCGCGCAGCATGCCGCGGTTGGCGCGCTTCACGACGCGGAACGCGCCGGTGAGGTTGGTGTCGAGTACGGAGGTGAAGTCGTCCTCGGACATCCGCATCAGCAACTGGTCCTTGGTGACGCCGGCGTTGGCCACCAGCACCTCCACGGGACCGTGCTTGTCCTCGATCTCCTTGTAGGCCTGCTCCACCTGCTCGGCGTCCGTGATGTCGCAGCGGACCGGCAGACAGCCGAGCTTGACCAGCTCCTCCGGAGGCTCACCCGACCGATAGGTGATCGCGACCTTGTCGCCGGCCTCGGCGAACGCGCGGGCGATGGCGAGGCCGATGCCCCGGTTTCCTCCGGTGACGAGAACCGAGCGACTCAACGGATCACCCTTTCGATAGCGGTCTTGATACCGACAGAAACTATCGGTACCGGAGCGTGTACGAGGAATCGGGCCCTGACAGCGCCTTCCTGCGGCGACTGTTGGATCCCTACAGTCGCGGGCGGTCCGGTCGGCCCGGGCGGATCGGTCGGGGGAGGCGCGCCTGCGCGGCCGGGCGGTGCAATCCCCGGAAAGCGATGGCCGACGTGACGGTGGGCACCGCATGATTCACTGCGGGTTGTAGTCGCCTTGTCGTCGCCCGGTGAGAAGGGGAGGGCCGCTGTGCCCCATGAGATCGATCAGACATTCCTGGCGCTGCCGCTGCGTGCGCTCGCCGACGCCGCGCTCGCCCGGGCCCGTGCGCTCGGGGCGGAGCACGCCGACTTCCGGTTCGAGCGGGTGCGCAGCGCCGCCTGGCGGCTGCGGGACGCCAAGCCGTCCGGGTCGGCCGACACCACCGACCTCGGGTACGCGGTGCGGGTGGTGCACGGCGGCGCGTGGGGGTTCGCCTCGGGGGTGGACCTGACGATGGACGCGGCCGCCAGGGTCGCGGGCCAGGCGGTGGCCATGGCGAAGCTGTCCGCCAAGGTGATCGCGGCGGCCGGTTCCGACGTGGGGAGGGTGGAGCTCGCCGAGGAGCCGGTGCACGCGGAGAAGACCTGGATCTCCTCGTACGAGGTCGATCCCTTCACCGTGCCGGACGAGGACAAGACGGGGCTGCTGGCCGAGTGGAGCGAGCGGCTGCTGCGGGCGGAGGGGGTGGCGCATGTGGACGCCTCCCTGCTGACCGTCCATGAGAACAAGTTCTATGCGGATACGGCGGGGACGGTGACCACCCAGCAGCGGGTGCGGCTGCATCCGCAGCTGACGGCCGTCGCCGTCGACGAGACGACCGGCGAGTTCGACTCGATGCGCACCATCGCGCCGCCGGTCGGGCGCGGCTGGGAGTATCTGACCGGCACCGGCTGGGACTGGGACGCGGAGCTAGAGCAGATCCCTTCGCTGCTGGCGGAGAAGATGCGCGCGCCGAGCGTGGAGGCGGGCCGGTACGACCTGGTGGTCGACCCGTCGAATCTATGGCTCACCATCCATGAGTCGATCGGCCACGCCACCGAGCTGGACCGGGCGCTGGGCTATGAGGCGGCGTACGCGGGGACCTCGTTCGCCACCTTCGACCAGCTGGGGAAGCTGGCGTACGGCTCCTCGGCGATGAATGTGACGGGTGACAGGACCGCCGAGCACGGGCTCGCGACGATCGGCTACGACGACGAGGGCGTCGAGGCGCAGTCCTGGGATCTGGTCAAGGACGGCACGCTGGTCGGCTACCAGCTGGACCGGCGGATCGCGAAGCTGACGGGTCTCGGCCGTTCCAACGGCTGCGCCTACGCGGACTCCCCCCGGCATGTGCCGGTGCAGCGGATGGCCAATGTGTCGCTGCAGCCCGATCCCGGAGGTCTGTCGACGGAGGACCTGATCGGGGGCGTGGAGAGGGGGATCTATGTGGTCGGCGACCGCTCGTGGTCGATCGACATGCAGCGCTATAACTTCCAGTTCACCGGGCAGCGCTTCTTCCGCATCGAGAACGGGCGGCTGACCGGGCAGCTGCGGGACGTCGCGTACCAGGCGACGACGACGGACTTCTGGGGCTCGATGGAGAAGGTGGGCGGCCCGCAGACATATGTCCTGGGCGGCGCGTTCAACTGCGGCAAGGCCCAGCCGGGCCAGGTCGCCGCGGTCTCCCACGGCTGCCCGTCGGCCCTGTTCCGGGGCGTGAACATCCTGAACACGACGCAGGAGGCGGGGCGGTGAGCGCGCGCCACGGAACCTGCCGGGGGTCCGGGGGCCGCCCCCCGGGCAAGCACAGTCTCAACACGACGCAGGAGGCCGGTCGATGAGCCGTGTCAGCAAGCCGTACGAGATCGTCGAGCGGGCCCTGGAGCTGTCCGCGGCCGACGGCTGTGTGGTGATCGCCGATGAGCACTCCTCGGCCAATCTGCGCTGGGCGGGCAACGCCCTGACCACCAACGGCGTCACCCGCGGACGCACCCTCACCGTCGTGGCGACCGTCGACGGGGCCGAGGGGGTCGCCTCCGGGGTGGTGTCCCGGTCGGCGGTGACCGCGGACGATCTCGAACCGCTGGTGCGTGCCGCGGAGGCGGCCGCGCGCGGCGCCGGGCCGGCCGAGGACGCCCAGCCGCTGGTTGCGGGGGCGCCGTCGGCCCCGGACTTCACCGACGCCCCCGCCGAGACGTCGTCCGGCGTGTTCGCGGACTTCGCGCCCGCGCTGGGTGAGGCGTTCGCCCGGGCCCGCGCGGGCGGCCGTGAGCTGTACGGCTTCGCCAACCATGAGCTGACCTCGACCTATCTGGGCACCTCGACGGGCATCCGGCTGCGGCACGACCAGCCCAACGGCACGCTGGAGCTGAACGCCAAGAGCCCGGACCGCGCCCGTTCCGCATGGGCGGGCCGTGCCACGCGGGACTTCAAAGATGTGGACCCGATCGCCCTGGACGCGGAGCTGGGCAAGCGGCTCGGCTGGGCCGAGCGGCGTGTGGAGCTGCCTGCCGGCCGGTATGAGACGCTGCTGCCGCCCACCGCGGTGGCCGATCTGCTGATCTACCAGTTCTGGTCGTCGTCGGCCCGCGACGCGGCAGAGGGCCGTACCGTCTTCTCCAAGGCGGGCGGCGGGACGCGGGTCGGCGAGACCCTGTCCGAGCTGCCGCTCACCCTGCGCAGCGATCCGCATGAGCCTGGTCTGGAGTCCGCACCGTTTGTGATCGCGCATGCGTCGGGGGACGACGCGTCGGTGTTTGACAACGGTCTGCCGCTGACGGCGACGGACTGGATCCGGGACGGCAAGCTGGCGCATCTGATCACCACCCGGCACAGCGCGGGGCTGACCGGGCTGCCGGTGACCCCGGCGGCCGGCAATCTGGTGCTGGACGGGGGCGGCGAGCGCTCGCTGGAGGAGATGGCGGCGGCCACGGAGCGGGGGCTGCTGCTGACCTGTCTGTGGTACATCCGCGAGGTGGACCCGGCGACGCTGCTGCTGACGGGGCTGACCAGGGACGGCGTCTATCTCGTCGAGAACGGCGAGGTGGTCGGTGAGGTCAACAACTTCCGCTTCAACGAGTCGCCGGTGGACCTGCTGTCGCGGGCCGCGGAGGCCGGGCGGAGCGAGAAGACGCTGCCGCGCGAATGGGGCGACTACTTCACCCGGGCCGCGATGCCGGCGCTGCGCGTGCCGGACTTCAATATGAGCTCCGTCAGCCAGGGGATCTGAGCCCTGCGGAGCCCCCATAGACTGGGCTCAGATCCACGCACACCTGATGTGATCCACCACTGCGACAAGACACTCACTCCGAGGAGACCGAGAACCGTGACGGACATCGTCGACGAGCTGAAGTGGCGCGGGCTGTTCGCCCAGTCCACTGACGAGGACGCTTTGCGCAAGGCGCTCGCGGACGGTCCCGTCACGTTCTATTGCGGCTTCGACCCGACGGCGGCGAGCCTGCACGTCGGGCATCTGGTGCAGGTGCTCACCGTCCGCCGGCTCCAGCAGGCCGGGCACAAGCCGCTGGCGCTGGTGGGCGGGGCGACCGGGCAGATCGGCGACCCGCGGCCGACGGCGGAGCGGACGCTGAACGACCCGGAGACCGTCGCGAACTGGGTGACGCGGCTGCGGGCCCAGATCGAGCCCTTCCTGTCCTTCGAGGGCGAGAACGCCGCGGTCATGGTCAACAACCTGGACTGGACCGCCGGGCTGTCCGCGATCGCGTTCCTGCGGGACATCGGCAAGCACTTCCGGGTCAACAAGATGCTCGCCAAGGACTCCGTCGCCCGCCGTCTGGAGTCCGAACAGGGCATCAGCTACACGGAGTTCAGCTACCAGATCCTGCAGGGCATGGACTTCCTGGAGCTGTACCGGCGGTACGGCTGCACGCTCCAGCAGGGCGGCAGCGACCAGTGGGGCAATCTCACGGCCGGTCTGGATCTGATCCACCGCCTGGAGCCGGACGCGGAGGTGCATGCGCTGGCGACGCCGCTGATGACGAAGTCGGACGGCACCAAGTTCGGCAAGACCGAGGGTGGCGCGGTCTGGCTGGACCCGGAGATGACCACGCCGTACGCGTTCTACCAGTTCTGGCTGAATGTGGACGACCGGGACATCTCCCAGTACATGCGGATTCTCAGTTTCAAGAGCCGTGAGGAGCTTGAGGAACTGGAGAAGCAGACGGCGGAGCGTCCGCAGGCGCGGGCGGCGCAGCGTGCCCTGGCCGAGGAGCTGACGACGCTGGTGCACGGGGCCGACCAGTGCGCGGCTGTCATCGCCGCGTCGAGGGCGCTGTTCGGGCAGGGCGAGCTGGGCGGGCTCGACGAGGCGACGCTGACGGCGGCGCTCTCGGAGGTGCCGCATGCGCGGGTTGCCGAGCTGACCCCGGTCGTGGACCTGTTCGCGGAGGTCGGCCTGACGCCGAGCAAGTCCGCCGCACGCCGCACCGTCAAGGAGGGCGGTGCGTATGTGAACAACGTCAAGGTCACGGCCGAGGACGCCGTCCCGGCGCGGGAGGACCTCCTCCACGGCCGCTGGCTGGTGCTCCGCCGCGGCAAGAAGAACCTGGCGGCCATCGAGGTGGCCCCGGAGGGCTGAGCCGCCGCCGGAAGGGCGGCCCGGGCTGACCGGGCCGCCGCGCCGGTGGGCTGACCCGCCGCCGTCCTGCTGACCGGCGCTGACCGGCTCAGACTCGCTGTTTGTTGCGGCGGGCCGCCGTGTACGCCATGTCGCCCAGCAGGACGATCACGATCGCGGCGCCGAGCTGCAGGGCATGGCGGCCCCAGTCGATGCCGCGGGTCTCGTCGATGCCGAGGCCCATGGCCATCCAGTTGCCGGCGGCCGCTCCCGCCATGCCGAAGAGGGTCGTCAGCCACAGCGGGCTGTGCTGCTTGCCGGGAATGAGCGCCTTGGCGATCAGGCCCAGCACCAGTCCCACGATGATCGCCCACAACCAGCCCATGGCTGCCTCCTCGCACCGCTGCCGTGTGTCCGCTCTGCGCGGGCACCGCCCGACTACCTGGCCAGTCTCGGGTGGTCCGCCGAACAGCGCATGCCGGGCGCGCCATCTGCAGTACGGCGTCGACCGCCGCGGCGCAGAGCGGACACTCAACGGCAGTCCGGCCCCGGTCTCCTGGCCGTGGGAGCCCGGGCGTACGGTGGACACAGCAGGGCCCCGGCAGCGGATGCGGCGGGACCCGGGAGCGGCCGGGGCGCGGCCGCCAGGGAAAAGCGGGTGGTGGAACGTGACGCGGAAGCAGGGCGGAGCACAGGTCTTCCGGATCACGGGAGCCCGGCAGGGGCTGGCCGAGGATGTGCGCGGCCGCCAGCGGCGCTATGTGATCTCCATGTCGGTGCGCACCGTCGCGGTGATCCTCGCGGCGGCTCTGTGGAATGTGGAGCGCCATGTGGCGATCGTCGCGCTGGTGCTCGGGGCTCTGCTGCCCTATGTCGCCGTGGTGATCGCCAACGCCGGCCGGGAGAGCACGCCCTCCCTGCCGTCGACTTTTGTGTCCGCCCCGTCCCGGCCGATGCTCGGGCCCGCCGAATCGGCCGAGCGGGCTGAGCAGACCGAGCAGGCGGAACGGGCCGAACCGGACGGCGGGACGGAGCGGACGGACAGCCGCGTACCCGCCGCGGACGCGCCCGCCGGGCCCGCAGCGCAGCAGCAGGAGCACATAGCCCCTGGAAGCGGCCTGAGCTGACCCGGAGCGGCCATGGCGCACATTGCGGTGCTGCAAAGCTCAGGAAAAGCTCAGATCAATCATGACGTTCCGGTGCACCGCAGCCCCTTCCCCGTGACATACTTCCTACGCGCTCCGCATCCCCCGTCGGAGCGACAGACCGACGCCGGGCAGCTCCCCCCGTGGCTGCTCGGCGTCGTTCATGTGCAACATCTGGACACGAGAGTGACTGACGAGACACCGATCTGCTCCGCGAAGGGCTGCCGCACGGCCGCCGTGTGGGTGCTGGCCTGGAACAACCCCAAGCTGCACACCCCCGAGCGGCGGAAGACCTGGCTGGCCTGCGAGGAGCACCGGGAGCATCTGTCCCAGTTCCTCGGTCTGCGCGGCTTCCTCAAGGACGTGGTCACCCTGGCGGAGTGGCAGCAGCGGGAACAGGGGCAACAGGGCTCCGGCTCAGCCGCCGATCGCTGACATCGGGCGCTGAGGCTGCAGAAACGCCGGGTCGTCCAGCCCGGAGCCGGCCTTCTTGCCCCACATCGCCTGCCGCCATATCGCGGCGACCTCCTCGTCCGGGGCGTCCGAACGCAGCGCGGCCCGCAGATCCGTCTCCTCGCGGGCGAAGAGGCAGGTGCGGACCTGGCCGTCGGCGGTGAGCCGGGTGCGGTCGCAGGCCCGGCAGAACGGGCGGGTGACGGAGGCGATGACGCCCACACGGTGCCGTCCGCCGTCCACGACCCAGCGCTCGGCGGGGGCCGAGCCCCGCTCGTCGTCGCCCTCGGGAGTGAGGGTGAAGCGGGTGCGCAGGGACGCGAGGATGTCACCGGCGGTGATCATTCCGTCGCGCGTCCAGCCGTGCTGGGCGTCCAGCGGCATCTGCTCGATAAAGCGCAGCTCGTAGTCATGCTCCATGGCCCAGGCCAGCAGATCGGGGGCCTCGTCGTCATTGAGCCCCGGCATCAGCACCGTATTGACCTTGACGGGGGTGAGCCCGGCGGCGCGCGCCGCGGCGAGGCCCTTCAGGACGTCCTGATGCCGGTCACGGCGAGTGAGGGTCTTGAAGACATCGGGCCGGAGGGTGTCCAGGGAGACATTGACCCGGTCCAGGCCAGCGGCCTTGAGCGCCTCCGCCGTGCGCTGCAGCCCGATGCCGTTGGTCGTCAGGGACATCCTGGGGCGGGGCTCCAGGGCGGCGCACCGCTCCACGATGCCGACGAGCCCCGGCCGCAGCAGCGGCTCTCCGCCGGTGAAGCGGACCTCGGTCACGCCGAGGTCGGTGACGGCGATCCGGATCAGCCGGACGATCTCGTCGTCGGTGAGCAGATCCGGCTTGGCCAGCCACTGCAGGCCCTCCTCGGGCATGCAGTAGGTGCAGCGCAGATTGCACCGGTCGGTGAGTGAGACCCGCAGGTCGGTGGCCACTCGGCCATAGGTGTCGATGAGCACGGCAGGCCCCCTCCCAAACGGCGGTCCCCCGGATGAACGATCAGGACTCCTTTGAGCCTACGGCACACCTGTGACAACCACGTGGCGCGATTCTCACGATGAGCGGCACGGCCTTGTCGTAGATCCCTACGACGGGCGTCTGCGACAAGGCCGTGCGGGACACGCCGTCTCAGTGGGCGCCGATGCCGGTGAGGGACTTGACCTCCAGCTCCGCGTACTTTCCGGCGTCCGGCTCGTCCTTGGACAGCACGGAGCCGAGCCAGCCGAGCAGGAAGCCCAGCGGGATCGAGATGATGCCGGGGTTCGACAGCGGGAACCAGGCGAAGTCGGCGTCCGGGAACATGGAGGACGCCTTGCCGGAGACGACCGGCGAGAACAGCACCAGGGTCACGGAGGCGAGCAGACCGCCGTAGATCGACCAGAGCGCGCCCTGGGTGGTGAACCTCTTCCAGAACAGGCTGTAGAGGATGGTGGGCAGGTTGGCCGAGGCGGCGACCGCGAAGGCGAGGGCGACCAGCCCGGCGACGTTCAGATCACGGGCCAGCGCGCCCAGCGCGATGGAGACGACCCCGATGAAGACCGTCGCCCAGCGGGCCGCGCGGACCTCTTCCTTCTCATCGGCCTGCCCCTTGCGGATGACATTGGCGTAGATGTCGTGCGCGAAGGACGAGGAGGAGGCGAGGGTGAGGCCGGCGACCACGGCGAGGATGGTGGCGAACGCGACCGCCGAGATCACCGCGAGCAGAATCGCTCCGCCGGCCGAGTCCACCCCGCCGACATGCAGGGCGAGCAGCGGTGCCGCGGTGTTGCCCGCGGGGTTGGACGCCTTGATCTCCTCGGGTCCGACGAGCGCCGCGGCGCCGAAGCCGAGGGCGATGGTCATCAGATAGAAGGCGCCGATGATGCCGATGGCCCAGTTGACGGACTTCCGGGCGGCCTGGGCTGTGGGCACGGTGTAGAAGCGGATGAGGATGTGCGGCAGCCCCGCGGTGCCCAGGACGAGGGCGATGCCCAGGGAGATGAAGTCCAGCTTCGTCATGCCGTCCACGCCGTACTTCAGGCCCGGCTCCAGGAACTGCGCGCCCTGGCCGCTGCGGTCGGCGGCGGCGCCGAGCAGCTGGGAGATGTTGAAGTCGAACTTCCACAGCACCAGGAAGGTGATGAGCAGGGTGCCCGCGATCAGCAGGACGGCCTTGACCATCTGCACCCAGGTGGTGCCCTTCATTCCGCCGATGGTGACATAAAGGATCATCAGTACGCCGACCAGCGCCACGATCGCGATCTTTCCGCCGTCGCTGGTGATGCCGAGCAGCAGGGAGACCAGGACGCCGGCTCCCGCCATCTGGGCGAGCAGATAGAAGATCGAGACGACGATGGTGGAGGTGCCCGCGGCGGTGCGCACGGGCCGCTGGCGCATGCGGTAGGCGAGGACGTCGCCCATGGTGAAGCGTCCCGAGTTGCGCAGCGGTTCGGCGACCAGCAGCAGGGCGACAAGCCAGGCGACCAGGAAGCCGATGGAGTACAGGAAGCCGTCGTATCCGTACAGGGCGATGGCGCCGGCGATGCCGAGGAAGGACGCGGCGGACATATAGTCGCCGGAGATGGCCAGTCCGTTCTGGAAGCCGGTGAACTGGCGTCCGCCGGCGTAGAAGTCGGCGGCGTCCTTGGTCTGGCGGCCGGCCCAGACCGTGATGAACAGCGTCGCGATCACAAAGGCGGCGAACAGCGAGATGATCAGGGGCCGGTGCTCGGAGGCGCCGCTGGAGGCCGCCAGAGGGTGAGAGGCCGCCATGTGGCGGAGCGTGTGGGTCATGCGTCAGCCTCCGTGCGGGACTCGGCCGCCATACGGGATTTGATGGCCTCGGCCTTCGGGTCGAGCCTGGCCGCGGCATGCCGTGAGTACAGCCAGGCGATCAGGAATGTGGTGGCGAACTGGGCGAGGCCGAAGACCAGGGCGACGTTGACGTTGCCGAAGACCTTCACGCCCATGAATCCGCCGGCGTAGTTGGACAGCAGGACGTACAGCAGGTACCAGGCGATGAAGCCGACCGTCAGCGGAAAGGCGAAGGAGCGGTACGCACGGCGCAGTTCGCCGAACTGAGCGCTCTGCTGCACCTCGGCGAACGCCTCCGTCGTGGGCTGGGCGGCGCCGGCGTCCGTGCCGGCTCGGGGCGGCGGTGCATCGGTGGCCACGGAATCTCCTCGCGACGCGGGTGTGGTGGGGACGGACAAGGGGGACCTCACAGTGGGGGGTGGGGTGATGTTGTCGTCCCCCTGTCAACGGCACGGAGAGCGAAGAGAACCGGTTCAGCACCGGCCTTTTTGTTACCGGATTTGCCGTAAGTCATTGATGCGCGGGCATGATCGGCGATAGCTTCCTTCGTCATGTACCCGCCCATTCGCACAGGGGTGTCTGGGCGGTTCTGACCGATGATGTGGAGAACCCATGGCTCATCTGGGATCCAGGCGGCAGCGTGCTCTCGCGCTCCCCGTCGGCCTGGCGCTCACGGCCTCACTCGGCTTCCTCCCCACCAGCGCGGCGACCGCCGCCCCGGTGGACGCGACATCGCCCGCGGCGGTGTCGACTTCCGGCGAGAAACTGTCGTACGTCGTGAACGTGAAGCGCGGATACGGCGTGGCCAAGTCCGTGAAGAAGGCGATAGCCAAGGCCGGCGGAACGGTGGTGTACGCCTACGACCAGATCGGCGTCATCGTCGTCCACTCGCAGAACCCGGACTTCGCCGAGACGATCCGCAAGGCCAGGGGCGTCGAGTCGGCGGGGGCCACGCGCACCGCGCCGCTTCAGTCCGCGGGGGACACGGCCATCGAGGCCGAGCAGCCGCTGAGCGCGCAGGAGGCCAAGGAGGCGGCGGCGAAGGCCGAGGACGGCCAGGACCCGCTGGAGCCCCTGCAGTGGGACCTGCCCGCCATCAAGGCGGACCAGGCGCACAAGAAGACGCTGGGCAGCAGCAAGGTGACGGTCGCCGTCATCGACACCGGCGTGGACGACACCCACCCGGACCTGGCGCCCAACTTCGACCGCAAGGCGTCCGTGAGCTGTGTCGGCGGGGTGCCGAACACGGCCGACGGCGCCTGGCGTCCGGGCCCCGACGAGTCGGACCACGGCACGCATGTCGCGGGCACGATCGCCGCCGCGAAGAACGACTACGGCATCACGGGCGTCGCCCCGGGCGTGAAGGTCTCCGGCATCAAGGTCTCCCAGCCGGACGGCTTCTTCTACACGGAGGCCGTGGTCTGCGGCTTCGTCTGGGCCGCCGAGCATGGCGTCGATGTCACCAACAACAGCTATTACACCGACCCGTGGCTGTTCAACTGCAAGAACGACGAGGACCAGAAGGCCCTGGTCGAGGCGGTCTCCCGGGCCGCGCGGTACGCCGAGCGCAAGGGCGCGGTGAACGTCGCCGCGGCCGGCAACTCCCGTATGGACCTGGCGGCCGACGAGCTGACGGACACCACCAGCCCCAACGACACCACGCCGACCGAGCGGGTCATCAACCCGCGTGAGTGCCTGGACATCCCGACCCAGATTCCGGGGGTCGTGACGGTCTCGGCGCTGGGTGCGAAGAACCTGAAGGCGTCGTACTCCAACTACGGCAACGGCGTCATCGACATCTCCGCTCCGGGCGGGGACAGGACCAGCTACCAGCCGCCGGAGGCCCCGGCCACCAGCGGCCTGATCCTGTCCACGCTGCCGGGCGGCGGCTTCGGCTACAAGGGCGGTACGTCGATGGCCTCGCCGCATGTCGCGGGCGTCGCGGCGCTGATCAAGTCGAAGCACCCGTATGCCACACCGGGGATCGTGAAGGCGCTGCTGTCGCTCCAGGCGGACGACAAGGCGTGCACCAACCCGTACGACATCAACGGCGACGGCACGGTCGACGCGGTGTGCGAGGGAAGCACGTTCAAGAACGGCTTCTACGGCTCGGGCATCGTGGACGCGCTGGACGCGGTGCGCTGGTAGCACCCCGTCAGGGCAGGGGCCGGGCGCGGCATTCGCGCCCGGCCCTTCCGCATGCCGCGGTGGCACCGGGTGCCATAGTGCGTGCATGACTGACACTTCTGGCGCACCGGCGCGTGCGCGGGGCACGGCTCAGGTGTGGGAGGCGCTCGGTGGGGATCCCGCGCTGCTGAGCAGGGTCCGGTACGAAGGCGAGGGGGCGCTGCCGTCGGCGCTGCCCGTCATGGAGCTGGCGCGGGCGGCCGTGGCCGGCTGTTCGCTGGCCGCGGCGGAGTTCGCCGCCCGGCGGGCTGAAGGCGGCTCCGTGCCGGGAGTGCGGGTGGACGACGGCGCGGTGACGGCCGCCTTTCTCAGCGATCGGCTGGTCCGGGTGGACGGCGTCGCCCCGGCGGCCTTCGCCCCGCTGTCACGGTTCTGGCGGACGGCGGACGGCTGGGTCCGTACGCATGCGAACTATCCGCACCACCGGGCACGGCTGCTGACGGCGCTGGGCCTGCCGGACCGCCCGAACGCGCATACGGATACGGATGCGCAGGCGCAGACGGAGGCCGTCGGGGCGGAGCTGGCGGCACGGCGGGCGCTGGAGGTCGAGGAGACGGTGTACGCGGCCGGCGGACTGGCCGTCGCCGTGCGCAGCCCCGAGGAGTGGGCGGCGCATGAGCAGGGGACGCTGTCCGCGAAGCGCCCGCTGCTGACGGTCGAACGGCTGGGCGGCGGCCCGCGGCGGAGTCCTGCGGGGTCTGCACGGCTCGCGGACGGGACGCTGTCACCGGCCGCGGGGCTGCGGGTGCTGGACCTCACCCGCGTTCTGGCCGGGCCGATCGCGACCCGCACGCTGGCGCTGCTGGGCGCGGACGTGCTGCGTGTCGACGACCCCGGGCTTGCCGAGTCCCAGGACATCCACAACGACACGGGCCTGGGGAAGCGGTCCACGCTGCTCGATCTGCGCGGGGGCGGGAGCGGGGGCGACCGCCGGGCCTTCGAGGAGCTGCTCGCGCAAGCGGATGTGGTGGTGCTGGGCTATCGGCCGGGCGCGCTGGAGCAGCTGCCCGGACTGTCCCCTGAGGAGCTGGCCGAACGCCGTCCCGGTCTGGTGATCGGCCGGCTGTCCGCGTGGGGCCGGTATGGGCCGTGGGCCGCACGGCGCGGTTTCGACAGCCTGGTACAGGCGGCGACGGGCATCGCCGTGACCGAGGCCGCGGGCGCCGGCGCCCCCGGGGCGCTGCCGACGCAGGCCCTGGACCATGCGACGGGCTATCTGCTCGCGGCGGGCGTCCTGCGGGCGCTGACGGACCAGTGCGAGGAGGGCGGCGCGCGCCTGGTGGATGCGGCGCTGGCCCGTACGGCGGCGTGGCTGACGCACGGCCTGGAGAAGGACGCGCCGCGTGAGGAGCCCCGGCCGTACGATCCGGAGCCCTGGCTCACCGAGACGGACAGCCCGATGGGCCGGCTGCGCCACGCTCTGCCGCCGGTGCTGCTCGACAACGGCCCGTCGAACTGGGCCCGCCCGTCGGGCCGGTGGGGCGCGGATGCGCCGGAGTGGCTCTGAGGGCTGACAGTGAATGTCAGCCGTCAGTGAATGTCAGCCGTCGGTGAGTGTCAGTCCCGTGGCCGCTGCCGGGCTGTCAGCACTCCCCTGGTCAGCAGCAGCTGCGCCACACCATAGGTGAGCATGATCCATAGATCGGGCGCGGGCAGCTGGGGCCATTCGGCCACACCCGTCGCGATAAGGGTGTCGGAGAGCAGAAAGAGCGCGCCGCCCGCGCCCGCGAGCAGTCCGAGCGTGCTCGCCCGCCACGCCATGGCGGTGAGCAGCAGTGAGTAGCCGGCGACGGGGACGCGCAGTTCGCCGGGCAGGTCGGGCCAGAGGAACGCGACGGTGACGACGAGGGCGGCGGCGTATCCCGCGGCCAGGGCCGGTGTCGCGGGGGTGCGGCGGGCATACGGCCGGAACAGCAGCAGATAGCAGACATGTCCGGCGGCGAAGGAGGCCATGCCGACGAGGAAGGCCCAGTCCGCCTCACCCAGCAGGAACACATCGCCGCCCCAGCCGAACAGCAGGGCCGCGATCAGAAGCGGGGGCGCATGGCGGGCGGCCGCGTACCCGGCCAGGAGCGGCATGAGGAGCGGTTTGGCGGCGGTGTGGCCCGTGTCGTACCCGAGGGTGAGCGAGAGCAGATCGGCGGCGAGGGCGGCGAGGAAGGCGGTGAGCAGCAGTCGGGCGGCTGACTCCCGGGTGCCGCCGGCGCCCTTGGCCGGGGGCGCCGAGGCGTCAGGCCGCCGGGCCTGCGGGAGCCCCTGTGCGGTCATGCGACCCGCTCCGGGGCCGTCGCCGTCTGGCCGCCGCCGCTGTCCGGCGCCGTGGGCGGTGCGGGCTGCGGCTCCGTGAGGGGCGGCTGCGGCTGCGTGAGGACGGGCTGCGGCTGCCAGCCCGGCCCGCGGAAGAGCCGCCCGCCGCGCTCGCGCCAGCTGCGCGCGGCCCTCAGATCGCGGGCGATGGCCGCGTACTCATGGGTGGCGACCCGCAGCGGGTTGTAGGTGTCGATGTTCTTGGTGAGCCCGTAGACGGGGCGTTCGGTCTCGGGGGTGAAGGAGCCGAAGAGCCGGTCCCAGACGATCAGGATTCCGCCGAAGTTCCGGTCGAGGTAGCCGCCCTGGGAGGCATGGTGCACCCGGTGGTGGGAGGGCGTGTTCAGGATGTACTCGAAGGGCCGCGGCAGCTTGTCGATCCGCTCGGTGTGCACCCAGAACTGGTACACGAGGTTCGCCGAAGAGCAGAAGGCCAGAGCCGCGGGGTGTACGCCGCAGGCGATGAGCGGCAGATAGAACGGCCAGACGGTCAGCGAGGTCCACGGCTGGCGCAGCGCGGTGGTGAGGTTGAACTTCCGGCTGGAGTGGTGGACGACATGGCAGGCCCACAGGATGCGGATCACATGGTGTCCGCGGTGCGACCAGTAGTAGAAGAAGTCCTGAGCGAGCAGCATCAGCGGAATGGTCCACCAGGCGACGGGCACCCGGGCGGGGGTCAGTTCATAGACCGCCGTGTAGATGGCGACGATGGGGATCTTCCACAGCAGATCAAAGCCGAGACTGCCGAGTCCCATGGTGACGCTGGTGGCGGCGTCCTTCGTCTCGTACCCGGCGGCGTCCTCATCCGGGTGGAGACGGCAGCTCACCATTTCCACCACGGTGAGCAGCACGAAGGCGGGTATCGACCACAGCACGACATCGGGCAGGTTCGGCATGCGTGCACCGTAGAGGCGGATGCCGGGCTGCGACTAGAGGTTGTTACCGACAAGTATGCGAGACTATCTGTCAGCGACCATTGGCGACTTCTGCCAACAGCGGCATCCTGCGGCGCATACGATCCCCCTCGGAAAGCGCGTCTGGGGGCGCCATCGGGAGACCATCGGGGGGGCAACTGCCGTGCAGAGCCTGGAAGTCGTCGTCGCCCGTCTCGTCGGCACGGTGCTGGGCACGGCGGTCAAGCCCCTGCTCGCCCCACGCCCCGGAGCGGGCCTGGTGGACCGCCCGCTGCGTCCCCTCCCCCGGCCGGCCTCACCCGACAGGCTGGCGAAGACGCTGTCCGCGCGGCTGTCACAGTCGTACGCCGCACTGCCCGAGCATGAGCGGCTGGCGGCGGTCGACGCGGTGCGGGACAGCTTCACCGCGGCGGGCGCGATCGGCGCGGACCGGCTCTTCCGGCTGGACCTGGACCCGGAGCGGCTCCGCGACGAACTGCACAGCCCGGCGGCGGGGCTGAGCGACCGGGCGCTGGATCTGTACGAGGAGCTGCTGTCGCTGTGCTGCGCCCATGTGGTCGAGCAGCTCACCGCGCATCCGTCGTTCCCGGCGCGCGCGGCAGTCGAACAGACCCGCGCGGCGGGCCGGACGCAGACGCTGGTGGAGGGGCTTGCGGGCCGGCGGCCGGAAGCGGCGGCGCTGGAGTTCGAACAGCGGTACGCGGACTACATAGCCGCGACGCACGGCCGGCTGGAGCTGTTCGGGCTGACGCTGGGGCGGTCGGCGAGCGAATGGCCGCTGGACACGGCCTACATCAGTCTGAGCGTGACCGACCGGGAAGGGCCGGGACTGCCCGACCGCGCGGTCCGGGTCGCGGTCAGCGCCGAGCAGGCGCTCATGGAGTCGGACCGCGTGCTGCTGCGCGGCCCCGCGGGCTCCGGCAAGTCGACGCTGGTGCAGTGGTTGGCCCTGAACGCGGCCCGGCGCACCTTCCCCGTCGAGCTGGCCGACTGGAACCGGTGTGTGCCGTTTGTGCTGAGGCTGCGCGCCTTCACCTCGTCGGAGGCCCTGCCGCTGCCGGACGACTTCTTACGGGCGGCGGGGGTGCCGCTGCACGGCTCGGCTCCGGCGGGATGGGTCGACGCGCTGATGTCCTCGGGGCGGGCGGCGGTGCTGATCGACGGTGTGGACGAGGTGCCGACGCGGCTGCGCCATCGCACGGAGACCTGGCTGAAGTCGCTGATCGCGGCCTTTCCTGAGGCGCGGTATGTGGTGACGACCCGGCCGTCCGCGGTCCCGGAGGACTGGCTGGCCTCCCAGGGCTTCGCGCAGCGTTCGCTGCTCCCCATGGACCGCCGGGACATCCGGGCGTTCATCGCCCACTGGCATGACACGGCGCGCCGGGAGAACCGGGCGGACACGGAGCTGCTCGACACCTATGAGAAGTCCCTGGTCCAGGCCGTCACCACCCGGCGGGACCTGGGGCGGCTGGCCACCAATCCGCTGATGTGCGCCCTGCTGTGCGCGCTCAACCGCGACCGGCGCATGCATCTGCCGCGCGCCCGCAAGGAGCTGTACGACGCGGCCCTCGACATGCTGCTCGTACGCCGCGACATGGAGCGGGAGATCGGGTGCGTGGAGGGCGTGTCCCTCACCCGCGACGAGCAGACGGCCCTGCTCCAGCGACTGGCGTACTGGCTGATCCGCAACGGACAGGTGGAGGCCTCCCGCCCGGAGGCCGTCGAGATGCTCGGGGAATGGCTTGCGGCCATGCCTCAGGTGTCCGGCGGGCCGGAGGACGTCTTCGCCCATCTGCTGATCCGCAGCGGGCTGCTCCGGGAGCCCGTGCCGGGCGCCGTCGACTTCGTACACCGCACCTTCCAGGACTATCTGGGCGCGAAGGCGGCGGTCGAGTCCCGGGACTTCGGCGTCCTGGTGAAGAACGCGCACGACGACCAGTGGGACGACGTGGTGCGTATGGCGGTGGGGCACGCGCGCGTGGAGGAACGCACCCGGCTGCTCCGCCAGATACTCCGGCGCGCCGACCGCGCACCACGGCTGCGCAACCGGCTCGTCCTGCTCGCGGCCGCCTGTCTGGAACACGCGCCGGAGCTGGACCCTGAGGTGCGGGGGGAGGTGGAGAGGCGTACGGAGGAGCTGGTGCCGCCCCGGTCGCTCGATGAGGCGGTGGAGTTGGCCAAGGCGGGTGAGCTGGTGCTGGAGCTGCTGCCGGGGCCGGAGGGGCTGGAGGAGGAGACGGCGGAGGCGGTGGTGCGGACGGCGGCGAGCTTTGAGGGGGATGCGGCGCTGGCGGTCATTGCACGGTTCCGGGAGGACGACCGCCTGCGGGTTGCCGTCCAGGTTTCCCGTGCATGGAGCTCCTTCGACACGGAGTCGTACGCCAGGGATGTGCTGGCCGCCGGGGCATGGGACGACGGCTTTCTGTCCATCAGCACTCCGGAACAGTTCCAGGCCGTGCGGCACATCCCGCACGCGCGCTGTGTCGGTCTGACAGGCCCGCATGCCGACCTCACGCCGTTGCTCGCCCTTCACGGCCTCAAGGAGTTGTACATCCACGACAACGGGCAACTGACCGACCTTGCTCCCCTGAGGGCTCTTCCGCAGCTGAAAGAGGTCACGCTCACCTACTGTCAAGAGGTCCGCGACCTCGCACCGCTCGCCCGGCCCGGCATCGAAGGGCTGTGGCTCGCCAACGTCCACATGGAGGTGGATGTGCGAGCCCTTGAGGCAATGCCCGACCTGCGAGAGCTGGCGCTCGATCACCCCCTGCTCATCGAAAGCGTCGGCGAGCTGCCGATCGGCGCGCACCTGACCGAACTCCTGCTCTTCCGGCAGCTGCGCTATGTGTCCCTGGACGGCGTCGAGCGCTGGCCCGGCCTGACCTCCCTCGGGCTGTCCGGGCTCACACAGCTGAGACAACTGTCCCGTACGCCCAGTCTGGCCGGGCTGAGCACACTGAGGCTCTGGCAGGTCGCCCCCTGTGCGCTGGAGCTGCTCAGCGGACTCACCCGGCTGGAGCGGCTGCAGCTGGAGCACTGTGAACTCCCCGAAGACCTCAGCCCACTGCGGGAGCTTCGCTCCCTCACCGAGCTCCACTTGTGGATGCGATCCAGCGGGCCCGCGATCGACCTCACCCCCTTGGCCGGCATGGAACAGCTCACGATCCACGCCACCCGCGACACCCCGCTCATCGGCCTGGACCGCTTCGCCCCCGGCCGGATCATCATCCGCTAGATCCGCTAAACCCCCGCCGCCCCCAGCAGCGACCCCACCCCGTACGTCACCGCCATCGCCAGCGCTCCCCCGCCCACGACCCGCGCCATGGCGCGCCTGGGAGGGGCGGCCCCCAGGCGGGCGCTCCACCAGCCGGTGAGGGTGAGGGCGGCGAGGACCGACAGGACCGTGACATAGACGCGCTCAGGGGCCGGTGGGAGGACCATGGCCAGCAGCGGCAGCAGCGCGCCCGCCGTGAAGGCGAAGAAGCTGGCGGCCGCGGCGTGCCAAGGGTTGGTCAGCTGGTCAGGGTCGATGCCCAGTTCGACTCGCGCGTGGGCGCGCAGCGCATCGCGTGCGGTGAGCTGCTCGGCCGCCTCACGGGCCACTTCCTCGCTCAGTCCGCGGTCCTTGAGCAGCCCGGTCAGCTCGTCGAGCTCCTCCTCCGGCTGCTCGCGCAGCTCCCAGCGCTCCACCGCGAGTGCCGCCTTCTCCGAGTCGCGCTGGGTGGAGACGGAGACATACTCGCCGGCCGCCATGGACATGGAGCCCGCGATGAGTCCCGCGAGCCCGGCGGTGAGCAGCGTGGAGCGGTCGGTGGTCGCTCCGGCGACGCCGACGACGAGGCCCGCGGTGGAGACGATGCCGTCGTTCGCCCCGAGCACGGCGGCCCGCAGCCAGTTGAGGCGGGTGCCCAGCGCTCCATGGGCCTCTGCGTGGGTGGGTTCGGTCACGTGGGGAGGTTCTCACCGGCGGCGTCGCCGGACGGGTACCGACCCGCGCGGCGGCTGCGGGTATGGGGCGGCCGCGATCGATTGTGTACAGGGGCGGCCGCCATCGCTGTCAGTGGCGGCCCGTATTCTCTGGGACCATGCTCGACGACCGTACGACAGCAGCGACAGCGTGGCCGGACGCGTATCCGCAGGGATACGCGGTCGTCGACGTGGAGACCACCGGACTCGCCCGTGATGACCGGATAGTGTCCGCCGCCGTCTACCGTCTTGACGCGCGGGGCGAGGTGGAGGACCACTGGTACACGCTGGTCAACCCGGAGCGCGATCCGGGCCCCGTGTGGATTCACGGGCTGACCGGCGACATGCTGCACGGCGCTCCGCTCTTCGGCGACATCGCGGGCGAGTTGTCGGAGCGGCTCGACGGGCGTGTCCTGGTCGCGCACAACGCCATCTTCGACTGGTCGATGATCGCCCGGGAGTATGCGCGGGCCGAGCGCACGGCCCCGACCCGTCAGCGGCTGTGCACCATCGCGCTCGCCAAGGAGCTGCGGCTGCCGCTGCCCAACCACCGACTGGAGTCGCTCGCCGCGCACTTCGGCGTCGTACAGCAGCGGGCGCACCATGCGCTGGACGACGCGCGGGTGCTCGCGGAGGCGTTCCGGCCCAGTCTGCATGCGGCCGCGCGCGCAGGGGTGAGGCTGCCGCTGCTGGAGTGCCGTCCCCTGACCGAGTGGTCCGACTCCCCCGCCGTACCGCGTATCGGGTACCAGGCTTCGCCCGGCTCGCGCGGCGCGGCACACCCCCCGTACGGCTCACCCAGCTCGTACGGCTCATATGGGCAGCGCAGTTGGCGGCCTTCGCGCAAAAGGCCCGCCTGTCCCCATCCCAATCCGGGCCGCTATGAGCCGGGCAAGCCGCTGATGCAGGGCATGCGGGTGGCGATCTCCGGGGACACCTCCGTGGACCGCGAACTGCTGGAGGACCGTGCGATCGAGGCGGGGCTGCATATCGCCACCTCCGTCTCGCGGCTGACGAGCCTGCTGGTGACCAACGACCCGGACGCCGCCACGTCCAAGGTGGTCAAGGCCCGCTCGTACGGGACCCCGGTCGTCGACGAGGCCGCTTTCACGCAGCTGCTGCGCGATGTGGCGCCTGCGGCGCCCCCGGCGGACTAGCCGGGACTGGCCTGCCGCATTTCGGCCCAATGGCCCGCCGCCGTCAGGTCTGCACCATGCCCCTCGCTCAAGGCGCTGGCGATCGATGCGCCCAGGCCACGGCCGTGTGCCTCAACGGCCGTAATGAGCCAGCGCCCTCTGGGTCCCCTACCATGCGGCACCCCCGAGCTCTAGGGTCGTGCGCTGCGAGAATCGACCAGCCCTGACAGTGAAGGAGTGGGTATGAGGATTTCGCGGCGGTTCGCGGCTTCGGCCGCGGTCATCGCTTCGCTCATGGCCGGCAGCACCGCCCTGTCGGCGGGCAGCGCGTCGGCCGCGCCCGCGCCCGCGTCGACGAAGGCGGCGCCGGCCGGGGATTCGGCGATCCAGGCGTGGTACTGCGGCTATGACAACAGGCGGACGCCCCCCACGATCCGGCAGGGAAGCCAGGGGAACACAGTGCGTGAGGCGCAGTGCCTCCTGGTTGCGAGGGGCTTCGGAGTGGGCGCCAGCGGCATTGACGGCGCCTTCGGCCCGGCGACCTATCGCGCGGCGCGCGACTTCCAGAGCTGGTGCGGCATAGGCGTCGACGGCATCATCGGCCCCGTCACCTGGGACCGGCTGCGCAACGGCTGCTGACCGCACGCACGTCGCCGCCGGGCGGCCGGCCACTGGGCCTGCCGCCCGGCGGCGACAGCGGTATCGCCTACGCCCCTCAGCCCTCCTCCGGCCGCGGACCCGGCCGGCGAAGACGCGTACCCGCCGCTGGGCCGGTCGGGTGCAGCCGTACCGACCCACCCGCCATAGCCTTGCCCGCGGCGGCCGGGGGACGGAGCATGCCGCGCATGGCACGTTGCGAGGTCTGCGGAAACGAGTACCACCTGTCCTTCGAGGTGCATGCACAAGGAGCTGTGCATGTATTCGACTGCTTCGCCTGCGCCGTCCATCGTCTGGCGCCCATCTGCGAACACTGCCGGGTCCAGATCATCGGCCAGGGCGTCGAGGCCGACGGCCACTTCTACTGCGGAGCCCACTGCGCCCGCGCGGAGGGCAAGGCGGGCATCGTCGACCACGTGTGAGCGTGGTGGGCGGCACCCGGCCGCGAGGCGGCGGGAAGCGGCGGGTACGGTCAGTGCGTGTACCGCTTCCTGTTGTCCCGGCAGTGGGTGATCCTCACCCTCCTCGCCCTCGTCCTCGTCCCCACGATGGTCGAGCTGGGCTTCTGGCAGCTGCACCGCCATGAGCGCCGGGTCGCGCAGAACGAGCTGATCGCCGGGAATCTGCGCGCGGAGCCCGTGCCCGTGACGGAGCTCACCTCCCCAGGGCACACCGTCCCCCGCGCCGACTACTGGCGGCGGGTCACCGCGACGGGCACATTCGACGCCGAGGACGAAGTCGTCGTGCGCCGCCGCACGAACGCCGACGACCGGATCGGGTTCCATGTGCTCACGCCGCTGGTGCTCGACGACGGCCGCGTCGTCCTGGTCAACCGCGGCTGGGTGCCGGCCGCCGCCGACCAGAAGGCGTACCCGGCGGTCCCGGCCCCGCCCAAGGGCACGGTGACGGTCACCGGCAGGCTCAAGGCCGACGAGACCACACAGGCCAGCGGCATCAAGGATCTGGCCGGGCTGCCGCCCCGTCAGACCATGCTGATCAACAGCGAGCAGCAGGCCGAGCGGCTGGGCCGCCCGGTCCTCGGCGGCTATCTGGAGCAGACCGGGCCCGCACCGCCGAACGGCCGTCCGGAGCAGATCCCCGAGCCGGACCACCAGTCGATCGGCGCGCATATGGCGTACGCCGTCCAGTGGTGGCTCTTCGCCGCGGCCGTGCCGGTCGGCTGGGTGATCCTGGTGCGCCGGGAGAAGCGCGACCGCGAGGCGGCGGCGGACCGGGCCGACGCCGATGGGCCGGCCGCCGCGACCGCCGTCTGACCTGACTGCCGCCGTCTGACCGCGCTGGCACCTGCGCTGGCGCCGCACCGGCCGTGCCGGCCGTGCCGCTGCTTAGCAAACACACCTGGCGGGAACACGCCGGATCGTGACGACCACGCAACGCATCGAGGACTACGCCCTGATCGGCGATCTCCAGACCGCCGCCCTCGTCGGCAGAGACGGATCGATCGACTGGCTGTGTCTGCCCCGCTTCGACTCGGCCGCCTGCTTCGCCGCGCTGCTCGGCGACGAGGAAAACGGCCACTGGCGGATCGCCCCGAAGGGCGCGGGCCCCTGCACCCGGCGCGGCTACCGGGCGGACACACTGATCCTGGAGTCCGTGTGGGAGACCGGAACCGGCACCGTCAAGGTCGTCGACTTCATGCCGCAGCGCGACGCCGCGCCGGATGTGGTGCGGATCGTGGAAGGCGTCAGCGGCTCCGTCGAGATGAGCGCGACGCTGCGGCTGCGCTTCGACTACGGGTCCATCGTGCCGTGGATGCGGCGGGCGGACGGCTGCCGGGTGGCGATCGCGGGGCCCGACTCCGTGTGGCTGCGCAGCGAACCCCGGGTCAAGACCTGGGGTCAGCAGTACAGCACCTGCTCGTCGTTCACGGTCGGCGAAGGCGAGACGGTGGCGTTCGTCCTCACCTGGCATCCGTCGCACAAGGCCCGTCCCGAACAGATCGACCCCCTGGCCGCACTGGAGCACACCGCGCACGACTGGCGCGTGTGGGCGGCGCGCTGCCGGCACGAGGGGCCGTACCGGGAGGCGGTGGTCCGCTCGCTGATCACCCTCAAGGCGCTCACCTACGCCCCCACCGGCGGCATCGTCGCCGCGCCCACCACCTCCCTGCCCGAGGAGATCGGCGGCGTACGGAACTGGGACTACCGCTACTGCTGGCTGCGCGACGCCTCCCTCACCCTGAGCGCCCTGCTGACGGCGGGCTATCTCGACGAGGCGAAGGCATGGCGCGACTGGCTGCTGCGCGCGGTGGCGGGCGATCCCGCGGACCTGCAGATCATGTACGGACTGGCAGGTGAGCGCAGACTGCCGGAGATGGAAGTGCCGTGGCTGGGCGGGTACGGGGGCTCCGCGCCGGTGCGCATCGGCAACGAGGCGGTCAGCCAGCTGCAGCTGGACGTGTACGGCGAGGTGATGGACGCCCTGGCCCTGGCCCGTGACTCGGGCCTGACCACCGAGGAGCACGCCTGGAGTCTGCAGCTCAGCCTGCTGGGGTTCCTGGAGTCCACATGGCGGGAGCCCGACGAGGGGCTGTGGGAGGTGCGGGGCCCGCGGCGGCACTTCGTGCACTCCAAGGTGATGGCGTGGGTGGCCGCGGACCGTGCCGTACGCACCCTGGAGGACTATCCGGCGCTGCACGGGGACGCGGCACGGTGGCGCGCGATGCGGGACGAAGTGCACCGGGAGGTGTGTGAGAAGGGGTACGACCCCGAGCGGAACACCTTCACCCAGTCGTACGGCTCCCGGGAACTGGACGCGGCCACGCTGCTGATCCCCCGGCTGGGCTTTCTGCCCCCGGACGACCCGCGCGTGATCGGAACGGTGGACGCGGTACGGGCCGAGCTGGGCGAGGACGGGCTGGTCCGCCGCTACAGCACGGCGGGCGTGGCGGTGGACGGGCTGCCCGGGCGCGAAGGAACGTTTCTCGCCTGCTCTTTCTGGCTCGCCGACGCGCTGCGGATGACCGGCCGGGTGAAGGAGGCGCGGCAGCGGTTCGAGCAGCTGCTCGCCCTGCGCAATGACGTCGGCCTGCTGGCCGAGGAGTACGACGTGGCGGGCCGCCGGCAGCTGGGCAACTTCCCCCAGGCGTTCAGCCATATCGCGCTGGTGAACACGGCTATCGCGCTGTCCCGGGAGGAGACGGCAGGATAGAGCCATGGATCTTGGACTCAAAGACCGCGTGTACGTGGTGACGGGGGCGTCGCGCGGGCTCGGCAACGCCTCCGCGCGGGCGCTCGTCGAAGACGGCGCGAAAGTCGTGATCAGCGGCCGCGACGAGAAGACGGTCGCCGACGCGGCTGCCGGACTGGGGCCGGACGCGGTGGGGCTCGCCTGCGACAACGCCGATCCATCGGCCGCGGACCGTCTGATCGCGGCGGCGCGGGCGCACTTCGGGCGCTTCGACGGCGTGCTCATCAGCGTGGGCGGCCCCGCGCCGGGGTTCTCCGCGGACAACACGGACGAGCAGTGGGAGACGGCGTTCCGTACGGTCTTCCTGGGCGCGGTGCGGATGGCGCGCGTCGCGGCGGGCGAGCTGGGCGAGGGCGGGGTGATCGGCTTCGTGCTGTCCGGCTCCGTGCACGAGCCGATCCCGGGCCTGACCATCTCCAACGGGCTGCGCCCGGGGCTGGCGGGCTTCGCCAAGTCCCTCGCGGACGAGCTGGGCCCGCGGGGCATCCGGGTCGTGGGCCTGCTGCCGGGCCGGATCGACACGGACCGGGTGCGGGAACTGGACGCGCTGTCCGGCGATGCGGAGGGGGCGCGGGCGGCGAACGAGTCGGCGGTGCCGCTGCGGAGGTACGGGACGCCGGAGGAGTTCGGCCGCGCGGCGGCGTATCTGCTGTCGCCGGCGGCGTCGTATCTGACGGGCCTGATGCTCCCGGTCGACGGCGGCGCCCGCCGCGGCTTCTAACCCTCCCGGGGCCAGCCCCGGGCCCCCTCCCACCCACCCGCCCTCCCGATGGCCGCACCCCGGCGGAGTGCGGGGCCCTGGGCCAAGTCCCCCTGAGGGACGCCTGACCGGACGGGCAAGAGAGACACGCACCCGCCCCGCGCCCGCGGAGGACCGCAGCCCGGGGATCACCCCCGCACTCCGCGAAGTGCGGGACTCGCGGCGAGCCTCTAGCCCACAGGAGTGGGCAGTCGGGCTGGGGTCTCCTCCTCCCCTCACGCCTCAGGGCGTAGGGGGAGGGTGGGACACGCACCCGCCCGCGCACCGCGGAGGACCGCAGCCCGAGGACCACCCCGCACTCCGCGAAGTGCGGGACTTCAGGCAAGCCCGCACCCTGCGGAGTGCGGGGATCGCGGGCAAGCCCCCGCCCACGAGGGTGGACAGTCGGGCGGGAGGGTGGGCTAAGAACCCGACCCGCACCCGCGGAGGACCGTGCTCCCGGGGGGCCGCACCCCGCGCCGCAGGGGCCTCTCGGGGTCAGGTGACCCGGTGCGGCGTGCGTTTGGCGGCGTGGAGGCGGACCTCCGCCGGCAACGTGGCGCGGCCCGTCGACGCCGCCGCCTGCCCGAGCACCTCGCTCGCCAGCCGTCCCACCACCTCCGCCGGTACGGCCTCCGGCTCCACCCACAGCGTCACCCGCGCCGCCGGTTCGCTCAGGTCGCCCGTCAGCGCCACGGCCGCCCGCCCCACCCCCTCCATCGCCTCCGCCTCGCCGGCCAGCACGCCCTCCAGCGCCCGCCCTCTGAGCAGCGCGCCTTCGCCGTCGCCGGTGTCCACCAGGAGCTCCGCCAGCCGGGGCCGCCGCAGCTGGGCGATCAGCCACCACAGGGCCAGCAGCACGATGGCCGCGAGCACGGAGATGACGACCGGCCACCACCAGCCCTGGTCACGCCAGCGCTCCCGGTCCGCCTCGCTGAGCAGCACATCGCCGGGCCCGTAGAACGGCCACCAGGAAGGAACCGGCAGTCCGGCCCCCGCCACGAGCACCGCGCCGCCCGCGCCCAGCAGGGCCAGCCCGATCAGGCCGAGCACGGTCCTGTTGACGGTCCTCAGCATGACGGCCTCACCTCGCATTCCGCGCCGACGGCCGGTCGACGTACACGGACAGATCGGGCCGGACGGCGAGGCCCAGCTCCCGCAGGCCCGCGTCGAGCACGGCGTCCAGGTCGGCCCGTACCTCGTCCAGCTCACGGAAGTGCGACCGGGCGCGCACGGAGATGCTCGTGCGTCCGACCCGTACCCGTGCGGACTGCACCCCGGCCACTTCCGTCGCCCGGTCGCGGAGCATCCGCGCCGCCGCGTCCCGGTCGAGCCCGGCCCGTACGATCCCCTCGACGCGCCGCATCGGCAGGACGGCGCGGAGCCCCGGTGTGAGGGCCAGCGCGATCAGCCAGACGCCGAGCACCACCGCGGCCCCGGCGCCCGCGAGCACCGGGGTCTCGTCCAGCCGCAGCGTCGCAAGGTCCTCCGCGAGGGCGCGCCGCCAGCGCATGGCCGGCCGGTCGGCCCGTACCGCCGCGATGTCGTACAGCAGCAGCCCCGCCGCGGCGAGGACGATCAGCGCGGCCAGGGCGGCCGGCACTCGGCGTACGGACCAGAAGCGGCCGGGTGCGGCGTCCTCCGCGTCCTCCGCGCGCCTCGCGTCCATCGCGTCCTCTGCGCCCCCGGACGCCCGCTCCGGCAGCGGGGGCGGTTCGCTCATCGGGGCCTCCCCTGCGCGGCGCCGTTCACCTGGGCGGAGTGCAGCCGTTCGATGTGCACGGCCACTTCGGGTACGTCCATGGCCGCCAGGGAGGTCACCCGCTGGACGACCCGGCGGCGCACCGCCGCGCACTGTGCGCCGAGATCGGAGGGGTAGTCGAGTTCCAGCGTGACCCGTACGCGTGCCATGCCGTGGTGGACGGTGACCGAGGCCCATGGCGGCGCACCGCCCTGGGCCCGCTCGGTGAGCGCTTCCCGCGCCGCCTGCGCGGCGATCTTCGCCACGACCCGGTCCGCGATCGTCGTCGCCCCTCGTTCGGCGGCCGGGACCCTGGCGAGTGCGGCGGCGGCCACCCTGCCTCACCGCCTCCGGCCGCCGCGGTCGCGGCTGCGGAAGAAGTCGCCGGGTTCAAGATCCCCGTCGAGGAACTTGCCCGCCACAAAACCGACCACGCCCAACGCGGCCACCAGCAAGAACGCGCCGAATCCGCCGAAGTACCCGGCGAAGCCGAGTGCCATTCCGGCGATCAGGCCGACCACTGCCATGCTCATATCGAGCTCCTCCGCCGGAGCTACTGGAGCCGTGGCTCCGGCTCTTCTTCCTCTTCTTCGGGCAGTTTCACATCGGTGACGGCGATATTGACCTCGACGACCTCCAGTCCGGTCATGCGTTCCACCGCGGCGATGACGTTTTCGCGGACCTCGCGGGCGACGTCGCCGATCGAGACGCCGTAGTCGACGACGATCTCCAGGTCGAGCGCCGTCTGCACCTCTCCGACTTCGGCCTTGACCCCGCGGGTGACGCTGGATCGGCCGCCGGGGACCCGGTCTCGCACCGCGCCGAAGGTGCGGGACAGACCGCTGCCCATGGCGTGGACGCCGAGCACATCGCGGGCCGCGAGTCCCGCGATCTTCTCGACCACCCCGTCGGCGATGGTGGTACGGCCGCGGCTGCCGGGGTCCGCTGCCCGCTTGCTCACGGACGTCTTCCCGGGCTCGCCGCCCGAGGCCGCCACCTCGCGTTCTGGGATGTCCGCCATCTCGTGTCGTCCTTTCCGGGCTGTGCGACCTTCCGGGCTGTGCGACCACCCTTCGCTGCCCACACTAAGCAGGGTTGCCCGCTCACGCGCCGGTGATGCGGCACGCTGGAGCAATGACCTCTGCTGACGCGTTGCGCACCGGTGCTCTGCGGCGGGTCCGCCACGTGCTCGGACTCGGCAGGCTGCTTCCGCTGGGCGGGCCCTCGGGCGGGGCGTGGATCGTGGAGCGTGCCGCCGATGCGGTGCTGCGGCGGGAGGCGGCCGCGGCCGTGCCGGACGCCAGGCTGACCTGGCTGCGGCTGGGACTGGCCGCGCCGTCGGAAGGCACGGGCGCGCCGGACTCTGCGGGCGCGGGTGCGGCGGGCTCAGCGGGCGGGGGTGCGGCGGGCTCTGCGGGCGGGGACACCGCTGCTCTGGGGCCCGTTCCGCCGGGCGCGCTGCCGCGTGAGCCGCTGTGCATCGAGGCGGAGTTCGCCGCCTGGCCCCGGCAGCCCCTGCCGGACCTGGCCGCCGCGCTGCGGACGGCGCTGCTCGCGGCCGCGGAGGAGCGGCTGGGCCTCGATGTCGTACGGGCTGATCTGACGGTGACGGAACTGCTCGACGGGACGCCGGCCGAGGCGGCGGACGCCGGTCATCCCCCCGAGGGGGAGCCCGTGCGCCATCTGGCCGGGCGGGTGGAGGGGGACCCGGTGGCGCGCGCCGTCGCCGGAACTGCGGGCGTGGTGGGTCTGACCTCTGAGCTGGGCCACGCCGTGCAGATCGCCGCCGACCACGCCCGGGTCGAGGTGGCGACGGCGCGGGACGCCCGCGCCCTGGATGTGGCGCGGGCGGTGAGTGCCGCGGCCTCGCGGGCCCTCGGGGACGACCGCCCGGTGACGGTCCTGATCAGCGCGGTGAGCTGACGGAGGCCGTCGCGGCGGTCGTCAGGTGGTTGTCGGGTCGTCGTCGGGGCGGCATCCGGGCGTCGTCGCGGCGGTCGTCCGGCGGTGGATGTGTCAGTCGGTGACGCCCGCCAGGTCACGCAGACGGCGGGCCTGGGCCGCGCGTTCCGCGGCGCGCTGGTCCTCGTAGGTGCGGGAGGCGGCCCCTTCGAGGAGCGCCTTGGTCTCGATCACCGCGTCGCGCGGGGCGGCGAGCAGCGCCGATGTCAGGTCGCGTACGGCGTTGTCGAGCTCTTCGCCGGGGACGACCAGATTGGCCAGGCCGGTGCGCTCCGCTTCGTCCGCGTGGACGTACCGGCCGGTGGCGCAGATCTCCAGCGCGCGCGCATAGCCGACAAGCGACACCAGCGGCTTGGTGCCGGTGAGGTCGGGGACGAGACCCAGGCTGGTCTCGCGCATGGCGAACTGCACGTCCTGCGCCACGACCCGCAGATCGCAGGCGAGGGCGAGCTGGAAGCCAGCCCCGATCGCATGCCCCTGTACGGCCGCGATCGAGACGATGTCATTCCTCCGCCACCAGGTGAACGCCTCCTGGTACTCGGCGATGACCGCGTCAAGCTCCGCGTCCGCGCTCCGTGCGAGATCGAGGAAGGACGGCTCGCCGTCGAAGCCCTCAGGTGTGAAGGCCTGCCGGTCGAGCCCGGCGGAGAAGGACTTGCCCTCGCCGCGCAGGACGACGACCCGCACGCTGCCCGGCAACGACCGCCCCGCCTCGACCAGCGCCCGCCACAGTGCGGGTGACTGGGCGTTGCGCTTGTCCGGGTTGGACAGGGTCACCGTGGCGACCACGTCCTCGACGGTGAGCCGTACGCCGTCCTTGTCGAGCACAGAGTCGGGCGAAGTCATGGAGCGCCTCCGGTTCGGGTTCAGTCTCCTGTGCAGAGACTAAGTGACTGCACAGTAACCACCCGTCCGGTCGGCTGACCGACCGGGTGGTCACCGAGGTCACCGCCGAACCGCCGTCGGCCGAAGGGGCCGCGAGCCGTCAGGCCGAGGCGGCCTTCTTGCCCCGTGTCGCTCCGCCGCGTCCGCGCAGAATGACTCCCGACTCGGTGAGCATCCGGTGCACGAATCCGTAGGAGCGGCCGGTCTCCTCGGCCAGCGCCCGGATGCTCGCACCGCTGTCGTATTTCCTCTTCAGGTCTGCCGCGAGCTTCTCACGCGCGGCGCCGGTCACCCGGCTGCCCTTCTTCAGAGTCTCGGCCACCCGTGCCTCCTCATGGGAAGTGCGCCTTTGAACTCTCATGATCACCCCTTATGGGCATCCTGGCCACCCATTCGACAAGGTCAATGCCGACGGCTTTGCCGGGAGGGAAGCGACGATCACGACCGGAGGGTGGGATTCCGGTCTGCTGAATTCCGGTATCCGGCCGGCAGTCCCTGAGAAGTGCCAGGTCAGGGGCGTGCTCCCAGCGGGAGTGCGGCCAGGAGCTGGAGGGCGGGCCTCCGCTCGTCGGCACGCCGCGATACGAGAGGTCCTCACTCAGATGATGGATCACCCGTAGGCCGAATGATCCAGACGGAGTGGATCAGCGCGGACCGGAGAGGATCAGCATGGGCAGGCGGGGACCCGCGGCACGGGTCGGGCAGGTCCCGCGGCACGGGTCAGGCGAGGGCGACCAGATCCGCGTAGTCCGCGCCCCACAGGTCCTCCACCCCGTCCGGCAGCAGGATGATCCGCTCCGGCTCCAGCGCCTCGACCGCGCCCTCGTCATGGGTGACCAGGATGACCGCCCCCTTGTAGGTGCGCAGTGCGCCGAGGATCTCTTCGCGACTGGCCGGGTCGAGGTTGTTCGTCGGCTCGTCGAGCAGCAGCACATTCGCGGAGGAGACCACCAGCGTGGCCAGCGCGAGCCGGGTCTTCTCACCGCCGGACAACACGCCCGCGGGCTTGTCGACGTCGTCCCCGGAGAAGAGGAAGGAGCCGAGGGTCTTGCGGATGTCGACCAGGTCGAGGTCCGGGGCGGCTGAGCGCATGTTCTCCAGGACCGTGCGATCCGGGTCGAGCGTCTCATGCTCCTGGGCGTAGTAGCCCAGCTTGAGGCCGTGTCCGGGGGTGACCGCGCCGGTGTCCGGCTTCTCGACGCCGGCGAGCAGCCGCAGCAGCGTGGTCTTGCCCGCGCCGTTGAGGCCGAGGATGACCACGCGGGAGCCCTTGTCGACGGCCAGGTTCACATCGGTGAAGATCTCGAGCGAGCCGTAGGACTTGGACAGGCCCTCCGCGGACAGCGGGGTCCTGCCGCACGGCGCGGGGTCGGGGAACCGGAGCTTGGCCACCTTGTCGCCGACGCGCACCTCGTCCAGCCCGGCGAGCAGCCGCTCGGCGCGGCGGGCCATGTTCTGCGCGGCGACGGTCTTGGTGGCCTTGGCGCGCATCTTGTCCGCCTGGGCGTTGAGGGCCGCCGCCTTCTTCTCGGCGTTCTGCCGTTCGCGCCTGCGGCGCTTCTCGTCGGCCTCGCGCTGCTGCTGGTAGAGCTTCCAGCCCATGTTGTAGACGTCGATCTGGGCGCGGTTGGCGTCGAGGTAGAAGACCTTGTTGACGACCGTCTCGACCAGGTCGACATCGTGGGAGATGACGATGAAGCCGCCGCGGTAGGTCTTGAGGTAGTCCCGCAGCCAGAGGATCGAGTCGGCGTCGAGGTGGTTCGTGGGCTCGTCGAGCAGAAGGGTGTCCGCGTCGGAGAACAGAATGCGGGCGAGCTCGACGCGGCGGCGCTGACCGCCGGAGAGGGTGTGCAGGGGCTGGCCGAGCACCCGGTCGGGCAGTCCGAGCGCGGCGGCGATGGTGGCGGCCTCGGCCTCCGCGGCATAACCGCCCTTGGTGAGGAACTCCGTCTCCAGGCGCTCGTACTTCTTCATGGCGCGCTCGCGGGTGGCGCCCTTGCCGTTCGCCATCCGGTCCTCGTTCTCACGCATCTTGCGCAGCACGGAGTCGAGGCCGCGGGCGGAGAGGATGCGGTCGCGTGCGAGTGTGTCGAGGTCGCCGGTGCGCGGGTCCTGCGGGAGGTAGCCGACCTCACCGGAGCGGCTGATGGCGCCGGCGGCGGGGATGCCCTCACCCGCCAGACACTTGGTGAGGGTGGTCTTGCCCGCTCCGTTGCGGCCGACGAGGCCGATGCGGTCGCCCTTGGCGACACGGAAGGTAGCGGACTCGATGAGTACGCGCGCGCCGGCGCGCAGCTCGATACCGGAGGCGGTGATCACGGAAAGACTCCAGGGCGGTGTTGGACGGCGGAAGGGACGGGCGCGGGAGCTTCGACGCCGTCTAATGCACAAGGAGAATTGCCATACCGGCCAGTCTAGCGGGGCGGCGCAAGTGGTTTTCCGCCCGCGGCCGACCACTCCGATGGGCCACGGCAGGCGGACGCGGAGCACGACAGGCCGACGGCTGAGGGCCGTTGTCAGTGGCGACTGCCAGACTGAGAGCCAGATCACACAGATCCGGTCGTCGTTTCGAGGAGTGATGGTCATGGCTCAGTCGCCGAGCATCTGTCCGACGCTGCTGTACGCGGATGCGAGCGCCGCGATCGAGCAGCTCACCAAGGCTTTCGGCTTCACCCGCCACGCCGTGTACGAGGACAAGGACGGCCGAGTGGTGCACGCGGAGCTCACGTTCGGGAACGGCATGGTGATGCTGGGCAGCAAGGGGACCGGCGGGGAGTACGACAAGCTGATGGCGGACGCCGGGCCGACGGGCGTCTTCGTCCATGTCGACGATGTGGACGCCCATCACGCGAGAGCCGTGGAGCAGGGGGCGGAGATCGTGATGGCCCCGAGAGACCAGGACTATGGCTCGCGCGACTATATGGCGCGCGATCTGGAGGGCAATGTCTGGAGCTTTGGCACCTATGAGCCGGCGGCTGAGGCGTCGGAGGCACCGGAGGCGCCGGGGTCCTAGTGTCCCTCCCGCCGCCCCCGGGTCCGGGGGCGGCCCGTGGCGCCGGGGGCACTCCTAGGCGCCTCCGGTGTGCACCTGGAAGGCGGCGCGGCGCACGGCCTTGGCCAGGGCGGGGTCCGGGTGGGCGGCGGCGAGGGCCACCAGGACCTGCACGGTGCGCGGGTGGCCCCCGGCGCGGACTTCTTCGAGCAGCGCGGGGACGGTGTTCTGGACGGCGGAGTCGAGATGGCGCAGCAGCAGCTGGGGTTCGCCGTGGTCGGTGACGGCGGCCGCGGTGTCCACCCAGAGCCAGGTCGCCTCTTCACGGGTGAGGACGTCGGCCGCGTCCTCGGGGTCGACGCCCTCGTATTCGGCGAGCCAGAGCAGGGCGTAGGGGCGGAGTGAGGGCTCGTCGGCAGCGGCGCGCACATCCGGTTCCGCGGGTGCGCCGACGACGCGGAGGGCCTCGAAGGCGAGGCCGCGCAGCAGGGCGTCCTCGCCGCGGGCGACGGCGAGAAGTTCGGCGACGGCGCTGGAGACGGGGCGGGCGGCCAGCCAGGCCCGGTATTCATCGCGGGCCGGGCCGGGGGTGAGACGGGCGCAGCCGCGCAGCATGTCCTCCGCCGACTGCTCGATATTGCCCGCAGGGCTCTGGGCGGCGACACAGATCTGCTCAAGTTTGACCCAGACCGCCCAGTTTCCGAGGGGGGTGAGGGTGGCCTGGCCCTGATCCAGCGTCAGGGCGCCGACGGCACAGAGGCCTTCCATGGCCCAGTCGAGGAGAGAGGAGAGCGTCAGGGAAGGTGTCGCGATGGGGGCCGCACCCCCAGAAGCAGCATCCCCGGAGGGGACATTCCCGGAGGGGACATTCCCGGAGGGGACATTCCCGGAGGCGGCATCCGCGGGGACGGCATGCCCAGGGGTCGTGCCGCACGGGGCCGCTTCACCGGGGGGCAGGGGGACTTCACAGCGTTCCTCGCGCAGTTCGGCGACGCGCTGCTGCAGCAGGTCGAGCAGGGCGGGCATGGCCACGGGGCCGGCGGACAGCTGCAGGAGGGAGAGGACCTGCGGCACGGCCTCGACGGCCTCCGCGACGGCGGCGGGGGCCGCGTCGCCGGGGGCCGGATGGGCCAGTGACCAGGCGTCGAAGAGGGCGACCCAGCCGCGCAGCACGGCCATGTCGTCGCGGTCCCACGCACGCAGCCGCCAGCCCGGGCGGACGGTGTCGCCGTGCACCTCGACCAGCCCGGCGAGGCGTGCGCGGTCCCATCCGGCCCGCACCTGGAGCGGCGTCAGTTCCAGGGCGGCGGCGGCCCGTTCCAGCGACGCCCGGTCGGTGAGCGGGGCGGTGAGAGCGGGCGCGTGTCCGGCGGCCGCCCAGCGGGCGATGCGCACCGCGTCCGCGAGCACCGCCCTGGCCTGGCGGGCCAGCTCTGCGGGGGCCGGCGTGCCCTCGGGCGGACGGGGGGCCGGACGGGTGCGCCGGGTCGTCACGGCCCGTCGTGCGGTGGCGAGGGATCGCGGGCGGACAAGACGGAGTCTGGAGTTGCGCGCCAATTGCTCATCAGGCTTTCGGGACGTCACGGGAGCAGTCTTCCCGCTGACGGCCCGAAAGCCCAAACGGAATCCCCCCGGCCGGACCTGGTGGCCGGGTGAGCAGGCGGTTACTCAACGGGGATGGTCACATCAGCGGTTACATCAGGGGGGTGAGGAAGCGCCGGAGGGCCTCTTCGTAGCGGGCCGGATCGGCGTTCCACATGGCGGCGTGCGGGGCGTGGCGGACGGTGTGGAGGGCGATCAGTCCGGGATTGCGGGCGGCGAGTTCGCGAGACGGCTGCCAGGGCGCGAGGACGTCCTCGGGGCCGTGGAAGAGGAGGGTCGGCGTCCGCAGGGCGGCCGGCAGGGTGGTGGAGCGCAGCCGGTCCGCGTGCAGCCCCGTCCTGCCCTGGGCCGCGCGCACCGCGAGCGGCAGCAGCGGGGCGGGGGTTCTGCGGGCCCGGGCCAGGGCGCGCACGGTCGACTCCCAGTCGAGGACCGGGGAGTCCAGGACGAGTCCGCTGATCCGGTCACGCAGGGCGCAGTGCGCGGCGGCGTGGAGGGCCATCGACGCGCCGGTGGACCAGCCGTGGAGGATGACGCGCTGCGCGCCGTGGTGCAGCGCGTAGCGGATGGCGGCGTCCAGGTCGCGCCATTCGGAGTCACCGAGGTGTCCGAGGCCGTCCGGGGGCCGGGGCGCGCCGTCGTCTCCGCGGTAGGCGGGGTCGAGGACAGGCAGCCGCTGGGCGTGCAGGAAGGGGATCAGGTTCATGGGGTGTTCCCGTGTGGCGCCCAGGCCGTGCACGGTGATGACCCAGGTGGTGCGGGCGCCGGGGATGAACCACGCGGGCAGGCCGCCCAGCTCTCCGGGGACCGTGACATCGCGGCACGGCAGGCCGAGGGCGCTCCTGGGGTCGCCGCTGTGCACACGCGGTGTGAGCCGGACCCGAGCGCCCGGTTCGAGGCTGCCGTGGCTGACGCGCTCCAGTCTGCGCACCACCGTGTCCACGGGATGCCGGGCGCCGTCGAGGACGGGGCCCACGACGGCATGCAGGCCAGGGCCCTCGATGCCGTACAGGCCGGGGCGCAGCGAGGCCAGGCTGCGGGTGAGGGTCACCTGGCCGGGGGCGGTGGCATGGACGGTGAGCCGGGGGTCGCCGGGCAGGGGCTGCCGGGAGGGCGCTCTGAGCACGGCGGCGCTCGCGTAGCGGCCGGCCGCGACCGCGGCCGCTCCGACGCCGATCAGTGTGGTGGCGGCCGCTGCCGCCGTGGTAGCCGGGCGCACCGTTCCAGTGTCGGCAGCCGGTCCCCGCGCTGCCAGCGGACGGGGGCCGCGGGGGTCAGGGACGTCCACGATCAGGCCTTCGCCAGCCGTTCTCCGGGCCGCGGCCGCGCGGCCCTGGCGGGGCTGCCCGGCCCTTCCCGCTCGGCCCTTCCCGCTCGGCCCTTCCCCCGTGGGGCTGCTCGGGCATGCCCAGATCATGCTCGGGTGCCCGGGGGATTTGGCCGGACAGAATCGAAAAGGGAGATACGCGATCTCGCACGCCAGAACAAGCCACGGACACCAGGGAGCCCTGCTCAGTTCACCTTTCGTTCACCTAGGTTACTTACAGTCGGCCAGCCACTGACGCCAATAGATTGCCTGGGTAAATGGAACACATCACGCTGCTGCTCGCGATCGTGATCGTGACAGCTCTCGTGTTCGATTTCACGAACGGTTTCCACGACACCGCCAACGCGATGGCGACGACCATCTCGACCGGCGCTCTGAAGCCAAAGACGGCGGTGGCCATGTCCGCCGTGCTCAACCTCGTCGGCGCGTTTCTCTCGGTGGAGGTCGCCAAGACGATCTCCAAGGGACTGGTCGACGAGACAGGCATCGCCCCGGAAGTGATCCTCGCGGCGCTCGTCGGCGCCATCCTCTGGAACCTGCTGACCTGGCTGATCGGTCTGCCCTCCAGCTCCTCCCACGCCCTCATGGGCGGTCTGATCGGCGCCACCATCGCTTCCATCGGCGTCAGCGGCGTCAACGGCGGCGTCGTCGTGACCAAGGTGCTGATCCCCGCGATAGCCGCCCCGCTGGTGGCAGGCGTCGCCGCGTACTTCTCCGCCCGGCTGACCTACAAGATCGGCAAGAACACCGCCCCCAAGGCCCAGGCCAAGGGCTACCGCAACGGCCAGATCGCCTCCGCGGGCCTGGTCTCGCTCGCCCACGGCACCAATGACGCGCAGAAGACCATGGGCATCATCACGCTGGCGCTGGTCGCCGGCGGAGTGCTCGCGCCCGGCTCCAACCCCCCGATGTGGGTCATCCTCTCCGCGGGCCTCGCCATCGCGCTGGGCACGTACCTCGGCGGCTGGCGCATCATCCGCACCATGGGCAAGGGCCTGACCGACCTCCAGCCGCAGCAGGGCTTCGCCGCCCAGACCAGCGCGGCCACCGTCATCCTCGCCTCCTCCCACCTGGGCTTCTCCCTGTCGACCACACACTCCTGCTCCGGCGCCGTGATGGGCGCGGGCCTGGGCCGCAAGGGCGGTGTGGTCCGCTGGTCGACCGCGACCCGGATGTTCGTCGCCTGGGGTCTGACCCTGCCGGCCGCGGGCCTGGTCGCCGCGGTGGCGGAGTTCGTCGCCCGGCAGGGCGACTGGGGTGTGGCCGCCGTCGCGATCTTCCTGGTCGCCTCCTGCGCCGCGATCTGGGTCATCTCCCGCCGCCAGGTGGTCAACCACACCAATGTCAACGACGTCGACGCCCCGGGCAGCGGCGACACGGACGGCGCCGGCGAGCCCGGTGTCGTGACCACCGCGATCGCGGCCGTCACCCCGCCGCCCGCCGGCGCCCCGGCCGATCTGTCGGCCACCATCCCGGCTCCGTCCGCTCCCCCCGCCGAGCCGGCGCGCTCCGCCGCCGTCTGAGCGGCTCCACGGAAGATCTTCACGGAAGACACGAGACAAAATGAGCATTGACTGGGCAGCCCTCGGCTCCGTCTTCGGCGTGAGCCTCGTCGCCACCGTCGCCCTCGTGGGCCTGTTCACCCTGGGCATCCTCGGCCTGAGCAAGCAGGAGACCGCCGCCGCGGACGGCGGTTCCGCACCGCTGGCGCGCACCGGTGCGTACGTCTGCTTCGCGCTGTGCGCCGCGGCCGTGGCGTACGGGATCTCGCTGATCGTCGCCTGAGGTCCGGGCCCCACCCGCGCAACACCGCCCGTCGGCCGGTTCCGACGCCTTCTCCGGCGCCGGAACCGGCCTTCGCATGCCCGCCGTTTGCCCGTCGCATGCCCTCCGCGCGCCCCCTCGCACGCCCGCCGCGCGCGCGGAATGTGGGGCTCAGCACACTGTCCCGTCGCAGGTCAAGGCGAGTTGACGGGCCTTCGCGGGCATGGTGGACTGCCGAGGCCAACTACGGCGGCAGCAGAGGAAGCCGGTGCGAATCCGGCGCGGTCCCGCCACTGTCACCGGGGGCGCCAGCCGCCCCCGGGAGCCAGGAACTCTCACCGCCGTTCACGTCAAGCCGGGGCGCGGACCCTGAGTGAGGACATATCGCCATGCATGGCTGCGGTTCAGCGGTGCGTGCCGACCGTGCGTTCCCCCTGGGCGCGGCCCTCGGCCTCCTGGGAGACGCGCTGTTCGGCGATCCGCGCCGGGGACATCCGGTCGCCGCGTTCGGGCGCGCTGCGGGCGCGGTGGAGCGCGCGCTCTGGCGCGACCACCGCGGCTGGGGCGCACTGCACACCACCGTCTGCGCCGGAGGCGCGGTGGTCACGGGCGTGCTGCTCGCCCGCGCGGCGCGGGCATGGGACGGTCACCGTCCATGGCGCGCCGCCTACAGCGCAGCCTGCACAGCACCGGCCCGCACAGCACCGGCCCGCACACCGCCGGCCTGCGCTCCCTGTCGACGGAAGGTCCACTCCCCGGTCGCGGCCTGGCCCGGTGCGGACGCCGGCCGCCCCGTCGCGGCCGGATACGCCGCCAGCACGGGACGCCCCGCGGCCGCGCAGGGCCCGGCGGCGGCGCATATCGCGCTGACCGCCGTCGCCACCTGGGCGGTCGTGGGCGGTACGTCGCTTGGGCGGGAGGCGCGGGCCATCGGCGACGCGCTGGCGGCGGGCGATCTGGCAGCCGCCCGGGCGCGGCTGCCGCATCTGTGCGGACGCGACCCGCAGGCCCTGGACGAGCGCCAGATCGCCCGCGCCGTGGTCGAGTCGGTGGCCGAGAACACCTCAGACGCCGTCGTCGGCGCACTCGTGTGGGGCGCGTTGGCGGGCGTTCCGGGGCTCGTCGGCTTCCGCGCGGTCAACACCCTGGACGCGATGGTCGGCCATAAGTCGGCGCGCTACCGGCGCTTCGGCTGGGCGGCCGCCCGGCTCGACGATGTGGCCGGCCGGCCGGGCTCCCGGCTCACCGCGGGCCTCGCGGTGCTCGCCGGCGGCAACGCCCGCGACGCGGCACGGGCCTGGCGCACGGACGCCGCCAAGCACCCGAGCCCCAACGCGGGCCCGGTGGAGGCCGCGTTCGCGGGGGCCCTCGGCGTGCGGCTGGGCGGCGTCCTGTCGTACGGAGGCCGGGTCGAGCACCGGCCCGTCCTCAACGCGGCGGGCCGTGAAGTGGAGTACGCCGACATCGAACGCGCCGTACGGCTCTCGCGCCGGGTGAGCCTGCTGACGCTGGCGGTCTGCGCGGCCGCTCGCATCGGGACGGACGCGGTCGTCCGACGGGCGCGGAAGGCCAGGCCATGAGCGGGGGGATGAGATGAGCAGGAGCGTGAACGGCGGCACGGCCGGGGGCGGACGGCGTCGCGGCGGCGGGCTGCTGGTCGCGGGGACCACATCGGACGCGGGCAAGAGCGTCGTCACCGCCGGCATCTGCCGCTGGCTGGCCCGGCAGGGCGTGCGCGTCGCGCCCTTCAAGGGCCAGAACATGTCGCTCAACTCCTTTGTGACCCGCGAGGGTGCGGAGATCGGCCGGGCGCAGGCCATGCAGGCGCAGGCGGCCCGTGTCGAGCCGACCGCCCTGATGAACCCCGTCCTGCTCAAGCCGGGCGGCGACCGGACCAGCCAGGTGGTGCTGCTGGGAAAGCCGGTGGGCGAGATGAGCGCCCGCGGCTACCACGGGGAACGGCAGCACGCCCTGCGCGAGACCGTCGTGGAGTGCCTGGAGCAGTTGCGGGGCACATATGAAGCCGTGATCTGCGAGGGGGCGGGCAGTCCGGCGGAGATCAATCTCCGGCGCACCGACATCGTCAACATGGGCATCGCCCGGGCCGCCCGCCTGCCGGTGCTGGTGGTCGGTGACATCGACCGCGGCGGGGTGTTCGCCCAGTTCTTCGGCACGACGGCGCTGCTGGCCGCCGAGGACCAGCAGCTGGTCGCGGGCTATCTCGTCAATAAGTTCCGCGGCGATGTGACGCTGCTGGAGCCGGGGCTCGACATGCTCCGCGGGCTGACGGGACGCGGGACATACGGCGTGCTGCCCTATGCGCACGGCCTGGGCATCGACGAGGAGGACGGACTGCGGGTCTCCCTGCGGGGCGCGGTGCGCGAGTCGGCCGTCGCGCCGCCGCTCGGCGAGGACCTGCTGCGGGTCGCCGTGTGCGCGGTGCCTCTGATGTCCAACTTCACGGATGTGGACGCGCTGGCGGCCGAGCCGGGCGTGGTGGTGCGCTTCGCCGACCGGCCGCAGGAGCTGGCCGACGCCGATCTGGTGATCGTGCCCGGCACCCGCGGGACGGTGCGCGCCCTGGCGTGGCTGCGGGAGCGCGGGCTGGCCGAAGCTCTCGCCCGGCGCGCCGCCGAGGGCCGTCCCGTGCTGGGCATCTGCGGCGGCTTCCAGGCGCTGGGCGAGCGGATCGAGGACGAGGTGGAGTCGCGGGCCGGCGAGGTCGAAGGGCTGGGGCTGCTTCCCGTACGGGTGCGGTTCGCCCGTGACAAGACACTCGCGCGCCCGGCCGGCAAGGCGCTGGGGGAGCATGTCGAGGGCTACGAGATCCACCACGGCGTCGCCGAGGTGCTGGGCGGGGAGCCGTTCCTCGACGGCTGCCGGGTCGGCGCGGTGTGGGGTACGCACTGGCACGGGTCTCTGGAGAGCGACGCGTTCCGCCGGGCGTTCCTGCGGGAGGTTGCTGCGGCCGCGGGGCGGCGGTTCACCCCCGCTCCCGACACTGCTTTCGGCACGCTGCGCGAGGAGCAGCTGGACCGGCTGGGCGATCTGATCGAGGAGCACGCGGACACGGACGCGCTGTGGAAGCTCATTGAGTCAGGCCCGCTGGTTGGGTTGCCGTTCGTCCCGCCGGGGGCGCCGTGAGCGCCCCCGGCAGGACCACCCCCGCGTGCGCGGGGACCACAGAGCCCGTACGGCAGTCGACTTCGCAGTGCCGGGACCACCCGCGCGAAGGCGGGGACCACGGGACCATCGTGGCTCGTCGCGACCGTGTATACGTACCCACTCGCAGCAGTTCCCTCGAAAGGGGTATCCGTTAATGGCCTCGGTTCCCTACCCGTTCACGGCTGTCGTCGGCATGGACGACATGCGGCTGAGTCTGCTGCTCAACGCTGTCCAACCGGGCATCGGCGGTGTGCTCGTCCGAGGGGAGAAGGGCACCGCGAAGAGCACGATCGTGCGCGGCCTGACAGCTCTGTTGCCCGCCATAGACGTCGTCCCAGGCTGCCGTTTCTCCTGTGCGCCCCAATCACCCGACCTGGAGTGCCCTGACGGGCCACACGAGCCCGGGGCGAGCGTCTCGCGTCCGACGCGGCTGGTCGAACTGCCCGTCGGGGCTTCCGAGGACCGGCTCGTCGGGGCGCTCGACATCGAGCGGGCGCTGGCGGAGGGCGTGAAGTCGTTCGAGCCCGGACTGCTCGCCGACGCGCACCGCGGGATTCTGTACGTCGACGAGGTCAATCTGCTGCACGACCATCTGATCGACCTGCTGCTGGACGCGGCCGCGATGGGCGCGTCGTACGTGGAGCGCGAAGGCGTCTCCGTACGGCACGCGGCCCGCTTTCTGCTCGTCGGCACGATGAACCCGGAGGAGGGCGAGCTGCGGCCGCAGCTGCTCGACCGTTTCGGGCTCACCGTCGAGGTCAGCGCCTCACGCGACCCCGAGCAGCGGGTGGAGGTGGTGCGGCGGCGGCTGGCGTACGACGACGCTCCCGCGGCCTTCGCGGCGCGCTGGGCGGACGAGGAGCAGGCGCTGCGCGAGCGGATCGCGGCCGCGCGGGCGCTGCTGCCGTCCGTGGTGCTGGGCGACGGGGCGCTGCGGCAGATCGCGGCGACGTGTGCGGCGTTCGAGGTGGACGGCATGCGGGCCGACATCGTGATGGCGCGTACGGCGACGGCGCTGGCCGCCTGGGCCGGGCGGGCCGAGGTCACGACGGACGATGTGCGGCAGGCGGCGCTGCTGGCGCTGCCGCACCGCAGGCGGCGGAACCCGTTCGACGCGCCCGGTCTGGACGAGGACAAACTCGACGAGACGCTGGAGGAGTTCGCCCCGCAGGAGCAGCCGGGGGAGCAGCCCCGGGGGCGGGAGCACGAGGAAGGCGAGGGCGGCGATCCGGGGCCGGACGACGGTCCCGGCGGGCCCGGCGGAGGCGGTGGGCAGCCGCCACAGGACGGCCCTCCTCCGGCGGCCCCGGAGACCTCCGATGCGCCCGAGGGGCACACGACGTCTGAGGCGCCCGGAGATCCCGAGGTACCCGAGGTGCCTGCCCAGCCCCGGCCCAAGGAGGGCGTCGGCGCGGGCGAGCAGCGCGCGGTGAGCGCCGGTGAGCCGTTTCGTACGAAGGTGCTGACCGTGCCGGGGCTCGGCGAAGGCGCGTCCGGGCGCCGGTCGCGGGCGCGCACCGAACAGGGCCGCACCACCGGTGCCCGGCAGCCTCAGGGGCCGCTGACGAAGGTGCATCTGCCGGCGACGCTGCTGGCCGCGGCCCCGCACCAGCGGGCGCGCGGACGCAGCGGCCGCGGTCTGGTGGTGCGCCGGCACGATCTGCGGCAGGCGACCCGTGAGGGCCGCGAGGGGAATCTGGTGCTGTTCGCCGTGGACGCCTCCGGGTCGATGGCGGCCAGGCAGCGGATGAGCGCGGTGAAGGGCGCGGTGCTGTCGCTGCTGCTGGACGCCTACCAGCGGCGGGACAAGGTGGGGCTGATCACCTTCCGCGGGACGGAGGCGGAGCTGGTGCTGCCGCCTACGTCGTCGGTGGACACCGCCGCGTCCCGGCTGGAGTCGCTGCCGACGGGCGGGCGCACTCCGCTGGCGGCCGGGCTGCTCAAGGCACACGAGGTGCTGCGTGTGGAGCGGCTGCGCGATCCGGCGCGCCGCCCGCTGCTCGTGGTGGTGACCGATGGGCGTGCGACCTCCGGCGGCCGGGCCGGCGGGGGCTCGGGGGCGGACGCGATGGCGCTGGTGCGCCGTGCCGCGGGCCTGCACGCCGCGGACGGCGTCGCCTCGGTCGTCGTGGACTGCGAGGCGGGGCCGGTGCGGCTCGGCCTCGCCGCGCGGCTGGCCGCGGATCTCGGCGGCAGGGCCGTCGCGCTCGACGAGCTGCGCGCCGAGGCGATCGCCGGGCTCGTCAAGGACGCCCGCGAGGATCTGAAAAAGGAAGCCGACACGGCCGGGAGGGTCGCGTAATGCCGCAGGGACAGCCGTCCGTCGTGCCCGACGACGGTCTCACCACACGTCAGCGCCGTAACCGGCCCCTCGTCTTGGTCCACACGGGCATCGGCAAGGGCAAGTCGACGGCCGCGTTCGGGCTCGCGCTGCGCGCCTGGAACCAGGGCTGGCCGATCGGGGTGTACCAGTTCGTGAAGTCCGCCAAGTGGAAGGTCGGCGAGGAGAACGCGCTCAAGGTGCTGGGCGCGAGCGGCCAGGGCGGCGCCGTCGCCTGGCACAAGATGGGCGAGGGCTGGTCGTGGGTGCAGCGCGATGCGCAGCTCAGCAACGAGGAGGCGGCGCGCGAGGGCTGGCAGCAGGTCAGGCGCGAGCTGGCGGCCGAGACGCACCGGCTGTATGTGCTCGATGAGTTCGCCTACCCGCTGCACTGGGGCTGGGTGGACGTGGACGAGGTGGTCGAGGTGCTGCGCGACCGCCCCGGGAACCAGCATGTGGTGATCACAGGCCGCAACGCCCCGCAGAAGCTGCTGGACTTCGCCGATCTGGTCACCGACATGACGAAGGTCAAGCACCCGATGGACGCGGGCCAGAAGGGCCAGCGGGGCATCGAATGGTAAGCACGGCAGACACGGCAAGCATGACAAGCACGGCAGGCATGACGGGCCTGCCGTGCACGGCGGACGCGGCAGACGCGGCGGGCGGAAGGGCAGCGGCCCGGTGACCGCCCGGCTCGTCCTCGCCGCGCCGTCGTCCGGCAGCGGCAAGACCACCGTCGCGACGGGCCTGATGGCCGCGTTCGCCGCCTCGGGGCTCGCCGTGTCGGGCCACAAGGTGGGCCCGGACTACATCGACCCCGGCTATCACGCGCTCGCTGCCGGCCGCCCGGGCCGCAATCTGGACGCGTACATGTGCGGCACGGAGCTGATCGCCCCGCTGTTCGCGCACGGCGCGGCCGGCTGCGACCTGGCGCTGGTCGAGGGCGTGATGGGGCTGTACGACGGCGCCGCGGGCGCGGGCGAGCTGGCGTCCACCGCGCAGGTGGCGAAGCTGCTCGGCGCACCCGTCGTACTGGTGGTGGACGCCTCCTCGCAGTCGCGGTCCGTGGCGGCGCTGGCGCACGGCTTCGCCTCGTGGGACCCCGGGGTGCGGATGGGCGGGGTGATCCTCAACAGGGTCGCCTCGGACCGGCACGAGGCGCTGCTGCGGGACGCGCTGGACGAGGCGGGCACGCCGGTGCTCGGGGTGCTGCGCAGGGCGCCGCAGGTCAACACGCCCTCCCGCCATCTGGGGCTGGTGCCCGCTGCCGAGCGGCAGGTGGAAGCGGTCGACGCGGTACGGGCGATGGCCGAGCAGGTGCGGGCCGGCTGCGACCTCCCGGCGCTGCTGGCTCTGGCACGCAGCGCGCCGTCCTTGTCCGCGGCCGCGTGGGACCCGGTGGCGGCGGTCGCACCGCCGGAGGGCCTGCGGACGCGGCCGGAGGGGGCGTCGCGGCCGCAGGGCGTACGGGCGTCGCGGCCGGTGGTCGCGGTGGCGGGAGGGGCGGCGTTCACGTTCTCGTACGCCGAACACTCCGAACTGCTCACCGCCGCGGGCGCGGACGTGGTCCCCTTCGACCCGCTGCGGGACGAGCAGCTGCCGGAGGGAACGGCAGGACTGGTCATCGGCGGCGGCTTCCCTGAGATGTACGGCCCCGAGCTGTCCGCCAATGAGCCGCTGCGCAAGGCGGTCGCCGATCTGGCCGCCTCCGGCGCGCCGGTGGCCGCCGAGTGCGCCGGGCTGCTGTATCTGTCGCGGGAGCTGGACGGCAGGCCGATGTGCGGGGTCCTGGACGCCGAGGCGCGCATGTCCCAGCGGCTCACGCTCGGCTACCGGGAGGCGGTCGCGGTGAGCGACAGCGTGCTGGCGGCGGCCGGGACGCGGCTGCGCGGACACGAGTTCCACCGCACGGTGCTCGAACCGGGCGCGGGGCCGACGCCCGCGTGGGGGCTGCACCGGCCGGAGCGGCGTGTGGAGGGCTACGTACAGCGGGGTGTGCACGCGAGCTATGTGCATACGCACTGGGCGCAGGCGCCGGGGCTGGTGCGCAGATTCGTCGAGCGGTGCGGACCATGAGCCCCGGCTTTTCCGCCTCACTCGGCGAGGCCCACCACCAGCCAGATGAAGCCCACGCCGCCCGCCGTGCACAGCAGCGTCGAGCGACCGGGGTGGTCGTGGTGCGCCTCGGGGAGGATCTCGGCGGCGGCGAGATAGAGCAGGACGCCCCCGAAGAACCCGAGATAGCTGCCGAGCAGTTCCTCGGGGAGGGTGAACAGCAGGGTGGACGTCGCGCCTGCCACCGGCGCGAGCGCCGCGGCCACCAGCAGCGTGAGGGACTTCGCACGGCTGTTCCCGTACAGGCTGGCCAGCGTGTAGGTGTTGAAGCCGTCGGCGAAGTCATGGGTGATGACGGCCAGGGCCACCGTCGCGCCCATGCCGCCGCTGACCTGGAAGGCCGCGCCGATCGCGATGCCGTCCATCAGGCTGTGGCCGACCATCGCCGCCGCGGCGGCCAGTCCCACTTGGGGTACGCGCCCCTGGTCCGGCCGGCCGCCGTGCGCGCGTACGGCGAGGAGCCGTTCGACGGTGTGCGCGGCGAGGAAGCCGCCGACGAAGAGCAGCAGGCCCTGCGGGACTCCGAAGACTCCGCCGCCCGCCGCCCGCAGCGCCTCCGGCAGCAGATCGAGGCCGACCACGCCGAGCATCAGTCCGCCCGCGAGGCCGAGCACCAGATGCCTGCGGTCGGTGACGCGCTGCGCCGTCCAGCCGCCGAACAGCGTCATTGCAAACGCGCCGAGCGCGACGAACACCGCCATGGGGCTTTGCTAGCCGATCGACGGGCCTGTTGAGACCCTGCGGAGCGCGTCAGGGTCGCCGACGCCCGTGTTTCACCCGATTGCCCTGTGCCCACCCCCGCCCCAGCCCCGCAACTCTGTCCCGCATCCCTGTCCCGCATCCCTGTCCCGCAATCCTGACCGCCGTACGAGAGGAGCCGACGCATGGACCGCACATCGCTGACTGTCGGCGTCGGCGCGTCCAGGGGCGCTCCTGCCGAGGAGGTCCATGACGCGATCGCCGAGGCGCTGGCCTCCGCGGGGCTGTCGGCGGCGGACGTGACGGCCCTCGCGACGATCGACGCGAAGGCGGAGGAGGACGGGATCGTACGGGCGGCCCAGCGGCTCGGTGTGCCGCTGGTGACCTACCCGGCGGCGGCGCTGGCCCGCGTCAGGGTGCCGAATCCGTCAGCCGCGGCACTCGCCTCCGTGGGCGCCGGGTCGGTCGCGGAGGCGGCGGCGCTCGCGGGCGGCGGCGAGCTCATTGTGCCCAAGCGCAGGTCACGGCCCCGAAACGGCGGTCGGCCACAGGTGACATGCGCCGTTGCACGCCGGCGTCCGGAGGGTGCGCGGGCGGCGGATTCCAGCCAGCTGGCCGCGCGGCCCGGAGTGGACGGTGCGCACAGGGAGAAGATGACGGACACGGCGGTCGGCGCCCCGGCGACGCGAGACCCCGAGCCGACGCCGCCCCGGACCATCGCACCACTGTCTCAGGAGCCTCTTCAGTCAGGGCAGCCGGGCACACCCCCACCCGCTCCCTGCCCTCCACCCCCACCTCAAGGAGACGGCATGGCCTCCCCTCCCCCACAGGCCTCACAGGTCAGATCGTCGTCGTACCGGCCCGAGCCGCTTCAGCTGGGTGCCGACGCCGAAGTCTGCGATCTGCGGCATCACGGCGACGCGGAGCTGCGGGACGACGGCGTCGGGCTGACGGACCTCGCGGTCAATGTGCGCACGGGCACTCCCCCGCGTTGGCTGCGCGATCGCGTCGCGGGCTCGCTCGGTTCGCTTGCCGCCTATCCGGACGGACGGCGGGCGCGTGCCGCGATCGCGGCGCGGCACGGGGTTCCGGCGGAGCGGGTGCTGCTGACGGCGGGCGCGGCGGAGGCGTTCGTCCTGCTGGCCCGTGCGCTGACGGCGCACCACCCGGTTGTCGTGCACCCGCAGTTCACCGAGCCGGAGGCGGCCCTGAAGGACGCCGGGCACAAGGTGGAACGGGTGCTGCTGCGCGAGGAGGACGGGTTCCGGCTCGATCCGGCCGCGGTGCCGGACTCGGCGGACCTGGTGGTGATCGGCAATCCGACGAACCCGACGTCCGTGCTGCACCCCGCCGAGCACCTCGTGCGGCTGGCCCGCCCCGGCCGCGTGCTGGTGGTGGACGAGGCGTTCATGGACGCGGTCCCGGGCGAGCGGGCCGCGCTTGCTGGACGGCTCGATGTGCCGGGGCTCGTGGTGCTGCGCAGCCTCACCAAGACCTGGGGCCTGGCGGGGCTGCGGATCGGCTATGTGCTGGCGGAGCCGGGCACGATCGCGCAACTGGCGGCGGCCCAGCCGCTGTGGCCGGTCTCGACCCCCGCGCTGACGGCAGCGGAGGCGTGCATGGAGCCGTACGCCCTCGCGGAGGCCGCCCGGGCGGCTCACCAGATCGCGGCCGACCGTGCGCATCTGCTGGCGGGCCTCGCGGAGTTCGAGGAGGTGCGGACGGTTCAGGCGGCCGAGGGGCCGTTCGTCCTCGTCCGCGTACGGCACGGCGCCGAGGTGCGCGAGAAGCTGCGGGCCCTTGGCTTCGCGGCCCGTCGCGGCGACACCTTCCCGGGGCTCGGGCCCGACTGGCTGCGGCTGGCGGTACGGGACCGGGCGACGACCAACCGCTTTCTGCAGGCGCTCGACCAAGCTCTGACGATGGCGGGCTGCTGAACGGCGCACGGCGGCCGAGCGGCCCCTCCGCGCTCACCGAACAGGACGCGATCGCGCGGAGGGGCCGTCGACGCCTCGGTCAGCCGCCGACGTAGGCCGCGAGGTGCTCGCCGGTGAGGGTCGAGCGGTCCGCGACGAGATCGGCGGGTGTTCCCTCGAAGACGATGCGCCCGCCGTCATGGCCGGCGCCGGGGCCGAGGTCGATGATCCAGTCGGCGTGTGCCATGACCGCCTGGTGGTGCTCGACGACGATGACCGACTTGCCGGAGTCGACCAGCCGGTCGAGCAGCCCGAGCAGCTGCTCGACGTCGGCGAGGTGGAGTCCGGTGGTCGGCTCGTCGAGGAGGTAAATGCCGCCCTTGTCCGCCATATGGGTGGCCAGCTTCAGCCGCTGTCGCTCGCCGCCGGAGAGCGTGGTGAGCGGCTGGCCGAGGCTGAGGTAGCCCAGCCCGACCTCCTCCAGCCGCTGCAGGATCTTGTGGGCGGCGGGCGTGCGCGCCTCACCGGCGCCGAAGAAGTCCTCCGCCTCGGTCACCGGCATCGCGAGCACCTCGCTGATGTCCTTGCCGCCGAAGGTGTACTCCAGCACGGACGGCTGGAACCGCTTGCCCTCGCAGTCCTCGCAGGCGGTGGAGACACCGGCCATCATCGCCAGGTCGGTGTAGATGACACCGGCGCCGTTGCAACGCGGGCAGGCGCCCTCGGAGTTGGCGCTGAACAGCGCCGGCTTCACGCCGTTGGCCTTCGCGAACGCCTTGCGGATCGGGTCGAGCAGTCCGGTGTACGTCGCCGGGTTGCTGCGCCGCGAGCCGCGGATCGCTCCCTGGTCCACCGACACCACATCCGCGCCGGCCGGCATCGACCCGTGCACCAGCGAGCTCTTGCCGGAGCCGGCGACGCCGGTGACGACACAGAGCACCCCGAGCGGAATGTCGACGTCGACATTCCGCAGATTGTGCGTCGACGCCCCGCGGATCTCCATCGTGCCGGTTGGCTTGCGGACCGTGTCCTTCAGCGCGGCCCGGTCGTCGAGATGGCGGCCGGTGACGGTGCCGCTGGTCCGCAGCCCCTCGACGGTGCCCTCGAAGCAGACGGTGCCGCCCGCCGTACCGGCGCCGGGGCCGAGGTCGACGACATGGTCGGCGATGGCGATGGCCTCCGGCTTGTGCTCCACGACCAGCACCGTGTTGCCCTTGTCCCGCAGCCGCAGCAGCAGCTTGTTCATCCGCTGGATGTCATGCGGGTGCAGGCCGATGGTGGGCTCGTCGAAGACATAGGTGACGTCGGTGAGCGAGGAGCCAAGGTGGCGGATCATCTTGACGCGCTGCGCCTCGCCGCCGGACAGCGTGCCCGACGCCCGGTCGAGCGACAGATAGCCGAGCCCGATCTCGACGAAGGAGTCGAGGGTGTGCTGCAGCGCGGTGAGCAGCGGCGCCACCGACGGCTCCGTGAGATCCCGCAGCCATGCGGCGAGATCCCTGATCTCCATGGCGCAGGCGTCCGCGATGCTGAGCTTCTTGATCTTCGACGAGCGGGCCTGCGCGCTGAGCCGGGTGCCGTCGCAGTCGGGACAGGTGGCGAAGGTGACCGCCCGGTCCACGAAAGCCCGGATGTGCGGCTGCATCGACTCCCGGTCCTTGGACAGGAAGGTCTTCTGGATCTTCGGGATCAGGCCCTCATAGGTGACGTTGACCCCGTTGATCTTCACCTTGGTCGGCTCCCGGTAGAGGAAGTCGTGCCGCTCCTTCTTGGTGTACTTGCTGATCGGTTTGTCCGGGTCGAAGAAGCCCGACTCCCTGATGATCCGCACCACCCAGCCGTCCCCGGTGTAGGTGGGGATGGTGAACGGGTCCTCGGAGAGCGACTTGGAGTCGTCGTAGAGCTGGGTGAGGTCGAAGTCGGAGACCGTGCCCCGGCCCTCGCAGTGCGTGCACATGCCGCCGGTGCGGCTGAAGGTGACCTTCTCGGTCTTGGTCTTGTCGGAGCCGCGGTCCACCGTGAGCCCGCCGCTCGCCGAGACGGAGGCGACGTTGAAGGAGTACGCGCCGGGCGGGCCGATGTGCGGCTTGCCCAGCCTGCTGAAGAGGATGCGCAGCATGGCGTTGGCGTCGGTGGCGGTGCCCACCGTGGAACGCGGGTCGGACCCCATACGCTGCTGGTCGACGGTGATCGCCGTGGTCAGCCCGTCGAGCACATCGACCTCGGGCCGCGCCAGCGTCGGCATAAAGCCCTGTACAAAGGCGCTGTAGGTCTCGTTGATCATCCGCTGCGACTCGGCGGCGATCGTGTCGAACACCAGCGAGCTCTTGCCCGAGCCCGAGACCCCCGTGAACACCGTCAGCCGGCGCTTCGGGAGCTCGACGCTGACGTCCTTGAGGTTGTTCTCGCGTGCACCGTGCACGCGGATCAGATCGTGGCTGTCGGCAGCGTGCGGCTCAGGGGACTGTGTGTCCGTCCTCTTGGCCATGCTCATCCTGTCTCCATCTGTTGTGGTACGCGGCCCGCCCTCGCGGTGGTGCGTCTGCGTCGCCTGACTCGATGTCGCCTGACTCATCGCCTGATTCGATCCAACTGGATTCGAGCGTACGTCCGGCCGTCGGGCATCGGCTCGCGGCCAGGCTAGGCATGACCCGGTGACCGGCGCTTCTCAATTCCTGATCGGTCTGGATCGGTCTGTTGTGCGTTCGACGTCCCCGGCCCCGGGTGCTGTGGGAAACTGATCGGGTGAGACGGCAGGATCTCGACGACCTCGTCCGGCTGCGGCGGGCCCGCGACCGTATGGACCGCGACTACGCCGAGCCGCTCGACGTCCCGGCGCTGGCCCATGAGGCCCTGATGTCGCCCGGCCATTTCTCCCGCAGCTTCCGCGCCGCCTTCGGCGAGACCCCGTACAGCTATCTGATGACCCGCCGCATCGAACGGGCCAAAGCGCTGCTCCGGCGCGGCGACCTCACGGTGACCGAGGTCTGCTTCGCCGTCGGCTGTACATCACTGGGGTCGTTCAGCTCGCGCTTCACCCAGCTCGTCGGCGAGACCCCGAGCGCCTACCGGGCACGGGACCATGGCGAGAGCGCCGCCATCCCGGCCTGCATGGCCAAGATCCACACACGGCCGGTCAGAACGGCGCCTGCCATGAACAAAGCGGTCAGGAACGGAGAAGCGAGCCCCGCCGCCCGGCCGTAGCCTGAGCAGCATGGACATCAAGCTTTCGCAGTGCTTCATCTCCGTCGACGACCACGACAAGGCAATCGCCTTCTACCGCGACGTACTCGGTCTTGAAGTACGGAACGACGTCGGATTCGAGGGCATGCGGTGGGTGACCGTCGGTTCCCCCTCGCAGCCGGATGTGAACATCGTCCTGGAGCCCCCCGTCGCCGACCCGAACGCCTCACCGGCCGACAGACAGGCCATGGCGGAGCTGATGGCCAAGGGCCTGCTGCGGGGCGTCATCTTCGCGACAGACGACTGCGACGCCATGTTCGAGCGCATCAGGGCGGCGGGGGGCGAGGTGCTGCAGGAGCCGATGGATCAGCCGTATGGCGTCCGCGACTGTGGGTTCCGGGATCCGGCGGGCAATCTGCTGAGGTTTACCCAGGCGCTGGGGAAGTGAGGGCGTGGGGGCCTGAAATCAAGCCCCGCCGGCGATTGAGGCGCAGGAGCCAGCACATCCAGCCCCGCCGGCGCTAGAGGCGCGGGGGTCCGGGGGCGAAGCCCCCGGAAGGTCCGCCTCAGTGCTGCGCACGGCCACGCCTCGCACGGGCGAGCCCAAGCCCCCCACCCCCCAAGACCAGCATCAGCACCGCCCCGCCCACCAGATACCCCGTCGCGGAGCCACCCCCGGTGGCGGCCAGGTTCTCCTTGCCCGCCTGGACGGGTCCGGACCGCACGGAGACCGCGCTGCCGGTCGTCCCGGCGGATGTGCCGGACTCCGCGGCCTTGGCATCCCCCTCCGGCCGCCCGCCCTCCTCGGGCTGCTGCGGCCGCTGCGGCTGCTCCGCCCGCTCCGATTCCTCGCCGTCGCCGGACCCGCCGCCCCGCCCGGGGGACTCGCAGGTCGCCTTGGCCAGGGTGACCGTCCCCTGCACGTCGGCGACGTTGAGCCGGAGGGGGTTCACCGCGACCTTGAGTTCCAGGGCGGTCGCGGCCGCCGTGTGGGAGGTGGTCTGGGTCTTCGACAGCTGGAGGGTCACCTTGCCCACGCCGGGGACGCCGACGTCCGTCGGGCCGCCGGCGGTCAGGGTGACCTTCTGGCCGAGGACCTTCACATGACCCAGCACGTTCGAGTCGACGACGGGGTGTTCTCCCACCTCGCACACCGCCCTGGAGGTGACCTTCTGGATCTCGATCAGGGACAGCAGCGGCAGGCCCGGCACATGAACCCGGGCGCGGGCGAGATGGACGGAGCTCTCGGCCCGGCGCCGGTCCGCGGCAGCCTTGGCGGTGGCGACGTCCGACCGCAGCACCTGGAAGGGCCTGCCCTCGTCGACCCCGTCGAGTCTTGCGGTCAGCGCGGTCTTCTCGGCGCCGGCGGGGGCCTTGACCTCGTTGAGCGTGGTCGTGAGCGGGACGACGGCCTTGTCGAGCAGGGACACATCAAGGTCGGTGCGGAGCACGACCGCGGCCGCCCGGCCCTTGTCCGACTCGCCCCCGGAGGCATGCGCCGGACCGGCGAGGACGACGGACCCCGACGCGAGGGCGAGGGCGACGGCGGCCGCGGTGACGCCGGTCGCACGGCGACGGGTCGCGCCACGGCGGCGGGCGGGCATCCGGAAGGTGTTGCTGTTCAAAGCGGTGGAACCCCCACAAGAGAAACGGTGTCGCTGCCGCCCCTGGGGACACAGGGGCGGCAGCGACGTCAGACACCGGAATCTTTACGCACTGAGAGTGAATCGACAGACACCTGACGTGAGTTCACCCCAAAGTAGGGTTTCCGCACTTGTATTCGATTCCTCCGGTACGACTGTTCCCCCAGGTCACCCTTGTGGCGGCGGAGAGGGGGTACGCCGGTTGACCTCACAGGCGCAACAGGCTCATCCGCGAGGTACTCAGAGGTATTCAAACGAGCGCCGTCGGCAGACGGTCACGGGCTGTCAACAGCAGCCGACGCCCCCAGCGCCGACCGGCGGACCGGCCGGCCAGTCGCCCCCGCCGCCTCAGCCGATCACCCGGCCGTTGAGGATCACCCGCCGCGGCCCGGCCAGCACCCTGACATCCGCGCGCGGATCGCTGTCGTACACCACCAGATCCGCAGGGGCGCCTTCCTGCAGCGCGGGGCGGCCCAGCCAGGCACGCGCTCCCCAGGTGGTAGCCGAGAGCGCCTCAAGCGGCGGGATGCCGGCCTTCACCAGCTCCTCGACCTCCGCCGCCACCAGGCCGTGCGCCAGGGAGCCGCCGGCATCGGTGCCGACGAAGACCGGGATGCCCGCGTCGTAGGCGGAGCGCACGGTGTCGTACCGACGGGCGTGCAGCGCCCGCATATGGGCCGACCAGCGCGGGAACTTGGCTTCGCCGCCCGCCGCGAGCCGCGGAAACGTCGCGATGTTCACCAGCGTCGGCACAATGGCGACGCCCCGCTCGGCGAAGAGCGGGATGGTGTCCTCAGTGAGGCCGGTGGCATGCTCAATGCAGTCGATGCCGGCCTCGACAAGATCGCGCAGCGAGTCCTCGGCAAAGCAGTGGGCGGTGACGCGCGCGCCCAGCCGATGGGCCTCGGCGATGGCCGCCTCGACCTCACCGCGCGGCCAGCAGGCGGTCAGATCCCCCGCCTCCCGGTCGATCCAGTCCCCGACGAGCTTGACCCAGCCGTCGCCGCGCCTGGCCTCGCGGGCGACATAGGCGACCAGATCGCCCGGCTCGATCTCATGGGCGTAGTTGCGGATGTACCGGCGGGTGCGGGCGATATGGCGGCCCGCCCTGATGATCTTCGGCAGGTCGTCACGGTCGTCGATCCAGCGGGTGTCCGCGGCGGAGCCCGCGTCGCGGATCAGCAGCGTGCCCGCGTCCCGGTCGGTGACGGCCTGCTTCTCGCTGGTCGGGGCGTCGACCGCGCCATGCTGGTCGAGGCCCACATGGCAGTGTGCGTCGACGAGCCCCGGCAGCGCCCAGCCCTCGACGACGACGGCCTCTGCGCTGCGCGGCCGCTCATAGGTGATGCGGCCGTCGACCGCCCACAGCTCGTCGCGCACCTCCTCGGGCCCGACGAGCACCCGCCCCTTCACATGCAGCACCACGTGATCGCTCATGCCTGCACTGTACGAGGACCGCGCGAGGGGCCGGGCTCCCCCGGTCGAGCCCGGGCCCGGCTGCCTCTCCGGATTTCCCACAAGCGAGAATCCGGGCGAATTCCCGAATATTCGAAAGCGGTTTATTGAGGGCAGCTTCCCATATTCTTCTGCCCCGGTTCTCCGATCCTAAACACCAAGGTTCCGTCAGGTTCGGCAACCATAATTCGGACGGGTCTCATGACAGTTACTAACGTGTGACCTACTCGACAGCCAGTCCGGTTCACCCCATATTTCCAGGGCAAACACTGACATATTCATGGCGTGACCATGCCCAGTTCGCGCCCGCGCGATAACACATCATCGCGCCCTGCCCAACCCCTTCCCCCGATGCAATTTCAAAATTAGCTCGGTAAATTTACTGGACATGACCGCCGCACAAGAAGACCTTGTACGAGGCCCGAGCGAATTCACGGAGATCGACACCCCACGAGTGGAGGACGGAGCCGCGATCTGGCGCATCGCCCGCGACTCCGAGGTCCTGGACCTCAACTCCTCGTACAGCTACCTGCTGTGGTGTCGGGACTTCGCGGCGACCTCCGTCGTGGCGCGCGGCGCCGACGGCGAGCCCATCGCCTTCGTCACGGGCTATGTGCGCCCCGACCGCCCCGAGGCCCTGGTCGTCTGGCAGGTCGCCGTCGACCAGGCACACCGGGGCAAGGGGCTGGCCGGCACGCTGCTGGACGCGCTGACCGCCAGGGTCGTCGAGGCGCACGGAATCCAGGAGATCGAGACGACCGTCACTCCGGACAACACCGCCTCCGACCGGCTGTTCACCGCGTATGCGAAGCGTCACGGCGCACCCCTGGAGCGTGAGGTCCTCTTCGACGGAGGGCTGTTCCCCGAGGGAACCCACCAGCCCGAAGTGCTCTACCGCATCGGCCCCGTCGCCGTCTGACCGCAGCCCCCGGGCGACCGGCCGCCCCCTTGCGTCCGGCCGCGTCCCGTATGACCGGCTGTCACCGACCAGACCACCCCCATCTCCCTGGAGAACCGCTGTGACCATCACCCCGCCCGCCCTGAGCGTCTTCGAGACCCTTGAGTCGGAGGTGCGCAGCTACTGCCGCGGCTGGCCCGCCGTGTTCGACCGCGCGCAGGGCAGCTACCTCCACGACGAGGACGGCCATACGTATCTCGACTTCTTCGCCGGCGCCGGATCACTCAACTACGGGCACAACAACCCGGTGCTGAAACGCGCGCTGATCGACTACATCGAGCGCGACGGCATCACCCACGGCCTGGACATGGCCACCGCGGCCAAGCGGGCCTTCCTGGAATCCTTCCAGAATGTGATCCTGCGGCCGCGTGACCTGCCGTACAAGGTCATGTTCCCCGGCCCGACGGGCACCAACGCCGTGGAGTCCGCGCTCAAGCTGGCCCGCAAGGTGAAGGGCCGCGAGGCGATCGTGTCCTTCACCAACGCCTTCCACGGCATGTCGCTCGGCTCGCTCGCCGTCACCGGCAACGCGTTCAAGCGCGCCGGCGCCGGCATCCCGCTGGTGCACGGCACGCCGATGCCGTTCGACAACTACTTCGACGGCCAGGTGCCGGACTTCCTGTGGTTCGAGCGGCTGCTTGAGGACCAGGGCTCCGGGCTGAACAAGCCCGCCGCCGTGATCGTGGAGACCGTGCAGGGCGAGGGCGGCATCAACGTCGCCCGCGCCGAGTGGCTGCGCGCCCTGCAGGACCTGTGCCACCGCCAGGACATGCTGCTGATCGTCGACGACATCCAGATGGGCTGCGGCCGCACCGGCGGCTTCTTCTCCTTCGAGGACGCCGGCATCAGCCCGGACATCGTCACCCTGTCCAAGTCCATCAGCGGCTACGGCCTGCCGATGGCGCTGACGCTGTTCAAGCCGGAGCTGGACATCTGGGAGCCGGGCGAGCACAACGGCACCTTCCGCGGCAACAACCCCGCCTTCGTCACGGCCGCGGCCGCGCTCGACGCCTACTGGGCCGACGGCCAGATGGAGAAGCAGACGATGGCGCGCGGCGAGCAGGTCGAGCGCGCCCTGCTGTCCGTCGTCGAGGAGAGCGGCGCGGAGTCCGGCGCGTCCTTCCGAGGCCGCGGTCTGGTCTGGGGCGTGGAGTTCGAGGACAAGGCGCGTGCCACGGCGGTCTGCGCCCGCGCCTTCGAACTGGGGCTGCTGCTGGAGACCTCCGGTCCGGAGAGCGAGGTCGTCAAGCTGCTGCCGCCGCTGACCGTCAGCCCGGAGGAGCTGGACGAGGGCCTGCGCATCCTGGCGCGCGCCGTCCGCGAGACGGCCTGACCTCCCATCCCGTTCCGAGCATGTCGTCAGCATGTCGTCGACCGGGGCGGACGCCGTGAGCGTCCGCCCCGGTCAGCCGAGCGGGCCGCCCGTCCGCGACCGCCTGTTGCACCCGTACGCACGAGAAAGGCAGTAAGACACCGTGATCGTCCGATCGCTGAAGGACATAGAGAACACCGAGCGCCATGTGAAATCGGCGTCCGGCACCTGGGAGAGCAAGCGCATCGTGCTCGCGAAGGAGAAGGTCGGCTTCTCCCTGCACGAGACGGTGCTGTACGCGGGCACGGAGACGTCGATGTGGTACGCGAACCACGTCGAGGCCGTGCTGTGTGTGGAGGGCGAGGCGGAGCTCACCGACGACGAGACGGGCGAGAAGCACTGGATCGCGCCGGGCACGATGTATCTGCTGGACGGGCATGAGAAGCACACCCTGCGCCCCAAGACCGACTTCCGCTGCGTCTGCGTCTTCAACCCGCCCGTGACCGGACGGGAGGACCACGACGAGAACGGCGTCTACCCGCTGCTGACCGAGGAGGGCTGAACCCATGGCGACCGCCGCCGCACTGACCGATCTGTACCCGACCCGTGGCGCGAGCGAGGTGACCGTCCCCCGCCAGGACCCGGTCGTCTACTCCGCGCCGGGCGCGCCCGGCCCGATTACCCCGGCTGATCTCAGCGGCTATGAGCGCGACGGGTTTCTCGCCATCGACCAGCTCATCACCGAGGACGAAGTCGCGGTCTACCGCGCCGAGCTGGAGCGGCTGATCTCCGACCCGGCGGTGCGCGCCGATGAGCGCGCGATCGTCGAGCCGAAGTCCCAGGACGTGCGCTCGGTGTTCGAGGTGCACAAGATCAGCGAGGTGTTCGCCGGTCTGGTCCGCGATGAGCGTGTGGTGGGCCGGGCCCGGCAGATCCTCGGCTCGGATGTGTACGTCCACCAGTCGCGCATCAATGTGAAGCCGGGCTTCGGAGCGTCCGGTTTCTACTGGCACTCGGACTTCGAGACCTGGCACGCCGAGGACGGCCTGCCGAACATGCGGACCGTCTCGGTGTCGATCGCGCTGACCGAGAACTACGACACCAACGGCGGCCTGATGATCATGCCTGGGTCGCACAGGACGTTCCTCGGCTGCGCGGGCGCGACGCCGAAGGACAACTACAAGCGGTCCCTGCAGATGCAGGACGCGGGCACGCCGTCGAACGAGGCGCTGACGAAGTTCGCGGACGCGCACGGCATCCGGCTGTTCACCGGCAAGGCCGGCTCGGCCACCTGGTTCGACTGCAACTGCATGCACGGCTCGGGGGACAACATCACCCCGTACCCGCGCAGCAATGTCTTCATCGTCTTCAACAGCGTGGAGAACGCGGCGGTGGAGCCGTTCGCGGCGCCGGTGCGGCGTCCGGAGTTCATCGGGGCCCGGGACTTCACGCCGGTGCGGTGACGCGGCGGCAGTCGAAGGCGCAGACGCTGACGCCCTGAGACGAAGGGGCCGGTCCGTGATGGACCGGCCCCTTCTCGCGCTCAGACGGCGGTCAGCGCAGGGTAGTCGACGAACCCCTCATCGCCGCCGCCGAAGAAGGTGGCCGGGTCGGGGGTGTTGTACGGGCCGCCGGCCCGCAGCCGGGCCGGGAGGTCCGGGTTGGCGAGGAACAGCGCTCCGAAGGCCAGGACGTCGGCGACGCCGTCCTCGATCAGCGTGAGGGCCTCGGGCCCGGTGAACCCCTCGGTCGCCGGGTTGAGGACGAAGGTCCCCGAGAACTGCTTGCGCAGGGCGAGAGTCATCTCCCGCGGTTCGGGCGCGGCCTCCATGATGTGGAGATAGCCGAGCCCCAGCGGTTCGAGTGCGGCGACGAGCCTGGTGTACGTCTCCTCGGCGTCGGGCTCGGAGCCCGCCATGTCGTTGTACGGGTTGGCCGGGGAGATCCGCAGCCCGGTGCGGTGCGCGCCGATCTCGGCCGCGACGGCCTTGACGACCTCGGCGGCGAAGCGGATGCGGTTCTCGGCAGAGCCGCCCCACTCGTCGGTGCGCCGGTTGACGCCGGGCGCCAGGAACTGGTGGACGAGATAGCCGTTTGCGCCATGGATCTCCACGCCGTCGAAGCCCGCGTCCACGGCGTTGCGGGCGGCCGCGGCGAAGTCGCCTATGGTGGCGCGCACCTCGTCAGAGGTCAGCGCCTTGGGCGTGGGGAAGTCCTTGGGCCCGTCGTGGGTGTAGACCTGGCCCTGGGCGGGGACGGCGGAGGGGCCGACGGGATGGAGGCCGTCCGGGAGCAGGACGGGATGGCCGATGCGGCCGGAGTGCATGATCTGGGCGAAGATCACGCCGCCCTTGTCATGGACGGCGTCGGTGACCCTGCGCCAGGCGGCGACCTGCTCTGCGCTGTGCAGGCCGGGGGTGTCGGGGTAGCCCTGGCCCACCGCGGACGGCTGGATGCCCTCGGAGATGATGAAGCCGGCCGAGGCGCGCTGGGCGTAGTACGTGACGACGGATTCCGTCGGCGTGAGCCCCGGGCCGAAGGCTCGGCTGCGGGTCATGGGAGCCATGGCGATGCGGTTGGCGAGCTGTGTGCCGGAGAGGTCGATCGGGTCGAAGGCGGTAGTCATGCGCACTCCCGTGAAGGCATATTATTGGTCGGCCAATTAAGCCGCGCGGGCCACTGTAGCAGACTTCATTGGTCGGCCAAGTTATTCTTTCTGGGAGACTGACGAAAGCACGTCACAGGAGGTCGAAAGGCCAGGGAGGCCCGCGATGAGGTCCGCGACACCACAGGGGCGGCAGGGGGAGCAGGGAGCTGCCTGCGGGATGCTGCCGCAGGTCGCGGGCAGCGGACCGGTGAGCCACGCCATCGGCCGGGTCGCCCGTCTCCATCGCATCGCCGCGGGCAGGCTGCTCAAGGGACTGGGCCTGTATCCGGGGCAGGAGTTCGTGATGATGCACCTGTGGGAGGCCGGGCCGGTGCGTCAGTCCGAGCTGATCAAGGCGGTCGAACTCGACCCGTCCACGGTGACCAAGATGCTGCAGCGGCTGGAGCAGAGCGGGCATGTGCGGCGGCGCCCGGACCCGGCGGACCGCCGCGCGGTCCTCGTCGAGGCGACGGAGAGCAGCTGTGCGCTGCTGTGCGAGGTCACCGCGGCCTGGGGCGAGCTGGAGGGGTACACGCTCGCGGGCCTCGACCCCGACGAGCGCGCGGAGCTCGCCCGGCTGCTGTCCAAGGTCGAGGCCAATCTGTGCCCGGAGGCGGCGGGCTGCCCGGAGCGCCGCGGCTGAGCCGGGGCGCGGGCACGGCCGCAGGCAGGGTGCGCCATCCCCGTGCGCGGCGCACCGCCCGCCTGTTTCGCCCGCCATGGCGCGCCCGCCCCGTCCGCGCGCAGCGTCGCCGGTCAGGCGGTCAGCCGGACAGCGCATCCAGCAGCCGGTCCACATCGGCGGCGGAGTTGTACAGGTGGCAGGACACCCGCAGACAGCCCGAGCGGTCCGCCGCGGTGATGCCCGCGCGCGCCAGCTCCGGCGCCCGGTGCCCGAGCCCCGGCACGGCCACGATCGCGGACGGCCCGCTCCCGCTTCCCAGCGGCTCGTGCCCCAGCCGCCGCAGCCCCTCCCGGAGCTGCCCGGCGAGCGCGGTGTCATGGGCGTACACCGCCTCGACCCCGATCTCCTCCAGCAGCCCCAGCGACTGCTGTGCACCGTGGTACGCCAGGAACGCCGGAGGCTCGTCGAAGCGGCGCGCGGAGCGGGCGAGCCGCTCCACCGGCCCGTACAGGCTGCCCGACTGGTCCTCCGCCGCGTAGGTTCCGGCGTGGAAGGGCGTCAGCGTCCGCTGGGCGTCCTCGGTGAGGGTGAGGAAGGACGCGCCGCGCGGGCAGAGGAGATACTTGAAGCCGCCGGTGACGGTGAAGTCCCAGGCACCGGCGTCCAGCGGCAGCCAGCCGGCCGCCTGGCTGGCGTCGAGAAGCGTACGGGCCCCGCAGGCGGCGGCCGCGGCCCGCAGCGCCGGCAGATCGGCGAGCCGGCCGTCCGCGGACTGCACGGCCGAGAAGGCCACCAGATGGGTGCCGGGCCGTACGGCTTCGGCGAGCGAATCCAGCGGCGCGTAGCGGAGCTTGAGGTCGCCGCGCACCGTGAAGGGCGTGATCACGGAGGCGTACTCCCCTTCGGGGAGGAGGACTTCCGCGCCGGACGGCAGTGCGGCGGCGATCAGCCCGACATGGACCGAGACCGAGCCGCCGACGGCGACGCGGCCCTCGGGCACGCCCACGAGCCGCGCGAAGGAGCCGCGGGCCGCGTCGACGGCCGCCATGTCCCCCGCCCCGGCCGCACGTCCGGCGGCCAGCTCCCCGGCCAGCGCGGCGATCGCGCGCACCGTGCGGCGCGGCAGCAGCCCGCAGGTGGAGGTGTTCAGATAGACCGACTCGGGTGTGAACTCAGCGCGGGCGTCCTTGATCTCCATGCGCTCACTCTTGGCCGCCGTACCCCTGCGGTCAACCGGATATCCCCGTGTCTCCTCCATGCTCAGCGGCTGTCCCCGGAGTACATCTCCTCCGTCGCCGCGGGGACGGCCAGGGTCAGCACCACGTGGTTTCCCGCGCTTGGCGTCAGCGGATGCGGCAGCCAGCCGTGCGCGGCGTAGAAGGCCCGGGCCCGCAGATTGCGCTCGAACACCTCCAGCCGGGCATGCGTCACTCCGGCGGTCCGCCAGCGGCTCACGCACGCGTCGTGCAGCGCCGTCCCGATGCCGCGCCGCCAGTGGGCGGGGGCCACGTGCAGCTGTGTCAGCGTCATGCCCTCTCCCTGCTCCCGCTTCCGGAACGCGGCGACCCCGGCCAGCGCGCCGCCGTGCTCGGCGCACAGCACGCCGCCGCGCGCGATGGCCGTCTCCCAGGCCGCTCTGCTGCGGGCGTGCGCCTCGGGGCTGTCGAACTGCTCGTCGGGGATGTGTCCGCGGTAGTACGTGGCCCGGGCCTCGGCGTGGGTACGGACGACGGCGTCGAGGTCGGCGGGGGTCGCGTTTCGGATCATGGTGCGGGGGACGCGGGAGGCGCGGCCGCGGTTGCGGCGCACCGTCGTCGTGGAGTCGCCCCGCTCGGTAGGCTGAACGGCGTTCCTGGTGGTGAACGCGGAAGGGGCGAGGGGGATATGGTCGCGGCTGATTCCGGCGGGGCGCAGGTCAAGTCCGCGGTGCGGACGGTGGAGTTGCTGGAGTTCTTCGCCGGGCGTCCGGGCATGCATTCGCTGGCCGCGGTGCAGGAGGCGCTCGGCTATCCGAAGTCCAGCCTCTATATGCTGCTGCGCACACTGGTCGAGCTGGGCTGGGTGGAGACGGACGCGACCGGCACGCGGTACGGCATCGGCGTACGGGCGCTGCTGGTCGGCACCTCGTACATCGACGGGGACGAGGTCGTCGCGGCCGCCCGGACCACGCTGGACCGGCTCTCCGACGACACCGCGGAGACGATCCACCTCGCGCGGCTCGACGGCGTCGACGTCGTCTATCTCGCCACCCGCCAGTCGCAGCACTATCTGCGGCCCTTCACCCGCGTCGGCCGGCGGCTGCCCGCGCACTCCACCGCCCTGGGCAAGGCGCTGCTGGCGACGTACGGCGACGAGCAGGTCCGCAAGCTGCTGCCGGAGACGCTGGCGGCGGTGACCGAGAACACGATCACCGACCGCGAGCAGCTGATCGAGGAGCTGCACCGGGTCCGCGAGCAGGGCTATGCGGTGGACCGCGAGGAGAACACCGTGGGGCTGCGCTGCTTCGGCGTCGCGATCCCCTATCGCACGCCCGCGCGCGACGCGGTGAGCTGCTCGGTGCCGGCGGCACGGCTCACGCCCGCGCATGAGCAGACGATCAAGGACGCGCTCCTCGACGCCCGGGACCGGCTGACCCTCGCCACCAGGAGGCTGTGACATGGAGATCTCGCTGCGCGAGGTGCGCGCGGAGGACCTGGATCTGTTCTTCGCGCAGATGCAGGACCCGGAGGCCGCCCGGATGGCCGCCTTCACACCGGAGGACCCGGCCGACCGCGGCCGTTTCGACGCGCACTGGGCACGCGTGCTCGCCTCCGGGGACATCAACCGCACGGTGCTGGCCGACGGCGTACCCGCGGGGCACGCCGCCGTGTACGGGCCGCCGGGCGAGCGTGAGGTGACGTACTGGATCGGCCGCGGCCACTGGGGCCGCGGCGTGGCGACCGCCGCGCTGCGGGCGCTGCTGGAGCTGGTGCCGGAGCGGCCGCTGTACGCGCGCGCGGCGGCCGACAACGCGGGCTCGCTGCGGGTGCTCTCGAAGTGCGGTTTCCGCGTCACCGGGAAGGGCCGGGGCTTCGCGCACGCCCGCGGCGAGGAGATCGACGAGTATGTGCTGACGCTCGACGGCTGAGCCCCGGCCGGGGAGGTGCGGACGCCCTCCTCCCCCGTAAGGGGGAGGGAGATCGTCGCCGCGCACGAGGTGCGCCGGGGCCCGGCCCGGGAGCGTGGAGGCATGACACCGACCATGTTCGCCACAGCACCGGACGCCCCGGGTGCGGCCGCCCGGCTGCCCGTCGTGCTGCGCGCCGTCGCGATCGCCGCCTGCGTCCCTTATGTCACGCTCAAGGCCGCTTGGATCGCGGGGAGCCGCATCGGCATCCCTGACGGCAGCGTTCTGCTGGACCACCGCGGCACGATGATCGTCGCCAATGTCGTCACGCTCCTCATGGACGCCTGCGTCGTGCTGCTGGCGCTGCTGCTCACCCAGCCGTGGGGGCTGCGGGTGCGGGCCTGGCTGCTGGCGGCCCCCATATGGGCCGCCTCGGGTCTGCTGGCCCCGATCATGGTGGGTTTTCCGCTTCAGCTCGCCGTCGCCGCGCTCGGCGGGACGACGGCTGCGCAGGAGGCGTCCGACGCCGCCTTCCTCGACTCCTGGGTGTTCGCCGTCGTCTACGGGGGCTTCATCGTCCAGGGCCTCGCCCTCGGCGGGCTGTTCACGCTGTACGCGCGGGCGCGCTGGAGCCGGGTGTGGCGGGGCCGGATCTGGGAGCTGCCGTCCGCGACGACCGGACCGTTTATGCGCGCGGCCGTCACGGCCGGGGCACTGGCCGCACTCGGTCCCGCGGCGCTGCATGTGATGTGGGCGCTGGGAGCCGAGATGGGGCTGTCCGCGGAGACGGTCGCCTCCCGGACCGCGGACTTCCGGGTGCTGGAGGTTGTCCGTGCGCTGTTCGCGGCGCTCGCCGTCGGCGGGGCGGTGTCGCTCGCCTTCCGCCGCTTTCCCGGCGCGCGGGTGCGCACGGCCCTCGCCGCGGCCTGGGTGGGGTCGGCGGTGCTCGGCGCCTGGGGCGGCTATCTCACGCTGGCGGCACTGCTGCCCGTCGCGGACGCGTCCGGCGAAGTGCCGGCGCTGCTGCCCGTCGCCTACGCTGTGGAGATGATCTCCGGCATCCTGTTCGCCTGCGGCATCGCCTCGCTGCTGCGGCGGCGCGGCACGGTGTGAGCGCCCTGGGCCGGGCGCTTGGCGCGCTGTTCGGCAGGCGGGCCAGGCTGCGCTGGGTCCATCTGATTCTCGGCGGCGCGCTGTTGATGCCGTACTGGCTGCTCGCGGCCGTGTTCGTCGGTCCGCTCAGCGGCGCCGGCGGCCTCTTCGACAACTCTGCCGCCCTGCAGTTCGGCGCGTACGGCGCGGCGCTGCCGATCGTCGCCCTCACCGCCCTCGCCCCGATGGCCCGGCCGCTGTCCGCAGCCGTCGCCCGGCCCCTGTGCGGGGTGCCTCCGGAGCGGTTCGCGGACGGCGCGGTGGGGCCCGCGCGCACGCGGGCCGCACGGCTGCGCACCTCGGCCTGGTGCACGCTGCATTTCGGCGTGGGCGCGCTGATCAGCGGGGCGTCGCTGGCGCTGCCTCCGTTCGCCGTCTCCATGATGATCGTGCCGTTCTCGGGGTCGGTGCGGCACTGGCTCGGGGCCCCCGAGATGCTGGCCCGGCCGGCTGCCCTGGTCCTCGCCCCGCTCGCCGGGGTCGCCATGCTGCTGGCGCTCGCCGCGTGGTCGGCGGCCGCGGGCGCGCTGCTGGCCCGTGCGGCCCCGCTGCTGCTGGGCCCCACCCCGGAGGACCGGCTGGCGGCCGCCGAGCGGCGCGCGGCCGAACTGGCCGAGCGCAACCGGCTGGCCCGGGAGCTGCATGACTCGGTGGGCCACGCGCTGAGCGCGGTCACCCTCCAGGCGGGCGCGGCGCGCCGGGTCCTGGACAGCGACGCGCCCGGCGATGTGGAGTTCGTACGGGAGGCGCTGGCGGCGATCGAGGACACCGCACGGCGTACGGTGGGCGAACTGGACTCCGTACTGGGCCTGTTGCGGCAGGGCGAGGACGACGGGTCCAGCGGGGACCGCGGGGACTTCGGGGCTAGTGGGGACGGCGGGGCCGAGGCGGCCGGCGGTCTGACCGGGCCGGGACTCGACGCCCTCGACGGGCTGCTCGCGCGCAGCGGGGTGCCGGTGTCCCTGACGTCCAAGGGCGATCTGGCGGCCGTCCCGGCGGCCGTCTCCCGGGAGGCGTACCGCATCGTCCAGGAGGGCCTGAGCAACGTCCTGCGCCATGCGGGCGGGCCCGCGCAGGCCGCCCCGGCGGCCCTTTCGGTCGTGGTGGGCGACGAGAAGCTGGAGATCACGATGGAGAATCCGCTGCCCGGCAGGCCAGGCCCGGTGCGCCCGGGGGGCGGCCGCGGGCTGCGCGGCATCGCCGAGCGGTCCTCGCTGCTCGGCGGCCACGCCGAGGCAGGGCCCCGACAGGGTGTGTGGCGGCTGTCCGCCGTGCTGCCCCTGAAGGGACACGTCCGATGAGCAAGACGCGGCCGATGAGCGAGCAGCGGGAGGTCAGGGTCGTCCTCGCCGACGACGAACGCATGGTCCGCACCGCGCTGCGGGTCATCCTCGACGCGGAGGACGACCTCCGGGTCGTCGGGGAGGCGGCGACGGGCGCCGAAGCCGTCTCCGTGGTCCGCGAGCTGCGGCCCGACGTGGTGCTGATGGATGTGCGGATGCCGGAGATCGACGGCATCCGGGCCACGGAGCAGATCCTGGCCGGGCTGGCGGACGGGCCGCCGCGGATCGTGGTGGTGACCACCTTCGAGAACGACTCCTATGTGTACGACGCGCTGCGCGCGGGTGCGGCCGGCTTCCTGCTCAAGCGGGCCGCCGCGGAGGAGCTGGTCCAGGCGGTGCGGCTGGTGGCCCGCAGCGACTCGCTGCTGTTTCCGTCGGCGCTGCGGTCGCTGGCCGCGGAGCACACACACGGCGGGGCGCCGTCCCCTCCGGTGTGGGCGGCGCGGCTGACCGAGCGGGAGGCCCAGGTGCTGCGGCTGATGGCGACCGGACTGACGAATGCGGAGATCGCCGTGCAGCTGGGTGTGGGACCGGCGACGACGAAGACGCATGTGGCGGCGGTCCTCGCGAAGACCGGCGCACGGGACCGCACCCAGGCGGTGATCGCCGCGTATGAGTCGGGCTATATCTCGCCCCGCTGAATCTCGCCCCACTGGCGAAAGGCCGGGCAGGCCGCGTGGGGGGGGAGCCCGGATGAAGAGTTCCTGAGAAGAGCGGCCATCTGGAACGTACCGCTTTGCGCCACTCGTCCTTGTCTTCGCGATGAACAAGACGATCAGGCATGCTTCGGTCTTCGGTCTGCTGCTGGTGCTCGCCCTGCTGGTGCGGGCGACCTGGGTGCAGGCGTACCAGGCCGACGCTCTCGCGGACGACAAGCACAACCGGCGGAAGGTCATCGCGCAGTATGCGCAGCCGCTGGGCGACATCATCGTGGCCGGTTCCGCGGTCACCGGCTCGGAGAGGACCAGCGGCAGTGATCTGGCGTACAAGCGCACATACAAGGAAGGCGAGCTGTATGCGGCCGTCACCGGCTTCAGCTCGCAGGTGTACGGGGCGCCCCAGCTCGAAGGCATCTACAGCGAGGTCCTCGACGGCACCGACAACCGGCTGAAGAACCCGGTCGACGCGCTGACGGGCAAGCGGCAGGAGCCGGGCGATGTGCTGACCACCGTCGACCCCGCGGTGCAGAAGGCCGCGTACCGGGCGCTGGGGAAGAAGAAGGGCGCGGCCGTCGCCATCGACCCGAAGACCGGGCGCATCCTCGCCATGGTCAGCACGCCCTCGTACGACCCGTCGAAGATCACCGGCACGGGGGACGGCGAGAACTGGCAGCAGCTGCAGTCGGACGAGGACAAGCCCATGGTCAACCGGGCGCTGCGGCAGCCGCTGCCGCCCGGCTCCACCTTCAAGCTGGTGGTCGCGGCGGCGGCGCTGGAGAACGGCCTGTACGACTCGGTCGACGAGCAGACCGACAGCCCCGACCCGTACACCCTGCCTGGCACCCGTACGGTGCTGAACAACGAGAACCCTGCCGCGCCCTGCGAGAACGCCACCCTCCGCACGGCGCTGCGGTACTCGTGCAACAACGTCTTCGCGAAGCTGGCCGCCGATCTGGGCGAGGAGAAGATGACGGCGATGGCGGAGAAGTTCGGCTTCAACGACAAGAAGCAGGATGTGCCGGTGCGCGCCTATCCGAGCGTGTACCCCTCGGACATGAGCAAGGACCAGGTGGCGCAGACGGGCATCGGACAGTTCGACGTCACCGCCACCCCGCTGCAGATCGCGATGGTGTCCGCGGCCCTCGCCAACGACGGGGTGCTGGCCGCGCCGCATATGGTCTCCAAGGTGGTGGACGCGGACGGCGACACCCTTGAGTCGTACGAGGACGGCGAGGAACGGCGGATCGTCTCCTCCTCGACGGCCGAGCAGCTGCGCAGTGCGATGGTGACGGTGGTCGAGGACGGCACCGGCTCCAACGCCAAGATCTCCGGGGCCGAGGTGGGCGGCAAGACCGGCACCGCCCAGCACGGTGAGAACAACAGCAAGACGCCGTACGCCTGGTTCACGTCGTACGCGAAGAGCTCGACGACGGGCAAGGAGGTGGCGGTCGCGGTGCTCATCGAGGACTCGGGCGCGGCGCGCTCGGAGGTCAGCGGCAACGGTCTGGCAGCCCCGGTGGCGCAGAAGACGATGGCGGCGGCACTGCGCTGAACGGCCCTGCCGCCGAACGGACACGACGCCGATCGCACAGGACGCTGAAGGGTTCGGCGCGGGCCCGCCGGGCATGGCGCCCGCGCCGAACCGCCCACTCGCACGGGCGAGTGGGCGGTGAGGGGCGAGGGTGAGTAGCGCCGACGCCACTCACCCGTGGTCAGGACCTTAGAAGCGTTTGCTCCCGGAGGCGGTCCGTTCCGCGCACAGTCAGTCCGGAAAACGCACCGAACTGTGCACGGGCCCGGTCAGCGTGCCCGAAGCGTCTGGGAGGGCGCCTCGCCGAACCTCGCCCGGTACTGGGCGGCGAACCGCCCCGTGTGGCCGAAACCCCAGCGCCAGGCGGCATCGCTCACGCTCAGCTCGGCGGGGTCGCCGCGCCGCAGCTCCTCCCGCACCCGCGTCAGGCGGACGTCCCGCAGATACGCCATCGGCGGCATCCCCACGTATCTGCGGAAGGCCTCCTGCAGCCAGCGGGCGCTGACCTGCGCGATCTGGGCGAGTTCCGCGGTGCTGAAGGGATGCTCGGGGCGCTCGTGGATGGCGTCCACGGCCCGCTTGACCGGTGCGGGCCGCAGAGCGGGCGGCGGGCGGTCCAGCTCATCCCGGTAGGGATGGTCGGCGGCCAGCAGCAGGCCGTTGAGCAGCGCTTCCTGCAAGGGTGCGGCCACGAGCGGCCGCCGCAGCAGCGAGTCTTCCCGGGCGGCGTCCTCGACCGTCCGCTGCACCAGCCGCACCCAGCCGCGCCCGGCGGCGGTGGAGAGATCGATCCGCGGAACGAACTGCGGCGGGCCGGGCAGGGCGCGGCCGAGCAGCCGCTCCATATGGCTGCGCAGCTCCTGGGGGTCGATCTTGACCGCGAGGACCCGGCAGTCGCGTCTCCAGCGGTCCAGGGACACCTTGCCCGCCGGATCGAAGAACACACCCTCGTCGACGGTCGCCGTGGCCGTGTTCCGCTCGCCCTGCCGCCAGTCCAGGCAGCCGGAGAGCAGCGCGTCGACGTGGTAGTGGCCCAGTTCCCCGAAGCGCAGCCGCACATCGGCGTCGAAGGAGAAGTCGCCCATCGTCAGCGCCCCGAGGCGCACGGTGTCGAACCGGGCCGCGAAGGACCGTTCCCGTCCGAGCACGTCGATGGACGTGGCGTAGAACTTGTCGCCGATCTCCACCCGTGCCTCGTCCACATCTTCCGTACGGAAGGAGCTCCCACCCACGGGATGAAGGATATTCACGTGCTGTACGGCCGTGCACACATGAGGATGGCCGGATGAGCGGACCATCGGGTTCACCGTCACCCGGCGCAGGCGGATTCGGGCGACGCCCGGTTGACGACGGCGGGCTGGACGGGCGGGACGGGGCGAAGGCAATGGAACGGTAAAGGCGTCTCGCTCGTTACGTCTGGCATGACAGCTATGACCCCCGGCTCGAACATTCCCCTCTCCGCCGCCCGTGTGGCGGTGGACGTCGCCGCTCCGGTGCGGCTCGACGTATCGGGCCTGCTGCTCACCGCCGACGGCAAGGTGCGCTCCGACGACGACTTCATCTTCTACAACCAGCCCACGGGCCCCGGTGTCACCTACCGCTCGGGCGGCGGGGCGGCCCCCGACGCGATCATCGTGGACACCGCCGCGGTGCCGCCCGGCATTGAGAAGATCGTCGTCACCGCCAGCCCGGACGCGGCAGGGCAGACCTTCCAGGGCATCGAGCCCACCGCCACCCTCCGCAACGCCGACGACGGGACGGCGCTCGCCACCTTCACTCCCCCGCGGCTCGGTGCGGAGACGGCGCTCGTCGTTGTCGAGATCTATCTGCGCAACGGCGCGTGGAAGGCGCGCGCGGTCGGCCAGGGGTATGCGAACGGGCTGGCGGGCATCGCCACGGACTTCGGCGTCTCGGTCGACGAGGAGCCGGCCGCCGCGCCGATGGCTCCGCCCGCCCCCGCCGCCCCGGCTGCCGCCGACCCCCGCGTGGCCGCCCCGCCGATGCCCTCGGCGCCCCCGGCGGCTGCCGCGGCCCCGACGCCTGCCGGGGCTGCCGGGGCTGCCGGGGCTGCCGCGCCCGGCGCCGGGAAGATCAATCTGGACAAGGGCCGGGTCAGCCTCCAGAAGAACCAGACCGTGTCCCTGGTCAAGGGCGGCCGGCCGCTGCTGTCCCAGGTGAAGATGGGCCTCGGCTGGGAGCCCGCGTTCCGCGGCAAGGACATCGACCTGGACGCCTCCGTCATCGCCTACGGCCCCAACCGCAATCACCTCGACAGCTGCTACTTCGGCAAGCTGTCGATCCTCAACGGGGCCGTCAAGCACTCCGGCGACAATCTCACGGGCGAGGGTGCGGGCGACGACGAGGTGATCGTCGTGGACCTGGGCCGGCTCCCCGCGGAGGCGACGGGCCTGGTGTTCACGGTGAACTCCTTCTCCGGACAGAAGTTCACGGAGGTCGCCAAGGCGTACTGCCGGCTGATCGACGCCATGACCGGCGAGGAGCTCGTCCGCTTCGACCTCACCAGCGCAGAGCCGCAGACCGGTGTGATGATGGCCAAGCTGATCAGGCAGTTCTCGGGCGAGTGGGAGATGACCGCGATGGGCGACTTCGTGAAGTCGCGCACCGTCCGCGGCATGGTCAAGCCGGCGGCCCAGGCCCTGTGAGCGCGCGCCGCGGCCGGTGAGCCCGCGCCGGGGCCGGTGAGCGCGCGCCACGGTCGGCCTCCTGCCGCCGGGACAGGCGGCAGGAGGCCGGCCGCGCACATTCAGCGCACACTCAGTGGCGGGGCGAGTGACGCCGCCACGGGCCGGTGATGGCCAGGAGGATGCCGGGCTCCTGGATGCTGGCGTACAGCGTGCGTCCGTCGGGAGAGAAGACGACGCCCGCGAACTCGCTGTCGTTGAGGTCATTGCGGGCGATCGGGTAGGTGCGGCCGCGGTCGGTCGCGCCGAACAGGTGCTGGATGCCCTCGCCGTCCTCGGCGAGGACCAGTCCGCCGTACGGGGAGACCGTGATGTTGTCGGGTCCGTCGAACGCCCCGTCCTCGTCCCGGTTCGCGTTGACGCCCAGCAGCACCTTGAGGGTGAGCGTGCGGCGGCGCGGGTTGTAGAACCAGACCTGCCCGTCGTGCGGCTCGCCGGGGCTCTCGCCACGGGCGTACGACGAGACGAAGTACGCGCCGCCGTCGCCCCACCACATGCCTTCCAGCTTGCGGGCGCGAGTCACTTCACCGTCCCCGAACTGCTCGCGGACGGGGGTCTCCTTGGCGTCGCGGTCGGGGACGTCGATCCAGTCGACCCCGTACACCGTGCCGATACGGGCCGCACGGGAGAGGTCGTCGACGAACCGGCCGCCCGAATCGAAGCAGCGGGGCGCCTGGAGCACGCCCGCGTCATCGGCGAGGTCGCGCAGCCGGACGCGGCGATGAGTGAAGCCGCGCGGCGGAACCCAGCGGTAGAACAGGCCGTTCGGCTTGGAGTCGTCCTCCGTCAGATAGGCGTGGCCGCGGCGGGGGTCGATGACCACGGCCTCGTGGTCGAAGCGGCCGAACGCCTTGATGGGCTTGGGATCGCGGTTGGCGCGGCGGTCATAGGGGTCCACCTCGAACACATAGCCGTGGTCCCTGGTCATGCCGTTCTCGCCGGCGCGGTCGGAGTTCTCCTCGCACGTCAGCCAGGTGCCCCAGGGGGTGCCGCCGCCTGCGCAGTTGGTGGAGGTGCCGGCGATGCCGACCCACTCGGCGGTACGGCCGTCACGGCGGATCTCCACGACGGTGCAGCCGCCGGCCGCGGCCGGGTCGTACACCAGGCCCTCGGTGAGCGGCACGGGGTGCTCCCACCGGTCCCGGGGGCCCTTCAGCTCATGGTTGACGACCAGCAGCGTCACTCCGCGCGGGCCGTCGAAGGCAGCGGCGCCGTCGTGCTTGGCGGGCGTGAACTCGCCGGACTCCAGCCGGGTGACGCCGCTGTGCGTGACGATCTCATAGCGGAAGCCGGCGGGCAGCGCGAGGATGCCCTCCGGGTCGGGGAGGAGCGGGCCGTAGCCGGGGCGGCAGCGGTGGCCGTAGCCGTCGCCGTAGCCGTCGTCGGCGACGCCCTGGCCGAGGGTGTCGCCCTCCTCGGCGGCGAGGGCGCCGGGCGCGGTGGCGAGCGAGCCGACGGCGCCGGTGAGGGCGACGGCGGTGCCGGTGAGCGCGGACTGTCTGGTGAACTCCCTGCGGGTGAGCGGCATCAAGGTCTCCTGAGGGACGCATCCAGCGTGGCTGATGTCGGGCGTCACCCTTGCGCTCGCGTATAAACGCCGCCTGAACGAAGCCCGACATCGGGGGACTTCTGGTGGGGATTGTGGCGGGGGGCGGGCGTGTGCGGACGGCGCGTACGCGCCGTTCCGCGGGCGCGGGCCCTTTCCCACCCACCCGCCCTGTGTGGGTGTGGGGGCTTCGCCCCGCACACCCCTGTGCGGCGCTGCGCGCCGTGGGGGTCGCCGGGGCGTGCCCTCCTCCGCGGGCGCGGGGCCTTTCCCCACCCACCCGCCCCTTTTTGGTGTAGGGGGCTTCGCCCCCTACACCCCCTGGCGGCGCTTCGCGCCGTGAGGGTTCCCCGGGCGTGCCCACCTCCGCAGACCGCGGGCACCTCGGGCCGCTGGCCTCCGCAGACCGCGGGCACCTCGGGGCCTTGAGCACGCCGACCTCCGCAGGGCACGGGCACCTCGGGCCCTTGGGCACGCCGACCTCCGCAGACCGCGGGGCTCCTCGGGCCCTTGAGCACGCCGACCTCCGCAGGGCACGGGCTCCTCGGGCCCTTGGGCACGCCGGGGCCCCTGCGCGGCGCGGGTTGCCTGTTCCTTGGGTGCCCTGGGGCTCGGGGCCTTGTCCCGCCTCGGGTGGTCGGGGCCCCTCCGGGCTCACCTCCTCAAGGCCGGCGGCGTGACCGCCCTTGTCAGGGTCACCCCGGTCTTGCCGCCGGTCCTCTGCGGGGGCGACCCTGCACGGCCCCTCCGCCCCAGACGGGCCGACTGCCCCGGCGTCCCCGCACCCGACAGGATGCGAGTCCCCCCTCACCCGCACCCGGCGGGGTGCCGGACCCCCCACCCACCCGCCGCACCCGACGAGGTGCTGGAAACGTGGGGGTCCCCCCACCCCCCAGGGCGAAGGGGGAAAGCGGGAGGGACAAGCACCCGCCCCCGCCACGGGCAACCCGCACGAACGGGCAGCCGCGCCCCCCGGGGCGCCCCGGCCCGCACCCGACGAGGTGCCGGAAACGGGCGGGTGGGTGGGAAAGGCACCGGCCCGGGCCACGGGCGTGCCGCACGGACGGGCAGCCGCAACCCCGGGCGCACCCCGGCCCCGCAGGACGCCCGGGGCGTCAGGACGCCTGACGGGAGCGGGCCTTGAAGGCCGCCTTGCGCGCCTCCTTCGCCAGCTTCCTGTCCCCGTGCAGCCTCCCCATCGCCTCCAGCACCTCCGCCGTCGCCGGATGCTCCACCCGCCATGCCTGCTCGAAGAACCCGCCGTGCCGCCCGACCAGGCCCTCCACCAGCTCCTGGAGTTCCTCCGGCTCGCCCTCCGCGTCCAGTTGCGCGGCGATGGTGTCGATGGCCAGCCAGAAGACCATCGACTCGGACGGCGGCGGCACATCCGTCGCGCCGCGTTCGGCGAGCCACACCCGCGCCAGCCCGCCCAGTTCGGGGTCGTCCAGCACTGCCCGTACCGCGGGCTCGGCTTGGGCGCCGACGAGGGTCAGCGCCTGCTGGCAGTGAAGCCGGCGCAGTGGAGCGCCCTCGTCGGCGCCCTTGGCCGCCGCGAGGAGCTGGACCGCCGCGTCCCCGACTCCGCGCCGCGCCAGCCACTGCTCGGTCTCCGCCCGCGCCGCCATCTCCGGGTAGCAGGCCAGCCCGTCGAGCAGCGCGTCCGCGTCCTTGTCCGCCAGGTCCCCGACCGCCGGCGCGTCCACCCCGGCCTCCAGCATCCGGGTCCGGACGCCGTACAGCCCGAGGGGTGTCAGCCGGACCAGCCCGTACCGGGACACGTCCTCTTCGTCCCCCGGCGGCACGGCTGCTTCATCGCCGGCCTCCTCGGCCAGCAGCGCCTCGTCCACCGGCCGGTATTCGACGAGTCCGAGCGGCTCGAACAGCCGGAACTGGTCGTCCAGCCGCATCATCGCCTCGGACACCTGCTCCAGGACGTCGTCGGTGGGCTCGCCCATGTCGTCGGGCACGATCATCGACGCGGCCAGCGCGGGCAGCGGCACGGGCTCCTCGGCAGCGCCGCCGCCGGAGACGGTGAGGAGGTACAGGTTCCCGAGGACCCCGTCGAGGAACTCGGTCTCCGCCTCCGGGTCCCAGTCCAGCGCCGAGAAGTCGATCTCGCCGTCCTCGCTGAGGATGTCGTCGAGGTCGTCCAGGACGGGCGCGGTGGCATCGGCGTGCACGGCCTCGAAGGCCTCCTGCCAGATGGCGAGCACGTCCTGGGGGCTGCCGGAGGTGACGAGCTCCAGGCTCTCCCCGGCGCTCGCGCCGCCGTACTCCGCCTCCTCGTCCTCGGCGTTCTCGTCCGGCTCCGAGACCTCGACGAGTCCGGTGTCGACCGCGATGCGCCATGCCTCGCTCGCATGCGCCGCGCCGTCCTGGTCGGCGGGGAGCCCCAACTCGCCAGCGGCCGCAGGGAGCTGTTCCTCGATCAGTTCGCCGCCCGCGCCGACCCGCGTCGCAGGACCTGCCCAGCGGGCGAGCCGTACGGCCCTGGAGAGCAGCGGCGCGGCGAGCGCGTCCCGTGCGAGCTCCGCGTCCGTGTGCAGCAGCACCGGGGGCAGGGTGGGGCGGTCTTCGGGCATCTGGTCGATCTCCTCGGCGCGTACGCGAACGGATCCTGGCGGGGCCTGCGAGATCCCCAGCGTAGACGCAATCCCGCCCGTTTCGCCGCGCTCGCCCGCGGGCGGCCGGGAGCAGTGCGGCAGACCCCGGTGGCCGTCGCCGCGCCGGCCGCGACTCGGTTCATCCACGCGTCATCGCGGATACACCTGTCAACCCTTGACAAGTACCCTTCTCAGCCAAGAGATTGACGCGCGTAGAGCCACCGCACAGCTCCACTCCGCCTTTCTGACCACCCCTCACTCCGGAGTTCGCATGTCTTCCTCCGCCCTGCCGAGACCCTCCGCGCTCTCGGCCGTCGTCGCCGCGGCGCTGGCCGCCGGTCTGCTCGCCGGCTCCTCCCCGGCCTCCGCCGCCGCCTCGGACGACATGGTCGTCCGCATCCACGACATCCAGGGCACCACCCGGATATCCCCGCTCGCCGGGCAGCAGGTCTCGGATGTCCCGGGCATCGTCACAGGTGTACGGACCTACGGCTCGAAGGGCTTCTGGTTCCAGGACGCCGAGGGCGACGGCAACGACGCCACCAGCGAGGGCCTGTTCGTCTACACGGGCTCCGCGCCGACCGTGGCGGTGGGCGACCGTGTGACGGTCTCCGGCACCGTCACGGAGTACGTCCCCGGCGGCAAGTCCTCCGGCAACCAGTCGCTGACCGAAATCAGCAGGCCGGCCGTCACCGTCGTCTCGTCCGGCAATCCGGTGCCCTCCCCCGAAGTGATCTCCCTGTGGTCGGTGCCGTGGACGTACGCCCCGTCCGGCGACCCGGCCGCGGACGGCAGCATCAACGACCTGCCGCTGCGGCCCCACCGCTATGCGCTGGACTACTACGAGTCGCTGGAGGGGATGAACGTACGCATCGGCTCCTCCCGGGTCGTCGGGGCCACCAGCCGGTACTCCGACATGTGGGTGACGGTCAATCCGTTCGAGCACCGCAATCGCCGCGGCGGCACCGTCTACGGTTCGTACACCTCCCAGAACACCGGCCGGCTGAAGATCCAGTCGCTGACCCCGCGCGCCGAGCAGCCGTTCCCCAAGGCGAACGTCGGCGATGTGCTGGCCGGCCGGACCGAGGGACCGCTGGACTTCAGCCAGTACGGCGGCTACACGCTGGCCGCGCGCACCCTCGGCACGGTCGTGGACCGCGGTCTGACGCGGGAGAAGACCCGCAAGCAGTACCGCGGTGAGCTCGCGGTCGCCACATACAACGTGGAGAACCTCGACCCGTCGGACCCGCAGGAGAAGTTCGACGCGCTCGCCGCCGGGGTCGTCGGCAATCTCGCGTCGCCGGACATCCTCGCCCTGGAGGAGATCCAGGACGACAGCGGCCCGAAGAACGACGGCACGGTCGGCGCCGAGGAGACGCTGAGGAAGTTCACGGACGCGATCAAGGCGGCGGGCGGCCCCGCGTACGAGTGGCGCGGCATCGACCCGGAGAACAACAAGGACGGCGGGCAGCCGGGCGGCAACATCCGCCAGGTGTTCCTCTTCAACCCGGAGCGGGTGTCCTTCACCGACCGCCCGGGCGGCGATGCGACGACCCCGACCGGGGTGACGAAGGACTACGGCCAGGTCGCCCTGACCCACTCCCCCGGCCGGATCGACCCGGCGAACAAGGCCTGGGAGAACAGCCGCAAGCCGCTGGCCGGCGAGTTCACCTTCCGCGGCCGCACGGTCTTCGTGATCGCCAACCACTTCTCCTCGAAGGGCGGCGATGAGTCGCTGGCCTCCCACCGCCAGCCGCCGAACCGTTCCTCCGAGGTGGAGCGCCACCTGCAGGCGAAGGCGGTCAACACCTTCGTCAAGGACCTCCTCAAGGCCGACCGCGCCGCCCGTGTGCTGGTCGTCGGCGACATCAACGACTTCGAGTTCTCGGAGACGACGAAGACGCTGACGGACGGCGGGGTGCTCTGCGCGGCGATCACCTCCCTGCCGCGCTCGGAGCGCTACTCGTACGTGTACGACGGCAACAGCCAGGTCCTGGACCAGATCCTCACCAGCCCGGCCATCCGCCGCTTCAGCTACGACAGCGTGCACATCAACGCGGAGTTCGCGGACCAGAACAGCGACCACGACCCGCAGGTGCTGCGCTTCCGCCCGTAGGGCCGCGCCGTGAGCCGCTGCACGCCCGCGCTGAGGCTCAGCGCGGGCGTGCACCGCTCGTACGGGGAAAGGCCGACCCGCTCGATCCGGCGGGGGGAGCGTTCTGCGTAGCGGTGCTAAGCAATCGGCTGAAGCAGATCTCACTGGAGCTTGCCCTCCGGGCCGGTCACACTGCGTGAATGGACTCCATTGCCTCTTCCCCCTCTTCTGGGACCTTCGGGCCTTTCGGCCGCGCCCTGTGCGCGATGGTCACGCCGTTCGACGACACCGGCGCGCTCGATCCCGACGGAGCGCAGAAGCTGGCCGCGCACCTGGTGGACGGCGGGTGCGACGGCCTGGTGCTGAGCGGCACCACGGGTGAGTCGCCCACGACGTCCGACGCAGAGAAGGCCACGCTCGTACGGGCGGTGGCGCAGGCCGTCGGCGACCGGGCGACGGTGATCGCGGGCGTCGGCACCGCGGACACCCGGCATACGCTGGAGCTCGCGCGGCAGGCCGAGGCGGCGGGCGCGGACGGGGTGCTGGCGGTGGCCCCGTACTACAGCAGACCGCCGCAGGACGCGGTGGAAGCGCACTTCCTGCGGCTCGCGGACGCCGTGGGCGTTCCGGTCATGCTGTACGACATCCCCGGCCGTACGGGTGTGCGCATCGAGCCGGACACGATGCTGCGGCTGGCGGAGCACCCCAGGATCGTCGCGGTGAAGGACTGCGCCTATGACCTGCTGGGCAGCGCGAAGGTCATCTCCCGCAGCGGGCTGGCCTACTACTCGGGGTGCGAGGAGCTGAACCTGCCGCTGTACGCCGTGGGCGGGGCGGGCTTCGTCTCCACGGTCGCCAATGTCGTGCCACGGCAGTTGTGGGCCGTGCTGGACGCGTATGACACAGGGGACAACGAGCGGGCGCGGCGGCTCCATGCGCTGGCGCTGCCGCTGACGGAGCTGATGATGGCGTCCGGGCTGCCCGGCACGGTCACCGCGAAGGCGCTGCTCGGGGCGCTCGGGCTGCCGTCGGGCGGGGTGCGGGAACCCCTGCGGCCCGCCGGCCGCGAGATGACCGACGGGCTGCTGGCAGCGTATGAGGCGCTGGCTCAGTCGAATACGTAGGTGAAGCCCAGGATCGCGGCGTGCTCCAGGACGTCCTCCATCGGGTCGTCGATCTGACCGGTGTTGAGGAGCGCGACGACGGGCGCGTTGTGCGAGTCGGTGTGCGTCTCGTCGGCGTGTGCGGCGGCGCCGGGCAGCGCCAGCGATGCGATGGCCGCGAGCGCGCCGACAACGGTCGTCCTGAGCTTCATATCGCCTCTCCGTCCTCGGAAAACGCAGGTGCCTCTGCGCTTGACCTGTTCATCCGCTGATCACAGGAAAGGTCACGCAGAGGCACCCGATGGGGTGGCGACAAGCCCTCGACGGTCAGTCGTTGCTGTGGAGCACGTCGTTGAGACCGCCCCAGACCGCGTTGTTGGGGCGGGCCTCGACCGCGCCGGTGACGGAGTTGCGGCGGAAGAGGATGTTGCTCGCGCCGGACAGCTCCCGGGCCTTGACGATCTGGCCGTCGGGCATGGTGACCCTGGTGCCGGCGGTGACATACAGACCGGCTTCGACCACGCACTCGTCGCCGAGGGGAATGCCGATGCCCGCCTCGGCGCCGATGAGGCAGCGCTCGCCGATGACGATCCGGACGTTGCCGCCGCCGGAGAGAGTGCCCATGGTGGACGCGCCGCCGCCGATGTCGGAGCCGTCGCCGACGACGACGCCCGCGGAGATCCGGCCCTCGATCATGGAAGTGCCGAGGGTGCCCGCGTTGAAGTTGACGAAGCCCTCGTGCATCACGGTGGTGCCCTCGGCGAGGTGCGCGCCGAGCCGGACGCGGTCGGCGTCGGCGATCCGCACGCCCTTGGGGGCGACGTAATCCGTCATACGCGGGAACTTGTCGACGCTGGTCACCTGAAGGTGCAGCCCTTCGGCGCGGGCGTTCAGCCGGACGGTCTCCACCTGCTCGACGGCGACCGGGCCGAGGCTCGTCCACGCCACATTGGCGAGGAGCCCGAAGATGCCGTCGAGGTTCTGCCCATGCGGCTGGACCAGCCGGTGGGAGAGCAGATGCAGGCGCAGATAGGCGTCGTGCGCGTCCAGCGGCTTGTCGTCGAGCGAGGCGATGACGGTGCGCACGGCGACGACCTCGACGCCGCGGCGCGGGTCGGGCCCGATCGCCTTGGCCGCGCCGTCCCCGAGCAGTTCGACGGCCCGGTCCGCCGAGAGCCGCTCGGTCCCGGCGGGCCCGGGCTCCTCCGCGAGCACGGGCGCGGGGAACCAGGTGTCGAGGACGGCGCCCTCGGGGGTGATCGTCGCGAGTCCGGCGGCGACGGCGCCGGTGGTGCGTGGAGCTGTGGTGCTGTCGGGCGAGTCAGTCATGCCATGAACCTAACCGGCCGCGGGTGCCGGGGGCGAACCGGTCTCACCTCCCGGTCGCCACGAGGCCGGCCGGTCGCCTGCGGCGGGCCGTTTCCCCTACCCCTCCCCTTACGCCCCCAGGGCGTTAGGGGACCCCCACTTCCCGAAACTGGGGGCTCCGCGCCCCTGACCCCCCTTCGGGGGGAGGGGCTGCCGCCCCGCAGCCCCAGGAGGCGGCAGCTTCGCGCCGCCGCGCCCGGTACGGCCTGAAGGCCTTGTCCTCACAGCTCCCCCAGCCACCTCCCTCAGACTCCGTCTGGGGGAGTTTGAGGCGCGGGGGTCCGGGGGCGGAGCCCCCGGAAAACGGGGTCTGGGGCGGAGCCCCAGGGGCCCCCACCTCACCCCCGCAGCACCCGCCCCAACATCTCCCCCGCATACCCCTCGTCATACTCCGCCCCCGTCAACAGCACCTGCAGACAGATCCCGTCCATCAGCGCCACCACCGCCCGCGCCGTCACCGCGTCCGTGCGGCGCGCCACGGTGTCTGCGACGCCCTGGCACCATTCCGCGGCGACGGGGCGCAGGGCGGGGCGGCGCAGGGCGGCCAGGTAGAGCTCGTATTCCAGCTCGGCGCCCGCACGGTCCCCGGCGAGCCACTCCCCCATCAGCCGGGCGAGCTCCGCGGCGACGTCGGCCTCGGGGTCGGCGAGGGCGCCGCTGTCCCGGACCGCCGCGGCGAAGCCCTCGTTGGCCTGGCGCAGTGCGGCGACCAGCAGCTCGTCGAGGGAGCGGAAGTGGTACGTCGTCGATCCCAGCGGCACATCCGCCTCGGCCGCCGCCGCGCGATGGCTGAGCCCGGCGATCCCGCTGCGCCCGACGACGCGGATCGCCGCGTCGATGATGCGCTGGCGGCGCTCGGGGTCATAGCGGCGGCCCATCAGTGCGCTCCGTCCAGACTCAGCACCACGACCCCGGCGATCACCAGCGCAATGCCGGCGATCTTGACCAGTCCGGCGGACTCGCCCAGCCAGATCATGCCGATGGCGGCGACCGCGGCGGTGCCCACGCCCGACCAGATCGCGTAGACCGTCCCGACGGCCAGCGTTCTGAGTGTCTGCGCGAGCAGTGTGAAGGCCAGGCCGTAGCCCGCCACGGTGAGCAGTGAGGGCCATAGGCGGGTGAAGCCGTCGCTGTATTTCATGGCCGTCGTGCCGGCCACCTCCGCCGCTATCGCCGCGGCGAGCAGTCCGTATCCCATCCCCATGCGTACAAGCGTACACATCGATGCGTACGGGTGTACATACAACTGTCGACACCCCCGGGAACCCGCGGCGAACACCAAGCGCTACGGTGTGCCGTTCGTATGCACAAGGGGAGGATGAGACATCAGTGGCTTATGGGAATCCGCCTTACGCAGGCCCGCCGCCGGGGTGGGGCGGTGGCTGGATGCCTCCGCCCCCGCCGCCCAAACCGGGCGTGATCCCCCTCGGACCGCTGGGGATGGGCGATATATACGGGGGCGCTTTCGCGACGATGGGCCGCTGCTGGAAGCAGCTCTTCGGCATGGCCCTCGCGGTCTACGGAGGTGCGGCCGCGCTCTTCGCGGGCGTGGTCGCGCTCGCCTACGCTGCGGTCAGCGAGCATGTCGACGTCCTGGTGAACACGTCGGCCTACGAGGAACCGCCGTGGGAGGACATCCGTCCGCTCATCGTCGCCTTCGTCTGCGTCTGGCTCATCGGCGTGGCCGTGATGGTGCTCGCCCAGGCGCTGCTCTCGGCGGCCTGCCCGGCCGTGCTCCAGGACGCCGTGATCGGCCGCCGGGTCATCTTCGGCGCGGTGTGGCGGCGGGCCTGGGGGCGGCTGCCCTCGGTGCTGGGGGCCGTCCTGCTGGGGAATCTGACCGTCTTCGCCGTCCCCTTCCTGCTGTATGCCACGGGCTTCGTCCTGCTTATGGCGGGCGCGGCCACGCAGAGCGGCGCGACCGCCGCATGGGCGCTGCTGCCCCTGCTGCTTCTCGCCGCCGTTCCGCTGTCGGTCTGGCTCTGGGTGAAGTTCCTGTTCGCCCCGACTGTGGCCGTCCTGGAGCGGCAGAGCCCGGTCGCCGCCCTGCGGCGCTCGTCCCAGCTGGTGCGCGGTGACTGGTGGCGGATCTTCGGCATCTCACTGCTGGCCGCGATCATGGCCGCGGTGGCCGCCTACATCATCCAGCTGCCGTTCAGCTTCGCCACGCTGCTGCCGGGCGCCTCCGTGGACCCCGACGCCTCACCGGCGCAGGCCCTCGCCGCCATGGCGGTCGGCCTCATCACGTTCGCCATCGGCTCGCTGATCGGCCAGATCGCCGCAGCGATCTTCCCTCAGCTGGTGAACAGCCTGCTCTACGTCGACCAGCGCATCCGCAAGGAGAACCTGGCCCCCGCGCTGGCCCAGGCGGCCCAGGAGGTCCAGGCGCCCCACGGGGCCCAGCACGAACCCGCCGGATGACGGCGAGCGACGCAAACGGCCGTGCCCGCCGGACGGTTCGTCCGGCGGGCACGGCCGCTTCACGCGCCAGAACGCGTGTCACACGTTGAAGCCGAGCGCCCTCAGCTGCTCACGGCCATCGTCCGTGATCTTGTCGGGGCCCCACGGCGGCATCCAGACCCAGTTGATCTTCAGCTCATTGACGATGCCGTCCGTCGCGGCCTTCGCCTGGTCCTCGATCACATCGGTCAGCGGACACGCCGCCGACGTCAGGGTCATGTCCAGCGTCGCCACATTGGAGTCGTCGATGTGGATGCCGTAGATCAGGCCCAGATTGACCACGTCGATGCCCAGCTCGGGGTCGACGACGTCGTACAGCGCCTCACGGACTTCTTCCTCGGAGGCCGGCTTCACCGCGGCCCCTGCGTTCTCGGTCATGCCGTCTTCCTCACAGCCTCATCGGCGTCATCGGACGTCTCGGCGCCCCCGCCCAGCGCCTGGGCGGTCGCGTCCTTCCACGCCATCCAGCTCAGCAGAGCGCACTTCACCCGCGCCGGATACTTGGAGACGCCGGCGAACGCCACCGCGTCCTCCAGCACCTCCTCCATGGCGTCGTCCGGCTCGATCTGGCCCTTGGACTGCATCAGCTCCAGAAAGACGCTCTGGATCTTCTGCGCCTCGGACAGCTCCTTGCCGACCAGCAGCTCGTTCAGCACGGAGGCGCTGGCCTGGCTGATGGAGCAGCCCTGGCCCTCATAGCTGACGTCCGCGATGCGCAGACCGTCGTACTTCACTCGGAGGGTGATCTCATCGCCGCACGTCGGATTGACATGGTGCACCTCGGCGTCGCCATCCCGCAGACCGCGCCCGTGCGGGTGCTTGTAGTGGTCCAGGATGACGTCCTGGTACATCGAATCCAGCTTCAAGGTCAGCAGCCCCTCATCCGAAGAAGTTACGGACGTGCTCCAGCCCGTCGACGAGGGCGTCAACCTCCGCCGGCGTGGAGTACAGATAGAAGGACGCTCGTGTGGTCGCAGGAATTCCGTACCGCAGGCAGACCGGCCGTGCGCAGTGATGGCCGACCCGGACCGCGATGCCCTGCTCGTCGAGCACCTGGCCCACATCGTGCGGGTGGATGTCACCGAGCGTGAAGGAGATCGCCGCGCCCCGGTCCTCGGCCGTGGTCGGGCCGATGATCCGCAGGCCGGGGACCTCCTGCAGCCGCTTGACCGCGTACTCGGTCAGGATGTGCTCATGCTGGGCGATCTTGTCCATGCCGATCGAGGTGAGGTAGTCCACGGCCGCGCCGAGGCCGACGGCCTGGGCGATCGGGGGCGTACCGGCCTCGAACTTATGCGGCGCGGGCGCATAGGTGGAGGAACTCATCGAGACGGTCTCGATCATCTCGCCGCCGCCGAGGAACGGCGGCAGGTCCTCCAGCAGCTCCTGCCGGCCCCAGAGCACGCCGATGCCGGTCGGGCCGCACATCTTGTGCCCGGTGAAGGCCACGAAGTCGGCCTGCAGCGCCTGTACGTCCAGCACCATGTGCGGGGCGGCCTGCGAGGCGTCGATCAGGACGAGCGCGCCGACCTCCTGGGCGCGGCGGACGATCGCCTCGACCGGGTTGATCGTGCCCATGATGTTGGAGACCAGCACAAATGAGACGATCTTCGTCTTCTCGGTGATGATCTCATTGATATTGGACAGATCGAGCCGGCCGTCGTCGGTGAGGCCGAACCACTTCAGCCTCGCGCCGGTGCGCTGCGAGAGCAGCTGCCACGGAACGATGTTGGAGTGGTGCTCCATCTCCGTGATGACGATGTCGGTTTCGCTGTCCACCCGGTAGGGCTCATCGGCCCAGCCCAGCATGTTCGCCACGAGGTTCAGCGACTCCGAGGCGTTCTTGGTGAAGATCACCTCATCGCGGCTGGGCGCGTTGACAAAGGCGGCGACCTTGTCGCGGGCGCCTTCATACAGCGCCGTGGCCTCCTCGGCGAGCACATGCACACCGCGGTGGACATTGGCGTTGTGCTGTTCGTAGTACTCATTCAGCACATCGAGCACCTGGCGCGGCGTCTGGGACGTCGCGGCGTTGTCCAGGTACACGAGCTTTTTGCCGTCGTGGAGTCGGCGGTCCAGGATCGGGAAGTCCTTGCGGATCGCCTCGGTGTCGAGGAGGCCGGGGAGCCCCTGGCGGGGTGCAGTCACGCCGATACGCCACCCTTCACATATGCCTCGTAGCCCTCGGCCTCCAGCTTGTCCGCGAGCTCCGGGCCGCCGGACTCGGCGATGCGGCCGTTCGCGAAGACATGCACGAAGTCGGGCTTGATGTAGCGCAGGATCCGCGTGTAGTGGGTGATCAGCATGGTGCCGACCTCGCCGCTCTCGCGGACGCGGTTGACGCCCTCCGAGACGATGCGCAGCGCGTCGACGTCCAGACCCGAGTCGGTCTCGTCGAGGATCGCGATCTTCGGCTTGAGCAGCTCCAGCTGGAGGATCTCGTGGCGCTTCTTCTCACCGCCGGAGAAGCCCTCGTTGACGTTCCGCTCGGCGAAGGCGGGGTCCATGTGGAGACGCTCCATGGTCTCCTTGACCTCCTTGACCCAGGTGCGCAGCTTGGGGGCCTCGCCGCGGATCGCGGTGGCGGAGGTGCGCAGGAAGTTGGAGACCGAGACGCCGGGAACCTCGACCGGGTACTGCATGGCGAGGAAGACGCCGGCGCGGGCGCGCTCGTCGACGCTCATCTCCAGGACGTCCTCGCCGTCCAGGGTGACGGCGCCGCCGGTGATCGTGTACTTGGGGTGGCCGGCCAGCGAGTAGGCGAGCGTGGACTTGCCGGAGCCGTTGGGGCCCATGATGGCGTGGGTCTCGCCCTGCTTGACGGTCAGGTCGACGCCCTTGAGGATCTCGCGGGGGCCGGTCTCCGCTTCGACGGAGACGTGCAGGTCGTGGATTTCAAGCGTTGCCATGGGTGCCTCAGGACTCCTGGGTGACGGAGACGAGCACGTCGTCCCCTTCGATCTTTACGGGGTATACGGGGACGGGCTGCGTCGCGGGAAGGCTGTCGGGCTTGCCCGTGCGGAGGTCAAAGCTGGAGCCGTGCAGCCAGCATTCGATGTGGCAGTCCTCCACTTCGCCCTCGGAGAGGGAGACGTTCGCATGCGAGCAGATGTCGTAGATCGCGAACACCTCGCCCTCGGTGCGGACGACCGAGACCGGCGTGCCCTCGAGTTCCACCCGCTTGGGGGTGTCCTCGTCCAGCTCGCTCAGGCCGCAGGCGCGTACGTACGTCATGCGACGGACGCCTCCAGCTCTTCCTCGATCTTGGCGATCAGCCGCTCCTCGACATCGTCGATGCCGATCTGCTGGACCAGCTCGGCGAAGAAGCCGCGGACGACGAGACGGCGGGCCTCGTGCTCCGGGATGCCGCGGGCCATCAGATAGAACAGCTGCTCGTCGTCGAAGCGGCCGGTGGCGGAAGCGTGGCCGGCGCCGACGATCTCGCCGGTCTCGATCTCCAGATTGGGCACCGAGTCGACCCGCGCGCCGTCCGTCAGGACGAGGTTGCGGTTCATCTCATAGGTGTCCGTGCCCTCGGCCGCGGCCTGGATCAGTACGTCGCCGATCCACACGGCGTGTGCGTCGTCGCCCTGCAGCGCGCCCTTGTAGACCGCGTTGGACTTGCAGTGCTGGGTGTTGTGGTCGACGAACAGCCGGTGCTCGTGGTGCTGGCCCTGGTCGGTGAAGTAGAGGCCGAAGAGCTCCGCCTCGCCGCCGGTGTCCCGGAACGCAACCCGCGGGTGCAGCCGTACGAGGTCTCCGCCGAAGGTGACGACGACCGACTTGAAGGAGGCGTCCCGGCCGATCAGCGCATTGTGCTGGGAGCAGTGGACGGCCTTGTCGTCCCAGTCCTGGACGGTGACGACGGTGAGCTTGGCGCCGTCTCCCAGGACGAAGTCGACATTGGCGGCGAGGACGGCGTCGCCGGTGTGGTCGATGACCACGACGGCCTCGGCGAAGGCGCCGAGCTCGATCACCTGGTGGGCGAAGGCGGTGCCGCCCTCGCCGTGGACCGCGATCCGGATGGGCTCGGTGAGCACGGCCTCCTTGGGCACCGTGACGACCGAGGCCTGCTCGAAGCAGCTGTACGCCTGGGCGGCGACGCGGTCGACGGGAGTGCCGGCCGTGCCGAGCCGCTCGTCGTCCCGGCCGACCGTCTCGACGATGACGCTCTCGGGGGCGTCGATGACGACCTTGACACCGGCGCCGTTGGCGACAGCCGTGCCGTCGTGCAGCCCGCGCAGCCGCTCCAGCGGAGTGAAGCGCCACTCCTCCTCACGGCCGTGCGGCACCGGGAAGTCCGCCACGTCGAAGGACGGGGGCGCACTCATCCGGGTGGCGACGGTCGACTCGGCGGCCACCGCGATCGAGCCGGCGGTGGTGGATCCCGCCGGGATGTTCTGAGCCTCAGCCATGGCTGTCCTAGCGCTCACTTTCTGCATTCATAGTGCGTGTGGCCTCCGGACGCCGTGCCCGGCGGGCACCGGCGCGCCCTTCGGCTCGCTCGCAGGCTCATGGGGTGAGCCAGATGGGACCTGGGGTCAGGGGGTGGCGGCAGCCGGCGGTCAGCCCACCGCGCCTTCCATCTGCAGCTCGATCAGCCGGTTGAGCTCCAGCGCGTACTCCATGGGCAGCTCCTTGGCGATCGGCTCGACGAAGCCGCGCACGATCATCGCCATCGCCTCGTCCTCGCTCATGCCCCGGCTCATCAGATAGAAGAGCTGGTCCTCGGAGACCTTGGAGACGGTGGCCTCGTGGCCCATGGACACATCGTCCTCGCGGACGTCGACATACGGGTAGGTGTCGGAGCGGGAGATCGTGTCCACGAGCAGCGCGTCGCACAGCACATTGGACTTGGCGCCCGGGGCGCCCTCGCCGATCTCGATCAGACCGCGGTAGGAGGTGCGGCCGCCGCCTCGCGCCACCGACTTGGAGACGATGTTGGAGGAGGTGTTGGGGGCCATGTGGACCATCTTCGCGCCCGCGTCCTGGTGCTGGCCCTCGCCCGCGAAGGCGATGGAGAGGGTCTCGCCCTTGGCGTGCTCGCCCATCAGGTAGACGGCGGGGTACTTCATGGTGACCTTGGAGCCGATGTTGCCGTCGACCCACTCCATGGTCGCGCCCTCGTAGGCCACGGCACGCTTGGTGACCAGGTTGTAGACGTTGTTCGACCAGTTCTGGATCGTCGTGTAGCGGCAGCGGCCGCCCTTCTTGACGATGATCTCGACGACGGCGCTGTGCAGCGAGTCCGAGGAGTAGATCGGGGCGGTGCAGCCCTCGACGTAGTGGACGTAGGCGTCCTCGTCGACGATGATCAGCGTCCGCTCGAACTGGCCCATGTTCTCCGTGTTGATGCGGAAGTAGGCCTGCAGCGGGATGTCGACGTGCACGCCCTTGGGGACGTAGATGAACGATCCGCCGGACCACACGGCCGTGTTCAGGGAGGCGAACTTGTTGTCACCCACCGGGATCACGGTGCCGAAGTACTCCTTGAAAAGCTCCGGGTGCTCCTTCAGCGCCGTGTCGGTGTCCAGGAAGATGACGCCCTGGGCCTCCAGGTCCTCGCGGATCTGGTGGTAGACGACTTCGGACTCGTACTGGGCGGCGACGCCGGCGACGAGACGCTGCTTCTCCGCCTCCGGGATGCCGAGCTTGTCATAGGTGTTCTTGATGTCCTCAGGCAGTTCCTCCCAGGAGGCCGCCTGCTGCTCGGTGGACCGCACAAAATACTTGATGTTGTCGAAGTCGATACCCGACAGATCCGAGCCCCACGTCGGCATGGGCTTCTTGTCGAACAACCGCAGACCCTTGAGCCGCAGCTTCAGCATCCACTCCGGCTCGTTCTTCTTCGCGGAGATATCGCGGACGACGTCCTCGGAAAGGCCGCGCTTGGCAGCGGAACCGGCTTCGTCGGAGTCGGCCCAGCCGAATTCGTACCTGCCCAGACCCTCGAGTTCGGGGTGGGCAGTCTCCGTGGGGAGAGTCATGCGGGGTTCCTCCCGGCCGTGCTTGCAGATGCTGTGGATGAAGTCTTGGGGATGAACGTGGTGCAGACCCCGTCGCCGTGGGCGATCGTGGCCAGTCGCTGCACATGCGTCCCGAGCAGTCGGGAGAAGATCTCGGTCTCCGCCTCGCACAGCTGCGGGTACTGCTCGGCTACATGGGCGACCGGGCAGTGGTGCTGGCAGAGCTGCTCACCCTGCTGATTGTGGGGCGCGCTGCGCGCCGTAGCAGCGTACCCGTCGGCGCTCAAGGCCTTCGCCAGCGCCTGGGTGCGCTCCTCGGGCGGGGCCTCGTCGACCGCCTTGCGGTACGCCTCGGCCTGCGCTGCGACACGGTCCCTGGCGAAGGCGGCGACTGCCTCCTCGCCCGCGGTCCGCTCGATCCAGCGGAGGGCGTCCACGGCCAGCTCGTCGTACGACTGGTCGAAGGCGTCCCGGCCGCAGTCGGTGAGCGCGAACACCTTGGCGGGCCGTCCCCGTGTGCGTGCTCCGTAGACCCGCTGTTCACGGGCTTCCACCACATTCTCCGCGGCGAGCGCGTCGAGGTGGCGGCGGACGGCGGCCTGGGTGAGGCCGAGACGGCCGGCGAGATCGGCCACAGTGGACGGGCCGTGGTCCAGGATGGACCGCGCGACCCGGTTGCGCGTCGAATGGTCCGAGCGCACCCCTGCCGCGAGCTCCTCCTGCGGTGTCTCCCGCCTGGCCTCGCCGTTTTTCACAACGCCATTGTTGCGTAATTCTTCTGACCGTGACAACCGGCGTCGGCCGCGCGAGCCGGTGCGCTTCGTCACTAAGGGTTACCTAAGGAGGAAGGGGTTTCCGGCGGTCCGAAATCACCGCGCAATAGGCTGTAACCTGGCCTTGACCTGGCCTTCCGCCAGGAATTCCAGCGGAATCGCGCACCATGGGGCGGCGGCCGCACGAGGGCTGTTTCCGGTACCGAAGATTCCGTTCATGCCGACGCCCGGACGGGGGACGGACCGGTGGGCGGCGGACCTTCGCCCCCATGGCCCGACGGGTGCTCCTCCCCGCCTAGACTTCCCGGCATGCGAAGCGAGTCCGCCGTCGAGATCCGGGGTCTGGTCAAGCGGTACGGGACGAAGACGGCCGTGGACCGCCTCGATCTCGATGTGCGCGCGGGCTCCGTCACCGCGGTCCTCGGCCCGAACGGCGCCGGCAAGACCACCACCGTCGAAGTGTGCGAGGGCTACCGCCGCCCGGACGGGGGCGCGGTGCGCGTGCTGGGCCTCGACCCGGTCGCCGACGCGGCGAAGCTCCGGCCACGCATCGGCGTGATGCTCCAGTCCGGCGGCGTCTACACGGGCGCGCGCGCCGACGAGATGCTGCGGCACATGGCGCGGCTGCACGCCCATCCGCTGGATGTGGACACGCTGATCGAGCGGCTGGGCCTCGGCTCCTGCGGCCGCACCGCCTACCGGCGGCTGTCCGGCGGGCAGCAGCAGCGCCTCGCACTGGCGATGGCCGTGGTCGGCCGGCCCGAACTGGTCTTCCTGGACGAACCCACGGCGGGGCTCGACCCGCAGGCCCGCCGCGCAACCTGGGAGCTGGTGCGGGAACTGCGCGCCGACGGCGTCTCCACCGTGCTGACCACGCATTTCATGGACGAGGCCGAGGAGCTGGCGGACGATGTCGCGATCATCGACGCCGGCCGGGCAATCGCCCAGGGCAGCCCGGAGGAGCTGTGCCGCGGCGGCGCGGAAAACACCCTGCGCTTCACCGGACGGCCGGGGCTGGACGTCGGCTCCCTGCTGAAGGCCCTCCCGGACGGTTCAGCCGCCGCCGAGCTGACCCCCGGCGCCTACCGGATAACCGGCGAGGTCGGCCCCCAGCTGCTGGCGACGGTCACCTCCTGGTGCGCCCAGCACGGAGTGATGCCGGACGGCATCTCCGTGGAGCGCCACACCCTCGAAGACGTGTTTCTGGAACTGACGGGCAAGGAGCTGCGCGGATGACGGCGCGGTACGACGAAGACGACCGGGGGTCCGGGGGTTGTCCCCCGGGAGAGCACAGCCTGGAACTGACGGGCAAGGAGCTGCGCGGATGAGCGCCGGCACATACGCACCGAAGCCGGGCGCCGCGCCCCTCGGCAGGATGATCACCGCGCAGGCCGTCTTCGAGACGAAGATGCTGCTGCGCAACGGCGAGCAGCTGCTGCTCACCGTGATCATCCCGTCTCTGCTCCTCGTGCTGTTCTCGACGGTCGACATCGTCGACACCGGCAGCGGCCAGCCGGTGGACTTCCTCACCCCCGGCGTGCTCGCGCTCGCCGTGATGTCCACGGCGTTCACCGGACAGGCCATCGCCACAGGCTTCGAGCGGCGGTACGGGGTGCTCAAGCGGCTCGGTGCGTCGCCCATCCCGCGCTGGGCGCTGATGTGCGCCAAGACGCTCTCGGTGCTGGCCACCGAGCTGCTGCAGATCGGCCTGCTGACGGCCATCGCCTTCGGCCTCGGCTGGTCGCCCGAGGGCAATCCGCTCTCCGTGCTGCTGCTGCTCGCGCTGGGCACCGCGGCGTTCTCCGGGCTCGGGCTGCTGATGGCGGGCACCCTCAGGGCGGAGGCCACGCTCGCCGCGGCGAATCTGGTGTTTCTGCTGCTGCTGATCGGCGGCGGGGTGATCGTGCCGCTGGACAAGTTCCCCGGCCCGGTCGCCTCGGCGCTCGGGCTGTTGCCGATCTCAGCGCTCTCCGAGGGGCTGCGCGAGGTGCTCCAGCACGGCGCGGCGCTGCCGTGGGCGGATCTGGGCGTACTGGCCGTGTGGGCGGCCGTGGGTCTGGGGGCGGCGGCGCGGCTGTTCCGGTGGGAATAGCGGCTGTTCCGGTGGGAATGGCGGGAACAGGAACAGCGGGGAACAGTCAGGGCGTCCGGGGCCGGGCCCGCGCCGGGCCCGGCGCAGAATGATCCGACTGGCCTGACTCGTACCCCTCGTGAACGGTTGCACAAGCCCCCTCTTACGATGAGGGCCGTGCAGACCCCTCTTGCCTTCATCGCCCAGCGCTGGACGCCCTCCCCGAAGACGCTCCGGCGCGCCGCGCTGTCCGCCGTCGTGATGAGCGTCGTCATCATCGTCACGGGCGGCGCGGTCCGGCTGACCGGCTCCGGCCTCGGCTGTGACACCTGGCCCAAGTGCACGGACGACTCCCTGTTCACCACGCCCGAGCAGGGCATCCACGGGCTGATCGAGTTCGGCAACCGGATGCTCACCTATGTGCTGTCGGCGGCCGTCGGCTGGACGATCATCGCGGCGCGGTCCGTGAAGCCGCGGCGGCGGGGGCTGAGCAGGCTCGCCTGGTCGCAGTTCTGGATCGTGATGGGCAATGCGGTGCTCGGCGGCATCACGGTGCTGGCAGGGCTGAATCCCTGGACGGTGGCCGGCCACTTCCTGCTGGCCAACGGGCTGCTCACGGTCACCGTCATCACCTGGCAGCGCACCCGCGAGGGCGACGGCAGGCCCCGGGTGCGAGTGCCGAAGCCCGTACGGCAGCTGTCCTGGGCGATCGTGGTCGCCTCGGTGGCGCTCATCGCCGTCGGCACCGCGGTGACCGGCTCGGGCAAGCACGCGGGCGACAGCAGCGAGGTGCCGCGCATGCCGTGGCACTGGGCGGACGTCGCGCATGTCCATGCGGCCGCGGCCTGGGCAGTGTGCGCGCTGGCGGCCGCGATGTGGCTGGCGCTGCGGGTGGCGGACGCCCCCGACGACATCCGTGCGCGCGCACGCGATCTGCTGCTGGTCCTGCTCGCCCAGGGCGGCATCGGCTATGTCCAGTACTTCACCGGCGTCCCGGAGGTGCTGGTGGGGGCCCATATGCTCGGCTCGGCTCTGATGTGGATCGCGGTGCTGCGGCTGGCGCTCAGCCTGCGCGAGCGGGAGGTCACGGCCCCGGGGATTCCGTCCCCGGAGGAGCGGGAGCTGGCCGTACGGGCCTGAGCCGGGCCGCCGTCCGGAGGTGGCCGTTCCGGTCGACGGGCTGAGCACGCCGGACACCGCCGCGAGCCGGTCCGCCGCCGGTCGCGCACACCAACCGCCCAGGGTGACCGGCCTGGCTTCCCGCCCGCGCTGATCGTCGCCGACCGGCTCCGGGCCGTCCGCCACCCCGCCATACGACCGGCTCCGGCTCCGGCATCCCTGTCCCTGCCACTGCCAGGCCGCCGCGCCGTGTGACCGGCTCCTGTCCGGCCCTCCGCCGCCGCGGGTCAGCCCCGGCAGACGGCCGGGTCCTGGAGCCGAGCCGCCGGCGCGAGGCCGTATACACGGCGCGCATTGCCCTCGGCGATCATCGCAGCGACCCGCTGGGCGTCCTGCAGACACCAGGCCCCCTCGGCGACCCAGCCGCCCAGCACCCTGCCCAGCGCCTCGCGGAAGCTCCGGGCGCCGACGACATGGAGCTCGGGAAGCCCGCGGGCGCCGCTGGAGAAGAGAAGCTTCCCGAACGGCGCGAGCTCAAGAAGCTCGGCCAGAACGGCCGCCGCCCTGGCTCCGGTGTGCGCCAGGGCAGGGCCGAGATCCGCGTACACATGCGGGAAGACGCTCGTCAGATGCGCCGCGTGACGGTGGTGCGGATAGCCGCCGAGCAGCACGAGGTCCGTGCCGAGCCCGGCCGTCGCCGCCGCGAAGGAGGAAAGGACCAGCGGGTCCGCCACCCCGACGTGCAGCTGGAGCGGCAGCCCGGAGGCGACGGCGATCCACAGCAGATGCCGTACGAGGACGGGGTCGCCGAGGCGGTCGCCGACGGCGCGCCCGGCCAGCCAGCGGCCCGCCGCGCCGCGTACCTCGCCGGGGCCCGGGGGCTCGGGTGCGTCGGCCAGCGGTGTCGTCATACCCGCGACAGAGGTGAAGGCGACCGCGTTGGCCGCCGCGCCGTGGACGGCCTCGGCGAGGTTCGCCAGAAAGGACTCCACCGTGCCGGAGGTGTCGGCGACCTGTTCGGCGAGGAGCTCAAGGCGGACGATCTCCCGCGCCTCGGCCGCGCCCGCCGCGGCGATCTCGGACGGCCCGCTGAGGTCCCCGGACAGCCCGGTGTCCACCAGATAGGTGGCGATGCCGCTCCCCCGAAGCAGCCGCCGTCCCGCCTCCAGCACACCGAGCTCCCGGCGGCGGGCGAGATAGCGGGCCGGGGGACAGTGCGGCTCCAGATCCAGCAGCGGCGGACACCAGCGCCGTACGGCGAAGCCGGTCTGCGTGTCGAAGAACGTGGTGCCCGGGGCGGGCGGGCCCGCCGTCCTGCCGAGGTACGCCTCGAAGGTGCCGAGGCCGAGTTCGGTGCGGAGTACGCCGTGGCAGTGCTGATCCACGAGGTTCGCCACGGATGCGGCGTCGATCATGCGGGGCTCCTGGGCGCGGGCCGTGCTGTCACACTCCTAACGCGTGGCCCGGGGTGAGGTGTTGCTCCCCAGCCCCTCCCCCTACGCCCTGGGGGGACCCCCACTTCCCGAAACTGGGGGCGGAGCCCCAGGGGACGGGTCAGGCGTTGGGCGGGCCGCCCAGTTGGATGCCCGCCATCCTCGTCCACTCGTACGGCCCCGTCCGCACCTTCGCCGCAAAGTCCCCGTCGAACGACTCATGCATCGTGATCCCGGCCTTCTCCGCCGCCGCCTGGGCGATCGCATGGCTCGGGGCAACCAGGTCCCCCCACCCCCCGTCCTCGCCGACGAGCACGATGCGGGTGCCCATCTGGCCCAGATAGGCGAGCTGGCCCTCGGCGCCGCCGTGCTGCTTGGCGAACGCGCGGATCTGCTTGGCGAGCTTGGCCGCGCGGCGCTCGGCGCGGGCGTCTGACTGGGTCTCCATAATCAGGATGCTACCGACGAGTAGATCAGTTGGCGACCGCCGGGCGCGGTGGCATGGGCCACGCCCGGCCCCGCACCGGCGTCGCTACCGCAGGAAGGGGTCGACGGCGACCGCGACGAAGAGCAGCGACACATAGGTGATCGACCAGTGGAAGAGCCGCATCTCCTTGAGCTTGCCGCCGGTGACACCGGCCCTGGCCCGCGCCTGGAGTGCGTGTGCCTCCCACAGCCACCAGCCGCCGGTGGCCAGGGCGACCGCGGTGTAGAACCAGCCGGTGTAGCCGAGGGGCTGCAGCAGCAGCGAGACGGCGACCATGACCCAGCTGTAGACGACGATCTGCCGTGCCACCGCCCGGTTGGAGGCGACGACCGGGAGCATCGGCACGCCCACGCGCGCGTAGTCGTCCTTCACCTTCATCGACAGCGGCCAGTAGTGCGGCGGCGTCCAGAAGAAGATGACGAGGAAGAGGATGACGGCGGCCCATGACATCGAGTCGGTCACCGCGGACCAGCCGATCAGCACCGGCATACAGCCGGCGATGCCGCCCCACACGATGTTCTGCGCGGTGCGGCGCTTGAGGATCATCGTGTAGACGATGACATAGAAGAGGAGCGCGCCCAGTGCGAGGGCGGCGGACAGCCAGTTGACGAGCAGTCCGAACCACAGCGTGGAGACGACGGCCAGGGTGATGCCGAAGACCAGGCCCTCACGGGGCGAGACCATGCCGGTGACCAGGGGGCGCTGCGCGGTGCGGTCCATCAGCGCGTCGATGTCGCGGTCGATGTACATGTTCAGCGCGTTCGCGCCGCCCGCGGAGAGGTAGCCGCCGATGCAGGTGGCCAGCACCAGCCACAGGTCCGGTACGCCCTGAGCGGCCAGGAACATCACCGGCACGGTGGTGATCAGCAGCAGCTCGATGATCCGCGGCTTGGTCAGCGCCACGAATGCCTTGACGCGGGCCCCGAACGGCCGATGGCCCCCCGGGCTGGGAGTCAAGACGACCCCTGCGGGTCGGGACTCGACGGCCGTCACGCACACCCCTGACAGAGAAATCCCAGCAAGCTCCGGGAGTGAAGGCCCGGTAAAGACTTGCGCGTACCACGCCACTCTAGACGTTGCCCATATGCCGTTCTCCGCCGGGGTGGGCTCGTGTTGAGCGGTATCCGCACGCCGCGCGTATACACGGTCATGCCCATGGCCGCGGTGTCATCAGCACCGGATGTCCGTCCCGGGAAGCCGGCTGTCACACCCGCCGGCCGCCGGGAGGCGAAGCGCCGCGGGGGGCGGCACTCTGGCAGTACGGATGCCCGTATCGGCTGCCGTCGGCGCCCGATCAGGCGCTCGAATGGATGAGCGCCCGGGCGAGGGTAGGCTCGACAGCGCCCGGTGCGACCTCAGCCGCCGGGATTCGACATGTGGAGAGGAGCCCTGACTCAGGGTGAGCACCAAGCCGACCACCACAGACCTCGAGTGGACCGCATCGGACCAGCGGGCCGTTGACACGGCCCGGGTCCTGGCCATGGACTCCGTACAGAAGGTCGGCAACGGCCATCCGGGTACGGCCATGAGCCTGGCCCCCGCCGCGTATGTTCTCTTCCAGAAGCTGATGCGGCACGACCCGGCGGACCCCGACTGGACCGGCCGTGACCGGTTCGTGCTGTCCGCGGGCCACTCGTCTCTGACCCTGTACATCCAGCTCTACCTCGCCGGGTACGGGCTGGAGCTGGACGATCTGAAGGCCTTCCGCACCTGGGGTTCCAAGACCCCCGGCCACCCGGAGTACGGCCACACCGCGGGCGTCGAGACGACCACCGGCCCGCTGGGCCAGGGCGTCGCCAACGCCGTGGGCATGGCCATGGCGGCCCGCTACGAGCGCGGTCTGTTCGACCCGGAGACGCCGCAGGGCGAGAGCCCCTTCGACCACACCGTCTGGGTGATCGCGGGTGACGGCTGCCTCCAGGAGGGCATCGCCGCCGAGGCGTCCTCGCTGGCCGGCCACCAGAAGCTGGGCAATCTGGTCCTGCTCTGGGACGACAACCACATCTCGATCGAGGGCGACACGGAGACGGCCGTCTCCGAGGACACGCTGAAGCGGTACGAGGCCTACGGCTGGCATGTGCAGCGCGTGGAGCAGCTGCCCAACGGCGACCTCGACCCGGCGGGCCTGTACCGGGCGCTGAAGGCGGCGCAGGAGGAGACGGAGCGGCCGTCGTTCATCGCGGCCCGCTCGATCATCGCCTGGCCCGCGCCCAACGCGCAGAACACGGAGGCCGCGCACGGCTCGGCGCTGGGCGACGAGGAGGTCGCGGCCACCAAGCGCGTCCTGGGCTTTGACCCGGAGCAGGACTTCGAGGTGTCCGACGAGGTCATCGAGCACACCCGCCGGGCGCTGGACCGCGGCCGTGAGGCGCGCGGCGAGTGGGAGAAGACGTTCGCCGCCTGGCGCACCGCCCACCCCGAGCGTGCGGCCGCGTTCGACCGGATCCGCGCGGGCGAGCTGCCGGCGGGCTGGGAGGACGCCCTTCCCGAGTTCGAGACCGGCCACTCCATCGCCACCCGCGCCGCCTCCGGCAAGGTGCTGCAGGCGCTGGGCGGGGTCGTGCCCGAGCTGTGGGGCGGCTCCGCCGACCTGGCTGGCTCCAACAACACCACGATCGACAAGACGTCGTCGTTCCTGCCCGAGGGCAATCCGCTGCCGGAGGCCGACCCGTACGGCCGCACGATCCACTTCGGCATCCGCGAGCACGCGATGGCCGCGGTGATGAACGGCATCGCGCTGCACGGCAACACCCGTATCTACGGCGGCACGTTCCTCGTCTTCTCGGACTACATGCGCAACGCGGTGCGGCTGTCCGCGCTGATGCATCTGCCGGTGACCTATGTGTGGACGCATGACTCGATCGGCCTGGGCGAGGACGGCCCGACCCACCAGCCGGTGGAGCACCTGGCCTCGCTGCGCGCGATCCCGGGTCTGAACATCGTCCGCCCGGCGGACGCGAACGAGACGGCGATCGCCTGGCGCGAGATCCTCAAGCGCTACACCAAGGAGTTCGGCGTCGGCGCCCCGCACGGTCTGGCGCTGACCCGGCAGGGCGTGCCGACGTATGACCGCAACGAGGACGCGGCGAAGGGCGGCTATGTGCTGTTCGAGGCCGAAGGGCCGTCCGGGCAGGCCGCTGAGCCGCAGGTCGTGCTGATCGGCACCGGCTCCGAGGTGCAGCTCGCGGTCGCGGCGCGGGAGCAGCTGCAGGCCGAGGGCGTCCCGGCCCGGGTGGTGTCGATGCCGTCCGTGGAGTGGTTCGAGGAGCAGGAGCAGGGGTACCGCGACAGCGTGCTGCCGCCCTCGGTGAAGGCGCGGGTGGCGGTCGAGGCCGGGATCGGCCTGACCTGGCACCGCTATGTGGGCGATGCGGGCCGCATCGTTTCGCTGGAGCACTTCGGCGCTTCGGCGGACGGCAAGGTCCTCTTCCGCGAGTTCGGCTTCACTGCCGAGGCGGTCGCCGCGGCCGCCCGGGAATCGATCGCGGCCGCCGCGCGCTGACGGCGTCATACGCATTCTGCATAAGGACTAGGAGATGCAACTCTCATGACAGACGCACTCAAGCGCCTCTCCGACGAAGGCGTCGCGATCTGGCTGGACGACCTGTCGCGCAAGCGGATCACCTCGGGCAATCTGGCCGAGCTGATCGACGAGCAGCACGTCGTGGGCGTCACCACCAACCCTTCGATCTTCCAGAAGGCGATCAGCGGCGGTGACGGCTATGAGCAGCAGCTCGCGGATCTCGCCGCGCGCAAGGTGACCGTCGAGGAAGCCGTCCGCATGATCACGACGGCGGATGTGCGGGATGCGGCGGACATCCTGCGTCCGGTCTTCGACGCCACCGGCGGGCAGGACGGCCGGGTCTCCATCGAGGTGGACCCGCGTCTCGCCCACAACACCGCGGCCACCATCGCGGAGGCCAAGCAGCTCGCCTGGCTGGTGGACCGGCCGAACACACTGATCAAGATCCCGGCCACCAAGGCGGGTCTGCCGGCGATCACCGAGGTGATCGGTCTGGGCATCAGCGTCAATGTCACGCTGATCTTCTCGCTGGAGCGCTACCGCGAGGTGATGGACGCCTACCTGGCCGGTCTGGAGAAGGCCAAGGAGCGCGGCCTGGACCTGTCCAAGATCCAGTCGGTGGCGTCGTTCTTCGTGTCCCGCGTGGACACCGAGATCGACAAGCGGCTGGACGCGCTGGGCACCCCGGAGGCCAAGGAGCTGCGCGGCAAGGCCGCTCTCGCCAACGCCCGGCTGGCGTACGAGGCGTACGAGGAGGTGTTCGGGTCCGACCGCTGGGCGGCGCTGGACAAGGCGCAGGCCAACCGCCAGCGTCCGCTGTGGGCGTCGACCGGGGTGAAGGACCCCGCGTACAAGGACACGCTGTACGTCGACGAGCTGGTCGCGCCCGGCACGGTGAACACCATGCCGGAGGCCACGCTGGAGGCGACCGCCGACCACGGCGAGATCACCGGCGACACGGTGCGCGGCACATACGAGCAGGCCCGCGCCGATCTGGACGCCGTGGAGAAGCTCGGCATCTCTTATGACGACGTGGTGCAGCTGCTGGAGGACGAGGGCGTCGAGAAGTTCGAGGCGTCCTGGAACGATCTGCTCAAGTCGACCGAGGCGGAGCTTGAGCGCCTCACCCCGTCGGAGGGCTGACCCACCTTGTCCGGTGTGATCGGAGCGAACCCGCTCCGTGACGCTGCAGACCGACGGCTCCCGCGGATCGCGGGGCCGTCGGGTCTGGTCATCTTTGGCGTCACGGGCGATTTGTCACGCAAAAAGCTGATGCCGGCGGTGTATGACCTCGCCAACCGGGGGCTGCTGCCGCCGGGCTTCTCGCTGATCGGCTTCGCGCGCCGTGAGTGGCAGCACGAGGACTTCGCACAGGAGGTGCACGACGCCGTCAAGGAGCATGCGCGCACCCCCTTCCGCGAGGAGGTCTGGCAGCAGCTCAGCCAGGGGATGCGCTTCGTCCAGGGCGACTTCGGCGACGACGACGCCTTCGAGCAGCTCAAGGCGACCATCGAGGACCTCGACAAGGCGCAGGGCACGGGCGGCAACTTCGCCTTCTATCTCTCCGTGCCGCCGAAGTTCTTCCCCAAGGTCGTGCAGCAGCTCAAGAAGCACGGGCTGGCCGATCAGCAGGGCGGCTCCTGGCGGCGTGCGGTCATCGAGAAGCCCTTCGGCCATGATCTGGCCTCGGCCAAGGAGCTCAACTCGATCGTCCACGAGGTGTTCTCCCCGGAGCAGGTCTTCCGGATCGACCACTATCTGGGCAAGGAGACCGTCCAGAACATTCTGGCGCTGCGTTTCGCCAACACCCTCTTCGAGCCGGTGTGGAACCGGTCCTTCGTCGACCATGTGCAGATCACCATGGCCGAGGACATCGGCATCGGCGGCCGGGCGGGCTATTACGACGGCATCGGCGCGGCCCGCGACGTCATCCAGAACCATCTGCTCCAGCTGCTGGCGCTGACCGCGATGGAGGAGCCGCTGTCCTTTGACGCGGATGCCCTCGCGGCGGAGAAGACCAAGGTGCTCGGCGCGGTGAAGCTGCCGAAGGATCTGGCGAAGGGCACGGTGCGCGGGCAGTACGCGGCGGGCTGGCAGGGCGGTGAGAAGGCCGTCGGCTATCTCGAGGAAGACGGCATCGACCCCAGGTCAAAGACCGACACCTATGCCGCGATCAAGCTGGCGATCGACAACCGCCGCTGGGCGGGCGTCCCCTTCTATCTGCGCACCGGCAAGCGGCTGGGCCGCCGGGTGACGGAGATCGCGGTGGTCTTCCAGCGCGCCCCGCATTCACCGTTCGATCACACGGCGACCCAGGAACTGGGACAGAACGCCCTGGTCATCCGGGTGCAGCCGGACGAGGGCGTGACCATGCGGTTCGGCTCGAAGGTGCCGGGGACGTCGATGGAGGTGCGGGACGTCTCGATGGACTTCGCCTACGGCGAGTCCTTCACCGAGTCCAGCCCGGAGGCCTATGAGCGGCTGCTGCTGGATGTGCTGCTGGGCGACTCCAACCTCTTCCCCCGGCTGGAGGAGGTCGAGCTGTCCTGGAAGATCCTCGATCCGATCGAGGAGTTCTGGAGCAAGAACGGCAGGCCCGCGCAGTATCCCGCCGGCACCTGGGGGCCGGCCGAGGCGGACGAGATGCTCGCACGAGACGGACGGAGCTGGCGTCGGCCATGAAGATCGACCTTACGGACACCACGGCCAGCAAGGTCAACAAGGCGCTGGTGCAGGGGCGGCGGGCGATCGGCACGCCGACCGTCGGCATGGTGCTGACCCTGGTCATCGTCACCGACGAGGAGAACGCCTACGACGCCCTGAAGGCCGCGAGCGAGGCATCCCGCGAACACCCCTCGCGCACCCTGGTGGTCATCAAGCGGGTCTCGCGCTCGCCGCGCGACCGCGCCAAGGCCCGGCTGGACGCCGAGGTGCGCGTCGGCGCGGACGCCGGGACCGGCGGTGAGACGGTGGTGCTGCGGCTGTACGGCGAGGTGGTCGACCACGCCCAGTCGGTGGTGCTGCCGCTGCTGCTGCCCGACGCCCCGGTGGTGGTGTGGTGGCCGGTGAGCGCGCCGGCCGACCCCGCCCAGGACCCGCTGGGCGCACTGGCGCAGCGCCGGGTGACGGACACCTATGCGGCCGAGCACCCGGTGCGGGAGCTGGCGGCGCGCGCCGCGGCGTACACGCCGGGCGACACGGACCTGGCCTGGACCCGGATCACGCCGTGGCGCTCGATGCTGGCGGCCGCGCTGGACCAGGTCGAGTGCGATGTCACCTCCGTGGAGGTGGCGGGCGAGGAGTTCAACCCGAGCGGCGAGCTGCTCGCCATGTGGCTGGCGGACCGGCTGCAGGTGCCGGTGCGGCGGCTCAAGTCGTCGGGCCCCGGTCTGACGGCGGTGCGGATGGAGACGACCTGTGGCCCGATCGTGCTGGACCGCGCGGACGGCTCGCTGGCGACGCTGTCGATCCAGGGGCAGCCCAAGCGGGCGGTGGCGCTCAAGCGGCGTGACACGGCGGAGCTGATCGCGGAGGAGCTGCGGCGGCTGGACCCGGACGACACATATGCGTCGGCGCTGCGGTTCGGCGTGGAGAATCTGACCGCCGCGGCGGCCGCCGAGCCCGAAGCGGCCGGTGCTTCCGGTGATTCCGCTTCCGGCGACGCCGGGTCCGGGAGTGGCCGGTCCGAGGGCGCGGCGAAGGGCGGGGCCGCCAAGAAGACCGCCGCTGCGAAGAGGGCGGCGAAGTGACTGTCCGTCAGATCGTGGTGCACCACGACAAGGAGCTGATGGCACAGGCCGCAGCCGCCCGGCTGATCACGCGGGTCGTGGACGCCCAGGCGGCGCGCGGCACGGCCTCCGTGGTGCTGACGGGCGGCCGCAACGGCAATGCCCTGCTGGCCGCGCTCGCCGCCTCCCCGGCCCGTGACGCGGTCGACTGGCGGCGGCTGGATCTGTGGTGGGGCGACGAAAGGTTCCTTCCCGAGGGTGATCCGGAGCGCAATGTCACGCAGGCCCGGCAGGCGCTGCTGGACCGGGTGCCGGTCGATCCCTCGCGGGTGCACGCCATGCCCGCCTCCGACGGCGAGTGGGGCGGTGACGCGGATGCCGCGGCCGCCGCGTACGCGGCCGAACTCGCCGCCGCGGCACGGCCGGAGAACCACGCCGCGGCGCCGTCGTTCGACGTGCTGATGCTGGGCGTCGGTCCTGACACGCATGTCGCGTCGCTCTTCCCGGAGCTTCCGGGAGTCCGCGAGACGGAGCGCACGGTCGTCGGCGTCCATGGCGCGCCCAAGCCGCCGCCGACCCGGATCTCGCTGACGCTTCCGGCGATCCGCTCGGCGCGTGAGGTGTGGCTGCTGGCGGCCGGCGAGGACAAGGCCAAGGCGGCGGCGATCGCACTCTCCGGCGCGGGCGAGATCCAGGCCCCCGCCGCGGGCGCGTACGGCCGCAGCCGGACGCTCTGGCTGCTCGACACGGCCGCGGCGTCCCGGCTTCCGCGGGATCTGTATCCCCCGGCGTAGCACGCGGTTTCGGCCACGGGGCCCGGTTCGCAGGCTTTCGCCTGGCTGCGGACCGGGCCCCGCCGCCGTTGTCAGCTGTCAGCTGTCAGCTGTCAGAGGATGACCTGGTCGGGGTCGGCCTCCAGGGTGGCGATCGCCCTGCGGCATGCGCCGACGAACGCGTCGAACTCGTCCTTGGTGCTGCCGGCCCGCCCCGCGCGGGTGTTGACGCGGAACATCGCGGCCCGCAGATCGGAGGTGATCTCCAGCTGTGCGCCCTTGCCGAGCATGGTGCGGTTGCACAGATTGGCGGTGGAGACGCCCGCGAGGTGCGGGACCTCGCTGCCGTCCCGCCAGCCGATGCCCGCGGCGGAGAACTCCCGCTTCAGCAGCGTCTTGAAGCGCTCGTTGCGTCCGCCGACGACCACGACGCCGCTCGCCCCGGCCGAGGCGGTGGAGCAGCCGTGCAGACTCAGCACATTGAGGCTGCTCGCGGCCATGGAGACGGCGACATGGTCGTCGTTGTGGGTGGAGGTCACATGCAGCACGCTGTTCCCCCCGTTCTTCAGCCCTTCGAACATCCAGTAGTCATGGACGCCGTGGCCGTCCTGAAGCGGCGTCAGGCTGTCCGGCCGGTATCCGGCGATGCCGAGGCAGAGCTCTGAGGTGCCGATCTCGATGCTGCCGCCGTGCAGGGCCATGATCGTGGTGCGGTTGAAGGGGTAGGTCCGGCCGGGGCTGTCGTCGAAGTGCTGATGCCGCCGGTAGCGGCGGGCGAAATCCGTGCCCTCCAGCCCCGCGAGCCGGGTGTAGAGGTCGGTGTTGGAGTCGTACAGGTCATCGGCGGCGTGGGCGGGCGGTGCGGCGACGCCTCCGAGCAGCGGGCCGGTGACGGCGGCGGCGGTGAACGCGGTGAGGAGCGTACGGCGGCTGGTCGATGTCATGCCCACTATGATCACCTCCCGTCGGCCTCCGTGATCAACCGGGCTGCTCCTCCGGGACGGGCTGCAGGAAGGGTTCCAGCACACCGGGGGCCGCGGTGGCCGCGAAGCGCAGGCCCTCGCTCTCCTCCGCGTCGTAGACGTCGTACGCGCCCGCCCCCGCGGCCGTCGTCGCGGTGAGGGTGATCAGCCCCGCCCGCCGCTGGAAGTAGGACTGTCTGACCGTCCAGCCGATCACTCCGCTCCGCTGGAGCGCGACCGTGGAGCGCCGTGTCGTTCCGCTGCGGGCGACCAGATACGCGCCGCTGATGCCATGCCCCAGATTCCGGTACGCGTCACGCGCCAAGAGCACCGCGACCGGCACTCCCACCGCTGTCCATCCCGCCGCGACGGACAGCAGGACCGGAGTGACCCAGACGCCCAGCGCGGCGAGCAGCGCCGCCGGCACCAGCACGGCCATGAGCGCCCAGCGGAGTCTGCGGGTCCGCGCCGCCGGCGGATGGACGGTCAGGGGCGCGCCCAGGGGCGTCGACGCCTCCTTGAGGACCTGTGCCGCGACCTCGTGCGCGGCGGCTGTGGGCACCGCGGGCAGCAGCGCCTGGTGTCCCGCGTGCTGGTGGTCGTCCTCCCTGACCAGCCCGGTGGCGACCGCGTCGAGCCGCCCCGCTCCGAACAGCCGTACGCCGAGCGGCTCGACGAGCTCGACTCCGCGCAGCCGCCGCTCCTCGATGGAGATCGAGCGCGCGGTGAGCAGCCCCCTGCGCACCCGCAGGGTGCCGCCCGGCTCCCGCTCCAGCCGGTAGCCCCACCACATCTCGATCCAGAAGGCGAGCGCGCCGACGACGCCCGCGACGAGCGCCGCGAGAGCCAGGACCGCGACGGTCAGCACGACGGGCGTGGCCCTGAACAGCTCCCGCACCCACTCGACGACCTCTCCCTGCATCCCGAACCACTCGCTGACCTGGAGCACCGCGCCGACTGCCGCACCGCCGAGGACGGGTGCGACAAAGGAGACCGGCGCATAGCGGATCCACCGGAGATCCAGTGCGGCGAGCAGGCCGTCGCGGTGGTGCTCCGCGGCCGCGGCGCGCGGTGCACGGGCGATCAGCTCCCGGCGCAGCCGTTCGCCCTCCGTTCTGGAGACGGGGTCCAGCTCCAGCGTGGACTCGCCGGTCCCGGTCTGCTCTCCGGTGCCGATGCGCACCTTCACCAGGCCGAGCAGCCGCTGCAGCACATTGGCCGTCAGATCGACGCTGCGAATCCGCTCTCTGGCCAGGGAGCGGCGCTTTATCAGCAGCAGCCCGGTGTGGAGTTCGGCGCGCTCGGGCCCGATGCGATAGCGGGTTCTGCGCCAGCGCACATAGTCCGCGCCCACGGCCGCCGCGACGAGCAGGACGGCCCCGGCCAGCACCAGAGCGGCGGCCTGCCCGAGCGGCAGGCCCCCGGCGAGCCCGAAGAACACGGGCAGGGCCGCTCCGCCGGCGACGCCGGTCATGACCAGCCCGGTCACCCAGACGGTACGGGGATCGAGCCGCCGCCACCCGTCGCCGTCACGCGCGGACGGCCCCGGCACGGGCCCGCGGGCGGAGGACTGGGGCGTCGGTCCGGGAACGGGGACCGGTCCGGGCGCGGGCCCGCACGCGGGCGCCGACCCAGACTCAGGCCCTCCGGGTGCCGGCCCCGAGCCGCCGCCGTCAGGGGCAGGCGCGTTCATGTCGCGTCTCCGGGCGTGGCCTGGGTTATCCGGGTCAGCTGCTCGGCGAGGTCCGCCGCCGTTTCATGGTCCAGGCCCTGGATCTTGATCTCGCCCCGCGCGGAGGCGGTGGTGACCGTCACCGTCGCCAGCCGGAACACCTGCTCCAGCGGTCCGCGCATCGTGTCCACGGTCTGGATCCGGGACATGGGCGCGATCCGCCACTCCTGCCAGAACGCACCCGTGCGGACGTACACCGCCTCGTCGGTGACCTCCCAGCGGTGCACCCGGTACCACCAGGCGGGGAAGAAGGCGGTCGCGGCGAGCCCCAGCAGGGCTGCCGCACCGGCCGCGATGAGCAGCCAGCGGCCGGCGGACCCGAGGAACACGGCCAGCACGGCGAGCACTCCGACGGGCACGGCCGCGGTCAGCAGGCACTGCACGCGCCACCAGGGGACGGCCCGCTGGTTCAGCCGGTTGCCGGGCGGTCTGAGCCGGACCGTCTTCTCCCCCGCCATCGGATCAGCGGCCCCGGCGGGCGCGGTACGCGGCGGCGAGCGTGGCCGTCGAGGAGTCGAGCTGGTCGCCGCCCGCTCCTTCGGTCAGCACGGGCTCGATCTTCTTGGCCAGCACCTTGCCGAGTTCGACGCCCCACTGGTCGAAGGAGTCGATGTTCCAGATCGCGCCCTGGACGAAGACCTTGTGCTCGTACAGCGCGATCAGCTGGCCCAGCACGGAGGGGGTCAGCTCGTCGGCGAGGATCGTGGTCGTCGGATGGTTGCCGCGGAACGTCTTGTGCGCGACCAGCTCCTCGGGCACGCCCTCCGCCCGCACCTCCTCCGGCGTCTTGCCGAAGGCGAGCGCCTGCGTCTGGGCGAAGAAGTTGGCCATCAGCAGATCGTGCTGGGCGATGAGGAAGGGCGGCAGATCGTCCACGGGCTTGGCGAAGCCGATGAAGTCCGCCGGAATGACCTTGGTGCCCTGGTGGATCAGCTGGTAGTAGGCGTGCTGGCCGTTGGTGCCCGGAGTGCCCCAGACCACCGGGCCGGTCTGCCAGTCCACCGGGTTCCCCTCGCGGTCCACGGACTTGCCGTTGGACTCCATGTCGAGCTGCTGCAGATAGGCGGTGAACTTGCTCAGATAGTGCGAGTACGGCAGCACCGCGTGCGACTGGGCGTCGAAGAACGCGCCGTACCAGACCCCGAGAAGCCCCAGCAGCAGCGGTGCGTTGGCCTCCGGCGGGGCATTGCGGAAGTGCTCGTCGACGAGCCGGAAGCCGTCGAGCATCTCGCCGAACCGGTCCGGACCGATGGCGATCATCAGGGAGAGGCCGATCGCGGAGTCATAGGAGTAGCGGCCGCCGACCCAGTCCCAGAACTCGAACATATTGGCCGTGTCGATGCCGAACTCGGCGACCTTCTCCGCATTGGTCGACAGGGCGACGAAGTGCTTGGCGACGGCGCTCTCGTCGCCGCCGAGGCCGTCGAGCAGCCAGGTGCGCGCGGATGTCGCGTTGGTGATGGTCTCGATGGTGGTGAAGGTCTTGGACGCGATGATGAACAGCGTCTCGGCCGGGTCCAGATCCCTGACGGCCTCGTGCAGATCGGCGCCGTCGACGTTGGAGACGAAACGGAACGTCAGATCCCGTGCGGTGTAGGAACGCAGCACCTCATAGGCCATGGCGGGGCCCAGATCGGAGCCGCCGATGCCGATGTTGACGATGTTCCTGACAGGCCTGCCGGTGTGACCGGTCCACCGGCCCGACCTGATCTGGTCGGAGAAGGCGCGCATCTTGTCGAGCACCGCGTGCACACCCGGCACCACGTTCTCGCCGTCGACCTCGATGACGGCGTCCCGGGGCGCGCGCAGCGCGGTGTGCAGCACGGCGCGGCCCTCGGTGGTGTTGATCTTCTCGCCGCGGAACATGGCGTCCCGCAGCTCGGCGACGCCGGTGGCGGCGGCCAGTTCGCGCAGCAGCCGCAGTGTCTCGTCGGTCGCGAGATGCTTCGAGTAGTCGAGGTACAGATCGCCCACCCGGAGGGTGTACCGCCCGCCGCGGGCGGCGTCGGCCGCGAACAGCTCGCGCAGATGGGTGTCTCCGAGCTGTTCGCGATGCTTGCCGAGAGCGGCCCATTCCGGGGTCTGGTTAAGTCGCGTGCGTCCTTGTGCGTTCATCTAGGACATCGCCCATTCTTCTCGTACCTGCCTGCATGCCCCGCTGCGTCACCAACCTAATTGATCAGACCGCTCAGTGCGGCCACGGCCGGCACGAAGAGCGCCGCGGCCAACAGCGCGGGGGCGTTCGGCCCCAGGGCCCCGGCCGCCGCGCCGCCGAGCAGTGCGCCGAGCGGCGCACCCGCGACGGCGAGGGTGCGGATGGCCGCGCTGACACGGCCCAGCATCCCGGCGGGGCTGCGCTGCTGCATCAGCGTCGTCTGATTGACGTTCCACACCATGCCCATCACGGCGAACACGGCCATCGCCGCGATCGTCGCCCACAGGGCGCGCACCGAGCCCATGGCCACCAGTGCGCCCGTCTGCACCAGAGCTGCGAGGAACACGCTGCGTATGCGCCCGATCCGGTCGGCGAGACGGCCGGCCGCCAGTCCGCCGACGACGCTGCCCGCGCCGAAGGCGGTGAGCACGGCCGCGTATCCGGCGGTCCCGGCGTCCAGCCAGACGGTGACATGGACGACGAGGGTGGCGATGAGCGCGCCCATGCCGACATTGCAGATGGTGGTGGCGATGCACAGGCCGCGCAACGCCCTGTCCCGCCACAGATGGCGCAGCCCTTCCGCGATCTGGCCGCGCAGGGTGCTCCCGGCGGGTCCGGGCGCCCGCGGCGGCCCCTGTGGCCCCTGTATCCGCAGCGAGGCGATGAGGACGGCCGCCACGGCATAGGTGGCCGCATCGACCGCGTACGGCACGGCCGCGCCCGCCGCGAGCAGCACCGGCGCCGCCGGAGCGGACAGAAAACTGCCCACGATCTGCTGGGTGGTCATCAGCCGGGCATTGGCGCTGCCCAGCGCACCGGCCTCCACCAGGGTGGGCAGCAGAGCGGTGGCGGCGTTGTCGAACACCGTCTGCAGCGCGGTGAGCACAAAGGCCGCCGCGATCAGCAGCGCGATCGAATGGGCGTCCAGCCAGACGGCCGCGGCGAAGCCGGCCATCAGGACTCCGCGGACGAGGTCCACGGTCCACATCGCCCGCCGCTGGTCCACCCGGTCGGCGACCGCCCCGCCGACCAGCCCGAACAGCAGCCATGGCAGATAGCCGCAGGCCGTGACGGACGCGATGAGCAGCGGGTCGTCGGTGAGCGAGACGGCGAGGAGGGGCATGGCCGCGATGCGCAGCGAATCCCCGAACTTGGAGACGGCCGCGGCGGCCCAGAGCCGGCCGAAGCCGCCGCGCCAGGCGGGCGCGTGTTGCTGCGTGCCTTCACTGACCGGTGCCGTTTCCCCCACCCCGCCCCTCCCCGTAACCGGGGGCTCCGCCCCCGGACCTCCGCGCCTCAAACGCCGGCGGGGCTTGTTTTGTCCTCAAGCGCCGGACGGGCTGGATTTTCCAGCCTCGCCGGCGTTTGAGGCGCGGGGTCTGGGGCAGAGCCCCAGGTCAGGCAGCAAAAGGTCCGGTCGGCCACCCTTCGGTGCCCAACCGGACCGCAACTCCTAGATCTCGCCCCGCAGTTTCGCGAGCGCCTCCGCGAGAATCGCCTCTCCATCCGCGTCCGTGCGCCGTTCACGCACATACGCGAGGTGTGTCTTGTACGGCTCGGTGCGCGGCGGGTCCGGCGGATTGTCCCGGTCCTGCCCCGCCGGGAAGCCGCAGCGCGGACAGTCCCAGGTGTCCGGGACCTGTGCGTCGCTGGCGAAGCTCGGCTGCGTCTCGTGCCCGTTCGAGCACCAGAAGGAGATGCGCAGGCGGGGTGCTGACTCGCCTCGCTCAGCCTCGCCCATCGGCCCCGCTCCGACCCGGCTTCCCCGGATCGCGTTGCCACTTGCCACGGTCGTAACTCCCTGCGTGATGGTGCTGCACAGCGTCTCACAGCGGCTGCGCCGCGGGTGCCCCAGTTTACGTAAGGCCCAACGCTCGTCCAGTGATTGGAGTTACACCCCACCCCCGAGACGGGTAAGTCCTGGTCAGCTGTCCAGCTTCATCAGCAGACCGAGTGTGACAATGCACGCGAACCACAGCAGACCGACCACGACCGTGATCCGGTCGAGGTTGCGCTCGGCGACCGAGGAGCCGCCGACGGACGACTGCATGCCGCCGCCGAACATGTCGGAGAGGCCGCCGCCCTTCCCCTTGTGCATCAGCACCAGCAGCATCAGCAGCAGGCTGAAGACGATCAGGGCGATCGAGAACCCCATAACCACGGCTGGACCAACTTCCTCGGACATTGACGGAGTCAAGAAACGGACTGCGGGGGTCCGGGCTGCTTCGGGCATTCCCCGGACCCCCGCAAGGGTACGACGTATCGGCGCTAGCGCCTACTCACTGGTCGTGTCACTGGTCGCGGAAGCGGACGATCTTGACGAATTCGTCGGCGTCCAGCGAGGCGCCGCCCACCAGGGCGCCGTCCACATCGGGCTGCGCCATGATCGCGGCGACGTTCCCGGACTTCACCGAGCCGCCGTACTGGATGCGGATCTTGTCCGCGACATCCTGCGAGTACAGCTCGGCCAGCCGCTTGCGGATCGCGCCGCAGACCTCCTGGGCGTCCTCGGGGGTCGCGACCTCGCCGGTGCCGATGGCCCACACCGGCTCGTATGCGATCACGATGGTCTCGGCCTGCTCGGCCGGGACGTCCTTCAGGCCGCCGTCGAGCTGGTTCAGGGTGAACTGGACCTGCTGCCCGGCCTTGCGGATGTCGAGCCCCTCGCCGACGCACAGGATCGGGGTCAGACCGTGCTTGAAGGCGGCCTTCACCTTGGCGTTGCACAGCTCGTCGTTCTCGGCGTGGTACTGGCGGCGCTCGGAGTGGCCGACCACGGCGAAGGTGCACTTCAGCTTGGACAGCATCGGCCCGGAGATCTCACCGGTGTATGCGCCGGAGTCCTGCGCCGAGATGTCCTGCGAGCCGTACTTGATCTTCAGCTTGTCGCCGTCGACCAGGGTCTGCACGGAGCGCAGATCGGTGAAGGGCGGCAGGACGGCGACCTCGACGGCCTCGTAGTCCTTGTCGGCGAGCGCGAAGGCAAGCTTCTGGACATGGGCGATGGCCTCAAGGTGGTTGAGGTTCATCTTCCAGTTGCCCGCCATCAGCGGGATGCGATGAGTCAGATTACTCATGGAAAGGGTCAGTCCTCCAGTGCTGCGAGGCCGGGGAGCGTCTTGCCCTCGAGGTATTCGAGGCTGGCGCCGCCGCCGGTCGAGATATGGCCGAATGCGTTCTCGTCGAAGCCCAGCGTGCGCACGGCCGCGGCCGAGTCGCCGCCGCCGACGACGGTGAAGCCGTCGCTGTCGAGCAGCGCCTGGGCGATGGCGCGGGTGCCGCCCGCGTAGTCCGGGTGCTCGAAGACGCCGAGCGGGCCGTTCCAGAAGACGGTCGCGGCGTCTTCGATCTTCGAGGCGAACAGTTCCCTGGTCTTGGGGCCGATGTCCAGGCCCTCCTGGTCGGCGGGGATGGCGTCGGCGTCGGCGGTGATGTACTCGGCGGGGGTCTTGCCCTTGAGGTCGGGGAAGTCCTTGGCGGCGAGGACGTCGACCGGGAGCACCAGCTCGACGCCGTTCTTCTCGGCCCGCTCCATGTACTCCGTCACGGTCGGGATCTGGTCCTCCTGCAGCAGGCTGATGCCGACCTCGTACCCCTTGGCCTTGAGGAAGGTGTAGGCCATGCCGCCGCCGATGAGAATGCGGTCGGCCCTGCCGAGCAGCTCGTCGATGACGCCGAGCTTGTCGGAGACCTTCGCCCCGCCGAGGACGACGACATACGGCCGGCGCGCCTCCTCGGTGAGCTTCTTCAGCACGTCGACCTCGGCCGCGATGAGGTGGCCGGCGGCGTGCGGAAGGCGGGCGGGAAGGTCGTAGACGGAGGCGTGCTTACGGTGCACGGCGCCGAAGCCGTCGCCCACGTACACATCCGCGAGCTGCGCGAGCTGATCCGCGAACGCGCCGCGCTCGGCGTCGTCCTTGCTGGTCTCCCCGGCGTTGAAGCGCAGGTTCTCGATGACGGCGACCTGCCCGTCCGCAAGGCCGGCGACGACGGAGCGGGCGGAGTCGCCGACCGTGTCGGTCGCGAAGGCGACATCGGCGCCGAGCAGTTCGCCGAGCCGCTTGGCGGCCGGGGCGAGCGAGAAGGCGGGGTCCGGGGCGCCCTTGGGGCGGCCCAGGTGGGAGGCGACGACGACGCGCGCGCCCGCCTCGGCCAGCCTGGCGATGGTCGGCTGGACGGCGCGGATACGGCCGTCGTCCGTGATGGCCGTGCCGTCGAGCGGCACATTGAGGTCGGCGCGGACGAAGACGCGCTTGCCTGCGACCCCTTCGGCGAGGAGTTCGTCGATGGTCTTCATGGTGGTCACACTGCTCCTTGGGAGGGCAACGAGGGGTCGACGCAAGCGATGGGGCCCGAACGGCGCTGCGCGCGCTGTCCGAGCCCCTTCGCTCACATCGGGATGCTAACGGCCCGGGATCAGAGCTGGCCGCCGACGAAGACGGTCAGGTCGACCAGGCGGTTGGAGTAGCCCCACTCGTTGTCGTACCAACCGACGATCTTGACCTGCTTGCCCTGGACCATGGTCAGGGAGGAGTCGAAGGTGCAGGAGGCCGGCCAGTTCACGATGTCGGAGGAGACGATCGGGTCCTCGGTGTACTCGACGATGCCCTTGAGCTGGCCCTCGGCGGCCTTCTGGAAGGCAGTGTTGATCTCGTCCTTGGTGACCTCGCGGTCAAGCTCGACGACCAGGTCGGTGACGGAGCCGGTCGGCACCGGGACGCGCATGGCGATGCCGTCCAGCTTGCCCTTGAGCTGCGGCAGGACCAGGGCGGTGGCCTTGGCGGCGCCCGTGGAGGTCGGGATGATGTTCTCCGCGGCGGCGCGGGCGCGGCGCAGGTCCTTGTGCGGGAAGTCCAGGATGCGCTGGTCGTTCGTGTACGCGTGGACGGTGGTCATCAGACCCTTGACGACGCCGAAGTTCTCGTCGAGGACCTTCGCCATCGGCGCCACGCAGTTGGTGGTGCAGGAGGCGTTGGAGATGACGTGGTGGTTGGCCGCGTCGTACTTGTCGTGGTTGACGCCCATCACGATGGTGATGTCCTCGTCCTTGGCCGGAGCCGAGATCAGGACCTTCTTGGCGCCGCCCGCGAGGTGCTTCTCGGCGTCGGCCTTCTTGGTGAAGATGCCGGTCGACTCGATGACGATGTCGACGCCCAGCTCGCCCCACGGGATGTCGGCGGGGTTGCGCTCGGAAAGCACCTTGATCGTGTGACCGTCGACGGTGATGGTGTCGTCGGTGTGGGTGACCTCGGCCTTGAGACGGCCCAGGATCGTGTCGTACTTCAGCAGGTGAGCGGTGGTCGCGGTGTCACCCAGGTCGTTGACAGCCACGATCTCGATGTCTGCACCCTGCTCCAGCAGCGCGCGGAAGTAGTTACGACCGATGCGGCCAAAGCCGTTGATGCCTACGCGGATCGTCACGAACCGATCTCCTCGTTGGTATGCCGGGTTTCGATGCCGGCGGCTGTTATGGGATGTCCCCGACCACCCACGACCCTACCTCCCTGAGGGCCCCGGAGTGACATCGATGGGTGCCGTACGTGGCCCGGAGACGGCCCCGCGGTCCATACCCGTCAGTAGGACCGCGGACCGCGGAGCCGCTGTTCAGGGGCGGGGCGCCGGACGGATCAGCGGCGCAGTGCCCGCAGCGCCTTCCGGACGAGCTGGGCGCGGTCGGCCGCCGCGGGGATGTGCTCCAGGCCGAAGCCGAGGAGCACCGTGTCACGCGTGGTGACGGCGGCGTAGGACTTGAAGAGCTCGCCGGTGCGCCCCCAGTCGCCTGCCACCTCGGGGGAGCCTTCGGGCGCGGCCTGGACGGCCCAGGGGCCGAGCGAGGTCTCGAAGCCCTCCGTCTGCTGCTCCGCCCCGCCGATGACCAGGCGGGTGTCGTCGGCGAAGACCCCGCGGCCGCCGAATCCGGGGTCGGTGACGGAGCTGAGGGAGAGCTCGACCCGCTTGCCCGCGTAACGGCTCAGATCGAAGGAGACCTGCCGCCAGCCGCCGGAGGAGGCGGTGAAGCTGTGCCACTCGCCGGTGGAGCCGGTCGCGGTGCAGCCGCCCGAGTCGAGAGTCAGATAGTGGCGCAGGAAGGGATGGCCGTTGACGAAGAACCCGGCGTCGCACTCGGTGGGCACGGCCGTGCCGGTCAGCCCGCTCTCCTCGGGGAGGGTCGTCCAGTCGTCGGCGCCGACCGTGTGGGCCTCCAGCAGCGCATGGTCGTAGCCGGGCTCGTGGTCCCAGTTGAGCGCCAGCCTGAGCTGAGGCCTGTCGGCGGCGGTGACGCCGGTGAGGTCCACGGTGCGCACCAGCCGCTTCCAGTCGTTGTCGGCGTGGGGCGCGGAGGCCATCCAGTCGCCCGCGTACGGGGCGTAGGGGTTTCGCACCCCGCTGTAGCTGCCGGCCTGGGCGCTGCTGAACTGCGGGAAGTCCTCCGCGGACAGGCTGTCGGAGGTGACGGTGTAGGCGCCGGCGGCGTCCAGCGGGTTGCCGGCCGCGTCCGCCAGCGGTCCGGTGAAGCCGTCGAGCCGGCCCGCGCCGATCAGCCCGGCGGCGGTCGGCGCGGAGGTCCTGCTGTACGCCCCGAGGTAGTACTGGCTGAAGTCGTCGGTGAACGCCCGGCCGATTTGGGCGCCGCCGCCCGCTGCCTCTCCGGCCTCGATCAGCCGGCCGCCTTCGTTGAGGTAGTCGCGGAGCGCGAGCTGGGTGTCGCCGCCGGGTGTCCGGCCGCCGGTGTAGTGGACGGCCGCGGAGAAGTGGGAGAGCACGCCGAGCGGATGCGGGACGCCCTGGGTGGCGACGTCCCAGACGGCGGCCTTGCGGCCGGCCGCCCGCAGGGCGTCGACGTAGGTCCGGGTGTGCTGGGCGGGTGCGCCCTCCTCGGCGATCACCAGGGTGCGGGCGCGGGGCCGCTCGGCCACGGTGTAGGTGAAGTGCTCGCTGGACGTGCGCTTGCCGTACCCCTTTCGACCGGTGAACCAGACCTCGACCCGGTCTCCGGCGTCCGCGCCCCTGACCCGGGCGCGGTACTCGTCAAAGCTGATGTTGTCCTCGCCGCCGTAGCGCTCGCCGCCCCGCCATGGCCGGAGCTTCTGGTCATGGACGCGCCCGCCGTTGATGCGGTACTTGAGCTCCTTGTGGCGTACGGACTTGCGTGCGATGACCGACACTTCCTGGCTGCCGCCGCGGGCGTACGAGACGTCGAACGGGTCGACGGTGAAGTCCGGGGCCTCCAGTCCGACGGCCGAGGACGGCCGGTCGGGGTGGAGGGCGCTCTCGGCGACGGAGAGCGCGAAGGGGATGTTCTTGGCGAACTCCGCCTGGATCAGCTTCTCGTCGTCGGGGAAGTTGAAGCCGGACTGGCAGTCCTCACGGTTCCACGGGTCGTCCGGGTCCAGGTCGGACACGGTCTGACAGGTGGTCATCTCCGGGGTGAACATCATCGTCCCGTTGACGTTGGCGGCGTGCCCGTCGGTCTCCCCGTTGGTGGTGTAGAGCTCGGAGGACAGCTGCGGGTAGTAGCCGGGCACCGCCGGGTTCTCCGGGGTGCCGGCGAGCGCCTTGTAGAGCACGTCGTCCGGGGTGGGGGTGGCGACCTGCCAGCCGACGCCGTAGAGGATCAGCTCGGCGGCGGAGTGGTAGTTGATGCCGAAGGTGAAGCCGATGCGCTTCATAAAGCGGTCCATGGCGACGGTCTCGGGCTCGGAGGCCGGGCCGGTGCCGCGGTAGGTCTGACTGGCCGGGTTCGGCGAGGAACCCTCGTTGTCATAGCCCCACTTGTAGGGGAAGTTGCGGTTGAGGTCCACGCCGTCGGCGTTGGTGATCGCTCCGTCGCCGTCGTTGTCCCTGAGGTTCTTGCGCCAGAGGCGGTTGGCGGGGGACTTGTGGGTGTGGTCGTATCCGTCGGGGTTGGCGGAGATGACGAACCACAGCTCGGCGGAGTCCACGACCCTGGTGATCCGCCGGTCCTTGCCGTAGTTGTCGATGTAGTGGTGCATCAGCCGGCGCGTCATCTCCGGAGTGATCCACTCACGGGCGTGCTGATTGGACACATACAGCACGGAGGGCTTGGAGCCGTCCTTGGTCTTCCTGGCGTGCTTGCTGAGCTTGAGGGCGAGGATGTCCTGACCCTGGAGGGTCTTGCCGATGGAGACCACTTTGGCGATGCCCGGGTGGGCCGCGGCGGTCTCGACGATCTCCTCTTTGAGGTTGCCCTTGCCGCCGTACGGCCGGTACACGCCGTCGCCCGCGGCCTGGAGACGGGCCTGCGTTTTGGCCGGGACCTTGCGTTCGGTGACTTGTACGCCCTGCTTCTCCAGCCCTGCCGCCTGCGCATCGGTCAGGAACAGCTCCACCCGCGCGGTCCCCCGCTCAGGAGCCCGCTCGCCCAGTTCATGGGCGTCCTGCCCCAGTGCGAGGAGCAGCGGAACCTGCTCCTTGGAAACCTCCGCGTCGAACACCTTGACGGCATCCGCCGCGGGATCAGCGGCCTTGCCCGCACCCGCCTGGTTCCCGGCCCGGGGTTCAGCCTGGGCGAACGGCGCGGCCGCGAGTGTGCCAAGGAGTAGCGCGCTTGCTGCGAGGATCGATCTCGCCTTGCGTCTCATGAGCCCCCCTTGCGGTTGTCTGCCACGTGAGCGAACAGGAGGACAGGCTCGTCATCCAACATGATCATGTCAATATGGCGTTTCTCCCCCTGCCCGCCCCTTCCCGTAACTGGGACTCCGCCCCAGACCCCGTCGTACGGGGGCTCCGGACGGAGTCTGGGGGAGGTAGCTGGGGGAGCTTGAGGACACGGCCTTCAGGCCGTACAAGGGTCAGCCCACCAGGCCGTCCGCCATCTCCTCCGTGAGGTTGGACTCCGTACCCGGAATCCCCAGATCCGCCGCCCGCTTGTCCGCCATCGCCAGCAACCGCCGAATCCGCCCCGCCACCGCATCCTTCGTCAGCGGCGGATCCGCCAGCGCACCCAGCTCCTCCAGGGACGCCTGCTTGTGCTCCATCCGCAGCCGCCCCGCCGCGGCGAGGTGCTCGGGCACCTCCTCGCCCAGGATCTCCAGCGCCCGCTGCACCCGCGCCCCCGCGGCCACCGCGGCGCGTGCCGAGCGGCGCAGGTTGGCGTCGTCGAAGTTGGCCAGCCGGTTGGCGGTGGCGCGCACCTCGCGCCGCATCCGCCGCTCTTCCCAGGCCAGCACCGACTCATGCGCGCCGAGCCGGGTCAGCAGCGCGCCGATCGCGTCGCCGTCCCGTACGACGACCCGGTCCACGCCCCGCACCTCCCGCGCCTTGGCCGCGATGGAGAGCCGGCGGGCCGCGCCGACGAGCGCCAGGGCGGCTTCCGGGCCCGGGCAGGTGACTTCGAGGGAGGAGGAGCGGCCCGGCTCGGTCAGCGAGCCATGCGCCAGGAAGGCGCCGCGCCAGGCGGCCTCGGCGTCACAGGTCGCGCCGGAGACGACCTGCGGGGGCAGCCCGCGGATGGGCCGGCCGCGGCCGTCGACGAGGCCGGTCTGACGGGCGAGCTGGTCGCCGCCCGCCACCACCCGTACGACATAGCGGGAACCTCGCCGCAGCCCTCCGGGGGCCATCACCATCAGCTCGGAGCTGTGTCCGAAGATCTCCAGGATGTCCCGCTTCAGCCGGCGGGCCGCGATCCCGGTGTCCAGCTCCGCTTCGATCACGATGCGCCCGCTGACCAGATGCAGCCCGCCCGCGAACCGAAGAATCGCCGAGACCTCCGCCTTTCTGCAGCAGGTCCGGGTGACGGGGAGCCGGGAGATCTCATCCTTCACCGCTGCCGTCATCGCCATGGGCCGATCCTTCCATGCATCCGAAAAATACGGTCGTACGCGGCGGCCAACAGCTCCGGGTCGTGCTTCGGAACACCGTCGGGCCTGGCCACGGGCGCCAGCTCCACCGCCGCGCCCAGCCGCTTGGCGGCGTCGGAGAGGGACTCGCGGTCGGGCACGGCGGCCTCGTCGGCCAGCACCACGTCCAGGGCGAGTTTAGGCGCGTGTCGCCCCAAAACCTCCAAATGACGCTGCGGTGAGAAGCCCGCGGTTTCACCGGGCTGCGGGGCGAGATTGAGCGACAGGACCTTCCTGGCCTTGGTCGCCGTCAGCGCCTCAAGCAGCTCGGGCACCAGCAGATGCGGGATGACCGAGGAGAACCAGGAGCCGGGCCCGAGCACCACCCAGTCGGCGTCCAGAACGGCCGAGACCGCCTCGGGCACGGCGGGCGGGTCGTGCGGGACGAGATGCACCGACTGCACTTCGCCGGGGGTGAGCGCCACGGTCGCCTGCCCGCGCACCGTGGCCACCGCATCGGGGCGGGCGGGGTCATGGCCCCGTACGAGCGCCTGGAGCTCCAGCGGCACCGCGGACATCGGCAGCACCCGGCCGTGCGCCCCGAGGAGCTTGCCGACCAGGTCCAGGGCCTGGACATGGTCGCCGAGCTGCTCCCAGAGGGCGACGATCAGCACATTGCCGACGGCGTGCTCATGCAGATCGCCCTTGGACTGGAAGCGGTGCTGGATGACCCGGGCCCAGGTCTGGCCCCAGTCGTCGTCGCCGCACAGGGCGGCGAGCGCCTTGCGCAGATCGCCCGGCGGCAGCACGCCGAGCTCCTCGCGCAGCCGTCCGCTGGAGCCGCCGTCGTCGGCGACGGTGACGACCGCGGTGAGATCGCCGGTGATCCGGCGCAGGGCCGCGAGCGAGGCGGACAGGCCCATGCCGCCGCCGAGGGCGACGACCTTGGGCTGAGCTCCGCGCTTGTGCCCGGAGGGGGCGTGGCCGGTCCTGCGCAGCCGTCGCAGCCGGAGGGTGCGTCCGGTCACTCGCGCCCCATGTCCCGGTGGACGACGACGGTCTCGACCCCTTCGGCGCCCAGCCGGGCGGCGAGCTTCTCGGACATGGCCACGGAGCGGTGCTTGCCGCCCGTGCAGCCGACGGCGATGGTGACGTACCGCTTGCCCTCGCGGCGGTACCCCGCGGCGATCAGCTGGAGGAGCTCGGTGTACCGGTCCAGGAACTCCTTGGCGCCGGGCTGGTTGAAGACATAGCCGGACACCTCCTCGTGCAGTCCGGTGAAGGGCCGCAGCTCCGGCACCCAGTGCGGATTGGGCAGGAAGCGGCAGTCCACCACCAGATCGGCGTCGACCGGCAGGCCGTACTTGTAGCCGAAGGACATCACGGTGGCCCGCAGCTCGGGCTCCTCGTCCCCGGCGAACTGGGCGTCCATCTTGGCGCGCAGCTCATGCACATTGAGGCTGGAGGTGTCGATCACCAGATCGGCGTCGCCGCGCAGCTCGCGCAGCAGATCCCGTTCGGCGGCGATGCCGTCGACGATCCTGCCGTCCCCCTGGAGGGGGTGCGGGCGGCGGACGGACTCGAAGCGGCGCACCAGCGCCTCGTCCGAGGACTCCAGGAAGACGATCCGCCGGGTGACCTGCTTGGCGTCCAGATCGGCCAGGGACTGGCGGAGATTGTCGAAGAACCGTCGTCCGCGGACGTCCACGACGACGGCGATGCGGGCCACATTGCCCTGGGAGCGGGCGCCGAGCTCCACCATGGTGGGGATCAGCGCGGGCGGCAGGTTGTCCACGACGAACCAGCCGAGGTCCTCCAGGCACTTGGCCGCCGTACTGCGTCCGGCGCCCGACATACCGGAGATGATCACCAGCTCGGGGATGGCCGCCTCTGCGGCCTCGCCGGGCTCTGTTCCATTGCCCGTACTCACGTCTGCTGCTCCGTCTCCGTCGTGCTCGGTCATCTCGTGCTGCCCCCGTTGTTCTCTTCCATGATCTCTCCTGTCGCCGTGTTCACGGCGGGCGCGGCCGGAGCCGCTTCGGCAAGCGCCGCGACGACGGACTCCGCCGTCTTGCGGCCCATGCCGGGAACCTCGGTGATCTGCTCGATTGTGGCCTGCCGCAGCCGCTTCACCGAGCCGAAATGCTTGATCAGGGCCTGCTTGCGGGTCTCTCCGAGACCCGGCACGGCGTCCAGGGGACCGGTCCTGATGCGTTTGGTCCGCTTGGAGCGCTGATAGCGGATGGCGAAGTCATGGGCCGTGTCACGGACGCGCTGAAGGAGATAGAGGCCCTCGCTGGAGCGCGGCAGCACCACCGGGTCGTCCTCGCCGGGCAGCCAGACCTCCTCCAGCCGCTTGGCCAGCCCGCAGACGGCGACATCGTCGATGCCCAGTTCGCCGAGGGCGCGCTGGGCGGCGGCCACCTGGGGCGCTCCGCCGTCGACCACGACGAGCTGGGGCGGGTAGGCGAACCGTTTGGGCCGGCCGTCGTCAGCGGGGACCGCGCCGCCCGCCGGGGAGCCCGCCAGGGAATGCGTGGGGGAATGCGCCGCGGCGTCGGCGTCCTCAGGCGAGTCGGCCCCGATCCACTCCCCCGTCCTGTCCTTCTCCGCGAGGTAGCGCTTGAAGCGCCTGCTCACCACCTCGTGCATGGAGCGGACGTCGTCCTGACCGTCGAAGGACTTGATCTGGAAGCGGCGGTACTCGCTCTTGCGGGGCAGCCCGTCCTCGAAGACGACCATGGATGCCACCACGTCCTCGCCCTGGAGGTGGGAGATGTCGAAGCACTCGATCCGCAGCGGAGCGGAGTCGAGCCCGAGGGCCTCGGCGATCTCCTCCAGGGCGCGCGAGCGGGTGGTCAGATCGCTGGCGCGCTTGGTCTTGTGCAGGGCCAGCGCCTGCTGCGCGTTGCGCTGGACCGTCTCCATCAGGTCCTTCTTGTCGCCGCGCCGCGGCACACGCAGGGAGACATTCGAGCCGCGGCGGCCGCCGAGCCACTGGGTGACGGCCGTGGGGTCCTCGGGCAGGGCCGGGACGAGGACCTCCTTGGGGACGGCGTCGCCGCTCTCCTCTCCGTACAGCTGCTGCAGTGCGTGCTCGACCAGTGCCCCGGTGTCGACGGCCTCGACCTTGTCGGTGACCCAGCCGCGCTGGCCGCGCACCCGTCCGCCTCGGACATGGAAGATCTGCACCGCGGCTTCCAGCTCGTCCTCGGCGAGGGCGATCAGATCGGCGTCCGTAGCGTCGCCGAGCACGACGGCGTTCTTCTCCAGGGCTCGCCGGAGGGTCTGTATGTCGTCGCGCAGCCGTGCCGCCTTCTCGTACTCCAGCTCCTCGGCGGCCTCGTTCATCTGCTGCTCCAGGCGGCGGATGTACGTGCCGGTGCGGCCGGCCATGAAGTCGCAGAACTCCTCGGCCAGTTCGCGGTGCTCCTCGGGGGTGACCCGGCCCACACAGGGGGCGGAGCACTTGCCGATATAGCCGAGCAGGCAGGGGCGGCCCTTCTGCACATGGTTCCGGAACACGCCCGCGGAGCAGGTGCGGACGGGGAAGACGCGGAGCATCAGGTCGACTGTCTCGCGGATCGCCCAGGCGTGCGCGTACGGCCCGAAGTAGCGCACGCCCTTGCGCTTCGCGCCGCGCATGACCTGGACCCGCGGAAACTCCTCGTTGAGGGTGACGGCGAGGTAGGGATAGCTCTTGTCGTCCCGGTACTTGACGTTGAAGCGGGGGTCGAACTCCTTGATCCAGGAGTATTCCAGCTGAAGCGCCTCGACCTCGGTGGAGACGACCGTCCACTCCACGGAGGCCGCGGTGGTGACCATGGTGCGGGTCCGCGGGTGGAGCCCGGCCAGGTCCTGGAAGTAGTTGGCCAGGCGCTGGCGCAGGCTCTTCGCCTTCCCGACGTAGATCACCCGGCGGTGCTCGTCGCGGAACCTGTAGACCCCCGGAGAGTCGGGGATCTCTCCCGGCTTGGGGCGGTAGGTGGAGGGGTCGGCCATGTGGCCCACCCTACTTGCGGGCAGTGACAACGGGGGCCGTCGTCTCTGGCTTCCCGGCCCTGGGAGCACGGGGCTCGGCCGGGCCCGGACGCCCGGCGCGGGGGAGGGCCGGGCGTCCGGCGCCCGGGTCCGGCTCCCGGGCGTTTCAGAGGCGCTTCAAGGGCGCTTCGGGGGCGCTTCAGCCCGTTTCCCGGCCGGCCCGTGCCCTGATCCGGCGGGCGGTGACCGCGCACAGGGCCAGGGCGAGGGCCGCGCCCGCCCCGGCCGTCGAGGCGAGCAGGGCCGTGGTGCCGTCCTGGCGTGCTTCGGCCCGCCGCGGCGCGTCCTGCTGCGCGTCCTGCCGCGGCGTGTCCTGCCGCGGGGCGCTTTCCGCGTAGCCGCCCGCGCCGCCCTTGCGGGCGTAGGAGGAGCCGGGAAGCTTGTCCGCGTACGCCTGCTCGACCCGGTCCTGGTAGGCGTCCAGCGTGGCGCCCTGCGCGCCCACCGCCCGCCGGGCGTCGGCGTCCAGCGGAAGCACCTTGGCGCCCTTGTAGACATACCAGGCGTCGATCTGGGGCTCGCGGAAGACCGTGCCGCCGGGCAGTGTGCGTGCGCCCTGCCGGGCGTACCGGATCTCGTCGTCGCCTTCGGCGATGTTGACCACCTGCCACCTGCCGTCGTGGCGGGCGGCCCACAGCGCGGCCTTCCGCCCGTCCGGGGCGACCGCCTCGCTGGCGAGGAACTCCAGCCGTGCCACAGGAGCGCCTTCCTTCCCGGCGACGAAGTCCGGCGCGAGGGTGTAGACGGGCACGGCCGCGCCCTCGACGCGGGGTGCTCCCGCTGTCCGGGCCAGGCCGTCGCGGGCGAAGAAGCGCGAGAGGGTGGCGAGGGTCTCGGGCGCGGCGGCCGCTGAGCGGGCCTCGGCCCGGTCCGCGGCGGAGGGGGCCGCGGGCGGGGGCGGCGCGGGTGCGGCGGTGGCGGTGGCGGTTCCGATGACGCCGAGGGACAGGCAGGCGGCCGCCGCCGAGGCGGCCGAGGCACGGGTGATGCGTCGCATGGTCGTCATCGCGCTCACGCCCCGATCCGGTAGAGGGAGTGGGTCCAGGAGAACGAGTTGTTGTCGACGTACCAGGCGTGCGAAGCCCAGTTGTAGCGGTAGTTGGACGGCCAGGGGTCGCCCCAGTAGACCCAGCTGTCGGCCTGGTCGTAGCCGTAGATCACATGCATATGGCCGCCGCCGCTCGACCACTGGATGCGGGTCTCGATCGGGCGGTTGCCGTTGATCTCCGTCTGCACGGTGGAGTAGCGCAGCCAGCCGTTGACGTACGAGCCCGGGTTGACGCCCGCCCAGCGCAGTCCTCGCTGCACATGGCCGAGCGTGGCCTGCCAGTTGGGGCACTCGTAGCCCTGCTGACGGTTGAAGGCGGCGTTGCAGAACTGGTTCTGGCTGTGGTTCCGGCCGAACCAGTCCGCGATGGTGTTGCCCGCGGCGGCCCAGCACCAGTTGGTCTTCTGCTGCGCCTGCATGGTGATGTTCAGACGCTTGTACGCGAGGGACGCCCGGTCGTCGGCGGTCGCGGCGGCGGTCGCGGCGGCGGTCGCGGTCGCGGTCGACATGGGCAGCGCGCACAGTGCGGCGGCGGCGACGGCTGCGGCGGACAGCCGTCTGACGGTGTTGCGCATTGCGTTCCTCCCGAGGTGGGGGTGGTCGGGGGAGCGCGTCCGGACGCTGGGGCGAGCATCAGTTCTTGTCGGGAGCAGGTCAACACGCTTCAATGCGGGGTGAACGGAGCTGTGAACGGCGGGGCAGGGATGTGAACGCCGCCGTCCCACGCCACCTGGACGCCCTTCGCCGCCCGCCCACGGCGCCTTCCCGTGCCCGTGAACATTCACCACATTCACCGAGGCATCGCGCGAACGCTGGAGGATTCCCATGGCTCACAGGGGCCACACCGAGGCCGATCTGGCCCAGGTGCTGCACACCGGCCCTTTCCATCTGGCGCTGCGCGCCGCGCTGGCGGTGCGCGGGCTGCCTCTCCAGCGGGTGCAGCACCATCTCGCCCATCGCGGGATCAGGGTCGGGGTGACCAGTCTGAGCTACTGGCAGCAGGGCGCACGCAGACCGCAGCGCCCCGAGTCGCTGCGCGCGGTGCGGGCGCTGGAGGAGGTGCTGGAGCTGCCGGGGAACTCCCTGATCCGGCTCCTGGGGTCCGACGGCGGCGGCCCGCGGAGCGATCCGGAGCGCGTGGAGCGGCCGCCCGCCCGCTCCTACCGCTCCCTGGTGGAGGTCTCAGGCGTGGTGGTGAAGCTGCTCGCCGAGCTGGAGTCGCCCGCGGACGGCGGGCTGCACACCGTGGGGCACCAGGAGCGGGTGCGGATCGGGGCCCGGCGCGAGCTGCTGGGCCGTGACTCGCACCAGGTCGTACGCGCCCACCGCGACGGGATCGACCGCTATCTGGCCATCCACCACGGCGACCCCGGCTGCGATCCGGCGCGGGTGGAGGTCAGCGCGCTGGAGAACTGCCGCACCGGGCGGGTGCGCTGGCACCGGGAGACGGGCGTACTCGTCGCGGAACTGCTGTTCGACTCCCGGCTGCGGGCGGGGGAAACGTATCTCTTCGGGTACGGCATCGAGGACGGCACGGGCGGGCCGAGCGCCGAGTATGTGCGCGGCTTCAGCTTCGCGGGCGGCCAGTACGTGCTGCAGGTGCGCTTCGACGAGCACGCGCTGCCGGTGCGGTGCGGACGCTTCGCCCAGGCCACGACGGGCGCTCCGCGGGGCGCGCGGACCGATCTCACGCTGAGCGGCAGACACCGTACGGTCCATCTGGTGGAGCACGGCGTGCGGCCGGGGATCCTCGGGATCGACTGGGACTGGGACTGACGGCCCGTGCCGACAGTCCGGATCGACAGCCCGTGCCGACAGCCCGGCGGGCGGTCGCTCAGGCGTCGGGGCCCGCGATCAGCTTGCCGCCCTCCGCCCTGACCGGGACCTCGGGCAGTGGAACGGTCGCCGGTCCCTTGAGCGCCTTGCCCGTGGTGCAGTCGAAGCGGCTTCCGTGGCAGGGGCAGTTGCCCTCCGTGCCCTCGACCTTGTCGAGGACACAGCCCGCATGGGTGCACTGCGCGCTGAATGCCTTGTACTGCCCCTCGGCCGGGCAGCTCACCACCAGTCGCTGCTCGCGGTAGAGCTTGACTCCGCCCACGGGGACGGCGTCGGCGGCGCCGAGGTCGACGGGCGCCGTGGGGGTGGGCGTCTGGGCGTGGCCCAGCTTCGAGTCGGTGGAGCAGGCAGCCGCCCCCAGCCCGGCCACGCCCGCGAGGGCTGCGCCTTTCAGCACGGTGCGGCGGGAGGAGGGCTGCGGGGGCATGGGATCTCCATGGTTCGGGCGGGGTGGGGGTCTGTCGTCAACCCGACAGGCAGAACCCGACGATACCGGGCGAGTCCGGCGCTCCTCGGGGCGGGTCCCGGCTCCGCTGCCGCCGTCTGCGGGCCTGCCGTCGGGGACGGGCACGCGGTCAGGCGCGGTCTGCTGACGGGGACGGGTCTGATGTAGGGGGCCGGCCTGTTGTACGGGGACGGTCTGCTGTACGGGGACGGTCTGCCACCCGTGCGGCGGATGGGTTACGTTCGGGCCGTGATCGTCGTCGCCGGAGAGTCCCTGATCGACCTGGTCCCCCGAGAGAACGGCAGCCCCCTGTCCCCGCTGCTGCCCCGGCCCGGCGGAGGCCCGTACAACACCGCCGTCGCACTGGGGCGTCTGGGCGCCGGGGCCGCCTTCTGCTCGCGGGTTTCGACGGACCCCTTCGGCGAGGCGCTGCTCGACGGGCTGCGTACGGCAGGCATCGACGTCTCCCTGGTGCAGCGCGGCCCCGAGCCGACCACGCTGGCGGTCGCCGCCGTGGGTGCGGACGGCTCCGCCGGCTACGCCTTCTATGCGGAGGGCACCGCCGACCGGCTCTTCGCGCTGCCTCCGCGGCTGCCCGACGCGGTGCGGGCGCTGGCCGTGGGGACCTGTTCACTGGTGCTGGAGCCGGGTGCGACGGCCTATGAGGCACTGCTGCGCAGGGAGGCGGACCGCGGGGTGTTCACCCTGCTCGACCCGAACATCAGGCCAGGGCTGATCCCCGACGCGGACGCCTATCGGGCGCGCTTCACCCGCTGGCTTCCCTCGGTGTCGCTGCTCAAGGTCTCCGAAGAGGACGCCGCCTGGCTGGGCGGCCTGCCGCCCGCCGGGACGGCCGCCTCCCCTGCGGCCGTGGTGGTGACCCGGGGCTCGCGGGGGCTGTCCGTACGGACCCGGGCCGGACTGGAGGCGGCCGTGCCGGGCGTCGCGGTGCGGGTCGCCGACACGATCGGCGCGGGCGACACGGTGAACGCGGCGCTCCTCCATGCCCTTGAGGCCCGCGGCGCCCTCGCGCCGGGCGCTCTGGACGCTCTGGACGCCGACGGCTGGCGCGAGGTGCTCGGCTTCGCCGCCCGTGCGGCCGCGATCACCTGCTCCCGTACCGGCGCCGAGCCGCCGTACGCCCGGGAACTGGAGGCTTAGCACCTCGCCGGTGTGCCGGGGGCCTCCCCGGCACACCGGAAGCACGGCGTCAGGCCTTGCGGGTACGGGTCCGTGCGGTGGCCGTCTTCTTGGCCGCCGCGCTCTTGGCCGCGACCGTCTTGGTGACCTTCTTGGTGACCGCGGCTGCCTTCCCGGCGGTGGCCGCGTTCGCACCGGCGTTCTTCGCCGCGGCCCTCTTCGGGGCCGTCTTCTTGGGCGCGGTCTTCTTGGGCACGGCGTTCTTCGCACTGCGCGGCGGCGGCACCGCGTCGCTGATCCGCTCGGCGTCCAGAATGTCCCTGAGGAACTTTCCGGTATGGCTGGCCGGCACCCCGGCGACCTGCTCCGGAGTGCCTTCGGCGATCACCAGGCCGCCGCCGCTGCCGCCCTCGGGACCCAGGTCGAGCACCCAGTCCGCGGTCTTGATGACATCCAGATTGTGCTCGATGACGATCACGGTGTTGCCCTTGTCAACGAGGCCGGACAGCACATTGATCAGCTTGTTGATGTCCTCGAAGTGCAGACCGGTCGTCGGCTCGTCCAGCACATAGACCGTGCGGCCCGTGGAGCGCTTCTGGAGCTCCGAGGCCAGCTTGACCCGCTGCGCCTCACCGCCGGAGAGCGTCGGGGCCGGCTGCCCGAGCCGCACATAGCCCAGTCCGACCTCGGTGAGGGTCTTGAGGTGCCGCGAGATCGTGGGGACGGCCTCGAAGAAGTGCAGGGCCTCCTCGATGGGCATGTCCAGCACCTCGGCGATGGACTTGCCCTTGTAGTGGACCTCCAGCGTCTCCCGGTTGTAACGCGCGCCATGGCAGACCTCGCACGGCACATACACATCCGGCAGGAAGTTCATCTCGATCTTGATGGTGCCGTCGCCGGAGCAGTTCTCACAGCGGCCGCCCTTGACGTTGAAGGAGAACCGGCCGGGGAGATAGCCGCGGACCTTGGCCTCCATCGTCTCTGCGAAGAGCTTGCGCACATGGTCGAAGACGCCGGTGTAGGTGGCCGGGTTGGAGCGGGGGGTCCGGCCGATGGGCGACTGGTCGACATGCACCACCTTGTCGACGAGATCGTCGCCCTCGACACGCGTGTGACGGCCGGGCACCGACTTCGCGCCGTTCAGCTCGCGGGCGAGATGGGTGTAGAGGATGTCGTTGACCAGGGTCGACTTCCCGGAGCCGGAGACTCCGGTGACGGCGGTGAGCACCCCGAGCGGGAAGGAGACGTCGATGTCCTGCAGGTTGTTCTCCCGGGCGCCGTGGACGGTGAGCCGGCGCGCCGGGTCGACGGGCCTGCGGACGTCGGGCGTGGCGATGGCGCGCTTGCGGGAGAGGTACTGCCCGGTCATCGACTCCTTGTTGGACAGCAGCTCCGCCAGCGGGCCCGAGTGGACCACCATGCCGCCGTGCTCGCCCGCGCCCGGGCCGATGTCGACCACCCAGTCGGCCACCTTGATGGTGTCCTCGTCATGCTCGACGACGATGAGCGTGTTGCCCATGTCGCGCAGCCTCACCAGGGTCTCGATCAGGCGGTGGTTGTCACGCTGGTGCAGTCCGATGGAGGGCTCGTCGAGGACATAGAGCACGCCGACCAGACCGGAGCCGATCTGGGTGGCCAGCCGGATGCGCTGGGCCTCTCCGCCGGACAGGGTGCCCGCCGCGCGGTTGAGCGAGAGATAGTCCAGGCCGACGTCGACCAGGAATCTCAGCCGTTCGTTGACCTCCTTGAGCACCCGCTCCGCGATCTTCTTGTCGCGGGCGTTCAGCTTCAGCTCGCCGAGGAAGTCGGCGCACTCGCTGATCGACATGGCGGAGACCTCGGCGATGGACTTCCCCATGACCGTGACCGCGAGGACGATCGGCTTGAGCCGGGAGCCCTGACAGGTGGGGCAGGGCACCTCGCGCATATAGCCCTCGAAGCGCTCCCTGCTGGAGTCGCTCTCGGCCTCGGAGTGCCGGCGCTTGACGAACTGCACGGCCCCTTCGAAGGCGGGCGTGGTGTAGGCGCGCTCCCTGCCGTACCGATTGCGGTAGCGGACCTCGACCTGTGTCTTGTGCCCGTGCAGCAGGGCCTTCTTGGCGCGCTGCGGCAGACCGGCCCAGGGCATGTCGGTGGAGAAGCCCAGGGCCAGGGCGAGCCCGCCGATCAGCCGGCCGAAGTATTCCTTGGTGTGGCCATGGGACCAGGGGTGGATCGCGCCCTCGTCGAGGGACCTTTCCGGGTCGGGCACGATCAGCTCGGGGTCGACCTCCATGCGGGTGCCGATGCCCGTGCAGTCGGGGCAGGCGCCGAAGGGGGAGTTGAAGGAGAACGAGCGGGGCTCCAGCTCCTCGAAGGACAGGTCGTCGTACGCACAGTACAGATGCTCCGAGTACATCCGCTCCCGCTCGGGGTCGTCCTCGGGGAGGTCGACGAAGTCGAGCACGACCATGCCGCCGGAGAGTCCGAGCGCGGTCTCCACGGAGTCGGTGAGCCGGCGCTTGGCGGAGTCCTTGACCGTGAGGCGGTCGACGACCACCTCGATGGTGTGCTTCTCCTGCTTTTTGAGCCTGGGCGGATCGGCGAGCTGGATGGTCTGTCCGTCGACGCGTGCCCGGCTGTATCCCTTGGTCTGCAGATCCGCGAAGAGATCGACGAACTCCCCCTTGCGCTCCCGGACCAGAGGCGAGAGCACTTGGAAGCGGCTGCCCTCGGGCAGCTCCAGGACCTTGTCCACGATGGCCTGCGGCGACTGGCGGGAGATGGGCCGGCCGCACTCGGGACAGTGCGGCTTGCCGATCCGGGCGAAGAGCAGACGGAGGTAGTCGTAGACCTCGGTGATGGTGCCCACCGTCGAGCGGGGGTTGCGCGAGGTGGACTTCTGGTCGATCGAGACGGCCGGGGAGAGACCCTCGATGAAGTCGACGTCCGGCTTGTCCATCTGGCCGAGGAACTGCCGGGCGTAGGAGGAGAGGGATTCGACATAGCGGCGCTGTCCCTCGGCGAAGATCGTGTCGAACGCGAGCGACGACTTCCCCGACCCCGAGAGCCCGGTGAAGACGATGAGGGAGTCGCGCGGGAGGTCAAGCGAGACGTTCTTCAGGTTGTGCTCGCGAGCGCCACGGACGATGAGACGGTCGGCCACGCCGGTCCGCACCTTTCTTGAGAGAAGCGGGGGCACAGCCCCCGTCCCAGACTGTTCCAGCCTATGGGGGCGGCCAGATCGATGAATGCCTGACAACCAAGGATGCCTCCCCCGAGCCTATAGCACGTGCATTCGATTTACTGCGCTGGTTTGCCACCTTCACCCGAACGTGTGGCGGGGCTATGGTCGGGCCCATGATCGATCCTGTACGTGACCTGGCCTCAGTACGTGATGCGACAGACCGGCTCCTGAGCGCAGCCGCCGCCCTGGACGACGCGGCGGTCGCCGCGCCCTCACGGCTTCCGGGATGGAGCCGGGGCCACGTCCTGGCCCATGTCGCCCGCAACGCCGACGCGCTGGTGAACGTCCTCGAAGGCCGCCCGATGTACGAGAGCGCCGAGGCGCGTGAGGCCGACATCGAGCGCGACGCCCGCCGGCCCCTCGCCGAGCACCTCGCGGACGTGCGCGAGAGCGCCGACCGCTTCCAGTCGAGGGGCGCGGCCGTCTCCGACTGGGCCCGCGCCGTCGAACTGCGCAACGGCGTCACCGACACGGCGGCGCGGCTCCCCTTCCGGCGGCTCATCGAGGTCGAGCTGCACCATGTCGACCTGGGCTTCGGCTATGAGCTGGAGGACCTGCCCGGGGACTTCACCAGCCGGGAGATTGAGTTCCTCACCCAGCGTTTCAGCGGCCTGGCGGCGGTCCCGCCGGTCCTGGTCTCCTCCGCGGACGGCGGCCAGTGGCGCACGGGCGGCACGGAGGGCGCGGAGATCAAGGTCTCCGGCGCCGCCCCGGCGCTGCTCGGCTGGCTGGCCGGCCGCCGGGACGGCGCCGACCTGCACACCTCGGGCGGCCCGCTGCCGACGCTGCCGCCCCTGTGACCGTGTGCCCCGGTCACCCGCTCGGCCCGGGGCGTACCCACCCGCCGCACGCCCCCGGGCGCCCCTGGACACCCGGCCCCGCCCGCAGCCGGGTCTCCGCCCTGCCCCCGTGCGGGGGGCTCCGCCCCCTGACCCCCGCGCCTCAAACTCCCCCGGCTGCCTCCCCCAGCTACCGCTGGGAGGTACCCCCAGAGGTACCCCCAGGCGAGGCTGGATTGTGCAGCCCTTCCCGCCTCAAACGCCGGCGGGGCTGGGTTTCCGCCCTCGCGCCTCCCAACCGCCCCCAGACTCCTTCTCCAGCTGCCGCTGGAGGAGCCACCCACGGGGCCGGGTTTCCGGCCCCTGCGCCTCAAGCTGCCCCGGCTACCGCTGGGCGGCACCCCCAGGCGGGGCTGGATTTTCCAGCCCGTGGGGTGCCTCCGCGGGGTCCCACTGGGGGTACCTCCGTGGGGGTACCCCTGGGGGTAGCTGGGGGAGGTACTGGGGCAGCTTGAGGACACGGCCTTCAGGCCGGACAGGGGCGGCGGCGCGAAGCTGCCGCACCCTGGGCGCGGGGCGGCAGCCCCGCAGCCCTCCCCCGACGGGGGTCTGGGGGCGCAGCCCCCAGTTACGGAAAAGGGGTCCAGCCACGCCCCCATCCAGCGGTCCTGGGCCGGTGAGCTGCGGAAGGCCGCCCGTCGGAGGCCGCGAAGGCGTATCAGTGCAACGGCATTGCCGAAGGGGGCTGGGGCGGAGCCCCAGTTACGGGAAAGGGCGGGGTGGGGGAAAGATCCTCCGGACACCGCGAGGGCCTACGCTGGGCCCATGACGTACAGCGGAGTGGTAAAGGTCGGCGGCCCGGCGGACGTTCATGAGCTGACGGACCTGATGATCTCCAAGGTCGCGGTCGGCCCCATGGACAACAACGCGTATCTGCTGCGCTGCCGGGCCACCGGCGAACAGCTGCTGATCGACGCGGCCAATGACGCCGAGACGCTCCTCCAGCTGATCGGCGAGGACTCGATCGCCTCCGTGGTGACCACACACCGGCATGGCGACCACTGGCAGGCACTCGCCGAGGTGGTCCGCGCCACAGGCGCCCGCACCTACGCCGGGCGGCATGACGCGGAAGGCATCCCGGTGCCCACGGATGTGCTGGTCGACGACGGGGATGTCATCCGGGTCGGCCGGGTGGAGCTGACGGCGCGCCATCTGGTGGGCCACACCCCCGGGTCGATCGCCCTCATCTACGACGATCAGCACGGGCACCCCCATGTCTTCACGGGCGACTGTCTGTTCCCCGGCGGAGTCGGCAACACCTGGAAGGACCCGGAGGCCTTCGCCAGCCTGCTCCACGATGTGGAGACCAAGCTCTTCGACCGCCTCCCGGACGAGACCTGGGTCTATCCCGGCCATGGCAAAGACACCACGCTGGGCGCGGAACGCCCTCATCTGCCGGAGTGGCGCGAGCGCGGCTGGTAGCCGCCGTCGCCGGGGCCCGGCCCGGTTCAGCGACGCCGCGCAGGGCGGCGTACGTCGCCGGGGCCCAGATCGTCGAAGCTGTCCGCCACGGTCGCCGGCAGCGGCCCGAGCCGCAGCAGCCCGGTGACCAGGCGGGTGGTCAGCGTGTGCCAGACCTGTGCGCGGCGGAGCATGGCGTGATCGCCGCCCGGGATCCGCAGCGCGCAGGTCTCCGCTCCGGCGGCGCGGGCTCTGGCAGCCAGGTCCCAGCTGCCGCGGGGGTCGGTGACCCGGTCGCGGTCGCCGTGCACGAGCACGATCCGCCGCCCCGCCAGATGTGCCACGGGCTCACCGTCGGGACACCAGGGCGCGAGTCCCACGACGGCCTCCACCGACGGATGCTCCGCGGCGCGCAGGGCCGCCCGGCCGCCCATCGAGTGGCCGACCAGCACCACCGGCACCGGCCCTGCGAGAAAGGCCAGTTCTTCCAGGGCCTGCAGGGCATCGTGCGCCGCGTCGGCGCGGTCGCCGTTCCAGCCGCGGCAGCGGTACCGCACCCGGCCAAGCACCACATCATGGTCGGCGGTGGCGCGGGCGATCGCCCGGCCGAAGGGGCGCATCCGCACGCCGGGGAGGTTCCATGCGGAGGGTGGCTCCAGGCTGTCGGCGCGGCCGCCGTGGAGCAGCAGCACCGCGGCCTTCGGCGGCGCTGCGGCCCGGTCAAGCAGCAGTGATGTGTCCGGCTGCCGCCCATGCCGGCTGGGGTGGCTGACGCCTATGGGGGTCACCTCCTCATCGGTGCTGCCGGGAGGGCCACAGGCGGGCGGCCGTCGGGCAGCGAGTCATGGTTACCCCGCTCCCGGCGGCCGCACTCCGCGCCGGTCCGCACTTGCGCCGCCGGCGCCGACTGCCTTCCCAGAGCGTCAGGCCCCGACGCTGTCCCTGTCCTGGCCCTTGTCCTCGTCCTTCGCCGACTCCTGCTTCGACGCCTGCTCTTCCTGCTTCTTCGAGGCGATCAGGCTGGTGATCGTGGTGACGATCAGCACGCCGCAGATGACGGACAGGGAGAACGGGATGGAGATCTCGGGGACATGCACCCCGGACTCGTGCAGCGCATGCAGCACCAGCTTGACGCCGATGAAGCCGAGGATGACCGACAGCCCATAGCTCAGGTGGACCAGCTTCTTGAGCAGTCCGCCGATGAGGAAGTAGAGCTGCCGCAGACCCATCAGCGCAAAGGCGTTCGCGGTGAAGACGATGTACGGGTCCTGGGTGAGGCCGAAGATGGCGGGGATGGAGTCCAGCGCGAAGAGCACATCGGTGGTGCCGATGGCGAGCATGACCACCATCAGCGGGGTCAGCACGCGCTTGCCGTTGTTGCGAATGAACAGCTTGGTGCCGTGGTAGCGATCGGCGACGCCGAAGCGGTTCTCGATGGACTTCAGGAGGCGGTTCTCCTCGTACTCTTCTTCCTCCTCGCCTGAGCGCGCCTCCTGGATGAGCTTCCAGGCGGTGTAGATCAGGAATGCGCCGAAGAGGTAGAAGACCCAGGAGAAGTTGGCGATGATCGCTGCACCGGCGGCGATGAAGATCGCCCGCAGCACCAGGGCGATCAGCACGCCCACCAGCAGCACCCGCTGCTGAAGGTGGGAGGGCACCGAGAACTTCGCCATGATCAGCACAAAGACGAAGAGGTTGTCGACGCTCAGCGACTTCTCGGTGATGAAGCCGGCGAAGAACTCGCCGGACGCCTGGCTGTTGCCGAATATCAGCAGGCCGAGGCCGAAGAGTGCGGCCAGCACGATCCAGACGACGGTCCAGATGCCGGCTTCTTTGATCGACACGTCATGGGGTTTGCGCCCGATGAAGAAGTCGACAGCGATCAGGGCGGTCAGACCGAACACGGTCAGCGCCCACAGGGTCCATGAAACGTCCACTGAGCCTCCGGCTTCACAAGGGCTGCCGCGCAGCCTCGTCTCCTGCCGGAGGTCTCCTCCACCCGGGGGACGCTGACGCGACACGGGCCGACGCCCCGGGACCGGTCCATGACCGAACGGTCCGTATTGACGGGGACGCCGCGAGGTGGGAGTACTCCCCTCCGTCCGGAAGACAGTACAGCAAAGCCCAAGCAAAGGTAAAGGAGTTGGTAAAAAGATATTCAAATATGCAGGTCAGCGCCCCCATGCCCGACGGGCGGCCGCTACCTGGCCCAGCACCTGGCGCACCACGTCGCTGCCCGGCGGAACGGTCAGCGGCTCATAGGTCCAGGCGTGGCGGACCCATGGGTCCGCGAGGTGGTCGTCCGGCACCGGAGTGATCCGCAGCAGGGAGCGCCAGAGCGGATCGAGGACGGGTCCGTACCCGCTCGCGTCCTCCCGGTCGGCGACCATCAGCAGATGGACGCCGACGGCCGGGCCCTCGTCCGCCAGATAGCGCAGCTGGTTGACCGCCCGGTCGTCGAAGCCGTGCGGGAAGTCATGGACGATCAGCAGCTGTTCTGCGGTGTCCACATCCGGCGGGAGCGAGTCTGCCGCCCCGCCGCGCACCGCCATCGCCACCAGGTCGACGCGCCGGGTGAGCCGGTCGAGCACCTCGCGCACCCCCTGCGCGCCCGGCGCGGGCGGTCCGCCGACCAGCCCCGAGTCGGTCAGCGGAGCGAGCTGGGCTGCGCCCGCGCCCGCCGGGTCGATGAGATGGACGGAGAACTCCCCCGGCGGGTGGACGGCGAGCAGCCGGGCGGCGTGCCCTGCCGCGCAGTCCAGCGCCTGCCTGCGCAGCTGTGCCTCGTCGAGCAGCCGGGCGGCTTCGGAGCCGGTGCGCCCGCTGTCGACCCACAGACCGCGTTCCAGGGGCAGCCGGACCAGCAGGGGGATGCGCAGGGCGGGGCTCTCCGGCAGATGGAGATCGCCGACGCGCAGCGCCATCGGGACCTCCATGGGCACCCGGTAGGCATGCCAGGAGGGGTTGTCCCAGCGGGCGAAGGCGGGCGGCAGCGCCGGCTCGACGACGTCGGACTCGGCGGCCAGCTGGGCGAGGTCCCGGTCGAGTGACCGGCGTGCCTCCTCGGTCAGCTTCCGGCACTTGGCGCGGGCGGCCTCGCGCGCGGCGTCGCCCGCTCCTCCGATGCGGCTGCGCGGATCGCCCAGGGCCCGGTCCAGCTCCTGGTCCATCCGGGACTCGGCGAATTCCACCGCGCTGCGGTAGGCGGCGGTCGACCGGGCGAGGTCTTCGAACATGCCCCAGATCTGGTTGTAGAGCCGCTCTTCCATGGACCATCCGGTGGCATCGCCTGCGACGGGGGCGGCGGGCCGTCCCGGCGGGGCCGCGGAAACGGCCGGAGGCGGGGAGACGGCCGGAGGCGGGGAGACGGCCGGAGGCGGCGGGGGCGCGGCAGAGCGCCGGGGATGCGCATAGTCGATCCGGCCGCCGCCCCCGGCAGGCTGCTCGGCGTCGGAGGCGGCGGGCTGCCCTGCGTCCGCCTCCCCGCCCGGCGCACCGGACGTCGCTGTGCCGTCCGGGACAGCGGGCTCCTGGTGTGCCGCCGTCGGCGACCGCCGTCCCGGCCGGGGCGTCGCGGCGTCGTCGTACGGGCTGTCACCACGGGTGGGCACCCGGGCCGGTTCCGCGCGGGGTACGGGTGTGGCCGCCTCCCGCAGTGCCGCGGCGATGGCTGCCGCCTTCTTGGGCGCCTGGACGACTCCCTGGTCGGCCAGCAGCTCGGCGAGGCCTCCCGCGTACCCCTGGCCGACCGCACGGACCTTCCAGGAGCTCTGACGGCGGTACAGCTCCACGGCGACGAGCGCCGTCTCCGCGCCCAGGCCGGTGATGGTGAAGCTGGCGATGTCGACGCCGTCCTGGCCGGCGACGGCGACGAACGGGGCCGCGCCCGTCCCGAAGGAGCCGGGGCGGCCGTCTTCAGGGAGCGCGAGCAGCACATTCACCTGCTGTGCCGGCGCGGGCACGGCGGCCAGGTCGACGGTGAACCGCGGGGCCTGTGCGGCCACGCCCGAGATGTCGAGGCCCGGCAGCGTGGGCGACGCGGGATGGGCGATCCACTCGTCGCTCACCGCCAGCCGGTCGTCGGCGTAGGTGGCCAGGGCCACGACGGGGCGGCCGGCCGAGACCCGTATCTCCAGGCGGGTGTGGGGCAAGGGGTGGTTCTGCCCCCGGACCAGCTCGGCCGTCATCGGCTCAGTCCCCTCCTCGTTGCGGCGCGCTCGGGGTGTCCCTGCGCACTCGGGCGGCGCCGCGGTCACGGCGTCCGCGGCGGCGGTGGCAAGCGGGGCAGCTCCCGGCGGCCGATGCCTCCGGGAGCTGCGGGTTCACACGGGGTGCGTCCGGGCCGGCCGCTACAGAAGCGGCAGGATCGCCGGCATCAGGTCCTGGAAGGTGCGTCCGTTGGCGGGGTTGCCGAGGGCCGTCATCTGCCAGCCGCTGCCGGAGCGGTGGACCTTGGCCATGATCTGCGCGGTGAACTGGCCCCCGCCGTCGAGGGTGTAGCGGGCGAGTTCCTGGCCGTTGGTCTCGTCAACCAGCCGGCAGAAGGCGTTCTGCACCTCCTGGAACGTCTGGCCGGTGAAGGAGTTCACCGTGAAGACGATCTGGTCGATATGGACCGGCACCCGCTGGAGGTCCACGAGGATGGCCTCGTCGTCGCCGCCGGAGCCCGCTCCGCCGACCAAATTGTCGCCGGTGTGGCGCACGGAGCCGTCGTCGCTGACGAGATGGCGGAAGAAGACCACGTCCACCGGCTGCTTGTCGGCGAACAGGACCGCCGAGGCGTCCAGGTCGATCTCCCGGGTACGCGAGCCGAACAGACCGCGGCGCGGCGCCGCCTGCCAGCCGAGCCCCATCCGCACGGCGGTCAGCGTGCCCCCGTCGCTCTTCTGCAAGCTGATGGCCTGACCCTTGGTCATGTTGACCGTCACGCGCTGTCCCCTTCTCCCGAATTGCCGCCGCCTGTATGTGCGGTTGTCTGGCACCCTACGCAGTCGGACGAATCACGCAGCATGTGCGGCACGGTTTGTGTCGGTCTTGCAACACACGGGCGTGCCGGGCTCAGGTGAGGCCCGCCTCCTTCATCTGCCTGAGCTCCTTCTTCAACTCGCTCACCTCGTCGCGCAGCCGTGCCGCCACCTCGAACTGCAGCTCGGCGGCGGCCGCGCGCATACGCTCGGTCATCTCCTCGATGATCCCGGCCAGTTCGGCCGCGGGCCGGTCGGTGAGCGCCGCGCCTGCCGTCTTGCCCTTGGCGGAACCGGCCGCGGCCTTGGCGGGTGCGCCGAGAGCCGGGACCGGCGCCTTGGCGACGCCCTTTCCCGCCTTGCCTTCCTTGGCCTGCCGGTAGCCGCTGCCGAGCAGCTCCTCGGTGTCGACTTCTTCGCGGGCGATGGTGGCGACGATGTCGTTGATCTTCTTGCGCAGCGGCTGCGGGTCGATGCCGTGCTCGGTGTTGTACGCGATCTGCTTGGCGCGGCGGCGATTGGTCTCCTCGATGGCCTTCTCCATCGCCGGGGTGATCTTGTCGGCGTACATATGGACCTGGCCGGAGACATTGCGCGCCGCACGGCCGATGGTCTGGATCAGCGAGGTGCCGGAGCGCAGGAAGCCTTCCTTGTCGGCGTCGAGGATGGCGACAAGCGACACCTCGGGGAGATCGAGGCCCTCGCGGAGGAGGTTGATGCCGACGAGGACGTCGAACTCGCCGGCGCGCAGCTCGCGCAGCAGTTCCACCCGGCGCAGGGTGTCGACGTCGCTGTGCAGATAGCGGACCTGGATGCCCAGCTCGAGGAAGTAGTCCGTGAGGTCCTCGGCCATCTTCTTGGTCAGCGTGGTGACCAGCACCCTGCTCCTGCCTTCGGCGGGCGGCACCCCGCCCTTCTCGGTGCGCTCGCGGATCTCGTGCACCAGGTCGTCGATCTGGCCCTCGGTGGGCTTGACGACGACCTCCGGGTCGACCAGGCCGGTGGGGCGGATGATCTGCTCGACGAAGCCGTCCGAGCGGGAGAGCTCGTAGGGGCCGGGGGTGGCCGACAGATAGACGGTCTGGCCGGTGCGCTCCTGGAACTCCTCCCACTTCAGCGGGCGGTTGTCGAGGGCGGAGGGCAGCCGGAAGCCGTGGTCGACCAGCGTCCGCTTGCGGGAGGCGTCGCCCTCGTACATCGCGCCGATCTGGGGCACGGTGACATGCGACTCGTCGATGACGAGGAGGAAGTCCTCGGGGAAGTAGTCGAGGAGGGTGTTGGGCGGGGAGCCGGGCGAACGGTCGTCGAAGTGCATGGAGTAGTTCTCGATGCCGGAGCAGGAGCCGATCTGGCGCATCATCTCGATGTCGTACGAGGTGCGCATGCGCAGCCGCTGGGACTCCAGCAGCTTGCCCTGCTTGTCGAGTTCGGCGAGGCGCTCCTCAAGCTCCCGCTCGATGCCGTTGATCGCCCGCTCCATGCGCTCGGGACCCGCGACGTAGTGGCTGGCCGGGAAGACGTAGAGCGACTGGTCTTCGCTGAGGATCTCGCCGGTCAGCGGATGGAGGGTGGACAGCGCCTCGATCTCGTCGCCGAACATCTCGATGCGGACCGCGAGCTCCTCGTAGACCGGGAAGATCTCGATGGTGTCGCCGCGGACCCGGAAGGTGCCCCGGGTGAACGCGGTGTCGTTCCGCGTGTACTGGATGTCGACAAAGCGGCGCAGCAGCTGGTCCCGGTCGATCTCGTCCCCGACCTTGAGCGGAACCATCCGGTCCACGTACTCCTGCGGGGTGCCCAGGCCGTAGATACAGGAGACGGAGGCGACCACGACCACATCCCGGCGGGTGAGCAGGGAGTTCGTCGCCGAGTGCCGCAGCCGCTCCACCTCTTCGTTGATCGAGGAGTCCTTCTCGATATAGGTGTCCGACTGGGGGACGTACGCCTCGGGCTGGTAGTAGTCGTAGTAGGAGACGAAATACTCGACCGCGTTGTTGGGCAGGAGTTCGCGGAATTCGTTGGCCAGCTGGGCAGCCAGGGTCTTGTTGGGCGCCATCACCAGGGTGGGGCGCTGAAGCCGCTCGATCATCCAGGCGGTCGTCGCCGACTTGCCCGTGCCGGTCGCGCCGAGCAGGACGACATCCTTCTCACCTGCGCGGATACGCCGCTCAAGGTCGGCGATGGCCGTCGGCTGGTCGCCGCTGGGCCGGTAGGGGCTGACGACCTCGAAAGGCGCCACCGTACGTTCGATCTGGGTAACGGGCCGCATGGAACCACCGTACGACCCACCACTGACAGCCGGGGCCGCAGACGGCGCACGGCCGTGGTTCAGCGGCCTCCGCGGCCCCGGCGCGGGCCGCGGTCGGCGGACCGGCCGGCCGGCTCCCGGTCTGTCTGCCGGATCTGCCGCGAGGCGGCGGGCACACCGGGACGGGAGTCCCGGGCGACGCCCGTCCTCCGGTCCGGCTCCCCCATGACCAGCAGCGGGTCGAACATCACCACCACCCCGGCGAGCAGCAGAAAGACGGCGGGGCCGATGAGCATCGGAGCCAGCAGGGTGGCGGCCGAGTCGCCGGGCGGCACGGGGCCGGGCGCGGCGTGCAGATGGACGCTGACCGCCGCCATGCCGGTGTAGTGCATGCCGCTGACCGCCACGCCCATCACCAGGCTGGCCCCGAGGCTGGCCGGAAAGCCGTGGATCGACACCGCGGCCCACAGCGCGGTGGTGGCGGCCACGACGGCGATCACCACGGACAGCGCGACGATCAAGGTGTTGTACTCGATGCGGCCGTCGAGCCTCATCGCGGCCATGCCGAGGTAGTGCATGGTGGCGACCCCGAGGCCGGTGATCGTGCCTCCGGTGACCAGGGCCATCCGGGTCGCGCCGCGATACCCGACGATGAAGATCCCGATGCCGGTCATCACGATGGCGACGGCGAGACTGGCGAAGGTCGTCGGCCTGTCGTAGCTGACCGGCGTCTCGGCGACGGAGAACCCCATCATCGCGATGAAATGCATGGTCCAGATGCCGGACCCGATCGACGCCGCCCCCAGGGCCAGCCAGCCGGGCTTGAAGGAGCGCCCGGTGCGCACGGAGCGGGTGGTGCAGCGCAAGCCGAGGGCCCCGCCGAGGCAGGCCATCACATACCCCGCCACGGGAGTGACCAGCCCATAGCTGAATCCGTCCACAGTGCCCTGCATCCCCTAGCCCTTCGCCCCTGGTGGTCCCCCGCGATCCCGTCGATGCCCGGTCCCCGGCCGGGATCTCCCTGACGGGATGTCTGGCTCGGGGCGAGGGTATGACTCTCCACCCGGCTGGCAAACATTTGAGCGGAGATTAGTCGATACGGAAGCGGACGAGTGATCCCCGTGGAGTGAATCCATTCACCTCGTGGCCATACTCCGCCTGTCCGCCGTTGACGCTCCGCTGTCACGCTGTACGGGACTGTGACGGCACGACCTGACCACAGCCTTGCCGGCGAACCGCCGTAGCGACCATGCGAGGAGTCCCCGTGCCCGTACGCCCCGCCGCCACTGCGGCCGTGACCGCCGTCGGCCTCACCGCGCTGGCACTGCCCGGCTGCGCCCCCGTCAGCTCCGCCTCGGCCGCAACCGCCACGCGCGCGGCCTCCGCCGCGATCGGTTCCTCCGCCGTGCCCTACGCCTCCGTCGCCCCGCCCACCCGGGAGGCCTACCGGCGGCCGCCTGCAGTGATCGCCCATCGGGGTGCGTCCGCCTATGCGCCGGAGAACACCCTCGCCGCCGTCGACGCCGCCGCCTACATGGGGTTCGACTGGGTCGAGAACGACGTACAGCGCACCAGGGACGGCGTATTGGTGGTGATCCACGACGACTCGCTGGCCAGGACCACGGATGTGGAGCAGCGCTTCCCGGAGCGCTCGCCCTGGAAGGTCGGGGACTTCACGGCGGCGGAGATCGCGACCCTGGACGCCGGAAGCTGGTTCGGGGAGGAGTGGGCGGGGCAGCGCGTGCCCACGCTGACCCAGTATCTGGACCGGGTCGAGCACAACGGCCAGAAGCTGCTGCTGGAGATCAAGAAGCCGGAGCTCTACCCGGGCATCGAGCACGACACGCTGCGCGTCCTCGGCGAGGAGGGCTGGCTGGACCGCGGCCATGTACGGCACCGGCTGGTGGTGCAGAGCTTTGGCGCGGACACCGTGCGGGCCGTGCACCATGCGAGGCCGGATGTCATCACCGGTTTCCTCGGCAAGCCCCCGGTCGCGGACCTGCCCGCGTACGCGGAGTTCACCGACCAGATCAACCCCAGCCACACCTCGCTGACGGCTGACTACGTGGCCGAGGTCCACCGGCTCAAGGGCCCCCACAACAAACCGCTGCGGGTCAGCACCTGGACGGTGAACGACGCGGAGGGCGCGATCAGGGTCCGGGACTTCGGCGTGGACGGCATCATCACCAACAAGCCCGACGTGGTCCGCGACGCGATCGAAGGGCGCTGACGCCGCCGGCTCGGCCGCATTGTCAGTGGCGGGCCGTACGGTGGTTCGCATGATCTCCCAGGAGAGTTCGGACACCGCTGTCTTCGAGTGGTCCGTGCTGCACACGGACATCGGGCCGCTGCTGCTCGCCGCGACGGGCACAGGTCTGGTGAGCGTCGTCTTCCATGCCCGCGGGCGGGTGCGCGAAGAGGCGCTTGGACGGCTGGCGCGGCGGCTGGCCGCCAATCCGGTGGAGAGTGCGTCGGGACGGCTCGCGGAGCCGATACATCAGCTCCGGGCGTACTTCTCGGGAGAGCTGCGGTCGTTCGGACTGGCGCTCGACTGGTCGCTGTCCGCCGGCTTCAATCGCCAGGTGCTGCAGCGGCTGGCGGCGGATGTGCCGTACGGGACAGTGGTGGGGTACGGGGACCTCGCGGCATGGGTCGGCGAGCCCGGGGCAGCGCAGGCCGTGGGGGCGGCGATGGGTTCCAATCCCCTTCCGGTGGTGGTGCCGTGCCATCGGGTGGTGGAGACGGACGGCGGCCTGGGCGGCTTCGGCGGCGGGCTGGAGACCAAGAGGAAGCTGCTGGCACTGGAGGGCGTGCTGCCGCAGCCGCTGTTCTGACGCGTGGGGTAAGAGCGGGACCGGAAGGGGGGCCGGAATCGTGGGACGGAACACAGTGCCGTGTCCGGGAAGGGGCTGGCACACTGCGTCGGTGACCATCACCGTTGACGCGCCCTGCATATACGCCGTAGCCGGCGCCCGGACTCCGGGCCCGGTCCGATGAGCACGGCGGAGGACGCCCGGCGTCCCAAGGACGCTTCGCCGGGCGGGTCGCGGACCGCCGACGCCGCCCACCGCGTTGCCGACGACGCGCTGCCCGCGCTGCGCCGGCGGGTCACGGCCGTGCTCATCGGCAGTCAGATGCTCGGCGGGCTCGGCGTGGCGATCGGCATCGCGCTCGCGGCCGTGCTGGCGCAGGAGGTGAGCGGCTCGGAGGCGCTGTCCGGGCTGGCGCCGACCGCCATGGTGGCGGGGACCGCGCTGCTTTCCATGCCGCTGGCCGCGGTGATGACCGCACGGGGGCGACGGCCTGGGCTGGTGCTCGCCTATCTGATCGGGGCGCTCGGCGCCGGAGTGGTCGTCCTCGCCTCCCTCATCGGCAGCTTCCCGCTGCTGCTGGCCGGCATGGCGGCGTTCGGGGCGGGATCGTCGGCGAATCTGCAGGCCCGCTTCGCGGCGGCGGACCTCGCGGAGCCCGAGCGGCGCGGCCGGGCGATCTCGACCGTCGTATGGGCGACGACGATCGGCGCCGTCCTCGGACCCAATGTCGCCGCGCCCGCGGGCCGCAGCGTGTCGGGGCTCGGCATACCCACGGCCGCGGGGCCGTTCATATGGGCTGCGGGGGTGTTCGTCGTCTCCGCCTTCCTGGTCCTCGCGCTGCTGCGGCCCGATCCGCTGCTGACGGCGCGCGCGCTGGCTCCGGCAGCCGACCAGTCCCCGGCGGGCCGTTCGCTGAAGGCCGGGCTGCGGGCGGTGCGCGAGTCCCCGCTCGCCCGGCTCGCGCTGGTCACGGTCGCCGCGTCGCACACAGCCATGGTGTCCATCATGTCGATGACCCCGGTCGCCCTGAGCCACCACGGAGCGGGGATCCAGCTGATCGGTCTGGTGATCAGCGGGCATATCGCAGGCATGTACGCCTTCTCCCCGCTGATGGGCTGGCTCGCCGACCGCATCGGACGGCTCTCGGTGATCGGGCTGGCCGTTGCGCTGCTGTCCATGGCGGCACTGCTGTCCGGCACCGCGGGGGCGAGCCATGGGCAGACGGCGACGGGGCTGTTCCTGTTGGGGCTGGGCTGGTCGGCCGGCCTGGTCGCCGGTTCCACGCTGCTGACCGACTCGGTGCCGCAACCCGCCCGAGCCGCGGTGCAGGGCCTCTCGGACCTGACGATGAACACCACGGCGGGCATCGGCGGCGCTGCGGCCGGACTGATCGTCTCCCAGGCGGGCTACGGCTGGCTCAATCTGATCGGCGCCTGCCTGCTGCTGCCGATGGCTGCACTTGCGGTGCGACGCGCCCTCGGCACCGCACCTTCGGCTGCGGCTGGCGCTGCGGCTGCGGCTGCGGCTGCGGCTGCGGCTGCGGCTGCGGACAAGTCCGGAGAACCGGCCGGCCCCTGAGCCGGCGTCCGGACTCCAGAGGGCCTCAGAGGCAGATGTGGTACGCCTTGCGGAGCGTCTCGTGCACGGTCCACGTGGTGCGGTCGCCCTCGCGCAGTACGCATGCGTCGCCGGGGCCGACCTCGAACGTCCCGCCGCCCTCCACCTCGATCGTGGCGCGCCCGCTCACCACGACGAACAGCTCATTGGCCTCGGTGTCCGTCACCACGCCCGGGGTGATCTGCCAGATGCCCCGCAGCTGGGTTCCGTCGGCGGACTCCCACAGCACTTTGCCGCTCACCTCCGGCTCCCCGGAGACGATCTGCGTGGGGTCGAGGGGCTCCGGCTCCAGCTCCACGTCCGGAATGTGCACGGCGAAGGACGGCACCGCCTGATCAAAAGTCGTCATGGCGGGTCACCTTAACCGGACGGCGGGGATACGCCATCGCATCCGCGGTGGACGGACAGACGTTTGAGCGACCGGTCGCCGTGCCAGGGATGGGACATGCTGCTGACCGAAGAAGTACAGGAAGCGCTCACCGACCGGCGTCCCGTCGTCGCCCTTGAATCGACGATCATCGCCCATGGGCTGCCGCGGCCACGCAATCTGGCCGTAGCCGAGGAGCTGGAGGCGCTTGTCCGGGCCGGAGGGGCGGTTCCCGCCACCATCGCCGTACTGGACGGACAGATCCGCATCGGGCTGGACAAGGACCAGCTGGAGCGGGTTGCCGGGGACGACTCCGTACGCAAGCTCGGTCACCGTGACCTGGCGCCCGCTCTGGCGGCCGGGGCGAGCGGGGCGACGACGGTCTCGGCGACTGCCTTCCTGGCGGCGCGCGCGGGGATCCGCGTCTTCGCCACCGGAGGCCTGGGCGGCGTGCACCGCGAATGGACGGAGACGCACGACGAGTCGGCCGATCTGCGGCTGCTCGCACAGACCAGGATCACCGTGGTGTGCGCGGGTGTGAAGTCCGTCCTCGATGTGCCGGCGACGCTGCAGCGACTTGAGACGCTGGGCGTGACCATCCTCGGCTACAGGGTCGACCGGTTCCCCGGCTTCTATCTGCGGTCTTCGGGCGAGCCCGTCGACTGGACGGTCCGGTCCCCCGCGGAGGTGGCGGCGGTGATGCACGCCCAGGAGCGGCTCGGCGGGCCCGAATCGGCGCTGATCGTCGCCCAGCCGGTCTCTGAGGACGAGCAGCTCGATCCCCAACTGCACGACAGAGTGCTGGCGGAGGCACTCGACGAGTGCCGGGAGCGGGGGATCAGCGGGCAGGCCGTCACACCCTTCCTGCTCGACCATCTGATGCGCCGCACACAAGGCGCGTCGCTGGAGGCCAATCTGGCGGCCGTCCGCGGGAACGCGCGGCTGGCCGCGGACATCGCGGCCGCACTGTGACGGACCTCGGAGCCGGCCCGAACACGGACCTGCGCACGGGCCTGCGCACGGGCGGCGAAGGACACGGGAGCGGGCGGGCCCGCGTCGGGCTGCTGGTGGCAGGGGACGTCGTCACGGACGTCGTCGCCGTCCACCGCACCCCGCTGGCCCGCGGAACCGACACGGAGGCGGTGATCAGGATCCTGCCCGGCGGGGCGGGTGCGAACGCCGCGTGCTGGGCGGCCCGCTGGGGACTTCCCGATGTGCGTGTCCTCGCACAGGTCGGGGCCGATGACGCGGCCTGGCACGAGGAGCGGCTGCGGGCGGCGGGAGTGCGGCCGCTCCTGGCCGCCGACCGGGACGCGCCCACCGCCACGGTGATCGCGCTGGTGGACGCGACCGCGGAGCGGACGTTCCTCACGGACAACGGCGCGGCGCTGCGCCTGGCGCGGGCCGACTGGTCGCCTTCGCTGCTGGAGGGGGTCGGGCATCTCCATGTGTCGGGCTATCTGCTGTTCTCCGACGCGGGCCGCGGGCTGGTACGGCTCGCTCTGGAGACCGCACGCAGCCGTGGTGTGACGACAAGCGTGGATCCGGCGTCCACCGGATTCATCGCGGCGCTCGGGGTGGACCGCACGCTGGCCGCGATCGACGGCGTGGACGTCCTGCTCCCGAACGCCGACGAGGCCCGGCTGCTCACCGGCCTTCCGGACGCTGCGGACGCCGCGGCGAAGCTCAGCCGGCTGGTCCCGCTGACCGTGGTCACGTTGGGAGCGCGGGGCGCGCTGGTGGCACAGTCCGGTGCGGTCACGGCCCGGGTCCCCGGCCTCCGGGCGCAGGCCGTCGACAGCACAGGGGCGGGTGACGCCTTCACCGGCGCGTTTCTGGCGGCCTGGCTGACCGGCGGGGACCCGGCACGAGCAGCGGCGGAGGGCTGCCGGGCCGGCGCGGAGGCGGTCACGGCGCTCGGCGGCCGACCGACCGGCGGCGGCCCAACAGGCAGCGGCCCGGCGGGCGGCCGGGGCCTGCCCGGGGCCAGGGACTGACGTCCTCAGCGTCCGCGGCGGTCCGCGAGTGGCAGTGGGCGACCACGCCATCCGTAGGCGTCGCAAGGCGTGGGTACGTGTCCGGCATGGATCTGGTGGTGATCGAGCCGCTGAAACCGCCGCACTGCGCGGAGTGCCGCCAGGGGCCGCTGTCGCTCCATGTGCTGGAGTCCAGTGCTCCGGTGTGTCTGGACTGCGCCGACCTCGCTCACCTGGTCTATCTGCCGCGGGGCAATGCGGCTCTCACCCGGCGTGCCCGTGAGGCGAGTTCGCTGTGCGCGGTCGTCATCCGCTTCAATCGCCGCCGCGGCCGCCATGAGCGTCAGGGTCTGCTCGTCGAGGAGGCGGCGCTCGCACGGGCGGAGGCGTCGTGCCTTGCGGACGCGGACGCCCGGACCCGCCGCAGGGAGCGGGACGCCCTGCGGCGGGCGGCGGAGGACGAGCGGTTCGCCGAGGCGCTGCTCGGCGAGATCCTGCGGCTCTTTCCGCGCTGTCCGCCGGAGCGCGCCCGCGAGATCGCCGCGCACACCTCGGTGCGCGGCAGCGGCCGGGTGGGCCGTACCGCCGCGGCCCGTTCCCTGGAGGGGGGCGCGGTGACGGCGGCGGTGCGGGCCTCCGTACGGCATCTCGACACCGAGTACGACGCACTGCTGATGGCGGGCGTCTCCCGCCGGGCGGCACGGTCGCTGGTGGCGGCGGCGATCGACGCGGTGCTGGCGTCCTGGCGCGCCTAGGGAGTGTCGTCAAAGTAGCGTCGTCCGCCCGGAGGGCGGGCCGGGCGGCGTCTGGCGCTGGGGGCGCCCCCGCGCCCGAAGGGCCGCGGGGGAGATCGCAAGGCGGAGGGTCGGGGCGCCTCCCGGGCCGCCAGGCCCAGGGGGAGAGAGCGCAGCGGGCTGCGCTGACGACCGACAACGCCGCGAGGGTGCGTGCCAGGCGTCGCCCGGCAGACGGGACTTTGACGACACGACCTAGGACGTCCGGCTTCCGGGGGCGGCACAGTGCTGTCGTGACGCCCGTACGGCAGCCGCGGCGGGACGGGAGCGACGGTAGAGCACCAGGCCGCCGAGGACGAGCGCGGCGCCCGCCGGCAGGGCCAGGGAGGCCGCCCCGCCCGCGCCGGTCTCGGCGAGTGCGGACGGCTGGTCCGCGGGCTCCCGCGGCTTCGGCGACTGCGGCTTCGGGGGCTCGGGCCGGGGTTCCTCGCCCTTCGGCGGGGCAGTCGGCCGCGGGCGGGCCGGCGGTTTGCCGGCGCCGTTGGAGGAGGAGTTGCCCACGGCGGCATTGCCGATGCCCACGACGTTCACGGTGTTGCCGGTGACATTGACGGGCAGCTCGACCGGCAGTTGCACGCCATTGCCGGAGACGACGCCAGGGGAATCCTTTCTGCTTCCTTCGGCGACGGCGCCGGAGCCACCGCCCCGCGCGGGGCGGTCCTTGTTGGCGCAGGTGTTTCCGGCGGCCGGATTGAGCAGGCCGACGACATTGACGGTGTTTCCGCAGACATTGACCGGGACGTTCACCGGAAGCTGGACCGTGTTGCCCGCCAGCACGCCGGGCGAACCGACCGCGCCGCCCTCGGCGTGGGAGTCTGCGTGCGCCGCCCCTGCCATGGCGAGCGCACCGCCGGTGAGCGCAGCGACGGCCAGTTGCCTGCGACCCTTTCGGTGAGCTTTCCTCATGGGTTTTCCTGCCTTCAGAAGAAGTTCGCGGGCAGCAACTGCCCACACCCGGATTAACGCCACGAGAGGCCAAGCGGGTTATGTCAAATACGCCTTTCACCCCATCGAGTGGGAGGTTTATCGAACTGGCCATCACCCGTCGTGACCCTGGATGCGGCGGCCCTTGACGCGCCGGGTCGCCCTTGGGCGCGATGACCGCTTTCTCCCACGTACGGGTGGTATCCGGCCGACATCGGTCGTGTGGGGGTTACACGGCCGGGCCGCTGGTCAGAGTGTGAACGCCGGACAGACAGCACGTCCCGCACCCGACCGAAGGGGTTTCGCCCGTGCCGTTCCTCAACCAGTCGTCATTCAGGCCGCGCACCCGGAAGCAGCGCGGCTCGCTGGCGGTCGCCGGCGCCGCCGTTGCCATGCTGACGCTGGGCGCCCCGGCCGCGTACGCCACGCTCGACGTCGAGCGGCCCAAAGCGGAGCCGGTGAGCGCAGCCGCTGCGCCGGCGGCGGAGTCGGGCAGTCCGTTCATCGAGACCAGGCTCTTCTTCGGCACGGAGCGCCCTGACGGCGGGCCTGATGTGACGGACCGGCAGTTCATGGCGTTCGTCGACCGGTATGTCACACCGGGCTTCCCCGACGGGCTGACCGTCCAGGAAGGCCGCGGGCAGTGGCGCGACGCCCATGGGGTCATCGAGCGGGAGCGCTCATACGAGCTGATCCTCTTCTATCCGGTCGCCGACTCCTGGAAGAGCCACGCGGCGATCGAGCAGATCCGCAAGGAATACAAGGCGCAGTACGGGCAGGAGTCCGTGGCCCGCGTCGACGAATCCGTCCGCGTCGACTTCTGAGACCGTCGATTGCCGCGCGGGACCGGGTGCGATGGTTGCCCTGCGCACACCCTGGACAACAGTCCGTGCTCGCTCCGGAGGGAGGCAGGCCGCCTGTCGAGTCACGGCGATCCACGGGATATCTTGATGTCGAGCAATGTTGCAGATGTGGAGACGTGGAGCGGAGCACCCGGTGACTGACTCGACCATCATCTATACGCACACCGACGAGGCGCCGGCGCTGGCGACGCATTCGTTCCTGCCGGTGATCCAGGCGTACGCCTCGACGGCCGGGGTCCGCGTGGAGACCCGTGACATCTCCCTCGCGGGCCGGATCATCGCCAGCTTCCCGGAGCGTCTGGAGGAGGACCAGCGGATCGACGACGCGCTCGCCGAGCTCGGCGAGCTGGCCAAGACGCCGGGCGCCAACATCATCAAGCTGCCGAACATCTCGGCCTCGATCCCGCAGCTGAAGGCGGCCATCGCCGAGCTGCAGCAGCAGGGCTATGCGCTGCCGGACTACCCGGACGACCCGAAGACCGACGAGGAGCGGGAGATCCGCGCCCGCTACGACAAGGTCAAGGGCAGCGCCGTAAACCCGGTGCTGCGCGAGGGCAACTCCGACCGCCGCGCTCCGGCGTCGGTGAAGAACTACGCCAAGTCCCACCCGCACCGCATGGGCGCGTGGACGGCCGACTCGAAGACCAATGTCGCGCATATGACGGGCGACGACTTCCGGTCCACCGAGAAGTCCGCGGTCATCGCCAAGGCGGGTTCGCTGCGCATCGAGCTGGCGGGCGACGACGGCACCACGACGGTGCTGCGCGAGTCCGTGCCGGTGCTGCCGGGCGAGGTGGTGGACGCCTCCGTGATGCGCGTGGCGGTGCTGCGTGAGTTCCTCGCGGCCCAGGTGGCGCGTGCCAAGGCCGAGGGCGTGCTGTTCTCGGTGCATCTGAAGGCCACGATGATGAAGGTCTCCGACCCGATCATCTTCGGCCATGTGGTGCGGGCCTTCTTCCCGAAGACGTTCGCCGAGCACGGCGAGTCGCTCGCCGCGGCCGGTCTGAGCCCGAACGACGGTCTCGGCGGCATCTTCAAGGGCCTTGAGTCGCTGCCGAACGGCGCGGAGATCAAGGCGTCCTTCGACGCCGAGCTGGCCGAGGGCCCGGCCCTGGCGATGGTCGACTCCGACCGCGGCATCACCAATCTGCATGTGCCGAGCGACGTCATCGTCGACGCCTCCATGCCGGCCATGATCCGCACCTCCGGCCATATGTGGGGGCCGGACGGCCAGGAGGCCGACACCCTCGCCGTGCTGCCCGACAGCAGCTACGCCGGCGTCTACCAGGTCGTCATCGACGACTGCAGGGCGAACGGCGCCTTCGACCCGTCGACGATGGGCTCCGTGCCGAACGTCGGCCTGATGGCGCAGAAGGCCGAGGAGTACGGCAGCCACGACAAGACCTTCGAGATCCCGACCACCGGCACGGTGCGGGTCGTCGACGAGTCCGGCGATGTGGTGCTGGAGCAGACGGTGAGCGCGGGGGACATCTTCCGCATGTGCCAGACCAAGGACGCGCCGATCAAGGACTGGGTGAAGCTCGCCGTCACGCGCGCCCGGGCGACCGGCGACCCGGCCGTCTTCTGGCTGGACGAGAGCCGCGCCCATGACGCCCAGCTGATCAAGAAGGTCAGGGCCTATCTGCCCGAGCACGACACCGAGGGACTGCAGATCGAGATCCTGTCGCCGGTCGAGGCGACGAAGTTCTCGCTGGAGCGCATCCGCCGCGGTGAGAACACGATCTCGGTCACCGGCAATGTGCTGCGTGACTATCTGACCGACCTGTTCCCCATCCTGGAGCTGGGCACCAGCGCCAAGATGCTGTCGGTCGTCCCGCTGATGAACGGCGGCGGGCTGTTCGAGACCGGCGCCGGCGGCTCCGCGCCCAAGCACGTCCAGCAGCTGGTCAAGGAGAACTACCTGCGCTGGGACAGCCTGGGCGAGTTCCTGGCGCTCGCGGTCAGCTTCGAGCACCTGGCGCAGACCACGGGCAACGCGCGCGCCCAGGTGCTCGCGGACACCCTTGACCGTGCCACGGCCACATTCCTCAACGAGGACAAGTCGCCGAGCCGCCGTCTGGGCGGCATCGACAACCGCGGCAGCCACTTCTATCTGGCGCTGTACTGGGCGCAGGAGCTGGCGAAGCAGACGGACGACGCACAGCTCGCCGAGGCGTTCGCCCCGCTGGCCAAGACGCTGGCGGAGCAGGAGCAGACCATCGTCGACGAGCTGATCGCGGTGCAGGGCTCCCCGGTCGACATCGGCGGCTACTACCGGCCCGACGCCGCCAAGGCTTCGGCCGTGATGCGTCCGTCGCAGACCCTTAACCAGGCTCTGGCCTCGCTCGCCTGACGCGACGGCGCCCGCGCCCGTCTGATGAGGCGGCGGCCGCTGCCTTCTCCCTCCGCCCCGGTCGGCACACGCCGTCCGGGGCGGAGGCGTCTCTCGCGACGCTCCCCCTCCTGCACGTCTCATCTCTCCGGTCAACTCTCCTTGCACGTCTCATCTCTCCAGCACGGTGGAGAGCGCTCCTACGGGGTCGGCGTCGGGTGTCCCCCGGGGCCACCAGTCCTCGCGGCCCCGGTCCGACTCATAGCCGTACCAGAGTCCGTCGCGGCCGAGACGGAGCTGGACCGTGCCGGCGGACAGCTGGTTGCGCCAGGGACGGAAGGACGGGAGACCGGCGGCTGCCAGGGCCGGGCGGGCCCGGTCGAAGGGGCCTGCAGGCGGGTCCCATGGCTCGTCGAGCACCGCGAGGGCGGCCCGGCCGCCCTGCCGCCAGGCGGCCACGGCACGGGCCAGTTCGGTCGGCGTGCGGTCGGCGGCGGCCGCGAGGTCGCGGTAGAGCGCGCGGGTGGAGGCGGTCAGCCCCGAGCCCGGGTGCGCGGCGGCCAGCCGTACCGCGTCCTCCCACGGTGTGAGGTCTCCGGCCGGGTCGTCGCCCGTCGTCAGCAGGGCGTGGGCACGTGCCGCGGCCTCGGTGGCCAGCTGGTCGAGGGCGAGGGGGTCGGGGGCGAAGCCGCCGGGGGCCGCGGGTCCCTGCGGATAGACGGGTGGCTGGCCGGGCCGGGCGGGCGGTGGAAAGGGCGGGGGAAGCGAGGGCAGTCCGGCCTGATCCTTCGCTATGGCGTCGCGGGCCGGGACGGTCGGCAGCTCGGGGGCGGCGTCGGCCGTGGCGCGCTCTGCCGCCGACCGCGTCGCGTTGCGGCGGGCGAGGTCGGAGAGGATCTCCCGCTCTCCCCGGCCGCGCATCAGGAACAGCACGAAGGGGTCTTCGTCCAGCAGCCGGGCCGTCTGATAGCACAGCGCGGCCGCGTGCTTGCACGGGTATCCGTCGTCGGGGCAGGAGCAGTCGGGGACCAGGTCGCCGGGTGCGGGCAGCAGATCGGCGGCCGCCGTGAGGGTGTGCGGCACGTCCTTGTCGAGCAGGGCGGCGATATGGTCGGGGCGGGCCGCCGCGGCGGCCAGGAGGTCGCCCCATGCGTCATCGGACAGCAGACGCAGCCGGATCTCGGCACGGTACGGCCGGGGCCGGCTGCCGTGCACATACGCCGTCACCCGGCCCGGTGTGACCGTGATGGCGTCGACGCGGCCGCGAGAGGCATAGCCCCGGCCCCGGGCCAGCCGGGCGGGGTCGAGCGCGGCGTCGTCCAGCGCCTCCACCCAGGCGTTGCCCCACCAGCTGGCCGCCGGCTCCGCGCCGCTGAGCGGCTCCAGCGCGGGAAAGGTCCGCCGGCGGTCGTCGTGCAGCGGCGGCCGCGCCCCGCCGCGCCTGGTCCGCGGGCTCATGACGTCCTCCTGAGGCAGCTCATGGGAACCTCCTGAGCGAGACGAGATCGGCCAGCTCACGGTCGGTCAGCTCGGTCAGCGCCGCCTCCCCCGATCCGAGGACCGCGTCCGCCAGCGCCCGCTTGGAGGTGAGCAGTTCGGCGATCCTGTCCTCGACCGTGCCCTCCGCGATCAGCCGGTGGACCTGCACCGGCTGGGTCTGGCCGATGCGGTACGCCCGGTCGGTGGCCTGTTCCTCGACGGCCGGGTTCCACCACCGGTCGTAGTGGATCACATGCCCCGCACGGGTGAGGTTCAGCCCGGTGCCCGCGGCCTTGAGGGAGAGGAGGAACACCGGTGTCCGCCCCGACTGGAACCGGTCGACCATGCGCTCGCGTTCGGCGACCGGGGTGCCGCCGTGGAGCAGTTGGGACGGGACGGCTCGGGACTCCAGATGCGCCGAGAGGATCCGCGCCATCGCCACGTACTGCGTGAACACCAGCACGGAGCCCTCCTCGGACAGGATCGTCTCCAGCAGCTCGTCGAGCAGCGCCAGTTTGCCGGACCGGCCGGCCAGCCGGGCACGGTCCTCCTTCAGGAACTGGGCCGGGTGGTTGCAGATCTGTTTGAGGGAGGTGAGCAGCTTCATCACCAGCCCGCGGCGCGCAATGCCCTCCGCGCCCTCGATCGCGGCCATCGCCTCCCGTACCGTCGCCTCGTACAGCGAGGCCTGTTCCCGGGTGAGGGGGACGGGATGGTCGGACTCCGTCTTCGGCGGGAGCTCGGGGACGATGCCGGGGTCGGACTTCTTGCGGCGCAGCAGGAACGGGCGGACCAGCCGGGCCAGCCGGTCGGCGGCCTCGTCGTCTTCGCCGCTCTCGACCAGACGTGCATGGCGGGCCCGGAACGCCTTCAGCGGGCCGAGCAGCCCCGGGGTGGTCCAGTCGAGCAGCGCCCACAGCTCGGAGAGGTTGTTCTCCACGGGGGTGCCGGTGAGGGCGATGCGCGCGGGCGACGGGATGGTGCGCAGCGCTCTGGCGGTCGCCGAGAACGGGTTCTTCACATGCTGCGCCTCGTCCGCGACGACCATGCCCCAGGGGTGCGCGGCGAGCCGCTCGGCGCTGGTGCGCATCGTGCCGTAGGTGGTGAGCACAAATCCGCCGTCGTCGGGTCCGGGCAGGGCGCGGCTCGTCCCGTGGAAGCGGCGCACGGGTACGCCGGGGGCGAAGCGGGCGATCTCCCGCTGCCAGTTGCCGAGCAGCGAGGCGGGGCAGACGACGAGCGTGGGGGCGGTGCGGGCGCGCCTGAGGTGGAGGGCGATCACGGTGACGGTCTTGCCGAGGCCCATGTCGTCCGCGAGGCAGCCGCCGAGCCCGAGCGATGTCATCCGGTCCAGCCAGGCCAAGCCGCGCAGCTGGTAGTCGCGCAGCGTGGCGGTCAGCCCGCCGGGAGGGACGACCGGCTGCGAAGGCCCGGCGATCCGGTCGCGGAGCGCGGCCAGCGTCCCGGTCGGCACGGCTTCCACCGTCTCGCCGTCCACCTCGGCCGTGCCCGTCAGGGCCATGGCGAGCGCGTCGGCCGGCCGGAGCAGCCCCAGCTCCCGCTTGCGCGCCTTGCGTACGAGACCCGGGTCGACGACGGCCCACTTGTCGCGCAGCCGGACGATCGGGCGGTGGGCTTCCGCCAGCGCGTCCATCTCGCTCTCGGTCAGCGGGTCGCCGTCCAGCGCGAGCTGCCAGTCGAACCTCAGCAGCTCGTCGCTGTCGAAGAACGGGGTGCCGTCCGTGGCCGAGCCCGGCGCCTGCGTCGCCCGGACCACGGCGGACGCGGTGAGCGTGCGGGCCAGCTCCTTCGGCCAGTGGACCGCGACGCCGCAGTCGCCGAGCCGGTCCGCGCCGGGCCCGAGCAGGTCGTACAGCTCGTCTTCGGTGAGCGGAAGCACATCGGGCACCTCCCGCTCCAGAAGCCGGGTGAGCGGCGGCCATGCCCGTGCGGCGCGGCGCAGGGCCAGCAGGGCGTCGACAGTGGCGCGCGGGCCGAAGTGCTCCCTGCCCTCGCCGGCCCACAGCCGGGCGGCGTCCGTGACCAGCGTCGGGTCGGCGAGGCTGTGCACCTGGACGAGCGCGGCTGCCGCATGGCGCTCGTCGCCCCCTTCCTCCGAGGTGTCGAACAGCTCAAACGCAGACAGGTCCAGCCGCAGCGAGATCCGGACTCCCGCGTCCATGCCGACGGCGGCCTCCGCTGCCCACTCGCGCGCTCCGGGCAGATGCTGGGCGGCGAAGGAGGCGAAAGGCGCGCCGTACGCATGCGCGGCGGCCGGGGTGCGGGGCAGTGTGTCGGCCACCGCGTCGAAGAACGCCCGCACCAGGCTCTCCGGCTCGGGCAGCCGCAGGGGCCGCAGCTGCGGGACGGGGACGGCATACGCCTCGTACGGCATGGCGGCGGCGATGGCGCGCAGCTGGGCGATGTCGTCCGCGTCGAGCGGGCCGGCCCGCCAGGCATCGTGATCGGCCTTGGTCAGTCCGGGCAGGAGCCTGCCGCGCGCCGCGAGATGCAGAGCGTGCAGGGCTGCCGCGCCCCAGCAGGCGGCGGACGGATGGGCTCCGGGGGCGTGCCGTGCCCGCACAAGCAGCGGAAGCGCCTCCGAGACGGGCATCAGCGCGGCGCGAACGGCACGCGTGCGAACCCCGCGGCTGTGGGGCCGCACCAGGGTCACCTCTCCGGTCGCGCCCGGAAGCCGGTCCCCGTCCGCACTCCAGAAGGCGATCCGTCCGTCTCTCGGGGGTTCGGCCGGCAGGAACACCGCCGCACAGGTGTTCAGGGGGTGCGCGCCGTCCCTCGGCGTCGTGGTCACAGGTCACCTCCCCTGGGCCGCAGCGGCAGAAGCGTCCTTGCGCTTCGGTTCCACGACCTTACGGGGAGGGACTGACAATCCTCTCTGACCTGCGGTGCAGCGCCGAGGGCTAGCCGATGCGCGGCTCGTCCGGGACTGCGGGCGCCTCAAGCGCCTCTGCCGTCGGCTCGGGCTCAAGCTGCCGGTCGGAATCCGGCTCCGGCCGGGGCTGCGCTTCAAGCTGCGGTTCCGGTTCCGGCTCCGGCTCCAGTTCCCGTTCTGGTTCTGGCTCTGGTTCGGATTCCTGCGGCAGGGGTGACGGCGTCGGGGTCGGCGTGGACACAGGCTGTTGCGGAGCCGCCTGCGCACCCGGTTGGTGCGCGCGCTCCAGGAACCTCAGCAGCTCCACCGGGAACGGCAGCACCAGAGTCGAGTTCTTCTCTGCGGCCACGGCCACGACGGTCTGCAGCAGCCGCAGCTGCAGCGCCGCGGGCTGCTCCGACATCTCACGAGCCGCCTGCCGCAGCTTCTTGGACGCCTGGAGCTCCGCGTCAGCGTTGATGACCCGGGCCCGCCGCTCACGGTCGGCCTCCGCCTGCCGCGCCATCGAGCGCTTCATGGTCTCCGGCAGTGACACGTCCTTGATCTCGACGCGGTCGATCTGCACACCCCAGCCCACCGCCGGGCTGTCGATCATCAACTCCAGCCCCTGGTTGAGCTTTTCACGGTTCGACAGCAGATCGTCTAGATCGCTCTTGCCGATGATGGAGCGCAGTGAGGTCTGCGCCATCTGCGAGACCGCGAACCGGTAGTCCTCGACCCGGATGATGGCGTCCGCGGCGTCCACGACGCGGAAGTAGACGACGGCGTCGACGCGGACGGTGACGTTGTCGCGGGTGATGCCTTCCTGGGCGGGTACGGGCATCGTCACGATCTGCATGTTCACCTTGTGCATCCGGTCCACCGCCGGAACGATCAAGGTGAATCCGGGCGGCCGGACATTTTTGTGCAGCCGCCCGAGGCGCAGCACCACGCCCCGCTCGTACTGCTTGACCACCTTGGCAGCCGCCGTGAGGTAGACGGCGCACACAGATGCGGCCGCGATACCCGCCGCCACCAGCTCTTCGACCATCGGGGGCACCCCCTGCCGTACGAGCCCGACGCTTCTTGGTGCCCTTCGCACTCTTCGCGACGACTAATGCCAAGATATGTCCGGTATACCCGCCCGGTCGAGCCTTCACCCCGGGCTTCTCTGTCGCACCGGGGTGCTCAGCCGCCCGTCCGCGCCGGTGCGGCGTCCTGAACCGATGTGGGTGCCGTCCCCCAGCGGCTCCGAGGAGAGGAACCGCACCGTGTACCCCGCCGGATCGACACGCTCCTTCGGCTACGACGACGTCGAACTGCTCGTCCAGCTCCAGGGTTTCGATCAGACTGCGTACGGTGCGGTGCGCTCCCCGCTCATGCCTCTCAGAACGTTCCCGGACGCACCGCCGTCCACTGCGCCGTTGCACCGCGCCGTTCCGCGGCTTCGCTCCACTGCCCGGCGAGGCCTCCCCTCCGCGGGCCTTCCTGATGCATGCTGGAAGAGGAGATGCGGATGCCATGCGCACGGGAAGTGAACCGATCACCGCACGCAGCCCCCTGCGGATGCGTTTCTGGCTGAGCATATGGGGTCTGATCTGGGCTGTCGGCGGCGCCACGGCCTTCGCCTTCACCGGGCGCACGGGCTGGGCGGCGCTCTGCGGGGCGCTGGCGCTGATCGTCGTCATCGACTTGATCATGATCGTGCGCCATATCCGCCAGGGCCCGCATTTCCAGCCGGGCCGTGACATCCCGCCGTACGAGCCGGATCACGGGGGCACGCATGCGCACCGGCCTCCGCTGAGGAAGCCGGATGAGGGGGGAGGCGGGCTCACCGGAGGCTCGCGGCGACAGAGCCCCGGAGGCCCCGACACCTCCCAGAGGTCCGACGGGCAGGACCCAGGCGGCACCGGCTCGCAGCGGGGGCCGTGACCGCAGAACTGCGAGCGGACCGCCGACCTTGGCGTCAGCTCTCCCGCTCCGGACTGCCGCCACCGGAGCTGTCACCGCGGCCGTCGGCGGCAAAGCGCGCCGCTTTCAGATATTCGGGCTTCGGGTCAAGCGCTGCGGCCAGCCGGAAGTGACGCTGGGCGGGCTCGGGGCGGCCGGCGCGCTCGAAGGTGCGGGCCAGGGCGAAATGCGCGAAGGCATTGTCCGGCTCGCGCTCCAGGACCAGCGCGAATTCCAGCTCAGCGGCACGGAGTTGGGCGGCGGCGAAGAACGCCCGGGCACGCAGCAGCCGCGCGGCCGTGTTCTCGGGATGGGCGGCGATCACCGAGTCCAGCAGCTTCACGGCGCCACGCGGATCCCTCGCATCGAGCAACTGCTCAGCCGCGCGGAAGTCGATGACGTGCGTCTCCGGGTTGCTCTTGGGCACAGCTGCATCCTTCCCCTTGTCGCCCTGTTCCAACACCGGGACGGAGAGGGCTATTCCGGAGCAGGCTATTCCGGAGCGGGCCGCTCACCCGAGGCGGCAGCGCGGGCGGCGAGTTCGGTCCACACCTTGCGGACCTGCGGCGCCAACTCCTCCAGCGGCCCGTCATTGTCGATGACGAGATCCGCGACAGCCAGCCGCTGTTCTCGTGTGGCCTGCGCCTCCATCCGTGCGCGAGCCTCGGACTCCGGCATTCCGCGCAGCCGTACGAGGCGGTCGAGCTGCGTCTCGGGCGAGGCGTCCACCACCACCACAACGTCATAGAGCGACTCAAGGCCGTTCTCGACGAGCAGCGGCACATCATGGACGACGACCGCGTCGGGTGCGGCCGCGTTCTCCAGCTCCTTTGAGCGTGCGCCGACGAGCGGGTGGACGATGCCGTTGAGCACACTGAGACGCTCGGGGTCGGCGAAGACGATCGAGCCGAGCCTGGGCCGGTCCAGCGCCCCCTCGGGGGTCAGGACATCGGGCCCGAAAGCCTCGACGACGGCTTCGAGCCCGGGCGTCCCGGGCTCGACGACCTCGCGGGCGATCTTGTCGGCGTCGATCAGCACGGCGCCGTACGAGACGAGCAGCCGTGACACCGCGCTCTTGCCGGCTCCGATCCCACCGGTCAGCCCCACCGTCAGCATGGTCGGCAGCATACGTGCTTTCCTGCGGCCCCGGTCAGGCGCCCGGCGTCCCGGTCAGGCGGGCCCGGCGTCAGGCGTCTCCCTCGCGCTCCGCCAGAAAGCGCTCGAACTCCATGCCGATCTCGTCGGCGGACGGCAGGTCCACTGGCTCAGCCACCAGGCTGCCCCGGGTCTCGGCGCCCGCCATCGCGTCGTACTGATGCTCAAGCCCCCGCACGAGTGACACCAGTTCCTCGTCGCCCTCGCCGATCTGCCGCTCGATCTCGGTCTGGGTGCGGTGCGCCTCGGTGCGCAGCGAGTGCGCGACCCCTGGCAGGACCAGGCCCGTGGCGGCGGTGATCGCCTCAAGGGCGGTGAGCGCGGCGTCCGGGTAGGAGGAGCGCGCCACATAGTGCGGCACATGGGCGGCGACGCCCAGGACGTCATGGCCGGCTTCCATCAGGCGGTACTCGACCAGGGCCTCCGCGCTGCCGGGAACCTGCGCCTCGTCGAAGGGGCTGCGATGACCCGGCATCAGATCGATGCGGTTGCCGTGCGGGGTGAGGCCGACGGGACGGGTGTGCGGGACGCCCATCGGGATGCCGTGGAAGTTGACGGAGAGCCGGACTCCGAGGCGCTCGACGATCTGCGCCACGGCTGCGGCGAAGCGCTCCCATTCCACGTCCGGCTCGGGCCCGGACAGCAGCAGGAACGGCGCGCCCGTGGTGTCCTGGACGAGCCGGACCTCGATGGCCGGGACCTCGTATCCGCTCCAGCGGTCGCGCCGGAAGGTCAGCAGCGGGCGGCGTGCCCGGTAGTCCACCAGCCTGTCGTGGTCGAAACGGGCCACGACTTGGTGCGGCAGCGTGCCCAGCAGGTTGTCGACGATCTGCTCACCGGTCTCCCCCGCGTCGATGTATCCGTCGAAGTGGTACAGCATGACCAGGCCGGCGGACTCCTGCGCGAGCGCCATGTCGACGACCGCGAGGCCCTTCGGCTCCCATTCGTACAATCCCTGCGGATCCAGCACGATTACCGCTCCTCCTCGTGTTCGTAGGGAAGAACGCGCGGTACGGCGGGGGCATTCCCTGCTGCACCGACGCCGCGCTTATTTTTCGATCAAGAAGAATACGGGTGGAAGCGGAGGAACGCTGGCTGATTCGGGCCAATGCGGGCATGTGTAAGGCCCGCTCCCCATTGGGGAGCGGGCCTTACAGTCAGACCTTCAGCGGATCACCCGCCGGGGCAGAGCCTCAGCTCTGGCCGCCGGCCAGCTTCTCGCGCAGGGCGGCCAGGGCCTCGTCCGACGCCAGGGCGCCGGAGTTGTCGTCCGACTCCGAGGAGTAGGAGCCGCCGGAAGCAGCCGGGGCACCGCCGGCCTGGGGGGCAGCACCCTCGGCGGCAGCGGCCTCGTCGGCCTCGCGGGACTTGATGACCTGGGCCTGGTGCTGCTCGAAGCGCTGGTGCGCCTCGGCGTACTGGGCCTCCCACTCCTCGCGCTGCTTCTCGTAGCCCGGCAGCCAGTCGTTGGTCTCCGGGTCGAAGCCCTCGGGGTAGATGTAGTTGCCCTGGTCGTCGTAGGACGCGGCCATGCCGTACAGGGTCGGGTCGAACTCGACCGAGGCCGGGTCGGCGCCGAAGGACTCGTTGGCCTGCTTGAGGGACAGCGAGATCCGGCGACGCTCCAGGTCGATGTCGATGACCTTGACGAAGATCTCGTCGTTGACCTGGACGACCTGCTCCGGGATCTCCACGTGGCGCTCGGCCAGCTCGGAGATGTGGACCAGACCCTCGATGCCCTCGTCCACACGGACGAACGCACCGAACGGAACCAGCTTGGTGACCTTGCCCGGGACGACCTGACCGATCTGGTGGGTGCGGGCGAACTGCTGCCACGGGTCTTCCTGGGTCGCCTTCAGCGACAGGGAGACACGCTCGCGGTCCATGTCGACGTCGAGGACCTCGACCGTGACCTCCTGGCCCACCTCGACGACCTCGGACGGGTGGTCGATGTGCTTCCAGGACAGCTCGGAGACGTGGACCAGACCGTCGACGCCGCCGAGGTCCACGAAGGCGCCGAAGTTGACGATCGAGGAGACGACGCCGGAACGGACCTGACCCTTCTGGAGGGTGGTGAGGAAGGTCTGGCGGACCTCGGACTGGGTCTGCTCCAGCCAGGCACGGCGGGACAGGACCACATTGTTGCGGTTCTTGTCCAGCTCGATGATCTTGGCCTCGAGCTCCTTGCCGACGTACGGCTGGAGGTCGCGGACGCGGCGCATCTCAACGAGGGAGGCCGGCAGGAAGCCGCGCAGGCCGATGTCGAGGATGAGACCGCCCTTGACGACCTCGATGACGGTACCGGTGACGATGCCGTCCTCTTCCTTGATCTTCTCGATGGTGCCCCAGGCACGCTCGTACTGGGCGCGCTTCTTCGAGAGGATCAGGCGGCCTTCCTTGTCCTCCTTCTGGAGGACAAGCGCCTCGATCTCGTCGCCGACCTTGACGACCTCGTTCGGGTCGACGTCGTGCTTGATCGAGAGCTCGCGGCTCGGGATGACACCTTCGGTCTTGTAACCGATGTCGAGCAGGACCTCGTCCCGGTCGACCTTCACGATGACGCCGTCGACGATGTCGCCGTCGTTGAAGTACTTGATCGTCTCGTCGATCGCGGCGAGGAAGGCTTCCTCGTTACCGATGTCGTTGACCGCTACCTGCGGGGTGGTGGCGGTGGTCTCGGTGCTGCTCGTCATGTGGGAAAGGGCTCCGGTACGGACATTGAAGTCGTAGGTACTGCTACGCCGAGAGCCCGTATCGCAGCTGCAGAAGCCGGACAGCCTAGGAAGCGCCACCCCAGCTTTCTGGCAGCGCCTCGTGAACCGAGGGGACATACATACAGATGCGAGCGCGGCCTGCTCCGTCTGAGGCGCGCAGGCCCGCAGCGCAACTTGTAGCATACGGGGGCAGCCGGACACGGTCAATGCGCGAAGGCGCACACCGGGGGCGGAATGCCGCAAACCCGGCACAACTTGTGTTTGCCGAGGCCACTATGGCGGACCGACTGCACTGCTGAGGGATGACCGGCGTGCCGAACGCAAAGTACAACGACGGTGACGATGATCCAAGATTTCGAGCCAGAAGCGACGCGCCGTAGCGCGGGGGACGCGGAGAGCAGTCGGGCCAGCAGGGGCTGGTGGGACCGCAACGCAGACGAGTACCAGACCGAGCACGGCGCGTTCCTGGGGGACGACCGCTTCGTGTGGGGGCCGGAGGGGCTGGACGAGGCGGAGGCGGGACTGCTGGGCCCGGTGTCCTTCCTCAAGGGCGCGGACGTCCTTGAGATCGGCGCGGGCGCGGCACAGTGCTCACGCTGGCTGGCCGCCCAGGGGGCGCGCCCCGTGGCGCTCGACCTCTCCCACCGGCAGCTCCAGCACGCGCTGCGGATCGGCGGCGGCATTCCTCTGGTCGAGGCGGACGCGGGGGCCCTCCCCTTCCGGGACGAGTCCTTCGATCTGGCCTGCTCGGCGTACGGGGCGGTGCCCTTCGTGGCGGACCCCGTGAAGGTGTTCCGGGAGGTCCGGCGCGTGCTGCGGCCCGAGGGACGGTGGGTCTTCTCGGTCACCCACCCGATCCGCTGGGCGTTCCCCGACGAGCCGGGGCCCGAGGGGCTGAGTGTGTCGGGTTCGTACTTCGACCGCACCCCCTACGTGGAGCAGGACGAACGGGGGCGCGCCGTGTACGTGGAGCACCACCGGACGATCGGCGACCGGGTGCGGGACGTGGTGGCCGGGGGCTTCCGGCTGATCGACCTGGTCGAGCCGGAGTGGCCCGCCTGGAACAGCCAGGAGTGGGGCGGCTGGTCCCCGCTGCGCGGAAACCTGATCCCCGGGACGGCCGTTTTCGTCTGCGTACGGGACGAGTGACCGTGAGGCGAGTGGGCGCGATACGCGAGGGCGCGCTGGGCCGGCTCCCCGTGCGCACCGCTCTGCCCGCCCTGGAGCGGGCCCTGGACGAGCACGGGGCGGCGGTGCTGTGCGCGCCTCCCGGGACCGGCAAGACGACGCTGGTGCCGCTCGCCCTGGCGCAGCGTGGAGCCCGTGTGGTGGTCGCCGAACCCCGGCGCATCGCGGCGCGCGCGGCCGCCCGGCGGATGGCCTGGCTGCTCGGCGAGCAGCCAGGCGAGACGGTCGGCTTCACGGTGCGCGGAGAACGGGCCGTGTCGGACCGCACCGCGGTCGAGGTGGTCACCACGGGTGTGCTGGTGCAGCGGCTGCAGCGGGATCAGGAGCTCGCCGGGGTCGACGTGGTGATCCTTGACGAGTGCCATGAACGGCATCTGGACGCGGATACGGCCGCGGCGTTCGTCCTTGACGTGCGGGCGGCGCTGCGGCCGGAGCTGAAGCTGGTGGCGGCGTCGGCGACCACGGATACGGCGGGCTGGGCGCGCCTGCTGGGTGGTGCGCCCGTGGTCGAGGCGACGGGCGTCTCGCATCCCGTGGAGGAGGTGTGGGCGCCTCCGGCGCGCCCGGTGCGGCCGCCGCACGGGATGTGGGTGGATCCGGCGCTGCTGGCGCATACGGCGTCCGCGGTGCGCAGGGCGCTGCACGAGCGGGACGGCGACGTGCTCTGCTTCCTCCCGGGGGTGGGCGAGATCGCTCGCGTGGCCGGGCGACTGGCCGATCTGGACGTGGAGGTCCTTCAGGTCCACGGGCGTGCTCCCGCCGCCGTGCAGGACGCGGTCCTGGCGGGCTCCGCGGGGCGTCGCCGGGTCGTGCTGGCCACCTCGGTCGCCGAGTCGTCGCTGACCGTGCCGGGGGTGCGGGCAGTGGTCGACGCCGGTCTGGCGCGTGAGCCGCGGATGGATCACGCACGCGGGCTGAGCGCGCTGACGACGGTACGGGTGTCGCGGGCCGCTGCCCGCCAGCGCGCCGGGCGCGCTGGCCGCGAGGGCCCGGGCACGGTGTACCGCTGCTGGTCCCAGGCGGAGGACGCCCGGCTGACGGCGTTCCCCTCCCCCGAGATCAAGGTGGCCGACTTGACGGCCTTCGCGCTCCAGGCCGCCTGCTGGGGCGACCCCTCGGCGGCCGGTCTCGCGCTCCTCGACGCGCCCCCTTCGGGGGCGATGGCAGCCGCGCGCTCGGTGCTTGCGGCGATCGGCGCGGTCGACCACACGGGCCGAGTGACCGAGCGCGGCACCCGCATGTCCCGCCTGGGCGTCCACCCCCGACTGGCCCGCGCCCTGCTGGACGCCGCCCCTGAGGTGGGGGCCCGGCGCGCGGCTGAGGTTGTCGCCCTGCTGAGCGAGGAGCCGCCACGGGAGTACGGCGACGACCTGTCCTCCGCCTGGCGAACGGCCCGGCGCGGCGGCGACGCCTATGCGACCCGCTGGCGAACGGAGACATCACGCCTGTCGGCAGCCCTGTCCCCTTCGGCCCCCCGAGCGCCCGCCCCCGGCACAGCGGCTGCCCGGGCGACCACACCGCCCGGCACGGAACCCGGTGCGCTGTCCCCGAACGGCACGGCAGGCACACCGCCCGGCGCGAACCCGCCACGGCCGGACGGCGCGGGGACCACACCTCGCGGCGCAAACCCGCCGCACCCAGACGGCGCAGGGACCGCGCCCCACGGCACAAACCCGCCGCACCCGGACTGCGCAGGGACCGCCCCTCGCGCTGCGAACCTGCCGCACCCAGACAACACAGACACCGCGCCCCACAGCACAAACCCGCCACACCCAGACAGCACAGAGACCGCCCCTCGCGCCGCGAAGCCACCGCACCCGGACAAAGCGAAGACCGCTCCTCCCGGCACAAAGCCGTCACGGCCAGGCGGCGTGGAGGCCCCACTTCGCGGCGCGAAGCTGCCGCGTTCGGGAAGCGGGGCGTCAGCCCCGCATCCCCCTTCCCCCGGAGGGGGGTCTGGGGGCGAAGCCCCCAGTTTCGGGAAGGGGCGGGGTGGGGGAAGAACCCGCCCCCCGCACACCGACGACGCCGTCGCCGGACTCGTCACCGCCCTCGCCTTCCCCGAGCGCGTCGCCAGAACCCGCGGCCAGGGGGCCTTCCTCATGGCCTCGGGCACAGCCGCGGAGACCGCCGACGGGTCGGGCCTGCGGGACGCCGGATGGCTGGCCATCGCCGTGGCGGACCGGTCCGGGGCGGCCGCCTCCGCGCGCGTGCGGCTCGCGGCCGTGATCGACGAGGACACCGCTCGAACGGCCGCAGCGCATCTGCTGACCGAGGGCGAAGAGGTCCACTGGCAGGACGGGGACGTCATGGCCCGGGACGTACGGCGGCTCGGCGCGATCGAGCTGTCGGGCCGCGGACTGCGGGATCCGGACCCCGCCCTCGTACGCGACGCGCTGCTTGAGGGGCTGCGCCGCGAAGGTCCGGGCCTGCTGCGCTGGACACGGGAGGCGCGGACCCTGCGCGAGCGGCTGGCGTTTCTGCACCGGGCAGTGGGCGGACCATGGCCCGATGTGGGGGACGAGGCGTTGCTGGACCGCGCCGGGGACTGGCTGGAGCCGGAGTTGTCCCGCGCCCGCCGCAGGGCGGACCTCGGGCGGCTCGACGCGGCCCAGGCGCTCACCCGGCTGATGCCGTGGGCGTCGGGCGACGCGGCCCGGCTGGACGAGCTCGCGCCGGAGCGGATCGAGGTGCCGAGCGGTTCCAGGATCAGGGTGGAGTACGGCGGGGAGCAGCCGGTGCTTGCGGTGAAGCTCCAGGAGATGTTCGGGCTCGCCGAGACTCCCGTGGTCGCGGGCGTGCCGGTGCTGGCGCATCTGCTGTCGCCCGCGGGACGGCCCGCCGCGGTCACCGCGGATCTGGGGTCCTTCTGGAAGGACGGCTACCGGGCGGTGCGGGCGGAACTGCGCGGCCGATACCCCAAGCACCCGTGGCCCGAGGACCCTTCGACCGCGGCGCCGACGCGTCATACGAAGGCCCGTCAGGCCCGCGGCCCGGGCGTCACACGCTGACGCGGCGGCTGCGCGCCTCCAGGACCAGCGCCAGGGTCAGCAGCGCTCCGCCGAGCGTCAGGAAACCCCACGGCAGATGGGACGTCATCAGCAGCACCAGCCGCCGCTGGGAGGCAACCAGTTCGACGGTGTGGTCCACATAGTCGGGCCGCATCTTCACATGTCCGGCGAAGGCGGTCACCTTGTCCCGGCCGCCCAGCAGGGTGCCTCCGCGGAGCTCCTCCTGGTGGATCTCCTCGCCGTTGACGGGCGCGCCGGTGACCGGTTCCACCCAGAACATCCGCTTGGTGGTGTACCAGCGGGTCGTCCCGGTCTGCTGTTCCAGGGTCGTGGCGTCGATCCCGGGGATGGGCATTTTCTTCGGGTACGGCACCTTCGTCCATGGGATGGTCTGTTCGAAGTAGTAGACCTCAAGCCCTCGGAACGTCCGGGTCCCCTTGTAGTGGATGGGCGCGGAGGTCCGGGTCTGGGCGTCGAAGTACTCGTAGTCGCGTTTCTCGGTGAGGAACGGCCATTTGAACTCGATGCCCTCGCGCCGTACGGCCTCCCCGTCCACCGACTCCCCCGTGGCGTGGACCGGCGCCTGGCTGTGGGCGTCGAAAACGTAGCGCTCGGGGATCTGGGAGACCATCGCGCCGTCAGGGCCTTCGATATAGGAGAGGCAGTCCCAGACGACGACGTCACGGCCGACGCTCCGCTCGATCCTCTCGGACTCCTCCACGTTGCCCTTGAGGGTCTGCACGATGGTGACCTTCTCCACCTCCTCTGCCTGCAGGGTGCCGTAGTCAAGCAGGGTCGCGGGCTTGGCTTCGAGCACCATCTCCTGGTACTGGCCGGGCGGGATCTTCACCAGCCGCGGAAAGGCGTACCAGCGCAGAAGGGGCGAGAGCGCGGCGAAGAAGACGGCGAGGGCGAGGAGTACGAGGCTCGCTCGACGGCGCATGACCTTGCCTCCCGCTATTTCTTGGGACCGGGGACGGTGGTCAGCAGCGGCTTGGGCGAGGTCTCGCCCGGCGGCTGGCCGATCGCGGAGACGGTGAGGACGAGGGCGAGCGCGGCGAGAAGCCCCACGGCTGCGGCGGCGAGGGCGCGCATGCTCGGCCTCCCGTGGAGCTCGGGACACAGCTGATCTGATGCTGCGTCAGGTCGGAGCACCGTAGCAATGACGCTGTGAGATGAGAACACCCCTCCGTCCTGGGGGACAGAGGGGTGAGGGGGCGGTTTCCCGGGATCAGGCCGTGTCGCCGTCCGCCGGCGGCGGCGTCGCGACCGTCAGCTCGATCGTCACGGTCGCGCCCCCTTCGGCGGTCAGACGGAGCAGGAACGTTCCCGTGGTGTCGTCCGCGAAGAGCTTCGGGAGGGTGAGGAGGCCGTCAGCGTCGGTGGTCAGCTCCGTGAGCGTGCGCACGGGCTTGCCCTCCGCGTCCTTGAAGTACGGGCCCTTCTCGCTCACGGCAGGCCGGTCGGCAGCCTCGTCGCCGCCGCCCGGAGTCCCGGACGGCTCACGGGCCCGGTCCCCGGCCTGGTCCCCGGCCGGCTCGTCGGCCTTGTGCTCGGCGGGCTCCTCGGGCGTCTGGCCCTTGGCGGGCTCTTCCTCGGCCGGTGTGAGCACGGCGGCCTTCACCGCCACGCCTGCCGCGAGCTCGCCCTGATAGGTGGCCCTGACCTCGATGCGATCCGCGAACTCGCCTCCTGGGGCGGCTGTGAGCGGCGTGTCGCCGGTGCGGGCGAGGGCGTCGGCGGCTCGGGGCGTCACGGTGGCGATGAGATCGGCGAAGACCGCGGGCGCGGCCTTGTTCGCGGCGATCGCCCGTACGGTGAAGGTCCCGGTCTGCTCGCCGGCCTCGATCACGGGTGCGACGGCCGTGCCGTCGGCTCGCGTGCTGACGGTGACCTTGTTCTCACCTCCGGCGAAGCGGGCGTCGGTGTCGCCGACGATTTCGAACCGCACGGGATGGCCCGCCACGGTCCTGCCGCCGGTGTCCTTCACCCTCACCGTGGGCTGCGCCGCGAAGGCACGGCCTGCCATGGCCGTGAGCTCGCCGGTGCCCGCGTCCTCGATCCGGGCGACCGGGGCCGGAGTCGGGGTGGGGGTGGGGGGCGGGGTCGGCTTGGGCGAGGGTTTCACCTCGGGGGTGACGGGCGGAGTCGGCTTGGGGGTCGGCTTGGGGGTCGGCTTCGGCTCCGGTGTGGGCTTGGGGCTGGGCGTGCCGCCGGACTCCGCCGGGTCTGGCTTGGGCTTGGGCGCCGGAGGGGAAGGAGGAGTCGGCGTGGGAGTGCGGACGGGCGTCGGCGGGGTGACAGGGCCGCTGTCGGGCTTGTCCTCGACGGGCAGCACGCCCGTGCCGTCCGGGACCTCGTGCGTGCCGCGCTTGTAGTACTCGAACCAGGACAGCACCGTACGCAGATACGCCCGGGAGTGGTTGTAGCCGAGGATGGCCTTGTCGAGGTCTTCCTTGTCGGACAGATCGCGGTCGCCCGCGCACAGATAGCGGCCGGCGGCGAGTGCGGCGTCGTAGATGTTGTTGGGGTCCTTGCGGCCGTCGCCGTTGGCGTCCTGGCCCCATATCTCCCAGGTGGACGGGATGAACTGCATCGGCCCGACGGCGCGGTCGTGGGTGGTGTCGCCGTCGTATGCGCCGTTGTCCGTGTCGGAGATATTGGCGAAGCCGACGCCGTTGAGCACGGGGCCGAGGATCGGGGAGAAGGTGGTGCCCTCGGCGTCCACCTTGCCGCCGCGCGCCTGCCCCGACTCCACCTTGCCGATGGCGGCGAGCAGTTGCCAGGGCACGTGGCAGCCGGGGTCGGAAGCCGCGATGGTCTGTTCGGCCTGCTTGTACGCGGCGAGGACGGTGGCCGGTATGCCCGCTTCCGTCTCCCCCGCGGCGGGGAGGTCACCGGACGGATCAACCGGCTGGCCCGTAGTCTTCAGCGGCGGCAGATCCGTGTAGTACGGGGAGTTGCCGGAGACGGGTGTGCCGGGCGGCACGTCGGCGTCGGCCGCCTCCTGGCTGCCGCCCGACGGAGCGGGCGTCACCGAGGGCGCCTGCGAAGCGGAGAGCGCCGCCACGGCGGCCGCGGCCACGGCGGTCGTCGTCGCCCCCTTGCGCATACGGCGGCCGAACAGCGGTGCCATAACGTCGTTTCCCTCCCCGTCGGCGCGTATCGCGCTCCCCACCGCGAGCTCTCCCGCGACCCTACGACAACTCACACCACGGCACACCGGCCCCTGACCGGTTTTCACCAATTCGCCATCTGCGGACTTCCCCCCTACCCAGGGATGGAACCTGACGCATTTTGAGCGCCGTTGCGCATCGCCGATCATATCGGTCAATTTCGCCGGGCCCTGAGGGGCCCCGACCATGCCCCGTCAAGGGGCCCTGGCGGCCGCCACGCCGGCGGTCGGCCTCCTGACGGGACGGCGCCCTCGACCGGATCAGTGAGCCGCGGACTCCCAGTCCGGGCCGACGCCTACCGATACGTCCAGCGGTGCGCGCAGCGAGACAGCCGAGGACATCTCCCGGCGGACCAGGGCCTCGACCTGTTCACGCTCGCCCGGGGAGATCTCCAGCACGATTTCGTCGTGGACCTGAAGCAGGAGCCGGGACTGAAGCCGCGCCTCGCGCAGTGCGCCGTCCACCCTCAGCATCGCCATTTTGACGATATCCGCGGCCGTGCCCTGGATCGGGGCGTTGAGCGCCATCCGCTCGGCGGCCTCCCGGCGCTGTCTGTTGTCGCTGTTGAGGTCCGGGAGATAGCGGCGGCGGCCCAGCATCGTCGCCGTGTAGCCGGTGGACCTCGCCTCGTCCACAACGCGCCGCAGATAGTCGCGGACCCCGCCGAAGCGCTCGAAGTAGGTGTCCATCAGCGCCCGGGCCTCGGCCGCCTCGATGTTCAGCTGCTGGGACAGTCCGAACGCCGACAGACCGTAGGCCAGTCCGTACGACATCGCCTTGATCTTGCGGCGCATCTCGGCGTCGACGGCGGACTGTCCGACCCCGAAGACCTGGGACGCGACGGTGGTGTGCAGGTCTTCCCCGGAGGTGAACGCCTCGATCAGGCCCTCGTCCTCCGACAGATGGGCCATCACCCGCAGCTCGATCTGGCTGTAGTCGGCGGTCATCAGGGATTCGAAGCCCTCCCCGACGACGAAGCCGCGGCGGATGGCGCGGCCCTCGTCCGTGCGCACCGGTACGTTCTGCAGATTCGGGTCGGTGGAGGACAGCCGGCCCGTCGCCGCGACGGTCTGGCTGAAAGTGGTGTGAATCCGGCCGTCCGGGGCGATCGTCTTGATCAGCCCCTCGACGGTGGAGCGCAGCCGCGCCTGCTCACGGTGGCGCAGCATGATCACCGGCAGTTCGTGCTCGGTCTGCGCGGCCAGCCAGGCCAGCGCGTCCGCGTCTGTCGTATAGCCGGTCTTGGTCTTCTTCGTCTTGGGGAGGTTCAGCTCGCCGAAGAACACCTCCTGGAGCTGCTTGGGCGAGCCGAGGTTGAACTCATGGCCCACCGAGGCGTGCGCCTCCTTCACCGCCTGCTGCACGGCGCCGGCGAACTGCTGCTCCATCGCCTCCAGATGGGCGCGGTCCGCGGAGATGCCGTGCCGCTCCATGCGGGCCAGCAGGGCGGAGACGGGCAGCTCCACATCGTGCAGCAGCTCGGCGGCGCCGACCTCCTTGAGCCGCTCGCCGAACGCCTCGCCCAGATCGAGGACGGCGCGGGCCTGCGCCATCAGGGCATCTGCCTCGGCCTGCTCGTCGGCGCCGAAAGCCAGCTGGCCCTCGGCGGCGGCCGGGGCGAGCTCACGGTGGAGATACTCCACGGACAGCGCGTCCAGCGCGAAGGACCGCCGGCCGGGCTTGACCAGATAGGCGGCCAGCGCTGTGTCCATGGCAATGCCCGCGATGTCCCAGCCGTGCTCGGGGAAGACCCGCAGGGCCTCCTTGGCACTGTGCAGCACCTTGGGGCGGTCCGGGTCGGCGAGCCAGGCGGCGAAGGCCCGCTCGTCGGCCTCGTCAAGCTGGGTCGTGTCGAACCAGGCCGCCGTATTGTCCGCTGCCGCCAGCGCGATCTCGCTGACGCTGCCGACGCCCAGCGCCCAGGCAGAGACCGTGGCCACGCCGAGCGGCTGCCTGCCGTGCTGCTCCAGCCAGCCGGCCAGCTCGCCCGCGCCCAGGACGCTGCCGTCGATCTCGACGCCGGCCTCGGGGGCCGGCGGCTCGGCCTCCTCGGCGCCCGGGTCGACGGCGAGCAGCCGCTCCCGCAGGCTCGGGTTGCGGATCTCGAGGATCTCAAGGAAGCCCTTGAGCGCCGCCCTGTCGTACGGGGCGCGCTCCAGGTCGGCGACCGCCTTGGGCAGCTCCACATCGCGCACCAGCTCTGTGAGGTGGCGGTTCAGCTTGACGGACTCCAGGTGATCGCGCAGCGCCTGGCCGACCTTGCCCTTGACCTCGTCAGCGCGCTCGACGAGCTCCGCGAACGAGCCGAACTGGTTGATCCACTTGGTGGCCGTCTTCTCGCCGACGCCCGGAATGCCGGGCAGATTGTCGGACGGGTCGCCGCGCAGGGCGGCGAAGTCCGGATACTGCGAGGGGGTCAGCCCGTACTTCTCCTTGACCTTCTCCGGGGTGAAGCGGGTCAGCTCGGAGACGCCCTTGGTGGGATACAGCACGGTCACATGGTCGGAGACCAGCTGGAAGGAGTCCCGGTCGCCGGTGACGATCAGGACCTCGAAGCCGGCGGCCTCCGCCTGGGTGGCGAGGGTGGCGATGACGTCGTCCGCCTCGAAGCCCTCCACCGCGAACCGCACCGCGTTCATGGTGTCGAGCAGCTCGCCGATCAGCTCGACCTGGCCCTTGAACTCGTCGGGCGTCGAGGAGCGGTTCGCCTTGTACTCCGGGAAGTCCTGCGAACGCCAGGTCTTGCGGGACACGTCGAAGGCCACGGCGAAATGCGTGGGCGCTTCGTCGCGCAGCGTGTTCGCCAGCATCGACGCGAAGCCGTAGATGGCGTTGGTCGTCTGGCCGCTCGCGGTGGTGAAGTTCTCCGCGGGCAGCGCGAAGAACGCCCGGTACGCCAGGGAGTGCCCGTCCATGAGGAGCAGGCGCGGACGGTTGTCGTCAGGGGTCTTCTTCGATGCTGTCTCAGCCACGTCCCCGATCCTGCCACGGACCACTGACATTCCCGCCCGCGGCAGCCTGGCCGCCGCCGCTGTCGGCGGTGCGTGACAGGATCGGTTACGTACGACACACACCGGCGCGCATGTCGGCACCGCACACCGGCACCGCGTACCGGCACCGCACACCGACACCGTTTCCGCGCTCAAAGGGGAGCACGATGGCCAGCAAGCCGCCCGCAGGCGACCCGGTCCAGGACGCGCCGCAGGTCGGGGCGCCCCAGCACGCCGCCGCCGGGCTGCCCGCGATCGGGCACACGCTCAGGGTCGCCCAGCGGCAGATGGGGGTGCGCCGCACCGCGCAGACGCTGCTGAAGGTCAACCAGAAGGACGGCTTCGACTGCCCGGGCTGCGCCTGGCCGGAGGGCGACAAACGCCATGTGGCGGAGTTCTGCGAGAACGGCGCGAAGGCGGTGGCCGAGGAGGCGACGCTGCGCCGGGTGACGCCCGCGTTCTTCGCGGACCATCCGCTGGCCGATCTGGCGTCCCGCAGCGGGTACTGGCTGGGGCAGCAGGGCCGGATCACCCAGCCCATGCTGCTGGAGAGGGGCGATACTCCGGACGGAGAGGCCCGGTACGAGCCCGTGAGCTGGGAGCGGGCCTTCGGGATCATCGCCGAGGAACTTCACGCTCTGGACTCCCCCGACGAAGCGCTGTTCTACACCTCGGGCCGCACCAGCAACGAGGCGGCGTTCCTCCTCCAGCTCTTCGCCCGGGAGTTCGGCACCAACAACCTCCCCGACTGCTCCAACATGTGCCATGAGTCGTCCGGCTCCGCGCTGACGGAGACGCTCGGCGTCGGCAAGGGCAGCGTGTCGCTGGAGGATCTGCACCAGGCCGATCTGATCATCGTCGCGGGGCAGAATCCGGGCACGAACCACCCCCGGATGCTCTCCGCGCTGGAGCAGGCCAAAGCCTCGGGCGCGAAGATCATTTCAGTGAATCCGCTGCCCGAGGCGGGCCTGGAACGGTTCAAGAACCCGCAGACCGCACGAGGTCTGGTCAAGGGCGCCGCGCTCAACGATCTTTTCCTGCAGATCCGCATCGGCGGCGACCAGGCCCTGTTCCGGATGCTGAACAAGCTGGTCCTCGAAACGCCGGGAGCCGTCGACGAGGCCTTCGTACAGGAGCACACGCACGGCTTCGAGGCGTTCGCGGAGGCCGCCCGGTCCGCGGACTGGGCCGAGACCCTCGCCGCGACCGGCCTCGACCGCTCCGGGATCGAGCGGGCGCTGGAGATGATCCTCGCGTCCCGCCGGACCGTCGTCTGCTGGGCGATGGGGCTGACACAGCACAAGCACGCGGTGGCGACCATCCGCGAGGTGGTCAACCTCCTGCTGCTGCGCGGGGCGATCGGCCGCCCCGGAGCAGGGGTCTGCCCGGTCCGCGGACACTCGAATGTGCAGGGCGACCGCACCATGGGCATCTTCGAGCGGCCCGCCCCGGCGTTCCTGGACGCCCTGGAGAAGGAGTTCGGCTTCGCTCCGCCGCGGCGTCACGGCCTCGACGTCGTACGGTCGATCCGGGCCCTGCGTGACGGCGAGGCGAAGGTGTTCTTCGCGATGGGCGGCAACTTCGTCGCGGCCACCCCGGACACCGAGGTCACCGAAGCCGCGATGCGGCGAGCCCGGCTGACCGTCCAGGTGTCGACCAAGCTGAACCGCTCGCATGCCGTCACCGGGGCGCGGGCGCTGATCCTGCCGACGCTGGGGCGCACCGACAAGGATGTGCAGGCAGCCGGGCGGCAGTTCGTGACGGTCGAGGACTCGATGGGGATGGTGCACGCGTCCCGGGGCAATCTCACCCCCGCAAGCCCGCATCTGCTGTCCGAGCCGGCCATCGTCGCCCGGATGGCGCGCGCCGTGCTGGGCGACTCCTCTGCCACGCCGTGGGAGGAGTTCGAGAGGGACTATGCCGTGATCCGGGACCGGATCTCCCGGGTCGTGCCCGGCTTTGAGGACTTCAACGCCAGGATCGCCCGCCCCGGGGGCTTCACCCTCCCCCATGCGCCGCGCGACGAGCGGCGCTTCCCCACGGCGACCGGCAAGGCCAACTTCACCGCCGCGGCCGTTGAGTATCCGCGGGTTCCCGAAGGGCGGCTGCTGCTCCAGACGCTGCGCTCGCACGACCAGTACAACACCACCGTCTACGGCCTGGACGACCGCTACCGGGGCATCAGGAGCGGCCGCAGAGTCGTCCTCGTCCACCCCGAAGACGCGGCGGAAAGGGGGCTGGCCGACGGGGCGTACGCCGATCTGGTCAGCGAATGGCGCGACGGCGCCGAGCGGCGCGCTCCGGGCTTCCGGGTGGTGCACTACCCGACGGCGCGCGGGTGCGCCGCCGCGTACTATCCGGAGACGAACGTGCTGGTGCCGCTGGATTCCACGGCGGACACCAGCAACACCCCCGCCAGCAAGTCCGTGGTGATCCGTCTGGAACAATCAGCCTCCGCCTAAGCGTTTGCTCAGGCGCAGGCACGTCACTGGCATATTCCTTCTGGACGGTACAACGATCGGAGCCGGTCCCCATGGGCGAGCACACCACCGTGAAGTTCCCACAAGAGGTCATCGACGAGTACGCCGCGCTGGGCATCGACCTGCCCGCGCTGTTCTCCGCCGGGACGCTCGGTACGCGCATGGGCGTACAGGTTCTCGAGGCCTCGGCAGAGCGGGTCGTCGGCACCATGCCCGTCGAGGGCAACACCCAGCCGTACGGGCTGCTGCACGGCGGTGCGTCCGCCGTGCTCGCCGAGACGCTGGGATCCGTGGGCTCGATGCTGCACGGCGGCATCTCCAAGATCGCCGTGGGTGTCGACCTCAACTGCACGCATCACCGCGGGGTGCGCTCCGGCCAGGTCACCGGTGTGGCCACGCCGGTGCACCGGGGGCGCTCGACGGCCACGTACGAGATCGTCATCACCGACGACGAGGACAAGAGGGTCTGCACGGCGCGGCTGACGTGTCTGCTGCGGGATGCGCCGCGGGGGCCGGCGGCGGCCTGAGGTACGCGGGGGGGGCGTCGCCTGCGGGACCAGCACATCCAGCCTCGCCGGCGATTGAGGCGCGGGGGTCCGGGGGCGGAGCCCCCGCAAGACGGGGTCTGGGGCGGAGCCCCCGTTTCGGGAAGGGGCGGGACAGCGGGATTCCCAAGCGGGCTGCCGCACACGGACGCCCCCTCCGCACACACGCGGAGAGGGCGTCCGCCGTCAGACACCACGCGCGACGCGCGCGGCGGGTCAGCCCGCGCCCTCCCCGAGGTAGGCCGCACGGATGCGGCTGTCGGCGAGCAGCTCGCCTGCCTCGCCGGACATCGCCACCGAACCGGTCTCCAGCACATAGCCGCGGTCGGCGAGTGCAAGCGCCTGCGTAGCGTTCTGCTCCACCAGCAGCACCGTCGTGCCCTGCTCGTTGATCTCCTGGATGATCTCGAAGATCTGCTTCACGATCAGCGGGGCGAGGCCCATCGACGGCTCGTCGAGCAGCAGCAGTTCCGGCCTGCCCATCAGCGCCCGGCCGATGGCCAGCATCTGCTGCTCACCGCCCGAGAGCGTGCCCGCGAGCTGAGAGCGCCGCTCGGCCAGCCGGGGGAAGAGGGTGAACACCCGGTCGACGTCGGCGGAGTCCACCGACGAGAACTTGTACGCGCCCATCTCCAGGTTCTCGCGCACCGACATCGTCGCGAACACCCGTCGGCCTTCCGGCACATGGCCGATCCCGAAGCGCACCAGCTCATGCGACTTGATGCCGTCGATGCGCTCGCCGCGCAGCAGTACCTGACCGTGGCGCGGCTGCAGCATGCCGGAGACCGTGCGGAGCGTGGTGGTCTTGCCCGCGCCGTTGCCGCCGAGCAGTGCCACGATCTCACCCTTGGCGACGGTCAGATCGATGCCCTTCAGCGCCTCGATGGCGCCGTAGAACACCCGCATGCCCTTCAGTTCGAGCAGGGTCTCGCCCCGCTCCGGGGCTCCGGCCGCGTCGGAGTCCTTGCGCAGCTGTGTCGTCGCGCTCACTCGCCGCTCTCCTTGCTGTCGCGCACCGCGTCACGCGCTGCGTCGCCCTTCGCCCGGTCGCCTTCCCGGCCCTCACCGCCGGGTGCACCGGCCTCGCGGTCGCCGGACGCCTCGCCGCCGTCCGGCGCCACGCTGTCGTCCGGCCCTTCGGGGGCGGAGTCCTCTGCGTCGCCGGTCTCGGAATCGGTCGGCTCGACGGCGTCGGCCCCCGGGCGGTTCGGCCCGGAGCCGCCCGGGCCCACGGAGTCCGGCTCCGCGTCCCGCGTCGCATGGTCGTGTTCGGCGATCGCGCTGCGTACCGCCTCCGCGTCCTCCGCCGACGCCCCCAGATACGCCTCGATCACCGCGGGATGCTGCTGGACCTCGCTCGGCGTCCCCTCGGCGATCTTCTTGCCGAAGTTCAGCACCATCACCCGGTCCGCCACCGACATCACCAGCCGCATATCGTGCTCGATGAGCAGCACGCTCACGCCCAGCTCGTCGTTGATGCGGCGGATCAGCTGTTCCAGTTCCAGCTTCTCCGTCGGGTTCGTACCCGCGGCAGGCTCGTCGAGCAGCAGCACCTGAGGGTCGGTGGCCAGCGCCCGTGCGATCTCCAGACTGCGCTGGTCGCCGTAGCTGAGGCTGCCGGCGATCTCGTTGAGCTTGTCCTCCAGGCCGACGAATTTCAGCAGGCGGTGGGCCTGTTCGTCGCTCTCCCGCTCCGCCCGGCGTGCCTTCGGCAGCCCCAGCATGATCGAGACAGGGCCGGCCTTCTGCCGGGTCTCCGCCGCGATCTTGACATTCTCCAGCGCGGTCAGCGCGGAGAAGAGCCGGATGTTCTGGAATGTACGCGCCAGGCCGAGCCGGTTCACGATGTGCGGCTTGCTGCCCAGCAGGGACTTCTCCCCGCCGTCTCTGGGCAGGAAGACGATCCGGCCCTCCTGCGGGGTGTACGCGCCGGTGAGCGAGTTGAACAGCGATGTCTTGCCGGCGCCGTTGGGGCCGATCACCGCGAGGATCTCCCCACGGCGCATCGACAGGTTCACCGCGTCCAGACAGGTCAGGCCGCCGAACCTCAGCGTCACATCCGTGGCCCGCAGCACCAGGTCGGCGCCGTCCGCGGGTTCAGGAGCCGCCGCGGTCGCATCGGTCGTCACTTCGGCAGTCATCACGCCTTGCCTCCCGCCGGCTCGGATACGGAGTCTGCGCCGCCGGCGCCCTCCCCCGCCATCGCCAGCTCTCGCTGCCGGCGGCGGGAAGGCCAGATGCCCTGGGGCCGGTAAATCATCATGATCACAAGCAGCGCGCCCAGGTACATATACCGGTCGGCCGGGTCCACATAGTCCTTGAGCGCCTCCGGCAGCCATACCAGCAGGGCCGCGCCCATCAGCACGCCCGGGATCGAGCCCATCCCGCCGAAGATCACATACGCGAGGATCAGAATCGACTGGAGCAGCGGGAAGACCTCGGGGTTGATGTACCCGTACTTGCTGGTGAAGATCACGCCGGCGACACCGGAGGTGGAAGCGCCGATCGCAAAGGCCATCAGCTTGAACTTCACGGTGTCCACGCCGTTGGCGGCGGCGGCGATCTCGTCCTCCCGGATCGCGGTCCAGGCCCGTCCCACCCGTGAGTGCTCAAGGCGGGAGAACAGCACGATCACCAGGACGATGAAGAAGACCAGCAGATACCAGTACGGCAGCGGATCGATCGACCACTTGTACTCGACCCCGGCGAAGTTGAACGAGAAGTCCGGGATGAGCCGTGCGCCCTGGGGGCCGCCGGTCAGTCCGTCCGCGTTCTTGGCGACCAGATAGATGATCTCGTGGAAGCCGAGGGTGACGATCGCCAGATAGTCGCCGCGCAGCCGCAGCGTCGGCGCGCCCAGCAGCACTCCGGTGATCAGACAGGTCGCCACCGCGATCGGGATCACCCAGAAGTTGTTCAGCACGACCGGGGGTTCGACCGGCAGCCGGCCCGTCCAGTACGCCGTGGAGTATGCGCCGACGGCGAAGAAGGCGAAGAAGCCGAGGTCCAGCAGACCGGCCCAGCCGATCACCACATTGAGGCCGATGGCCAGCAGTGCGAAGATCGCGATCTGGTCCACCAGCACCGTCTGCCAGGTGCGGGCGAGGGTCGACGGAATCCACAGCGCCAGCACCAGACCGGCGACGATCAGGCCCCAGCGCAGCCGCGCATCGCCCCGCAGCCGGTCCTGCACCGCCCCCGCCGGGCCGCTCACACTCGTCTTCGCCGCCGCCACACCGCTCTTGATCGGCTCAGCCGCGAACTCCCGCAACGCCCAGATGCCGATGGTGACGGCGAGACAGATCCACAGGTTGAGGCCGGTGAGAGAGTGTTCGACCGAGAAGAAGATGTCCCGTGTCGTGCCCTGTTCCCCGGTCACCAGGGCGAGCAGCACGCCGAGCGCCACCATCGCCCACAGCCGGGTGAACCGCGGCTGCTGATACCAGGCCGTACGACGCAGTCTGCTCGCCGCGAAGGCGATGTCCTCGCCCATGTCCTTGCCCGTGTCCTTGCCTGTGTTCTTGGAGGACTCCACCACGCTCATGCCGCCCTCCCCACTCGCTCACCGAGGATGCCCATCGGACGGAACATCAGCACCAGAATCAGGACCACCATTGCGGAAACGCTTCGCCACTGGTCGCCGAGCAGCGGCACCGTCATCGTCTCGACGATGCCGATCAGAATGCCGCCGGCCATCGCACCGCGGATGTTGCCGATGCCGCCGACCACAGCCGCGGCGAAGGCGGTAATGCCGGGAATGAAGCCCATCGTGTACGACGCCTGGTTCAGATTGGCGAACAGGAAGCCCGCCACACCGCCCATGACGCCGCCGATGACGAACGTCCGGGAGATCACCCGGTCGATGTCCACGCCCATCAGGCTGGCCACTTCGGCGTCCTGGGCCACCGCGCGGATGCCCTTGCCGAGCTTCGTACGGTTCACCAGGAGGTCGAGGCAGATCATCATCACCACGGCCGTGGCGAACTGCAGCAGCTGAGTGGTGTTCACTCCAGCGCCGAAGATCGTGAACACATTGTGGTTGTCGTACATCGTGGGCAGCGTCATCGGGTCACGGCCGAAGAGCTTCCCCGCGAGGTTGTAGAGGAAGAACGAGGCGCCGATCGCGGTGATCAGGAAGATCAGCCGTGGCGCGCCGCGTCTGCGCAATGGCCGGTATGCGACCTTTTCCAGGCCGTAGGCCGTCACTCCGCCGAACAGCGCCGAGCCGGCCATCGCCAGTGCGACGTATCCGATCGACGCCAGAGCCGAGGGGTTGTCCGCCGGGCTGACGAGCTGGAGGACGATGAGACTGCCGTAGGCGCCCAGCATGAAGACCTCGCTGTGTGCGAAGTTGAGGAGCTGGAGAACGCCGTAGACAAGGGTGTAGCCGATGGCGATGACGGCGTACAGCGAGCCGAGCATCACCCCCAGGACGAGATAGTCCCAGAATTCCTGAAGGGACATGGAACAGACTTCCTTGTGGGAGCTGGGCGGGTCGCTGGTGCTCGTGGCGACGAGGGCGACCCGCGGCGGAACAAGCGGGACCGGGGGATCTGCGGAACCTGTGGAGCGTGTCGGCCCCATGGCCCTCATGGAACCCGCGGAACCTGCGGATCAGTAGCGGCTGACCGGCCATGGGCCGAAGACGGGGGCCGGGGGCACTGCTGCCTCCCGACCCCCGCTCGACGGCTGTCAGCCGCTGGCGCCTCTTCGGCCTCGGCCTTAGCCGACCAGCTGGTTGACGTTGCCCTGGTAGGCGATCTTGCCGCCCTTGACCTGGTACAGGTAGACGTCCGTGCCCTTGAACTCACCGTTCTCATCGAAGGAGAAGGTCTTCGTCAGGCCCTTGTACGAGGCCTTCGCCAGCGCGTCGCGCAGCGCCTCGCGCTCCACATCGCCCTTCATCGTCTTGATCTGCTCGATGATCATGTTGGTGATGTCATAGGCCTCGGCGGAGTATGTGCCGGGCGCCCGGTTGAACGCCTTCTGGTACTCGGCGGAGAACTCCTTGGTGCCTGCCTCGACGGTGGCGTCGGTGCACGGGCAGGTCAGAAGCCAGTTCTCGGAGGCGTCACCGGACAGCTCGATGAACTTCGCGTCGTTGACGCCGTCGCCGGAGATGGCCGCGCCCTTGTAGCCCGCTTCCTTGAGCTTCTTGGCGAGCGGCGCAGCGTCCTGGTAATAGCCGGCGTAGATCAGGGCATCGGCCTTGGAGTTGACGACGTCCTTGGCGGTCGCGCTGTAATCCGGAGTCTTCTGGGGTACGGACTTCTTGACGATCTCGATGCCGGCGGCCTTCAGGCCTTCCTCGGCGACACCGGCCAGGCCCGCGCCGTAGTCGGTCTTGTCGTCGAGCAGATAAACCTTCTTGGCGTTGAGCTTCTTGGCGAAGTACGTCGCCATGGCCGCGCCCTGCTGGTTGTCGTTGGGGACGCCGCGCAGCAGGCTGGTGAACTTGTTCTCGGGGTCGGTGAGCGTCGGGTTGGTGGCCGACGGGGAGACCGTGACCAGCCCGGACTCCGCGTACAGCGGGGACGCGGTATTGGTGGCGCCGGAGAAGGCGGGGCCGACGACGGCGACGATGCCCGGGTCGTCGATCAGCTTCTGGGCGGCGGCGGTCGCCTTGTCCGGCAGACCCTGGTCGTCGCCCGCGACGTACTCAAGCTTGACGTCCAGATCGCCCTTGGCGTTCGCCTGGTCGATGGCCAGTTTCACGCCGTTCTGCATGTTCTCGCCGAGGGCGACGTTGTCACCGGAAAGCGGGCCCTGGAAAGCGATCTTCAGCGTGTCGCCGTCACTGCCTGAGCCGCCACCGCATCCGGTCAGCGCCAGCGCGCCCATGGCCAGCGGAATTGCCAGCTTGACGATGGTTTTGTTCAGCACAACGCACTCCCTGGAGCCGCCCGAACGATCTTGTGTGTGTGGGAAGTTGGGAGACTTCCTCACAGGACACCGCTTGTCCGCGCGGTGTGCGGGGAATGTAATCGTCTGTTCGGCCGCTCGGATAGACAGCCGCCTGATGTGTGATCGCCCTGTGACCTGAGTCATGCGCCGGAAACAGAACACCCCTTACCGGCGAGCGGACAACCTGGCCCCGACCGACAAGATCCAGACAACTTGCGCGCGACCGTGGTCCGATGGGCGACGGCAGCCAAAGTGCCATGTCACAGGGTGTGCGCCGGCCATGGAAAAGCCCCCGGTCGGCGACCGGGGGCTCCTGGGTTGCACGGGGCCGGAGGCGAGTCCGGCAGTCGAGACGCGAAGGGCCGGAAGTGCCGAAGGGCACTGAGGGCTGAAGGGCTACGGAATCACTGTCCGTCGACCGTCTTCTTCTCCGCCGTCTTCTTCTCTGCCGCCTTCTTCTCCGCCGTCTTCTTCTCCTCGGCGTCCTCAATGACCGCCTCGGCGACCTGCTGCATCGACAGCCGGCGGTCCATCGACGTCTTCTGGATCCAGCGGAAGGCGGCCGGCTCCGTCAGCCCGTACTGCGTCTGCAGGATGCTCTTCGCCCGGTCCACCAGCTTGCGGGTCTCCAGCCGCTGGGAGAGGTCCGCGACCTCCTTCTCCAGAGCCTTCAGCTCGGCGAACCGGGACACCGCCATCTCGATCGCGGGCACGACGTCGCTCTTGCTGAACGGCTTGACGAGGTATGCCATCGCTCCGGCGTCCCGCGCCCGCTCCACCAGGTCGCGCTGCGAGAAGGCGGTCAGCATCAGCACCGGGGCGATCGCCTCCTCGGCGATCTTCTCCGCGGCCGAGATGCCGTCCAGCACGGGCATCTTCACATCGAGGATGACCAGGTCGGGGCGGTGCTCCCGGGCCAGCTCCACGGCCCGCTGCCCGTCGCCGGCCTCGCCGACGACCGCGTACCCCTCCTCCTGAAGCATCTCCTTCAGGTCGAGCCGGATGAGGGCCTCGTCCTCGGCGATCACGACGCGGGTCGTCAACGGCGGAATATGCGCCTTGTCGTCGTCGACGGGCTGGGGCGACTCGGGGGCGGTCACTCGGGGCTCCTCGGTGCGGGGCTGGTACTGCTGCCCATGAGCCTACCCAGCTCCTGTATGGTTAGGTCACGAAGGGTCACCGCCTCCCTTCGTTTCTAAGGGGCCCCGGTAGCCCAGCGGTAGAGGCAATGGTCTCAAACACCATCCAGCGTGGGTTCGAATCCCACCCGGGGTACGTTCTCTTTCTTTCCAAGGTCACGCTTTAGAGCGTGGCCTTCTGTGTGCACGGCCAGGCCCCGGGGGTGTGCGACCAGGCCCGGAGGGGGGCACACGGCCTTCATACGGCCTCGCCGATGCGGTGGACGCGGACCAGGTTGGTGGAGCCAGGAACGCCCGGCGGGGAGCCCGCGGTGATCACGACGATGTCACCTCGCTCACAGCGGCCGATCCTCAGCAGCTCCTCGTCCACCTGGGCCACCATCGCGTCCGTGGAGTCCACCCGCGGGCCGAGGAACGTCTCGACGCCCCAGGTGAGGCTCAGCTGGGCGCGGGTGGCCGCGTCCGGGGTGAAGGCGAGGAGAGGGATCGGCGAGCGATAGCGGGAGAGCCGCTTGACGGTGTCCCCGGACTGAGTGAAGGCCACCAGGTACTTCGCCCCCAGGAAGTCGCCCATCTCCGCCGCCGCCCGTGCGACCGCTCCCCCCTGGGTGCGAGGCTTGTTCCGTTCGGTCAGCGGCGGAAGCCCCTTGGCGAGGATGTCCTCCTCCGCGGCCGCGACGATACGGCTCATGGTGCGGACGGTTTCGACGGGGTACTTGCCGACGCTGGTCTCCCCGGAGAGCATCACGGCGTCGGTGCCGTCGATGACGGCGTTGGCGACGTCGGAGGCCTCGGCCCGGGTGGGCCGGGAGCTGTCGATCATCGAGTCCAGCATCTGCGTGGCGACGATGACCGGCTTGGCGTTGCGCCTGGCGAGTTTGACCGCGCGCTTCTGGACCATCGGAACCTGCTCAAGGGGCAGCTCCACCCCGAGGTCGCCGCGGGCGACCATGATCCCGTCGAAGGCGGCGACGATGTCGTCGATGCTCTCGACCGCCTGGGGCTTCTCGACCTTGGCGATCACGGGGAGCCTGCGGCCCTCCTCCGCCATGATCCGGTGGACGTCCTCCACATCACGGCCGGAGCGCACAAAGGAGAGCGCGATGACGTCCGCGCCTGTGCGCAGGGCCCAGCGGAGGTCCTCGATGTCCTTGTCGGACAGGGCGGGGACGGAGACGGCGACCCCGGGGAGATTGAGGCCCTTGTGGTCGGAGACCATGCCTCCTTCGATGACGACGGTGTGGATGCGGGGCCCGTCGACTTCGACCACATCGAGCGCGACCTTGCCGTCGTCTACGAGGATGCGCTCGCCGCGGGTGACGTCGGCGGCGAGCCCGGCGTAGGTGGTGCCGCAGCCGTGGCGGTCGCCTTCCGTCTCCTCGACGGTGATCGTGAATTCATCGCCGCGTTCAAGGAGTACGGGCCCTTCGCGGAATCGGCCCAGTCGGATCTTCGGGCCTTGAAGGTCTGCCAGGACCCCGACACTGCGGCCGACCTCTTCGGCCGCCTTCCGGACGTGCCGGTAGCGCTCCTCGTGGTCGGCGTAGACACCGTGGCTGAGGTTAAAGCGGGCGATATCCATTCCGGCTTCGACCAATGCCTTGATCTGGTCGTATGTGTCGGTGGCCGGTCCAAGGGTACAAACGATCTTTGCTCGGCGCATATCTCGAGCCTATGGCTTACCAACCGGTAGAGAATCGGCTGCGCATGACGACTCAACAACCTTTGCATGAAACGTTATTGACAAGTGTTGAATTGTGCATGGGGGTGCTCTGATGAGCGTGGAAAGCATCCCGTGCTGCTGTGCCGGGGGCTTGAGCTCACAACTGCGGCGGGGTCATGGTGAAGCGCGCATTGACCTGGGCGTAGACGGTCTGGCGCTGCGGTTCGAGATCGAGGGCGGGCGCCGTCTCCGCCGCCGCGGCTGCGGGTGCGGCCCGGAAGGCGCCGCCGAACCCGGGAGACTCTCCGTACGGTACGGCGCCCTCCGCGCCGAGATCGGCGAGCTCGACGAGCGCCGCAAGCCGGGCGCCGAGCGCGTCGGCGTACTCACGCGCGCGTTGCACGGCTTCTCGCACGGCCTGGCGGCGCGCTTCTCCATGGGCGGGCGAGTCGGGGCGCAGCGACCACCAGGGGCCGCCGACATGGGTGAGTTCGAGGTCGGCGAGCCGGGTGGCGAGCTCGCCGACGACGGTGAGGTCGCGGAGTTCGGCGGTGATGTGAACACGCCCATGGCAGGCGCGTACGCGGTCCTCACGGCCGTGCCGGGTGAGCTCGGGGGTGATGCAGAAGGCCCCGGTCTCCAGTTTCTCGACGGCCTCGCCATAGCTCTTGATCAGATCGAGAACGGCGGCATTGCGGCGGGTGAGGTCTTCCAGAGCGCCGCGGCGGTCCCTGCCGCGGGCCTTGACGGTGACGGAGAGCCTGGCGATCTCCGGATCGAACTCCAGACGGGCCTCGCCGCGTACGGAGACGCGGGGGGCTTCAGGCGTCCCGTACGGCGCGGGCGCGCTGCCGCCCGGCCGTACGGCGCCGGTTGCGGATTCGGATGACGATGCGTCGTAGCTGGTCATGGGCGGGCTCCCGGGGTCTGCGCTGGCCTGGTCCGTGCCGTGCGGCGACAGTTATCCACAAGCCTTTCGCAGCTCTTGCCGCCTGCGCCAGAATCTACGCGAGCCCGAGTTCTAGCACTGGTCCAGCGGGGTGAGCGGGGGCTTCTGAGCGGGGACGGTCGACGTCTGCTGCTGGTGAAGCCCGAAAGTGGTGAAGGCGGTGCGCCGGGGCAGCGGATAGGGCTCTTTGCCGGTGAGGGAGTTGAGGATGCTGGCGCTGCGCCAGGCGGCGAGACCGAGGTCAGGCGCGCCGACGCCATGGGTGTGGCGTTCGGCGTTCTGCACATAGATCGAGCCGCTGACGGACGGGTCGAGGACGAGGCGGTACCGGTCGTCGATGCGGGGGCGTCCGGAGGCGTCGCGGCGCATATAGGGGTCGATGCCGGCGAGCATGCGGTCGAGGGGCCGTTCGCGGTATCCGGTGGCGAGGACGACGGCGTCGGTGGTGAGCCGGGAGCGGGTCCCCTGCTGAAGGTGCTCAAGGTGCAGTTCGACCTTGGTGGTGGCGACACGGCCCGCGGTGCGGACGGTGACTCCGGGGGTGAGGACGGTGTCGGGCCAGCCCCCGTGCAGGGAGCGGCGGTAGAGCTCGTCGTGGATGGCGGCGATGGTGCCGGCGTCGATGCCCTTGTGGAGCTGCCACTGGCGGGGCGCCAGGTCGTCGCGGACCTGTTCGGGAAGGGCGTGGAAATAGCGGCTGTAGTCGGGGGTGAAGTGTTCCAGACCGAGCTTGGAGTACTCCATGGGGGCGAAGGCTTCGGTGCGGGCGAGCCAGTGGATCTGCTCCGCGCCGACGGGGCGGGAGCGGAGCAGATCGAGGAAGACCTCGGCCCCTGACTGCCCCGAGCCGATGACGGTGACATGTTCGGCGGAGAGGAGTTGTTCGCGGTGGTCGAGATAGTCGGCGGAGTGGAAGACGGGGACGGCGGGCGCCTCGGCGAGCAGCTTGAGGGGTTCGGGGACGAACGGCTCGGTGCCGACGCCGAGCACGATGTTGCGGGTGTAGGCGCGGCCGAGTGCCTCGGCTTCCCCATGGCCGTCGAGCTGGGTGTAGTCGACTTCGAAAAGGGCGCGTTCGGGGTTCCAGCGCACGGCGTCGATCTGGTGGCCGAAGTGGAGTCCGGGGAGGTTGTCGCTGACCCAGCGGCAGTACGCGTCGTACTCGGCGCGCTGCACATGGAAGCGCTCGGCGAAATAGAAGGGGAAGAGGCGGTCGAGAGAGCGGAGATAGTTCAGAAAGGTCCAGGGGCTCGTCGGATCGGCGAGGGTCACCAGGTCGGCGAGGAAGGGCACTTGGAGCGTGGTGCCGTCGATGAGAAGCCCGGGATGCCAGTGGAAGGAGGGCCGTTGTTCGTAGAAGGCGGTGGCGAGGCCGCCGGGGACGCCGTGGGCGAGGGCGGCCAGGGAGAGGTTGAAGGGGCCGATGCCGATGCCCACGAGATCGTGGGGCCGGGTGTCCGCGCCCGCCCCGGGGGCGCGGTGGGAGGGTTCGGTTGCTGGGGTGCCGGTCATCGGGGGGTGCTGCCTTCCACGAGTTCGATCAGGGTTTCCAGATCGCGGGCGGTGACATGGGGGTTCAGGAGGGTCGCCTTGAGCCAGAGGCGTCCTGACGCCCGGGCGCGTCCGAGGACGGCGCGGCCCTCGGTGAGGAGGGAGCGGCGGATGGCCGCGGTCTGACGGTCGTCGGCCGCGATGGGGCGGAAGAGCACGGTGGAGATGGCGGGCCGCTCGTACAGCTCCAGCAGCGTGCTCTTCTCGACGAGGTCGGCGAGGTGTATGGCCGCGGCGCAGGTGCGGTCGACGAGGTCGCCGAGGCCGGTGCGGCCGAGTGCCCGGAGGGTGACGGCGACTTTGAGGATGTCGGGCCGGCGGGTGGTGCGCAGCGAGCGGCCGAGGAGATCGGGGAGACCGGCTTCTGTGTCGTCCTCGGCGTTGAGGTATTCGGCGGTGTGGGCGAGGGGGGTGAGCTGTTCTGTGTCCGGTACGGCGAGCAGTCCGGCGGCGACCGGCTGCCAGCCGAGTTTGTGCAGGTCGAGGGCGACGGTGTGGGCTCGGTCGAGTCCATGGAGCTGGCTGCGGCGCTGTTTGCTGAAGAGCAGGGCGCCGCCGTAGGCGGCGTCGATGTGGAGCTGTGCGCCGTGTGCGGCGCAGATGTCGGCGATGTCGGAGAGGGGGTCGATGCGGCCGGTGTCCGTGGCGCCGGCGGTGGCTGTGACGAGATGAGGCCCGGGCAGCGAGGTCAGGACGGTGTCGAGGGCCGCCGGGTCGAGCAGGCCGGAGGGGGATGCGGGGACGGTGACGGGCCGGGGCAGGCCGAGGAGCCAGGTCGCGCGGTGGACGGAGTGGTGGGCGTCGGGGCCGCAGACGACGCGGACCGGGCCGTGGCGTTCTCGGGCAAGGAGCAGTGCCAGCTGGTTGGCCTCGGTGCTGCCGGTGGTGACGAGGGCATCGGGGCTCTGACCTGCGGGGTACACCTCGGCGGCGAGGGTGCGGGCGACGGCGGCCTCTAGTTCTGACGCGGCGGGCGCCTGGTCCCAGGAATCCAGGGAGGGGTTGAGCGCGGAGGCGGCGAGATCGGCGGCGGCGGCGAGGGCGAGCGGCGGGGTGTGCAGATGTGCCGCGCACAGCGGGTCGGCGGGGTCTGCGGCACCGTGGGCGACGGCCTGGACGAGGGTGTGCAGGGCTTCATGGGCTCCGACGCCGCTGTCGGGGAGGACAGGGTGTGCGGCCCGGCGGACACGGGCGGCGACGGCGTCGGGGCCGCCTGCCGGGAGGGGGCCGCCGCGGGCCATGGCGCCGTTGCGCAGCGCATCGAGCACGGTGGCGAGCAGCGGCCGCAGGGCGTCGGGGCCGTCGATGCCTCCGGCGAGGGGCGGCGTACTCATGTGGGATCCTCGGGTCCTTCTCGGAACATGGGTGTTCCACCAGGGTGGACGGCGGCTGGTGGAGGTGACCGGAGAGGAGGGGGATCTCAACCCGAAAGGGGTACTGCCGTGCGATGCGGAGGCGTTCGGGGTGGGCCGACTGGTAAGGGGCGGTGCGGGTGGGCAGGGCGGACGTCGCGGGGGTGGGAGGGGGCCAAGGGGGCGGGGGATGGGGCGGGGATGGCGAAGGGCCCCGGAGTGGTGCTCCGGGGCCCTGTCGGAGAGGTCATCAGCCCTCCCGGGCGGGACCGTCCTCCCGGTGGGCCTCCTGCACGGCCAGGGCGCGGCGCAGGTCGTCGAGCTGGTCGGCGAGTTTGCGGCGCAGGGCGGGGATCATCTCGTCGTCGCGCAGGCACTTCTCGCCCAGCCGCAGCGCCTCGGCGTCGACGTGGTGGGCGGGGAAGGCATGGCGTCCGGCCGCTTCGGCCATGGCGGGGCCGCGCCGGGCGGCGAGGGCGACGGAGTCGGGGTAGTAGCGGTGGACGTAGTCGCGTACGAGGCCGGCCTGTTCGGGCTGCCAGAAGCCCTGGGCGGTGGCGATGAAGAGATAGTTGGAGAAGCTGTCGGAGCGGAACATCCGGTCCCAGGCGGCCGCTTTGCTCTCCGGGTCGGGCAGGGCGGCGCGGCAGCGGGCGGCGCCTTCCTGGCCGGCGGCGCTGGGGTCGCGGTCGAGTTCGGCGGCAATGACCCTCTCGTCGGCGGCGCCGAGGACGGAGAGGCGGCACAGGACGCGCCAGCGCAGTTCCGGGTCGAGTTCGGGTCCGCCGGGCACGCTGCCGTCGTTGATCCACTCCTGGAGGTTCTCGGGCCGGGCGGCGGCGGCGATGAAGTGGCGGACGGCGGTGAGGCGCAGTCCGGGGTCGCGGCCGTCCTCGGTGTGCCGCATCAGGTCGCGGCAGACGGCGGTGACGGCGGTCAGCGCGGCAGGGCGTCGTTCTGGCGGCAGATAGCAGTCGGCGAGCTGCCCGGAGGCGAAGGCCAGGACGCCCTGGACGATGGCCAGGTCGCTTTCGCGGGGGAGGTGGGCGCGGGCCGCGTCGAGGTAGGCGTCGGGGGCGAGTTCGCCGTCGCGGACCATGTCGCGTGCGGCGTTCCACACGACGGCGCGGGTGAGCGGATCGGGAATGCCGGAGAGGGAGCGCAGGGCGGTGTCCCAGGAGGCGGCGTCAAGGCGGACCTTGGCGTAGCTGAGGTCGCCGTCGTTGAGGACGACGAGGGCGGGGCGGCGGCCGGAGGCTGTCCGGGGCTCGCGCTGCGGGAGGTCGAGTTCGAAGCGTTCGCGCAGGACGAGCCGGCCGGACTCCACCGGGTCCTGGTCGTAGGCGGCGACGGCGACGCGGTGGGGCCTGCTGCCGTCGCGGTTCACGGTCAGCGACCAGCCGCCGGCGGCCTCGGCGGTCTGCGGGGTGAGGGTGTCGACTCCGGTGGTGCCCAGCCACTGCTCGGCCCAGGCGGGCACATCCCGGTCGGTGGCCCGGGAGAGGGAGTCGATGAAGTCCGCGAGGGTGGCGTTGGCGAACTTGTGGCGGGCGAAGTGGAGGTTGATGCCGGCGAGGAAGTCCTTCTCACCGAGCCAGGCGACGAGCTGGCGGAGTGCGGAGGCGCCCTTGGCGTAGGAGATGCCGTCGAAGTTGAGCAGCGCGGAGGCGGTGTCGGGGACGGCTTCCGGTGCGGGGGCGACGGGGTGGGTGGAGGGCCGCTGGTCGGCGTCGTAGCCCCAGGCTTTGCGGGTGATGCCGAAGTCGACCCAGGTGTCGGTGAAGCGGGTGGCCTCGGTGAGGGTCTGGTAGCCCATGTACTCCGCGAAGGACTCGTTCAGCCAGATGTCGTCCCACCAGGCGAGGGTCACGAGGTCGCCGAACCACATATGGGCCATCTCGTGGGCGATGACCATGGCGCGGGTCTGGCGCTGGGTGTCGGTGACGGCGGAGCGGTAGACGAACTCGTCGCGGAAGGTGACCAGGCCGGGGTTCTCCATGGCCCCGGAGTTGAATTCCGGGACGAAGGCCTGGTCGTAGGAGTCGAAGGGGTAGGGCTCCTCGAATTTCTCGTGGTACCGGTCGTAGCACTGCCGGGTGATCTCGAAGAGTTCGTCGGCGTCGGCGTCGAGATGAGGGGCGAGGGAGCGGCGGCAGTGCAGGCCGAAGGGCAGGCCGGCGTGTTCGGTGCGCACGGAGTGCCAGGGGCCCGCGGCGACGGCGACGAAGTAGGTGGCGAGCGGCGGGGTGGGGGCGCAGCGCCAGCGGCCGCCGCCGGTGTGGGTGGCGATGCCGTTGCCGAGGACGGTCCAGCCTTCGGGGGCGGTGACGGCCATCTCGAAGACGGCCTTGAGGTCGGGTTGGTCGAAGGCGGCGAAGACGCGCTGGACGTCGTCCAGGAAGAGCTGGGTGTAGACGTACACCTCGCCGTCGCTGGGGTCGGTGAAGCGGTGCATGCCTTCGCCGGTGCGTGAGTACCGCATGTCCGCGTCGATGCGCAGTTCGTGCTCGCCCGGGGTGAGGCCGGTGAGGGGGAGCCTGTTCTCCTGGAGCGTCTCGGGGTCGAGGGGCCGGCCGTCGAGGGTGGCGGAGCGCAGGACCGCGGGCTTCAGTTCGACGAAGGTGTCTCCGGCTGTGCCCGCGGTGAAGTGAATGACCGTGCGGGAGTCGAAGGTGTCCTCGCCTGTGGTGAGGTCGAGCTCGACGGTGTACCGATGGACGTCGAGGAGCTGGGCTCGGGTCTGCGCTTCGTCGCGCGTCAGTACGGACATGGGTGACATGCTGCCTGATGGGCCGGGCCCGGCACATGGGGTTCCCGTTGCGCTGAGAGCGCACGCGGAGGCGGGGCGGCGGAGGCCGGGGCTCATATGGCCGGAGCCCGTGCCCCGCGCGGGGGCGGGGCCACTGGCGGCCGGGCGGCCGGGGCGCCCAAGGCCGTTCTTGCGGGGCGCGGGGCGCGGGGCGGGCCCGGGCTCCGGTCGGTGAGGGGGTTCGTCGCCCGCCGGGTGCGCCGGATTTGCGGCTCGGCGGCGCTCCGGTGTGCAGAGGTCCGGCGGGCCGGGGACGGATCAGGGCTGGCGGGGGGTGTCGGGGTTGGCCGCGATGGTCTCGTGGTGGCGGATGACCTCGGCGATGATGAAGTTCAGCAGCTTCTCGGCGAAGGCGGGGTCCAGCTTGGCGCTCTCGGCGAGCTGGCGCAGGCGCTCGATCTGGCGGGCCTCGCGGGCGGGGTCGGCGGGCGGCAGGTTGTGCTGGGCCTTGAGGTGGCCCACCTGCTGGGTGCACTTGAAGCGTTCGGCGAGCATGTGCACGACTGCCGCGTCGATGTTGTCGATGCTCTCGCGGAGCCGGTTGAGCTGGGCCTGTACGGACTCGTCGATGTCCCTCGTGGTCATGGTCTCGGAGCTTACGTCGCCGTGGTCAAAAGGGTCGGCGGGTGTTCAGGGTCTGGGATGCGGATGTCCTGGCTCCGGGTAACGGACCGGGGTGCGGGGACGGCGGCCGGCCGGGCTGTCATCCCGGTCGGCCGCCTCTGCTGTGCGGTGTGCTGCGGTGCCGGTGTGCCCGGCCCGGTGTGCGGCTACAGGTTCGCCGCCGCGCTCCTGATGGCCGAGGCGAAGGTGGAGACCTCGGCGTACACGCCGGGGTAGCCCGGCCGGGCGCAGCCGTAGCCCCAGCTCACGATGCCGACCTGGATCCAGGAGCCGGTGTTGTCCTTGCGGAACATCGGGCCGCCGGAGTCGCCCTGGCAGGTGTCGACGCCGCCCCGGTTGTATCCGGCGCAGATCTCCTCGGCCGGGATGAGAGCGCTGCCGTACGCCTGGCGGCAGACGGCGTCGGAGACGAACGGGACCTCGGCCTTGAGCAGATGGCGCTGCTGCGGTCCGCCTTCCCGGGCGGCGCCCCAGCCAGCGACGGTGAAGGCGCCGTTGTTGTACGCCGTGGTGTCGGCGATCTTCAGGGTGGGCAGGTCTATGGGCCTGGCGAGTTTGATCAGCGCCCAGTCCTTGCCCTCGCCGTTGTAGCCGGGGGCTTGGACGACCTTGGTGGAGCGGACCTTGATCGCGCTGGGGCTGCGCAGATCGACGACGCCCGCGGTGGCGGTGATGCCGGTGTTGTTGCCTGAGCCGTTCACGCAGTGGGCGGCGGTCAGCACGATGTCGGGGGCGTAGAGCGATCCGCCGCAGCCCATGGAGAGCCGGACCATGAAGGGGAACTCGCCCTGGGCGGCGCGGGTTCCGCCGACGACGGGCGGCACGGCGGAGGGGGCGGGCCGAGCGGACGGTGTCTGCTGTGCGGGCGGGGCGGCGGCGGGGGCCGCGGAGGCCGAGGCGGGCTGGAGACTGATCACGGCGAGGGCGACCGCCCCTGCCGCGGCGCATCTTTTGGCTGCGCGCAGAAGCTGCTTCAACGGACTGCCTTTCGTGGGGGGGTTGAGATACGCCCGCCGGCCCCACGGCCAAGCACGGCATGACATGAGCCCGACAAGCCTGCTCGGATTATGGAGAGTGGATCATGACCTCACAAGACGGCCTTTTCGGCCATGCCAGGAGCCCCGCGACGAAGCGCCGTAGAGTTGAGTCCGGCCGACCGTCGCGCATGGGGGTACGGACGTGGTGAACGGCAGCGAGGTCGTACACGGCTTTCCGCACCTCGACACGGTGCGGGAGGCGATCACCGCGCTGTACCGGCGGCTGTCGCCGGACGGGGTCCTCGCGTACGGCACCAGCGTGCTGCCCGCCGATGTGGCGTTCGCCGACCACGACGATCTGCATCTGGGCGCACAGCGTGTCGCGCGTGCCCTGGTGCAGCAGCTGCGGCTGCCGGACGCCCGGATGATCGTGAGCTTCCGGGAGATGGAGCATGCCGCGTCCGTCGAACTGGCCGCGGGCCCCGAGTACTTCATCGAACTGAACGACCGATTCCGCAAGCATCGCCGGGACATCGGGGCGGCCCTGGCCCACGAGATCATGCATGTGCTGCTGCACCGGCTGGATCTGTCGTTCGCCGGGACGCGCGACAACGAGATCCTCACGGACACGGCGACCACCTATCTGGGGGCGGGGTGGCTGCTGCTCGACGCGTTCCGGGAGGACCGGCTCTCCAGCCAGAAGCTGGGCTATCTCACGCCGGAGGAGTTCGGCTATGTGCTGGCCAAACGGTCGGAGGTGTTCGGCGAGGACCCCTCGCCGTGGTTCACCAGCCCGCAGGCGTACACGGCGTTCGCCAAGGGCAGGGCGCAGGCGCAGCACGACCGCCGGCAGCCCCCGCTGACGGCGGCCGGATGGGCGGGCCGCCGCCGGTACGCCAAGGAGCGGCGGCACGCCTTGGAGCATCCGCACGCCGCCGGGAAGGGCTCGCCGTACGCGTTCGAGGGCGGGGGACCCGACGGCGGGCTGAAGGTCTCCTTCCCCTGTCCCACCTGCCGGCAGCGCATCCGGCTGCCGGTCCGCGGGCGGGTGCGGGCCCGCTGCGGGCTGTGCCGCACGGTTCTGGAGTGCGACACCTGAGCGGCGGCGGCTGAGCCGCAGTCCCTGAGCCGCAGCCCCCGAGCAGCGCCGCCCGAGCAGCGGCGTCAAGCGGTGTATGGGAAGGCGGGGTCACTCCGCCCCGTACACCGGGAGGGGCGGCTCGGCCCCGGCGAGCAGGCCGCGGGCCGCCTCCCCCGCCTCGGCCGGGGCCCAGCGCGCCCCCTTGTCGGCGGTGGGGCCGCGCCGCCAGCCCTCCATGACGGTGATGCGGCCCGCTTCCGCCTCGAAGACCCGCCCGGTGACGCCCGCGCTGGGCGGACCGGAGCAGAGCCAGACGACCAGCGGCGAGACGTTCTCCGGGGACATCGCGTCGAACGCGCCGGGCGCCGCCGGGGCCGCCATCGTCTCCGCGAAGGCGCGTTCGGTCATCCGGGTGCGGGCGGCCGGGGCGACGGCGTTGACCTGGACTCCGTAGCGCCCCAGTTCCGCCGCGGCGACCAGCGTCAGGGCGACGATTCCGGCTTTGGCCGCCGAGTAGCCACCCTGACCCACGCTGCCGAGCAGACCAGCCCCTGAGGTGGTGTTGACGACCCTGGCGGCCGTCCCGCGGCCCGCCTTCGCCTCGGCGCGCCAGTGCGCCGCCGCATGCTTCAGCGGGAGGAAGTGGCCCTTGAGGTGTACGCGTACGACGGCGTCCCAGTCGTCCTCGCCGAGGTTGACGAGCATCCGGTCACGCAGGAAACCGGCGTTGTTGACGAGGGCGTCCAGCCGGCCGAAGCCGTCGACGGCGGCGGCGACCAGGGAGCGCGCGCCCTCGGGCGCGGCGATGTCCCCGCCGTGCGCCAGCGCTTCGCCGCCCGCGGCGCGGATCTCGTCGGCGACCTGCCGTGCGTGACCGCTCGGGCCCGGGGGCTCGCCCGGGAGCCCGTCGGGGCCGACGCCGAGGTCGTTGACGACGACGCGCGCGCCCTCGGCTGCCAGGGCCAGGGCGTGGGCGCGGCCGAGTCCTCTGCCCGCTCCGGTGACGATGACGACGCGCCCGTCGCAGATGCCGCTCATCTGGTGCTCCCCTTCTGCCGGTCGACGGCTTCCCCCTGCCGGCCGACGGTCTCGCCGGCTCTCTCGTCCGCGGTCTGCTGCTGCCGGTTGGCGGTCGCCGCGGCGAGGAAGGCGGGCCGCTCGCCGCCCCCGTGCACCAGCAGCGACGCCCCGCTGATGTAGGCGGCGCGGTCCGAGGCGAGGAAGAGCGCCGCGTCGCCGATCTCGTCCGGTTGTGCGAGCCGCCCAAGCGGCACCGTGCGCTCCACCGCCGCCACCCCGGCCGCGTCCCCGTAGTGCAGCGCGGACAGCTCCGTGCGGACCATGCCGAGGACGAGGGTGTTCACCCGCACCTCGGGGGCCCACTCCACCGCCATGGACCGGGCCAGGCTCTCCAGACCCGCTTTGGCCGCCCCGTACGCCGCCGTGCCCGGCGAGGGGCGGGTCCCGCTCACGCTGCCGGTCATCACCACCGAGCCGTGCGCGGCGCGCAGCTGTTCATAGGCGGCGAGCGACACCGTGAGCGGTACGAGGAGGTTGAGCTCCACCACCCTGGCGTGGCGTTCGGGCCCGCCGTCGCCCAGCGGGCGGTAGGGGGTTCCGCCGGCGTTGTTGACGAGCGTGTCCAGCCGTCCGTACCGGGCGGCCACCTCGTCGAACAGACGCCGTACCGCGTCCGTGTCGCGCAGGTCGACGGGCAGGAAGCGCGCCCGCCTGCCGTCGTGTGCCACCGGCTGCTCGGGCGGGCGGCGGGCGCAGACCAGGACCTCGGCCCCGGCCCGCAGGAACGCCCGCGCGATGCCCGCGCCCACCCCCCGTGTGCCGCCGGTGACGACCGCGACCCTCCCCTCCCACTCCATGGGCTGCTACCTTCCTCACCTAACAAACGTTTGGTGGAAAGGTAGCTGATCCGCCCATGGGTGTCTCCACCGCACGTCCCGGAAAAGGCGTCTGCCTCGTCACCGTCGACTTCCCGCCCGTCAACGCCCTGCCGGTGCGCGGCTGGCACGACCTCGCCGACGCGGTGCGCGCCGCGGGCCGCGACCCGGCGGTGCGCTGTGTCGTGCTGGCGGCCGAGGGCCGCGGCTTCAACGCGGGCGTCGACCTCAAGGAGCTGCAGCGGGACGACGCGGCGCGCACGGCGCTCATCGGCGTCAACCGCGCCTGCGCCGAGGCGTTCGCCGCCGTGTACGGGTGCGAGGTCCCCGTCGTCGCGGCCGTGCACGGCCACTGCCTGGGCGGCGGCGTCGGCCTTGCGGGCAACGCGGACGCGCTCGTCGCCTCCGACGACGCCCGTTTCGGCCTCCCGGAGCTGGACCGGGGCGCCCTGGGCGCGGCCACCCATCTCGCCCGGCTGGTCCCCCAGCATCTGATGCGCACGCTGTACTTCACCTCGCGGACCGTCACCGCCCGCGATCTGCACGCCCATGGCGCGGTATGGCAGGTCACCCCGCGCGCCCGGCTGCGTGAGGCCGCGCTGGGGCTGGCCCGGGAGATCGCGGCGAAGGACGGCGAACTGCTGCGGCTGGCCAAGGCCGCGATCAACGGCATCGACCCGGTCGACGTCCGCCGCAGCTACCGCTTCGAGCAGGGCTTCACCTTCGAGGCAGGGCTCAGCGGGCTCGCTGACCGCGTCCGCGACGCCTTCGGCGAGCCTCCGGCCGGGGAGGCGGGACGGTGACGGACAAGACCATGGCACTTGAGGACGTCGCGGGCGGGCTGCGCAGCGGGATGACGCTCGGCATCGGCGGCTGGGGCTCGCGCCGCAAGCCGATGGCGCTGGTCAGGGCGGTGCTCAGGGCGGGCCTCACGGATCTCACCGTGGTGTCGTACGGAGGCCCGGACGTGGGGCTGCTCATCGCGGCGGGCCGGGTGCGCCGTCTTGTCGCCCCCTTCGCCACCCTTGACTCGATCCCGCTCGAACCGCACTTCCGCACCGCCCGGCAGCAGGCCGCCTTCGAACTGACGGAGCTCGACGAGGCGATGTTCATGTGGGGGCTCACCGCGGCCGCCCACCGGCTGCCGTTCCTGCCGGTGCGCACCGCGCTGGGCTCCGACGTCATGCGGGTCAACCCCACTCTGCGCACGGTGGTCTCGCCGTACGAGGACGGCGAGGAGTTCGTCGCCGCGCCCGCTCTGCGGCTGGACGCCGCGCTGGTGCATATGAACCGCGCGGACCGGTCCGGCAACGGCCAGTATCTGGGCCCCGACCCGTACTTCGACGATCTGTTCTGCGAGGCCGCCGACACGGCCTATGTCTCCTGCGAGCGGCTCGTGGAGACGGCCGACCTCGCCAAGGGGGCCGCGCCGCAGACCCTGCTGCTCAAACGCCATGCCGTCACCGGTGTCGTCGAGGCCCCGAACGGCGCGCACTTCACCTCGTGCGCCCCTGACTACGACCGCGACGAGCCCTTCCAGCAGCTGTACGCGACCACCGGCTGGCCCCAGTTCGCGGACCGCTTCCTCGCGGGCGGCGGCGAGGCCGCCTATCAGTCGGCGGTGCGGACCTGGCATGAGGAGCGGCGGGAAGAGGGGGTGCGGCGATGACGGACGGCGCGGTCAGCCGGGCCGAGTACTGCGTGGTCGCCTGCGCCGAGGCATGGCGCGGCGACGGGGAGGTGCTGGCCAGCCCGATGGGCCTGATCCCGTCTCTCGGCGCGCGCCTGGCCAAGTACACCTTCTCCCCCGACCTGCTGCTCACCGACGGGGAGGCGATGCTGGTCGGCCTCGACGGGACGGTGGAGGGCTGGCTGCCGTACCGGCAGCATCTGGCGCTGGTCACCGGGGGCCGGCGGCATGTGATGATGGGCGCGAGCCAGCTGGACCGGCACGGCAACCAGAACATCTCCTGCATCGGCGACTGGCGACGGCCCGCCCGCCAGCTGCTGGGCGTGCGCGGCGCGCCCGCGAACACCCTCAACCACCCGGTGAGCTACTGGGTGCCGCGGCACGCGCGGAGGGTGTTCGTCGAGCGGGTCGACATGGTGTGCGGGGTCGGCTACACGCGGGCGGCGGCCGCGGGCCCGTCGGCGAGCCGGTTCCACCGCATCCCGCGGGTGGTCTCCGACCTCGGCGTGTTCGACTTCGAGACGCCCGACCGGACGATGCGGCTGGTGTCGCTGCATCCGGGCGTCACGGTCGAGGAGGTGCGGGAGGCGACCGGTTTCGCGCTGACCATGCCGGTGACCGGGTCCGGGTCCATGTCCGCGTCAGCGTCCGGGTCCGGGTCCGCATCCGGGTCCGCATCCGGGTCCGCGTCCGGGTCCGGGTCCGGGTCCGGGTCCATGTCCGCGTCAGCGTCTGCGTCAGCGTCCGGGTCCGGGTCCGCGTCCGCGTCCGGGGAGGTCCCGTACACCCGTGAGCCGACCGCGGCCGAACTGCGGCTGATCCGCGAGGTCATCGACCCCGAGGGACGCCGCGAACACGCGGTCGGGGCGGCGGCCCGATGAGAACGCCGCTCACCGAGCTGGTCGGAGTACGGCATCCGATCGTGCAGACCGGGATGGGATGGGTCGCCGGCCCACGGCTGGTCTCCGCCGCCGCGAACGCCGGGGCGCTGGGCATCCTCGCCTCCGCGACCATGACGCCCGGCCGGCTGCGCGAGGCGGTGCGGGAGGTGGCGGCCCGTACCGGCGCTCCCTTCGGGGTCAATCTGCGCGCCGACGCCTCCGACGCCCGCGAACGGGTCCGGATCATCGTCGAGGAGGGGGTGAGGGTGGCGTCGTTCGCCCTCGCGCCCTCGCCCGAGCTGATCGCCGAGCTGAAAGACGCGGGCGTGGTCGTGATCCCGTCGGTGGGCGCGCGGCGGCATGCGGAGAAAGTCGCGGCATGGGGCGCGGACGCGGTCATCGTGCAGGGCGGCGAGGGCGGCGGGCACACCGGGGAGGTGGCGACCGGTGTGCTGCTGCCGCAGGTCGTCGACGCGGTGTCGGTTCCGGTCGTCGCGGCCGGCGGCTTCCGGGACGGGCGGGGGCTGGTGGCGGCGCTGGCGTACGGCGCGGCGGGCGTCGCCATGGGGACCCGCTTTCTGCTCACGTCGGACTCGACCGTGCCGGACGCCGTCAAGGCGCGCTATCTGGCGGCGTCCGTGCGGGACGTCACGGTGACCACGGCGGTCGACGGGCTGCCGCACCGGATGCTCCGCACGGATCTGGTCGACGCGCTGGAGCGCGCCGGACGTCTCAAAGCGCTGGCGCACGCGCTGCGCGGCGCCGCCCGCTTCCGCCGGATCTCGGGGCTGTCCTGGGCGGAGCTGGTCCGTGACGGCCGCGCACTGAAGCACGGCAGGGAGCTGTCCCTCAGCCAGGTGCTGCTCGCCGCGAACACTCCGATGCTGCTGAAGGCGGCCATGGTCGACGGCCGTACGGACCTGGGTGTGATGGCCTCCGGCCAGGTGGCGGGAGTGATCGAGGACCTGCCGAGCTGCGCGGAGCTGGTGGAGCGGGTGATGCGGGAGGCGGAGGAGGTGCTCCGCGCGCTGCGGACCCCGCCGTTCACCGAATGATCGTTGGCCCATGTGACCTGGCGGAGCTGAGCCGCCGGCGCTCACAGCCGTTCGATGACCGTGACGTTCGCCTGGCCGCCGCCCTCGCACATCGTCTGGAGGCCGAAGCGGCCGCCCGTACGCTCCAGTTCGTGCAGCAGCGTCGTCATCAGCCGTGCGCCGGTCGCGCCCAGCGGGTGGCCCAGCGCGATCGCGCCGCCGTTGACGTTCACCCGGTCCGGGTCCGCGCCGGTCTCCCGCAGCCAGGCGAGCACGACCGGGGCGAACGCCTCATTGATCTCGATCAGGTCCATGGCGTCGATGGACATGCCGGTCTTCTTCAGCGCGTGGGCGGTGGCCGGGATGGGCGCGGTCAGCATGCGGATGGGGTCCTCGCCGCGCACCGACAGATGGTGCACACGGGCGCGCGGCGTCAAGCCGTGGTCGCGGACCGCCCGTTCGCTCGCCAGCAGCAGCGCCGCCGCGCCGTCCGAGACCTGGGAGGAGCAGGCCGCGGTGATCGTCCCGCCGTCCAGGACCGGTTTCAGGGCCGCCATCTGCTCCAGGGTGGTGTCGCGGCGCGGGCCCTCGTCCGCCGTCATGTCCCCGTACGCCACGATCTCCCTCTCGAAGCGGCCCTCGTCGGCCGCGCGGATCGCGCGGCGGTGGGAGGTGAGCGCGAACTCCTCCATGGCGCGCCGCGAGATGCCCCACTTCCGCGCGATCAGTTCGGCGCCGTGGAACTGGCTGACCGGCGTCTCGCCGTAGCGCGCCCGCCAGCCCGCGCTGCCCGCGAAGGGGCCCTCGGTGAGCCCGAGCGGCTCGGCGGCCTGCCGGGAGGCGAAGGCGATCGGCACCTGTGACATGTTCTGCACGCCGCCCGCGACGACGAGGTCCTGGGTGCCGGAGAGCACGCCCTGCGCGGCGAAGTGCACCGCCTGCTGCGAGGAGCCGCACTGCCGGTCGACGGTGACGCCCGGCACCTCCTCGGGCAGCCCGGCCGCCAGCCAGCAGGTGCGGGCGATGTCGCCGGCCTGCGGGCCGACCGCGTCCAGACAGCCGAAGACCACGTCCTCGACGGCGGAGGGGTCGATGGAGGAGCGTTCGACCAGGGCGGTCAGCACATGGGCGCCGAGGTCGGCGGGGTGGACCGCGGCGAGGGCTCCCCTGCGCCGCCCCACCGGGGTGCGTACCGCTTCGACGATATAGGCCTCGGCCATGGCTGCCGCTCCTTCGCTGCTGAGAGTGCCGGGCTAGGTGTCTCGTACGGCGATGCCGTCCAGCACCATCGACAGGTACTGGCGGGCGATCTCCTCGGGGCTGTGCAGTCCCCCTGGCCGGTACCAGGAGGCGGCGACCCACACGGTGTCGCGCAGAAACCGGTAGGCGAGCCGGACGTCCAGATCGGCGCGGAAGACCCTCTCGGCCACCCCGCGCTGAAGCGTCCCGAGCCATGCCTGCTCGAACTTCCGCTGGGACTCGGTGAGATAGGCGAAGCGCGGCTGGGCGGCCAGCTGACGGGACTCCTTCTGGTAGATGGCGACGGCCGCGCGGTGCCGGTCGATCTCCCGGAAGGACTCGGTGACCAGGGCCTCGATGGTCTCCCGCGGGCCGAGTCCGGCGGCGAGCACGGCGTCGTACCCCTGCCACAGCTCGTCGAGGAAGGTGGAGAGGATCTCGTCGACCATCGACTCCTTGGAGTCGAAGTGGTAGTAGAGGCTGCCAGCGAGCATCCCGGCCGTGTCCGCGATCTGGCGCACGGTGGTGGCGTTGTAGCCGTGCGCGGCGAACACCTCGGCCGCCGTGTCGAGGAGTTCTCTGCGTCGGTCGGGCACGGGGGCCGCGGCCACCTGTGTCTTCTTCATCTTGGGCACATGACCATTGTCGTCCCCGGACGGCGCTGCTCTGCCGACACGGCCTAGGCACGCTGACTGCTCACGGCGACGACCTCGCCGGTCATATACGAGGAGTAGCCGCTGGCCAGGAAGACGATCACGTTGGCGACCTCCCAGGGTTCGGCGCTGCGCCCGAAGGCTTCCCGCGCGGTCAGCTCGTCGAGCAGCTCCGGCGAGGTGACCTTGGCCAGATGCGGGTGCATGGCCAGGCTGGGCGCGACCGCGTTGACCCGCACCCCGTACTCGGCCGCCTCGACGGCGGCGCACCGGGTCAGCGCCATGACGCCCGCCTTGGCGGCGGCGTAGTGGGCCTGGCCCTTCTGGGCGCGCCAGCCGAGGACGGAGGCGTTGTTGACGACGCAGCCGCCGCCCCGGGGGGCCCGGGCCGTGTCGCGGAAGCGGCGCAGGGCGGCGCGGGTGCAGCGGAAGGTGCCGGTCAGGGTGGTGTCGAGGACCGTGGACCACTGCTCGTCGGTCATCTCGGCGAGGGGCGCGGCGCCGCCGAGCCCGGCGTTGTTGACGACGATGTCCAGGCCGCCGTGCAGCCGCACCGCGGTGTCGAACAGCGCCTGGACCTGGGGCTCCTGGGTGACGTCGCAGGGCAGTGCGGCGACGGCGGCGACGCCGAACTCCTCGGCGAGCGCGGCCTCCGCCTCCTTCAGCCGTCGGGCATGGCGGTCGCCGAGGAGGACGCGCGCGCCCTCCTCCAGGAGTCGGCGGGCGGTCGCACCGCCGATCCCCGCTCCGGCCGCGGCCGTGACGACGGCGGTGCGGCCGGTGAGCAGGCCGTGCCCCGGAACGTACTGCGGCTTGTCGGCCCCCACCTTCTCACCCCCGGCGCTGTTGGCCTCGGCCCTGTCGCCCCCGGCCCTGTTGTCCGTCACGGCGGCACGTTAACCTACCAAACACTTGTTAGGGAAGGTGGGCAGTCATATGGACCTGGACAGCTCCCCCGGCGACGACGCCCTTCGCGCCGAGGCCCGCGCCTGGCTCGCCGCGCATGTGCCGCCCGAGCCGCTGCCGTCCCTGGAGACGCGCGAGGGCTTCGCGGCCCATCGCGCCTGGGAGGCCCAGCTCTACGCGGACCGCTGGTCGGCGGTCTCCTGGCCGCGGGAGTACGGGGGCCGGGGCGCGGACATCTTCCAGTGGCTGGCCTTCGAGGAGGAGTACTACGCGGCGGGCGCGCCCGGCCGGGTCTCGCAGAACGGCATTCAGCTGCTCGCGCCCACGCTCTTCGGCCACGGCACGGCCGAGCAGCGGGCGCGGGTGCTGCCGGCGATGGCGAGCGGTGCGGAGATCTGGGCGCAGGCCTGGTCGGAGCCGGAGGCGGGATCGGATCTGGCCGCGCTGAGATCCCGTGCGGTGCGGACGGACGGCGGCTGGCTGCTGTCGGGGCAGAAGACCTGGTCGTCGCGGGCGGCGTTCGCGGACCGGGCGTTCGGGCTGTTCCGTACGGACCCGGGGGCGGCCAGGCCCCATCAGGGGCTGACGTATCTGATGTTCGACCTGCGGGCGCGGGGCGTCACGGTGCGGCCCGTCGGGCGGCTGGACGGCAAGCCCGCCTTCGCCGAACTCTTCCTGGACGAGGTCTTCGTGCCGGACGCGGATGTGATCGGGGAGCCCGGCCAGGGCTGGCGCATCGCCATGTCGGCCACGGGCAACGAGCGCGGGCTGATGCTGCGCTCCCCCGGCCGGTATCTGGCCGCCGCGGACCGGCTGGTGCGGCTGTGGCGCGAGCGGGGCGAGCCTGCCGGGGCCCGTGACCGGGTGGCGGACGCGGTGATCGGCGCACGGGCCTATCAGCTGTTCACCTGTGCCGCCGCCTCGCGCTTCGCGGCGGGCGCGGCGCTGGGCGCGGAGTCCAGTCTCAACAAGGTGTACTGGTCGGAGTACGACCTCGCCCTGCACGAGACGGCGCTCGATCTGCTCGGCGACCAGGCGGAGCGGGCGGACGGCGAGTGGGCGGAGGGGTATGTCTTCGCTCTCGCGGGCCCCATCTACGCCGGTACGAACGAGATCCAGCGCGACATCATCGCCGAGCGGCTGCTCGGACTGGGGAAGGGCCGCCGCTGATGCGATTTCTGCTCACCGGGGAACAGTCCGCGTTCGCCCGCTCGCTGGACGCGATGCTCACGGCCGCGGACACGCCGAAGACGGTACGGGCCTGGGCGGCCGGGGACTTCGCGCCCGGGCGCACACTGTGGTCCCGGCTGGCGGAGGCGGGCGTCTTGGCGCTGGCCGTGCCCGAGGCGTACGGGGGTCTGGGGCCGCGGCCCGTCGAACTGGCCGTCGCCTTCGTGGAGCTGGGGCGTCATGCCGCGCCGGGGCCATACGCCGAGACGGCCGGTGCGGCGGCGCTGCTGTCCGCGCTGGCGGAAGCAGGCGATCCGGCTCCGGCGAAGCGCCTGCTTCCGCCTCTCGCCGCGGGGGCGCTGCTGCCGACGCTCGCCCTGCACGGCGCAGGCCCGTACGCCCTCGACGCGGACGCGGCGGATTGTGTTCTCGCCGTCGAGCCCACCGGCTCGGGCGGGGCGGACACGCCGGTACGGGGCGAAGGCGGGGCGGACACGCTGCGTCTCGCGCCCGCCGGGCAGGGCGCGCCGCGGGCGTCGGCCGATCCCGCGCGGCGGCTCGGCGTCGCCGGGCCCGGCGGACCGGTGCTGGCGAGAGGTCCGCGGGTGGCTCAGGCGGCGCGGCGGGCGGCCGACTGGGCGCGGCTGGCCACCGCCGCGCAGTGCCTCGGCGTCGGCCTCGCCCTGCTGGACCGCACGGTCGCCCATGTGAAGCAGCGCACCCAGTTCGGCGCTGCGATCGGCTCCTTCCAGGCGGTCAGGCACCGGCTGGCCGACACACTGATCGGCCTGGAATTCGCCCGCCCCCTGGTGTACGGGGCGGCCGTCACCATGGCCCCGGGGGATGTCGCCGCCGCCAAGGCGGCGGCGGGCGAGGCCGCGTACACCGCCGCCCGCACGGCCCTTCAGCTGCACGGCGCGATCGGCTACACCGAGGAGCTTGACCTCTCCCTGTGGCTGCGCAAGGCCCGGCCGCTGCGGGACGCCTGGGGGACGCCCGCCCGGTGCCGGGCGGAGGTGCTGTCGGCACCCGTCGCCGCGTCTGACGCCGGGCCTGGCGTCAGACGCTGATGCCTCGTGCGGCGGCGGCCAGCCACTGGCTGTGGCCCGGAACGCCCTGCCCCCGCTGCTCCCTCCTGCCGAACCGGCGGAAGAGGCCGGTCAACCGTCCTTCCCGGGAGGGGGCTTCAGGGCCGCTCAGAAGGACTGCACCGCCTGCGAGAGCTCGCCGACCGCCGCCGCCAGGGGGGCCACCGGCTGGGCGAAGGCCGTCAGCCGGTCGAGGGCGCGGCGCACCACCCCGGGCTGGGGTTCCTCGTCGTCCAGTTCCTCGCGGAGTCTGCGCAGCTCCGCCCGGGGGGACTCCTGGTCCGGCAGGGCGGCGCGGTGCTCCTCCAGCAGGCGCTCGATGAGGGCGAGCAGCTCCCGTATCTGCGCGCGCTCATCGGCTGTGGGGGCGGCGGCCTGGACGAAGACCCGGCCGGCGTTGGCCTGTGCGCCGGAGCCCACAGCCTGGTTGCCGGCCTGGTTGTTCCCGCCGTAGTACTGCACGCCGAGGTTGTCCCCGCGTGGTGAGCCGTCGGGCGACGGACGGGACTGATCGGGCATCGGGTCCTCCTAACCCTTCGCCGCGGCCGAAGAGGCCCCGGACGCCTGAGCCGACGCGGTCCGGGCGGTGGCCTGCGCGCCCTGGCCGACCGCCTGGTTGCCCACGACGCTCACCCCGCCGGTCTGCATGACCCCGTGGTTGAGGATGGTCTGGGTCTGGCTGCGGAAGTCGGCGGTGTCGACGCCGTGCTCGTCGAGGAAGTCCCGTACGGCCGCCAGGGTGTGCCGGTCCAGCGCGGCGAGCGTCCGCTCGGCGTCCACCCGCTGGAAGTGGTTGAGGTATTCCGGGCTGAGGACCTCCTCGCGGATGCTCAGCCGTGCGCCGCGGTCAAAGGCGGGGTCCTCGTCCGCGGCCTGCATCTCACGGAGGAGCCTGCGGCGTCTGCGGTCCTCGGCGCGCGCGTAGCGGAAGGAGGAGCCCGGGGCGGCGAACAACGCGCCGCCGGTGCGTCGCACGGCGTTCAGCAGCAAGGCGCGGCGGCGCTCCGCGGTGAGCGTGGCGGGCAGCAGGTCCACGATGTGCAGCTCGCGCCGTACGGGCCCGAGGACATGCCGTTCGCAGTGCAGATGAAGCGACTTGCCGACCACGGCCACATGCAGGAACTGGCTGGGCACCACATCGCCGCCCCACATGGGCAGATGGGCGGCCAGACAGTGCCGCGCCGGTCCGTCCGGGCTCAGTGCGATCCGCCGTATCTCCTCGTCGGGCAGCGAGGTGACCGGCGCGCAGAGGGGTTCGGGCAGCAGTCTGCCGTCCGAGGCGATCTGCGTGCCGCTGACGAACACCCGGTCCTCCAGGAGGAGACCGGAGAGGCTCGGCCCGCCGGCGGGAGTCCCGCCGGGCGCGCCGCCGGTCTGGGTGGGCACGGTGGCGGCGTGCCGTTCCGCCGCCGCCTTGAGCCGGGCACGCAGGCGTTCGACGACCTCCCACGCGTCGAACTCCACGACCGCGCGCGCGTCGCCTGCGGAGTCGGACGGGTGCTCGGCGGGCAGCAGAGGCAGCGACAGCGACCACGTCGACTCCCGCCGGGCGTACCCGAGGAACGGCGAGTATCCGCTGTAGACGGTGACATTGCCGCGCTGCGCCTCTGCCACCTCGTCGATCCGGCCGGCGGCCCACTGCTCGACGGGCCTCGGCTGCGGCAGCGCGCTCGGGTCGAACACCTCGCGGCGCAGCGTCCCCCGCAGCCGCGCGTCCACGTCCAGTTCCTCGTCGGCGAGCGTACGGAAGGCCAGGAAGCCCGCCGCGACCGTGGCGAGCAGCGGCGGAATGCCCAGCAGATAGCCGCCGGCGAGCCAGGCGAGCAGCCCCGGCAGGGGAATCGCGGACAGGGCGAGGCCCAGCAGCAGTCCGGTGATGAGCAGGGCGGCCGAGGTGAGGGCCAGCCGCCAGGCCGCGGCCGCCGGGTCCGGCAGCTCGCGGCCGCGCAGGGAGCGCCGGGGGATCGTGGCAGCGGCGCTCAGCGCATTGAGCCCCCAGCGGGCGAACACCAGCCATAAGGGGCTGAACACCGCGATGACGCCCCAGGCGAGGGTGAGCCGCACATCCCGCTCCCGGTGCAGCTGCCGGGCGGCCAGACAGTGCCGCGCGACCGGGACCAGGTCGACGCCGGGCGAGGTGGCGACCGCGCCCAGTTCGTCCCCCAGCACATCCTCGACCACACGGCGGGAGAAGGCCGGATCGGTGTAGGCGGCGGCGCACAGATAGCGGGTGACGTCGCCCGGCGCGCTGCCGGTCGCGACGGCGTCGACGGCGTCCTGGGAGGAGGAGATGGCGGCCATGGCTCTTCTCCGTTCGCGGCCACGGGCTGACGAAACGCTGAAAAATCCGCCTGACCTGCCTGACCCAGCCGATCCGGCTGATCCAGCCGATCCGGCTGCTCCGATGGACCCGGCGAAGACGGCGGCGACGGCCAGGCCCAGCAGTACGCCGAAGACCAGTCCGTCGACGAGGAGATAGACGAACGCGTCGGCCTCGTCCCGGCCGAAGACGCTGACGGCTCTGGGGCCCCTGCTTACGATGACCGCCCATGCGGGCACCGCTGCGACGGCGGAGACGAGGACGCCGACGCCGAGCGCCGCGGCCCACCGGACACCGCCCGCGGCCGGGGCCCGGGCCATCAGCCGGGGCACCAGGACGATGACGCCGAGGAGCAGCACGGCCGCCGAGGCGTTCCCGCTCCAGCCGATCGCGGCCGAGAAGCTGTCAGGGCCCGGTGAGGGATCCCACTCGGGCACGTACAGCGCGCGGTACAGCAGCGCCTGGACGGCGTTGTCCGCGCGGAGCTCGCGCAGCGGCTCCCGCGCCCAGGGGCTGCCCAGCAGCAGCAGGCTCGCGCATAACAGCGCGACTCTCCCCCGCACCGGCTTCCCCATGCCGATCGTCCGTTCCATGCCACCCCCCGGAACAGCTTCAGGCTCAGCACTGTAGAAGTCCGGGCGCGATGTGTCAGCAGGCTGTGGAAAACCCCGCGCAACACCGCGGCGCCTGCCGTGGTCCGGTCGGGGACGAGGCAGGCGCCGCGATCAGTTCCGTACGCCGTTGTACGGGACGTCTATGGGCCTTTCCGCGGGGCCGCGGCGGTCACGCGGTCAGGCCGGTCAGGCCGGTCGCCGGTCAGGCCGGTCACGCGCTCAGACCGTGAGCGCGCGGTCGGTCGGGCGGATGGGGGCGGGAAGCTCGCTCGCCCCCGTGAGGTAGCGGTCCACTCCGCGGGCGGCGGAGCGCCCCTCGGCGATGGCCCAGACGATCAGGGACTGGCCGCGGCCGGCGTCGCCCGCGACGAACACGCCGTCGACGTTGGTGGCGAAGTCGGCGTCGCGTGCGACGTTGCCGCGCTCGTCCAGTTCCAGGCCGAACTGCTCGACCAGGCCGTTGGACCGGTCGGTGCCGGTGAAGCCCATCGCCAGGGTGACCAGCTGCGCCGGGAGCTTCCGCTCGGTGCCGGGCTTCTGCTCCAGCTTGCCGTCCTTGAACTCCACCTCGACCAGGTGCAGATACTGGACATTGCCGTCCTCGTCGCCTTCGAAGTGCGTCGTGGACACGGAGTAGACCCGCTCGCCGCCCTCCTCGTGCGCCGAGGTGACCTTGTAGAGCATGGGGAAGGTCGGCCACGGCTGGTTCGCGTTCCGCTCCTCGCCGGGCCTGGGCATGATCTCCAGCTGGGTGACGGAGGCCGCGCCCTGCCGGTGGGCGGTGCCCACGCAGTCCGCGCCGGTGTCGCCGCCGCCGATGACGACGACATGCTTGCCCTCGGCGGTGATCGGCGGGGCGACGTAGTCGCCTTCCTGCACCTTGTTGGCCAGCGGCAGATACTCCATCGCGAAGTGGATGCCCTTCAGCTCCCGGCCGGGGACGGGCAGATCGCGGGAGACGGTCGCGCCCGCGGCGATGACCACCGCGTCATAGCGGCGGCGCAGCTGCGCGGCGTCGATGTCGCGGCCGATCTCGACGCCGGTGCGGAACTTGGTGCCCTCCGCGCGCATCTGCTCGATGCGGCGGTTGATGTGCCGCTTCTCCATCTTGAACTCGGGGATGCCATAGCGCAGCAGTCCGCCGATGCGGTCGGCCCGCTCGTACACGGCCACGGTGTGGCCGGCGCGGGTGAGCTGCTGAGCGGCGGCCAGGCCGGCCGGTCCCGAGCCGATGACGGCGACGGTCTTGCCGGACAGCCGCTCCGGCGGCTGCGGCTTGACGTCGCCCGCGCCCCACGCCTTGTCGATGATGGAGACTTCGACGTTCTTGATGGTGACGGCCGGCTGGTTGATGCCGAGGACGCACGCCGCCTCGCAGGGCGCGGGGCACAGCCGCCCGGTGAACTCCGGGAAGTTGTTGGTGGCGTGCAGCCGCTCGCTGGCGGCGGCCCAGTCCTCGCGGTAGGCGTAGTCGTTCCACTCGGGGATCAGGTTCCCCAGCGGGCAGCCGTTATGGCAGAACGGGATGCCGCAGTCCATGCAGCGGCCGGCCTGCTTGCTGATGATCGGCAGCAGCGAGCCGGGGACGTAGACCTCGTTCCAGTCCTTGACGCGCTCCTCGACGGGGCGGGTCTTGGCGACTTCGCGCCCGGTGGTCAGGAAGCCCTTGGGGTCAGCCATTGATCGCCGCCTCCATCATCTTCTCGGTGGTCTCGGACTCGGAGAGCCCGGCCCGCTCGGCGGCGTCCTTGGCGGCGAGCACTGCCTTGTACGTGGTCGGAATGATCTTGCTGAAGCGGTCCGCGGACGCGTCCCAGTCGGCCAGCAGCTTCTCGGCTACGGTGGAGCCGGTCTCTTCCAGGTGGCGGCGCACGACGTCGTGCAGCCACTGCTTGTCGGCGTCCGTCAGCGGCTCGATCGCCTGCAGATTGCCGGGGTTGACACTGTCCCGGTCGAGGTCGACGACATAGGCGACGCCGCCGGACATGCCGGCCGCGAAGTTGCGTCCGGTCTCGCCGAGGACGACGGCGTGGCCTCCGGTCATGTACTCGCAGCCGTGGTCGCCCACGCCTTCGGAGACGACCGTCGCACCGGAGTTGCGTACGCAGAACCGCTCGCCGGTGCGGCCGCGCAGGAAGATCTCGCCGCTGGTCGCGCCGTACGCGATGGTGTTGCCGGCGATGGTCGAGTACTCGGCGAGGTGGTCGGCGCCGCGGTCGGGGCGGACCACGATCCGGCCGCCGGACAGGCCCTTGCCGACGTAGTCGTTGGCGTCGCCCTCCAGGCGCAGGGTGATGCCGCGCGGCACGAACGCGCCGAAGGACTGGCCGGCGGAGCCGGTGAAGGTGATGTCGATGGTGTCGTCGGGCAGGCCCGCGCCGCCGAACTTCTTGGTCACCTCGTGGCCGAGCATGGTGCCGACGGTCCGGTTGATGTTGCGGACGGCGACCTGGGCGCGCACCGGCTGGGCGTCCTCGGCCGTGGCCGCGCCCAGCGCGTCCGCAGCCAGCTTGATCAGCTCGTTGTCGAGGGCCTTCGCCAGCCCGTGGTCCTGCTCGACCAGCTGGTGGCGCACCGCGCCGTCGGGCAGCTCGGGGACGTGGAAGAGGGGTTCGAGGTCCAGGCCCTGCGCCTTCCAGTGGTCCACCGCGCGGGTGGTGTCCAGCAGCTCGGCGTGGCCGACGGCCTCGTCGAGCGTGCGGAAGCCCAGCTCGGCCAGCAGCTCGCGGACCTCCTCGGCGATGAACTCGAAGAAGTTGACGACGAATTCGGGCTTGCCGGAGAAGCGGTCCCGCAGCGTCGGGTTCTGGGTGGCGATGCCGACCGGGCAGGTGTCCAGATGGCAGACGCGCATCATGACGCAGCCGGAGACGACGAGCGGGGCGGTGGCGAAGCCGAACTCCTCCGCGCCGAGCAGCGCGGCGATGACGACGTCGCGGCCGGTCTTGAGCTGGCCGTCGGTCTGTACCACGATCCGGTCGCGCAACCCGTTGAGCAGCAGCGTCTGCTGGGTCTCGGCCAGACCCAGCTCCCAGGGGCCGCCCGCGTGCTTGAGCGAGGTGAGCGGGGAGGCGCCGGTGCCGCCGTCGTGGCCGGAGATCAGCACGACGTCCGCATGCGCCTTGGACACGCCCGCGGCGACCGTGCCGACGCCGACCTCGGAGACCAGCTTCACATGGATGCGGGCGGCCGGGTTGGCGTTCTTGAGGTCGTGGATCAGCTGGGCGAGATCCTCGATGGAGTAGATGTCGTGGTGCGGCGGCGGGGAGATCAGGCCCACGCCGGGCGTGGAGTGCCGGGTCCTGGCCACCCACGGGTACACCTTGTGGCCGGGCAGCTGGCCGCCCTCGCCGGGCTTGGCGCCCTGCGCCATCTTGATCTGGATGTCGTCGGCGTTGACCAGGTACTCGGAGGTGACGCCGAAGCGGCCGGAGGCGACCTGCTTGATGGAGGAGCGGCGCTCCGGGTCGTACAGGCGCTCCGGGTCCTCGCCGCCCTCGCCGGTGTTGGACTTGCCGCCCAGCCGGTTCATGGCGATGGCGAGCGTCTCGTGCGCCTCCTTGGAGATGGAGCCGTACGACATCGCGCCGGTGGAGAACCGCTTGACGATCTCCGAGGCCGGTTCGACCTCCTCGATGGGGATCGACGGGCGGTCGGAGGCGCCGTTCTTGCCCGTCTTGAAGGCGAACAGGCCGCGGAGCGTCATCAGCCGCTCGGACTGCTCGTTCACCCGGTCCGTGTACTTCTTGAAAATGTCGTAGCGCTTGGTGCGCGTGGCGTGCTGGAGGCGGAAGACCGTCTCCGGGTCGAACAGATGGGGCTCGCCCTCGCGCCGCCACTGGTACTCGCCGCCGATCTCCAGGGCGCGGTGGGCGGGGGCGATGCCGCTGGCCGGGTACGCCTTGGCGTGCCGGGCGGCGACCTCCTGCGCGATGACGTCCAGGCCCGCGCCGCCGATCTTGGTGGCGGTGCCGTCGAAGTACTCGGCGACGAAGGCGTCGTCCAGGCCGACGGCCTCGAAGACCTGCGCGCCGCGGTAGGAGGCGACGGTCGAGATGCCCATCTTGGACATGACCTTCAGCACGCCCTTGCCCAGGGCGTAGATCAGGTTGCGGATGGCCTTCTCGGGCTCGATGCCCTCGATGAAGGTGCCGGCGCGGACGAGGTCCTCGACGGACTCCATCGCCAGGTAGGGGTTGACGGCGGCCGCGCCGTAGCCGATCAGCAGCGCGACATGGTGCACCTCGCGGACGTCGCCGGCCTCGACCAGCAGCCCCACCTGGGTGCGCTGCTTGGTGCGGATGAGGTGGTGGTGGACGGCGGAGGTGAGCAGCAGCGACGGGATCGGGGCGTGCTCGGCGTCCGAGTGGCGGTCGGAGAGCACGATCAGCCGGGCGCCGCCCTCGATGGCCGCGTCCGCCTCCGCGCAGATCTCCTGGATGCGGGCGGCCAGCGCCTCGCCGCCGCCGCTGACCCGGTACAGGCCGGAGAGGGTGGCGGCGGTCATGCCGGGCATGTCGCCGTCGGCGTTGATGTGGATGAGCTTGGCCAGCTCATCGTTGTCGATCACCGGGAAGGGCAGGGTGACGCTGCGGCACGACGCGGCGGTCGGCTCCAGCAGATTGCCCTGCGGGCCCAGCGAGGAGTGCAGCGAGGTGACGAGCTCCTCGCGGATGGCGTCCAGCGGCGGGTTGGTGACCTGCGCGAACAGCTGGGTGAAGTAGTCGAAGAGCAGCCGGGGGCGCTCGGAGAGCGCGGCGATCGGCGAGTCGGTGCCCATGGAGCCGATCGGCTCGGCGCCGCTGCGCGCCATCGGGGCGAGCAGGACCCGCAGCTCCTCCTCGGTGTAGCCGAAGGTCTGCTGACGGCGGGTGACCGAGGCGTGGGTGTGGACGATGTGCTCACGCTCGGGCAGATCGCCGAGTTCGATGATCCCGCTCTGCAGCCACTCCTGGTACGGCTGCTCGGCGGCGAGGGACGCCTTGATCTCGTCGTCCTCGATGATCCGGTGCTCGGCGGTGTCGACGAGGAACATCCTGCCGGGCTGCAGCCGGCCCTTGCGGACCACCTTGGCGGGGTCGATGTCGAGGACGCCGACCTCGGAGGAGAGCACGACCAGGCCGTCGTCGGTGACCCAGTAGCGGCCGGGGCGCAGGCCGTTGCGGTCCAGGACCGCGCCGACCTGGACGCCGTCGGTGAAGGTGACGCAGGCGGGGCCGTCCCAGGGCTCCATCATCGTGGAGTGGTACTGGTAGAAGGCGCGCCGGGCCGGGTCCATGGAGTCATGGTTCTCCCACGCCTCGGGGACCATCATCAGCACGCTGTGCGGCAGTGAGCGGCCGCCGAGGTGGAGCAGCTCCAGGACCTCGTCGAAGGAGGCGGAGTCGGAGGCGTCCGGGGTGCAGACGGGGAAGATCCGCTCCAGGCGCTCCCGGTCCCCGAAGAGCTCCGAGACGAGCTGCGACTCGCGGGCGCGCATCCAGTTGCGGTTGCCCTTGACCGTGTTGATCTCGCCGTTGTGGGCGACGAAGCGGTACGGGTGGGCCAGCGGCCAGCTCGGGAAGGTGTTGGTGGAGAACCGCGAGTGGACCAGGGCGACCGCGGTGGCCAGACGCCGGTCCGACAGGTCGGGGAAGAAGGGCTCCAGCTGGCCGGTGGTCAGCATGCCCTTGTAGACGATCGTGCGGGCGGACAGCGACGGGAAGTACACCCCGGCCTCGCGCTCCGCGCGCTTGCGCAGCACGAACGCCTTGCGGTCCAGCGCGATGCCGCTGCTCACGCCGTCGGCGACGAACAGCTGGCGGAAGGCCGGCATGGTGGCGCGGGCGGAGGCCCCGAGCAGATCGGGGGCGACGGGGACCTCACGCCAGCCCAGGACGGTCAGGCCCTCCTCGCCGGCGATCGTCTCGATCTGCGAGACGGCGGCGGCGTTCGCGGCGGCGTCGTCCTCGGCGGGCAGGAAGGCGATGCCGACGGCGTACGCGCCGGCCTCGGGGAGCGTGAAGTTCGCGGTCTCGCGCAGGAATGCGTCCGGGACCTGGAGCAGGATGCCCGCGCCGTCGCCCGAGTCGGGCTCCGAGCCGGTCGCGCCGCGGTGCTCCAGGTTGCGCAGTACGGTCAGCGCCTGCTCGACCAGCTCATGGCTGGCAACACCGGTGAGGGTGGCCACGAACCCGACGCCGCACGCGTCGTGTTCGTTACGGGGGTCGTACATCCCCTGCGGGGCGGGGCGACCGTCCATGGGCGACCAGGCGTCGGAACGCATCGGCTCTCCCGTCGTCGTCGTGGCATGTTTCCGTGCCGAGGGACGACGTTGGCCCTCCGCGAAATTTCGTGCAGGTTACATGATGGAGCGCTTCTCGCGAAGTGGATAGCGCATTCCAGCATGCGGACGCTGCGGACACCGCAGCAGCGGTGGAAGCGGATGGAGGCCGGGCGGATCGCATCCGCCGGACCGGCGCAGCGCAGGCTTCATTGCCTGCGCGCTCTCGGCTCATGCCCTGCGGTCAAGGACCTGAAACCGGGGGGTAACGAAAATTTATGTGGCTTCACGCATAGTGTCTCACCCCGGAAGGGCTCCGGGGAGGGAGGTTCATCACAGACGCGCCCGCGCTGTGGTGTGCCCGCGCCACCGCTGTGGTGTTCCGGTATGCGGCCGACGCCCGCGGCCGGCCCCGCTGCCCATCGAGATCGTCGACATCTGTGACAGACGGTGACCGGGGCCCCTGCGCCCCGGTCGCCCCAGGATGAGCGGGAGCGGGGAATGACGCAACCCTGCGGAGGCGAATATTCCGGCGGCCGGGGCCAAAACCGGCCGTCTGCCGCACGTCAGAGCGCCGCGCCGAACCGCGCCAGCGCGCCGAGCCAGTGCACCGCGCCAGTGCACCGCGCCAGTGCACCGCGCCCAGCCAGTGCACCGCGCCAGTGCACCGCGCCCAGCCAGTGCACCGCGCCAGTGCACCGCGCCCAGCCAGTGCGCCGAGCGACCCGCGTCAGAACGCCGCGCCGAACAGAGCCCCCAGCCCGTATGTCACCGCGGCCGCCGCCCCGCCGAGCGCCAGCTGCCGCAGACCGCTGTACCACCAGCTGCGGGCGGTGACACGGGCCACCAGCGCACCGCAGCCGAACAGCCCGACGAGCGCCAGCAGCACGGCAGGCCACAGGCTGCTCGCCCCGAGCAGATACGGCAGCACGGGCAGCAGGGCGCCCAGCGCGAAGGAGCCGAACGACGACACCGCGGCCACGAGCGGCGACGGCAGATCGTCCGGATCGATGCCGAGCTCCTCACGGGCATGGATCTCCAGCGCCTGCTCCGGATCCGCGGAGAGCTGCATCGCCACCTCGCGGGCGAGCTTGGGGTCGACGCCGCGCGAGACATACAGCGCGGCCAGCTCCTCCATCTCGTCCACCGGGTGCTTGCGCAACTGCACACGTTCGACGTCCAGTTCCGCCTGGACCAGATCGCGCTGCGAGGCGACCGAGGTGTACTCGCCCGCGGCCATGGAGAAGGCGCCCGCCGCGAGCCCGGCGAGCCCGGTGATCACGATGGTCTGCTGGGAGACGGCGCCGCCCGCCACACCCGCCATCAGGGCGAAGTTGGAGACGAGACCGTCCATCGCGCCGAACACCGCGGGACGCAGCCAGCCGCCGTTGACGTCACGGTGGGTGTGGTTGTCACGGTGCGCCTCGTGCAGCGCCGCCTCGGTCTCGATGATGGACACAGCTCTCCCCCTGCTTTGTCGTCTGCTTTGTCGTCTTGCTTTGTCGTCGCGGAATGCGCCGCGTGCACGCATAGGAATCTGTCGGGCCCGGGCGGTGGACCCGCTCCCCCTCAACACCTCGAAAGTACGCGCGATGTAAGGGGCGCGCCAGCAAGGCAGGGCATACTTACCTGGCGTCAGGCGGGTGACGCTGAGCCCCGGGAAGCGCGTCGCCGCATCCCGCGTGGCACATATCCGGGAACGGTCCGCACTCCACGGAAAGGACCCGCCCATGGAGTTGATTGCATGCAATCCGCCGACGTCGGCGGAGCCGGCGACGCTCCTGGAGCGGGCGCGCGGGGCGCTGCTGGGACTGGCGGTGGGGGACGCGCTGGGCGCGCCCGCGGAGAATATGCGGCCGTCCGAGATCCGCCGCCGCTGGGGCCGGATCGAAGGGTTCGTCAGCGACGACCCGGCGGGCACGGACGACACGGAGTACGCCGTCTTCTCCGGGCTTTTGCTGGCCCGGCACGGCTCCGCGCTGTCCGTCGCCCATGTGGAGCGCGCCTGGCACCGCTGGATCGCCGATCTCGACGAAGGGCCGTTCCGGGGGGCGGGGTTCAGCGAGCGCGGCACCCTGGAGAATCTGCGGCGCGGGCTGGCCGCGCCCATCTCCGCCCAGCACCGGCACGCGTGGAGCGACGGGCTGGCGATGCGGGCGGCCCCGTTCGGGGTGTTCGCGGCCGGGCGGCCCGCGGAGGCGGCACGGCTGGTCGCGATCGACGGGGCCGTCAGCCACGACGGCGAAGGGATCTACGGCGGGCAGGCGGTGGCGGCCGGGGTCGCGGCGGCGATGGCGGGCGCGGGCCCGGCGGGGGTCATCGGGGCGGCGCTGTCCGTGATCCCGATGGACTCCTGGACGGCGCGCTCCCTGCGGCGCGCGGTCGTGGCGGCGGGCCGCAGGTACCCGGACCGGCTGTCCGCGGAGCGCGGGGTCCGCTCCGCGGTGGTGATCGGCGGCTATCCATGGACGGATCTGGCCCCCGAGGCGGTGGGCCTTGCGTTCGGCGCGTTCGCCGCGGCCCGCGGTGAATTCCGTACGTCGGTGCTGACGGCGGTCAACATGGGCCGCGACGCGGACACCACGGCGGCGGTGGCCGGCGCGCTCGCCGGCGCCCTGTCCGGGGCCGCGGCGATCCCTCCGGAGTGGTCCTCGGCGATCGGCCCCGTCCGCGGCGCCTGCCTGCCCTCGATGCGCGGCTACCACGTCCTGCACGTGGCGTCCCTGCTCACCCCGGACGCCTCCGTACGAGCCACCTCATGACCCCGCCCACCGGCGGCGAGGACGGTCGCCGGCCCGGGGAGGGGGCCGCACGACGGCGCGAGGAGCGGCGGGAGGCGGCCGGCCCACAGCCCGGAGCGCAGCCCCGCAAACAGCGGAGGGCCGGGGACGTGCCCCCGGCCGCGGGAAACGGGGGTCCCGCTGCGCCGCAGGGCGCAGGGGGAGGGGAGACAACCGGCCCGGGCGGCAAGGGCAGCCGTATCGAGGGGCTCCTCCTCGGGCTCGCCGCAGGCGACGCCGCCGGCTGGCCAGCGGCCAGGCACCGTGCCGCCCGCATGCCCGAGTGGACCCGCCGCCTCACCCGTGAGCTCGACACCTTCGCCGAGCAGAACGCCACCACCACCCTCCCCGTCCCCCTCGCCCTCAACCAGCCCCCCGAACCTCTCCGCCTCGGCCCTTCGGACGACTCCGAGTGGGCCGCCTTCGCCGCCGAGACCGTGCTCTCCGCCGCCGGCGGCCGCTTCGACGGCCTTGCCCCCGCGCTCCGCATGCGCGCCGCCGTCGACCTGGCCTGGAACTCCCTCGCCGGCGAGATCGCCGCCGCGGCGGCCCGCGCCCCCGAGGTGGAGTCCGCCGTGCCGCCGCTGCGCGCCCGCATCTCCGTGCGCGCCGGTCTCGGCAACCTCGCCACCGGACTGCGCCCACCCGCCACCGGGCACGATAATCCGCACTATTTCGACGACGCCGCCTGTGTGCGCGCCGCGGTCCTCGCCGTGGTGCACCCCGGCGATCCCGACGCGGCCGCCGAGCTCGCCGAGTTCGACGCCCGCTACACCCAGGACGGCGACGGGGTGCACGGCGCACGGGCGCTGGCCGCCGCCGTGGCCGCGGCGCTCGGCGGCGCGGACGTCACGGCCACCGTGGACGCCGCCCTAGACGAGCTCCCCGACACCACCGAGATCGGCCGCAACGCCCGCCACGCCGTCAAGCTCGCCCGGCACAGCCGGGGCGCGTTCGAGCTTGTCCCGCTCCTTGAGCATCAGATCGTCGACCACGTCTACAGCTATGGCATCGCGGCCGCCGAGACCGTCCCCGTCGCCCTCGCCCTGACGGCCGCCTCCCGTGGCCGGGTCGCCGAGGCCGTCCCCGCTGCCGCCTGTCTGTCCCGGGTCGCCGACTCCGCACCCGCCCTGGCGGGCGCGCTGACCGGGGTCGTCGGCGGCGCGAGCGGCATCCCGGCCAGCTGGCGCGACGTCTGCCGCACCCTCGCGGGCTGTGCGCTGCCCCGGCTGTCCGGCACGGACCTCGTGGAACTCGCCGGGCTGCTCGCACACACGGAACTGACCGCCGCGGGTGGACAATTCCGGCATGACATCACTCGATGACCGGATCGCCGGCAGCCTGGTCGGCGCGGCGGTCGGCGACGCCCTCGGCGGACCGGTCGAGGGCTACGCCCCGGAGCAGATCGTCCAGCGGCACGGGGGCCGCATCACCGGCTTCGTCGGCCCCTGGCACGGCGACGACTGGCGCACCGCCCGCCCGATCGCGCCGTACCACAAGGGCGATGGCCATGTCACCGACGACACCCTGATGACCCATGCGCTGGTCCGCGTCTACACGACGGTACGGGACCACCTCGACGCCTACGCCGTCGCCGGTCATCTTGTCCCCGACCTCATGTCGCACCCCCGCTGGATTCCCGAACTCGAAGCCGAGGCACTTCCGCTCCAGCGCATCTTCCTCGCCGAGAAGTGGCTGGTCGCCCGGCTCCACTACGGTCATGCCGACCCCCGCGAGGCGGGCGCGGGCAATATCGTCAACTGCGGTGCGGCCATGTACATGGCCCCGGTGGGTTTGGTCAACGCGGCCAACCCCGCCTCCGCGTACGCGGAGGCGCTCGACATCGCGGGCGCGCACCAGTCCTCGTACGGCCGTGAGGCGGCAGGCGTCCTCGCCGCGGCCGTGGCCGCCGCCTGTGCCCCGGACGCCACCCCCGCCTCGGTGGTCGACGCCGCGCTCGCGCTCGCCAAGGACGGCACGCGGGCCGCGATCGAGGCGGTGTGCGAAACGGCCGCGCTCCACAGCGACATGGAGACCGCGCTGGGCCCGCTCCGCGAGGCCGTCGCGCCCTTCGACACCGTGGGCCCTGACTACCGCGCCCCGTCCCTGGCCGCCCGCCGCCCCTCCCGGCTGCACGCGGTGGAGGAACTCCCCATCGCCCTGGGGATGCTGCTCGTCGGCGGGGGCGACTACCGGCGTACGGTGCTGGGCGCGGTCAACTACGGCCGGGACTGCGACTCCATCGCCACCATGGCGGGGGCGATGGCGGGCGCGCTCCACGGCGAGGGCGCGGTCCCGGACACTTGGGCGAAGACCGTCGCCGAGGCCAGCCGGCTCGATCTGCACGCCCCGGCACGGGAGCTGACCGCGGTCGCGCGTGAGATCTTCGCCCGCGATACGGGGCGCCGCCGGGCCCATGAGGCCGCCTTCGCCCGGCTGACGGAGGACTGATGAGACCGGTGAATCTTCGCCTGACCTGGGTGCAGCCAGAGGACCTCCTCGGCCATGAACTGCGTCAGGCCCAGGAGGACGGCCGTGACGCCCGCTCCGTGCGCCGCCGCTGGCTCGACGCGGGCGGCGCCCTGGCCCCGGCGCGCGCGGGAGCCTCCCCGCACCCCGCGCCCCCGCGGCTGCGCACACTCGCCGCCGAACTGCTCGACGAACTCGCCCTGCTTCCCTCCCCGCTGGCCGCGGCCGAACCGACCGGCCTCCCCGCGATCATCGCGGCCTGCCCCGACTGGCCCGCCCCGCCGCCGGGCCCTGGCCCGGCCGACAGCGCGTACGGCGCTTCCGTGCCGGAACCCGGCGACGCCTCCACGGCCCATCCGGAGCCCCCGGCCGTGGCCCGTCCGGGCCGGGGCATCACCGGCCCAGACGGCGAGGGCGCCGGGCCGGACGCCCGTACCGGCGACGCCCCGGAGCGCCCGCCCGGCGCAGCCGACCCCGGTACGGACGGCTCCGGCACGGACGGCTCCGCGGCGACCGGCTCCCTGTCCGGCGTCGCACGCCGCGCCGCCGAGCACCGCACGCCCGGCCCCGCCCTCGGCGGACCGCCCCAGCCGCCGACGCCCGGCCCCGCGCGCTCCAGCGCCGGCCTCACGGCCGCCCTGCACGCCGCCTGGCTCGGCCGGGCGGCCGGCTGTCTGCTCGGCAAACCCGTGGAGAAGCTTCCGCTCGACGGCATCCGCGCCCTCGCCCGCGCCACCGGCAACTGGCCCCTGACCACCTGGTTCACCAACCGGGGCGTGCCGGCCGAACTGGCCGCGGCACACCCGTGGAACCGGCACAGCGCGGACAGTTCACTCGCCGAGAACATCGACGGCATGCCCGAGGACGACGACCTCAACTACCCCCTCCTCAATCTGCTGCTGCTTCAGCGCCACGGCAGCGGCTTCCGCACCGCCGACGTGGGCCGGCTCTGGCTGGAACAACTCCCCGCCGGGCGCACCTTCACCGCCGAGCGTGTCGCCTACCGCAACCTCCTCTCCGGACTCGAACCCCCGCTCACCGCCCTGCACCACAACCCCTTCCGGGAGTGGATCGGGGCTCTGATCCGCGCGGATGTGCACGGCTGGACGCACCCCGGCGACCCCGCGGCCGCCGCCGCACAGGCGTACCGCGACGCCGCCCTGACCCACACCGCCAACGGCGTGTACGGCGCGATGTTCCTCGCGGCCGCCCTCGCCGAGGCGGGCACAGGCACGGCCGATGTGCAGCAGTGCCTGTCTGCCGGGCTGCGGGTGGTGCCGCCGTCGTCCCGGCTGGCCGAAGCCGTGCGCACCGGTGTCACAACCGCGTGCGCGCACCGGGACTTCGACGCCGCCGTCGACCGGCTGCACTCCGCCTACGGCGCGTATCACTGGGTGCATGTCGTCCCCAACGCCGCCCTGCTGGCCGCCGCTCTCACCCATGCCGACGGCGACTTCAGCGCCTCGATCTGCCGCGCCGTCTCCGCGGGCATGGACACCGATTCCATCGGCGCGGCCGCCGGGTCGCTCGCCGGTCTGCTCGCCGGGAGCCCGGACGCCCTCCCGGAGCGCTGGACCGCGCCGCTCAAGAACCGTCTGGCCACGTCCGTCCCCGGTTTCGACGGGGTCGGCTTTGACACCCTCGCCCAGCTCACATGTCAGCTCACCCACCAGGAGGCACTCAGCCCATGACCGGCATCGCGGTGCTCGGCAGCACCAATATGGACCTCGTCGCGTATGTCGCCCGCGCGCCGAAACGCGGGGAAACCGTCACCGGACGGGAGTTCCGCACGATCCCCGGCGGCAAGGGCGCCAACCAGGCCGTCGCCGCCGCACGCGCCGGCGGCGACGTCTCCATGATCGGCGCGGTCGGAGCGGACGACTTCGGCGGTCTGCTCCGCCGCACCCTCGCCTCCTCCGGCGTCGACACCGATCTGCTGCGCACGGCGGAAGGCCCCTCCGGCACCGCGCATATCGTCGTGGACGACGAAGGCGGCAACTCCATCGTCGTGATCCCCGGCGCCAACGGCCATGTCACCTCCCTCGCTCCGGGCGATGAAACCCTCATCGCCTCCATGGACACACTGCTGCTGCAGCTGGAACTCCCCCTCAGCGCGGTGCTCGACGGCGCGGAGGCCGCCCGCCGCCATGGCGTCCGCACCGTGCTCACCCCCGCCCCCGCCCAGCCCCTGCCCCCTGAACTGCTGGCCGCCGTTGATCTGCTGATCCCCAATGAGCACGAGGCCGCTGCCCTCGCCGGGGTCTTCGACCCGCCCGCGGCAGCCCAGGAGCTGCTGCGCCAGGTCCCCGAGGTGCTGATCACCCTCGGCTCCGCGGGCTGCCTGTACGCCGCCCGTGACACACCTCCCCTCGCGGTGCCCGCCCCGCGGGTGACCGCGGTGGACACCACCGCCGCGGGGGACACCTTCGTCGGCGCACTCGCCGTCGCCCTGGGCGAGGGCCGGCCGATGCGGCAGGCGCTCGGCTGGGCGTCGGCCGGCGCGGCCCTGTGCGTCCAGCGCCCGGGCGCCTCCACCTCCATGCCGTACCGGGCGGAGATCGACGCCGCGTACGCGTCGCACACTGCCGGGCGTCCCTCATGACGGCGGCTCCGGCGGCCGCCGCCCCGGCGCCGACGCCGCTCCACGGGCTGCGCGTCCTCGATCTGGCCACCCTCTTCGCGGGACCGCTCGCCGCCACCCTGCTGGGCGACTTCGGCGCGGACGTCATCAAGGTCGAACACCCCACCAGGCCCGATCCCTCCCGCACCCATGGCCCGGCCAAAGACGGGATCGGGCTGTGGTGGAAGCTGCTCGGCCGCAACAAGCGCACCATCACTCTCGATCTGTCGGCTCCGGGGGGCCGCGAGACACTGCTGCGGCTGGCCGCCTCCACCGATGTGATCATCGAGAACTTCCGCCCGGGCACCCTGGAGAAGTGGCGACTGGGCTGGGAAGAGCTGAGCGCGGTCAACCCCCGGCTCGTCCTCACCCGCGTCACCGGCTTCGGCCAGTTCGGCCCCTATGCCCACCGGCCCGGCTTCGGCACGCTCGCCGAAGCCATGAGCGGCTTCGCCGCCGTCACCGGCGAACCCGACGCCCCGCCCACGCTCCCTCCTTTCGGCCTCGCCGACTCCATCGCCGCCCTGGCCACCGCCTATGCCGTGATGACCGCCCTTGCCGCCCGCGCTGCGAACGGCCGGGGCCAGGTCGTCGATATGGCGATCATCGAGCCGATCCTCACCGTGCTCGGCCCGCAGCCCCTCTGGTACGACCAGCTGGGCTATGTCCAGCCCCGCACCGGCAACCGCTCCCGCAACAACGCGCCCCGCAACGTCTACCGCACCGCCGACGGCTGCTGGGTGGCCGTGTCCACCTCCGCCCAGTCCGTCGCGCAACGCGTCATGCGGCTGGTCGGCCGCCCCGATCTGATCGACGAGCCCTGGTTCGCCACCGGCAGCGGGCGCGCCGACCACGCCGATCTGCTCGACGAGGCGGTCGGCGGCTGGATCGCCCGCCGCAGCCGGGCCGAAGCGCTGGCGGCGTTCGAGAAGGCCGAAGCGGCGATTGCGCCGGTCTATGACATCCGCGACGTCATGGACGATCCCCAGTACCGCGCGCTGGACACCGTCACCGAAGTGCCCGACCCGGAACTCGGCGCGCTGCGTATGCAGAACGTCCTCTTCCGGCTCTCCGAGACCCCCGGCGCCATCCGCTGGACCGGACGGCCCCATGGCGCGGACACGGACGCCGTCCTCGCCGAACTCGGCCTCTCCCCCGCCGACATCACCGCACTCCGCTCCCAAGGAGCGCTATGACCCTCCCCCTCACCTGGCTGTACGCGCCCGGCGACCGGCCCGTGGTCGTACACAAGGCGCTCACCTCCGGCGCCGACGTCGTCATCGTCGATCTGGAGGACGCGGTCGCCCCCGGCCGACGGCGGTACGCCCTGGACGCCACCGTCGAACTGCTCTCCTCCGCGCAGCCGCTTCCCGTGCATGTGCGCATCGACACCCCCCGTGCCGTCGAGACCCTGGCAGAGCTGCCGGGCCTGTCCGCCGTACGTGTTCCCAAGGTCGCACACGCCACTGACATCCGGCGCATCGCGGCGAGGGCGCCGGGCCTCCCGCTGTATCCGCTGCTGGAATCGGCGCTGGCCGTGGAGCGTGCGTACGCCATCGCCACGGCCCATGACGCGGTGCGCGGCATCGCGCTCGGCGAGGCCGATCTGCGGGCGGAGCTGGGGGTGCGCGGCGACGCGGCCCTCGACTGGCCGCGCACACGCACCGTGTTCGCCGCGCGGGCGGCCGGGCTGCCGCCTCCCGCCCAGTCCGTCTATCCCGACGTACGCGATCTCGACGGGCTCGCCGGGTCCTGCGCACACGGCCGGGATCTGGGCATGCTCGGCCGGGCGGCCGTCCACCCGCGCCAGCTGCCGGTCATCGAGCGGGCGTATCTCCCGACACGGCGGGAGGTGGAGGAGGCGGAGGAGATCGTGAAGGCGGCGGCGGAGGACGAGGGGGCGGTGGCGCTGGCGGATGGGCGCTTTGTGGATGCGGCGGTGGTCGCGGCGGCGGAGCGGACGCTGGCGCTGGCGCGGCGGGAGCCCCTGGGGTGACCGGGGGGCTTCCCCGCCCCGCCCCTTCCCGAAACTGGGGGCTTCGCCCCCAGACCCCCTCCGGGGGGAGGGTTCGCGGGGCTGCCGCCCCGCACCCCGCCGACGGCAGCTTCGCGCCGCAGACGCCGACGCGGCGCACCGCAGGGGCACAGCTGCCTGTCGGACCGGCCCCCTCCCGGGAGGAGGGTTCGCAGGGCCGCCGCCCCGCACCCCGCCAACGGCAGCTTCGCGCCGCGGACAGCGACCGCGCACTGCGAGGCCACGGCCACGCGCGGCGGACAACGGAGGCGTACTCCGTGGTCACGCCCGCGGGCCGCAGACGCCGGCGCGGCACACCCCAGAGACACACCCGCCCGCTACACACACCGCCCCAGCACACCCCAGAGACGCCTCGCGTGCCGTGGAGCCAGCTGCGGACGGTGAAGCCGCCGGGGCCCAAGGGGTTCGGCGGCTTCGGGACGGGTGGGGGCCAAGGGGGGTCAGCTCGGTTGGGCTGACTCCGTTCCCGTGTTCTTGACTTCGTTCTTGGCGTCGCTCTTGACGTCGCCCTTGGCGTCGCGGTCGGCCTTGGCGTCGTGCTCCTTGCCGTCGTCGCCGTCCGCCTTCTTGGCCGGGTCCACGGCCGCCGGTTCCACGATCTCCTCGCGGCCGGGGCGCAGCCGTGCGGAGAGCACGATGTAGGTGACGGCGAGCACGAAGACGATGATCGAGGTCCAGACGTTGAGGCGCAGGCCCAGCACATGGTTCGCCTCGTCGATCCGCATGTACTCGATCCAGCCGCGGCCGGCGCAGTACGCGGCGACGTAGAGGGCGAAGGCCCGGCCGTGCCCCAGCCTGAAGCGGCGGTCCGCCCAGATCACCAGCAGGGCGACGCCGATGGACCACAGGGACTCGTAGAGGAAGGTCGGGTGGTAGAGGCCCGCCTCCCGGTTGACGCCCTCGGTGATCCTCAGGGCCCACGGCAGATCGGTGGGCTTGCCGTACAGCTCCTGGTTGAACCAGTTGCCCCAGCGGCCGATCGCCTGCGCGAAGGCGAGGGCGGGGGCGAGGGCGTCGGCCCACGCCGGCAGCGGGATGCCACGGCGGCGGCAGCCGATCCACGCGCCCACCGCGCCGAACGCGACCGCGCCCCAGATGCCGAGGCCGCCTTCCCAGATCTTGAACGCGTCGACCCAGTTCTCACCCTCGCTGAAGTACAGCTGATAGTCGGTGATCACGTGGTAGAGCCGACCGCCGACCAGGCCGAAGGGCACCGCCCAGACGGCGATGTCGGCGACGGTGCCGGCTTTGCCGCCCCGAGCGACCCAGCGCTTGTTGCCGTACCAGACGGCGACGAAGACACCGATGATGATGCAGAAGGCATAGCCGCGCAGCGGAATGGGTCCGAGGTGGATCACTCCGGTCGACGGGCTGGGAATGTAGGCAAGGTCCATGGCAGCACCGACGCTACCTTGCCGGGTGGGACAAGCGGCAACCCACCCGGCAACGTATGGGTAACGGGCCCTGGCCGCAGGGGGCCGTCAGGACCCTGCCGGGGCTGGGGATCCCGTGCCGGCGGGCGAGGGGGAGCGTGTCGGGGACGCGGGCTGCTCGGTGCCCGGCTGCTTGCCTTCGTTGGCCTCCGCGACCCACTTTTTGAAGTTCTCGACGCTGATCTGCTCGTCGCCCTTCTGCGGGAAGATCGATTCTCCATTGAGCAGGACGGTCGGGGTGCCGCGGAAGCCGCCCTCCTGGAAGGCCCGATTCGACTCGGTCACCCAGGCGCTGTATGTGCCGTCCTGCACGCACTGGCGGAACGCGGGCGTGTCCAGGCCCTCGACCTTGCCCGCGAGCTCGATCAGCTTGTCGTTGTCGGCGTAGGCGTCGTCCGGCTCCGGCGGCTGGTTCTCGAACAGCACGTCGTGGTAGGCGGCGAAGTGCCCGGCGTCCTGGGCGCAGGCGGCGGCGTTCGCCGCGCGCTTGGAGCCATTGCCGCCCAGATTGCCGTCGATGATGGTGGCGAGACGGTATTCGGCCTTGAGCTGCCCCTGCTCCGTCATGTCGTGGATCGTGTCCCGCAGGGCGTTTTCGAACGCGGCGCAGGCGGGGCAGCGGAAGTCCTCCCACACGGTGAGCGTGGAGGGCGCGTCGGGCGCGCCGACCGGGATCGCGAGCTGCTCCTCGCCTTCCGCGCCGGCGGGCGCGACCACGGGCCCCGCGTCCGTGCCGTCGCCGCCGTCCTTTCCGGCATTGGCGGCGATCAGGCCCACGACCGCGGCGAGGCCCAGGACGCCGACCACCGCCGAGGCGACGATCAGCGTCCGCCGTCGCTTCTCGCGCCGCTTCTCCAGCTCGCGCTCCTGCTGGAGCCGCTCCCGAGCTGACCGCCTTCGATCTTGATTATTCTCGCTCACAACCCGCAAACGAACCGGGGAGGCACGAACATGCCTCCCCGGTCGCAGTTCCACCCCTTCGAGTGATGGGCGGGCGAGTGATGGGCGGCGCCGTGCTTACGCGCGTGAGCGCACGCCCCTGGCCAGCTCCCCGGCCAGCTCGCGTACCGCGGCGATCCCGGCGGTCTGGTCCGGCGCGTCGAGGAGCCGCTTGACGAAGGCCGAGCCGACGATCACGCCGTCGGCGAAGGAGGCGACCTCGGCAGCCTGCTCGGGGTTGGAGACGCCGAGACCGACGCAGACGGGGAGCCCGCGACGGGCGGCGGCGGTCTCCCGGGTGCGCCGTACCAGGTCCTGGGCCTGTGCGCCGACCGACTCACGCGTGCCGGTGACGCCCATGAGCGAGGCCGCGTAGACAAAGCCGGAGCCCGCCGCGGTGATCTTCTCCAGTCGGGCGTCCCGGCTGCTGGGCGCGACGACGAAGACCGTGGCGAGGCCGTGCTTCTCGGCGTGCTCGCGCCACAGTCCGGACTCCTCGACCGGCAGGTCGGGCAGGATGCAGCCCGCGCCGCCCGCCTCGGCAAGCTCGGCGGCGAACCGCTCGACGCCGTAGCGGTCGACAGGGTTCCAGTACGTCATCACGAGGACCGGCTTTCCGGTGGCCTCATGGGCCTCGCGGACCGTGCGCAGCACATCGGCGATCCTGACGCCGCCGCGCAGGGCGATGTCGTCGGCGGTCTGGATGACCGGCCCGTCGAGTACGGGGTCGCTGTGCGGAAGGCCGACCTCGACCACGTCCGCGCCGCCGTCCAGGGCGGCCTTGACGGCCTCGATCCCGCCCTCGACGGTCGGGAACCCGGCCGGGAGATAGGCGATGAGGGCGGCCCGGTTCTCCGCCTTGGCCGTGGCGAGGGCGGCGTTCAGCAGTTCGACATTGCCGCTGCTTCCTGTGTTTCCGGTACTTCCTGTGTTGCGGGTGATGCCGCTGCTTCCGGTGTTCTCGCTCACTGGGCATCACCCTCCGGGGAGTCGTACAGGCCGAAGTAGCGGGCCGCCGTGTCCATGTCCTTGTCGCCGCGGCCGGAGAGGTTGACCAGAAGCAGCCCGTCCTCGCCCAGCTCCCGGCCGACCCGAAGCGCCCCTGCCAGGGCGTGCGCCGACTCGATGGCCGGGATGATGCCCTCCGTGCGGGAGAGGAGGCGCAGCGCCTGCATCGCGTCGTCGTCGGTGACCGCGATGTACTCGCCGCGCCCGACGTCCTTGAGGTACGAGTGCTCCGGCCCGATGCCCGGGTAGTCGAGTCCGGCGGAGATCGAGTACGGCTCGGTGATCTGGCCCTCCTCGTCCTGGAGGACGTACGAGCGTGAGCCGTGCAGGATGCCCGGTTCGCCCGCGGTGAGCGTGGCCGCGTGCTCCCCCGACTCGATGCCGTGGCCCGCGGGCTCGCAGCCGATCAGCCGCACCCCGGCGTCCGGGATGAAGGCGTGGAACAGCCCGATGGCGTTCGAGCCGCCGCCGACGCAGGCGATCGCGGCGTCCGGGAGCCGTCCCGCCCGTTCGGTGATCTGGCGCTTGGCCTCCGCCCCGATGACGCGGTGGAAGTCGCGGACCATGGCGGGGAAGGGATGCGGTCCGGCGACCGTGCCAAACAGATAGTGCGTGTGCTCGACATTGGCGACCCAGTCGCGGAACGCCTCGTTGATGGCGTCCTTGAGGGTGCGGCTGCCGGACTTCACCGCGATGACCTCGGCGCCCAGCATGCGCATCCGGGCCACGTTCAGAGCCTGCCGCTGGGTGTCGATCTCACCCATATAGATGGTGCAGTCCAGGCCGAACAGAGCGCAGGCGGTGGCGGTGGCCACGCCGTGCTGGCCCGCGCCGGTCTCGGCGATGACCCGCGTCTTGCCCATGCGGCGGGTGAGCAGCGCCTGGCCCAGCACGTTGTTGATCTTGTGTGAGCCGGTGTGGTTGAGGTCCTCCCGCTTGAGGAAGATCCGCGCCCCGCCCGCGTGCTGTGCGAACCGGGGCACTTCGGTGAGCGCGCTCGGGCGTCCTGTGTAGTTGGCCAGCAGATCGCCCAGTTCGGCGGCGAAGGCGGGGTCGGCCTTGGCCTTGTCGTACTCGACGGCGACCTCGTCGACCGCGGCGACCAGCGCCTCGGGGATGAACTTGCCGCCGAAAGCGCCGAAGTACCCCTCGGCGCTGGGCACTTGGCCCTCGGTATCCGGAATGAAGAAGTCAGAAGGCATCCGACGTACTCCTGAAGAAGCTACGGGCTGATGTCACCGTATGCGCTGTGGCTCTCATGGTCCCCGCGTAGGGCAGGGCGCGCCGGGCCCCTTGTCTACGTCTACTTGTCTACGCGGGGTCGGCGGAGGTCACAGGGCGGCGCGGGCGCGCCATCGCATGCCGTTGACCTGGCCCGGCTCATCGCCGATGACATAGCGGACGCGGCGGCCGTGGACTCGCCGGGCGGGCGCGCGGCAGCCCCTGGGCCGGCAGCCGCGCGCCAGCGGGGCGTGCGGCAGCCGCGCCGGCATGCCGGCGGAGCGCAGGCCGGGGCGGATGTGACGCGGCGCGACGCAACAGCCCGCGGCGACGGCGACGGGCGTCACGTCGGCCGATGCCGCGGCGGCGGACGCCGCCATGCCGACCGGCGCCGCGGCGACGAGCGCCGCCATGCCAGCCGCCGCCGCGGCGACGGGCGTCGTCACCGGGGCGGGCGGCACGGCAGGCGTCGTCGCGGAGGCGGGCGTCACAGCGGCAGACGTCACAGCGGCGGTCATGGGCGGGCGGTCAGCTCCTGCCGTGCCGCAGGGCGGGGTGAGCCCCTGCGGCGACCAGATCGGCGACGGCGGCCTTCGGGTCCCGGCCGGTGACCAGGGACTCCCCGACAAGCACCGCGTCGGCGCCGGCGTTGGCGTAGGCGATCAGATCGTGCGGGCCGCGGACGCCCGACTCGGCGACCTTGACGATCCCGGCGGGGATCTCGGGGGCCACACGCTCAAAGGTGGAGCGGTCCACCTTCAGGGTCTTCAGATCGCGGGCGTTCACCCCGATGATCTTCGCTCCGGCGTCGACCGCACGCTCGGCCTCTTCCTCGTCGTGCACCTCGACGAGCGGGGTCAGACCGATCGACTCGGCGCGCTCGATCAGCGAGACCAGGGCCTCCTGCTCCAGGGCGGCCACGATCAGCAGCGCCAGGTCCGCGCCGTAGGCCCGGGCCTCCCAGAGCTGGTACGAGGTGACGATGAAGTCCTTGCGCAGGACGGGGATGTCGACCCGGGCGCGGACCGCCTCCAGGTCGGCGAGCGAACCGCCGAAGCGGCGCTCCTCGGTCAGCACGGAGATGACGGCCGCGCCGCCCGCCTCGTAGTCGGCGGCGAGGCCGGCCGGGTCGGCGATGGCGGCGAGCGCGCCCTTGGACGGGCTGGAGCGCTTGACCTCGCAGATGACCTGGACGCCTTCGCCGCGGAGCGCGGCGACGCCGTCCCGCGCCTGGGGCGCCTGGGCGGCGCGCTCCTTGAGCTCGTCGAGGCTCACGCGCGCCTGCCGCTCTGCGAGGTCGGCGCGCACGCCTTCGATGATCTCGTCGAGCACACTCACGCGAGCGGCCCCCTTCCGGGACGGTGGTGATGGAACAGGATCAGCCAGGTCGATGGTATCCGCACGGGGACACAGGGTTCGCATCCGGTTGACGTCTGTCCCACTACCTGGGACTTCAGGGTGCGAGAGCGGTTCCGAAGGGGAGGTTGCGGACCACGCTGAACACCAGAAGAACACCTCCCAGTGTCCACCACCATCCGGCGGCGAGCGAGACACGCAGATCACGGCCCTGCACGGACCGGATGAGCCACAGCGTCCAGACGACGGCGAAGACGCCGTAGCCGACGACCGCGGGCGCGTTCGCGCCGAGGGCGGTGGGCAGGTCGCCGTGGATGAAGGCGTGGGCGCTGCGCAGCCCGCCGCAGCCGGGGCACAGCAGACCGGTGTACGTCAGCAGCGGGCAGGCCGGGTAGTGGCCGGGTTCGTTGGGATCGACGGAGCCGACGTAGGCGAATGCGGCGGCGACGGAGGCCAGGGCCGCGGCGGGCGCGGCGAGCCGCCGCGCAAGCGACGCGGGCGGCCGGGGGACGTGCATCCCCCGGTCCCCCTGGCGCGGGCCCCAGCCCGTCCGACCGCCGCCCTGCGGACCTGCCGGGCCGGACAGGCCGGGGGAACCAGACAGGCCAAGCTGGCCGGACTGGCCGGACGCGGCATACAGCGAGGCACCGCCGACATGCGAGCCCGCGCCCACACCCGGTGAACCACCCCCACGGCCGGACGCGGCAGACTGGCCGAGCCGGCTGGACGCTGCATACGGCGCGGCGCCGTCGGCGTCCGCGCCCGTACCCATACGCATGCCCGTACGCGTACCCGCGCCCGCGCCCGACGAGCCGGCCCTGTGGCCGGACGCGGCAGACTGGCCGGGCTGGCCTGCCGGACTGGACGGACTGGACGGGCCGGACGGGCCGGACGGGCCGGACGCGGCATACGGCGAGGCACCGTCGGCGTCCGCGCCCATGCCCATGCCGGTACCCGCGCCCGCGCCCGACGAGCCAGCCCTGTGGCCAGGAGGCGCGGGCGGCCGGGCGGAGGCCGGTACGTCTCGTTCCGGCGGGCCGCCGGCCACCCTCTGCACGCCTTCTTCCGCCGCCGCGGGCATGCCCGGCGACGCATGGCTGCGTGAAGCAGCCGAGCGGACTGTCTCCACGGGCGCAGGCGCACCCGCTCCCGCAGCGGGAACGGAAGTGGGGCGACTGCGGTGGGCAGCTGCCACGGACGCCGCCCGGCGCTCCGCCGGATCGGCGGCGACGCCGCCAACGGCGGCCGCGGGCGCCGCCCCCGCCGTGGGACCGGGAGCGGGCCCGCAGGGGCGTACGACAGGCTCGGACGCGGCCGGAGCCACGCCCGGCGCGGGCGCTGCCGCTCCCCCCGCGGGACCGGGCGGGGGGCCGCCCGGCCGGGCGGGGGGCTCTGCTGGAGCCGCAGCCCCGTCCGGCGACGCAGCAGACGCCGCGGACCGGTCGACGGACTCGGAGGGCCCGGTGGCGGCCTCGGAGGGGGTCGGACGGTCTCCGGGCAGGACAGGGGGTGCAGGCTTGGCGTCCACGCGGTGATTCTCCCCGTTTATGCACCGAGGGCGCAGCCCGGCAGGCCGGGGCTGCGCCCTACGTGTGCGTCATGCGTCAGACAGGAAGCGTTCAGGAGGCGGCGGACTCCGCCGGGACCGCGGCGGCGGTGTCACGGGGCTGGACGCGGACCGGTGACTGCTTCGGCATGCCGAGGCCCGCGGCCTTCATCGCGGCGCCGACGACGCCGCCGAGGATCACCACGCCCATGCCGGCCCAGAAGCCGAGCGGGTTGGCCGCGACCATGAAGACGCCCGCGACGCAGAAACCAATGAAGGCGATGGTGACACCGGTCCAGGCGGCCGGGGTGTGTCCGTGGCTGCTGCCCGCCATGAGTTGCTCCTCGTTGCTAAAGGCTAAAGATCTGTTGTGAGGTCTGTCGTCAGCTGAGCCGGGTGCTCATCAGACATTGTCCCGTACGCCGGGAGTGGTACGTGAGCCGGGGCCGTGAGCGCCGCGCTCACCGGTCCGCAGTACGCGCCTGTCCACCGTCCTCCCGGGTGGGGTCCTCCCCGCGGTCCAGGGCCTTCCACAGGTCCTCGGGGCGGTCTGGGTCGACGGCCGCCGCCGCGCTGCGGGTCCGCGGGCCGCCGTCGCGCTCGTACCGGCCGGACATGGCGGGCCAGCGCGTTCCGTACCGCAGGGCGAGGACGCCCGCGAGCAGGATCAGCACCCCGCCGGCCACGGTGACGTACGGCCAGCCGGTGTGGGTGAGCGCCTGCACCGTCGCGGCCAGGTCGCCGGTGGTGCGGGCGGCCGCTTCGTCCAGGGCGGCCCGGTCGGCGGCCCCCAGGGCGGCGGCGACGGCCGCTCCCGCGCCGCTGAGGGCGAGCAGGGCGGCGACCAGCAGCCGGCCCGCGCCGCGCACCGCGAATACGGCGACCAGCGCGGCCAGACCGACGACGGCGAGTGCCGTGGGCAGTCCTGTGACATCGCCGCCCTTGGCGCGGAGGGGCAGGGTGCCGCCGCCGACCGCGGCCTGGCCCTCGGCCCAGACCTGGCCGGAGGCGAGCAGCACGACGGCCGCGCCGACCGCGCCGAGGAGCAGGGCCGCGGCGAGGCTGCGGCGGCTGCCCGCGGGAGCGGTGCGGGGGGCCGGGGTGTCGGTATCCGGGGTGTCGGGCCCGGTGTCCGGGCTGTCGGGGTCGGGGCCGGTGTGGGGTACAGGCGCTGCGCTCACATACCCCACTATCCCTTACACCCCGGATCACCCGTTCAGCCGGCTGCGCTCAGCTGGTTGCGTTCAGCCGGTTCGCGGTGTGGACGGCGCGCAGCACCGCGGCCGCCTTGTTGCGGCACTCCGTGTCCTCGGCCACCGGGTCGGAGTCCGCCACGATGCCCGCCCCGGCCTGCACATACGCCGTGCCGTCCCGCAGCAGCGCGGTGCGGATGGCGATGGCGGTGTCGGAGTCGCCGGCGAAGTCGAGATAGCCGACGCAGCCGCCGTAGATGCCGCGCCGGGACGGCTCCAGTTCGTCGATGATCTGCATCGCGCGGGGCTTCGGCGCACCGGAGAGAGTGCCCGCCGGGAAGCACGCGGTCAGCACGTCGAAAGCGGTGCGGCCCGCGGCGACCTTGCCGGTCACCGTCGAGACGATGTGCATCACATGCGAGTACCGCTCGATGGACATGAAGTCGACGACCTCGACCGTGCCGGGCTCGCACACCCGCCCAAGGTCGTTGCGGCCCAGGTCGACGAGCATCAGATGCTCGGCGCGCTCCTTGGGGTCGGCCAGCAGCTCCTCCGCGAGGTCGTGGTCCTCCTGGGGAGTGCCGCCGCGCGGGCGGGTCCCGGCGATCGGGTGGAGCATCGCATGCCCGTCCTCGACCTTGACCAGCGCCTCCGGGCTGGAGCCGACGACGTCGAAGCCCTCGAAGCGGAAGAGGTACATATAGGGGCTGGGGTTGGTCGCCCGCAGCACCCGGTAGACGTCCAGCGCGCTCGCGGTGCACGGGGTCTCGAACCGCTGCGACGGCACGACCTGGAAGGCCTCGCCGGCCCGGATGCGCTCCTTGACGTCCTCGACGGCCTCCTGGAAGGCGGGACCGCCCCACAGGGCGGTGTACGGCGGGAGCTCGGAGGGCGGCAGGGCGGCGGGGCGGGAGGCGAGCGGCCGGGTGAGGTCGGCCTCCATCGCGTCGAGGCGGGCCGCCGCGTCCGCGTACGCCTCGTCGACTCCGCTGTCGAGGTCGTTGTGGTTTATGGCGTTGGCGATCAGCAGGACGGTGCCGTCCCAGTGGTCGAGGACGGCCAGGTCCGAGGTGAGCAGCATGGTCAGCTCGGGCAGTTTCAGATCGTCGCGCTCTCCCGGGCCGATCTTCTCCAGCCGGCGCACGATGTCGTAGCCAAGATAGCCGACCATGCCGCCGGTGAAGGGCGGCATGCCGGAGACCAGGTCGCGGGGGGTGTGCAGGGCCTCGACCGTGGCGCGCAGCGCCGTGAGGGGGTCGCCGTCGGCGGGGACGCCGACCGGCGGGCGGCCCAGCCAGCGGGCCTGCCCGTCCCGCTCGGTGAGGGTCGCGGCGGACCGTACGCCGATGAAGGAGTACCGGGACCAAGAGCGGCCGTTCTCCGCCGATTCCAGCAGGAAGGTGCCGGGGCGTTCGGCGGCGAGTTTCCGGTAGAGCGCGACGGGGGTGTCGCCGTCCGCCAGGAGCCTGCGGCTGACGGGGATGACGCGCCGGTCGGCGGCGAGCTTGCGGAAGGTCTCGAGGTCCATGGCGTGTGACCCTACTTGCCCAGGGGGAGCACATCGGCGTCGAAGCAGGTGCGCGCCCCGGTGTGGCAGGCCGCGCCCACCTGGTCGACCTTGACCAGAACCGTGTCCGCGTCGCAGTCGAGCGCGACGGACTTGACGTGCTGGACATGGCCGGAGGTGTCGCCCTTGACCCAGTACTCCTGGCGGCTGCGGCTGTAGTAGGTGCAGCGGCCGGTGGTGAGGGTGCGGTGCAGTGCCTCGTCGTCCATCCACCCCAGCATCAGCACCTCGCCGGTGTCGTACTGCTGGGCGATGGCCGGAATCAGCCCGTCGGGGCTGCGCTTGAGGCGGGCGGCGATGTCCGGGGCGAGATTGCTGCTCATGGGGACATTGTGCCGCGCCCCAGGTGGCCGTCCGGCGGTGCGCCCACTGGGCGGACAGGGGTCCGCCGCCGTACCCTGGCGGGCATGTCGACCCATGCGAAGCGTGAACGGCTGCTGTTCGCCGACCTGTTGGAGGCGGCGGGACCCGAGGCCCCCACCCTGTGCGAAGGCTGGACGACCCGTGATCTCGCCGCTCACATAGTGCTCCGGGAGCGACGGCCGGACGCGGCCGCCGGGATCGTGCTGGGCGCGCTCAAGGAGCGTATGGACCGGGTGCAGTCGGAGTTCGCCGCGAAGCCGTACGAGGAGCTGATCCAGCTGATCCGCACGGGGCCGCCGCGGATGTCCCCGTACGGGATCAAGCAGATCGACGAGGCCGCGAACACGGTCGAGTTCTATGTCCATGCCGAGGACGTGCGCCGGGCGCAGCCCGAGTGGACCCCGCGCGAGCTGGACGGGGTCTTCGAGAACGCCCTGTGGTCCCGCCTGGAGAAGGCGGCCCGGCTCCTGGGCCGCCGCGCCCCGGCCGGCCTCGTCCTGCGCCGCCCGAACGGCCAGACGGCAGTCGCACACCGCGGCACACCGGTGGTCACGGTCACCGGAGAGCCCGGCGAGCTGATCATGTTCATGTACGGCCGCCAGGACGTGGCGCGGGTGGACCTGGAGGGCGACAAGGAGGCGATCGCGCGCGTACGGGAGGCGAAGCTGGGCCTCTAGGCCCCCTTCCCGGGGCACCGCTCCCCGGACCCCGGTTGTCGGGGGCCCCGCCCCGGACCCCCGCTTCTCAAGCCCGGAGGGGCTGAATTTCAGCGCGGCAGGTCCGCCCGCCGCACGGAGGCGCGGAGCAGTCCGTAGACGCCTCCCCCCGCGCAGATCGCCGCGCTGGCGGCGAAGACGGGCGCCGTGCCCCACACGGCCACGGCCGCACCCGTGACCGGGAAGCTGAGCGGCGCAAGGCCCAGACTGAGCAGTGTGGCCACGGAGGTGACCCGGCCGAGGTAGGCCGGGTCGCTCTGCGTCTGCAGCAGCGCGTGGCACAGGACCCCGTTCAGACCGGTCAACAGACCGATGACGACTGCGACGGCCGCCGCGGCGGCGGCGCTCGGCACCAGGGCGAGCGACGCGATGGCCGCCGAGCCGACGACGATCGCCACGCCCTGGACGAGTCCGGCGCGCGGCACCCTGCCCCGTACGGTGAGCAGCAGGGAGGCCGCCCCCGACCCGACGGCGAAGCCGGCGAGGATCCAGCCCATGCCAGCCGCGCCCCAGCCGCGCTCATCGGCAAGCAGCACCAGCCCGATGTTCAGCGGGCCGACGAAACCGAGGTCGCTCAGCCCGATGACCACCAGCAACGGGCACAGCACCCGGTGGCGGCGGACATAGCGCAGCCCTGCGACCAGATCCCGCAGCGGGGTCGTAGGCGGCGCCGGGGCGGTTGCCGACGCGTCGGCGGGCAACGGGGACAGTCGTACAGCCAGCAGCAGCGGCACCGAGAGCGCGAACAGCAGACCGGCGGCGCCGAAGGCGGCGACCGGGCCGCCGACGGCGACGGCGAGCCCGCCCAGCGGTGCGCCGACGACGGTCGCGAGCCGGGTGGCGAGGCCGCGCATGCCCTGGATCCTGGCGAGTTGCCCGGATGGGGCGATACGGGGCGGGAGCGCGCCGACGGCGGGCATGAACAGAGCGTCGAGCACCCCGAACACGACGGCGACGGCCGCGAGCAGCCACAGGCCGGGGTCGGCGGCGAGCAGCAGAGCGGCGAGGCCGAGCACGACGACGGCACGTGCCGCATCGCTGCCGATGACGACCCGGCGCGGCCCGACGCGGTCGGCGACCACGCCGCCGCCGAGCATCAGCAAGGCGCGAGGCACGGCGCTGACCGCGACCACCACGCCCGCCTCGGCGGGGCTGCCGCCGCGTACCGCTGCCCAGGACAGTGCCAGGTAGTAGATGCCGTCGCCGACGGCGGAGGCCGTGTATGCGCTGGCCCACCGCAGCACATTGCCGTCGCGGTAGGCGGGGCGTTCGGGAGGAGACGCCGCCGTGCCCGCGCCGGGCACGGCGGCGTTCTCACATGTCCGACGGCTCATGCGGCGGCCGTGCCTGGATCGAGCGGCGCCGACGTCGGCGCGTCACACCATGGGCGTTGTGTGCGAGTCGCTGGGCGTCGCGGCCCGGCTCCCCGGCTGTCGCGTGCCGTCCGGCGGGCCCGTCGTCTGTGAAGCGGACCATGATCGCAGGCATGTGATCATGGTAGAGCCGTCAGCGCACCGGGTGACCGGAATTTCGGAGGGTCTCCTTGACCTGGGAGATCCGCAGATCGCCGAAGTGGAAGACCGAGGCCGCGAGCACCGCGTCCGCGCCCGCGTCGATCGCCGGGGGGAAGTCCGCCAGCCGGCCCGCGCCGCCGCTGGCGATGACGGGGACCGTGACGTGCTTGCGCACGGCGGCGATCATTTCGGTGTCGTAGCCGTCCTTGGTGCCGTCGGCGTCCATGGAGTTGAGCAGGATCTCGCCGGCGCCCAGCTCGGCCGCGCGGCAGGCCCATTCGACCGCGTCGATGCCGGTGCCGCGGCGGCCGCCGTGCGTGGTGACCTCGAACGATCCCGTCTCGGTGCGGCGGGCGTCCACGGACAGCACCAGGACCTGGCGGCCGAAGCGCTCGGCGATCTCCTTGATCAGCTCGGGGCGGGCGATGGCCGCGGTGTTGACGCCGACCTTGTCCGCGCCGGCCCGCAGCAGTTTGTCGACGTCCTCGGCGGAGCGGACGCCGCCGCCGACCGTGAGCGGGATGAAGACCTGCTCGGCGGTGCGGCGCACCACGTCGTAGGTCGTCTCGCGGTTGCCGGAGGAGGCCGTGATGTCGAGGAACGTCAGCTCGTCGGCGCCCTCCGCGTCGTACAGCTTGGCCATCTCGACCGGGTCGCCCGCGTCGCGCAGGTTCTGGAAGTTGACCCCCTTGACGACCCGGCCGTTGTCCACGTCCAGGCAGGGGATGACTCGGATCGCGAGCGTCATGCGCCGTCGCCTCCTCGGTCGTCTCGGTCTTCGCGGTCTCGGTAGGCCTCGACCTCGACTTCGACGACCAGATTGGGGTCGACGAAGCCGTCGACGATGAGCATCGACGCGGCCGGGCGTACCCCGCCGAACAGCTCCTTGTGTGCCCGGCCCACCTCGTCCACGTCGCGGGCGTGGGTGATGTACATACGGGTGCGCACCACATGCTCCGCCCCCAGGCCGAGCTCCTTCAGCGCGTCCAGCGCCACACCGAAGGCGGTCATGGCCTGGTCGTACGGGCCGCCCGCGGCGATGTGGCCGTTCACGACCGAGGTGCAGCCGGAGACGAGGACCAGCCCGTTGGGCAGCTCGACGGCCCGGGAGTAGCCGAAGGCCTCCTCCCAGGGGCCGTTGGAGCCGATGCGGCGTACGGCGCCGGTCATGCCCGCCTCACCGTCGCGAGCGCTTCTTCCAGGGTGAACGCCTTGGCATACAGGGCCTTGCCGACGATGGCGCCCTCGACGCCCTGCGGCACCAGGGAGGCCAGCGCCCGCAGGTCGTCCAGCGAGGACACGCCGCCGGAGGCGACGACGGGCTTGTCGGTGGCGGCGCAGACATTGCGCAGCAGCTCCAGGTTGGGGCCCTGCAGCGTGCCGTCCTTGGCGATGTCGGTGACGACGTAGCGGGCGCAGCCCTCGGAGTCGAGGCGGGCCAGCGTCTCGTACAGATCGCCGCCGTCGCGCGTCCAGCCGCGGCCGCGCAGCGTGGTGCCGCGGACGTCCAGGCCGACCGCGATCTTGTCGCCGTGCTCGGCGATGACCTTGGCGACCCACTCGGGGGTCTCCAGGGCGGCGGTGCCCAGATTGACCCGGGTGCAGCCGGTGGCCAGCGCCGCGGCCAGGGAGGCGTCGTCGCGGATGCCGCCGGACAGCTCCACCTTGATGCCGTGTCCCGCGAGGCTCCCGGCGACCTCCGCGATCAGCTCGCGGTTGTCACCCGTGCCGAACGCGGCGTCCAGATCCACCAGGTGCAGCCATTCGGCGCCCGCGCGCTGCCAGGTCAGGGCCGCTTCCAGCGGGGAGCCGTACGAGGTCTCCGTGCCGGACTCGCCGTGCACCAGGCGTACGGCCTGACCGTCGCGGACGTCGACTGCGGGGAGGAGTTCAAGCTGCTGAGCCATGATCAGAGGGTCTCGATCCAGTTGGTGAGGAGCTGGGCGCCGGCGTCGCCGGACTTCTCGGGGTGGAACTGGGTGGCCCACAGGGCGTTGTTCTCGACGGCGGCCACGAACCGCTCGCCGTGTGTGGCCCAGGTGACGCTCGGGGACCGCATGGCGGGGTTGGTGATCTGAAGCTCCCAGTCGTGCACGGCGTAGGAGTGCACGAAGTAGAAGCGGGCGTCGGGGCCGACGCTGGCGAAGAGCCGGCTGTCGGCGGGGGCCTCGACGGTGTTCCAGCCCATGTGGGGGACGACGGGGGCCTTCAGCGGTCCGACGGTGCCGGGCCACTCGTCGAGCCCCTCGCTCTCCACGCCGTGCTCGATGCCGCGGGCGAAGAGGATCTGCATGCCGACGCAGATGCCCATGACCGGGCGGCCGCCGGAGAGCCGGCGGCCGATGACCCAGTCGCCGCGGGCCCGCTTCAGCCCCTCCATACAGGCGGAGAATGCCCCGACGCCGGGCACGAGGAGTCCGTCCGCGTTCATGGCGGCGTCGTAGTCACGGGTGATCTCGACATCCGCGCCGACGCGGGCGAGGGCCCGCTCGGCGGAGCGGACATTGCCGAAGCCGTAGTCAAAGACGACGACCTTTTTCGGTGTGCTCATGCTGCTACTCCCAGATTCCCTGAATCCGCAGGACGCCGGCGAGCAGGCACATCGAGGAGGCGAGCGCCAGCAGGATGATCACGCCCTTGGGCATCTGCTGCCTGGAGAAGGAGTACGCGCCGCCGGCCAGGAACAGCCCCACCGCGATCAGAACGGTCGACAGCCCCCTCATAGCGCGCCCTTCGTGGAGGGCAGAATCCCCACCGCCCGCGGGTCGCGCTCCGAGGCGTAGCGCAGGGCCCGCGCCAGGGCCTTGAACTGGCATTCCACGATGTGGTGCGCGTTGCGCCCGTACGGCACATGCACATGCAGGGCGATCTGCGCCTGCGCGACGAACGACTCCAGGATGTGGCGGGTCATCGTCGTGTCATAGGCGCCGATCATCGGGGCCATGTTCTCCGGCTCGCTGTGCACCAGGTAAGGGCGGCCGGAGAGGTCCACCGTCACCTGGGCGAGCGACTCGTCCAGCGGGACGGTGCAGTTGCCGAAGCGGTAGATGCCGACCTTGTCGCCGAGCGCCTGCTTGAAGGCCGCGCCGAGCGCGAGGGCGGTGTCCTCGATGGTGTGGTGGCTGTCGATGTGCAGATCGCCGTCGGTCTTCACGGTGAGGTCGAACAGACCGTGCCGGCCCAGCTGGTCGAGCATATGGTCGAAGAAGCCGACCCCGGTCGACACATCGACCTTTCCGGTGCCGTCGAGGTCTATCTCGACGACGACCGAGGTCTCCTTCGTGGTGCGCTCGACTCTTCCTACGCGGCTCATGAGCCCTGCTCCTTCTTCAGTGCGCGAACCGCATCGAGGAACGCGTCGTTCTCTTCGGGCGTGCCTGCGGTGACCCGCAGCCAGCCCGGCACGCCGTTGTCACGGACGAGGACGCCCCGGTCGAGGAGGAGCCGCCATGCCTCGTGGGCGGCCCCCTCGCCGTCGAACCGGCCGAACTGGACGAAGTTGGCGTCGGATTCGGTCACCTCGTAGCCGGTCGCGCGCAGCTCGGCGACGAGCCGGTCCCGCTCCCGCTTGAGCTGCTCGACGTACTTCAGCAGCGTATCGGTGTGCTCCAGGGCGGCGAGCGCGGTGGCCTGGGTGACGGCGGAGAGGTGGTACGGCAGGCGCACCAGCTGGACGGCGTCGACGACGGCCGGGTGGGCCGCGAGATAGCCCAGGCGCAGTCCGGCCGCGCCGAAGGCCTTCGACATGGTCCGGGAGATCACCAGGCTGGGACGGCCCTCGATCAGCGGCAGCAGCGAGGGGCGGTGGCTGAACTCGACGTACGCCTCGTCCACGACCACCAGCGACGGCTTGGCCGCCTGGGCCGCCTCGTACAGCGCGAGAACGGTCTCGGCGTCGACCGCCGTGCCGGTCGGGTTGTTGGGCGAGGTGATGAAGACGACGTCGGGCCGGTGCCGGGCGATCGCGGCGGACGCGGCCGCCACGTCGATGGTGAAGTCGTCACGCCGCGGACCGGAGATCCAGCCGGTCCCCGTGCCCCGTGAGATCAGGCCGTGCATCGAGTACGAGGGCTCGAAGCCGATGGCGAGCCTGCCGGGGCCGCCGAAGGTCTGGAGCAGCTGCTGAAGGACCTCGTTGGAGCCGTTGGCCGCCCAGACGTGTCCCGGGCCCACCTCGTGTCCCGCGGTGCGGGTGAGATAGCGGGCCAGCTCGCAGCGCAGCTCGACCGCGTCCCGGTCGGGGTAGCGGTTGAGCCCGCGCGCGGCCTCCCGCACCCGCTCGGCGATCCGCTCGACGAGCGGCTCCGGCAGCGGATAGGGGTTCTCGTTGGTGTTCAGCTGTACGGGGACGTCGAGCTGCGGCGCGCCGTAGGGGGACTTGCCGCGCAGCTCGTCCCGGATGGGCAGGTCGTCAATCCCGAAGGTCACTGGCCGGGCACCTTCCACTCGAACCTGGCCTTCATCGCGGCGCCGTGCGCCGGCAGGTCCTCGGCCTCCGCGAGCGCCACCACATGGTGGGTGACCTCGGCGAGCGCGTCGCGTGAGTAGTCGACGACGTGGATGCCGCGCAGGAAGGACTGCACGGACAGACCGGAGGAGTGGCAGGCGCAGCCGCCGGTCGGCAGGACGTGGTTGGAGCCGGCGCAGTAGTCGCCGAGCGAGACCGGGGACCACGGCCCGACGAAGATCGCGCCCGCGTTGCGCACCCGTGCGGCGACGGCGGCGGCGTCGGCGGTCTGGATCTCCAGGTGCTCGGCGCCGTACGCGTCGACGACCTTCAGGCCCTGCTCCACTGTGTCGACGAGGACGACGGCGGACTGGCGGCCGCTGAGGGCGGGCACGATCCGGTCCTCGACATGCTTGGTGGCGGCGATCTGGGGCTCCAGCTCGCGCTCGACGGCGTCGGCGAGCTCGACGGAGTCGGTGACCAGGACGGCGGCGGCGAGCGGGTCGTGCTCGGCCTGGCTGATCAGGTCGGCGGCGATGTGCACCGGGTCCGCGGTGGAGTCCGCGAGGATCGCGATCTCGGTGGGGCCCGCCTCTGTGTCGATGCCGATCTTTCCGGTGAAGTAGCGCTTGGCGGCGGCGACCCAGATGTTGCCGGGTCCAGTGACCATGTTCGCGGGTGCGCAGTCCTCGGTCCCGTACGCGAACATCGCAACGGCCGTCGCGCCGCCGACCGCGTACACCTCGTCCACGCCGAGGAGGGCGCAGGCGGCGAGGATCGTCGGGTGCGGCAGGCCGCCGTGTTCTTTCTGGGCGGGTGAGGCCAGGGCGATGGACTCGACGCCCGCCTCCTGGGCCGGCACCGCGTTCATGATCACGGAGGAGGGGTAGACGGAGCGCCCGCCCGGCGCGTACAGGCCGACGCGCTCGACCGGCACCCACTTCTCGGTCACCGTGCCGCCGGGGACGACCTGTGTGGTGTGCTGGCTGCGGCGCTGGGCGCGGTGGACGGTCCTGGCGCGCCGGATCGACTCCTCCAGAGCGGCCCTGACCTGCGGGTCGAGCTGCTCCAGCGCGTGGGTGAGCGCTGCGGCGGGCACCCGCACCTGGTCAAGGGTGACCCCGTCGAACTTCTCGGTGTACTCGATCAGCGCCGCGGTGCCGCGATGATGCACGTCCTCGCAGATCGGCCGCACCTTCGCAAGGGCGGCTTCCACGTCGAACTCGGCACGGGGCAGCAGGGCACGCAGGGCAGCGCCCTCGGGGAGGGCGTCGCCGCGCAGATCGATTCGAGAGATCACGGCACCAATTCTCTCAGACCCCATCAGGCCATCGGTCCCCCGTATCACTGGCTGATACACGCCCACCCACCCCACGACGTGACCATGACCACTAGCGTTCAGTCCGTCACTCAGCGGGAAGAACAGCTGTACGAACTTCACGGAAGCGGAGGGGCGGCAGTGACCGAGCCGCTGGACGACGGGCCGCCGGAGGGGCTGAGCCCGACCGAGCTGCGGATGTGGGAAGCCTTCAGAAGCGGTAGCACCTGCGATCTGAGCGAATCCGATCCGGTGCGCAACGACCCCTTCTCCCCCTGGCCGTGGGGGGCCGACCGAAGCGTCCGCGCCTCCGTCGTGGCCCGGCTGCTGCTCAGCGGCCCGTCGGCGAAGCCCGGCCGGGTCGCCGCCCTCAAGCTCCGGGGGGCGAACATCTCCGGCACGCTCAAGCTCGCCGGCGGCAACGTCACCCCGTATGTCGAGCTGACCGGCTGCCGCTTCGAGAGCGAGCTGCTCATGCCGGAGGCGCATTTCACGACGGTGCGCATGGTCGGCTGTGCGATTCCCCGTCTGGAGGGCGCCCGGCTGCGCACGGAGGGCGATCTGCATCTGCCGCGCTGCCGTGTCGAGCACGGCATCCGGCTCACCGACGCCCAGATAGGCACCGATCTGCTGCTCAACCAGATCCAGGTGCGGCCGGACCGCAGGGGCCGGGCGATCGCCGCGGACGGCCTGTCGGTCGCACAGGACTTACAGGCCGAGCTGATCGAGACATACGGGGAGGTCAGCCTGCGCGGCGCGACGATCGGCGTGTCGCTGAGCCTGCGCGGCAGCCGGCTGCGCGCGGCGGCGGAGCGGCGCGCGCTGAACGCGCCGCAGCTGTCGGTGGGGCGCACCCTGTATCTGACGGCCGCCTGGGTCAGCGAGGTCACCGGCAACCAGGGCGCGACGCCCCCGTTCGGCCTCGGCCGCGCCTCGCGGGGCACCCGGCTCCAGCCCTTCGAGTGCCACGGCGGGGTGCGGCTCGACGACGGCCGGTTCGGCGACGCGGTGGATCTGTACCGGGCGAGATTCGCGCTCAGCCCCCGCGAGGAGCTGTCGCTGCGCCGGATCGTCACCCCCGAGCTGCGGTTCAATGCGCAGCGGCCGGAGGAGGGGCGGGTGGTGCTCAACGGCGCCAAGGTGGTGACCCTGATCGACCTGGCGGCGAGCTGGCCGGGCCCCGGCGGGCTGGCGATGGGCGGCTTCGTCTACGAGAACCTCGTCCCGTACGAGGAGTTCCCGCTCAGCCGCCGTCTGGAGTGGGTGGCCTCCGCGACTCCCGAGTACTCCCCCGAGCCGTATGAGCGGCTGGCGACGGTGCTGCGCAACAGCGGCGAGGACGCCGATGCGCGGGAGGTGCTGCTGGCCAAGCAGCGCCGCCGCCGGGAGACGCTGCCGCTCGCCGCGAAGCTCTGGGGATATCTGCAGGACTGGACGGTGGCGTACGGCTACCGGCCGGGCCGGGCGGCGCTGTGGATGGCGGTGCTGTGGGCGGCGGGCGCGATGGCCTTCTCCCGGCTGGACCCCGCGCCGATCCAGCTGGATGAGCACCCGCGGTGGAACGCCGCGCTGTACGCGCTTGATCTGCTCCTCCCGGTGATCAATCTCGGCCAGGAGGGGTACTGGCAGCTCGACACCCACTGGCAGTGGGCCTCCACCGCGCTGATCCTGGTCGGCTGGATCCTGGCGACGACGGTGGCGGCGGGGGCCTCCCGGCTGCTGCGCCGCGGCTGAGGAGCCGCGCGCGGGGCTGGGTCGGGGCGGGGCGGGACGCGTGGCGGAGCGGGGCGTGCGGGACGCGTGGCGGGGCGGGGCGTGCGGGCCGGGCCGGGCAGGACGCGTGCGGGCCGGGCAGGACGCGTCCCGGCGGGCGTACCTCCCGTGCCGCGCGGCGCCGGGCGGGCGCGGCAGAAGGCCGAGCTGCGGCAATAGCCGGACGGACATGCCCGGCCGCCCATTAGGCTACGCCGTTGTGACTGTCGCACGTCTGCCCCTGTTCCCGCTGAACACGGTGCTGTTCCCGGGACTCGTCCTGCCGTTGAACGTCTTCGAGGAGCGGTATCGCGCCATGATGCGCGAGCTGCTGAAGACGGACGAGTCCGAGCCGAGGCGCTTCGCCGTGGTCGCCATCCGCGACGGCCGCGAGGTCGCGCCGACGGCGCCCGGACTGCCCGACCAGACCGCGCTGCCCGAGCGGGGCCCTGCGGCGGGCTTCGGCCCGGATCCCATCCAGGCCTTCCACCGGGTCGGGTGCATCGCCGACGCGGCGACGATCCGCGAGCGCCCCGACGGCACCTTCGAAGTGCTGGCCACGGGGACGACACGGGTCAAGCTGCTGTCGGTGGACGCCTCCGGGCCGTTCCTGACCGCGGAGCTCGAAGAGCTGCCGGAAGAGCCGGGAGACGGCGCGGGCACGCTCGCCGAAGGCGTGCTGCGCGCCTTCCGCAGCTATCAGAAGCGGCTGGCGGGGGCGCGGGAGCGGTCGCTGTCGACGGGCGAACTGCCCGACGAGCCGTCGGTCGTCTCCTATCTGGTGGCGGCGGCCGCGGTGCTGGACACCCCGTCGAAGCAGCGGCTGCTCCAGGCGCCGGACACGGCGACCCGGCTGCGGGAGGAGCTGAAGCTGCTGCGGTCGGAGACCGCGGTGATCCGGCATCTGCCCTCACTGCCGGCAGTGGAACTGACCAGGGCGCCGACCAGCCCCAACTGACGGGAGACCGTGCGTTCATGAGCAAGAAGAAGTCCGGCCGGGGCGGAGGCAAGGGCGGCGGCGTCAAGAGCGGCGGAGGAACGCCCGCGACGGTCGCGCTGGCGGCGGCGGGCGTCGACTTCACGCTGCACGCGTACGACCACGACCCGGCGACGGCCTCGTACGGCGAGGAGGCCGCCGAGGCGCTCGGCGTCCCGCCGGAGCGGGTGTTCAAGACCCTGGTGGCGGACGTCGACGGCGAGCTGACCGTGGCGGTGGTGCCGGTGGCCGGACAGCTGGACCTCAAAGCGCTGGCCGCGGCGGCGGGCGGCAAGCGGGCGACCATGGCGGACCCCGCGGCGGCGGAGCGCACCACGGGCTATGTACGCGGCGGCATCTCCCCCCTGGGCCAGCGGAAGAGCCTCCCCACGGTCCTGGACTCCTCGGCCTCCGCCCACCCCACGATCTGCGTCTCGGCGGGCCGCAGGGGCCTGGAGGCAGAGCTGGCGCCGGGGGATCTGGCGACGTTGACGAAAGCGGTGCTGGCGCCCATCGCCCGCGGCCACCGCCTCTGAACCGGCCGCCCCCGAGGGGGCCGGGACCCGGCTGTGCGAGGCCCGGCCCCGCCGGGGGCGGGTGACCGGATGCTATGCCGGGCGGCGGCCGTGGTTGGCGCGGTGCCGGCGGGTGCGCCATTTGCGCTTGCGGGTGCGTTTGGACATGGGGCGGACCTCCCGTCCTGGAGCAGCGTCCCTATGGGCTTAGCCGAGGATGGCCCCCGCGTGAACCCCCTGCGCGGCAGCGGTCCCGCCACCCCCCGGGGCTCCGCCCCGGACCCCGTGCGGGGGCTCCGCCCCCGGACCCCCGCTCCTCAATCGCCGGAGGGGCTTGATTTCTGGCCCTTGCGCCTCAATCGCCGGCGCGGCTGGATTTCCGGCCCCTTGCGCCCCAAACACCAGCGCGGCTGGACTTCCGGCCCCCACGCCCCAAACACCAGCGCGGCCTGAGATCCCACCCCCACGCCCCAAACACCAGCACGGCTGGACTTCCGGCCCCTTGCGCCCCCAAACACCAGCACGGCTGGATTTCCGGCCCCCGCACCCCAAACACCAGCGCGGCTGGGATGTGCAGCCCTCGCGCCCAGCTGCCTTCCCCGGACTCTGTCCGGAGGTACCCCCAGAGGTGCCCCAGCAGTGCTGGCAGCTGGCCGCCGGGCGGCTGGGAACGGACCCCGGCCCTAGCGCCCCCTCCCGGCAGGCTTTGCCCTGTCACGCCCCCCTGCACGCACTCCCCCAGGCCCTGCCACGGTGCGTTGGCCAAGAGCCCGAGCAGCTCCGCTTCGAGGGCTTCCGGCCGCCTTGTGGTCTCCCCCGGCAGCCCTTCGGGCGCGGGGGCGCCCCCAGCGCCGGACGACGCTCCTTGACGGGCGAACATCGCCGGTCGCGCACCAGGCCGTACAAGGGGCGGCGCGAAGGGGTCTGGGGGCGGAGCCCCCAGTTACGGGAAGGGGAGGGGTGGGGGAAGGGCACACCCGCCGGCCCAAAGGCCTCACGCCCGCCCCTCGTCGTCCCCGTCCCGCGGCTCGGAAGGGTGGTACGGAGGCCACTCCGGCTCCGGGTCACGCGGCCCGAAGAGCGCCGTGAGGGCCAGGTGGACGACCATCGCGGCGACCGGCCACGCCAGCAGCGCCCCCCACGCGTGAAGCTCCAGAAACGCGTCGAAGGGGACGCCGTCCCCGACCTCCCGCGCCCGCTCGGCCACATCGCGCGACGGGCCGAGCCAGGTGCCCACGCCCCACGCCAGCAGCGACGCGAAGACGCCGCCCAGTGCCAGCGCGGCGACCAGCAGCACGCCGCCGCGTCTGCGGAACCAGAAGACGCCGGCCGCGCTCACCGCGCCGAAGCCCAGCGCCAGGAGCACGAAGGCGCCGTCCGCGCCCACCGCGGCCTCGCCCTCCGTATCGACGAGGAAGACGCTTCCGTCGCGCGCGACCAGTTGCACCCTCGGCGCCAGCCAGAGCCACAGCAACCCCAGGCCCACACCCGCGAGCGTCACCGCCGCCAGCACGATCCCCGCGTCCCGCAGGTCGGCCCGCACATCCGTGTCCTCGTCGTCCTTGTCCATATCGGCCATGATCAGGGCAGCGGACGGCTCCGGCGGCGCAGGCCAGGGGTCGGCGTCGTCGGGGGTCGGCCGGTGAGGAGGTGTCAGCGGTGCAGTCACCTGGCCATCGTGCCAAACGAGGCGGTGACGCGCCTCACCGGCCGACCCCGCCGCACCGGCCGACCGCGCCGCACGGGCCTGCGTCCGCACGGCCCCCCACCACCCGGCCGCGCCTCACCGGCCGACCGCGCGGCCTCACCGCACCGCCGCCCGCCGGTACGCCCAGGTCGCCACGGTCAGCGACACCATGCCCACCACCGCGCACACGGTGAGATCCACCGCCACGCTGCCCCAGTCGGGCCGTGCGTCGAAGGTCCTGGCGAGCGCCTCCACCCCGTAGGTCGAGGGCAGCAGATCGCGTGCGTACGAGATCGGTCCGGGCAGCCGGTCCGCCGGCAGCACGCCCAGCAGCAGCGCCGCGGACATGCCCAGCTGGCCGAGGAGCGTGGCGAGTTCCTGCCGTGGCGCGAGCAGCCCGAGCGCCGCGCCCAGACCGGCGAGCGCCGCGCCCGCGAGCGGGATCACCGCGGCGAGCACCCACAGATGGGTCAGCGGCAGCTGGAACAGCACGCTGCCCGCCACTGCCGTGACGACGGTGCCGGGCACGGTGAAGGAGGCGTACGCCCCGGCCGCGCCGAGCACCACGGCCGCCGGCGGCACCGGGAGGGTGGCGTAGTGGTCGAGGCCGCCGCTGGCCCGCAGCTGGCCGAAGTACTGGGCGAGCAGATTCAGCGCGACGAACGCGACGACGAGCACGCTGGAGCCCGCCACCACCGCCCGCGCCTCGTCGCCCCCGTCGACGACTCCGCGCATCAGGACCATGATCCCGACGGACTGGAAGGTCGCGACGAAGAGCAGCGGGATCCGGGCGACGCGCGCCCGCGAGAGCTGGGCCCGGTAGACCGCGCCGAGCGCCGGCAGCAGCCGGGCCCGCGGCGCGAGCGGCGCGGCGTCCGCGGGCGCGGCGGCACGCCCGCCGGCCGTCCGTCGCCCGGTCACCGCCTCGGCGGGTACGACGCTCACGCCTTCACCAGTCCTTCCGTACGTCCGCCGAGGGCGAGGTACACATCTTCCAGGCTGGGCGTCGCCAGGGTGAAGTCGTCGAGGGCGGCGAACGCCGCGCCTCCGGTGACCGCCGCCACGGCGGCCCGCGCCTCGTCGGGTGCGAGTCTGAGCACCCAGCGGCGGCCCGATGCCTGGGCCGACTCGTGCAGCGCGGCGACTTCGGGCACGTCCAGGGGGGCTCGCTCGCGCCACACCAGCTCCACCCGTACCTCGCCCGCGATCTCTTCCTTGAGCCCGGCGGGGGTGTCGCAGGCGATGACCCGGCCGCTGTCCAGCACGGCGACCCGGTCGAGCACGGTCTCGGCCTCGATGACGTTGTGGGTGACGAGCAGGACGGTCGCGCCGCGTTCGGCGCGCCGCCGGTCGACGGCGGCCCAGACGGCACGCCGGGCGACGGGGTCCATTCCGGTGGTGGGTTCGTCCAGCACCAGCAGCGGCCGCTCCCCCACCAGCGCGGCGGCCACACAGGCCAGCCTCCGCTGTCCGCCGGACAGTTTCCGCAGGGGCCGTCCGGCCAGCTCCGTCAGGCCCAGTTCGCCGAGGACGGCGTCGCGCTCCGCGCGGGCCTCGCGGGCGCCGAGCCCGCGCAGCCGGCCGGTGGTCTCGGCGGCGAGGGAGACGGTCAGCTCGTCGAGCGCCGTGGACTGCTGTCCCAGATAGCCGATGAGCCGTGCGGCGCGCTCCGGGTGGCGTACGAGATCGTGGCCGAGGATCTCGACGCTGCCGGAGTCCGGGCGCATCAGTCCGGTCAGCTGCCGTACGAGGGTGGACTTGCCGGCGCCGTTGGGGCCGAGCAGGCCGAAGATCTCCCCGCGCTTCACATCGAGGCTGATGCCGTCGGTGGCCCGCACTTCGGGGGTGCCGGGCGTGCCCCTTCTGCCGCGCGCGGCGGGGTACGTCTTCACCAGATCCCGCACCACGCACACCGTACTCACGAGGGATGAGCCTAAGGGGTCACCGGGGTCACTCCCCCGCCGGGGCGTGCTCCGCGGCCGCCCGCACATCGATCTCGCGCCAGAATCCGGCCCGGATCGCATAGCGGTCGTGCTCGTCGATCTGGTCGTCCTTGTGGGCGAGCAGCCCGAAGCGAGCCGCGTAGCGGAGCAGTTCGCCGTCGATGCGGTGCGGGATGCGCGGGTACATCGCGGAGAGGGTCTGCACATGGCTCGACTGACCGGTCTGGGCCGGCTGGCCGTGTTGTCCGGAGGGCCCGGACTGGCCGGGTTCCGGGGCGTCCGGGAGGCGCTCCATCCAGCGCCGGGCGAAGACCTGCCCGACCTCGAAGGGGTCGCCGCTGACGGTGGTGATGTCCTCCTCGCGGTCGGCCCAGCGCTGCTCGGCGCTGGTGAGCTGGGCGAGGGTGGGCAGCGAGGCGGACTCCGGGGGTTCGCCGAGGGCGCCGCCGCCGGGCCGTTCGACCCAGCCCTTGTCGGAGGACCAGCGCAGGGTGGCGCCGGTCGCGCTCGCGGCGGCGGGCTGCTGTCCGGGGCCGCGCAGCCCGGCCAGGTCCTTGGGGGTGGGGACGCCCTTGGAGGCGGCGGGCGTCGTGGGAGCGGACGCGGGCGCGCCGCCGTCGGCCGGTGCGCGGTCGGCGTGCGAGCCGTTGCGCGCGGCGTCGGAGGCCCGTTCCTGCGAGGCGGCGAGGGCGGATTCGGGAAGGGGGGCGGAGAGGATGGCGGCGATCTCGGGGCGGGTGGCGGGCGGGGGCGCGCAGACTCCGGTGAGCTCCTTGGCCCGTACGGCGCGGGTGATCCACGCGCGGTCCAGCACCCGCCGCTCATCGGCCTCGGCGACCAGGTCCTCGGACTGGTTGTAGTCGCCGTCGGCCGCCTGCACGGCCCACAGGTGGACGGCGACGCCGTGTTCCTTGGCGGACATCAGGCCGGGCAGCAGATCGCCGTCCCCGGTCACCAGCACTACGTCCGAGCAGGCGCGGTTGCGGGCCAGCTCGGTGAGTTCCGCGTGCATGGCGGCGTCCACGCCCTTCTGCGCCCAGCGGCCGTCGCTGCGGGTGAGGGCGCCGAGCCGGACGGTGACCCTCGGCATCACGCGCAGCCTGCGGTGTTCGGGCTGCGGCACCCGGTCGGGCGCGCCGTCGAACCAGTAGATGCGCAGCAACGGGCGTTCCGTATCGGTTTCGGCGAGATCGCGCAGACCCTGGATGAGGGCGGTGTGGTCGACGGTGATCCGGGAACGCGCCGGTTCCCCGGCGAGCAGGCTCGCGGCGGCGCCCAGCAGATATCCGGCGTCCACCAGGACGACGCAGCGGTCCACGCGATCCACCCTCTTTCGGGAACTCTTTCGGGGACTTAAGGGAGCGGAGAGGTTCCGGATGAAGGTCCGGACCGGGGATTGTTCCGGGTTTCCTTCGAGTCTGCCCGACCTCGGGAGGGTTAACGGCCGGAACTCGATCATCGGCGTGGCGGATCGAGGGATTCCAGCCCTCTCTGCCCGTCCGTTACAGCCAGTAATGATCCAAAATGCAGTGGTTCAGTACGTATGTGAATCTGGTCGCGGCCCTGGCCCCGAAAACTCCCAGGAGGCAGCACCATGGCCAAGAACAAGAACAAGAAACAGCCCCAGCGTTCGACTCAGGCGTCGCAGGCGGAGCGAGGTCAGCAGCAGGCGCAGCAGTCGTCGATGGAGGCCCAGGCCAAGTCGGCCGTCGAGGCGAACCCCTCAGACGTCGCCCGGAAGCACCGGGAGAAGCGCTTCGGCCACAACTGACGGCCGCATGCGCAAGGGGCGCGCCCATGATGATGGGCGCGCCCCTTGCGTACGCGGCTGTCAGCTGCCGCTACCCGGCCAGACAGGAGGGGCCGAGCAGCACCTTGAGATCGCCGAAGAGGGCCGGATCCGGCTGCACCCGGTGCCGGTCGAGCCGGAGCACGGTGGTCTTGCGCGGCCCCTGGAGCTTGATCCGCACCTCGGTGTTGCCCTTGTGGTGGCTGAGGATCTCACCGAGGCGGCTGACCATCGGCGGGGTGACCTTCACGGTGGGGATGGTCACCACGACGGGGGCGTTGCTCCCCGCCTGGGACAGATCAGGGACCATCAGCTCCATCGCCACCAGCCGCGGCACGTCCTCGCGCTTGTCGAGCCGGCCCTTGACGAAGACGACCGTGTCCTCGACGAGCTGGGTGGACACCAGCTGGTAGGTGGCGGGGAAGAACATGCACTCGATGGAGCCCGCCAGATCCTCGACGGTGGCGATCGCCCAGGCGTTGCCCTGCTTGGTCATCTTGCGCTGGAGGCCGGAGATGATGCCGCCGATGGTGACGACCGCGCCGTCGGCATGCTCTCCGCCGGTCAGCTGGGAGATCGCGGCGTCCGTCTTGTCGGCGAGGACATGTTCGATGCCGAAGAGCGGATGGTCGGAGACATAGAGTCCGAGCATCTCCCGCTCCTGGGCGAGGAGATACGACTTGTCCCACTCGACGTCGGAGAACTCCACGTCAAGGCCGAAGCCGGGCTCCTTGCTGTCCTCGTCGCCCATGCCGCCGAAGAGGTCGAACTGGCCCTCGGCCTCCTTGCGCTTGACCGCGACGACATTGTCGATCATCGGCTCATGGTGGGCGACGAGCCCCTTGCGGGTGTGGCCCATCTCGTCGAACGCGCCAGCCTTGATCAGCGACTCGATGGTCCGCTTGTTGCACACCACCGCCTCGACCTTGTCGAGGAAGTCCGGGAAGGAGGCGTACTTCCCCTTGGACTTGCGGCAGCGGATGATCGATTCCACCACGTTGGCGCCGACGTTCCGCACGGCGGAGAGGCCGAAGAGGATGACGTCGTCGCCCTGGGCGGCGAAGTTCGACTCGGACTCGTTGACATTGGGCGGGAGCACCTTGATGCCCATGCGGCGGCACTCGTTGAGGTAGACCGCCGACTTGTCCTTGTCGTCCTTGACCGAGGTGAGCAGCGCCGCCATGTATTCGGCGGGGTGGTTCGCCTTGAGATAGGCGGTCCAGTAGGTGACCAGTCCGTACGCGGAGGAGTGGGCCTTGTTGAACGCGTATCCGGCGAAGGGGACCAGCACATCCCACAGCGCCTGGATGGCCTCGTCGCTGTAGCCGTTCTTGCGGGCGCCGGCCTGGAAGATGGAGAAGTTCTTCGCCAGCTCCTCGGGCTTCTTCTTGCCCATCACCCGGCGGAGGATGTCGGCTTCGCCGAGCGAGTACCCGGCGATGATCTGGGCGGCCTTCTGCACCTGCTCCTGGTAGACGATCAGGCCGTAGGTCAGGCCGAGGACCTCCTTGAGAGGCTCCTCCAGCTCCGGGTGGATCGGGGTGATCTCCTGCTGGCCGTTCTTGCGCAGGGCGTAGTTCGTATGGGAGTTCATTCCCATCGGGCCGGGGCGATACAGGGCCGAGACGGCGGAGATGTCCTCGAAGTTGTCGGGCTTCATCAGCCGCAGCAGCGAGCGCATCGGCCCGCCGTCGAACTGGAAGACGCCGAGCGTGTCGCCGCGGCACAGCAGCTCATAGGTCTTGGGGTCGTCCAGCGGTACTTCGAGGAGCTCCAGCTTGATGCCCTTGTTGGCCTCCACCATCTTGACGGCGTCGTCCATGATGGTGAGGTTGCGCAGGCCCAGGAAGTCCATCTTCAGCAGGCCCAGCGACTCACAGCTGGGGTAGTCCCACTGGGTGATGGTGACCTGGTCGGTGTGCCTGACCCAGACCGGGACATGGTCGGTGATCGTCTCGCTGGACATGATCACGCCGGCTGCGTGCACGCCCATCTGCCGCACCAGGCCCTCGACGCCCTTGGCGGTGTCGATGACCTTCTTCACATCCGGCTCGTTCTCATACATCCCCCGGACCTCTCCGGCCTCCGAGTAACGGGGGTGGGAGGGGTCGGTGATGCCGTTGAGGTCGATGCCCTTGCCGAGGACGTCGGCGGGCATGGCCTTGGTGATGCGGTCGCCCATGGCGTACGGATAGCCCAGGACACGGGCGGAGTCCTTGATGGCGTTCTTCGCCTTGATGGTGCCGTAGGTGCCGATCATGGCGACCTTGTCGGCGCCGTATTTCTCCGTCACATACCTGATCACCTCGACGCGCCGGCGCTCGTCGAAGTCGATGTCGACATCGGGCATCGAGATGCGCTCGGGGTTGAGGAACCGCTCGAAGATCAGCCCGTGTTCGATCGGGTCGAGGTCGGTGATGCCCATGGCGTAGGCGACGATCGAGCCCGCCGCGGAGCCCCGGCCGGGGCCCACCGCGATGCCGTTGCGCTTGGCCCACATGATGAAGTCCGCGACGACGAGGAAGTAGCCCGGGAACCCCATCTGGATGATGACGTCCATCTCGTAGTCGGCCTGCTTCTGCCGGTCCTCGGGGATGCCGCCGGGGAAGCGGCGGGCCATGCCGCGGCGGACCTCCTCCTGGAACCAGGTGACCTCGGTGTAGCCCTCGGGCACATCGAACTTGGGCATCAGGTCCCGCTTCTCGAACCAGCCCGTGGTGTCGATCTGCTCGGCGACGAGCAGGGTGTTGCGGCAGCCCTCCTGCCAGGCGTCGGAGGAGTCGACGGCGTACATCTCGTCGGTGGACTTCAGGTAGTAGCCGGTGCCGTCGAACCTGAAGCGGTCGGGGTCGGAGAGGTTCTTCCCCGTCTGGATGCACAGCAGCGCGTCGTGCGCGGACGCCTCGTGCGCATAGGTGTAGTGCGAGTCATTGGTGACGAGGGGCGGGATGCCGAGCTTCTTGCCGACCTCCAGCAGCCCGTCGCGGACGCGGCGCTCGATCTCGATGCCGTGGTCCATCAGCTCCAGGAAGTACCGGTCCTTGCCGAAGATGTCCTGGTACTCGGAGGCGGCCTTGAGAGCTTCGTCGAACTGGCCGAGGCGCAGCCTGGTCTGCAGCTCTCCCGAGGGGCAGCCGGTGGAGGCGATCAGCCCCTCCGACCACTGGGCGATGGTCTCCTTGTCCATGCGCGGCCACTTCTGCAGCCAGCCCTCCGCATAGGCGTCGGAGGAGAGCCGGAAGAGATTGTGCAGCCCGGTCTTGTTCGCCGCCCAGATCGTCTTGTGGGTGTAGCCGCCGGAACCGGAGACGTCGTCCCGCTTCTGGTGCGGCTGGCCCCACTGGATCTTGCGCTTGGTGCGCCGGGACTCGGGGGCGACATAGGCCTCGATGCCGATGATCGGCGTCACACCGGCCTTCTGGGCCTGGTGGAAGAAGTCGTACGCGCCGTGGAGGTTGCCATGGTCGGTCATGGCGATATGCGTCATGCCCATTTCATTGCAGGCATTGAACATGTCCTTGAGCCGCGCCGCACCGTCCAGCAGCGAGTACTGGGTGTGCACATGGAGGTGCGTGAACGGGGGCTTGTCGGACGGTGCTGCCACGGCGGGGGCCTCCAGCAAAACGGTCGATGGCGGGCTGCTGTCACTCAACGGGGGACAGCGCTGAAGTCTACGTCGCACCACTGACATCCGAAGGCAATACGACGACGCGAGGCGTCCCGACGAGGGGTGGCGGCCGTGCGGCGGGCGGGCACTCCGGATGGCGCTCGGGCGTTGGGGAGGGCGGAACAGCTGTCCCCTATGTCACCCCTCTATGTCACCCTCCGGGAGGCACCCAGCGATGTCGGTCCACCAAACCCCGGCCGAAGCACGCGGCGAGGAGATACTCGCCGTCTTCGACACCGCCTTCGGCGAGCTGCTCGCCGCCGACCCGGCCGCCTTCCGCGTCAAGTTCCGGAAGATGGCGGCCTCGGCCTTCGCCTTCTACCGGGGCGCCGCCTGTCTCTTCTACACGGACCTCCAGCGGGAGGGGCGGGACAGCGGACCGTATCTGGACGACCGCACCTCGCGGGTGTGGATCCACGGCGATCTGCACGCGGAGAACTTCGGCACTTATATGGACGCGGGCGGCCGGCTGGTCTTCAACGTCAATGACTTCGACGAGGCCTATGTGGGCCCCTTCACCTGGGATCTGCAGCGCCTCGCCGCCTCGCTGGCGCTGATCGGCTACACCAAGGCGCTCAGCGACGAGACGATCACGGAGCTGGTGCGGATCTGCGCCGCCGCCTACCGGGAGCGCATCCATGCGCTGGCCTACGGGACCAAGGACGCCGAGCTGGCGCCCTTCACCCTGGACAACGCCGACGGCCCGCTGCTGAAGGCGCTGCGCGAGGCCCGCTCGCTGACCCGGTTCTCCCTGCTCGACTCGATGACCGAGATCCGCGAGTTCGAGCGGCGTTTCGCGCCGGGCGGCTCGGCGGTCGAGCTGGACGCGGCCACGCGCTACAAGGTGCTGGCGGCCTTCGACGGCTATCTGGAGACGCTTCCGGAGTCCAGTCTCGCCCGCCCCGACTCCTACCGGGTCAAGGACGTGGTGGGGCGGCGCGGGGTGGGCATAGGGTCCGCGGGCCTGCCGTCGTACAACATCCTGCTTGAGGGCAACAGCGACGCCCTGGAGAACGATGTGGTGATCTATATGAAGCGGGCGCAGACCCCCGCGGTCTCCCGCCATGTCGGCGATCCCGCGGTGCGCGAGTACTTCCAGCACGAGGGCCATCGCACGGTGATCTCGCAGCGGGCGCTCCAGGCACACGCCGACCCATGGCTGGGCTGGACGGAGCTGGACGGCTGCGGCCAGCTGGTCGCCGAGGTCTCTCCGTACGCCGTGGATCTGGACTGGTCGGACATCGACGACCCGGCCGAGATCGCCGCGACCGTGGCCGACCTCGGCCGGGCCGCGGCGGCCATGCACGCGGCGGCGGACGACGAGAGCGGGCACTCGCTGGTGCCGTTCTCCACGGAGCGCGCGATCGACGCGGCGGTCGCGGCCGACGAGGACGGCTTCGGCGAGCTGCTGGTCGACTTCGCCCATGGCTACGGCGCACGGGCACGTGCGGACCACCAGATCTTTGTGGACCTGTTCCGTAACGGAAGGATTCCGGGTCTGCAGTAAGGCCGGATCCTTAGAGACCGCTTATCCGCGGGCATGGCAGACTCACCGGCGATGGACATAGCAGGGGCGCAGCTCAGAGGGGTGCGGGCAGCGGTTTTCACGGCGGTGACCGTGACGCTGTCCGCGGCCTCCCATGTGCTGCTCTCCGGTGTTCCGCTGCCGCTCGGGACGCTCGCCCTCGTCTCGGCCTGTGTGTTCCTGGCGGCCTTCGCGCTCTTCGGCCGGGAGCGCGGCTTCTGGCGGATCGCGGGGCTGCTGGTGCCGCTGGAGCTGGCGGCGGACACGGTGTTCACCGCCGGCCAGCATGTCTGCTACGGCCCGGCCGGCGGGCCCGTCGCCGGTTCGCTGCGCGCGGTCGGCTTCGATGTGCTGTGCGGCGGCGGGGACATGGGCACAGCGCTGCCCGCGGTGGCGGCCGCCGACCGGCGCGCGGCCGAACTGCTGCACTCCGCTGACCCCGCGCTGCCCTGGCTGCTGCTCGCCGCCCATGTCTCGGTCGGGCTGCTGGCGGCGGCCTGGCTGCGGCGCGGCGAGGCGGCGCTGGCCGCGCTGGTCCGGGCGGCGGGCGTGCTCGCGTTCCGCCCGCTGCTGTGCGCGGTCGCCGCGATGGGCGCCGCCTCGCTGCTGGCGTCCGTACGCCGGGCGGTCCCTACGCACCGGGGCGAGCCGCCGGTGTGCCGTGCTCGCGCCCTGGTGCACTCCGTGGGACGGAGGGGACCGCCGCGCGCCGTCGTCGCGGTCGGCGGCTGACGCCCCGGCGTCCGGCCCCTTCCCCCCCTCTCTCCCGTCTGTCTTCTTCCACACCCCACACGGAGTGAATCGATCATGAGTGCACGCAACAGTCACGCCAACAAGGCGGCGGCCCGCGAGCGGATGCGCCAGGAGCGCGAGCGCCAGGCCAAGCGGGACAAGGTCCGCCGTCAGCTGATCGTCGCCGGCTCGACCGTCGCGGTCCTCGCGCTGGCCGGCGGCATCGGCTACGCGGTGGTGCAGGCCAACCAGCCGGGCGCCTGGGAGGCCGCCAAGGACAAGGAGCTGGTCAAGCCCGCCAACTCCGAGGGCGACAAGGGCACCACCATCAAGATCGGCAGCGGCAAGTCCGTCGTCGACATCTATGAAGACCTGCGCTGCCCCGCCTGTGCGGCCTTCGAGCAGAGCACCGGCGAGACCATCAAGAAGGCGGCCGAGCAGGACAAGATCACGCTCAAGGTCCACCTCGGCGACATCATCGACGGCAACTTCGGCGGCACCGGCTCCAAGAACGCCATCAGCGCGCTGGGCGCCGCGCTCAATGTGAGCAAGGACGCGTTCTCCGACTACCTCGCACAGCTGTACTCCGCGAAGCACCACCCGGAGGAGTCGAAGGACGAGTTCGCCAAGGACTCCTATCTCCTCGACGTCGCGAAGGACGTCGAGGCGCTGAAGGACAACGCCTCCTTCAAGGACGCCCTGGAGAAGGGCACCTACGACAAGTGGGCGCTGGAGATGATCGAGGACTTCAAGAACTCCGAGATCCGCGGCACCCCCACGATCCGCATCGACGGCAAGGACGTCGAGCAGAAGGACCTCCCCGCGGAGCTGAAGAAGCTCGGCGTCGAGTAGTCGCGTAACCGGCCTCCGCTTAGCAATTCGCAGCGAGCAGCCCCCGGCCCTCCGGGGGCTGCTCGCGTGTTCCGGATGCTTCAAGCGGCAAGCTGTACGGCGACTTACGGCTCTGCGAATTCTGTCCGGTCCCTCGCCTATTCGACGTACTGGTCAGTAGTCTTTCCGGCCGTGACCCACAGGATTGAGTCAACTCCGAGCCGCCGCACGGTCGTCAAGGCCGCTGCCGCCACCGCTGTCGTCGCCGCCCCCGCTCTTGCGGCCGCCGCGTCGTCCACGGCCGCACACGCCGTGGACCAGGGCCCCTCGTTCCGTCATGGCGTCGCCTCCGGCGACCCGCTTCCCGACGGCGTACTGCTGTGGACCCGTGTCACCCCCACCCCCGACGCCGTGCCGGGCTCGGGCAAGGGGCCGGACACCGAGGTCCGTTGGGAGGTCGCGGAGGACAAGGGCTTCACCCGGGTGGTCGCCCGGGGCACGGCCGTCTCCCGGGCCGGCGCCGACCACACTGTCAAGGTGGACGTAAGGGGTTTGCGCCAGGCGAGCGACTATTACTTTCGCTTCCTCGCGGGGAGTGCCGTCTCCACCGTCGGCCGGACCCGTACCGCCCCCGCCGCGGACGCCGCGGCCCCCGGGGTGCGTTTCGGCGTGGTCTCCTGCGCCAACTGGGAAGCCGGGTACTTCTCCGCGTACCGCCAACTCGCCGCCCGCTCCGACCTGGACGCCGTGCTCCACCTCGGCGACTACATCTACGAGTACGCCACCGGGGGCTTCCCCGCCGAGGACAAGGTCGTCCGGCAGCACGAGCCGAAGCACGAGATCCTCACGCTGGCCGACTACCGGCTGCGCCACGGCACGTACAAGACCGACCCGGATCTGCAGGCCGTGCACGCCGCGCATCCGCTGATCGCCATCTGGGACGACCATGAGATAGCCAACGACGCCTGGTCGGGCGGTGCGGAGAACCACACCCCGGGCACGGAGGGCGACTGGGCGGAGCGCGCCGCGGCCGCGCGCCAGGCGTACTTCGAGTGGATGCCGGTGCGCGCCTCCACCGAGGGCACCGTCTACCGCCGGCTGCGCTTCGGCAAGCTCGCCGATCTGCATCTGCTCGATCTGCGCTCCTTCCGGTCGCAGCAGTCGTCGTTCGGCAACGGCGACGTCGACGACCCGGACCGCACCATCACGGGCCGCGCCCAGCTCGACTGGCTGAAGGCGGGCCTCGCGTCCTCCGACGCCTCGTGGAAGCTGGTGGGCACCTCGGTGATGATCTCGCCGGTCGCCTTCGGCTCGGTCCCCGCCTATCTGCTGGAGCCGATCGCCGAGCTGCTGGGCCTGCCCAAGGAGGGGCTGGCCCTCAATGTCGACCAGTGGGACGGCTACACGGCCGACCGCAGGGAGCTGCTGACGCATCTGACGCAGCGCGGCATCCAGAACACCGTCTTCCTGACCGGCGACATCCATATGGCGTGGGCGAACGACGTCCCGGTCAGGGCCGCGACCTACCCGTGGTCCGAGTCCGCGGCCGCCGAGTTCGTCGTCACCTCGGTGACGTCCGACAATCTGGACGACCTCCTGGGGGTTCCGGAGAACACCGTCTCCCTGATCGCCTCAGCCGCCGTCAAGGCCGCCAACCGCCATGTGAAGTGGATCGACATGGACCACCACGGCTACGGCGTGCTCGACGTCACCGCCGAGCGCTCGCAGATGGACTACTACGTCCTGTCCGACCGCACCGACCCGGACGCGACCGCCGAGTGGACCCGGTCCTACCAAACGCGCTCCGGCACCCAGCGCGTCGAGCGCGCGTACCACCCGGTTCGCTGAGAGTTCACTTTCGGCCACACCACGGCTTGTTAACGGGCGATCACATCGCTACGGCGGGTGGCGTGTTCCGCGTCCCGAATGCGGACACACCACCCGCCGCTGTTTCCGCCTTTGTTACGTCCTTGCCTCAAACCTTGGAGCACCCAAAAGTTTTCTCCCGAATGGCCCGTTTCACCACACGATTGATTGGGCCAGATCACTTCTCATCGACACCTGGCATGGCCACGTAATCTCCCCGCCACGGCGAGGAAAACCCTCGTCCCAACCCCCCGCGAGGAGCCAGCATGCGTGTGCTTGCCCGAATATCCCCCCGTCTGCGCCGCAGGGCGCTCGGCACCGCCGTCATGGCCGGAACCCTGGCGCTCGTCCCCCTGTCGGCCCCGTCCGGAATCGCCGCCGCCCAGCCGCCGGCGACGGCCGCGGAGGAGTGCGTCGAGGGTGCGGACGAGCACGGCGGCGCAGCCGCCTCCGCGGCCCGCGAGTCACGGCCCGGCAGCGCGCACGCCCATGAGCCCAACGAGGTCAGCGCGGCCAAGGCCAAGGCGATGGAGGCGGACCTCAGAAAGAAGCTCGACGCGATACGGACCAATGCCCGCGGGCTGACCGCACCGGCCGGTGTGACCACCGTCCCCGTCTACTTCCACGTCATCCACGACGGCGCGACCGGCAAGCTGACCGCCGCCGACATCGGCAAGCAGATGCAGGTGCTCAACTCGGCCTTCGGCGGCGAGGGCGAAGGCAACGCCGACTCGCGCTTCGAGTTCATGCTGGAGAGCACGGACTACACGGACAACGCGTCCTGGTACAACGACCTGGCGCCCGGCTCCGACGAGGAGGCGGCCATGAAGTCCTCGCTGCGCAAGGGCGGCGCGGGCACGCTGAACTTCTACACCGCCAACCTCAGCGACGGGCTCCTCGGCTGGGCCACCTTCCCGACCGACTACCGGTCCCACCCGAAGGACGACGGAGTGGTCGTCCTCGACGAGTCGCTCCCCGGCGGCTCGGCCGAAAACTACAACGAGGGTGACACCGGCACCCATGAAGTCGGCCACTGGATGGGGCTCTACCACACCTTCCAGGGCGGCTGCAATGGCAGGGGCGACTACGTCGACGACACCGCGCCCGAGGAGAGCCCCGCGTTCGAGTGCCCGGTCGGCCGCGACTCCTGCCCCCGCAAGCCCGGTGTGGACCCGATCCACAACTTCATGGACTACACCTACGACTCCTGCATGTACCAGTTCACCTCCGGCCAGGTGCAGCGGATGCAGGAGCACTGGGCCGCGTACCGGTCGAGCTGACCGGGCAGCAGGCGGCTGGAGGATCCTCTAGCCTGACGCCATGAGTGCGCCGGGGGACGTGATCGACGAGAGGTTCGAGCTGCGGGAGCGGCTCGGCAGCGGCGGGATGGGCACCGTGTGGCGGGCCTGGGACACCGCCCTGCACCGCGAGGTGGCTCTCAAGGAGGTGCGTCCCCCGGACCCGACCGCCACCACGGCGGAACAGGCCGTCGTGCTCCGGGAGCGGGTGCTGCGCGAGGCGCGCGCCCTGGCCCGCCTCAGCCATCCGCATGTGGTGACCATCCATCACATCGTCGAGGGCGACGGCCCGTCCGGCCACCCCTGGCTGGTCATGGAGCTGCTGCCCGGCGACACCCTCCAGGACCGGATCGCCTCCGGCCCGATCGCCCCGCAGGAGGCGGCGCGCATCGGACGCCAGGTGCTGTCCGCGCTGCGCGCCGCGCACACGGCGGGGATCGCGCACCGGGACGTCAAACCCGCCAATGTGCTGCTGCGCGCCGACGGTTCCGCCGTGCTGACGGACTTCGGCATCGCGGCGCTGCAGGGCTCTTCCTCGCTCACGGCGACGGGCGAGCTCATCGGCTCTCCCGAGTACATCGCCCCGGAGCGCATCCGCGGCCGGGGCGACGACGCCCCCGCCTCCGATCTGTGGTCGCTGGGGCTGCTGCTCTATGTGTGCGTGGAGGGCGTCAGTCCGCTGCGCCGGGACACAACGCTGGCCACGCTGGCCGCCGTGCTGGACGACCCGGTTCCGCCGCCGGTGCGCTCCGGTCCGCTCGCGCCGGTGCTCCAGGCCCTGCTGGTACGCGATCCGGCGGCCCGGCCGGACGGGGCACGGCTCGACGCGATGCTGGCGCAGGCGGAGTCCGGGGTGTCCCCGCACCCGGCGCCGCCGCCGTGGGCACAGCCGACGCGGACCTCGCTCGTACGACCGCCGGGGCCGCCGCCCGGGCCGCCCACGCCCGGCCCCGCACCCACACCGCCGCCCGCACCCGCGCCCACGCCCACACCGACGACGGCCGCGGAGCCGTACCCTCGGCCCCGGAGCCGTACCCCGTTCATCGCCGCGGCCGCGGCGGTCGCCGTGGCCGTCGTGGCGGCGACGGCGCTGGTGTTCGCGCTGCGGGAGCCGGGCGGCGGCCCGGAGGCCGGGTCGAACGGGGCGAACGGGAACGGCGGCGGGACGGCCACCTCGTCGCCCCTCAGCTCACCGCTGCCGACGCCTGCCACCACACCGCCGTCCCCGACACCCACGCCCACACCGACGCCGACGCCGACGCCGACGCCGAGCGAGGATCCGGCAGAGCGTCCGTCGACGCCGGGCGAGGACGGCGGCGACGGACTGGCCGACAGCTGGGTCGCCCAGCTCGCCTCCGTCCCCAAGTCGTCGGGCACGGCCGCCCGCGAGCGCCAGGCCAGGGCCCTGCGCGACAAGGGCGTCGACAACGCCCGCTACCTCGACAGCGGCGCGTACGCCTCGCTGCGCGCGGGGTACTGGATGTTCTACGTCCCCGGCTTCGACGACGGCGCACAGGCGGTCTCCTGGTGCCAGGGCAAAGGGCTGGCCACACGGAACGAGTGCGTGGGCCGGTTTCTGAGCCACCGTGAGTCCGACCGTCAGTACCTCTGCGCCCCGGCGACGGGAGGCGGGGTCAGCGGCCGCTGCAGCTATCCCTGAGAGACGGCCGCTAGAGGGTGGCGAGGAAGCCCAGCGCCGTACGCCACGTCAGATCGGCGGCGCCCGCGTCGTAGTCCGGGAGATCGGGGTCGGTGTAGAGGTGCCCCGCCCCCTGATAGCGGTAGATCTCCACATCCGCGCCGGTCCGCTGCATCCGCAGATACCACGCGCTCAGCCAGTCGTCCGGCTCGAACGGGTCCGGGGACGCGACATGGAGCTGTACGGGCAGCTCGTCGACCGTCGCCCCCTCCGCCAGGTCCGAGGTGCCGTGCAGAAGCAGCAGCCCTCGTGCCTTCTCGTCGCCCAGGGCGAGATTCTGCGCGATCGCCGCGCCGAGCGAGAACCCGGCGTACACCAGCCCCTCGTCCGAGTGCGGGGCGGCCGCCGCGATCGCCCGGTGCAGCAGCTCCTCCGTGCCGATCCGGTCCTTGATAGCCTGGCCCGCCTCGACGGATTCGGCGGTTTGGCCTTCGTACAGGTCGGGCACGCGCACCTGGTGCCCGGCGGCGCGCAGCCGGTCAGCCGCTGCGTGCACGGCCGGGCGCAGACCGTAGACCGAATGGAAAAGCACGATGTTCATTCGGCCATCCTGCCAGTTAGTTTCGGAGCCATGGAGAACGTCCTGCGCCCTCTGGGCGTCGTCGGCGGCTCGGTCGTCCTCACCCTGCTGCTCGGCTGGGCCGTGGACCGGCTGCTGCGCCGTGCCGACGCCCGCCACCCCGAGACCCCGCTGTGGGATCTGCTGCGCCGCTGCCGGCTGCCCCTCCAGGTGGTCGTGCTGACCGGTCTGCTGCGCGGGTCCTATCTGCAGATCCACTGGAAGTGGATCGGAGACCACCGCGCGGGCATCGGCCACGCCCTGACCCTGGTGCTGATCGCGGCCGGGGCCTGGCTGGTGGTGCGGATCATTTCGGCGGCCGTGGAGTCGGCGTACGCCCGCTATGCCGCCACGACGCGCGACGCGGCCCGGCTGCGGCGGGTGCGCACCCAGGTCACCCTGCTGATGCGGGTCGTCACCGCGCTGATCGTGGTGGTGGCGATCGCGGCGATGCTGCTGACCTTCCCCGGCATGGAGAAGTTCGGGGCGTCCGTGCTGGCGTCCGCGGGCATCATCGGCATCATCGCGGGCGTCGCGGCCCAGTCCACGCTGGGGAATCTCTTCTCCGGCTTCCAGATCGCCTTCGGCGACATGGTGCGCATCGGGGACACGGTGGTGGTGGACGGGGAGTGGGGCGTCATCGAGGAGGTGACGCTGACGTTCCTGTCCGTACGGACCTGGGACGAGCGGCGCATCACGATGCCCGTGTCCTACTTCACCAGCAAGCCGTTCGAGAACTGGTCGCGCGTCAGCCCCGAGATGACCGGCACCGTCTTCTTCCACCTCGACCACCGTGCGCCGGTGGCGCTGATGCGCGAGAAGCTGCGCGAGATCCTCGGCGAGTGCGCGGCCTGGGACGGCCGCGGGTGGAGCCTGCTCGTCACGGACACGACGCCGCACACGATGCAGGTGCGGGCGATGATGACGGCGAAGGACGGGAGCGACATCTGGACAGCGCGGTGTGAGGTGCGGGAGCGGATGATCACGTGGCTTGCCGAGGAGCATCCTTACGCGCTGCCGCGCATTGCCACGGCGCTCGCCGTGGAGCCTCCCGGGGGCCCCGGGGGCTTGGGCGCGTCGGGCGGGCCGCCGCCGGTCCCGAGCCGCGACTGAGCCCGCCTGCGGCGGGGGGTGATCCCCCCACCCCGCCCCTTCCCGTAACTGGGGCTCCGCCCCAGCCCCCGTACGGGGGCTCCGCCCCCGAACCCCCGCGCCTCAATCGCCGGCGAGGCTGGGTTTCCGGATCCCGCGCCTCAGGCCCCGGCAAGGCTGGGTTTCCGGCCCCGCGCCCTCAAACGGCGAGGCTGGGAAGCGCAGCCTCACGCCTCAAACGCCAGCGAGACTGGGTTTCTGGCTCCCGCGCCCCAGACTCCCTCAGGCGGGGCTTGGGTGTGCGCCTGAGTTGCCGACGGGGCTGGAACTGGGCGCAGGTCAATTCCAGCCCGTCCGGAGGACATACCGAGGGGGCGGCGCGAAGCTGCCGCCCATGGGGCGCGGGGCGGCAGCCCGGCAGCCCCTCCCCCCGAAGGGGGGTCTGGGGGCGGAGCCCCCAGTTACGGGAAGGGGGCCCACGCCCCCAGGGTGCAGGGGAGGAGAGGGGAAAACCCCGCAAGACCCTCACCGCATGCTGCGCACATCCAAATGCCTCAGCACCCGGTCCACAACCCCCGGATCCGCCCCCGCCTCGCTGCGCGCCGCAAGCACCTCGTGGCGCGCGGCGGACAGCATCTCCCGCTGGATCCGGTGCACCGTCTTCGCCCGGTCCGCCCGTTGTGCGAACCACTCGCGGCGTTCCTCGTCGAGGATGTCGGGGCTGATCCGCGCACCGATGTCGTACGCACCCCGCAGCAGCCGCTCACCGATCTCCTCCGGCAGGTCCTCCACCGTCTCGATCTCTTTCAGCCGCCGCTTCGCGGCCTTCGCGGCGCGCAGGGCCAGGCTGCGCTCGAAGTCGCGCTCGGCGTCGGCGTCCGCGCGTACTCCGAGGCGTTTGACCAGCCACGGCAGGGTCAGCCCCTGGCAGACAAGGGTGACCAGGATGACCGCGAACGCAATGAAGATGATCTCGTCTCGGGCGGGGAACGGCTCCCCCGTGTCCGTACGCAGCGGAATCGCCAGCGCCAGGGCAACGGAGGCCACGCCCCGCATCCCCGACCACCACATGACGACGGTCTCGCGCCAGCTCACCGGGATGTCCTCGGTGACGTCGCGCCCGCCGCGCATCCGCTGGGCGAGCCGGGTCGCCGGCAGCAGCCACATCAGCCGTACGCCGACCACGACGCCGATGACGGCCGCGGCCCAGCCCAGCATCGTCAGCTCCCGACCGTCGGCCGTGCCGAAGACGCCCCGCAGTTCCAGTCCGACGAGCCCGAACGCCACCCCGGTCACCAGGGTGTCGACGATCTGCCAGAAGGCGTTGCCGGTCAGCCGGCCCATCACATCGTCGGCGTCGGCGGCGTATTCGGCGAGGAAGAGTGCCACGGTGAGCACGGCGAGAACTCCGGAGCCGTGCAGCTCCTCCGCCAGCACATAGGCGGCGAACGGCACCATCAGCGACAGCCCGGTCTGCAGGGTGGCGTCGCCCAGCCACCCCATCAGCCGGTTGGCGAGCCAGCCGAGCGCCAGTCCGACGGCCGCGGCCACGACCGCCGACAGCACCAGTTCCCCGGCCGCCTCCGGCCAGGAGAACGTCCCGGTCACGGCGGCGGCGATCGCGACGTGGTAGAGCACGATCGCCGTCACGTCGTTGAAGAGCCCCTCGCCCTCCAGGAGGGAGACCAGCCGGCGGGGCAGCCCGAGCGATCCGGCGACGGCGGTCGCGGCGACCGGGTCCGGCGGTGCGACGAGCGCGCCGAGCGCCACCGCCGCGGCGAGGGGCAGCCCCGGCACGACCGCGTTGGCCACGGCTGCGACCGCCGCGGTCGTCACGAACACCAGCGCCACCGCGAGCAGCAGAATGGGCCGCACATGGGCGGTGAACTGCCGCCAGGAGGTGCGCTGCGCCGCGGCGTAGAGGAGGGGAGGCAGCACCAGCGGCAGGATGTACTCGGGCGGCAGTTCCACGGTCGGCACGAACGGCAGATAGGCCAGCACGATCCCGACGAGCGTCATCAGCACCGGCGCGGGCAGCCCAAGGCGCTCCCCCAGCGGCACCGTCACCACCGCGCCCAGCAACAGTGTGAACAGCAGGGCCAGTTGGTCCACGGTGCGCCCTCCGGCGGTTCGAAGCCCTACGCGATCAAGGCCGCCAAGGCTTCAAGACTGCCACGGGAGGTGTCCGGCGGGACGTTACAGCGGCTTGCGCATGGCGCGGTCCGCGACGCCGTCGGCTACCCGCACCGCGTACGGGAGGCGGGACGCCGCGCCGGCGGTCTGCGCAGTCATACGCTCTCCGCGGTCATGCGCTTTCCGCGGTCATGCGCCTATGCGCTCTCCGCGACGATCTTGTCCAGGGCCGACTGGAGATCGTCGGGATAGTCGCTCGCATACTCGACCCACCGGCCGTCCGCCGGGTGCTCGAAGCCCAGCCGCACCGCGTGCAGCCACTGCCGGGTCAGCCCGAGACGCTTGGCCATGGTCGGGTCGGCGCCATAGGTCAGATCGCCCACGCACGGGTGCCGGTGCGCGGCCATGTGCACCCGGATCTGGTGCGTACGGCCGGTCTCCAGCTTGATGTCCAGCAGGGACGCGGCGCGGTACGCCTCGATGAGGTCATAGTGCGTCACGGACGGCTTGCCGTCCGCCGTCACCGCCCACTTGTAGTCATGGCTGGGATGGCGGCCGATTGGGGCGTCGATCGTTCCGCTCAGCGGGTCCGGGTGTCCCTGCACCAGCGCGTGATAGCGCTTGTCGACGGTGCGGTCGCGGAACTGCTGCTTGAGCAGCGTGTACGCACGCTCCGACTTGGCGACCGCCATCAGCCCCGAGGTGCCCACGTCCAGCCGGTGCACAATGCCCTGCCGCTCCGCGGCGCCGGACGTCGAGATCCGGTACCCGGCGGCCGCGAGACCGCCGATCACCGTGGGCCCGCTCCAGCCGGGGCTCGGGTGCGCGGCCACCCCCACCGGCTTGACGATCACGACAATGTCGTCGTCGTCATGGACGATCTCCATGCCCTCGACGGGCTCCGCCACGATCTGCACCGGCGCGGGCGCCTGCGGCATCTCCACCTCAAGCCACGCGCCGCCGCGCACCCGCTCGGACTTGCCCACAACCGAGCCGTCGACCTGTACCTTCCCGGCCGCGGCCAGCTCGGCCGCCTTCGTACGGGAAAACCCGAACATCCGGGAGATGGCGGCGTCGACACGCTCGCCTTCCAGGCCGTCGGGTACGGGCAGGGTGCGGATCTCGGGAATCGTGCTCACCCGACGAGTATGCCTTGTCAGTCCTTGTGCACGGTCCCGTCGGGGTCGAGACCCTTGAAGGAGAGGATCACGATCAGAAAGCCGCCGCAGACGATCGCGGAGTCGGCGAGATTGAAGACGGCGAAGTGCGCGGGGGCGATGAAGTCGACGACCGCGCCCTCGAAGACGCCGGGCGAGCGGAAGATCCGGTCGGTGAGATTGCCCAGCGCACCGCCCAGCAGCAGACCGAGCGCGACCGCCCAGGGCATGCTGTAGAGCTTGCGCGCCAGCCGGACGATCACGACGATCACCACCGCCGCGATCAGCGTGAAGATCACCGTGAATGCCTCGCCGATGCCGAAGGCGGCGCCGGGGTTGCGGACCGCCTCGAACTTCAGCAGATCGCCGATGATCTCGATCGGCTCATGGTTCTCCAGCTTGGCCACCACGATCGTCTTGCTGACGAGGTCGAGGAGGTATGCGAAGACCGCCACCCCGAGCAGCACGGCGATCTTGCGCTTGCCCTTGGGCTGCTCTGCCGGGGCCGCAGCCTCGTCGTCCAGATCTGGGGTACCGATGATGCGCTCCGCCTCTGCCACGTGAGTCCCTCAACCTAGGTGCCTGACTGACGTCGAGGGTACGGCACACACCTGCGGAGTCAGCCTCGGCGTTCCTGCTTCTGCTTGCATTCGACGCAGAGCGTGGCGCGGGGGAACGCCTGCATCCTGTGCTTGCCGATCGGCTTGCCGCAGTTCTCACAGAGGCCGTAGGTACCCGCGTCGAGCCGCTCCAGCGCATGCTCGGTCTGCTCCAGCATCTCCCGGGCGTTGGCGGCGAGGGCCAGCTCGTGCTCCCGTGTGATGTTCTTGGCCCCGGTGTCGGCGTCGTCGTGGCCCGCGCCCTCGCCGGAGTCCCGCATCAGGCCTTCCAGCGCCTCCTCCGCCGCGGTGATCTCCGCCGTCAGCCGGTCGTACTCGCTCTGCAACCCCGCGCGGGCCTCGGCGATCTCCGCGGGCGTCCACGGCTCCTCGCCGGGGCGCACCGCGAGCTCCCCGGGCGGCGTCCCGGCGGAGGTACGGGCCGTGGGCACGGCGGTGCTCGCTGCTGCGGTCTTCTTGGCTGCCACCGTCCTGGCTCCTGTCTGCTGTGCGGCCTGGGCCGCCCCCTGGGCCGCGGCTGCGGCCTTCTTCGCGCCGGCCTTGGCGGTCGGCGTCTTCTGCGCCGCCGTCTTCGCGGCAGCGGCCTTCTTCACGGCGGTCTTCTTCGCAGCGGTCTTCTTCGCGACCGGCTTGGTCGGGGCCGCCTTCTTGGCCGCCGCCTTCGTGGCAGCCGCCTTCTTGGCCGTGGTCTTCGCAGCTGTCTTCTTGGCGGCGGTCGCGGGCTTCGCGGCGGCCGTCTTCTTGGCAGCCGTCTTCTTGGCCACGGTCTTCTTGGCCGGAGCCGTCTTCCCTGCGGCAGTCTTCTTGGCGGCCGTCGCCTTCTTCGCAGCGGTTTTCGCGACCGCCTTCTTCGCGACCGCCTTCTTCGCGGCCGCCGCCTTCGCCGTCGTCTGCTTCGCCGCGGCCTTCTTCGCGGCGGCGCCCTTCGTGCCGCCCGAGCCCTTCGCAGCCGCCGCTTTCCTCTCGGCGGTCTTCTTCGCCACCATGGCCGCGGCCCCTTCACATATTGTGATCTTGCTCGCGAATCGTTCTGGGACGATAAATCGACCCCAGCCCTGCGGCAACGGGGCACGCCGCCGATTCAGCCCGCCCCCTGACCGCGATGAGTCGAGCCTGCATCCGTTGTGCCCAGCTCCCCGCCGCGTAATCCGCCACTCGGGCGACACCGGACCCCGCGGGACGTCATATGACCATTCGGGTCAACCGCGCCCCGTCCGGATGCCGCGCCGCGGCCGTCGCGAAAACCGGTCCGCCGGGAACCCGACGGGCCCGTACACTGGGCGGTGCGAAAGGCGACGATGGGGACGAGTAGCGTCGTACGCAGCCATGAGCGACCCGGGGACGGTGCGAGCCCGGGGGCGAGCGCGATGTGAACCATCACCCCTGAGCCGCCGGAAGAAAGCCCCGGACCCGTCCCAGACGTCCCGAGGCGAGTAGAACCGGCATCGCGGCCTCAATGAGGGGGCTCACCGGCCTGGCCGGCGAGCCAAGGAGGGTGGTACCGCGGGAGCACGCAGCAGGCGCTCTCGTCCCTCCGGCGGAACAGCGAATGTCCGTTGGAGGAGCTCGTCGATGACACCACCCCAGTACCGCCAGGTGCCCGCCCAGGTCGACCTGCCCGCGCTTGAGCACGCCGTGCTCGACTTCTGGCGCGAGGCCAAGATCTTCGCCAAGAGCCTGGAGCAGTCCGAGGGCCGCCCCGAGTGGGTGTTCTACGAGGGCCCGCCGACCGCCAACGGCATGCCCGGCGCGCACCACATCGAAGCGCGTGTCTTCAAGGACGTCTTCCCCCGCTTCCGCACGATGCGCGGCTACCACGTCGCCCGCAAGGCCGGCTGGGACTGCCATGGCCTGCCGGTGGAGCTCGCCGTCGAGAAGGAGCTCGGCTTCTCCGGCAAGAAGGACATCGAGGCGTACGGCATCGCGGAGTTCAACGCCAGGTGCCGGGAGTCGGTGACCCGCCACACGGACGCGTTCGCCGAGCTGACGACGCGCATGGGGTACTGGACCGACCTTGACGACGCGTACCGCACGATGGACCCCTCGTACATCGAGTCGGTGTGGTGGTCCCTGAAGGAGATCTTCAACAAGGGCCTGCTGGTCCAGGACCACCGGGTCGCCCCCTGGTGCCCCCGCTGCGGCACGGGCCTGTCGGACCACGAGCTGGCTCAGGGGTACGAGACCGTCGTCGACCCCTCCGTGTACGTCCGCTTCCCGCTCACCTCCGGTCCGCTGGCGGGCGAAGCGGCCCTCCTGGTGTGGACGACCACCCCATGGACCCTGGTGTCCAACACGGCCGTGGCGGCGCACCCCGACGTCACCTATGTCGTGGCCACGGACGGCGAGGAGAAGCTGGTCGTCGCGGAGCCGCTGCTGGAGAAGGCCCTGGGCGAGGGCTGGGAGGCTGTCGGCCGCACCTTCACCGGCGCGGAGATGGAGCGCTGGACGTATCAGCGCCCCTTCGAGCTGGTCGCCTTCGACGAGCCCGCGCAGTTCGTCGTCAACGCCGAGTATGTGACGACCGAGGACGGCACGGGTCTGGTCCACCAGTCCCCCGCCTTCGGTGAGGACGACCTCAAGGTGTGCCGCGACTACGGCCTGCCCGTGGTGAACCCGGTCCGTCCCGACGGCACCTTCGAGGAGGACATCCCGCTGGTGGGCGGCGTGTTCTTCAAAAAGGCGGACGAGGCCCTCACCGCGGACCTGGACGCCCGCGGCCTGCTGTTCCGGCATATCCCGTACGAGCACAGCTATCCGCACTGCTGGCGCTGCCACACCGCGCTGCTGTATTACGCCCAGCCGTCCTGGTACATCCGCACCACCGCGATCAAGGACCGGCTGCTGGCGGAGAACGAGCGTACGAACTGGTTCCCCGAGTCGGTCAAGCAGGGCCGCTTCGGCGACTGGCTGAACAACAACATCGACTGGGCGCTGTCCCGCAACCGCTACTGGGGCACGCCGCTGCCGATCTGGCGCTGTGAGGACGGCCATCTGACCTGCGTGGGGTCGCGCGCGGAGCTGACCGAGCTGACCGGCGAAGACCGTTCGGACCTCGACCCGCACCGCCCGTTCATCGACGAGGTCACCTTCCCCTGCCCGCAGTGCCGGCAGACCGCGACCCGCGTCCCGGAGGTCATCGACGCCTGGTACGACTCGGGGTCGATGCCCTTCGCCCAGTGGGGCTACCCCTACCGCAACAAGGACGTCTTCGAAAAGCGCTACCCGGCGCAGTTCATCTCGGAGGCCATCGACCAGACCCGCGGCTGGTTCTACACGCTGATGGCGGTCGGCACCCTCGTCTTCGACAAGTCGTCGTACGAGAACGTCGTCTGCCTGGGCCATATCCTCGCCGAGGACGGCCGCAAGATGTCCAAGCACCTGGGCAACATCCTGCAGCCCATCCCGCTCATGGACCAGCACGGCGCGGACGCGGTGCGCTGGTTCATGGCCGCGGGCGGCTCACCGTGGGCGGCACGGCGCGTGGGCCACGGCACGATCCAGGAGGTCGTCCGCAAGACACTGCTGACCTACTGGAACACGGTCGCCTTCCAGGCCCTGTACGCGCGCACGTCCGGCTGGGCGCCGTCGGAGGCGGACCCGGCCCCGGCCGAGCGGACGGTGCTCGACCGCTGGCTGCTGTCCGAGCTGCATGCGCTGACCGACCAGGTCACCCAGGCGATGGAGGCATACGACACCCAGCGCGCGGGCAAGCTGCTGTCCGCGTTCGTCGACGATCTGTCGAACTGGTATGTGCGCAGGTCGCGCCGCCGCTTCTGGCAGGGCGACGCGGCGGCCCTGCGCACGCTGCACGATGTGATCGAGACCGTCACCCGGCTGATGGCCCCGCTGGTGCCGTTCATCACCGAACGGGTCTGGCAGGACCTGGTCGTACCGGTCACCCCGGGCGCCCCGGAGTCGGTGCACCTCGCCGACTGGCCCGAGGCCGACCTCACGGCCGTCGACCCGACGCTGTCGCAGCAGATGCTCCTGGTGCGGCGGCTGGTCGAACTGGGCCGGGCCACACGTGCGGAGTCCGGGGTCAAGACCCGTCAGCCGCTGTCGCGTGCGCTGGTCGCGGCGTCCGGCTTCGAATCCCTGTCCGACGGGCTGCGGGCGCAGATCACCGAAGAGCTGAACGTCACCTCCCTCGCCTCCCTCTCCGAGGTCGGCGGGTCGCTGGTCGACACCACGGCCAAGGCGAACTTCCGCGCGCTCGGCAAGCGCTTCGGCAAGCGGGTGCAGGCGGTGGCCAAGGTGATCGCCGAGGCGGACGCGGCGGCGCTGTCGCTGGCGCTGCGGTCCGGTGAGGCCACGGTCGAGGTCGACGGCGAAACGGTCGTCCTCTCCCCCGAGGAGGTCATCATCACCGAGACGCCGCGCGAGGGCTGGTCCGTCGCCTCCGACTCCGGCGCCACGGTCGCCCTCGACCTGGAGGTCACCCCGGAACTGCGGCGCGCGGGGCTCGCGCGGGACGCGATCCGGCTGATCCAGGAAGCCCGCAAGAACAGCGGCCTCGATGTCGCCGACCGGATCGCGCTGCGGTGGCGCTCCGCGGATGCGGAGGTGGGGGCGGCGCTGGCCGAGCATGCGGGGCTGATCGCGGATGAGGTGCTTGCGACGGACTTCGCGGAGGGGGATGCCGACGATGCGTACGGTGCGCCCTTCACGGACGAGTCCCTGTCCCTGACCTTCCGCCTCCGCAAGGCGTAACCACGCGCCGCGCTCCGACAGGCCCGGCCACCTGGGGTGGCCGGGCCTGTTCTGTTCCCCCTGGGGCGTGGGCCCCCCTTCCCGAAACTGGGGGCTCCGCCCCCAGACCCCCCTTCGGGGAGAGGAGGGCTGCGGGGCTGCCGCCCCGCGCCCCAGAGGCGGCAGCTTCGCGCCGCCCCCGGCATGACCTCCACACGCCTGCGCCCAATGTCAGCCCCGTCGGCAACTGAGGCGCACACCAGTCCCGCGTAGGGGCACCTCCGTGGGGCCCCCCGGACGGAGTCCGGGGGCGTGGCCGGGGGAGTTTGAGGCGCAGGAACCAGAAACCCAGCCCCGCCAGCGCTTGGGGCACGGGAACCAGAAACCGAGCCCCCCCTTTGAAGCGCAGGAGCCAGCACAATCAGCCCCGCCGGCGCTTGAGGCGCAAGACCCAGAAACCAAGCCGCGTGGGGGTACCCCTGGGGGCACCTCCGTGGGGGTCCCCCCGGACGGAGTCTGGGGGAGGTAGCTGGGGGGGATTGAGGCGCGGGGGTCCGGGGGCGGAGCCCCAGGAAACGGGGGCTGGGGCTTCAGCCCCAGGTTCGGGAAGTGGGGCCCGCAATCCCAGGGCGTAGGGGAGGCGAGCGGGCAAGACAAGGCCCGGGCCCGGTACGTGACGTACCGGGCCCGGGCCTGATGCCTGCCGACGGCTACGCGTTCAGCGCGCCCGCACCCGCCCTCAGTTGTCGTCCTCGTCGATGAGGAAGCCCCGCATCGGCGACGGCGCCTGCTGCATCGGCTGCGGCGCCTGCGGCCGCACCGGCGCCATCGGCTGGGTCATCGCCGGGGACATCTGCTGCTGACCGCCGTACGACGGGCCGTTGGAGGAGCCGCCGCTGTGGCCGCCCATCGAGGGGCCGGAGCCCATGGACTGGTTGCCGCCGTACGAGGGGGCGCCGGCCGGGGCCATCGACGGGGAGGCGGGGAGCGACGCCGTCGCGGGGGTGCGCGGCGGGGCCAGCGAGTCGTCCGCCTGGGTTTCCAGCTGACGCAGCTGGCTCTCCAGGTAGGACTTCAGGCGCGTGCGGTACTCCCGCTCGAACCCGCGCAGGTCCTCGACCTTCCGCTCCAGGGTGGCACGCGCCGACTCCAGGGAGCCCATGGCGACACGGTGCTTCTCCTGGGCGTCCCGCTCCAGCGCGTCCGCCTTGGCGCGGGCGTCGCGCTCCAGGCCCTCGGCGCGGCTGCGCGCCTCGCCGACGATCTTGTTGGCCTCGGAACGGGCCTCCGCGATCGCCTGGTCGGCGGTCTGCTGGGCGAGCGAGAGCACACGGGCGGCGCTGTCGCCGCCGGGACCCTGGCCCGGCTGCGGCATCTGCGGGCCGTGACCGCCCATGGGGCCGCCCATCGGTCCGCCCATGGGGCCGCCCTGCATGGGGCCGTGCGGGCCCTGGGGACCCTGCGGACCCTGGGGTCCGCCGTGGCTGGGACCGGCCGGCAGCTGCGGAGCCCCGCCGGGCAGCTGGGGCGGGCCCATCTGCGGGGGCTGCTGCTGGACCGGGGGTCCGGATATGGCGGCGGGCACCGGACCGCCGCCCTGGCGGTCCTGCGGCGCCTCCTGCTGTTTGCGCATCCCCTGCTGTTGCTGGTTCTGCGCGGCGGCGCGGGTGGCGGCGGCCAGCTTGGCGCGCAGGTCCTCGTTCTCGCGGAGCAGGCGGGTCAGTTCGGCCTCGACCTCGTCGAGGAAAGCATCGACCTCGTCCTCGTCATAGCCTTCTCGGAGACGGACGGTAGTGAACTGCTTGTTCCGCACGTCCTCGGGGGTCAGCGGCATCTCTTCTTCACCTCTACGTAGTCGTCGGCAGTCGGCAAGACCGTATCGCTCACAACCATCACCCCACGTTGCCCACGATGGAGATGAGGATGTAGACGATGATCATCAGAACGAAGAAGGACAGGTCGAGTGCCACGCCCCCGAGACGCAGCGGCGGGATGAACCGCCGCAGAAGCTTGAGCGGTGGATCGGTGACAGTGTAGGTGGCCTCCAAGAGGACCACCATCGCCTTGCCGGGTTGCCATGAACGTGCGAACTGGAAGACATAGTCCATGACCAGCCGGAAAATCAGCACGACCAGGAAGCACACCAGCGCGATGTAAACCACATCCAGTGCCACGCCCATCCCGCGCTTCCCTCTCCCCTGGCTCTGTCGATTCCGGCCGGTCGGCCGGGTCGTTCCCGGTGTCGTGTTCTCAGCTCTGGTTGAAGAATCCGCCCTCTGCGATGCGGGCCTTGTCCTCCGCCGTGACATCGACGTTAGCAGGCGACAACAGGAACACCTTCTGCGTCACCCGCTCAATGCTGCCATGCAGACCGAACACCAGACCGGCAGCAAAGTCGACAAGTCGCTTTGCGTCCGTGTCGTCCATCTCCGTGAGGTTCATGATCACCGGAGTGCCCTCACGGAAGTGTTCCCCGATGGTACGGGCCTCGTTGTAGGTCCGGGGGTGCAGTGTGGTGATGCGGTAAGGCTCCCGCTCGGACACGACTTTGGGCATGATCACAGGGGCGTTCTTCTCCAGGCTCGGACGTTCAGGTGTGATAGATGCCACTGGGGCGATTCGCGCCGAATGCCCGCTTTCCATGGGAAGCGGCGCCGGGTCACGCGGCGCGGGCGGCTGCACCGCGCGCACCGGCTCCTCCCGCTCCACCTGGTGCGGGGGCTGGTGCCTGCGGTGGTCCCGCTCGAGCTCCGGCTCGGGTTCGAAGTCGTCGTCGGGGTCAAAGCCCCGGCCGTCGTACCCATCGTCCTCCACGAGGCCGAGGTAGACCGCCATCTTGCGCATCGCGCCGGCCATTCTCTGAGTCCTCCGCTCTGTGGTGGATCGCCCTTGTCACAGACATCGCAGCGTCACCAAGTGCCCGCGATCCACTCGGCCGTCCCGCTTTCGGCGGGAATGACCATATTTTCTGCTGTGGTCCGACTTGCTTCGCGACGTTACCCGAGCCGGGGGCGGACTCCGAGTACCGCGGTGCCGATGCGCACATGTGTCGCTCCAGCGGCCACGGCGTCTTCGAGGTCCGCACTCATCCCTGCTGACACCATGTTTGCAGCAGGATGGCCTGCGCGCAGGCGGGATGAGAATTCCATCAGCCGCTCGAACGCCGCCCGTTGTCTTCCGGCGTAGGGTCCGGCGAGCGGCGCGACGGTCATCAGTCCGTCGAGCCGCAGTGCGGGCGCGTCCGCCACGGCCGTCGCCAACTCCTCGATGCCGTCCGGCGCCACGCCCCCTCTCTCACCCCTGTGGCCGGACTCGGCGTCCAGCGCCACCTGGATGAGACACCCCAGCTCACGCCCGGTGCGCACCGCGGCCGCGGAGAGCGAGTTCACCAGCTTCAGCCGGTCGACCGACTGCACGACATCGGCATAGCCCGCCACAGAGCGCACCTTATTGGTCTGCAGCTGTCCGACGAAGTGCCAAGTGAGATCCAGATCCGAACAGGCGGCGGCCTTTGGCGCCGCGTCCTGGTCGCGGTTCTCCGCGACATGCCGCACACCGAGCTCATGGAGCAGCCGTACATCGTCGGCCGGGTAGGTCTTGGTGACCACGATGAGCGTCACTTCTTCCCGCTTCCGGCCCGCGGCCGTGCAAGCGGAGGCGATACGTTCCTCCACCGCGGTCAGATTCCGGGCGAGTTCGGTCTTGCGGTCCGTCATGCCTCATCCAGCCAGACATATCCGGCGAGCCGCCCGGTCGTGCGGTCGCGTCGGTAGGAGTAGTGGTCCCTGGACTCCAGGGTGCAGATCCCCGAGCGGTGGCGCCGCCGCACACCCAGCGCTTCGAGCTGGGCGTGCACCCCGGCGGTGACGTCGACGGCGGGAGTGCCCCAGCTTGTCTCGGACCAGGCGGCCGGTTCTGCCGCGGCCACATCAGCCCGCATCTGTCCGGGAACTTCATAGCAGCGTCCGCAGACGGCCGGTCCGGTGCGGGCGATGATGCGGCCGGGCTCCGCGCCCAGCGATCTCATCGCCTCGACCGCGGCGGGCACCACGCCCTTGGCCATTCCCGGCCGGCCGGCGTGGGCGGCCGCGACCACTCCCGCGACCGGGTCGGCCAGCAGTACGGGGGTGCAGTCGGCGGTGAGCACGGCGAGGGCGAGCCCTCTGCGCGCGGTGACCACGGCGTCGACCGGTGTGGCCGGTCCGGCGGGCCAGGGTCCGGTGACGACGGCGACGTCCTTGCCGTGCACCTGGTTCATCCAGACCACCGCGTCCGGGTCAAGGCCGAGCGCCTTGGCCGCCAGCTCGCGGTTGGTCCGTACGGCTCCGGGGTCGTCGCCCACGGCGCCGCCGAGGTTGAGCTCCTCGTACGGAGCGGCGCTCACCCCGCCCCACCTGTCGGTGAAGGCGAAGTGCGCGCCGCTCTCGTGTATCGCGTCGGGCCGCACGGTCACTTCAGAAAGTCCGGGACATCCAGCTCCTCCGCCGGGCTGTCCTGGTACGGACGGGCCGGCGGGACCTGCGGGGACGCGGCCGGGGCGGAGAGGTCGTTCGCCGCCGGGACGGGCTCGGCCGGGGCGGCGGGCGGCTCCTCGCGCAGCGGCACGGCGCCCAGACCGCTGGAGGTGCGCGGCGGCTCGGCGGGGGTCCGCGCCGGAGCGGGCGCCGGCTGCTCCTCCCGCTTGGTGGAGGAGGAGCCGATCACATTCTCCCGGCGGGCGGGGGGCTGGCCCCCGTCGAAGCCCGCGGCGATCACGGTGACCCGCACCTCGTCGCCCAGCGCGTCGTCGATGACCGCGCCGAAGATGATGTTGGCCTCGGGGTGGGCGGCCTCGCTCACCAGCTGGGCCGCTTCGTTGATCTCGAAGAGTCCGAGGTCGGAGCCGCCGGAGATGGACAGCAGCACACCGCGCGCGCCGTCGATGGACGCCTCCAGCAGCGGCGAGGAGATCGCCATCTCGGCCGCGGCCACGGCACGGTCGTCGCCGCGCGCGGAGCCGATGCCCATCAGCGCCGAACCCGCCTCGGACATGACCGACTTGACGTCGGCGAAGTCCAGGTTGATCAGGCCGGGCGTGGTGATGAGATCGGTGATGCCCTGGACGCCGGAGAGGAGCACCTGGTCCGCGGACTTGAACGCGTCCAGCACGCTGACCTGGCGGTCCGAGATCGACAGCAGCCGGTCGTTGGGGATGACGATAAGGGTGTCGACCTCGTCGCGGAGGGCCGCGATGCCGTCCTCTGCCTGGTTGGCGCGGCGGCGGCCCTCGAAGGTGAAGGGGCGGGTGACCACGCCGATGGTCAGCGCGCCCAGCGAGCGCGCGATGTTGGCCACGACCGGTGCGCCGCCGGTGCCGGTGCCGCCGCCCTCTCCCGCGGTGACGAAGACCATGTCGGCCCCCTTGAGGACCTCCTCGATCTCCTCTCGGTGGTCCTCTGCCGCCTTCCGGCCGACGTCCGGGTTGGCCCCGGCCCCCAGGCCGCGGGTGAGTTCGCGGCCGACGTCGAGCTTGACGTCGGCGTCGCTCATCAACAGGGCTTGTGCGTCTGTGTTGATCGCGATGAACTCGACGCCCTTGAGACCGACCTCGATCATTCGGTTGATGGCATTGACACCACCGCCGCCGACACCGATGACCTTGATGACTGCGAGGTAGTTCTGCGGTGCTGCCACGTCGAAGGCCTCTCGCCTCGAGTTACGTGTCGCCGCTTCGCGGTTGCCCGCGCCGCGACGACGGATGCCGATGGGGACGGTCCGAAATGCCGACCCAAACCCTAACGTTGAAGTTTAGGGTTACCAGTGTGTCCGTTCGCTGGACTCTTCCGAACAGGACACTAAGTCGACAAGCGGCGCACGTTCAACGAACACGCCGAACCTCCCGTTTTTCTTTTCACCCTATGTGATCAGCGCTTGCGCTGACCAACCAGGGTGCTGGCCAGCACGTATGCGCGTCAACTCCCCGTTGCCGCAGGGGCGGTAGGAGCGCTCACATCGAAGTGCCGCGCACCTGGCTGTGCTTTCATCAGCGCGGTGAGCGCCCGTGCCTTCGCGGTTCCCTGCTCACCGCTCCCCCACACCACGGTACGGCCGCCGGTCAACTCGACTGAAATATGGTCGTATGAGCGCACCGCGATGCTGCGGGTCTCCTCGGCGACATCGGCGGGCAGCTCGCCCCGGACCCGTACGGCTTCCATGACGAGCCGTTCGACGCCGAAGCGCCGCAGACTCGGCGAGGAGTCCGCTTCGAGTTCCAGGAGCGGCACACCCCGGGGGGCCTTGGCCACCGTCGCGAACCGGACGCCCTTGGCGTCCACTTCCACGAATGCGCCGCCCTTCTCCAGCAGCAGGACGGGCCGGCGCTCGCTCACCTCGAGAACGACGGTGTGCGGCCACGACCGCACCACGTCCACCGAGTCGATGCGCGGGAGCCGCTTGCGCAGCCGCTCCTCGACGGCGTCCGTGTCCACCGAGGCCAGCGGTGCGCCCATGGGAACCTCGGCGGCCGCCCGCACCTCCCCCGGGGTGAGCACCTGGACGCCGTCGGTGCGCACCCGCTCCACCCGCAGCCACTGCGAGCCGTACAGCGCCCAGACCGCGCCGGCGGTCAGGGCCAGCACGGCGACGGCGATGAGCAGGGCGCGGGGGCCGGGCAGCCGGCGGCGGGCGGGGTACGCAGGACGCGGCGGGCGGACCGGGCCGGAACCAGAGCCGGAGCCGGAGCCGGAACCAGAGCCGGAACCTGACCGCTCGTCGGAGCGTGCCCGTTCGCCGCGCTGTGCGGCAGCAGTCCGTCCGGCCACGCTCCGGTCTCCTTCCGGCCCGGCTTCCCCGGGGTGCCTCCCGGGGAAGCGCCCGCGCGCCTCAGCGTGCGGAGATCGCCTCGTACACCATGCCGACGAGCAGCTCGTCGGCGTCCCTGCGGCCGAACTCCGAGGCCGCGCGGGACATCTCGTACAGCCGGTGCGGATCGGCGAGCACCGGGAGCACATTGCTCTGCACCCACTCGGGGGTCAGCTCGGCGTCGTCGACCAGCAGCCCGCCGCCGGCCTTGACCACCGGCTGGGCGTTGAGCCGCTGTTCGCCGTTGCCGATCGGCAGCGGGACATAGGCGGCGGGAAGCCCGACGGCGGAGAGTTCGGCGACGGTCATCGCTCCCGCGCGGCAGAGCATCATGTCGGCCGCGGCGTAGGCGAGATCCATCCGGTCCACGTACGGTACCGGGATATACGGCGGCATCCCGGGCATGTTGTCCACGTGTGGCACTTCGTTCTTGGGGCCGACCGCGTGCAGGATCTGGATGCCGGAGCGCTGGAGCACCGGGGCGATCTGCTGGACGACCTCGTTGAGGCGGCGCGCGCCCTGGGAGCCGCCGGAGACCAGAAGCGTGGGGAGATGGGGGTCGAGCCCGAAGGCGGCGCGCGCCTCCGGGCGCACCTGTGCGCGGTCGAGGGTGGCGATGGAGCGGCGCAGCGGGATGCCGATATAGCGGGCGTCGCGCAGCTTGCTGTCGGGGGTGGAGACCGCGACCCGGCTCGCGTACCGGGAGCCGATCTTGTTGGCGAGCCCCGGCCGGGCATTGGCCTCGTGGATCACGATGGGCACGCCGAGGCGCTTGGCGGCCAGATAGCCGGGCAGCGCCACATAGCCGCCGAAGCCGACGACGCAGTCGGCCTTGGTGCGCTCCAGGACCTGCTCGGCCGCCTTGATGGTGCCGCGCAGCCGCCCGGGCACGGTGATCAGCTCGGGTGTGGGCTTGCGCGGCAGCGGCACGGCGGGGATGAGGGCCAGCTCATAGCCCCGCTCCGGCACGAGCCTGGTCTCCAGGCCGCGCTCCGTGCCGAGTGCCGTGATCCCCACGGTCGGGTCCTGCCTGCGCAGGGCGTCCGCGAGGGCGAGCGCGGGCTCGATGTGGCCGGCGGTCCCCCCGCCGGCGAGTACGACATGCACCGAAATTCACCGCTCTCCGGACGGACGCTGCTTGACGCGCCGTCTCATCGTCTTCCATCTCACCCCGGGCCTCCGCATGGCCAGGGCCGCTTTCGCGGCGGGATCCTGACGCGCGAAGGCGATCAGCAGCCCGACGGCGAACATCGTCGGCAGCAGCGCCGACCCTCCGTAGGAGAACAGCGGGAGCGGGACACCGGCGATCGGCAGCAGACCGAGCACCGCACCGATGTTGACCACGGCCTGGGCCGTGATCCAGGTGGTCACTCCTCCCGCCGCGTACCGTACGAAGGAGTCCTCCGTGCGTCCGGCCACGCGGATACCCGCATAGCCTAGAGCCGCGAACAGAACGAGCACCGACAGCGTCCCCGCCAGGCCCAGTTCCTCCCCGGCGATGGCGAAGATGAAGTCGGTGTGCGGTTCGGGGAGTTGGCCCCATTTTTCCACACTCGCACCGAGACCGGAACCGAACCATCCGCCGGAGGCAAGAGCATAGAGGCCGTGCACGGCCTGCCAGCACTCGCCTTTGGGGCCCAGCTCGATCGCGCCGACGCAGGAGAGCCGGTCCATCCGGTTCTCACTGGTGCCGATCAGCAGCGCGCCGACGGCCCCCGCGATGGCGAGCACGCCGACGAAGAGCCTGGTGGGGGCCCCGGCAAGCCAGAGCAGCCCGAAGAGGATGGCGGTGAGGATCATGGCCGTGCCCATGTCCCCGCCGAGCATGATCAGGCCGAGGAGCATAAAGGCCACGGGGACGAGCGGCACCAGCAGATGCTTCCACTGGGTCAGCAGCCGTCTGTCGCTCTTGCGGGCGAGCAGATCCGCGCCCCACAGGATCAGCGCCAGCTTGCCGAACTCGCTGGGCTGAAGCTGGAAGGGGCCGCCGAGGTGGATCCAGTTCTGATTGCCGTTGACGGCGTGCCCTATCCCCGGGATCTGGACGAGCACCATCAGGAAGACCGCGCCCATGAGGAGGGGGTAGGACAGCGCCCGGTGGAGTCTGACCGGCATCCGGGAGGCCAGGAAGAGCAGCCCCGCGCCCAGGACGGCGGCGAGGAACTGCTTGCGGAAGAAGTACGAGGCCGGAAGCGACAGATTCAGCGCCTGGATCATCGATGCGGAGTAGACCATGACCAGGCCGAGCACAGTGAGCAGCAGGGAGCTGCCGAGGATCAGATAGTACGCGGTCAGCGGCCGGTCCCAGGCCCGTCTGGCCTGCTCATACAGCTTCCGCACCCGCCCGAGCCCGACGGGGCCGCGGCCGCCCGGGGTGCGTCCGCGCCCGCCGGCGCGGGGTGCGGAGGGCCGCCGCGCCGCCGCCGGGGTCCTGCTGCGCAGCACGAGCCCGCCTCCGGCGAGGGCGGGTACGGGTACAGGTACGGGTGCGAGTACGGGCAGCACGCGCTGCGCCGACGCCGCGAGCTGCTCCCACAGGCCCCGGCCCGCGGCCCGGACCTCGGCGACGCCCTGGGCCATCGCAGTCGCAGCCGTGTCGCCCCCGGCTCCCGGCGGCCCGGGGTCCCCCGGCCTGGCGCCGGCACCGCCCTGGACGGAGTCCGGCGGTGCGGTCCACGCGGTGTGCCCTGGGGCGCGGCGGACACCGGGACCGCCCCCCGGCGGACGAGGTGCGGGGGCGGCCGTTCCGGCGTCCGGGACGGGACCGCCGGCGGTCTCCCGGCTCGCGGTCGCCGGGTGACCGGAACCGAGCCGCGTCTCCCGGCCGCGCACCGTGTCGCCCCCGGCTCCCGCACCCCGTACGGCTTCGGTGCGGTGCTCGACACCCGTCGGCGCCACCGGGCCGCCGCGGGCCGCACCGCCCCCCGGGGCGGGATGAACCTCGGCGGCCGGAAGTCCTGCCGACGGACACGAGCACCCCGCAGCCGGGGCGGCAGGCTCGGTGCCGGGGACCGGATGACTGCCGCCGTCCCGGACTTCGAGCACACAGTGGACGCCACCCCGCGCCACGGCCCCCGCCGGTACGGGCGGCGCGCCGCCCCCCGACGGGCCAGGTGACACGGACCCGCCGGGCCGGCCGGTCGCAGTGGGCCTCCACGGGCGCGGGGGCACTGCCTCGCCGGACGACGGCGACACCGCCCGGGTAGCCCCGGCACGCAGAGCACCGGGGGCATCGCCCCAGGACGGAGGCGAGGCGCAGGCAGCCGGACCAGCGCCGTCGGCGGCCGCCTGGGCTTCGAGGGCACGACGGGGGGCACCCTGCGACGCGGTCGCTGTGGGGGTGGGCGCTCCGGTGGTCGGGGGACGCAAGGCGGCGGCCTTTGCGCGGCCCTGCGGGGCAGCCTGTGGGGGTGCGGGGGCAGCGCCCCCGGGTGGGCGGGGGCGCACGATGTCGTCGGGCGGCATGGTCGCTGTCCCCTCCAGTCGTGCTCGCGCGGGCGGCCTCAGGCCGGCGGCCCGTGCGGGACGGGCCGTCAGGCGCGCTCGGCGGCGAGTTCGCGGACCGCGTCCGCGAACGCCTCGCCTCGCTTGTTGTAGTTGACGAACATGTCCATCGAGGCACAGGCCGGGGCCAGCAGCACCGTGTCGCCCGGCCGGGCGAGCCCCGCCGCTTCGCGGACCGCCGCCGGCATCGCCCCAGTGTCGGTCCGGTCGAGGTCGACGACCGGGACCTCGGGGGCGTGTCGCGCCAGGGCGTCCCTGATCAGCTCCCGGTCCGCGCCGATGAGGACGACGCCGCGCAGCCGCTTCGCAGACTTCCGGACGAGTTCGTCGAAGGTCGCGCCCTTGGCCAGGCCGCCCGCGATCCAGACGATCGGCTCGTACGCCGCGAGCGACGCCTCGGCGGCGTGTGTGTTGGTGGCCTTGGAGTCGTCGACATAGGCGACGCCGTCGACCTCGGCGACATGCTCGATGCGGTGCGCGTCGGGGCGGAAGGCCCGCAGTCCGTCCCGTACGGCCGAGGGCTCGACGCCGTAGGCGCGGGCGAGGGCGGCCGCCGCCAGGGCGTTGGCGATGTTGTGCGGGGCGGGCGGCTGGACGTCGGCGACCTCGGCGAGCTCCTGCGCCTGCCGCTGCCGGTCCGGGACGAAGGCGCGGTCGACGAGGAGCCCTTCGACGACGCCGAGCTGGGAGGGCCCGGGCGCGGAGAGGGTGAAGCCGATCGCCCGGCAGCCCTCCTCGACGTCGGCCGCGCGCACCAGGTCCTCGGTCGCGGGGTCGGCGGCGTTGTAGACGCAGGCGACCCGGTTGCCCTCGTAGATGCGGCCCTTGTCGGCGGCGTACGCCTCCATGGAGCCGTGCCAGTCGAGGTGGTCCGGCGCGAGGTTGAGCACCGCGGCGGAGTGTGCGCGCAGCGACGGCGCCCAGTGGAGCTGGTAGCTGGACAGCTCCACGGCGAGTACGTCGTACTTCTCGTCGCCCAGCACCGCGTCCAGCAGTGAGACGCCGATGTTGCCGACAGCCGCGGTCTTCAGGCCCGCGGCTTCGAGGATCGACGCGAGCATCCGCACGGTCGTGGTCTTGCCGTTGGTGCCGGTGACCGCGAGCCACGGCGCTGCCTCTTTGCCGTCCAGGCCGCGCAGCCGCCACGCCAGCTCGACATCGCCCCACACTTCGACGCCCGCCTCTGCGGCCGCGGCGAACAGCGGTTTGTCGGGCTTCCAGCCGGGTGCGGTGACGACCAGCTCCGTGCCCTTGGGCAGGGTCGCTCCGTCGCCGAGGCGGACGGAGATCCCTTCCGCCTGGAGCTCCGCGGCCTGGGCGCGGGCCCGCTCGTCGTCGCCGTCGTTGACGACCGTGACGACCGCGCCCAGGCCGTGCAGCACCTTCGCCGCCGGGATCCCGGAGACCCCGAGCCCCGCGACGGTGACGCGCTTGCCCTGCCAGTGGTGCCCACTCACCTCTCGGCCCTCACTTGTCGGCCGCCCAGCCTGCGTAGAAGAGTCCCAGACCCACGATGACGCACATGCCCTGAATGATCCAGAACCGGACCACGACCAGGACCTCCGACCACCCCTTGAGTTCGAAGTGGTGCTGCAGCGGGGCCATCCGGAAGACCCGCTTCCCGGTCATCCGGAAGGAGCCGACCTGGATGACGACCGACATGGTGATCAGTACGAAGAGCCCGCCGAGGAGCGCGAGCAGCAGCTCGGTGCGGGAGGTGATCGCCAGACCCGCGAGCGCGCCGCCGAGGGCCAGCGAGCCGGTGTCGCCCATGAAGATCTTCGCGGGCGAGGTGTTCCACCACAGGAAGCCGAAGCAGGCGCCCATCAGCGCGGAGGCGACGACCGCGAGGTCGAGCGGGTCGCGCACCTCAAAGCAGGCGTTGGGGTTGGTCAGGGTCTCGGCGTTGGCGCACGACTCCTGGAACTGCCAGAGCCCGATGAAGGTGTACGCGCCGAAGACCATCACGGACGCGCCGGTCGCGAGGCCGTCCAGACCGTCCGTCAGGTTTACGCCGTTCGACATGGCCAGGATCATGAACAGCGCCCAGACCACGAACAGCACCGGGCCGATGGTCCAGCCGAAGTCGGTGATGAACGACAGCTTGGTGGACGCGGGCGTCAGCCCCCGCTTGTCCGAGAACTGCAGCGCCAGCACGGCGAAGGCGATGCCGACGATCAGCTGGCCCGCCATCTTGGCCTTGGCCCGCAGGCCGAGCGAACGCTGCTTGACGATCTTGATGTAGTCGTCGAGGAAGCCGACGAGGCCCATGCCGGCCATCAGGAACAGCACCAGCAGACCCGAGTACGAGGGGTCCTCGCCGGTGATGACCTTGGCCAGCGCATAGGCGATGAGCGTGGCCAGGATGAAGGAGATGCCGCCCATGGTGGGCGTGCCCTTCTTGCTGCCGTGGGTGCGCGGGCCGTCGTCCCGGATGAACTGCCCGTATCCCTTGCGCGCCAGCAGCTTGATCAGCAGCGGGGTGCCGATCAGTGTCAGAAAGAGCCCGATGGCTCCGGAGAAGAGGATCTGCCTCATCGGCCGGCGACCTCACCTTCCGAGGCCGCCGCCGGGTTCTCAAGCAGGGCCGCTGCGACCCGCTCCAGCCCGGCCGACCTGGAAGCCTTCACCAGTACGACGTCGCCTGGCCGCAGCTCACTGCGCAACAGGTCGACCGCCGCCTGTGCGTCGGACACGTGCACCGACTCCTCACCCCACGAACCCTCGTTATAGGCGCCCAGTTGCAGCCAGGACGCTTCCCTGCCCCCGACCGCGACGAGCTTGCTGACGTTGAGCCGGACGGCGAGCCGTCCGACCGCGTCGTGCTCGGCGAGCGCTGCGCCGCCCAGCTCGGCCATCTGGCCGAGCACCGCCCACGTCCGCCCTCCCCGTGCCCGCGCGGCTTCGCCCATCGCGGCCAGTGCACGCAGCGCGGCACGCATGGACTCGGGGTTCGCGTTGTAGGCGTCGTTGACGACCGTCACGCCGTCCGGACGCTCGGTGACCTCCATACGCCAGCGGGACAGGGCGCCCGCCTCGGAGAGCGCGAGCGCGATCTCGTCGACGGACATGCCCAGCTCATGGGCGACGGCGGCCGCGGCGAGCGCGTTCGACACGTGGTGCTCACCGTACAGCCGCATGGTCACGTCACTGCACCCGGTGGGTGTGTGAAGCGTGAAGGCGGGCTGACCGTGCTCGGTGAGCCGGACATTCTCGGCGCGTACGTGTGCGTCGTCGGCCTCTCCGAACAGCACGGTGCGGGCGCTGGTGCGGGCGGCCATGGCGCGGACGAGCGGGTCGTCGGCGTTGAGCACGGCGACGCCGCCCGCGTCGGCGGCGGGCAGGGCCTCGACGAGTTCGCCCTTGGCCCGGGCGATCTGCTCGCGGCCGCCGAACTCGCCGATGTGGGCGGTGCCGACGTTCAGCACGAGGCCGATGCGCGGCGGGGTCAGTGAAGTGAGATAGCGGATGTGGCCGATGCGGCGGGCGCCCATCTCCAGCACGAGGTGCCGGGTGTCCTCGTCGGCGCGCAGCGCGGTGAGCGGCAGTCCGATCTCGTTGTTGAGGGAGCCCGGTGTGAAGACCGTGGGCGCATGCCGCTGAAGGACCTGGGCGATCAGGTCCTTGGTGGAGGTCTTGCCGGCCGAGCCGGTAAGGGCGACGACGTCGACGCCGAGCCGGGTGACCACGGCGCGGGCGAGTGCGCCGAGGGCTCTCTGGACGTCGTCGACGACGATCGCGGGTACGCCGACGGGGCGGTTGGCCAGCACGGCCGCGGCGCCGGCCGCGACGGCGCGTTCGGCGTAGTCGTGGCCGTCGACCCGCTCGCCCTGGAAGGCGGCGAACAGCGCGCCTGCTTCCACGGCGCGGGAGTCGATCACGACGGGCCCGGTGATCCGTGGCTCCGGGTCCGGTATGTCATGCGGCTGCCCGCCGACGATTTCGGCGATCTCGGCGAGGGAGAGGGCGATCACTGGGTCATCCCTGAGGTTTCCGGTGGAGGGTGGCGCGGATGGCTTCGCGCAGTACCTGACGGTCGTCGAACGGCCTGATCACTCCGTGGACGTCCTGGCCCTGCTCATGGCCCTTGCCGGCGACCAGCACCGTGTCGCCGGGCTCGGCGCGGGCCACGGCGGCGGCGACGGCGGCGGCCCGGTCTGCCTCGACCAGGACGTCTCCGCGTTCATGGACCGGCACCTCGGCGGCGCCCGCGAGCATGGTCGCGAGGATCGCGAGGGGGTCCTCGGAGCGGGGGTTGTCCGAGGTGAGCACGGCGGTGTCGGCGAGGCGTGCGGCGGCGGCGCCCATGGGGCCGCGCTTGGTCTGGTCGCGGTCGCCGCCGCAGCCGAGCACGATGTGCAGTCTGCCCTCGGTGACCTTGCGCAGGGCGCGCAGCACCGATTCGACGGCGTCGGTCTTGTGGGCGTAGTCGACGACGGCGAGGTAGGGCTGCCCCTCGTCGATGCGCTCCAGCCGGCCGGGGACGCCGGGCACCGCGGCGACTCCGTCGGCGGCGGCCTGCGGGTCGATGCCCGCGACGGCCAGGGTGACCACGGCGGCCAGGGCGTTGGCCACATTGAACGGGCCGGGCAGCGGGGCCTCGGCGCGGATGCGCTCGCCGCCGGGGCCGACCGCGGTGAAGCGCGACCCGACGGAGCCGACCTGTACGTCCTCGGCGCGCCAGTCGGCGTCCGGGTGGCCCTCGGTCGAGAAGGAGACGACCGGCACGGTGGCCTCCTTGATCAGCCGGCGGCCGTACTCGTCGTCAAAATTGACCACGCCCGCCTTGCTGCGCTGCGGGGTGAACAGCTGCGCCTTCGCCTGGAAGTAGTCCTCCATGTCGGAGTGGAATTCCATGTGCTCGGGGCTGAGGTTGTTGAAGACGGCGACGTCGAAGACGCAGCCGTCGACCCGGCCGAGCACCAGGGCGTGGCTGGAGACCTCCATGGCCACCGAGTCGGCGCCGCGCTCGCGCATCACGGCGAACAGCGCCTGCAGGTCGGTGGCTTCGGGGGTGGTTCGCTCGGACTTGACGCGCTCCTCGCCGATGCGCATCTCGACCGTGCCGATCAGCCCGGTCGAGCGGCCCGCGGCCTTGAGGCCGCCTTCGACGAGATAGGCGGTGGTGGTCTTGCCCGAGGTGCCGGTGATGCCGATCTTGAGGAGTCCGTCGCCGGGGCGTCCGTAGATCAGGGCGGCCAGCTCGCCCATGCGCCCGCGGGGGTTGCCGACGACCAGGACCGGCAGGCCGGTCGCGGCGGCGCGGGCGGCGCCCGCCTGGTCGGTCAGGATGGCCGCGGCTCCGAGGTCGGCGGCCTGGGGGGCGAAGTCCGCGCCGTGGAACCGGGCGCCGGGGAGCGCGGCGTACACGTCGTTGGGCCGTACCGCCCGTGAGTCATGGGTGATGCCGGTGACCTCACCGGGGCCGGGGGACTCGACGCCCAGCTGCTCGGCCAGGACGCCGAGAGGCGTGGGGCTGACCTCGGCGGGGCGGGGCGGGGCGGTTCGGTACTGATCAGGGTGGGGCACGGCGGTGAGCGTACCGGGCGCACCCTGTCCGGGCGAAAAAGAGGGGGCGGCGGCGACCGGGGGGTGCGATTGGTTCCCGGAATCGTTGGTGATCGTTGTCACTGGGGGCGCTTTCGAGTCACGTGCCTGGCTTGGCGGTTTTCTCCGGCTTTTTCCCGGGCTCTTCCCTTGGCTCGAAAGTGACCGGGAGCCGGGCGGGTTCCTTGCCCGTGGGTGCGACCTTGAGTGTCTTGAGGGCGAACTCCATGACCTTCTGATAGATCGGCCCGCAGATCTGACCGCCGAAGTAGCTTCCCTTGGTGGGGTTCTGGATGGCGCAGTAGACGGTGATCCGCGGGTCGTCGGCGGGGGCGAAGCCGGCGAAGGAGGCGGTGTAGCCCTTGTACCGGCCCAGTTCCGGGTCGACGCGGTTGGCGGTGCCGGTCTTTCCGGCCACGCGGTAGCCGGGGATCTGCGCCTTGTTGCCGGTGCCCTCCTCGTCGTCCACCACCGACTCCAGCATGGCCGCCAGGGTGCGGGCGGTCTTCTCGCTGACCACCCGCGTCTTCTCGGGGGCGGGTGCGGGGGTGAAGCGCCCGTCGGGCCCCTTGGTCCCGCGTACGAGCGTCGGCTCGATGCGCTCTCCGCCGTTGGCGATGGTGGAGTAGACGGAGGCGGCCTGCAGGGCGTTGATGGAGAAGCCCTGGCCGAAGGGGACGGTGAACTGCTTCGAGGTGGACCAGTCCTGCGGCTTGGCGAGGATGCCCGGGGTCTCTCCGGGGTAGCCGACCCCCGTCGGCGAGCCGATGCCGAATTTACGCAGATACGAGTAGAGGACCTGGTTGGCCTCCCGCTGGGTCTTGCCGAGCTGTCCGGTGGCCAGGATGGTGCCGATGTTGCTGGATTTGGCCAGGACGCCGTTGAGGGTGAGATACCAGGTGGGGTGGTCGACGTCGTCCTTGAAGAGCCGGTCGCCGCGGTGCAGCCGGTTGGGGACGACGACATGGGTGTCCGGGGCGGCCGCGCCCTCCTCCAGGACCGCGGCGATGGACATCACCTTGGCGGTGGAGCCGGGTTCGTACGCGTCCTGGAGCGCGGCGTTGCCGAGGGCGGCGGCATTGGCCCGGGAGAGGTCGTTGGGGTCAAACCCGGGGGCATTGGCCATGGCGAGGATCTCGCCGGTACGGGTGTTCTGCACGATCACATAGCCGCGGTCGGCCCGGGACTTGGCCACCTGGTCGCTGATGGCCTTCTGGGCGGCCCACTGGATGTCGCGGTCGATGGTCAGCTCGACGTCGGAGCCGGGGACGGCGGGGGTCTCGCTGGAGGTGGCCGTGGGGACGCGGCGGCCGCCTGACTGGGCGTAGGTGATCTTTCCGTCCTGGCCGGCGAGGGTCTTGTCGAGCATGGACTCGATGCCTCCGCCGCCGTGGCCGTCGGCCTTGACGAAGCCCAGTATCCCGGCGGCGAGGTCGCCGTTGGGGTAGACGCGTTTGCTGCTCGCCTCCTGGAAGACGCCCGCCAGGACGTTGGCCCCGGGGCCGCCGTTGCGCTTGTCGGCCCTGGCCTTCTCCGCGTAGACGCTCTTGAGGTCCTTGATCTGGTTCCACACCTGGGGGGTCTGGCGGCGTGCCAGCACGGTGTAGCGGGACTTGGGCGTCCTGAGCTTCTTGGCGAGGACGTTCGCGTCCTCGTCGAGGATCGGGGCGAGGAGCGCCGCCGCCTGCTCGGGGGCGTCCTGGGCCTTGGACTCCTCGGGGGTGAACATCTTCGGGTCGGCGGTGATGTCGTGCGCGTCGACGCTGGTGGCGAGCGAGATGCCGGACCTGTCGGTGATCTCTCCGCGCTCGGCGGCGAGGGTGTGGCTGAGGTAGCGATTCTTCTCGGCCCTGGCGGCGTAGGCGCTGGCGTCGACGGCCTGTACCTGGAGCAGCCGCACCGTGAACGCCAGCATGACGAGCGTCAGTCCGAGGCTGACCAGCCGCAGCCGGGGGCGCGGGCGGCCGAGGCGGATGGTGCGCGGCGGGCGGGCGGCGGAGCGGGCGGCCGGGCGGGGCTTGCGGGCCGCGGGGCGCTGGGCGGGGCGGCGGGTGGGGCCGGGCACCCGGCGGCGGGGCGGTTGCTGGGGCGGCACAATCACCTGCCGGGGGTTGCGGGGTTTGTCGCGGACGTCGCCGCGGAGGCTGTCGCGGCGTTTGCGGTCGTCGGTACGGCGGCGGCGTCGGGGGTGCCGGGGGTGTCAGGGGTCTCCGGTGCGGCCGCCTGCCCGCCGGGGCTCGCCTGCTGCTGGCCGGCGCCGGACGGCGGGGCGGCGCCGGACGGCGGAACGGTCTGCTGCGGCTCCGCGCCGGGCGTGGCCTCCGCTGCGGGCGTCGGGTCCGGCGCGGGGCTGGCGCTGGGCGTCGGCGTGGGCTCCGGGGGCGGGGCGGCAGCCTTGCGGGGGACGCCCCTGACCTTGCCGTCCGGGTCGAGGAAGGCCGGGTTGCCGCCGGGCACCATGCCCAGCTCACGGGCCCGGCGCTCCAGCGCGTCAGGCGCGGAGCGGCTGTCCACGTCCCGCTGGAGGGCCTGCTGTTCGTCGGTCAGCTCGGTGGTCTTCTTCTTCAGCTCGCTCAGCTCGAACGAGCCCTGATTGAGGGCGGAGTTCAGCAGCAGCAGGGTGATCAGCCCGCCGCCCAGGAGAAGGACGACCAGCAGCACGAAGGGGGTGCGGGCCGCGGTGTTCGGCCCCGACGGCAGCAGCCGGGCGAGCCGGACGGCCCGCCCCCGCAGCTGCCTGCCCGCTCCGCTCACATGTCCTCCCGGATGCGCTGCGCCGCCCTGAGCCGGGCGGGCGCGGCGCGGCGGTTGGCGGCGACCTCCTCCTCCGTGGGGAGTTCCGCGCCGCGCGTCAGCAGCTTCAGCCGCGGCTGGTACTGCTCCGGGACGACGGGCAGGCCGGCGGGCGCGGTGCTGGCGGCGCCGGCCGCGAAGACCTGCTTGACCAGCCGGTCCTCAAGCGAGTGGTACGACAGGACGGCGATGCGCCCGCCGACGGCCAGGGCCGCCACGGCACCCGGCACGGCACGCTCCAGCACCGACAGCTCGCCGTTGACCTCGATGCGCAGCGCCTGGAAGGTCCGCTTGGCGGGGTTGCCCCCGGTGCGCTTGGCGGCCTGCGGCAGCGCATCGCGGATCAGCTGGACCAGACGGGCGCTGGTGGTGAAGGGCTCCTTCTCCCGCTCGCGTACGACGGCGGAGACGATGCGCTTGGCCTGCTTCTCCTCGCCGTAGGTGCGCAGGATCCGCACCAGCTCGCCAGGCGGGTAGGTGTTGAGGACCTCGGCGGCGCTGATGCCTGCCGTCTGGTCCATGCGCATGTCCAGCGGCGCGTCCTGGGCGTAGGCGAAGCCGCGGTCGGCCTCGTCGAGCTGCATGGAGGAGACGCCGAGGTCGAACAGGACGCCCTGGACGCGCGGAACGCCGAGCCGGTCGAGCACCTCGGGCAGCTCGTCGTAGACGGCGTGCACCAGGGTGGCGCGCTCGCCGTAGGGGGCCAGTCGCTCGCCGGAGAGCCGCAGTGCCTCCTTGTCCCGGTCGAGGGCGATCAGCCGGGCCTCGGGGAACGCCTTGAGCAGGGCCTCGCTGTGCCCGCCGAGGCCGAGGGTGCAGTCGACGACGACCGCGCCCGGCTGCCGCAGCGCCGGGGCCAACAGGTCCAGGCACCGCTGGAGCATCACCGGGACGTGTCGGGTCTGGCTCATGCGCCCTCTCCATGAACGGCGCGGACATGCGCACTCGCGGAAAATCGTGGAAAATCTGCGGGATGCGCAGGTTGTGTCCGTGAACTGCGCGTCACTTTAGTCCACGGTTCTTTGCGGTCAATCAACCGGCCGGGCATCGGGCGGCGCGTCGCGAGGGTCCCCCCATGTCCGTCCGCATCCCGCCCCGTACACCCCTGCGGGCCGTCCGCGGCCGTCTGTGGGCTGTCTCACAACAAGCGTCATTGACGTTCTTTGTCCGCTCTCACAGCGAGCTTTAAAGGGGTGTGCCCGCTAACGTCATTCCCATGTCGACTTCCGCTTCCGCTTCCGCTTCCGCGCAGCACACCGATGACGCCGCCCGCCCCGTGGGTTCCGGCGGCTCCGAGGCCACGGCCGGCCGGGGCTCCGCCGCGGTCATCGACCGGCTGGTCGAGGCGAACCGGCGCTACGCCGACGGCTTCCAGGACCCCGGGATGGACGCCCGGCCGGTGCTGAAGGTCGCCGTGGTCGCGTGCATGGACGCCCGGCTCGACCTGCACGCGGCGCTCGGCCTGGAGCTGGGCGACTGCCACACCATCCGCAACGCGGGCGGGGTGGTCACGGACGATGTGATCCGCTCGCTCACCATCAGCCAGCGGGCGCTGGGCACGCGCAGCGTCATCCTCATCCACCACACCGGCTGCGGCCTGGAGTCCCTCACGGAGGACTTCCGCAGCGAGCTGGAGGAAGAGGTCGGCCAGCGGCCCACATGGGCGGTCGAGTCGTTCCGGGACGTCGACCAGGATGTGCGGCAGTCGATGCAGCGGGTGCGCACCTCGCCCTTCCTGCTGCACACGGACGATGTGCGCGGCTTTGTCTTCGACGTCACCAAGGGCGCACTGCGGGAGATCGACCCCGCCCAGTGACCCGGCCCGGCCGTCATGGCGAGGCGAAATGGCCAGCTCAGCGGGCGGGAATTCACGGCAACGCCGACAAATCGCCCGGAGTTATCCACAGGCGAGTGACAGCGCGGACTACCGGCAACAAGAATGCATGTGTGACACCCCGCGGATGCCCTTCGGGAACCTTCCGGGGCGGGTGTCCGTGTGTCGGGGTGGGCCGGGCGGCAGGACGCGTCTCGGCCCGGTAAGGGCCCCTGCTCGTCAGGAGCGTGGGGATGGGCCGAGGAGGGCCGGGTGACGACCTATGACGATCGAGCGAGCCTCACAGATCTGACGTCCACAGCGGAGCAGATCCGCAGGTCGGTCGAGGATGTGATCGAGGGCAAGCCTGAGGTCGTACGGCTTTCGCTGACCGTGCTCCTCGCCGAGGGGCATCTGCTCATCGAAGACGTTCCGGGCGTGGGCAAGACGATGCTGGCCAAGGCGCTGGCGCGGTCCATCGACTGTTCGGTGCGGCGGATCCAGTTCACTCCGGATCTGCTGCCGTCCGATGTCACAGGCGTGTCGATCTACGACCAGCAGCGGGGCGACTTCGAGTTCAAGCCGGGTGCGATCTTCGCCCAGATCGTGATCGGCGACGAGATCAACCGCGCCTCGCCCAAGACGCAGTCCGCGCTGCTGGAGTCGATGGAGGAGCGCCAGGTCACCGTGGACGGGCAGACCTATGAACTGCCCAGTCCCTTCATGGTGGTGGCCACGCAGAACCCGGTCGAGATGGAGGGCACCTATCCGCTGCCCGAGGCCCAGCGCGACCGCTTCATGGCGCGGGTCTCCATCGGCTATCCGAGCGCGGAGGCCGAGTTCCAGATGCTTGACGTCCATGGTTCGGTCTCCCCGCTGGACGACCTCCAGCCGGTGGCGCACGCGCATGACATCGTCAAGCTGATCGACGCGGTGCGGTCGGTCCATGTCGCCGACTCCGTGCGCAGATACGCGGTGGAGCTGGTCTCGGCCACCCGCAGTCACCCGGACCTCAGACTGGGCGCCTCGCCGCGCGCGACGCTGCATCTGCTGCGGGCGGCGAAGGCGTCGGCCGCGCTCGCCGGACGGGACTACGCGCTGCCGGACGATGTGCAGTCGCTCGCCTCCCCGGTGCTCGCCCACCGGCTGCTGCCGACGGCACAGGCCCAGCTGAACCGGCGCACGGCCGAGCAGGTCGTGCTGGAGATACTGCAGCGCGTCCCCGTGCCCACGACCGGGAGCGCGGACGGCGCCTACGCCCAGACCAGGGCCGCCCAGCCGTCGTTCTACGGCCAGCAGCCCGGCAGCCGGCGGCTGTGATGCCCTCCGTGCCGGGCGGCGCGCGGGGCGAGGGGCCCGGCGCCGGAGGCGGGGAGGCAGGCGGGGTGCGGGCCGCGCTGAGCGGGCTGACCACCCGCGGCCGGTCGTTCCTGGCGGCCGGGCTGGCCGCCGCGGGGTGCGCCTACATCCTGGGCCAGGACTATCTCGTACGGGTGGGGCTGCTGCTCGCCGTGCTCCCGCTCGTGTGCGTCACCGTGCTCTACCGCACCCGCTACCGGGTCGCGGGCAGCAGACGGCTCTCCCCCTCGCGGGTGGCGGCGGGCTCCGAGGCGCGTGTGCATCTGCGGCTGGACAATGTCTCCCGGCTGCCGACCGGGCTGCTGATGCTCCAGGACCATGTGCCGTATGTGCTGGGCCCCCGGCCGCGCTTCGTGCTCGACCGTGTGGAGGCGGGCGGCCGCCGCGAGGTGTCCTACCGGGTGCGCTCCGATCTGCGCGGGCGCTATCCGCTCGGGCCGCTGCAGCTGCGGCTGAGCGACCCGTTCGGGATGTGCGAGCTGACCCGCTCCTTCAGCGCGTACGACACGCTCACGGTGATACCGCGGACCGAGACGCTGCCGCCGGTGCGCCTCGCGGGCGAGGCCTCGGGGCACGGGGACGGGCGGCAGCGCTCCCTCGCCCTGGCGGGCGACGACGACATCATTCCGCGCGCCTACCGGCACGGAGACGATCTGCGCCGGGTGCACTGGCGCTCCACCGCCCGCTACGGGGAGCTGATGGTGCGCCGCGAGGAGCAGCCGCAGCGGGCCCGGTGCACGGTCCTGCTCGACACCCGGCGGATCGCCTATGAGGGCGCAGGCCCGGACTCGGCGTTCGAATGGGCCGTGTCGGGGGCAGCCTCGACGCTGATGCACATGCTGGGGCGCGGATTCGCCGTCCGGCTGCTGACGGACACCGGGAGCACGGCGCCGGGCGAGAGCGGCGACGGCTTCGCGGGGTCGTCCCAGGAGTCGGCGGACGCGGCGGGGCTGATGATGGACACGCTCGCGGTGGCCGACCACTCGGACGGGGCCGGGCTGTCCCGCGCGCACGAGGCGCTGCGCGGGGGCCGGGAAGGACTGCTGATCGCCTTCTTCGGCGATCTGGACGAGGAACAGGCCGCGCTGGCCGCCCGGATGCGGCAGCGTTCCGCCGCGGCCATAGCCTTTGTGCTGGACAGCGGGTCATGGCTGACCGGCGGCGCGGTGGCCGGGGCGGTCGAGGAGCGGCTGCGGCTGCTGCGCGAGTCGGGCTGGACCGCGCTGGCCGTGCCGGCCGGGGCCTCGCTCGCCGAGCTGTGGCAGCTGGCGGGGCGGCAGCGCGCCGAGTCCGGCGGGCCGTCGAACGCATTCTCTGGGGGTTGGTCATGAGCGGGGTGTGGTCATGAGCGGTCGCGAACGGATCGCCCTGTGCGCCTACGCGGCGACGCTGCTGGCGGCGTCCGCGCTGCTGCCGCTGGTCGATCCGGCCACCTGGATCGTGCAGGCGGCCTTTCTGCTGGCGCTGGTGACCGGGGCGGGGGCGCTCGCGCGGCGCGTGCCGCTGGCCCGCACGCTGACCATCGCGGTGCAGGCGCTTCTCGCGCTGGTGCTGCTGACCGCCGTCTTCACCAGACGGGAGGCGTTCGGCGCGCTGGTTCCCACGCCCGCGTCCCTGGCAAGGTTCGGCGAGCTGCTGACGTCGGGCGCGGAAGACGTGGCGCGGTATGCGTCCCCGGCCCCGGCGACCGACGGCATCAGACTGATGGTGATCGGCGGAGTGCTGCTGATCGGCCTCACGGTGGACGCCCTTGCAGTGACGTTTCGCAGTGCGGCGCCGGCGGGGCTGCCGCTGCTCGCGCTCTACTCGGTGGCCGCGAGCCTGGCCGGCGGCAGCGCGGGCTGGCTGTACTTCCTGCTGGCAGGCGCGGGCTACCTGGTGCTGCTGCTGGCGGAGGGCCGTGAGCGGCTGTCCCAGTGGGGCCGGGTCTTCGGCGGGGCGCCCCCGGCACGCGGGCGCATGTCGTCCGGGCTGGACGCGGCCGGCGGCCGTGCGCTGGCGCCGGTGCGCACCGGCCGCCGGATCGGGGCGCTCGCGCTGGGCGTGGCGCTGGCCGTCCCCGCGGCGCTGCCCGCGCTGGACGGCGGGCTGCTCCTCGGCACGGGCGGCGGCTCGGGGTCCGGAATCGGCGGGGGCGGCACCATCTCGGCGGTCAATCCGCTGGTCTCGCTCCAGGACAGCCTCAATCAGCCCGAGGACCGCGAGGTCCTCCGCTATCGCACCAACGCGGAGAACACCCGGAACCTGTATCTGCGGATCGTGGCCCTCGACCAGTTCGACGGCACGGCCTGGAAGTCGTCGGAGCGCAAGGTCACGGATGTGCCAGGGCGGCTGCCCCAGCCGGACGGGCTGAGCCCGGACGTACGGGTCACCGAGGTCATCACCAACCTCTCGGCGGCGGACTCCTACCGGCAGAACTGGCTGCCGCTGCCCTATCCGGCGATGTCAGTGAAGATCGACGGGCGCTGGCGGTTCGAGCCCGAGGGACGGACGCTGGTCGGCGACCGCGGGCAGACCACCAAGGGCGCGCAGTACTCGGTGAGCAGCCTGATCGTCGAGCCGACCCGTGAGCAGCTGATACGCGCGCCCAGGCCGCCGGCCGGGGTGCAGCGCGAGTACACGAAGGTGCCCGATGTGCTGCCCGACGTGGTCGCGCAGACGGCGCGGGAGGTCACACAGGGCGCGGCGAACGACTATGAGCGGGCGGTCAAGCTCCAGCGGTGGTTCGCCGCCGACGGCGGCTTCACCTATGACACCGACGTGGACTCCGGCACCGGCGTCACGGCGATCAGCCGCTTTCTGAAGCAGAAGGAAGGCTTCTGCGTTCACTTCTCGTTCTCGATGGCGGCCATGGCGAGGACGCTGGGGATTCCGGCGCGGGTCGCGGTGGGCTTCACCCCGGGGTCCCTGCAGTCCGACGGCACGATGTCGGTCGGGCTGCGCGATGCGCACGCCTGGCCCGAGCTGTACTTCGAGGGTGTGGGGTGGACGCGGTTCGAGCCGACTCCGGACCGGGGCAATGTCCCGGAGTACACCCGGGAGCAGGCCCCCTCCGGCGGGCCGTCCACCCCGGCGCAGCCCGCCCCCGACACCTCCGCAGCGCCCTCCGCGGCGCCGACGGAGAGCGACCGGTGCCCGGAGTACGAGCGGCGGCTCGGTGAGTGCGGCGCGGCCGCGCCAGCCGAGATCGCACCGCCGTCGGACGGGGGGTTCCCGCTGGGGACTGTGCTGTGGGCCGTGCCTGCGGTCGCGGCCGCGGTGCTGCTGCCGCTGCTCCCGCTGCTGTGGCGGGTCAGGACCCGTGCGCGGCGGCTGGCCGCACCGGGCGGTCCCGGCTCCCCGGGCGCTTCGGATGTTCCAGGCGCTTTGGGTCCTCTTGGCGCTTCGGGGCCGGGTGACGGCGCGGACGGCCGGCTGCTCGACGCCGGCGGCGTCGAAACCGCCCGGACAAAGGCTGGCACGCTTGCGGCCTGGCAGGAGATCACCGACTCCGCATGGGACCTGGGCATTCCGCCCGATGAGTCACAGACGCCCCGGAAGGCCGCGGCCCGCATCGTCCGGATGGGCAAGCTGGAGCAGGAGTCCGCGGAGGCGGTGCACCGGGTGGCGAGCGCGGTGGAGCAGGTGCTCTACGCTCCCGAGCCCCGGCCGGGCGCGGGCCTGGCCGAGGACGCGCACCGCGTCCGCGCCGGACTGCTGGAGAACGCGGACCGCTGGACCCGGCTGCGGGCCCTGCTGCTGCCGCGCTCGTCCGTCCGCGCGCTGTGGTCCCTCCTGGACCGCTGGCGGGCGCTCACGGACCGCTGGGACCTGCGCCTGCACCGGCTGCGCCCGCACCGCTGGGCCACGGCCCTGCGCCGCCCGTCCCGCCAGCGGGGCTGACCGGGGGGCCGGAGGGGTCTTTCCCCTGCCCCTCCCCTTCCCGAAACTGGGGGCAAGCCCCCAGCCCCCCTTCGGGGGGGAGGCGGCTGCGGGGCTGCCGCCCCGCACCCCCGAAGGCGGCAGCTTCGCGCCGCAGCACCCCGCCGGGCCCAGGTTCGGCTCCAGCACCGCCACACACACCAAGGCGGCCAAGCGGCGGCCCGCCGCCTTGCCCAGGGCGCGGGCCGGCCCAAGCACGGAACGGCTGCCAGCCACACGGACCGCAGGCGGTCGGCCAGCACCCGCACCGCCGCCACCTGGGTGCGGGCGGTCACGGGCCGTATGCGGGGTCGGGTACGGCGCCGGGCTGGGACCCGAGCGGAGACAGGTGCGGCCATGCGACGGCGGGCGACGCCGTCCGCATCGCCCGCCGTGCCATCTTGGATTGTGTGCCGCGGCTTGGAGGCAGCCGCAAGCCTCACTCGCCCCCGGGTCCCGGGGCGGAGCCCCGGTCAGTGGCCGTGGCCGCCCTGTTCGTCGCGGCGGCGCTGCCACCGCTCTTCGATTCTGTTCATCATCGACTTACGCTGACGGGGCTGTCGGCGCCCGGCCGAGTCCCCAGGGGCCTGCTCACCCGGCTTGGGCGCTTTGCGCCAACCGGTGACCGCGAGAACCGCGCAGCCGAGCATGACGAGGAATCCCACCACGCTGATCCAGATCTGCTGCGCGACCATTCCGGCCATGAGGAGCGCGATACCCACCAGGAAGCCCGCGACTGCCTGGTATACCCGTCGCCGGGTGTACGTACGCAGCCCGCTTCCCTCAAGCGCTGTAGCGAACTTGGGATCTTCAGCGTACAGCGCTCGCTCCATCTGCTCGAGCATTCGCTGCTCGTGCTCCGAGAGCGGCACGGAGTCCTCCTCGTTGTCGGTCGCGGGGGCGACCGGTATGCGGCCCTTTCAGGATAGGCAGGGTTTCGCCCCCGTGAAACCCGCCCTTGATGCCAATTCGCCGTCCGGGCCGCTATGCCGGCACGGCTGCTGAGGCGTTGATTCCCCAACCTCCGATCCGTCATGCCGGATGATGTCCCCCGATCATACGGGGCCGCGCCGTGGCGCGGGGGTCCTGTGGCGTACTCCATCTGCGGCTGCGCCGCTGATCAGCGCCGCTTCTCGCCCAGTACGTGGAGCTGGGTGGCCACCGACTGGAAGGCGGGAAGCTCGGCGGCGGCGGCCTCCAGCTGGAGGAGTGCGTCCAGGGCGCCCGGCTCGGCGTCGACCAGGGCTCCGGGGACCAGGTCCGCGAAGACCCGCACGCCGTGGACCGCGCCCACCTCGACCCCGGCCGCGGAGACGAGATCGGTGAGCTGCTCCGCGGTGAAGCGGCGGGGCACGGGGTCCCCCTCGCCCCAGCGGCCCGCGGGGTCGCTCAGCGCCTGCCGGGCCTCGCTGAAGTGCCCGGCCAGCGCCCTGGCGAGGACCGCCCCGCCGAGGCCCGCGGCGAGCAGGCTGAGCGCGCCGGACGGCCGCAGCGCCTCGGCCGCGTTGCGCACGCCCTCCGCGGGGTCGTCCACATACTCCAGGACGCCATGGCACAGCACCGCGTCATAGCCGCCGCGCTCGACCACGTCGAACAGGCCGTGCACATCGCCCTGGACACCGTGGACCCGGTCGGCCACGCCCGCCTCGGCCACCCGGCGCTCCAGCGCGAAGAGGGCGTTCGGGCTGGGGTCGACGACGGTGACGCGGTGACCGAGCCCGGCCACGAGCACGGCGAAGTTTCCGCTGCCGCCGCCGGTGTCGAGGACGTCGAGGGTGTCCGTGCCCTTGGCCTTGGCCCGGCTGTCGAGGGCGTCCTTGAGCACATCCCAGACCACGGCCATGCGAACGGAGGCGCGTGAAGGGCGCGATGGGTTCTCCCCACCGGTGACAGGGGACGGGTCCGGCACGGCGATGACTCCTCGGCATGGACGGGTGCAGCTGCAGCCCACCCTATTGCCTCGGGCCCCCGGACCGTGCCGCCAGACCGGCTCAGCCTGCGGCGTCCCCCGCCCCGGGCTCCCGGTCCCGCCCCGGCGGCATGAGCTGCTCCGGCCTGGGCTGGGGCAGCACCGGCTGGAGCACCAGCATCCGCTCGACCAGCCGCAGGAACATGGCCGTGTCCCGCAGCAGATCGTCGGCGTCCCGGCTGCTCGCCGCACCGCGGATGCCGGCCTCGGCCCGGGCCCGCCGCTGCGCGCCGGAGGCGAACAGCGCGCTCCACTCGGTCAGCTCGGGCGCGACCTCCGGCAGCACCTCCCACGCGCTGCGTATGCGCCGGCGCTTCCTGGGGTCGGCCTCCGGCCGGCCGCGGGCGGCGAGGACGGCCGCCGCGGTGCGCAGGGCGGCGAGATGCGCGGTGGCGTACCGCTCGTTGGACGTTTCGAGGGCGGCGGCCTCGTCCAGCCCGCTGCGGGCCTGGGCGAGCAGATCGAGGGCCGCGGGCGGCGCGGCGGACCGCCGCAGCACGGGATGGACGTCGTGCGCCGGTCCGGTCAGTGAGGGGGCAGGGCCGGTGCCGCGGCGCCGGTGTGCGGCTGCTGCGTGATGGCTGGCCATGACGAACCTCCTGTCGTCGTGTGACGGCGCTGTGGCCGTATGTGTCCATCGTGGTGGCTGCCACTGACAATCCGCCCTGACCTGCGTTTTTGCTTCGCTCACTGGTTCGGGGTAGCTTTTGCACTGACTGGTCAGTTTAAAAGGGAGGGGCCACGTGGACAGCCCGCACGGGGCGGCGGTCGTCGCCGAGGACTTCGGGCTCAAGGGCCCGCGCGGCTGGGCGTTCCGCTCGGTGGACATCGACGCCGCACCCGGCTCACTCATCGCGCTGACGGGCCCTTCGGGCTCCGGGCGCACATGCCTGCTGCTCGCGCTCACCGGCCGGATGCGGCCCACTGAGGGCCGCGCCGAGGTCGGCGGGGAGCAGCTGCCGCGCAGGATGGCCGCCGTACGCGGATTCACCGCTCTGGGCCCGGTGCCGGGCGTCAGCGACCTCGATCCCGCGCTGACCGTCGCCGAGCATCTGCGCGAGCGGGCGCTGCTGCAGCGCCGCTTCGACGGCTCTCTGCGCGCCCTGCTGCGCCCCCGCGCCGAGCGGGCCGGCACCGCACAGCACCTCGTCGACGAGGCGCTCAAGGCCGTGGAGCTCGACCTCTCCGCGCTCCCCAAAGGAGAGCGCACCGCCGTGCGCGATCTGGAGCGGCTGGAGGAGCTGCGGCTTTCGGCGGCCCTCGCGCTGATGGGCCGCCCCCGTCTGCTGGCCGTCGACGACGCCGACCTCAAACTCTCCGACGCGGACCGGGCAGCGGCCTGGCGGCTGCTGTCCTCGGTCGCCGAGAGCGGCACGACCGTGCTCGCCGTGTGCAGCCAGCCGCCCGAGGAAGCGACGGTCGTGCGCACGGACGCCCCGGCGGAGACCGAGCAGCCCGAGCAGCCCCACGAGAGCGAGCGAGCCGACGAGCGCCCCGACGCCGACGCCGACGCCGCCGACGCCCACGCCGAGAAGGACGACAAGAACAAGGAGGGGGCGGCCGATGCGCTCGCCGAAACTGGCCGCGCTTGAGCTGAAGCGTTTCGGCAGGGGGAAGCTGCCGCGCGCCGCGCTCGTCGCGATCCTGCTGCTGCCGCTGCTGTACGGCGCGCTCTACCTGTGGTCCTTCTGGGACCCCTACGGCAAGCTCGACCGGCTGCCCGTGGCGCTCGTCAACGACGACAAGGGGGCGACCGCAGACGGCAAGAAGATCTCGGCGGGCGACGAGATCACCGAGAACCTGCTCGACAGCCGGATCTTCGAGTGGCACGAGGTGAGCGCGGCCGACGCCCGCAAGGGCGTGGAGGACGGCACGTACTATCTGTCGCTGACCATGCCGGCGGACTTCAGCGAGCGCATCGCCTCCAGCTCCGGCGACTCCCCGGAGACCGGAGCGCTGCAGGTCCACACGAACGACGCCAACAACTACATCGTCGGGTCGATCTCCCGGACGGTCTTCGCGGAGGTCCGCACCGCCGCCTCGACCGACGCCTCCCGCTCCTTCCTCGACAAGATCTTCATCTCCTTCTCCGACATCCATGACCGCACCGAGGAGGCCGCGAAGGGCGCCGACCAGCTCAAGGACGGCGTCGGCAAGGCCAAGGAGGGCTCCAAGAAGCTCGCCGACGGGCTGAAGGACGCCAAGGACGGCAGCGGCAAGCTGGCCGGGGGCATGGTCGAGCTCAACAAGGGCGCCGGGAAGGTGGAGACCGGCACAGGCCAGGTCGCCGCCGGCACCCAGGAGCTCGCGGACAAGGTCGACGGGCTCGCCAAGGACGTACGCCCGTACCTCAAGGACAACGGCAAAGTGATCGAGCTCTCCGCGCGGGCCGTCGCAGCCGGCTCGGGGGCGATCCGCGAGGGCCTCAAGACCATTCAGCAGGAGGCGCCGGACGCCCGCGCGAAGGCCCATGAAGAGGCCGGCAAGCTGACGGCCCTGCACCAGGAGCAGTGCGGCGCGGACAAGCCGCCGGCCGACCCCGCGCTCTGCACCACGCTGGAAGGGGCGAAGACGGCGGCGGCCGGTGTGGCCAAGACCGCCGATGGCGTACAGCAGCTCGTGCAGAGCAACAGCGGCCAGTTCGAGGAGCTGGACGCCGAACTCGCCAAGGTCCAGCAGCGGGCGAACGCCCTCGCCAAGCGCGCCCCCCGTCTGGACGAGGACCTGGAGTCGTCCATCGCCGACATCAAGCGGCTCAACGAAGGCGCCAAGAAGGTCGCCAAGGGCGCCGACGAGCTGCACACCGGGATCGCCGGCGCGCAGTCCGGGTCCGCCGAGCTGGACAGCGGCGTCGGCAGGCTGAAGAAGGGCGCCAAGGAGCTGGACGGCGGTCTGATCAGCCTCAAGGACGGCTCGATCCAGCTGGCGGGCGGGCTGAACGAGGGCGTGGAGAAGATCCCCGACTACGACGAGAAGGACCGTGACCGCCGTACCGAGGTGATGGCCGACCCCGTGCAGCTGGCCAGCCAGTCCCTGCACAAGGCGCCCAACTACGGCACCGGCTTCGCCCCCTACTTCATCCCGCTCTCCCTCTGGGTGGGCTCGATGGTGGCATACATGATCATCCAGCCGATGAACCGGCGCGCGCTCGCCGTCGGGGCGTCCGCCTGGCGGATCGCGCTGGCCGGCTTGCTTCCGGTGGCCGCGATCGGCCTGCTCCAGGTGGCGGCCCTGATGTCGGTGCTGCGCTTCGGGCTCGATCTGCAGCCCGCGCACACGGCCGGGACGCTCGCCTTCCTCGCCCTGACGACCTGCTGTTTCGCCTCGATCATCCAGTGGCTGAACGCCCGCTTCGGCGCGGCGGGCCGGATCCTCGTCCTCGCGGTGCTGATGCTCCAGCTCACCTCGGCCGGCGGCACCTACCCCGTGCAGACCAGCCCTGGATTCTTCAACGCGATCCACCCGTATCTGCCGATGACGTATGTCGTCGAGGCGCTGCGCAGGCTGATCACGGGCGGCGGGCTCGGCCCGGTGTGGCAGGCGTGCGCGGTGCTCGCCGCCTTCACCGCCGGAGCGGTGGCGCTCACCGCGGTCACGGCACGGCGCAAGCAGGTGTGGACGCTGGACCGACTGCATCCAGAACTGAGCCTGTGATGCGGGCCGGACCTGTGAGAATCGACGCCATGGACGGCAGCAGCACCAGACGGCGGGCGACCCGGGCCAAGCTCTACGAGGCGGCCGTCACCCTCATAGCGGAGCAGGGCTTCTCCGCCACGACGGTGGACGAGATCGCCGAACGGGCCGGAGTCGCGAAAGGCACCGTCTACTACAACTTCAAGAGCAAGACCGAGCTGTTCGAAGAGCTGCTGCGGTACGGCGTGGGCCTGCTGACCGCCTCGCTCCAGGCCGCCGCGGACGAGACGGCAGAACGCGGCGGGACGCGCGTCGAGGCGCTGGACGCCATGATCCGGGCCGGTCTGGGCTTCATCGACCGCTATCCGGCGTTCACCCAGCTGTACGTCGCCGAGCTGTGGCGCACCAACCGGGCGTGGCAGTCGACGCTGCTGGTGGTACGGCAGCAGGCCGTGGCCGTGGTGGAGACGGTGCTGCGGGAGGGCGTGGAGAGCGGCGAGCTGAGCCAGGACATCGACATTCCGCTCACGGCCGCCGCGCTGGTCGGGATGGTGCTGGTGGCGGCGCTGGACTGGCAGGCGTTCCAGCGGGAGCGCTCGCTCGACGATGTGCACTCGGCGCTCTCGCTGCTGCTGCACGGACGTGTCAGCGGGCGGCGCTGAGGGGACGGCGCACACAAGCGCAGGTCACACGGGACAAGCGCCGGGCACACAAGCGCAGGTCCGGCGAGGCTCGATCCCCCCGAGCCCCGCCGGACCGGCGTATCCCCCGTGTCCCCCCGTTGCGTCCGGGGAGCTGCGCCGTTCCGCCGCCCCGTGTCGGCGGTGCCGGCGTCGCGCCCCTTCCGTGCCTCCCACTCTTCCGTCTGCCCCGGTCGGCTCCCATCCGCATCCGTACTCATCTCGGCGACTAGGTACGGATACTCAAGCCTGGTGCGCTCACCTGCCGCATGAGCGGCTCAGTGCGGAGAATCCGTACGTCACGGGTGCGCGCGGCGGAGCTGTCAGTGGCGGTCGATAAAGTCGCGGACATGGCACGGATTGCGGTGATCGGCGCCGGAGCGGGCGCCATGGCGGCGGCCGCCCGGCTGGCCGTGGCAGGCCACCGGGTGACGGTGTACGAGCGCTCGGCGACCTACGGCGGGTCGGTGGGCCGGTTCGAGCGCGACGGTTTCGCGTTTGACACCGGTCCCGGTCTGCTGCATCTGCCGGCCGTCTGGCGCGATCTGTTCCTCAAGACCGGCAAGGAGCCGCTGGAGAGCCGCGTCGGGCTGGTCCAGGTCGATCCGGCGAGCCGCCATCTGTTCGCCGACGGCACCGCGGCCACCCTGCCGAACGCCACACGCGCCGGGGTCGTGTCCGCCCTGGAGGAGGCGCTGAGTGCGGGGGCCGGGGAGCGCTGGGGAGCGTTCCTCGTGCGGGCCAGGGACGCCTGGGACCGTTCCCGCCGCCCATTGCTGGAGGAGCCGCTGTGGCCCAACTGGGAGGTGCTGGGCCGCAACCCCTATCCGTCCCTGCGGCAGCGCAGACTGCTGCGGACCCGGCAGGCCGCGACGGTCCGGGAGATCGGCCGGTGGGAGCTGGCGGACCCGCGGCTGGCCGCGCTGCTCGACGGATGTGTGCTGTCCTACGGCCTCGATCCGCGGCATGCCCCGGCCAGCGCCGCGCTGCTGCCGTATATGGAGCAGACCTTCGGCAGCTGGTATGTCGAGGGCGGCCTGCGGGAGCTGGCGCGGGCCGTGTATGAGCGGTGTCTGGCCAGAAGGGTGGAGTTCGTCTTCGGCGCGGAGGTGACCCGCGTCGTCGAGAAGGACGGCAGGGCGGCAGGGGTGGAGCTGGCTGACGGCTCGTTCGCCGAGGCCGCGCATGTGGTGGCCGGGGCCCCGGTGCCCGGGCTGCTGGACGGGCGCCCGTGGCAGGACGGCGATGTGCCGCCGCAGCGCCCCGCGACCGGACGGTTCACCGTGCTGGCCGCGCTGCGCGGGGCGCGGTCCGGGTCCGCCCCGCACCGCACGGTGATCCACTCCCCTGATGCCCACGCCGAGGCGTCGGCCGTCTTCGGCGGGCGGACGGCGGAGCGGCCCACGGTCACGGTGCTGCGGCCGGACGACCCGCGGTGCCGCCCGGACGACGCACATGAGGCGGTCACCCTCACCGCCACCGTGGCGGCTCACGACGCCATGGGCGGGGAAGGGGTCGACTGGACGGATCCGGCACTGCGGGAGAGCTGTGCCCGGACGCTGATCGACGCCGCGGCCGCGGCGGTGCCGGAGATATCTGAGCGGCTGCTGTGGCACGAGATCCTGACGCCCGCGGAGACGGGGGCGGTGCCCGCTCCCGCCCTCGCCGGGGGCGGCTGCCGCTGGCTGCACCAGGGGAACGCGACCCGGCTGCCGGGGCTGTATCTCGCGGGCGGCTGGTCCCATCCGGGCGGCGGGCTGCCACATGCGGGGATGTCCGGCGCGCTGGTCGCGGGGCTGATCGTGGAGGGCCCGGACTTCCGCGGGTCCCAGTGACACGCCGCGGGGCCCTGACACGCCGCGGGTCCCAGTGAGGGCCCGGGGCCGGCGGATCCGCCGGCCAATGGCTCAGTATCAGTAGCGGTACTGCTGCTCGTTGTGCCCGGGGTCGTAGCCGTAGGGGGAGGGGGACTCGGGCGGGTTCGACGGCATGGGCGGGGTCTGCTGCTCGTCGTCGCGCTGGAGCGGGACCCAGACCCCGCCCGGCGGGGTCTCGCTGTACGGCTGCTGGGCGTAGGCGTCCGCCGCGAACTGCTGCTGACCGCCGAAGCTGTCGTAGTGGTCGTAGGTCTGGAACTGCTGGCCGCCCACATGCTGACCGCCCACATAGGGGTCGGAGTACGCGGGGTACTGCTGCCGCCCGGCGTCGTAGTCGTATGCGTCGGCATAGGAGTCCTGACCGGTCTGCCCCGACTGGCCGGTGTGCTGCTGGCCGTAGTCGGGGAAGCCGTATCCGCCCTCGTAGGCCGCATAACTGTGGCTGTGGTCCGGCTCCGCCGCATAGGCCGGATTGGCGGTGTAGATGCCGTACCGGCCGGTGTCCTCCGGCAGCGGCTGCGGTTCGTAGACGGAGGACGCCCCCTCACCGGAGGCGTTCAGGGTGGTCACGGAACCGGAGCCGTAGGGGTCATGGGCCGGGTCAGGGGCGGCGCTGCGCGGGCTGTCGCTGTCGGAGGCTCCCGCGGGGCCGTCCGTATGGTCGTGGTCCGGGTCCCGGCGGGTGTCGTCAGAGGCATCTGCACGGGCCTCTTCACACGCCAGATCCGATACCTCCAGCGTGGGCTCACGCCTGGCCGCGCCGCCCGGGCCGACCTTGCGCCGACGGCTGACGCCCGGACTGCCGCCGAGCGCCCACCCCGTGGAGAAGCCGCGGCGGAAGGAGAGCGTGACACAGGTCTGGCCGGCGGCGAAGGCGAGGGCGCCGGCCACGATCACCAGGCGGTTGGCCGTGAGCACGCCGAAGACCACGACCAGGAAGCCGACGAAGGCGAGAACACGCCATCGCAGCCGGGCTTTGTACTGCAGCAGCACCTCACCGAGCAGCCACAGCGCGACGATGCCGAACGCGATGTACAGGACCGTCCAGCCCATCCCCGCCCCTCTCCTGCGGCCGCAGTCCCGGGTCGGGGTGGGTGCGGCCGGTCAAGACTGCTCGTGCAGTCCGAGATTCTCGTAGATCTCGAGTGTCGCCGTGGAATTGTTCAGCGTGATGAAGTGCAGTCCGGGGACGCCCTCGGACAGCAGACGCTCGCAGAACTCCGTCGCGAACTCGATACCGATGGAGCGTACAGCGGCGGGATCGTCCTTGGACGCGAGGATCCGCTCTTTCAGACCGTCGGGGAAGGTGGCGTTGCTCAGCTCCGGAAATCTCTCAAGCTGTCTGACGCTGGTGACCGGCATGATCTCGGGGATGATGGGCGTTTCACAACCCGCGGCCGCCACCCGGTCCCGCAGCCGCAGATAGTCCTCGGGCCGGAAGAACATCTGTGTGATCGCATAGTCCGCGCCCGCCCGGCACTTATCCACAAAGTGCCGGATGTCCGTGTCCCAGTCCGTGGAGCGCGGATGCATTTCGGGGAAGGCGGCGACGCCGACGCAGAAGTCCCCCGACTCCTTGATCAGCCGGACGAGTTCCGCCGCGTATCGCACTCCGTCGGGGTGCTTGATCCACTCCCCCATCGGGTCGCCGGGCGGATCGCCCCGCACGGCGAGGATGTTGCGGATCCCGGCGTCGGCGTACTGTCCGATCATATTGCGCAGCTCGGCGATGGAGTGGTTCACCGCGGTGAGGTGCGCGACGGGGGTGAGGGTGGTGTCGGCGGCGATCTGCTGGGTCGCCTTGACGGTGCCGGCCCTGGTCGAACCGCCGGCTCCATAGGTCACGGAGACGAAGTTCGGGGCCACCGCTTCGACTCTGCGCAGCGCGTTCCAGAGGTTCCGCTCGCCCTTCTCGGTTTTGGGCGCCCAGAACTCGAACGAGTACGAGGGTTTTCCGGGCGCGAGCAGCTCACGCACGGTGCGTGCGCGATCCGTCCTGGTCGAAGCTGTGCCGAGGGCCATACCCGCAGGTTATCCAGGCCGCGGCGGTCCCCCAACCGGACCATGGAAAAATGCGGCTTTTGTCCGACCTCTGTCCACCCATCGGACACTTTTTCGCCACCAAGCCCCTGCTGGCGGGCCATTTCAGGTCTACGGGCCGTCAGATGCCCACCATACGAGACGCTCGCTTCGGGCTGCGGGCCGATGACGGTCCCGAGCGCCGTCCCGAGGGCTACGAGGCGAGGCGCTCACGGACCCTCTTCGCGAGATCGGCGGCCGCGGCACCCGGGTCGTCCGCCTCGGTGATCGCCCGTACGACGACGATCCGGCGCGCCCCGGCGTCCAGCACCTGGTCGAGATTGCCGGCGTCGATGCCGCCGATGGCGAACCAGGGCCGGCCGCCGCCCCGGGCCGCGGCATGGCGCACCAGATCCAGGCCCGGCGCATGCCGCCCCGGCTTGGTGGGGGTCGGCCAGCAGGGGCCGGTGCAGTAGTAGTCCACGCCCGGCTGCGCCGCGGCCGCGTCGGCCTCGGAGCCGGCGTGGGTGGAGCGGCCTATCAGGACCTCGTCGCCGAGGATCGCGCGGGCCGCGGGCACCGGCAGATCCCCCTGACCCAGATGCAGCACATCGGCGCCGATCGCATGGGCGACGTCCGCGCGGTCGTTCACCGCGAGCAGCTTGCCGTGGCGGCGGCAGGCGTCGGCGACGACCTGGAGATGGTCGAGCTCCTCGGCCGCCTCCATCCCCTTGTCGCGCAGCTGCACGATGTCGACGCCGGAGGACAGCACCTCATCAAGGAACGGGGCGAGGTCGCCGCGCTCCTTGCGCGCGTCCGTGCACAGATAGAGCCGGGCGTCGGACAGCAGCGCATGGGCCGTGGACATGGGCACGATCCCCCGTAGGGCGGGCGGCGCGCGGGCCCGGAGCACAAGGCTCAGGGCCCGCACACCGCGACTGGTTGGCAGGTTGTACGGTCACCGCACGCGCATGCGAGCGGCAGGATGACGCCGGAGTGTGCCGGACGTCAGACGGCGAGCGCCTGGGCCCGGCGCTTCACCTCCGTGCCGCGATTCTCCCTGAGCGCCTGCGCGGGGGTGCCGGGCAGGGTCGGGTCGGGGGTGAAGAGCCACTCCAGCATCTCTTCGTCGGTGAAGCCGTCGTCCCTCAGCAGGGTCAGGGTGCCGGAGAGGCCCTTGACCACCCGGTCGCCGTCAATGAAGGCGGCCGGCACCTGCAGTGTGCGGTTCTCACCTCGGCGCACGGCGATCAGCTGGCCCTCCTTCACCAGCTGCCGCACGCGCGTCACCTCGACGTCCAGCATTTCCGCGATGTCGGGCAGGTGGAGCCAGGCGGGGACGAGAGCATCGGTCTTCGCGTCAATCTCGGTCACATCACAAGCGTGCCATCTGGGACTGACAGTCGGTAGCCGGGCCTCAGCAACTGGGGCTCCGCCCCAGCCCCCGTGCGGGGGCTCCGCCCCCGAACCCCCGCGCCTCAAACGCCGACGGGGCTTGATTGCGCAGCCCCTCCCGCCTCAATCGCCGGCGGGGCTTGATTGTGCTGACCCTCGCGCTTCAGTCGCCGCGGGGTGGAGTTCGGTCCCTGCGGTGGTGTTCCGCCAAGTGGTGTAGCCGGTCGGCCCTGGCGGCTTCGCAGGTGGCGGCAGGTTCGGCCGGAAGCCTGGGCGGCCTCCGCCGCCCCGACCGGCTCGCGCGGTGGCGCGGAGCTTCGGACGGGCCGGCCGAGCACCATGTGCGGCGCCCCTGCGCCTCAGTCGCCGGCGGGGCTTGACTGGCGCAGTCAAATTCAGCCCGTTGGGGGGCACCTCCGTGGGGGTACCCCCGGACGGAGTCTGGGGGAGGTAGCTGGGGGAGGAGCCTGGACACGGCCGAAGGCCGTACCCGGGAGCGGGCTGCGCGAAGCTGCCACCCCACGGCCCCTTCCCCGGACGGGCCCGGAGCACGGGGGCGACGGGCCCGGAGCAGGGCGGGCGGGGCCGGAGCGGGCCCTGGAGGGGGCCTCCGGGGAAGGGCCCCGAGAGGGGCTGGGGCTTGCCCCCAGTTGCGGGAAGTGGGGGGGTGCCCCACGCCCCCAGGGCGTAGGGGGAGGGGCAAGGGAAAGGCCCCCGCACACCCCTACGCGACGGCCGCCTTCAGGGGGACGGACGGGTCCGCGGCCCGGTCCGGGGCGAGCCGGGCGCCGGACTGGATGAGCTTGCGGCCCTGCGCGAGATCGCGGGGGCGGCCGACGGCGAGCAGCGCGACGAGTACGCCGTCCCGCAGCCAGAGCACGGTCCAGCCCGCGTCCCCCGCCTCGGCCGGGTCGCCGCGCCACAGCAGTGTGTCGGCGGCCGCGTGATGCCCCGCGTACTGGACGAACCGCCCGAACTGCTCGGACCAGAAGTAGGGCACCGGGTCGTACACCTCGCCGGGCGCGCCGTCGCCGCCGCCCACGATGGCGGCGGCGACGGTGCGCGGCCCCTGGAGGGCGTTGTCCCAGTGGTGGACGAGCAGCCGCGCCCCGTAGCGGGCGGAGGGGAAGGAGGCGCAGTCCCCGACGGCGTACACATCGGGCGCCGAGGTGCGCAGCCGGTCGTCGGCGGTGATCGCGCCGTCCGGGTCGCGTGCGATGCCGGACCCCGCCAGCCAGGACGTGGCGGGCCGCGCCCCGATCCCGACGACCACGGCGTCGGCGGCGATCCTGCGCCCCGCGCCGGGGCCGTCCGCGGCGAGGAGGACCGCGCCCGGTTCCACGGACGCCACCCGTGCGCCGGTGATCAGCTCCGCCCCGTACTCGGCGTACCAGGCGGCCATGGGTGCGGTGACCTCCGCGGGGAGGGCGCCGGCCAGGGGCCGGTCCGCGGCTTCCACGACGGTGACGGCGCAGCCCGCCTCGCGGGCGGCCGTGGTGAACTCCGCGCCGATCCAGCCCGCGCCGACCACCACGATGTCATGCCGCTGTTCGAGCACGGGCCGCAGCCGCGCCGCGTCGTCGAGGGTGCGCAGCAGATGCACGCCGGGCACGCCCTCGGCGCCGGGCAGGGTGACCGGCTCCGCGCCGGTGGCGATGACCAGGACGTCGTACGGGACGGGCCCGGCCTCGGTGTCCAGCTCATGCGCGCCGGGGCGCACCCCGGTCACCTCGCAGCCGAGCCGCAGCTCGATGCCGAGCGCCTCGAAGTCCACGTCAAAGGCGGAGCCTTCGGCTTTGCCGAGGAGAATGGCCTTGGACAGCGGGGGCCTGTCGTACGGCTGGTGGGGTTCCGCGCCGATCAGCGTGACCGGTCCGGTGAACCCCCGCTCCCGCAGGGCGACCGCGGTCTGCACCCCCGCCATGCCCGCCCCGGCCACGACGACCCGCCGCGCCGCCCCCTCCGGGCTCCGCTCCGGCCGCTGTCTCTGCTCGCTCACCCGATCACCTTACGCAGCTGACAAGACGTCAGGAAGACGCCTCGGAAAGCTGCTCCACCACGCTGGTCCCGCGGCCCGGCTGCGACTCCCACTCCCAGGTCTCCTCCAGCCGCACCCGGCCGTCGGCGAGTTCCACGACCGTCGAGGCGCAGCGCCCGGAGGCCGTGCTGCCGTCCGTTCTGAGCTGGACGTAACGGAAGTCCAGCCGGTCGCCCTCCCTGGTCCCCACCAGATGCCCGCGGATCACGTCGCCGCCCGCGTATTCGGCCCAGATCCGACCGTCCTGCTCGTGATAGGTGAACCGGGTGCCGGTCCCCACCTGACCTGGGGCCTGGTCGGCCACGGGGGCGAGGACCAGACCGTCGAGCGAGCGTGCCACAGCGGCTGCTCCCTTGCTGCGCCTTACAGCGCGTCGCGAGCTGGGGTTAGGGTGGCCACCGTAAAGCACTCGCGGGAGCCCGGACGCACCGGGCTGAGAGGGAGGCTGGGCGGCCTCCGACCGTACGAACCTGATCCGGGTCATGCCGGCGAAGGGAGGGGCTGAACGCCCATGTCGCATGTGTCGTATGTGTCGCGTATGCCGAAGGACGTCTCGGACGTTCTGGTCATCGGGGGCGGGATCATCGGCCTGGTCACCGCGTGGCGGGCCGCACAGCGGGGCCTGCGGGTGCGGGTCGTCGATCCGCACCCGGGCGGTGGCGCCGCGCAGGTCGCGGCAGGCATGCTGGCCGCCGTCACCGAGCTGCACTACGGAGAGCAGAAGCTGCTCGGGCTCAATCTGGAGTCCGCGCGCCGCTATCCGGCGTTCGTCGGGGAGCTGGAGGAGGCGAGCGGGCAGACCGTGGACTACCGGGCCTGCGGCACGCTCGCCGTGGCGCTCGACGCCGACGACCGGGCCCATCTGCGGGAGCTGCATACGCTGCAGCAGCGGTCCGGGCTTGAGTCGGTGTGGCTCACGGGACGCGAGTGCCGCCGGCTGGAGCCGATGCTCGCGCCGGGGGTGCGCGGCGGGCTGCGGGTCGACGGCGATCACCAGATCGATCCGCGACGGCTCGCGGCCGCCCTGGTGACGGCCTGCGAGCGGGCCGGGGTGGATCTGCGCCGCGGCTGGGCGGAGCGGCTGACGGTCGTACGGGACCGGGCGGCCGGGGCCGTGCTGACGGACGGCGTGACGCTGGCCGCGGGCCAGGTGGTGCTGGCGGGCGGCTCCCTGAGCGGCAGGCTCGCGGGGGTGCCGGACGAGGTGCTGCCTCCGGTGCGGCCGGTGAAGGGGCAGGTGCTCCGGCTGACCGTGCCCCCCTCTTATGCGCCGTTTCTCTCCCGGACCGTGCGCGCCGTGGTGCGCGGCAGCCAGGTGTATCTGGTGCCGCGCGCCGGCGGGGAGCTGGTGGTGGGCGCGACGAGCGAGGAGCTCGGCTGGGACACCACGGTCACCGCGGGCGGGGTGTACGAACTGCTGCGGGACGCCCATGAGCTGGTGCCAGGCATCACGGAGCTGCCGCTGACGGAGACATGCGCCGGGCTGCGGCCCTGCTCCCCGGACAACGCTCCGCTGCTCGGCCCGACGGCCCTTGACGGCCTGTCGCTGGCCACCGGCCACTACCGCAACGGGGTGTTGCTGACCCCGGTCACCGGCGATGTCATGGCCGAGGTCCTCGTCTCGGGCGAACTTCCCGCCATGGCCCGTGACTTCGCCCCGAGCCGGTTCTCTCCCCCGCACGCCCTCCTCCAGTCCTCCGTACGTCAGGAGCAGCCCGCATGACCGCCTCCGAATCCGCCTCCGAATCCGTCGCCCTGTCCGTCTCCGTGAACGGCGAGCCGCGCCGGCTCGACCGGCCCACCACCCTGGACGCCCTGGTGGCCACCCTGACGACGGCCCCTTCCGGAGTGGCAGCCGCCGTGAACGAGACCGTCGTGCCGCGCAGCGCGTGGCCCGCCACGGTGCTCGCCGAGGGCGACCGGGTCGAGGTCCTCACCGCGGTGCAGGGAGGCTGAGCGGCCATGTCCGACGACCGTTTCCTGCTGGGCGGTGTGGAGTTCTCCTCCCGGCTGATCATGGGTACGGGCGGGGCGCCGAGCCTCGATGTGCTGGAGCGCTCCCTCGTCGCAAGCGGCACGGAGCTGACGACGGTGGCGATGCGCCGCCTCGATCCCACCGTCCAGGGGTCCGTGCTGTCCGTGCTGGACAAGCTGGGCATCCGGGTGCTGCCGAACACGGCGGGCTGCTTCACTGCGGGCGAGGCGGTGCTGACGGCACGTCTGGCGCGCGAGGCCCTCGGCGCCGACTGGGTGAAGCTGGAGGTGGTGGCGGACGAGCGGACGCTGCTGCCGGACCCGGTCGAGCTGCTGGACGCCGCCGAGACCCTCGTCGACGACGGCTTCACCGTCCTGCCGTACACCAATGACGATCCGGTGCTCGCGCGGAAGCTGGAGGACGTGGGCTGTGCGGCGGTCATGCCGCTGGGCTCGCCCATCGGCTCGGGCCTCGGCATCCGCAATCCGCACAACTTCCAGCTGATCACCGAGCAGGCCGGGGTGCCGGTGGTGCTCGACGCGGGCGCGGGCACGGCGTCCGACGCGGCGCTGGCGATGGAGCTGGGCTGTTCGGCGGTGATGCTGGCATCGGCGGTGACGCGGGCACAGGAGCCGACGCTGATGGCGGAGGCGATGCGGCACGCGGTGGAGGCCGGGCGGCTGGCGTACCGGGCGGGCCGCATTCCGCGCCGCCACTTCGCGGAGGCGTCGTCCCCGGCGGAGGGCCGCGCGGCGCTCGACCCGGAGCGGCCCGCGTTCTGAGCCCGTTCTGAGCCCGCTCCGAGCACGGTCCGCCCACGGCCCGGTCAGCTGCGGGTAAAGGTGCCAAGACCGGTGGCGTCGAGGTTCTCCACCACTGCCTTCGACGCCCGCGCCCCCGCCCCCTCGCCGACGGTGAAGGTGACTCCGAAGCGGCCCGCCGCGTTCTCGCCCGTCGACTCGTAGCTGAAGGTGTCGCCGTCGTAGTGCGTGAGGGGGAAGCGCATAGTGCGCGGGCCGAGTTCCATCACCAGGCCGCCGCTCTCGGCCCGTACGGTCAGCGGTCCGTAGTAGCCGTTGGCGTACGTCCCCGTGTACGCGTCGTCGGACCTCGCCTCGGCGGGGTCCTCCGGCGGCTTGCCGTAGTCGGTGTCGGAGCGCTCGCTCTCCTCCAGCGCGGCGAAGGAGCTGCTGGCGAGCTGCCACCAGTCGACCGTCTGCCGGCCGTTCTGCGCGATGTCCAGAAAGGCCGAGGTCACCGTCTCGGGCACGCCGATCGGCTGACCGTTCGTCAGGACGACGATGCCGAGCCGCTCGGACGGCAGAAGCGCCACGGCCGTGGCAGCCCCGAGGTTGAAGGCGCCGGAGTGGCTGAGCCGGAGTCTGCCGTGCTCGTCGTAGTCGACGTTCCAGCCGAGCCCGTAGAAGCCGGCACGGCCGGCCGGGGCGGCGGCCGGGCGGGAGACGCTGTGCGGGAGCCAGGTCTCGTCGAGGGCGGCGGCGTCGATGAGCTGCTCGTCCCCGTCCTTGCCGCCTGCGAGCTGCAGCCTGGTCCACTTCGTCAGGTCGCGGAGGTTCGAGCTGGCTCCCCCCGCGGGCGACTGGGCGTCCGCGTTGCGGGTATGGTCCGCCCGCCACTCGCCGTCCACCCGGACATGGGCCGCGGCCTTGTTGGCGGCCTGTTCGTAGTCGGCGAAGCGGGAGCTGGTGGAGTCCATGCCGAGCGGCTCGTACAGCACCTCCTCGGACAGCTCCTCCCATGTGGCGCCCTTCGCCTCGGCCACGGCGACGGCGGCCTCGGTCAGCCCCATGTTCGTGTAGGCGTAGCTGGCCCGGAACGGCGACAGCGGCTGGTCGCGCAGATGGCCGAGGATGTACTCCTGGTCGTAGCCGAGGTCCTCCAGCAGATCGCCTGCGTGGTCGGGCAGCCCGCTGCGGTGGGAGAAGAGGTCGGCGATCGTGACGTGCTCGCTCACCCACGGGTCGCGCAGCGCGAAGCCAGGGTCGTGCTCGGCGACCGGGTCGTCCCAGGCCACCTCCGCGGCGCCGCCGGCCCCGCCGACGGCGCCCGCGACGACCGTGGACGCCAGCGGCTTGGAGACCGAGGCGAGCTGGAAGACGGTGCCGGGGTCGACCTTCTCGGGGTCGCCCGCGCGCCGGACGCCGTAGCCCTTCTCATGGATCACCTTGCCGTCGTGGACGACGGCGACGGCTACGCCGGGCACCCCCGTGCGGCGCATCAGGTCCTCGACCATCGGGTCCAGCCGGCCGGCCGCGTCCTCGACCTGCTGCCGCGTCATCAGCGGGGGCGGCTGCGGCGGCGGCGCCTCGGAGAGGGTGGGTGAGGCCGTGGCGTCGGCCCGGGCCGGCCGGGCGCCGGTCGCCGCATCGCAGCCGGCCGCGGTCAGCAGGACGCCGGTGACGGCGACGGCCGCGAGGGCGCGGCAGGAGGCACGGGTGCGGGCGGACGCTCGGCTGCGGCGGCGTGGATGTGAGGCCATAGGCCACAGGTTGGTCGCAGTGCGGGGTCTGTGCCACCGGAGGCGTTCGGGAGGCGTAAGCCCGGCTCGTACACTCAACGGCGTGGATACGACCCTTCAGGACCCGCTCGTCGGGCAGTTGCTCGACGGCCGCTACCGAGTCGACGAGCGGATCGCCGTCGGCGGCATGGCCACGGTCTACCGGGCCGTCGACACCCGGCTGGACCGGGTGCTGGCTCTCAAGGTCATGCATCCCGCCCTCGCCGCCGACGCCTCCTTCGTGGAGCGGTTCATCCGCGAGGCCAAGTCCGCGGCGCGGCTCGACCACCCGAATGTGGTGGGGGTCTTCGACCAGGGCGCCGAGGGTGCGTATGTCTATCTCGCCATGGAGTACGTGGCCGGCTGCACGCTGCGCGATGTGCTGCGCGAGCGCGGGGCGCTCCAGCCGCGGGCGGCGCTCGACATTCTGGAGCCGGTGCTGGCCGCGCTGGGGGCCGCGCACCGGGCGGGGTTCGTCCACCGGGACATGAAGCCGGAGAACGTCCTGATAGGGAACGACGGCCGGGTCAAGGTCGCCGACTTCGGTCTGGTGCGGGCCGTGGGGTCGGTGACCAGCACCACCGGGGCGGTGCTCGGCACCGTGTCGTATCTCGCGCCGGAGCAGATCGAGTACGGCACCGCGGACACCCGCGCCGATGTGTACGCGTGCGGGGTCGTGCTGTACGAGATGCTGACCGGGGCCAAGCCATACGCCGGGGACACCCCGGCCCAGGTGCTCTACCGGCATCTGAACGAGGATGTGCCGGCTCCGTCCGCCCTCGTCCCCGGGCTGGCGGTCGAGCTGGACGAGCTGGTGGCGAGCGCGACCGCCCGGCGCGCCGACGTCCGTCCGGATGACGCCGTGGCACTGCTCTCCCGGGTGCGCGAGGCCCGTGCGGCGCTCGGCGACGAGCAGCTGGACGCCGTGCCGCCGCAGGCCCGGGACCAGGGACGGGACAGGGACAGGGCGGGGGAAGCGGACTCCGTCTCCCCCGAGGCCAGGACCAGTGTGATCCCCCGTACGCCGCCCGAGAAGCCGTCGGCGGGGGCGTCCGCCGCGGAATCCGGCCACACCAGCAGACTCGACGTGCCCCTGCCGCCTCCCCCGCACCCTCCGGGCCGGCCCCGGCAGCGCGGCCGGGTCCCCGTGCCCCGGCGCGGGGTGCTCGCCGCGCTGATCGGGGTGCTGGCGGTCCTGGGGGTCGGCGCGGGCGTCTGGTACATCGGCTCCGGGCAGTTCACGCGGGTCCCCGCGCTGATCGGCAAGACCGAGCAGGAGGCGCGGCAGCGGCTTGAAGACGCCGGTCTCGGCGTCAAGGAGGTGCGCCGGGACTTCAGCGAGACGGTTGAGCGGGGCACGGTCATCAGCAGCGAACCGGGCACCGGTGAGCGCATCCGGGGCAATGGCTCGGTGACCATCGTCGTCTCGCGCGGCCCGGAGATCGTGAAGGTCCCGGACCTCAGGGGCAAGCCGCTCGCCGAGGCCGAGCGGGAGCTCAAGAAGACCGGTCTCGCGCCGGGGGTCGTCACCGAGGAGTTCAGCGAGGACGTCGAGCGGGGTTCGGTGATCGGCACGGAGCCGGGTGCGGGCGCCAAGCGCAGCCCCGACACGGCCATCGCGCTGAGAGTCAGCAAGGGCGCACCGGTCGACGTCCCGGACGTGGTCGGCGAGTCGGCACAGGACGCGACCCGTGAGCTGGAGGACGCCGGCCTTGAGGTGAAGGTGGCCCCGGAGCGGATCAACTCGGCCGAGGAGGCCGGAGCGGTCGCCCGGCAGTCGCCCGGCAAGGGCACGGAGGCGGCGCGCGGCGACACGGTGACGCTGACGCTCTCCAAGGGCCCGCGGATGATCGAGGTCCCGGATGTGGTGGGCGACAAGGCCGACGACGCCGAGCGGAAGCTGAAGCAGGGAGGCTTCAAGGTGAAGGTGGAGAAGAACTTCCCCTTCCTCGGCGACGAGGTGGAGAGCCAGTCCGTCGACGGCGGCGAGCAGGCCCCCGAGGGCAGCACCGTCACCATCCGGATCAAGGGCCTGTAGCGGCCTGTGCCAGCAGGGACCCGCAGCAGCGAGCAAGGAACCGTGGAACCCGTGGAAGCTATGCGCAACCCTGTGGGCAGCCATGTCCCCGTGGCCGGCGGCCTGGCCAGGACCGGTCTGAGCTACGCCCGTGAGCTGGGCGCGGAGGCCGTCCAGGTGTTCGTCGCCAATCCGCGGGGCTGGGCGACGCCCGCGGGGAGCCCCGCGCAGGACGAGCAGTTCCGTGCGGAGTGTGCGGCCGAGGGGATATCGGCCTGGGTGCACGCCCCGTATCTGATCAACTTCGGCTCGCACACGGAGGCCACCGTGGAGCGGTCGGTCGAGTCGCTGCGGCACTCACTGCGCCGGGGCCGGGAGATCGGGGCGCTGGGGGTGGTGGTGCACACCGGCTCCGCGACCGGGGGCCGGCCGCATGGCGAGGCCCTGGCGCAGGTCCGGGAGCGGATGCTGCCGCTGCTGGACGAGCTGACGGATGACGGCGACCCCTTTCTGCTGCTGGAGTCGACGGCGGGCCAGGGCTTCTCGCTCTGCTCCCGGATGGAGGACTTGGGTCCGTACTTCGAGGCGCTGGACTTCCATCCGAAGCTCGGCGTGTGTCTGGACACCTGCCACGCCTTCGCGGCGGGTCACGATCTCGCCGCCCCGCAGGGGATGGCGCTGGCCCTGGATCTGCTGGTGGCGACCGTCGGCGAGGGGCGGCTGAAACTCATCCACGCCAATGACTCCCAGGATGTCGTCGGGGCCCACAAGGACCGGCATGCGAACATCGGCGCGGGCCATATCGGCGAGGAGCCGTACCGGGAACTGATGCGCTGCCCGGCGACCGAGGGCGTGCCGCTGATCATCGAGACGCCGGGCCGCAAGGAGGGCCATGCGGCGGATGTGGCGCTGCTGAAGAAACTCCGCTGAGGCTGTCCCGCTGAACCTTCGCTGACCTGCGGAAAGGCGCCGGGAGCCGCGGAGTGGTCCTACAGCTCGGGGCCGTCTCCGGGCTCCTCCTGGTAGGAGTAGCGCTGCTCCCGCCAGGGGTCGCCGAGGTTGTGATAGCCCCGTTCCTCCCAGAAGCCCCGCCGGTCGGCGGTCATGTACTCGACGCCCCGGACCCATTTGGGGCCCTTCCAGGCGTACAGATGCGGGACGATCAGCCGCAGTGGGAAGCCATGCTCGGCGGTGAGCAGTTCGCCGTCCTTGTGGGTGGCGAAAATCGTGCGTTCGGAGGTGAAGTCCGACAGCCGCATATTGGCGCTGAAGCCGTACTCCGCCCACACCATCACATGGGTGACGTCGTCCGCGGGAGGGGCGAGTTCCACGATGGTACGGGCGGGCACCCCGCCCCATTCGGCCCCCAGCATGCTGAACTTCGTCACGCAGTGGAGATCGGCGACGACGGTGGAGAAGGGCAGCGCCGAGAACTCCTCGTGGTTCCAGCAGCGCTTGTCGCCGTCCGCCGTGACGCCGAAGACACGGAACTCCCAGCGGTCCGGCCTGAACTTGGGGACGGGGCCGTAGTGAGTGACCGGCCAGCCCCGCTGCAGCCGCTGCCCCGGCGGAAGCACGGACTCCTCTGGTGCGCGGTATTCCCGGCTCTCCGGCTGACCCATGTCCTCAATGGTGACAGACAGGGAGGGGTGGTCATGACCGGGTCTGCGCCGATTCGGGCAACTCCTACTAAGCATGCACTTACTGGACGGCCCCCGTTCGCGGTGCAAGGATGCGCGCACCTGCCAGTCACACGTGGAAGGAGCCTCTGCGATGCAGGGCGACCCCGAGGTCATCGAGTTCCTCAACGAGCAGCTGACTGCCGAATTGACCGCGATCAACCAGTACTTCCTGCATGCGAAGATGCAGGAGAACCTCGGCTGGACGAAGCTCGCCAAATACACGCGCGCGGAGTCGTTCGACGAGATGAAGCATGCGGAGGTGCTCACCGACCGCATTCTCTTCCTCGACGCCCTGCCGAACTATCAGCGCCTCTTCCATGTCCGCGTCGGCCAGACGGTCACCGAGATGTTCCAGGCCGACCGGCAGATCGAGGTGGAGGCGATCGACCGGCTCAAGCGCGGCATCGAGCTGATGCGCAGCAAGGGCGACATCACCTCGGCGAATATCTTCGAGTCGATCCTGGCGGACGAGGAGCATCACATCGACTATCTCGACACCCAGCTGGAGCTGGTCGAGAAGCTCGGCGAGCCGCTGTACATCGCCCAGCTGATCGAGCAGCCGGACAGCTAGACCCCGGCCTTCGCTGTCAGGCCGCTTCTTCGAGCAGCGGGGCCTCGTCCCGCGATCCGGCGTCTGCGCCGGCGGTGAGCGCGGGCATGCCCTGGTCGAGCAGCTCACGGCGCGGGCAGCTGCCGCGGCCGAGCAGGGACTGGATCTTGCGGACGCATGAGCCGCAGTCGGTGCCCGCCTTGCAGGCGGAGGCGATCTGCCGGGGGGTGCATGCGCCCGCGTCGGCGTGCTCCTTGACCTGCTTCTCGGTGATGCCGAAGCACGAGCAGACGTACACGCGGGTCCACCTCCCGTCCGATGGGCCGATGCGACTGGTCCGGCCGCTGAACCGGCCGGGCCGCTGATCAATAAGGCTAACCTAACCTTACCCGCCGGGGGCAGCCCGCAAAAGCCCGGGATATGCCTGTGGGGCGTGGATCACATGGATCCACGCCCCACAGACGACAGTGCGCGCGCTCATAGACTCACTGGTCGCGGTACATCTCCGCCACCAGGAACGCCAGGTCGAGCGACTGGCTGCGGTTGAGCCGCGGGTCGCAGGCCGTCTCATAGCGCTGGTGCAGATCGTCGACGAAGATCTCGTCGCCGCCGCCCACGCACTCCGTGACATCGTCGCCGGTCAGCTCCACATGGATGCCGCCGGGGTGGGTGCCCAGCGCCTTGTGGACCTCGAAGAAGCCCTTGACCTCGTCCAGGACGTCGTCGAAGCGGCGCGTCTTGTGGCCGGAGGCGGCCTCGAAGGTGTTGCCGTGCATCGGGTCGGTCACCCAGGCCACGGTGGCGCCGGAGGCGGTGACCTTCTCGACCAGCTCGGGGAGCTTGTCGCGGACCTTGTCGGCGCCCATGCGGACGATGAAGGTCAGCCGGCCGGGCTCACGCTCGGGGTCCAGCCTGTCGATGTACGTCAGCGCCTCGTCGACCGTCGTCGTCGGGCCCAGCTTGACGCCGATCGGATTGCGGACGCGGGACGCGAACTCGATGTGCGCCCCGTCGAGCTGCCGGGTGCGCTCACCGATCCAGAGCATATGGCCGGAGACGTCGTACAGCTGGCCGGTGCGGGAGTCCACCCGGGTCAGCGCCGACTCGTAGTCCAGCAGCAGCGCCTCATGCGAGGCGTAGAACTCCACCGTGCGGAACTCGGCGGGGTCGGTGCCGCATGCCTTCATAAAGTTCAGCGCGTTGTCGATCTCGCGGGCGAGCTGCTCATAGCGCTGGCCCGAGGGAGACGACTTCACGAAGTCCTGGTTCCAGGCGTGCACCTGCCGCAGGTCGGCGTAGCCGCCGGTGGTGAAGGCGCGCACCAGGTTCAGCGTGGAGGCGGACGCGTTGTACATCCGCTTGAGCCGCTCGGGGTCCGGGACGCGGGCCGCCTCGGTGAATTCGAAGCCGTTGACGGAGTCGCCCCGGTAGGTGGGCAGCGTCACACCGTCGCGGGTCTCGGTCGGCTTGGAGCGGGGCTTGGAATACTGCCCTGCGATCCGGCCGACCTTGACCACCGGCACGGAGGCGGCGTAGGTGAGCACCGCGCCCATCTGGAGGAGGGTCTTGAGCTTGTTGCGGATGTGGTCCGCGGAGACGGCGTCGAAGGCCTCGGCGCAGTCGCCGCCCTGGAGCAGGAACGCCTCGCCCTTGGCGACGGCTCCCATCCGGGCGCGCAGCTGGTCGCACTCGCCGGCGAAGACGAGCGGCGGATACGACTCGAGGTCCGCGATCACATCGCGCAGAGCCTCGGCGTCCGGGTAGTCGGGCTGCTGCGCCGCGGGCAGGTCTCGCCAGGTGTTGCCACCGGCAGCGGTGGTCTTAGCGTTCACGGTCACGACGTCAAGATTACGGGGTCCTGGACGAGGTCCCGTCGAACGCCCAGCAAATGAGACGAGAAGTCCATCGCCGCTCCTCTCCTCACCGCCGGTCCGGGCCGCGAGTCCCGGCCGCGGGTCCGCGCCGCCGGTCCGCGCCGTCGCCCCGGAATCTGAGGCTCCGGCCGTCTGCCCCACGCTCTGGATCTTGCACCTGCTAACCTCAGGCCACTTTCGGTCAAATTCAAAACAGGGGTGGACGTGAGCCGAAGACATCGCAAAGACCGCAAGAAGAAACGTCTTGTCTACGGTGTCGCGGCGGGTGTGGTCGCCAGCGCCACGATCGGCACGATGGCCGTGGCGACCCCCGGACTCCTGGCAGGCCGGAACGGCGACAGGCCGGTTCCGGCCGGCGCCGTACTCCAGAGCCAGTTCGACAAGGCCGCGAAGGAGTTCGACGTCCCCAAGAACGTGCTGATGGCCGTGGCGTACCGGCAGACGCGCTGGGAGAGCCACAACGGGGAGCCGAGCACCACCGGCGCGTACAACGTCATGGGGCTCACTCAGGTGAACCCCGACGACCTCGAAGAGGACCACGCCGACCACTCCAACGGCGGCGGCCACGGCACGGCGGACGATCCCCGGCTCGAGCACGTCAACCGCAGCGGCGATCCGAGTGTCGAGAAGCACTTCGACGCCGGGGAGGCCCTCGCGGAGCTGCCCGAGGAGACAGTCGACACCGACGACCCCCGGCTGCACACGCTGGACGAGGCCGCCGAGCTGATCGACGAGTCCGCCGAGTCGCTCAAGGAAGACACCGGCGACAGCGTCCGCGCCGGCGCGGCGCTGCTCGCCGAGTACCAGCGCCAGGCCACGGGGGAGCTCTCCGACGACCCGGGCGACTGGTATCCGGCGGTCGCCCGCTACAGCCAGTCACCCGATGTCGAGGGCGCCGAGCAGTTCGCGGAGCGCGTCTATGAGTCGATCAGGACGGGCGAGCGGCGGATCACGGCGGAAGGGCAGCAGGTCACCCTGCCCCCCGACCCCTCGGTCACACCCGACAAGCCGGCGAAGCCGCCGCTGGCCGCCACGCCCGCGGACACCCGCGCGGCCCCGGCGCCCGACTGCCCGTCCAGCCTGAACTGCGACTTCCGCCCGGCCGCGTACCAGCAGAACAGCGACGAGACCGACTGGGGCAATTACAACGTCGCCAATCGCCCCGAGGCGGGCTACGACATCCGCTATATCGCCCTCCACGACACGGAGGGCGACTACGCCTCGGCGCTGAACGTCTTCCAGAACTCCAGGATGTACGCCAGCGCCCACTATCTGATCCGCGCCTCCGACGGCCTGGTCACCCAGATGGTGGAGAACAAGAACGAGGCGTGGCACGCGGGCAACAAGACCCTCAACATGCACTCGATCGGGATCGAGCACGAGGGTTACGCCATGAAGGAGGGCAGCTGGTACACCGAGCCCCAGTACGAGTCCTCCGCCGCCCTGGTGAAGCATCTCGCCGCGAAGTACGACATCCCGCTGGACCGCGAGCACATCATCGGCCATGACGAGATCCCGGGCGTGCTGGACCACAAGGTCCGCGCGCAGCACTGGGACCCGGGCCCCTACTGGGACTGGAACCACTACATGTCCCTGCTGGGTGCGCCCACCGGGGACAGCGGGGCGGGCGGCCCGGTCAAGGCGGGCCAGCTGGTGCGGATCGTGCCCCCGTTCAGCACGGCGAACCAGCCGCCGCTGACCAAGGGCGGCACTTCGGTCAAGCCGCGCCCGTCGAACTTCGGCTACCTCTACACCTCGCCGTCGACGGGTGCGCCGAAGATCACCGACCCGTACTTCCCGACCGTGCTGTGGAGCGAGGGCTCCAACTGGTCCAACAAGGTCCGGGCCGGCGGCGAGTACGTGGTGGCCGATGCCACCCACAACTGGACGGCGATCTGGTACGGCGGGAAGAAGGCCTGGTTCCACAACCCCGGCGGCCAGTACACCGCGCCCGCCGGTACGACCGCCCAGCCCCTGCTGACCCCCAGAGACGGACTCTCCTCGATCCCGGTGTACGGACGCGCCTACCCCGACGAGGCGGCGTACGCGGGCACCGGCGTGCCGGTCCAGGACGACAACTCCGCATCGCTGACCGAGTACAGCGTTCCGGCCGGGCAGAAGTACACCCGGGCCGGCGGGGCGGTGAAGGGCGACTACTACTACGGCGGCACCTTCGACGGCACCGGCGCCGGCTCCCGCACCCGGGTCGAGGGCAGCAACGTCTTCTACCCGATCCGCTACAACCACCGCATCGCCTGGGTCCGGGCGAGCGATGTCCAGCAGGTCCCCAGCACCCTGCCCGACCAGGGCGACGACCGCTTCAACCTGCTCGGCAGGGACGCATACGGCGGGCTGTGGCAGTACCAGGGCACCGGCAGCGCGTCCGCGCCGTTCTTCCACCGCTACCGCATCGGCGGCGGCTGGCAGACGTACGACACGGTGACGGCCATGGACACGCTGCGCGCCGACGCCGTGGGCGACATGATGGCCCGCGAGCCGGACGGCGATCTGTACTACTACGCGGCGAGCGGCGATCCGGATCACCCGTTCAGGCCGCGCATCAAGGTCGGGTACGGCTTCCAGATCTACGACCGGCTGATCGGCGTCTTTGATGTGACCGGGGACGGCGAGGCCGACTTCGTGGGCCGGGACAAGTCCGGCGTCCTCTGGCTCTACCGGGGCACCGGAAACCCCTCCGCCCCCTATGAGGCGAGAACAAGGATCGGCGGCGGCTGGAACATGTTCGACCTGCTGTCCGGCGTGACCGACCTCGACGGCGACGGTCTGGGCGATATGCTCGCCCGCCAGCCCGACGGCGCCCTCTGGCTCTACCAGGGCACGGGAGACGCCGCCAGGCCGTTCACACCGATGCGCAAGATCGGCACTGGCTGGCACATCTACGACGCCATCCAGGGCAACGGGGACTACGACCGGGACGGCGAGGCCGACTTCGTGGGCCGGGACAAGTCCGGCGTCCTCTGGCTCTACCGGGGCACCGGAAACCCCTCCGCCCCCTATGAGGCGAGAACCAGGATCGGCAGCGGCTGGAACATGTTCGATCTGCTGATCTGACCGGTCGCTGCCCACCGGTCGCTTCTTCCGTCCGACGCCTCCGGTCTTCCATCCGATGTCCCTGGGCTTCCGTCCGATGCCCCGTGGGCCGTCCCACTCTCCGGGACGGCCCACGGGGCGCGGCGGCGGATGCGCTAGGGTCGGCGGCATGTTCGCGCCGCTGACGTATCTCAATCAGAACTGGTGGTGGACCGCAGACCCGGCGGCCCACTGACTGAGCGCGCGACATTCTCGCCAAGGCCGCCCGAGGGGCGGCCTTCACTGTTTCCCGGGGTTTCTGGGAGAGAAGCGGCCGTTCCTCTCTCCCGGAAGGAACTTCCGCATGATCCTCGAAAGGCTGCTCGCGGACGACTGTCCTCCGTTCGCCCTGCTGCGCCGCCGCACCCCCGGCCGTGACCATGACACGGTGGAGCTGCTGATCGGCTCCGTGCACGAGGCCGAGCGCCTCGCGGACATCCCGGTGGGCGAGCTGCCGTCCCTGGCGCTCGTGCCCTTCCGGCAGATCCGGGAGCGCGGCTTCGAAGTCACCGACGACGGCACGCCGCTGGCCGTGCTCGTCGCCGACGAGGTGCATGAGCTGCCGCTGGCCGAGGTGCTCGCCGACCTGCCCGCCCATGAGGTGCGGGTGCGGGACGGTGGTTTTGACACCGACGACGCGGCGTACGCGGAGGTGGTCCGCCGGGTCGTCCGGGACGAGATCGGCAGCGGCGAGGGCGCGAACTTCGTCGTACGGCGGACCTACACGGGGCGCATCCCCGGCTTCGGCCGCGCCGACGCGCTCGCCCTGCTGCGGCGGCTGCTTCAGAGCGAGCGGGGCGCCTACTGGACGTTCGCCGTGCACACCGGGGAGCGGACGCTGATCGGCGCCAGCCCCGAGGTGCATGTGCGGATGGCCGGGGGCACGGTCGTGATGAACCCGATCAGCGGCACCTACCGCTACCCGGAGGGCGGGGCGACGGCGGAGGGTCTGCTGGCCTTCCTCGGCGACCGCAAGGAGCGCGAGGAGCTCTCCATGGTCGTCGACGAGGAGCTGAAGATGATGTGCACCGTCGGCGACATGGGCGGGGTGGTGATCGGGCCCCGGCTGAAGGAGATGTCGCACCTCGCGCACACCGAGTACGAGCTGCGGGGGCGCTCGTCGCTCGATGTGCGCCAGGTGCTGAAGGAGACCATGTTCGCGGCGACGGTCACCGGGTCGCCGGTGCAGAACGCCTGCCGGGTGATCGCCCGGCACGAGACCGGGGGCCGCGGCTACTACGCGGGCGCGCTGGCCCTCCTCGGCAGGGACGCCGGAGGAGCGCAGCGGCTGGACTCGCCGATCCTGATCCGCACGGCGGACATCGACGCGCAGGGCGGGGTGCGGGTGCCGGTGGGCGCGACGCTGGTGAGGCACTCGGACCCGGCGGGCGAGGTCGCCGAGACGCACGCCAAGGCGGCCGGGGTGCTGGCGGCGCTCGGGGTGCGGCCGGAGCGGCCGCGGGAGGAGTCCGTACGGCCCCGGCTGGCCGACGATCCGCGGGTGCGGGCGGCGCTGGACGGCCGGCGGGCCCAGCTGGCGCCCTTCTGGCTGCGGATGCAGGCCCGGTCCGCGCGGCTGACCGGGCGGGCGCTGGTGGTGGACGGAGAGGACACCTTCACCTCGATGCTGGCGCATCTGCTGCGAGCCACCGGCCTTGAGGTGGCGGTCCGCCGCTTCGACGAGCCGGGCCTGCGGGCGGACGTCCTCTCCCATCGGGGCCCTGTGGTGCTGGGCCCCGGCCCGGGGGATCCGACGGACCCCGCCGATCCCAAGATGCGGCTGCTGCGCCTGCTCGCCGGGGAGCTGCTGCACGGCCACCGCCAGGGACTGCTGGGCGTCTGCCTCGGCCATGAGCTGCTCGCGGCGGAGCTCGGCCTGGACATCGTCCGCAAGGACGCCCCCTATCAGGGGGCACAGGAGCGGATCGACTTCTTCGGCCGGCCCGAGACGGTGGGCTTCTACAACAGCTTCACCGCCCGCTGCGACGAGGCGACGGCGGCCGAGCTGGCGATGCACCGCATCGAACTGAGCCGCGACGCCGCGACGGGTGATGTCCACGCCCTGCGCGGGCCGGGCTTCGCGGGCGTCCAGTTCCACCCGGAGTCCGTCCTGACCACGTCGGGCGCGGAGCTGACGGCGTCGCTGCTGGCGGGGGTGCTGGTGTCCTGAAGCCGGGGGGCGGGCCTCGGGGGGCTTTCCCCCACCCCACCCCTTCCCGAAACTGGGGGCAAGCCCCCAGACCCCTGTACGGCCTTCGGCCATGTCCTCAAACTCCCCCGGACTCCTCCCTCAGCTGCCTCCCCCAGACGCCGTCTGGGGGAGGCAGCTGAGGGAGTTTGAGGCGCGGGGGTACGGGGGCGGAGCCCCCGCAAAACGGGGTCTGGGGCTTGCCCCCAGGGCGTGAGGGGGGAGGGGTGGGGAAAGACCCCCCGGGGCCCCTAGGCGCGGGGGGTCAGCGTATTGCCGCTGCGCCGCCCCGCCGCATAGTCGTCGACGTTGCGCCGCGTCGTCTCGACGATCTGTGTCACCGCGTCCCGCGTGTAGTACGCCTGATGCGAGGTGACCAGCACGTTCGGGAGGGTCATCAGCCTGGCCAGGGTGTCGTCCTCGATCGGTTCGAGGGACTTGTCGAGGAAGAACAGCCCGGCCTCCGCCTCGTACACATCCAGGCCCACACCGGTGAAACGGCCCCGGCGCAACGCGGCGACCAGCGCATCCGTGTCGATGAGGCCGCCGCGGCTGGTGTTCACCAGGATCGCGTCGTCCTTCATCATGCGCAGGGCCTCGGCGTCCAGGAGGTGGTGGGTGGCGGGCAGCAGGGGGACATGCAGGCTGACCAGGTCGCTGGAGGCGAGCAGCTCCTCCTTCTCGACGTACTCCATGCCGAGCTCCACGCACGCGGGGTTGTGCACGATGTCCCAGCCGAGCAGCTGGACGCCGAAGCCGTGGGCGATCCGGGTGAATGCCTCACCGATCTTCCCGGTGCCGAGCACGCCGACCGTGCGGCCGCGCAGATCGCGGCCCATGAGCCCGTCGAGGCGGAAGTCGAAGTCCCGGGTGCGGCTCGCGGCGCGGACGACATGGCGGTTGACCGCCATCGCCAGGGTCCAGGCGAATTCGGCGACGGAGTACGGGGAGTAGTACGAGACCCGGGCGACGGTCAGGCCGAGCCGCTCGGCGACGGGCAGGTCGATGTTGTTGAAGCCCGTGGAACGCTGGGCGATCATCCGGGTGCCGCCGCCGGCCAGGATCCGCAGCACCCGTGCGCCCAGATCGGCGTTGACGCTGGTGGAGACCGCCTCATGGCCGGCGGCCAGCGGCGCGGTGTCCTCGCTGAGGAAGACGCCCAGGCAGCGGATGTCATGGCCGTCCGCGAAGGCCCTCTCGATCAGCGGCTTCTCGTCCGCCTGCACACCGAATGCCAGGACTTCCACGACGCACCTCTCGAAGGCGGGCAATGGGCCGGATACCGCCTTTGCCGGTATGTGTCCGTACCGTGAATATACGGCCCACGCCCCGCCTGCGCCCGGGGCCGAACGGCCCTCGCCCTCAGCCGAAGAAGACGCCGACCTCCTCGTACAGCTTCGGGTCGACCGTCTTCAGCTTCGCTGTCGCCTCGGCGATCGGGACGCGCACGATGTCCGTGCCGCGCAGCGCGACCATCGAGCCGAAGTCGCCGTCCCGCACGGCCTCGATGGCGTGCAGGCCGAAGCGGGTGGCCAGCCAGCGGTCGAAGGCGCTGGGCGTGCCGCCGCGCTGGACATGGCCGAGCACCGTGGTGCGGGCCTCCTTGCCGGTGCGCCGCTCGATTTCCTTGGCCAGCCACTCCCCCACTCCGGAGAGGCGGACATGGCCGAAGGAGTCCACGGAGCCGTCCTTGAGGACCGCGTCGCCGCCCGTGGGCATGGCGCCCTCGGCGACGACCACGATCGGGGCGTAGCTCGCCCTGAACCGGGATGTCACCCAGGCGCAGACCTGGTCGAGGTCGAAGCGCTGCTCGGGGATGAGGATGACGTTCGCCCCGCCGGCGAGGCCGGAGTGGAGCGCGATCCAGCCGGCGTGACGCCCCATCACCTCCACGACGAGGACCCTCATATGGGACTCGGCCGTGGTGTGGAGGCGGTCGATCGCCTCGGTGGCGATGCCGACCGCGGTGTCGAAGCCGAAGGTGTAGTCGGTGGCGGAGAGGTCGTTGTCGATGGTCTTGGGGACGCCGACGCACTTGACGCCGTACTCGTTGGACAGCCGGGCGGCGACGCCCAGCGTGTCCTCGCCGCCGATCGCGATGAGCGCCTCGACCTCGTTCTTGGCGAGGCTCTCCTTGATGCGGCGGACGCCGTCCTCTTCCCGGAAGGGGTTGGTGCGCGACGAGCCGAGGATGGTGCCGCCACGGGGCAGGATGCCGCGTACGGCGGGGATGTCGAGGGGCATCGTGTCGCCCTCAAGCGGTCCGCGCCAGCCGTCGCGGTAGCCGAGGAACTCGTATCCGTACTCCTGCACGCCCTTGCGGACGATGCCACGGATGACCGCATTGAGCCCGGGGCAGTCGCCGCCCCCGGTCAGTACTCCGACGCGCATGGAATCTCTCCTTCGCATGGTGAGCCTTATGACCGCCACGCTAATGGTGAGCCAGCTCACTCAGAGATGGGAAGGATCGTCAATTCCGTTACAGGCCGGGGCGGTTGGGCCCATGGCTTTCACCCGTACGAGTAGGGGCGTCAGGCGTCGTCGAGGCCGCGCTCTATCGCGTACCGCACCAGCTCGACCCTGTTGTGCAGCTGGAGCTTGCCGAGGGTGTTCTGGACGTGGTTCTGCACGGTGCGGTGGGAGATGACCAGACGCTCGGCTATCTGCTTGTACGACAGCCCCTTGGCGACCAGCCGCAGCACCTCCGTCTCCCGCTCGGTGAGCCGGGGCGCATGGGGCTCCCCGGCGTCTGGGGCGGGGGCGGGCTCGGCGGCCAGCCTGCGGTACTCGCCCAGGACCAGGCCCGCGAGGCCCGGTGTGAAGACCGGGTCCCCGGCGGCCGTGCGGCGCACCGCGTCGGTCAGCTCCCCGGCGCTGGCCGACTTGAGCAGATAGCCGGTGGCTCCGGACTTGACCGCCTCCAGCACGTCAGCGTGCTCACCGCTCGCGGAGAGCACCAGCACGCGCAGCCCTTCCAGGGAGCCGACGAGCTCCTTGCACACCTGGACGCCCGGCTTGGCGGGCAGATTGAGATCGAGGACGAGGACGTCCGGGCTCGCCGCACGCGCGCGGCGCACCGCCTGCTCGCCGTCGCCTGCCGTGGCGACCACCTCGAAGCCCGCGGCTTCGAGATCGCGGGCGACCGCGTCACGCCACATGGGGTGGTCGTCGACCACCATGACCCTGATCGCCCGCCCGGTCTCCTGCCCGGTCTGCTGCCCCGTCTCCTGCCCGGTCTCCTGCTCGTCCGAACGCTGTCGCCGGTCCGTCATCCGTCCTGTCCCGCCTTCCCCCGTGGAACCTTCAATTCAACTTCCGTGCCCTGCCCCGGCGCCGAGATCACCTCGGCGCTGCCGCCCAGATCCCGCAGCCGCCCGCGGATGGACAGGGCGACGCCCATCCGCCCCTCGCCTTCGGCCTGCTCCAGCCGCCCTTCCGGGATGCCGGGGCCGTCGTCCCGCACGGTCACGACCACCTCGTCCGGCCAGTCCTCGACCAGAATCCAGGCGCGCGCCTGCTCCCCCGCGTGTCTGCGGACATTGTCCAGGGCGGCACTGACAGCCGCCGTCAACTCCCGTGCGGCGGGCGCGGGCAGCAGCACCGGCGCGCCCGGTTCCGAGATCGTCACCCGCGTGCCCGCGTACGGGCCCAGCAGGGTCCGCAGATCGCAGGGCGATGGGCCAGACGTCTCCGTGGGCTCCGGGCCGGGCTCTGCGGGCTCTTCGACGAGTCGCACGACCGCGCCCTGCGAGGCGTCCTCCGAGACCCGGGACGGGGGCACCATGCCGCCGGCGACCAGGGTCCGCAGGGCGATCTCCTGTTCCCCCGCAAGCCGGCCCAGCTCGGCCGCCTCGCCGCCGAGGGCCGTGCCGCGCCGCTGCACCATCGCCAGCACCTGCAGCACGCTGTCATGGATGTCCCGGGCGAGCCGCTCCCGCTCCCGGGTCGCGGCCTCGATCTCCAGGGCGCGGGCGAGGGTGCGCTCGGAGGCCCGGGCGACCTCGACGACGTATCCGATGGCGATGGACGCCACCCACACCAGCAGGACGTTGTGGTACGTGTCGCTGCTCGGCTCGCCCCGCTCGACGACATTGGCGACGGCGACGACGGACGACGCGCCGGCCGCCCAGCGCCAGCCGCCCTTGATCGCGTAGGCGAGCACCGAACCCGCGGTCCAGATGGTCGGCAGCGTGGGCCCGTCGATCTGCTGCGCCTGCGCGTCGGCCAGCGGGGTCAGCAGAAGGCCGGTGACGGCGACGGTCAGGTCGGCGGCCAGGAAGCGCTTGGTGCAGTGCGCGGCACCCGCCACCTTGGGCAGCGTGGCCAGCGTCCACACGGCCAGGAAGGCCAGGAAGGCGGCGGCCACGAGGGGCCGCTCGAACTTCTCCCGGGTGAAGAAGGCCAGCAGCACCGCGTAGACCATGGTCAGCACGCGGTACGCGGTGAGCGCCCGCCACAGCGGCTGTTCGACCGACATCCGCACGACGCGCTCGCGCTTGGCCATCTTCCCCACCCCGGGACGCACTGTACGGACAGAACCTCGGCGACACGGCCTAGGCCGCGGTCCTGTCCTGCTGCCCGTCGCCCTTGCGTCGCCGGCCCTTCTTCTCCTGCGTCTTCCCGTGCGTCGCGGACTCGGCCTTCGCCTGCTCCTTGGCCTGTGCCTTCGCGGCCTTCTCGGCCTCCGCGATCTGGCGCTTGGCCGCCGTGGCGTAGATGTCGACGTACTCCTGCCCGGACAGCTTCATGATCTCGTACATGACCTCGTCGGTCACCGAGCGCAGGATGAAGCGGTCGCCCTCCATGCCGCGGTAGCGGCTGAAGTCCAGCGGCTTGCCGATTCTGATGCCCGGCCGCATCAGCTTGGGCAGCACCTTCCCCGGCGGCTGGATCTTCTCGGTGTCGATCATCGCGACGGGGATGACGGGCGCGCCCGTGGCCAGCGCCACGCGCGCGAGGCCGCCGGGCTTGCCCCGGTAAAGGCGGCCGTCCGGGGAGCGGGTGCCCTCGGGGTAGATACCGAACAGGCCGCCCTCCTCGATCACCTCGACACCCGCCTTGATGGCCGCCTCACCCGCGCCGCGCGCGCCGGAACGGTCCACCGGGAGCTGGCCCACGCCCTTGAAGAAGGCCGCGGTGAGCCTGCCCTTGACGCCGGGCGTGGTGAAGTACTCAGCCTTGGCGATAAAGGTGACCTTGCGGTCCAGGACGGCAGGCAGGAAGAACGAGTCCGAGAAGGAGAGGTGGTTGCTCGCGAGGATCGCCGGCCCCTCCGCGGGTACGTTCTCCAGACCCTCCACCCAGGGCCGGAAGGCAAGCTTCAGTGAGCTGCCGAGGGAGAACTTCATTGCGCCGTAGATCAACTCGTGTGCCTCCTGTGTGCTCTCGAACAGACCTTAACCCGTGGCGGGCGCGCCTTCCCCGCGGCGGCCCCGCCCACCGGGAGCGCGGACGGCCCTGGTCGGTGTCAGTCCGGTCGCGTACGGTGAGGTACACCCTTTGAGCCAGGCATTTCGTCAGAAGTATTCCGTCCGCAGAATTCCGTCCGCGGGATTCGATCCTCATGAACAGGAGACCCCCGGTGCCGGTCCTTCCCGGAGCTGAGCCGTTCCGCCACGAGGGCGGAGAGGTCGGCGTCCTCCTCTGTCACGGATTCACCGGATCCCCGCAGTCGCTGCGCCCCTGGGCCGGTTATCTCGCGGAGCGCGGGCTGACGGTGTCGCTGCCGCTGCTGCCGGGGCACGGCACACGCTGGCAGGACATGCAGCTCACCGGCTGGCAGGACTGGTACGCGGAGGTGGACCGCGAGCTGCGGGCCCTGCGGGAGCGGTGCAGCCAGGTGTTTGTCTTCGGCCTGTCCATGGGCGGGGCGCTCACGCTGCGGCTCGCCGCCAAGCACGGCGAGGCGATCAGCGGCATCGTGCTGGTGAACCCGGCGAACAAGGTCCACGGCCTGTCCGCGTACGCGCTGCCGGTCGCCAGGCACCTGGTGCGCACAACCAAGGGGCTGACCAGCGACATCGCCAAGGACGGCGAGGAGGAGCTCGGCTACGACCGGGTGCCGCTGCACGCCGCGCACTCGCTGCGGCAGTTCCTGAAGCTGGTGGACGGCGAGCTGCCGCAGGTCACCCAGCCGCTGGTGCTGCTGCACAGCCCGCAGGACCATGTGGTGCCGTCCGTCGACTCCGCGCGCATACTCAGCCGTGTCTCCTCGCGGGACGTCAAGGAGATCCTGCTGGAACAGAGCTACCACGTGGCGACGTTGGACCACGATGCGGAGCTGATATTCGAGGAGAGCTACGCGTTCATCGGCCGGCTCGCCCCCAGTGCGGGGAAGGAAGGAAGCACCACCGGTGGCTGAGCAGCACGACGCGGACCGGGACAGAGACCGGGACAGGGACCGGGACAGGGACCGGGAACGGGAGCCGCGGCCCGTCGACGAGGAGGCCGCCTGGGCCGCCATCGTCGCGGGGTACGGCGAAGAGCCCGCGGACCCGCCGGGGGCGAAGCCCTTCAAGTCCGTGGAGGACCTGGCCGCGCTGGAGGGCGAGTTCAACGACGGCCCGCGGGACAGCGGACCGGGCTCCCGCGGGGACGCGGGCGACGGCGGCGCGGGATCGGGCGGAGGGCCCTCGCTGGGCAGCTCGGTGACCTTTGCGCCCGGAGTGGGCGGCGGCCCGCGCGACTACCGGGTCTCCGAGCCCTCCGACGACGATCCCGGCGAGGACGACGAGGGCCATTTCGTGCCGCCGGAGCCCCCGCCGCTGCCGGAGGCCGACGTCACGGCGAAGTTCGCCTGGCTCGCGGTGATCGGCGGACCGGTGCTGATGCTGGTCGCGGTGCTGTTGCGGTGGGAGATGACCTGGTGGCTCACCACCCTGTGCGTGGGCGGCTTCCTGGGCGGTTTCGTCGCCCTGGTGGCACGGATGCGGCCGGGGGACGACGAGGACGACGATCCGGGGCGCGGCGCGGTGGTGTAGCGCGGCGGTGCGCGGGGGCGCGGGCGCGGGTGTGGCGGGATACCGGGGTGGCAGTGCGTCGGGGTGCCGGGGTGTCGGCACGCCGGGGCCGGGTCAGACGGCGGCGGGGACGCGGAGGGCGGCCAGGACCGGGAGATGGTCCGTGGCCGCCCTCAGATCGTCGTCGGACACGCCCTCCAGCCCGGCGGGAACGCCGCAGCCGAGGACCTCGACGCCCTTGGTGGCGAAGATCGCGTCGATCCGCTGGTGCGGGTCGGCCGGTGTGGAGGTGTACTCCCCGCCCCAGGGGGCAACGGCCCAGCAGTCCTGGAGCTCCGCCGCGAGCCTGCGGAAAGCGCGGCCACCAGGTCGGTCGTTGACATCGCCCGCCGCGACGGCATGCGGCACGTCCAGCGCCGCCAGCCGCTGAAGCACCATGCCGGCCTGTGCATAGCGCTCGTCCGCCTGGAGGCTCAGATGGCAGCTAAGCACCCCGAGCCGGGCGCCCCCGAAGCGTACGACCGCCGTGGCCAGGCCGCGGCGGTGCAGCCCCGGGGTGAGCGGCAGCAGCACATCCTCCGTACGCTCCACGGTCGCGCGCAGCGAGCACAACAGCAGCGGCCCGGCGGCGGTCGCCCCGCCGCTCAGCACCACCAGCTCGCTCTTGGCCGCCAGCCGGGCGGCGTGCTTGCGCCACCGGAAGAAACGCGGGGCCTCCTGCACGCACACGAGGTCGGGGGCGCAGGCGCGGATGACGCGGGCGAGGGCGTTCTCGTCGTCCCGCATGGAGCGGATGTTGTAGCTGAGCACGCGGATGACGGCGGAGCCGTCGGGGGTGGTGTGGGGGGTGGGGAGCGGGGTGGGCGGCATGGGGGGCTTTTCCCCAGCCCCGCCCCTTCCCGAAACTGGGGGCAAGCCCCCAGCCCCCCGTACGGCCTTCGGCCGTGTCCTCAAACTCCCCCAGCTACCGCTGGGAGGTGCCCCCAACGGGCTGGGATTTGGCTGCGCCAAATCCCAGCCCCGCCGACATTGGAAGCGCACACCCAGCCCCGCCGACGCCTGAGACACGAGGGGTCAAAAACCCAGCCCGCCGACGCCTGAGACGCGAGGGCCAGAAACCCAGCCCCGCCGGCGCTTGAGGCGCGAGGGCCAGATACCCAGCCTCGTGGGGGCACCTCCCAGCGGTAGCTGGGGGAGTTTGAGGCGCGGGGGTCCGGGGGCGGAGCCACCGGGAGGGGTCAGCCGTGGCGGGCCAGGTCCGCCGCGCCCACCAGGCCCGCCTTGCCGCCGAGTTGCGCGGCGAGGACCTGGGCGTGGGGACGCCACTGGCCGCCGATCAGCCAGCGGCGGAAGGACTTGCGGATCGGGTCGAGGACCAGCTCGCCCTCGTCGGAGACGCCGCCGCCGACGATGAACGCCGAGGGGTCGAACAGGGACGCCAGGTCCGCGAGGCCCGCGCCGGCCCAGCGGGCCAGTTCGCGGAAGGAGTCGATGGCGACCGGGTCGCCCTGCCGGGCCGCGGCGCTGACGTGTTTGCCCTCGATGCCCTGGGGGGTGCCGTCGCCGAGCCCCAGCAGGATCCGCGCGTTCTCGGGCGTGGCGTTGGCACGCTGGCGCGCGTAGCGGACGAGGGCGCGGCCGGAGGCGTACTGCTCCCAGCAGCCCTGGCTGCCGCAGCCGCACAGCAGTCCGTCCGGCACCACCCGGATGTGGCCGAACTCCGCGGCCACGCCGAAGCGCCCGCGCCGCAGCTTGTTGCCGATGATGATGCCGCCGCCGAGCCCGGTGCCGAGGGTGATGCAGATGACGTCGTCATGGCCCTGGCCGGCGCCGAAGCGGTACTCGCCCCATGCGGCCGCGTTCGCGTCGTTCTCGACGACCACCGGCAGACCGACGCGCTGCTCGACCTTGTCCTTGAGCGGCTCGTGCCGCCAGTCGATGTTCGGCGCGAAGAGCACGGTGGCACGCTTGTCATCGACGTATCCGGCCGCGCCGATGCCGACGGCCTCGATGTCGCGCCCCTCCCCGGCCGAGGCCACGGCGGAGCAAATGGCGTCGACGATGCCCTCGGAGGTCGACGGGGTGGGCACCTTGTGCGTCTCGAGAATGGTGCCCTCTTCGTCGACCACGCCCGCCGCGATCTTCGTGCCGCCGATGTCGACGCCGATGGTGAGTCCCATGTGTCCCTCAGTTTTCGGTCGAGCCCCGCTATGGCCAACCGTACCCGAGGGCGGGTGCCCGCCTGTCAGTCCAGGTCGATGCGCTCACTGGGGCCTGGGCCCTCGTCAGAGCGTCCGTCGCGCGGGTCCCCGGCCTCCGCGGTGTCGCTCGGCCGCTGCGTCCAGCGTCGCTCATGGCCCTCGACGGCGGATCGATAGGCGGCGAGCAGCTCACCGCCTGCGGCCGCGAGGTGGTCGAAGACCTGGGGGTTGCGCTCGATGACCGGCTCGACGGCCGCCTTGGCCTGCCGGACGAACTGCTGTACCGCGTTCTGCGCGGCCGTCCCGGGCAGGGAGCCCTGGATCGAGGCGACCTTGTCGGCGACGGCGTCCAGCAGCCTTCTGAACTCCTCGGAGGCCGTGCCGGGCTGCTCCCCGTACTGCTCGCGCCGGCGCGCCCGCTCCGCCTTCAGGTCCTCGGCGCACGCATCGGCCCAGGCGTCGGCGTCGGCGTCGGCGTCGACCCAGGCGTCGGGGCGCTCGGTCGCATCGCTCATGGCGTACTCCGTGTCCGTGTCCGTGTGTCCGGCCCTGCGTACGCTCGACGTTACCCGAACGGGCGATGGGCGTTCACGCCCCGCGCGGCCACAGACCGGGGTCCGGGGCGAACCGCACCGTCAGCTCACCGCCGGTCAGGCCCGCGCCCGCGACCGTGCAGCGGCGCAGCGCGGGCTCCAGGGCGAAGATCCTGCGGAACGGTCCGGCCGTGATCACGAGTTCGTCGCCGCGGCGGACCAGCGTGAGCTCCTCCTTGACCGCTCCGGGCAGCGGAAGACGCCAGATGAGGAAGCCTTCCTCCGCACGCCGGTCCTCGATGGTCCAGCCTGCCGCGGGCGCGGGCGCCGCCGCAGGCGTCGCGGCCTCGGACGGGGCGAGCAGGGCGAGATCGTCGAGTCCGCGCGGGTCGCGGCCGAGGTGCGGCAGCTCGCACACCGTGCCGTACTCGGCGCGCAGCTCCGCCAGATGCTTGTGCTGCTGTGCGATGAGTCCGGCGAGCCAGGTGTCGGGCGTCTCGGCGGGCAGCACCCGGTTGGCCACCACCATCTGGGGGGCGGGCCCCTGGAGGGCGAGGCCGAGACGGGCGGTGCGCAGGGCGTCCGCGGCGGCCGGCCCCGGCTCGGCGACCAGCCGCACGGCGGTGTCCGGGTGCTCGACGACCGCCTGGACGGCGGCCAGCTCCGCGTCCCAGCGCCCGGCGGTCTCGTAGAGCTGCTGCGCGGGCATCGGGACCCCGGCCAGCTGCGCGAGTACGGGGCGCAGGGCGCGGGCGGCCTGCCGTTCCGGCGGCAGCAGCCTGCGCAGATAGCGCCGGAGCTGCTCGGGCAGGGCGAGCAGGGCGATGGCCCTGCGCAGCGGGGGGAGGTCGAGGACGATCCGGTCCCAGTCGCCGCGCGCTGCGCGGGCCAGGGCGCGGAGCAGGGCGAACTCCTCGCTGCCGGGCAGTTCGGTCAGCTCCTCGCCCTCAAGCCGGGCGGCGCCGAGCAGGTCGAGGGCGGCGGCGCAGCGCTCCTGGAGGGAGAGGAACTCGGCGCGGAAGTCGGCGGCGGGCTCGACGCGGGCGGCCCACAGTCCGTCGGCGACCGGTTCGGGCGTTGTGACGCCCCCGCGTATGGGCGCGCCGAGCACCTCGCCGGGGTCGGCGCTCAGGAAGAGCGTGCGCTCCCCGCGGCGGGCGGCGGCGAGGGCCGTGGCCGCGGCGACGGCGGTGCGGCCCGCGCCGCCGAGGCCGGTGACGAGGACCGTGCGCATCAGGTGTGCGGCCCGCTCTCGACGCGCTGCTTCAGCCCGTCCAGCGCGCGGTCGATGATGACCTTCTCGGCCTTGCGCTTGATCATGCCCAGCATGGGGATCTTGACATCCACGGTGAGCTGGTAGGTGACCTCGGTGCGGTCGCCCGCGCCGATCGGGGCGAGGGTGTAGGAGCCGTCGATGGCGCGCAGCATCTGGGACTTGACCAGCGTCCAGCTGACCTGGTTCGGGCTGTGCCAGGTGTAGGCGAGGGTGTGGTCGTCCTTGATCGCGCCCGCGTCGAGGACCAGCCGTACCTGGTCGGCGCGGCCCTGGTCGTCGACGGCGAGCACCTCGGCCTGCTTCACCTCTCCGGTCCACTCCGGGTAGCGGGCGAAGTCGGAGATCACCGCCATGACGTCGGCCGGCGCCGCCGCGATCTCGATGCTCGAGCTGGTGTGTTCCGCCATCGCTGCGGCTCCTCACAGTGCGGTACGGACCGGTGTGGTGTGTATTGACCGGGGTGGTGGTGTGTGCGGTGTGAAGGCTATCGCGGCCGGTCGGGCGGTCCGCCCGGGGCCTGCGGGGCGCATGGGCCGGCGTATGCGCCGCCCTGCCGACTGGGGCCGGGGCCGGGGTCACCAGGTGAGCGTCCAGGGCTTGCCGGTGGCGGCGAAGTGGCCGACGTTGACACACTCGGTGGCGCCGATGCGCATCCGCGGGGCCAGCGGCTGATGGACATGGCCGAAGAGGGCGTAGCGCGGCCGGGTGCGGTGGATGGCCTCCAGCAGGGCGCGGCTGCCGCGTTCGAAGCGGCGCGGCACGGTGTCATAGGTCAGTTCGGGGACGTCCGGAGGGATGTGCGAGCAGAGGACGTCGACCTCGCCGAGGGCCTCGACCTTGGCCGCGTACTCCTCGTCGGGGATCTCGTACGGGGTGCGCATCGGGGACTGCAGCCCGCCGCCGACGAAGCCGAAGACGAGGCCGCCGATCTCGGTGCGTTCGCCGTCGAGGACGGTGGTGCCGGGCCTGGCGTATTCCGGCCAGAGCGCGGGGATGTCGACATTGCCGTAGGTGGCGTACGTCGGGGTGGGGAAGGCCGCGAACATCTCGGCGTACTGGGTGCGCACGGCCGCCTCGATGGCGCGTTCCCGGTCGGCGCCGAGCTCCGCCCAGAGTCTGCGGGCGAGGTCACGGGCCTCGTCGAAGCGGCGGGCGGTGCGCAGTTCCACGATCAGATCGGCGTTCCGCACGCCGAAGAGGTCGGGGAAGATGCCTCGTGTGTGGTCGGCGTAGTCGAGGAAGAGCACCAGGTCTCCCAGGCAGATCAGGGCGTCGGCGCCGTCCCCCGCGGTGGCGAGATCCTTTGCATTGCCGTGCACGTCGCTGACCACGTTGACTCGCATGCCTCGCATGGCGATCACCCTAGGACGCGGGCTCGGAGCTGGGTAGAGCCGGTGGATCTGCGGTTACCTGCGAGTCACAAAAGGGGTGGACTAATCTGCGCGAAGCGCCGCGGAACGTGTGTGACGCAGGGAACATCTGGCCGGGAACCCCTATCGGGAAACGAGTACTGGTGGGTAACGTCCGGGCAGTCCAGTCGTGCTCACCCCCACTGAGCACCCTGCCCGATCTTGGACCGCAGCCGGTGCAGCACAGAGCCGTGGCGTCGGCAGCCCGATGAGGAGCAGCAGTCTTGCGCGAGTTCAGCCTTCCGGCCCTGTACGAGGTCCCCACGGACGGCAACCTGACCGACCTGATCCGCCGCAATGCCGCTCAGCATCCGGATGTCGCGGTGATGGGCCGCAAGGTGGCGGGCGTCTGGACGGATGTGACCGCCCGGCAGTTCCTCGCCGAGGTGCGGGCCGCGGCCAAGGGCCTGATCGCCTCGGGCGTCCGGCCGGGCGACCGGGTGGGGCTGATGTCGCGCACCCGGTACGAGTGGGTGCTGCTGGACTTCGCGATCTGGAGCGCCGGAGCGGTGACCGTCCCGGTGTACGAGACCAGCTCCGCCGAGCAGCTCCAGTGGATTCTCGGGGACTCGGGCGCGGTCGCCGTGCTCGTGGAGAGCGACGCCCACGCCGCCGCGGTGGACTCCGTACGCGACCGGCTGCCGGAGCTGTGCAACGTCTGGCAGATCGAGCGTGACGGGGTCGGTGAACTGGTCGCGGCCGGAGCGGAGATCGACGACGCCACGGTGGACGAGCGCAGCGCGAGCGCCAAGGCGGACGACCCGGCGACCATCGTCTACACCTCGGGCACCACCGGCCGTCCCAAGGGCTGTGTGCTCACCCACCGCAGCTTCTTCGCGGAGTGCGGCAACGCGGTGGAGCGGCTCAAACCGCTGTTCCGCACGGGCGAGTGCTCCGTGCTGCTCTTCCTGCCCGCCGCGCATGTCTTCGGCCGGCTGGTCGAGGTCGCGGCCGTGATGGCGCCGATCAAGCTCGGCTGCGTACCGGACATCAAGCAGCTCACCGATGAACTGGCCTCCTTCAAGCCGACGCTGATTCTCGGCGTGCCGCGCGTCTTCGAGAAGGTCTACAACGGGGCGCGGGCCAAGGCGCAGGCGGACGGCAAGGGCGCGATCTTCGACAAGGCCGCGCACACCGCCATCGCCTACAGCCGGGCGCTGTCCGCCCCGTCCGGCCCTTCGACAGCGCTGCGGCTCAAGCACAAGGTCTTCGACCTGCTCGTCTACCGCAAGCTCCGGGCGGTGCTGGGCGGGCGCGGCGAGTACGCCATCTCCGGCGGCGCGCCGCTGGGCGAGCGGCTCGGCCACTTCTTCCGCGGCATCGGCTTCACGGTGCTGGAGGGCTATGGACTGACCGAGTCCTGCGCGGCGACGGCGTTCAACCCCTGGGACCGGCAGAAGATCGGCACGGTCGGTCAGCCGCTGCCGGGCTCCACCGTGCGGATCGCGGACGACGGCGAGGTGCTGCTGCACGGCGATCAGCTCTTCCAGGGGTACTGGAACAATGAGCCGGCGACGGCGGAGGCGCTGGCCGACGGCTGGTTCCACACGGGCGACATCGGCACGCTCGACGAGGACGGCTATCTCACGATCACGGGCCGGAAGAAGGAGATCCTGGTCACCGCGGGCGGCAAGAACGTCGCCCCCGCGGTGATCGAGGACCGCATCCGCGGGCATGCGCTGGTCGCGGAGTGCATGGTGGTGGGCGACGGACGTCCCTTCGTGGGCGCGCTGATCACCCTGGACGAGGAGTTCCTGGGCCGCTGGGCGGCGGAGCACGGCAAGCCCGAGGGGGCGACGGCCGCTTCGCTGCGCGAGGACCCGGAGCTGCTGGCGGAGGTCCAGAAGGCGGTGGACGACGGCAACGCGGCCGTCTCCAAGGCGGAGTCGGTGCGGAAGTTCCGTGTTCTGCCGTCTCAGTTCACCGAGGAGGCCGGTCACATCACGCCGTCGCTGAAGCTCAAGCGCAATGTGGTGGCGAAGGACTTCGCGGACGAGATCGAGTCGATCTACCGCGGCTGACGGCTGATCAGGGCCCGGCGCCCCCGGCAAAGGGTGCGGGGAAGTCGGCGGCGAGGATCCGCTCCATGTTGCGCTCCGCGAGCGCGGTGATGGTGAGGAACGGATTGACGCCGATCGAGCCGGGGATCAGCGAGCCGTCGACGACATACAGGCCCGGATGACCCTTGACGCGCCCGAAGTCGTCTGTGGCCCGGCCCAGTACGCAGCCGCCCAGCGGGTGGTAGGTGAAGTCGTCGGCGAAGGCCCGGTTCCCTCCGAAGAGGTCGTACCGGTAGATGGTGGCGTTGGCCCGGTTGATCCGGTCGAACAGGGACTTGGCGGCGCTGACGGACGGCTGGTTCTGCTCCCTGCGCCAGTCGAGCCGTACGGCGTCGGCGGCCGCGTCATAGCGGAGCACACCGCGTTCCGGGTTTCTGGTGATCGCCAGATAGAGGCTGATCCAGTGCTCGAACCCCATGGGCAGCGGCGCGACCTCGGCGAACACCGGGCAGTCCGGGTTGGCCCAGTCGTCGATGCCCAGCACGGGCATGGTGGCCTGGCAGGCGCCGACCGTGTCCCAGAGGTGATTGGCGCGCGCCGTCATCACATTGCCGTTGTGGCCCCAGCCGCGGCCGATCTCGTCGTCGAGGCCGGGCAGTGTGCCCGTCTCGCGGGCGCGCACCAGGAGTTCCGCGGTGCCCAGGCTGCCCGCCCCGAGGAACAGCCGGGCGCAGCCGATCTCCCTGGTCTCGACGGTGCGCCCGGCGTCGTCGGTGCGGTCGGCGGTGACGACATACGTGCCGTCGCTCTCCCTGCGCAGGGATCTCGCCCGGTGCCGGGTGGCGATGACGACGCGGCCGGTGCCGAGGGCGGCGGCGAGATAGGTCTTGTCCAGGCTGCGCTTGCCGTGGTTGTTGCCGTAGATGACCTCGCCCGCCAGCGCGGACTTCAGAGCCTGTCCGGACGCCTCGCGCTCCATGTGGGCGAAGTCGTAGACGCTGGGCACGAAGACGGTGCGCAGCCCGGCGTGATGGGCGTGTCCGCGGGAGATCCGGGAGAAGCGGTACCACTTGGTCGACTCGAACCAGCCGGGGTCGACGGTGTTGACGCCCAGTGCGGCGCGGGCGCGCGGGAAGTAGGTGTCGTACATGCGCGCCGCGTCGATCCGCGGGAGGACCTCGGTGAGGTACGAGCGCGGCGGGGTGACCGCCATACCGCCGTTGACCAGCGATCCGCCGCCGACGCCGCGGCCGACGTAGACGGACATGTCCGGGTGGGCCACCCGGTCGAGGACGCCGGGGTAGGGGGTGATGTCCTTGTTGACGACGTCCAGCCAGAGGAAGGTCGCGAGCGGGGCCTCGGTGCGGCCGCGGAACCACATGGAGCGGTGGTCGGGCGCTTTGGTGGAGCAGAACACCTTGCCGTCCGGTCCGGGGGTGTTCCACAGGCGGCCCATTTCGAGGACGAGGGTGTCCACGCCCGCCTCCGCGAGGCGCAGGGCGGCCACGGACGCGCCGTAGCCGGAGCCGACCACGACGGCGGGCACGTAGTCGGCGGGTGCGCCGTCGGCGGACGCCGGGGCGGCGGCATGGCGGGCGGCCGGGCCGATGCGGGTGAAGCCGAGGGAGGCCGCCGTCTGGAGGGCGGCCAGACCAATGAGGTGACGACGTGTCAGATGCGGGTTCATAGCCGGAGCATGGGCGGAATTCGGAATTCCGCCCATATGCCGCGCACGGCTGGAACTGACCGCCCGTCAAAAAGCTTTGACGCAGCTCAGCGAGGTGTTTAACACAACCGTCAGCAAGCGGGACGCGGCTGGTTTCTACAGGAGCGTACGGAGCTTCTCGGCCAGCAGATCCCAGCGCCACCTCTCCTCGACCCAGGCACGGCCCCGCTCGCCCATGGCGCGCCGCAGCTCCGGGTCGTCCAGCAGCTTGAGGATCCGCTCAGCCGCCTCCTCGGGCGCGCCGCCGCGGACCACCCAGCCCGTCTCGCCGTCGAGCACGGCGTCCGGCGCACCGCCCGAGTCGCCCGCGACGACCGGCAGGCCGGTGGCGGACGCCTCCAGATAGACGATGCCGAGGCCCTCCACATCGAGGCCCCGTCTGCGCGTGCGGCACGGCATCGCGAACACGTCGCCCGCGCCGTAGTGGGCGGGCAGCTCCTCCCACGGCACCGCGCCGGTGAACCGCACCGCCCCGGCCACCCCGGTCTCCCCCGCCAGCCGCCGCAGCTCCTTCTCATACGGGCCGCCGCCCACGATCAGCAGCACGGCGTCCGGGATCTCCGCCAGGATCGCCGGCATCGCGCGGATCAGCGTGTCCTGGCCCTTGCGCGGCACCAGCCGCGACACGCACACCACCACGGGCCGGTCCGCGAGCCCGAGCCGCTCGCGCACCGCGTCGCCCCCCGAGCCGGGGTGGAAGGTCTTCTCATCGACTCCGGGCGGCAACTGCACCATGCGGGAGGCCGCCTCAGGGGTGAGGGCGGCGGCGATCCGGGAACGGGTGTACTCACCCAGATAGGTGATCGTGTCCGTGGTCTCGCCGATCCGCCGCAACAGCTGCCGGGACGCCGGAAGCTGCGCCCAGCCCGCCTCGTGGCCATGTGTGGTGGCCACGATCCGCCGCGCGCCCGCGGCACGCAGCGCCGGGGCCATCAGCCCCAGCGGGGCGGCCGCCCCGAACCACACGGACTCGCATCCGTGCTCACGCAGCAGCTGCACCGCCCGCCGGGTCACGCGCGGCGTCGGCAGCAGCATGGTCGTTCGGTCCCGTACGACGGTGAACGGCTGCTCCGCGTCGAAGGCGGCGGTCGCCTCGGCGCCCTCGCGGGTCCGCTTCCAGGTGGAGGCGTAGACCACAAGCTGCCCCGGGTCCAGCCGCAGCGCCATATTGTGCAGAAACGCCTGGATGCCGCCGGGGCGGGGCGGGAAGTCGTTGGTCACGATCAGGGTCTTGTGCATCGCCGCAGACAGTACCGAACGGCCGCGCCTGTCCGCCTGCGGGCCGTCCGCGGCGGCATCATGGCCGTCGTGATCGGCGCGTACCGGACCCTGCCGTGGCTTGTGTCGGCCTGGCTGCTCAGCAGAGCGGCGCTGCTGCTGTGCGTCTTCAAAGTGATCGTCGTGCCGGGCCCCGACGTCACCTCGGATGTCTCAGTGATCTACCGGGGCTGGTACGAGGTGCTGCGCGGCGGAACGTATCCGCTGAACGACGTCACCTGGCAGTACCCGCCCGGCGCCGCGCTGCCCGTCCTCGCGCCGGGGACGCTGCCGTTCCTGGACTACGCGTCCGCCTTCTTCGTGCTGTGCCTGCTGTGCGACGCGGCCGTCTTCGGGCTGCTGCTGTACGCCGGCGCGGGCGGGCCGGGCCGGTCGGCGCGGGGCGCATGGGTGTGGACAGCCGGGGTGCCGCTGCTCGGGCCGACCGCATACGCCCGTTACGACCTGATGGTGACCGCGGTCGCCGTCGCCGCGCTGCTGGCGGGGGCCCGCAGGCCGCGGGCGCTGGGGGCGCTGGCGGCCGTCGGTGCGCTGCTGAAGCTGTGGCCCGCGCTGCTGCTCGTCGGCGTGCGGCGGGGGCGGCCCGCGCGGGCCGCCTGGTCCGCCGCTGCGGTCACCGCGGCCGCGCTCACGGTCCTCCTGGTCGCGGCGGCGCCCGGCGCGCTGGCCTTCCTCGCCTTCCAGCGCGACCGCGGCATCGAGATCGAGTCGCTCGGCGCGCTGGTGTTCCATGTGGCGCGGCATGTCGGCTGGGACGGCCAGATGATGCTGAACTACGGCTCGGTCGAGTTCCTCGGGCCCTATGTGCCGCTGGTCAGCGCCGTCTCCCTGGGGCTCAGCGCCCTGGCGCTGGGCTGGCTGCTGCTGTGGCGCGTACGGACGCGGAGATTCACCGCGAGCACGGTGTGCGACGCCGCGTTCGCGGCGGTGCTGCTGTTCACCGTGACCAGCCGGGTGATCAGCCCCCAGTACGTGCTCTGGCTCGTCGGCCTGGCCGCGGTGTGCCTGACCTTCCGCCCCAGCCGGATGGGCCCGCCGGCGATGCTGGTGCTCGCGGCAACCGCCGTCACGCTGCTGGAGTTCCCCGTCTTCTTCGGCAACGTCGTCGCCAGCGACGCGCTGGGCCTCGGCCTGCTGATCGCCCGCAACGGGCTGCTGGCGGGGGCGACGGCAGTCGCGTGCGGGAGGGTGTGGGGGGCGGGGGTACGGGGGGAGGCGGTGCGCGGGGAGCCGGGTTCCGCGGGGCGAGTTTCCCCCCTCCCCCGCCCCTTCCCGTAACTGGGGGCTCCGCCCCCAGCCCCCCTCCGGGAGGGGGAGGCCGGGCGGGGCTTGCCGCCCCACGAGACCCCCCTCCCGGCCGTCAGAGCAGCCTGGGCCGCGCCGCGGGCGGGTGTGGGCAAGAGACCCGCGCCCGCGGGGGCCGAGGTCGCGGCTGCCCACCCGCGCGGGCTGCCCGAGGCCCGGGCCGGTGCCTGTCCCGCCCACCCTCCCCCTTCGCCCTGGGGGCGAGGGGGGAACCCCCACGGCGCGCAGCGCCGCTCAGGAGTGTGAGGGCGAAGCCCCCCGCACCCACACAAGGCGGGTGGGGAGGCAGGCGACCCGCACCCGCGGAGACCGGCACGCCCGAGAGGCCCCCGCGGCGCGCAGCGCCGCACGGGGTGCGAGGGGCCGCACGGGGTGCGAGGGGCCAAGCCCCCGCACCCACACAGGGCTGGGGTCCCCTCACGCCCTCAGGGCGGGTGGCAGAAGAGGCCGTGGCCCGTGCGGGTCAGGGGGACAGGCGGGATTGGGTGTAGGCCCGCCATCGCGCCTGCAGCGTGTTCACCGTCACCCCCAGCACCTCCCGCACCGCACTCTCCGCTCCCCCCGCCCCCGCCGCCCGGTACAGCTCCCGCAGGCGGGCCTCGCCCCAGCGGTCCGCGACGAGGGCGCAGGCCAGCCAGGCGCCCTCGTAGGCGAGGGCGAGGGTCTGGGGAGGGCCGCCGAAGGTGAAGGAGGTGTCGGCGGGGAGGGCCGCGGGGAGGTCGCCGCGGCGGACCGCGCGGGTCAGGGCGGGGGCGAGGTCCGGCGCGGGGCGGGGGGAGGTGCGGTAGGCGCACCAGTCCGCGAAGCCCTCGGAGAGCCACATGGGGGTCGACGGCGATGTGTCCGCGCGGGTGGCGACATGCGCGGCCTCATGGGTGAGGACCACCTCGCGCCCGTACGCGCTGAGCTCCCCGTACGCCTCGGGGTTGACGATCAGCCGGTCGGGGTTCCCCGCCCCGCCGGCGGCCACCGCCGCCATCCCCCGGTACGCGGCCGGAGCCGCGCCCAGCAGCGCGCCCATCCCGTCCAGGGAGGCGGGGACGAGGACCACGACCCGCCGCGCCCACGGCAGCGGCCACGCGGCCGAGACTGCGGGGACCGCCCGATCGGCTTCGGCGGCGAGGGCGCGCAGCCGGGCGGCGGGCTGTGAGACGCCGAGCACCAGGCTCCGCGCGCCCCGCGCCGTCCGCACCTCGCCCTGGTCCCAGAGCTGCTGCGGGGCCCCGTCCGCGGGACGGTCGGCACGCACCCGCCAGCGGCTCCCGCCGTCGCCGCCGCGGCGCAGTTCCAGCCGGCGCGCCACGGCGGCCTCGGGCCCGGAGCCGTACCCCTCGAAGCGGTAGCGCAGTTCCGCCGCGACGGCGGCCCGTGCGCCCTCGCGGCGCACCGAGGTCACGCGGTACGCGCACGAGGCGAGCGGCAACCGGGCGCGGAGGGCGGCCGCGTGCTCCTCCAGCGCGTCGTCGAGGGGCGGCTCGCCGGGCGCCGTGCATCCGGACGCCGTCAGCAGCGCCGCCGCGCCCGCACCGGCCGCGGCCCGGATCGCCTCACGCCTGGTCGCCACCCCACGATCGTAGGATCAGACCCGGGTGACCGAGGCGATGGGCATCATGCCCACAGGGTCGTACCGCACGGACGCGCCCGGATACGGCGCGTGCACCACCTGACCGTTGCCCATGTACATGCCCACATGGCTGGCGTCGCTGCGGTACGTCACCAGATCCCCCGGCCGCGCCTGCGACAGCGGCACCTGCCGGCCCGCGTACCGCTGCGCCTGCGAGGTCCTCGGCAGACCGACCCCTGCCTGGGCGTACGCCCACTGCATCAGTCCGGAGCAGTCGAAGCCGGAGGGCCCGTTGGCCCCCCACACATAGGGCCGGCCGACCGCGCTGCGTGCCGCGGCGGCGGCCGCGGCGGCGCGCGCGGAGGCGGGCCCGAGACCGGGCGTCATCTCCGGCAGGGACTCACCGCGGCCGGAGCGGGAGGCCCGCTCCTCGTCGTACGCGGCGCGCTCCCGCGCCGTCAGCGCGTTCAGCAGCCGCTGCGCCTCGGCGAGTTTGCCCTCGACGAGGCGCTTGTGCCGGGCGACCGCCTTGCGGCCCTGCTCCAGCTCCGCGAGGTCACGCCCGGCTTCCGCCCGCTCCTGGCCGATCCTGCGCTGGGCCTCACGCAGATCGCTCAGCGCCGTCGCCTGCCGCTCGCTGATCCGGTCCAGTGTGACGGCCTTGTCGAGATAGCCGTCCGGGTCCTCGGACAGCAGCAGGGCGAGTGAGGGGTCCATGCCCCCGGACCGGTACTGCGCGCCGGCCAGCGAACCCAGCGCCGCCCGCATACGGTTGACGGCCTCCTGGCCGCGTGCCACGCGGTCCTGTGCCTGCGCCACCCGCTCGCGCAGCCGCTCCACGCGCTCTTCGGCCTTGTTGAACTGCTCGGTGGCCTTCTCGGCCTCCTCGTAGAGGCGGTCGACCGCGGCCCGAGCCCCCTCGGCCGTCTCGTGCGGGTCGGCGCTCGCCGGCGGAGCGGCGCCGAGGGCCGCGGCCGCGGTGGCCGCGGCGGCGGACAGGACGGTGACCCGGGCGCCGTGGGTGAAACCCGGCTGCGAGGGCCTGCGATGGGACGCCACGTGCCGCGCTCCCTTCCTCATGCGCGTACACCGAGATGTACGGGAAAAACGAGGGATGTTGCGCGGCCGACAGTAGCCGGACGATCACATGAGGACCAACGGCCGTCCGGGGCACGAACAGTGACGCCCCGCCGGAGACCACAGGTCACCGGCGGGGCGGGGCGTCAGCGTCGGATGCCGGAATTCACCCGAAGGGCAGCGTGTGCCCTCTCTCCGGCCGGGGCCGTTCAGCCGGGGCTGCTCAGATGCGCACGCCGAACTGGAACGTGCCCATGTAGTCCATCGACTCATAGCGGACATAGGCCCCCGGCTTCGGGGAGTGCAGGATGGTGTTGTTGCCCGCGTACAGGCCGACGTGCGACAGGCCGTTGAAGAAGACCAGGTCACCCGGCTTGAGCTGGCTGCGACCGATCTTGGTGCCGTCGTTCTGCTGGGTGTAGGTGGTGCGGGTGATGCTCACGCCCGCCTGGCGGTACGCCCACTGGGTCAGACCCGAGCAGTCGTAGGAGTTGGGGCCTTCCGCACCGGAGACATACGGCTTGCCGATCTGGGTCGCGGCGGCACTGAGGGCGGCAGCGCCCCGCTGCGAGGCCGGGACCTCGTTGCCGAGGTCGACGCGGTCACCCGTGGAGCGGGCGACGCGCTTCTCGGCCTCCTGGGCGCGCTTCTGCTCCTCCTGGCGCATCTTCTCGCGCTCTTCGGCGGTCAGCGTGTTGAGCAGCTTGCGCGCCTCGGCGAGCTTGCCCTGGTAGCTCTTCTTCTTCTCGCCGAGCTTCTTGCGGACGTCTTCGAGGTCGGTGAGCTTCTCGGCGGCCTCAGCGCGCTGCTGCGCAAGGGCGCGCTGCTTGAGCTGGATGTCCTCCAGGACCTCTGCCTGACGCGCGCCGAACTGGTCCACGGCGGACGCCTTGTCGAGGTAGGTGTCCGGGTCGGAAGAGAGGAAAAGCTGGACGGACGGGTCGATTCCGCCCGAACGGTACTGGGCGCTGGCCACCGAACCGAGCTTGTCACGCAGCTCGTTGACCTCTTCCTGGCCGCGCGCCACCTGGTCCTGGATGGTGTCGACCTGCTTCTGCAGCTTGTCCTGCTGCTCCTTGGCCCCGTTGTACTCCTCGGTGGCCTTCTCCGCCTCGTGGTAGAGCTTGTCGACCTTGGCCTTGACCTCTTCCTTGGTCGGCTTGGGGTCGGCCTGGGCGGACTGGGAAGTCAGGGCCACGGCCGCCGCGGCGGTCGCGGTGAGCACGGTCACACGAGCGCGGCTTGGCTGCTTGGGACGACGGTGGGACGCCACGAAGGCGAGCTCCTTCTTCCATAAGCCGCCTGCCGGGCGTGGGGGCCAGGCCCCGGCTTCCGGCCTCACACCCTCGGGGGAAAGGGCTGAAGTGCACGGACTCGGCGGTTCCTTCGCTGTCACCCCGGATGGGCGATCAACCGCGCGAAGGTTCGAGGTCAGACCCTAGTGACCTTCTTGTGATCACTTCAAATCCTCATGGGAAAAAACTCACCCACGCAGCTCATTCTTTACTCGCTTCCCACGGGCAGTAGCCGCCACTTGACACAATGTTCCATCGACACCGGGTCAATTCGGGCATTCCATATGACAGTTACGGGAACCCGTCGACGAGGGGGTCAGACCCGCGAAAGCCGCTTGAGCAGCAAAGCGGACGCGACCGGACGTGCACCCGCCTTCGCGACGCCGTCCGCCACCTCGCGGTCGGTGGAGACGACGATGACGGGACGTCCCGGCGGCTCGGCCCGCACCAGCTGGCGGATCAGCTCGTCCGCCGTCACACCCGGCTTGGAGAACAGCACCCGCACCCCGCGGGGCGGCGCCAGCAGCACCGGCGCGGCCAGCTCGGCGCCGTCGAAGACACAGGTGATCTCCGCGCCCGTCTGCGCGGCGAGCATCGAAAGACCGCCCAGCAGCCGCAGCCGCTGCTGCTCCAGCGGCATGGTCGGATAGCCGGTCTTGGTGACGTTGTAGCCGTCCACCACCAGATGCGCCTGCGGCAGCGCCAGCAGCTGGTCCAGCAGCGCCGGATCGGTCGCCGACAGCGCACGGGCCGCGACGTCCTTGGGCGACATCCGCCCCGGCTCCACCGCGTCGACCGTGTCCGCCGGATGCATGCCCGCGGGGGGCAGCGCCAGCTCGCGGCGCAGCCCCTGGGCGGCGTCCAGCACCGTGTCCAGCAGCAGCCGCAGCCGCATGTCCTCTATCGAACGGCCCTCACGCGCGGCCCGCCGCCCCGCCTCCACGGCCGCCTCGGCCTCACCGAGCCGGGCCTTGAGCCGCCGGGCCTCGCTCTCCGCCGCCGAGATCTGGGCCGCGGAATCCGACCGCTGCGCCTCGGCGTCCGCCTGCGCACGCCGCAGCGCGGCCTCGCCGCGCTTCACATCGCTCTGCGCGCTGCGGAGCTTGCGGCGAAGCGATTCAGCTTCCTTGCGCGCTGCATCCAACTCCGCGCGCAGCCGCTCGGTCTCGCCCTTGGCCCGGTCGCGCGCCTCGGCGAGCTCCGCGCGCAGCCGCTCCAGCTCACGGCGGCCGGCCTCATCGGCCCGCTCGGCGTCGGCGCGCTGGGCCTCCTCCCCCGCGGCCGCCACCAATTTCACCCATCCGGTGGGTCTGAGCACATAGGCCGCGGCCGCCACATCCACCGGGTCGGCGGCCGCTGGGGGCGACCCGCCCTCCAGGGCGCGGGCCAGCTCCGGCTCCGCCTTGCTGAGCCGCTCCCCGATCCGCTGCCGGAAGACGGGGTCGCTCTCCAGTGCGGCCGCCATCGCGTTGCCCGCGAACCGGGCCCGGCGGGACGGGGTGAACCGGGCATACTGGCGCAGCTGCGGCGGCAGTTCCGTGACGGTCAGCCCGCCGAAGGCGTCCGACACCAGGGCGACGATCCGCCGCCGTACGCCCTCCGGCAGCGGGCGGTCGAGCGCCTCCGCGGCGTCACCGGCCGCACCGGCCGGCTCCGCGCCGCCTTCGGGCTGCTCCACGATCCGTCACCTCTGCTGCCTGTCCTGCCTGTCCCTGCCCCATGGCCCCTGCGGGCTGCTCCGTCAGGAGCCCGCGCCGGGCCTGTCGACCAGCTCGACCTGGTCCACCGCACTGCACCAGCGGCAGCGGACCGACTCGATGGTCTCACTGAGCACCTCGCGCTCCTCGACCTTCGGCTCTCCCGCCAGGTCCAGATGGACATACTCGACGACACGGGACGAGCGGGTCACATCGAAGCGCGTGAGATTGCCGCAGAGCGTGCAGCGCCAGCGGGTGTCGGCGGTCGGCTGGGGAACCGTCGTCGTCATGCCTGCCGTCTCCTCTTTCGTCGTACGCCGTGCGTCGTGCGCCGCCGTACGGGTGCGGGTGCCGCGGTGCGCCGTCGAACTGCGGAAGTGCTGCCCGCAACCCTACGGCCTCGCGGGTACCCATTGGAGCGGCGAGGCACTCTGTACCGGTGGGTCCCGCTACGCCATGATCTGTCCCGTGATCGGTTGGCGGCGTGCGGCGCGGGGGGCGGTACGGGGCCTGGGCACGGGCCCCTGGGTCACCCACGGCGTGATCGCCATATGCTGCGCGGTGTTCCTGGTCAGCCCCGTATCGGGCCTCGTCCCCGGGTACGGCGCCGGCGGCTCCCTCGACACCCTCATCGCCGCGCAGACCGAGTACTTCGAACGCTGGGGCGTGATCCCCGCGGAGCTGCTCACAGGCCGGCCCCGGGCGCTGCTCACCCCGCTCACCGCGCTGTTCGTGCACGGAAGCTGGCTGCATCTGCTCGGCAACATGCTGTTTCTGTTCGTCTTCGGCGCGATGACAGAGGAACGCATAGGGCATCTGGAGTTCTGTCTGTTCTATCTCGGCTGCGGCTGTCTGGCGCTGTTCGCCTACGCGGCGGCGAACGCCGGATCGGAGCAGACCCTCGTGGGCGCGTCCGGGTCCATCTCTGGCGTCCTCGGGGCGTTCCTATGCCTCTTCCCCCGGGCCCGGGTGACCAGTCTCTTCCCGTTTCTGTTCTTTCTGCCTCTGCGGTTCCCCGCCTGGGCGGTGCTGATCTTCTGGTTTGTGCTCCAGTGGCTGGCGGCGCGGGAGGCGGACAGCGGGCCGGGCGTGGCCTACCTCGCCCACCTCGTGGGGTTCGGGCTCGGCTTCGTCTACGCGTGGGGGCGGTTCAGAGGTGGGGCTAGAGTAAAGCCGAAGCCCCCAGCAGCGGCCACCGAGGGAGAACGCCAACCGTGATCACCGCGATCGTGCTCATCAAGACCAGCGTGGACCGCATTCCGGAGATCGCTGAGTCGATCGCCGCGCTGGAGAACGTCAGCGAGGTCTTCTCCGTGACGGGTACGTATGACCTGATCGCGATGGTGCGGGTGGCGAAGCACGACGACCTGGCGGACGTCATCCCGGGCCGGATCAGCAAGATCCCGGGCGTGGAGGCGACGGACACGCATGTGGCGTTCCGGACGTACTCGCAGCATGACTTGGAGGCGGCGTTCGCGATCGGCCTCGACGCGTAGCGCCTCCCGCGGGGTTGCGGGCCCGGGCCCCCGGGCGAGCCCCCTCCGCGAGGCGCGGGCCCCTTTCCCACCCACCCGCCCTGCCCAGGTGTGGGGCTCCGCCGCCACACCCCCCGCGCGGCGCTGCGCGCCGTGAGCGCCCCCGGGCGAGCCCACCTCCACGGACCGCAGGCTCTTTCCCACCCACCCGCCCTACGTGAATGCGGCAGCCCCGCCCCCACAGAGCGAGCCCCCTCCACAACGCGCGGGCTGCCTTCATGCCCACCCACCCTGCGCGGGTGTGACGGCTCCGCCCCACACCCCCCGCGGCGCTGCGCGCCGTGAGCGCCCCTGGGCAAGCCCACCTCCACGGACCGCAGGCTCTTTCCCACCCACCCGCCCTACGTGAATGCGGCAGCCCCGCCCCCACAGAGCGAGCCACCCCCACAACGCGCAAGCCCTTTCCCACCCACCCACGCTGCGTGAATACGGCAGCCCCGCCCCCACAGAAGCGAGCCCCCTCCACAACGCGCGGGCTGCCTTCATGCCCACCCACCCTGCGTGGATGTGACAGCTCCCCCCCCCGCAGAGCGAGCTCCCTCCACAACGCGCAGGCTGCTTTCCCACCCACCCACCCTGCGCAGGTGTGACGGCTCCCCCACACCCCCCGCGGCGCTCCACCACCCGCCCCCGCGCCGGGCGGGCTACCGGCACGCCGGAGCACCCCTGGGCCGCGCCCGGCGAGGGGCTGGAAACGGGCGGGAGGGAGGGAAAAGCACCTACCCGCGCACCGGGAAACCCGCAGGAGCAAAAGGCGGCACGCCGGGGTGCCCTCGGCCCGCGCCCGGCGGGGTGCCGGAAACGGGCTGGGCCCCCGCACCCCAGGCGGGGCCTCGGGGCACCCCAGTCAGGCCGGGACGCAGCGGCCCGCCTCCGTGCGGTACAGCCAGCGCGCCCCGTCCCGCACCAGCTCCCGCACCGCGTGCAGAAAGCGCTCAACGTGCTCGTCGGGGGTGCCCGCGCCGAAGCTGACGCGGATCGCGTTGAGCGCCTCGGGCGCACCGCATCCGGCGGATCGCTCGGGCTCGCCGCCGAGGAGCGTGCGCACCAGGGGGTGGGCGCAGAAGAGGCCGTCGCGTACCCCGATCCCGTACTCCGCCGACAGCGCCGCCGCGAAGTGCGAGCTGTTCCAGCCGTCGACGACGAAGGAGATGACGCCGACGCGGGGCGCGTCGTCGCCGAACAGCGAGAGCACCCGCACGCCGGGCACATCCGCGAGGCCGGCGCGGACCGTGTCGACGAGACGCTGCTCGCGGGCGACGAGGGCGTCGAAACCGGCCGCGGTCAGCGTCCGGCAGGCGGAGGCGATGGCGTATGCGCCGATGACGTTCGGCGAACCGGCCTCGTGCCGCGCGGCGGTGTCGTGCCACTCCACGTCCACGCCACCGCCACCGCCACCGCCACCGCCGCCGTCGTCGTCGGCGGCGGCGCGCCGCGCCACGGACCGGGACGCGCCGCCGCCGGCGAGGTACGGCTCGGCCTCCCGCAGCCAGTCGGCGCGTCCGGCGAGGACGCCGGAGCCGAAGGGCGCGTACAGCTTGTGCCCGGAGAACGCGACCCAGTCGACGTCGAGTTCGGCGATGTCCACCGGGTGGTGCGGGGCGAGCTGGGCGGCGTCCAGCACAATGCGCGCGCCGTGGGCGTGCGCCGCCGCCGCGAGTTCCCGCACCGGCCAGATCTCGCCCGTCACATTGGACGCGCCGGTGACACAGACCAGCGCGGGCCCGTGGGGGTCGCGGTCGGCGAGGGCCCGCTCCAGGGTCTGAACGGCCTGTCCGGGGGTCCGCGGGGCGTCCAGATAGGTCACCCGGGCCGTCCTCCAAGGCAGCAGCGCGGCATGGTGCTCGGTCTCGAAGACGAAGACCTCGCAGCCTTCCGGGAGCGCGGCGGCCAGCAGATTGAGCGAGTCGGTCGTGGAGCGGGTGAAGATGACCTGGTCATCGGCCCGGCAGCCGAGGAAGTCGGCGACGGTGGCCCGGCTGTTCTCGAACAGGTCGGTGGAGAGCTGGGAGAGGTAGCCCGCGCCGCGGTGCACGCTGCCGTAGTACGGAGCGTAGGCGGCGATGTCGTCCCAGACGCGCTGCAGGGCGGGCGCGCTGGCCGCGTAGTCGAGGGCGGCGTAGGCGACGTCGCCGCCGGTCACCAGCGGCACGGTGACATCGCGCCCCAGCACGGGCAGCGGACCGGAGAGCCCGTACGACTCGGAACGGGCAGAGTCGGAGACAGCAGGCTCAGAGACAGCAGAGTCGGAAACGGCAGCATCGGAGACGGCGGTGTTCGGGCATGCGGACATGGCGGTGACTCCCGGTGGGACAAGGCGAGATGGCTGTGAAAGCTCGACACACGGCGGGCGCCGCCGCGCGGAGACATGAAAGAAGGGGCCAGACGGCCCTAGCGCATTCGCTTGCTCACGAAACTGCTCCCTTGAGGACCAGGACCCCAGGGTTCGCAGGGGTCCGCGCTTGCCGCGGACCTCGCTGCCCACGGCCTGGTCTTCACCCGGGGCACCCCGCCACGGACGGAGGGTTGCCGGACAGCGGGCCGGGGCCGTAGTCGCTGTCACTCATGACCTTGCTGAGCATCCTGCCATATGTCTCAGCATGCGCAAGGCGCAGTCCCGCAATCCGGACTGCGCCTTGTGTCACACACGAGGCCCGCGCGACGCTCGCGCGACGCTCGCGCGATCCCCGCACAGCTCGCGCCGCGGTCCGCGCGAGGGCCGTCCGCGGTCCGCGCAGAGCGCGCGCTCAGGCGTTGCTCGCCGCGACCCAACGCTCCAGCGCCGCCTTGGCCGCGCCGGAGTCGATCGACTGCGCCGCCTGCTCGATGCCCGCCGCCAGCCGCTCGGCGAGCGTGCCGTCGGCCGGCTCCAGGGCGGCCAGCGCCGCCGCCGCGTTGAGCAGCACCGCGTCCCGTACGGGGCCCTGCTCGCCGTCCAGGAGCCGGCGGGCGACATCGGCGTTATACGACGAGTCGCCGCCGCGCAGCGCCTCCACGGGCACCAGCTCGATGCCGACGTCCCGGGGGTCGAAGCTCTCCTCCCGCACCTGGCCGTCGCGTACGGTCCACACGCGCGAGGTGGCCGTGGTGGTCAGCTCGTCCAGACCGTCATCGCCGCGGAAGACAAGGGCCGAGGAACCGCGCTCGGCGAGCACTCCGGCCATGATCGGGGCCATCCGGGCGTCCGCCACGCCGGTGGCCTGTGCCTTGACCCGTGCGGGGTTGGTCAGCGGGCCTAGGAAGTTGAACGTGGTACGGATTCCCAGCTCCTTGCGGGCCGCGGCCACATGCCGCAGCGCCGGGTGGAACTTCACCGCGAAGCAGAAGGTGATCCCGGCCTCCTCGGCGACCTGGGCGACCCGCTGGGGGGTGAGCTCCAGATTGACGCCGAGCTTCTCCAGCACGTCGGAGGCGCCGCTCGCGGAGGACGCGGCGCGGTTGCCGTGCTTGACGACCTTCGCTCCGGCGCCGGCGACGACGATCGCCGACATCGTGGAGATGTTGACCGTCTTCGCGCCGTCGCCGCCGGTGCCGACGATGTCGACGGTTCTGCCGGGCACCTCGATCACATTGGCGTGCCGGTACATGGTGCGCACCAGGCCGGAGATCTCCTCGACCGTCTCGCCCTTGGCGCGCAGGGCGACGGCGAAGCCCGCGATCTGGGCGTTGGTGGCCTCGCCGCTGAGGATGCGGTCCATCGCCCAGGCGGTGGCCTCCGCGCTCTGGTCGCGGTTGTCCAGCAGGGCGTTCAGCACGACGGGCCAGGAGAGGTCCGCCACGCTGTCGCCGCCGACCGGGGTCACAACGTTCATGGTCCGCTCCTGGGGTCCACAGCCGATGGGGATGCGTCCGCACGTATACACATCCACCGGGTATGCATACGCGGGGTATGCATACCACCCTATCCAGCCCCGGAGACGGCGAAGAGCCCCGTCCAGCGCATGGACGGGGCTCTTGCCGTGGCGGACTGTCCGATCAGGGATCAGTGGTGGCCGTGGCCGCTCGTGATCTCCCGGTACTCCTCGGCCGTGGGCTTGGGGATCTGGTTCCCCTCGCCGTAGTAGCCCTTGCTGAGCTTGGCGCGGAGCTTCTCCGAGCGCTTGATCTTGCGCTTGACGCCGTTCTCGTCGACCTCCGGGCCGATCTCGGCCGGCTCGTACTGCTCGTGCGCGACGAGCTGGTAGCGGGCCTCCGGGTCGAGCGGCTCATGGACCTCGACGAACTCACCGTGCGGCAGGCGCTTGATGATGCCGGACTCACGTCCGTGCAGCACCTTCTCCTTGTCGCGGCGCTGGAGGCCGAGGCAGATCCGCTTGGTGACGACGAACGCCAGGACCGGCCCGACGAAGTACATGATCCGCACAAACCAGGTGATCGCGTTGATCGACAGATGGAAGTGCGTGGCGAAGATGTCGTTTCCGCCGCCGATCAGCATCAGGACGTACGCGGTGATCCAGGCGACGCCCAGCGCGGTGCGGGTCGGCGCGTTGCGCGGGCGGTCCAGGATGTGGTGCTCGCGCTTGTCGCCGGTGATCCACGACTCGATGAACGGGTAGACCGCGATCGCGCCGAGCATCACACCGAAGATCACCAGCGGGATGAACACGCCCAGGACGAGCGTATGGCCCGCGATATTGATCTCCCAGCCGGGCATCACCCGGATCAGACCTTCGGCGAAGCCCATGTACCAGTCGGGCTGGGCGCCGGTGGACACCTGGTCCGGGCGGTACGGGCCGAGCGCCCACACCGGGTTGATCGTGAACATCGCCGCGATCATCGCGATCACGCCGAAGACCAGGAAGAAGAAGCCTCCCGCCTTGGCCATGTAGACCGGCAGCAGCGGCATGCCGACGACGTTCTTCTCGGTCTTGCCGGGACCGCCGAACTGCGTGTGCTTGTGGTAGAAGACCAGGATCAGGTGTGCCACCACAAGGCCGAGCATGATGCCCGGCAGCAGCAGGATGTGGATCGAGTAGAACCGGGCCACCATGTCGTGGCCGGGGAACTCCCCGCCGAACAGGAACATCGAGATGTACGTGCCGACGATCGGCGTCGACAGGATCGCGCCCTGGGTGAAGCGGACACCGGTGCCGGAGAGCAGGTCGTCCGGGAGCGAGTAGCCGGTGAAGCCGGTGAACATGCCGAGGACGAACAGCAGGAAGCCGAAGAGCCAGTTCAGCTCACGCGGCTTGCGGAACGCGCCGGTGAAGAAGACGCGCATCATGTGCACGAACATCGCGGCCAGGAAGATCAGCGCCGCCCAGTGGTGGATCTGCCGGATCAGCAGACCGCCGCGGACGTCGAAGCTGATGTCCAGGGTCGAGGCGTAGGCCTCGGTCATCCGGATGCCCTGCATCGGCACATACGAGCCGTGGTACTCGATCTCGTTCATGCTCGGGTGGAAGAACAGCGTCAGATACACACCCGTGAGGATGATGATGATGAAGCTGTAGAGGGCGACCTCGCCCAGCATGAAGGACCAGTGGTCCGGGAAGATCTTCCGCATATTGGCCTTGGCCAGGGAGTAGATCCCCAGTCGGCCGTCCGCCCAGTCGGCGACCCGCTCGCCCGCGGGTGCCTTGCGGTTCTTTGCTTCGGTCGCAGTCGCAGTACTCATCCGCGCTCCCAGAAGGCAGGACCGACGGGCTCTTCGAAGTCGCCGAGCGCCTCGAGATAACCCTCGTCATTGACGCCGATCCGCAGCTGCGGAAGGGCGTGCCCGGCCGGGCCGAAGATGACACGGGCGCCGTCGGCGAGGTCGAAGGTGGACTGGTGGCACGGGCACAGCACATGGTGCGTCTGCTGCTCGTACAGGCTGATCGGGCAGCCGACATGGGTGCAGATCTTCGAGTAGGCCACGATGCCCTCGTGGGACCACTCCAGCTCCTGCTTGTCCTTGATGTCGCCGGGCTGGAGCCGGACGATCATCAGGGCGGCCTTGGCGATCTCGGTGTTGAAGTTGTGGTCGCTCTCTTCCAGGCCCTCGGGGATCGCGAAGGTCAGCGATCCCACCGCGACGTCCCCGGGACGCAGCGGCTCATTGGTGTTCTGGTTGATGAGCATCTTGCCCCGGGCCCACAGCGTGTGGCGGAGCTTGTCCTCGGGCAGCGGACCCAGTTCGCGCAGCAGCACCACACCGGAGAGCGGCACCATGGCCAGCGCGCCGAACATGGTGTTGCGGATCAGCTTGCGGCGGCCCAGCTGGGACTCCGCGGCGCCGGCCCGGAAGTCCTCCATGACCTTGGCCTTGACCTCGGGGGTCGCCTCGATCGGGTGGCGCTCCTGGGCGGTCTCCACATCCGACATCAGGGTGCGGGCCCAGTGGACCGCGCCCGCGCCGATGCAGAACAGGGCGAGCCCGAGGGTCATGCCGAGCGAGAAGTTCAGCGAGCTGATGTGCCCGAACGGCCAGATGTAGACGATGTGGTCGACCGGGAAGATCACGAACGACGCGATAAAGCCGATCGTGGACAGCATCGAGACCGTGAACAGCAGCGCGACCGTGCGCTCGGAGCGCTTGGCGGCCCGCTCGTCGATGTCCTGGACACGCGGCTTGTGCGCCGGCAGCCCGGGGTCGGCGAACGGATCCTCGGCGACCTTCACCGCGCCATGGGCGGCTTCGCCCTGCCCTGACGGCAGGTTCTCTTCTGGAATCTCTTGGGTACTCATGACTTCTTGGCCTTAGCGGTGTGGGCCGCAACCCAGACGGCGACTGCGACGAGCGAGCCGAGACCGAAGATCCAGCCGAACAGGCCCTCGCTGACCGGGCCGAGCCCGCCCAGACCGAAGCCGCCGGGGGTCGGGGTCTCATCGCCGTTGACAGCCTCGATGTACGCGATGATGTCCCGCTTCTCCTGCTCGGGCATCGTCGCGTCGGGGAAGGACGGCATGTTCTGCGGGCCGGTCTGCATGGCCTCGTAGATGTGCTTGGAGCTGACGCCCTCAAGGCTCGGGGCGAACTTGCCGTTCGTCAGCGCGCCGCCCTCACCGGTGAAGTTGTGGCACTGGGCGCAGTTGGTGCGGAACAGCTCACCGCCCTTGGCGATGTCCGCCCCGGCGGGGTCGTACTGCTCCTTGGTGGGCGTGATCGGACCGGCGCCGAGCGAGGCGACGTACGCCGCGAGCTGGTCGATCTCGGCCTGCGAGTAGACCTTCGGCTTCTTCGGGACCTGCGCGCCCGGCTGCATGGCCGGCATCCGGCCGGTGCCGACCTGGAAGTCGACTGCCGCGGAGCCCACGCCGACCAGACTGGGACCGTCAGTGGTGCCCTGACCGCCGGTTCCGTGGCAGCTGGCGCAGCCGACGGTGTAGAGCTTCTTGCCCTCCTCGATGGCGAGGGACTGGGCGGTTTCTTCAGCCTGCGCCTTGTCCGCGGGCGCGAACGCGGCATACAGCCCCCCAGTGGCCGCCAGCGCGAGGAGTAGGACGACGACCGCCGCCAGCGGGTGGCGTCGTCGTGCGGAGAGCTTTTTCACGGATTACCCCGGTGTCAGGATCTTCTGCGTCGGTGCTTCTGGACTGTGCGGCGGCGGTCAGGGCCCGGCACGTGCGGCGGTCACGCCGCGGCCGGCCGCTGGCCGCGGCCGGTTACTTGATCATGTAGATCGTGGCGAAGAGGCCGATCCAGACGACATCGACGAAGTGCCAGTAGTAGGACACGACGATGGCGGCGGTTGCCTGCTCGTGGGTGAACCTCCTGGCCGCGTACGTACGGCCGAGGACCAGCAGGAAGGCGATGAGTCCGCCCGTCACATGCAGGCCGTGGAAGCCGGTGGTCAGGTAGAAGACCGAGCCGTACGGATCGGACGAGAGCGACAGGCCCTCGTGCTTGACCAGCTCGGTGTACTCGTACACCTGCCCGCCGATGAAGATCGCACCCATCACGAACGTGATCACGAACCAGGTGCGCAGCTTCTTCACATCACCGCGCTCGGCGGCGAACACGCCGAGCTGGCAGGTGAGAGAGGAGAGCACCAGGATCGTGGTGTTGGTCGCGGAGAACGGGAAGTTCAGGGCCGAGGCCTGTTCCGCCCAGTACTCCGCGCCCATCACCGATCGCAGGGTGAAGTACATCGCGAAGAGGGCCGCGAAGAACATCAGCTCGGAACTCAGCCAGATGATGGTTCCGACGCTGGTGAGGTTCGGCCGATTGACCGACGGGTGCGCGTGCCCGGTATCTACTGTCGTTGCTGTCGCCACGACCGACATTATGTCGGTCGCTTATCCCGCCCTCACTCCGGGGGGTGCCGTTCGGTGTGTCCGTGCGCTGTGTCCAGCCCGAACGGCCCATCCGGGCGCTGGGGCGACCCGCTCGAAGCACTGTCCGAACCAGTGTTGACAAGCTGTCGGACGGAGTAGCATCCGCCGCATCGGTCCCTTGGGCACCGCCGCCGATGTACGACGACGAACTCGGAGGAACAATGCAGTCGAGCGCCACCGTGCTGGTCTACAGCGACGACGCGAACACCCGCGCGCAGGTGCGGCTGGCGGCGGGCCGCAGGCCGGCCGCCGACGTTCCCCCGGTCGACTTCGTCGAGTGCGCGACCCTGCCCGCGGTGCTCAAGGCCCTGCAGGGCGGGGGCGTGGACGTCTGCGTCCTGGACGGGGAGACGGTGCCGGCGGGCGGCATGGGGGTGTGCCGGCAGATCAAGGACGAGATCTTCGACTGCCCGCCCGTGCTGCTGCTGATCGGCCGCCCCCAGGACGCCTGGCTGGCCTCCTGGAGCCGCGCGGACGCCGCGGTGACGCTGCCGGTGGAGCCGGTGGAGTTCGCCGACTCACTGGCCGCGCTGCTGCGCAGCAGACTCTCCGTGGAGGCGTAGAGGCCTGCTCACACCCGTTGCCTCACCCCATGGGCGAGTGAGCCGAAGGGGTGCGCGGGTGTCGAAAGGGAGATCACGCGCAGGTCGTGAGGAACGAGGGACCGAGCATGATCGACCGTCGACAGACGCTAAGGCGCCCCGGAGGCGAAGGAGCCACAAGAATCACAGCGCCTGGGGGCGCAGGCGGGCCGTGTCGACGGGGCTGGCTCCGTCGCGGGTGCCGCCGATCAGGGCGCTGCCCTTGCGCCACTTGTCCCAGGGCATGTTCCAGTCGCCGAAGCCATTGCCGAACGTGGGCATCTTCTCGCCGTAGCTGTTGACGACCGTGACCAGATCGCCCGGCCGCACGTTCTCGTAGAACCAGGCGGCGTTGCCCGTGGACATGCCCACACAGCCGTGGCTGACGTTGGCGTACCCGTGCGAGCCCGCGGACCAGGGCGCGGCGTGCACATACTCACCGCTCCAGGTGACCCGGGTCGCGTAGTAGACGGGCAGGTCGTAGAACTCACTGCCGCCGATGCCGACGGTCGAGCTGCGCATTCGTACGAAGTACTGCTTCTCCAGCACCACTTTGGTTCCGTTACGGGTGGAGAAGCCCGGTTTGCCGGTGGTCACCGGAATGGTGTTGATCACTTTTCCGTTGCGCTTGACCGTCATGCTGTGTGCGGAGGCGTCGGTGATGGCCTCGACGCGGTCCCCGATCGTGAGCTCCACCGGCTTGGACGCCTTGCCGTAGAGCTTGTCGGCGACCTTGACGCCCTGGAGGTTGCTGACCGCGCGGACCTTTGCGCCGCTGGGCCAGTAGTCCTTGGGGCGGTAGTGCAGGGTCTTGTCGTCCACCCAGTGCCAGGCGCCGGTCACACGCGGCGTGGACTCGACCTTCAGCGCACGCTCGACGACGGTCCTGGCCTTCTTGTCCTTCACCGGGCGGTTGAGTTCCGCCGTGATGGGCTGGCCGACGCCGTACGTGCCCGACTCCGGGCCGAATTCGACGGTGAGGTGGCGTTTGGCCGGGGACGTCTCGAAGGTGAGCGTCCTGAGGCCTGGAGCGCCGTCCTCGTCCTCTGTGGAGACCCGCACGGTGTACTTGACTCCGGCGCCGAGCGCGGCGGTGGAGCGCCAGCGTGTGCCGTCCGCGGAGAGCTCTCCGGCGAGGAAGTGGCCCTTGTCGTCGATGGCGGTGACATCGGTGATGCGTCCGTCGCCGCCCTTGGCGGTGACTTCCAGCGGCCGGTCGGGGTCCACCTTGGCGCCGTCGTCCTCGGCGTTGAAGGCGACCTGGTGCGCCGCGTCGTAGGGCTGGGCGGACAGCGGGTGGCCGTCAGGGCCGCTGCACGCCGTCGCGACCGCCCCGAAGGTCACGACCAGCAGCGTGCAGCTGACAACGGTCCGGATGTGCGGCGTGCGATTCATAGATCACACAGTATGAAGAATCGTCCACCAGGGCGCGTCAGGCGACCGCAAACGAGGGACCCGGCTCCTCCACCGGAGTGAAGGAGCCGGGCCCGTTCGTATGCCGTATTGACTTGCTGCCGTACTGCCGTGCTGCCGCGTTGCGGCCGGGCTCAGCCGGACTTACTGGTTCTGGTTCTCTCCGCGGTAGTACTCGAAGACCCAGCCCCAGACGCCGACGAGGATCAGCGGCAGCGAGAAGTACAGCAGCCACCAGCCGATCGCGACGGCGAGGAAGGCGAGCGCGCCGCCGATGGCCAGCGACAGCGGCTGCCAGCTGTGCGGGGAGAAGAAGCCCACCTCGCCGGCTTCGTCCGCGACATCGGCTTCCTTGTTGTCCTGGGCCAGGTCGTCCACGCGCCGGGCCGTGAAGGCCAGGTAGTAGCCGATCATGATGGCCAGGCCGAAGGACAGGAAGAGCGCCGTGGTGCCGACCGGCTCCTTCGCCCACACGCCATAGACGATCGCCATGGCGAGGATGAAGACGCTCAGCCAGATGAACATCTTGCCCTGGATCTTCACTTGCCGGCCTCCTTCTCACCCGCGAGGGCCTTGTCGCCGTGCGCGCGGTTCTCGAGCTGGTCGAGCGCGGCGATCTCCGGGTGGTGCAGGTCGAACGCCGGGGATTCCGAGCGAATGCGCGGCAGGGTGAGGAAGTTATGCCGCGGCGGCGGGCACGAAGTCGCCCATTCGAGCGAACGGCCATAGCCCCACGGGTCGTCGACCTCGACCTTCTTGCCGTACTTGGCGGTCTTCCAGACGTTGTAGAAGAACGGCAGGATCGACAGGCCGAGCAGGAACGAGCTGATCGTGGAGATGGTGTTCAGCGCGGTGAAGCCGTCGGCGTCCAGATAGTCGGCGTACCGGCGCGGCATGCCCTCGGCGCCGAGCCAGTGCTGCACCAGGAACGTGCCGTGGAAGCCGATGAACAGCGTCCAGAAGGTGATCTTTCCAAGCCGCTCGTCCAGCAGCTTGCCGGTGAACTTCGGCCACCAGAAGTGGAATCCGGCGAACATCGCGAAGACCACGGTGCCGAAGACGACGTAGTGGAAGTGCGCGACGACGAAGTACGAGTCCGAGACATGGAAGTCCATCGGCGGCGAGGCCAGGATGACACCGGTCAGACCGCCGAAGGTGAAGGTGATCAGGAAGCCGATCGTCCAGAGCATCGGCGTCTCGAAGGACAGCGACCCCTTCCACATGGTGCCGATCCAGTTGAAGAACTTCACACCGGTGGGCACCGCGATCAGGAAGGTCATAAAGGAGAAGAACGGCAACAGCACGCCGCCTGTGACGTACATGTGGTGGGCCCACACGGTCACGGACAGACCGGCGATCGCGATGGTCGCGGCGATCAGACCGATGTAACCGAACATCGGCTTACGGCTGAAGACCGGGATGATCTCCGAGACGATGCCGAAGAACGGCAGCGCGATGATGTACACCTCTGGGTGGCCGAAGAACCAGAAGAGGTGCTGCCACAGCAGCGCGCCGCCATTGGACGCGTCGAAGACATGGGCGCCGAACTTGCGGTCCGCCTCCAGCGCGAAGAGCGCGGCGGCCAGCACCGGGAAGGCGAGCAGGACCAGCACACCGGTCAGCAGCACATTCCAGGTGAAGATCGGCATCCGGAACATCGTCATGCCCGGAGCGCGCATGCAGATGATCGTGGTGATGAAGTTGACCGAGCCGAGGATCGTGCCGAACCCGGAGAAGGCCAGACCCATGATCCACATATCGGCGCCGATGCCCGGCGAGCGGACCGCGTCCGACAGCGGGGAGTAGGCGAACCAGCCGAAGTCGGCGGCGCCCTGCGGGGTCAGGAAGCCGGCCACCGCGATCAGCGAGCCGAACAGGTAGAGCCAGTAGGCGAACATGTTCAGCCGCGGGAACGCCACATCGGGCGCGCCGATCTGCAGCGGCATGATCCAGTTCGCGAATCCGGCGAAGAGCGGCGTCGCGAACATCAGCAGCATGATCGTGCCGTGCATCGTGAACGCCTGGTTGAACTGCTCGTTCGACATGATCTGCGTACCCGGGCGGGCAAGCTCGGCGCGCATGAAGAGCGCCATCAAGCCGCCGATGCAGAAGAAGGCAAACGAGGTGACCAGGTAGAGCGTGCCGATGGTCTTGTGGTCGGTGGTGGTCAGCCACTTCACCACCACATTGCCCGGCTGCTTGCGCCGTACCGGCAGCTCGTTCTCGTAAGAGTCCTCAGCCGCGGCGGCACCCTGAGGTTCGTTGAGGATGCTCACAGTTGGTTCTTCTCCGCATTCCTGGCCGGGTCCGTCTGCTCGATGCCCGACGGGATGAAGCCGGTCTGCCCCTTCTCCGCCAGCTCCTTCAGGTGCTGCTGGTAGCGCTCAGGGGAGACCACCTTGACGTTGAAGAGCATCCGGGAGTGGTCGACGCCGCAGAGTTCGGCGCACTTGCCCAGGAAGGTGCCCTCCTCGGTGGCGGTCACCTCGAAGACATTGGTGTGACCGGGGATGACGTCCTGCTTGAAGAGGAAGGGGACGACCCAGAAGGAGTGGATGACGTCACGGGAGGTCAGGATGAAGCGGACCTTCTCGCCCTTCGGCAGCCACAGCGTCGGGCCGGGGTTGCCCGTCTGCGGGTTCCGGGTGCCGGGGATGCCGGCGTCGTACACGCCCTCGGCGCCCGCCGGGAAGTCATTGGTGTACCTGTCCGGGATCGCGTTCAGGTTCTTGTCGGCCGCGGCGTCGCCGGTGGCCGGGTTCCCGTCCACGTCCTCGAGGTAGTTGAAGCCCCAGCTCCACTGGTAGCCGACCACGTTGATGGTGTGGGCGGGCTTGTCGGAGAGGGCGAGGAGCTTCGACTCATCGCGTGCGGTGAAGTAGAAAAGCACCGAGACGATGATCAGCGGGACCACGGTGTACAGGGCCTCGATGGGCATGTTGTACCGGGTCTGCGGGGGAACCTCGACCTTGGTGCGGCTGCGCCGGTGGAAGATGACACTCCACAGGATCAGACCCCATACCAGCACGCCCACGGCGAGCGCGGCCGCCCAGGAGCCCTGCCAGAGGGAGAGGATCCGAGGAGCCTCCTCCGTGACCGGGGTGGGCATACCGAGGCGGGGGAAGTCCTCCCAGTTGTACGAGCAACCGGAGGCGGTAGCCAGGATCAGGCCCGCAGTCAGCACCTGCGGCAGTTTCCGCCGCACCGGGCGCCGCGACATGGAGGTACCGCCCCCGCCCTGCGGGCGGTGGGGGAGGTCGGAGCCGTTGGGACTCACGTAGCGCCTTCCCGAGAGTCTCGCCCGCGCGGCCGGCCGCGGCCGTCTCGCTGGTCGGTCGCCGGCCCTGACGCGGGCAGGGGTTTGGATGTTTATGCGGACCAAACCCTACTGGACGCTATTTGGGGTCGCGCGGGGAGGGTGCCCAACGCGCCGTCCGACACCCCCAAGGGGTGGACGGACCTGTTCCGGCCTGCGTTCTGACGCCTTCTCCAGCCGCTGCCAGGCCGCTGCCCGCCGCTTCTCCGGCCGCTGCGGAGCCGCGGTTCCGCCGCTGCCCGGCCGCTGGTTCCTCCGTGCAGCCGCCGCGGAGTTAGCGTGGCAGCGTGCCCTACTTTGACGCCGCGTCCTCCGCACCGCTGCACCCCGTCGCCCGCCAGGCCCTGCAGGCGGCCCTCGACGAGGGGTGGGCCGACCCCGCCCGCCTCTACCGCGAGGGGCGGCGCGCCCGGATGCTGCTGGACGCGGCCCGGGAGACCGCCGCGGAGGCGGTCGGCTGCCGTCCGGACGAACTGGTCTTCACCCCTTCGGGGACGTACGCGGTTCACTCGGCGGTGTCCGGCGCGGCGGCCGGGCGGCGGCGCACCGGAAACCACCTGGTCGTGTCGGCGGTCGAGCATTCGTCCGTACTCCACGCGGCCGAGGCGGTCGGCGGCGAGGTGACGGAAGTCGCCGTGGACCGCACGGGCGCGGTGGACGCGGAGGCGTTCGCGGCGGCCCTGCGCGCCGACACCGCCCTGGCGTGTCTGCAGTCCGCCAACCACGAGGTCGGCACCGAACAGCCGGTGGCCGAGGTCGCGCAGGTCTGCCGGGAGGCGGGCGTGCCGCTGCTGGTCGACGGGGCGCAGTCGCTGGGCTGGGGATCGGTGGCGGGCGACTGGTCGCTGCTGGCCGCGAGCGCCCACAAATGGGGCGGACCGGCGGGGGTGGGCCTGCTCGCCGTCCGCAAAGGTGTCCGTTTCGCCCCGCAACATCCCGCCGATGAGCGGGAGTCGGGGCGAGCGCCCGGCTTTGAGAACCTCCCGGCGATCGTGGCCGCGGCGGCCTCACTGCGGGCGGTACGGGCGGAGGCTGACGCCGAGGCGGCACGGCTGCGGGCCCTGGTGGACCGGATCCGCGCCCGGGTGCCGGAGCTGGTGCCCGATGTGGAGGTGGTCGGCGACCCGGTGCGCCGGCTCCCCCATCTGGTCACCTTCTCCTGTCTCTATGTCGACGGAGAGACACTGCTGCATGAGCTGGACCGGAAGGGCTTCTCCGTTTCGTCCGGTTCGTCGTGTACGAGCTCCACGCTGACGCCGAGCCATGTGCTGCGGGCGATGGGGGTGCTTTCGGAGGGCAATGTCCGCGTCTCCCTGCCGCGGGGCGCCGAAGAGACGGACGTGGACGCCTTCTTGGCCACCCTCCCCGACGTGGTCGCCGCGACCCGCGCCCGCCTGGCCGCCCCGGTCGCCTCCGTGCCGCGCCCCGAGGAGTCTTCCTCGATCCTGGTGGACGCCCTCGGCAAGCGCTGCCCGATCCCCGTCATCGAACTGGCCAAGGTCATCGGCGACGTCCCCGTGGGCGGCACGGTCACAGTCCTCTCGGACGACGAGGCGGCACGGCTGGACATTCCCGCGTGGTGCGAGATGCGGGGGCAGGAGTATGTGGGCGAGCGGGGGGTGGAGGGGGGCGTGGCGTATACGGTGCGGCGGGTGGCGTGACGTTTCCCCTCCCCTCCCCCCACGCCCCTAGGGCGTAGGGGGAGGGGAGGGGGAAAGGCCCGCCGTTACGCCAGCTGCGCGCGGACCTCCGCCGCCGCCTCGTCCCCGTACGCCTTCGTAAAGCGGTCCATGAAGTTCGCCCGCCGCAGCGTGTACTCCTGCGTCCCCACCGTCTCGATGACCAGCGTCGCCAGCATGCAGCCCACCTGCGCCGCCCGCTCCAGGCCGACGCCCCACGACAGCCCGGAGAGGAATCCGGCGCGGAAGGCGTCGCCGACGCCCGTGGGGTCGGCCTTGGACTCCTCCTCCGGGCAGCCGACCTCGATCGGGTCGTCCCCGGAGCGCTCGATGCGTACGCCGCGCGCGCCCAGCGTGGTGACCCGGCAGCCGACCTTGCCGAGGATCTCCTCGTCCGTCCAGCCGGTCTTGGACTCGATGAGCCCCTTCTCGTACTCGTTCGAGAAGAGATACGCCGCGCCGTCCAGCAGCGTGCGGATCTCGTCGCCGCCCATACGGGCGATCTGCTGGGAGAAGTCCGCCGCGAAGGGGATTCCGCGCGTCTTGCACTCCTCGGTGTGGCGCAGCATCGCCTCGGGGTCGTCCGCGCCGATCAGCACCAGGTCCAGCCCGCCGACCCGGTCGGCGACGGACTTCAGCTCGATCAGGCGCGCCTCGCTCATCGCGCCCGTGTAGAAGGAGCCGATCTGGTTGTGGTCGGCGTCGGTGGTGCAGACGAAGCGGGCGGTGTGCAGCACCTCGGAGATCCGGACGGACGAGGTGTCCACGCCGTTGCGGTCCAGCCACGCGCGGTACTCGGCGAAGTCGGAGCCCGCCGCGCCGACGAGGATCGGCCGGGCGCCGAGCTGGCCCATGCCGAAGCAGATGTTCGCGCCGACGCCGCCCCGCCGTACGTCGAGGTTGTCGACCAGGAAGGAGAGGGAGACCGTGTGGAGCTGGTCCGCGACCAGCTGGTCGGAGAAGCGACCGGGGAAAGTCATGAGGTGGTCGGTGGCGATGGAGCCGGTGACTGCGATTCGCACGGCGAGGCGCTCCTGGTGAGGGACGACTGTGACAGTTCACGCTACCCGTTTTCCCGGCCGTCCCTGAATGGCGGAAACTACCCGATAGTAGGTCTATTGTCGTGGGCTTAAGCGGTGCGTACCGTGCGGTTATGACGAAGCACTCCACCCCCCGTGAGTCGCGAGAGTTCGAGATGAGCCTGGCTGAGCTGCGCGGCGACTGCGTCCGTATGGCCCCGCACTGGGCGGTGCCCGCCGCCGAGGCGCCCGCGCCCGTCTCCCCGTCCCTCATTCACGGTGTGGTCGTTCCGCCCGCCTCGGCGCGGCTGATCGACGCGATGTCGGACTACGGCGACTGAGGCACCCACCCCGCCGTACGAGCCTGGGCCGGACAGCTTGACGACGGCCTCTGGTTGACGACGCCCTCAGGCCGCTTTACGGCGACCGGGTGAGGTCGCGCCGCCGCACGAGGGCGCGCGGCGGCGCATTCGAGGGAACCGCGCGCTCCCCCGCTCCGTCCCATCCCTGCTCCCCGGGAAATGCAGTGCAGGGGCCTGTGGGAGTCAAGGGGACTTGCGACAAAGGAGCGATGCGGTGAGCAGCACGGAGAACTCGCACGACAGCCCCCGAAGCCGGCGCTCTGCGGCAGTCGTCGTCTCGGTCGCGGCTGCGGTGCTGGTCGCGGGCGGCGGAGCGTATCTCGCGACATCGGCGTTCGGGGGCGGCGACTCGGGCCGGGAGACCGCCGCGGACGACCCCGGGAACGGCGCGCGCCCGCCGGTGCTCGCGCTGGAGGGCGCGGGCGACGGACCGGCCGACCGACCGGCCGACGGCGCGGCCGGGATCGCTCCGGGCGAGCCCGATCCGTCCGGCGGGGTCGTCTACCGGGCCAAGGGCTCGCTGCCGAAGGGTCCGGACAGCGCGGCCGTACACCGTGCGCAGGGGACGGTGACCGAGGCCGAGGTGACACGGCTGGCGGAGGCGCTCGGTCTGTCGGGCACGCCGCGGCTCCAGGGCACGGTGTGGAAGGTCGGCGGGGACAAGGACGGCGACGGTCCGCTGCTCCAGGTCAACAAGGAGGCCCCCGGCACCTGGACGTACGGCCTTTTCGGGGCCGCGCCGGGCAGCGACAACTGTGTGAAGGGCAAGACGACCTGCCCCTCGGACGGCCACGGAGGCGCGCGCCTGCCCGCCAACCCTGGCTCCCCCTCCGACCCCGCAGTCCCCTCCGACCCCGGTACACCGGTGAGCGAACAGGCCGCGAAGCAGGCGGCGGCCCCCGTGCTCAAGGCACTCGGCCAGGACGACGCCAAGCTGGACGCGCGCCAGCTCATGGGCGCGGTACGGGTGGTGAACGCCGATCCCGTGGTCGGCGGGCTCCCTACGTACGGCTGGTCCACGGGCGTCCAGGTCGGCCCTGACGGCCGGGTGACGGGCGGCAGCGGGCAGCTCAAGGAGCCGCGCAGGAGCGACTCATACCCGGTGGTCCCCGCGGAGGAGGCGCTGAAGCGGCTGAACGAGGGGGCGAGCCGGGGCCCGATCGGCATCGGGGGCTGTGCGACGCCGGTGCCGGTGCAGGAAGGCGAGGAAGGCGAGGCCAAGACAGGGGAAGCGGAGCCCGTGGCCCCCTGCGAGCCGGACCCGTCGCGATCGACGGAGGTCGTACTGATCGACCAGGCAGTCTTCGGGCTGGCCGCCCGCTATGTGGACGGGCGGCAGGCCCTGGTGCCGTCCTGGCTGTTCGAGGTGGAGGCCGAGGGCCCGACCGGTTCGTTCACGATCACGCATCCGGCGGTGGCCGCGGAGTATCTGAAGGAGCCCGGTCCGCCCAAGGACAAGGGCGGGACGCCGCCGGTGTCGGACCGGCGGGTGCTGGCGTACAGCGCGGACGGCGACGGCGGCCGGGAGCTGACGGTGTGGTTCTGGGGCGGCGTGTGCAGCAGCTACGCCGCGGAGGCGGACGAGCGGGACGGCGAGGTCGCCGTGCGCATCGTCGAGTCGGTGCCGGACCCCGGCCGGGCGTGCATCGCACTGGCGAAGGAGCTGACGGCGACGGTGACGCTGGAGAAGCCGCTGGGCGAGCGGAAGGTCGTGGACGCGGAGTCGGAGGAGGTCGTCCCCGCGCACTGAGCCCCGCACGGCTGTTCTCCTGGCTTCAGCCGACCGTGCCGGTCCTCTCGGCAGGGCCGCCCGCCTGGGCGGCGCCCTGCCGAGTCATCCGTCACGCTGCATCGCATCGCGGGTCGCCGACAGGGAGCGGCGCTGCGGGAGCGACAAGCGGACAGACGGCGTTTCTACGCGAAGTCGTTCAGCATCACGTTCAGCTTGGTCTCCTTGTCGGCGGGGAAGTCGGGAACGAGGATTGCGTCGGCCTCCATGGTGGTGAGGACACTGGCGGTGCCTGGCTGGTACTCGAACGCGAGGGGCGCGACGTCGTCGGTCCAGGTGCCCAGGGTGCCGGGCGTGGCCGGGCACTGGGCGGTCTTGATGACCTCGCCGGTGGTGGTGCCGCCGTTGGCGTCGGTCTGGGTGACGTTGACGGTCAGGGTCCGGTTGTCGCCCGAGGTGGAGCAGCGGATGCGCCCGGAGACGGTCACGGCACCGGTGGAGGTGAGCTCGGCCGAGTCGACCATGATCACCTCGAAGATGTCGTCGATGAGGAAGCCGTTGTGCGTGGACAGCAGGGCCCCTCCGGTGGGGTTGCGCAGCTCGGCCAGGACGCCCACGGCGGCGACGCTGCTGTCCCATGTCTGGCCCGGGGTCTGGTTGACCAGCTGCCCGCTGAAGGGCTCGCCCGCGGCCGGGCAGGGGAAGCCTTCCAGGAACGCGCCGACGCCGAGCGCGGTGTCCTTGGCCTCGACGGCCACCTGGACCGTGGTGGAGCCGCTGCACGAGTAGGTGCCGGTGAACTCCAGGGTGTCCGGGTCGACTTCGGTGACGTTCTCTATGGTGATGCCGTTGCCCTCGGGGGTGTCGGCGTGCACGGGGCCCGTGCCGGCCAGCCCCAGGCCCAGGGCGGCGACGGTGGCGGCGGCCAACCGGGCCGCCTGCCGGATTCGGAGGAAGAGACCGGACATGCTCACTCCTTCACTGCCACACGGCGGACGCGGCGCCCCGGCCCCACCCGGGGCGGGACGCGACGTCCGCACACGAGAGGTGACATGCGTCACCCATGGCATTGGAGCGGAGCTGCGGATGGCTGTCGATGCCCGCACCGGCCGCACGGCCTGACACAGGAGCACACCACAGCGCACGATGCCCAGCACGCGCCCTCAGGCACTGCTGCGCTCACCGCGCTCGACGCGCCGTCGGACCGGGGGCGGACAGGAACCGCCATTCCGCTACGACGCGGGCAGCGCGGCATACGGACGAGGCGGCGAGCCCCGGCTGGGGGCTCGCCGCCTCGTCCGTGCTGTCAGATGCCCGTCAGCTGAAGGAGTCGCCGCAGGCGCAGGAACCCGACGCGTTCGGGTTGTCGATCGTGAAGCCCTGCTTCTCGATGGTGTCGACGAAGTCGATCGTGGCGCCGCCCAGGTACGGGGCGCTCATCCGGTCGGTGACGACCTTGACCCCGTCGAAGTCCTTCACCACATCGCCGTCGAGCGAGCGCTCGTCGAAGAAGAGCTGGTACCGCAGACCGGAGCAGCCACCGGGCTGAACGGCGACGCGAAGCGCCAGGTCGTCCCGGCCTTCCTGGTCGAGCAGGGCCTTGACCTTGGCCGCGGCGGCGTCGGTCAGGATGATGCCGTCGGTGACGGTGGTGGTCTCGTCCGATACGGACATCTACATCTCTCCCGGGTTGTACGGAGACTGCTTGCCGACGGTAGCAACCGGCGTGATCGCGGATTCATTCCGCGGAGCTCTCGTCCTCTTCCTCTCATGCTCGCATACCGCGCCGGAATGGGGCACGAGCGCGGGAACGGGGGGTGCGTCACATCGACACTATGGGCATCGTCAAACTGACGTGAAGCGGTTATGATAGATAGCGTCATTTAGACGAGAAGGCCGCTGGCGGCGTCGGCACCGACTCCGTCCGAGCGGCTTCGCCGCGCTTATCGAATCAGAAGAAAGGGTGCGTGACGTGACCACCGCCCAGCCGCTGGATGTCCAGCCGACGCCTCTCGCTCTGCTGCTGCTCGGCCGCGAGGCCGACCCCAAGAGCGAGCGGGGCGTGGAGTGCCCCGGCGACCTCCCCTCCCCGTCCGACCCGGATCTGGTGGAGCGCGCCCGCGCGGCCAAGGAGAAGCTCGGGGACAAGGTCTTCGTCCTCGGCCACCACTACCAGCGCGACGAGGTCATCCAGTTCGCGGACGTCACCGGCGACTCCTTCAAGCTGGCGCGGGACGCGGCGGCGCGGCCGGAGGCGGAGTACATCGTCTTCTGCGGCGTGCACTTCATGGCCGAGTCGGCCGACATCCTGACCTCCGACGACCAGAAGGTCGTGCTGCCGGACCTGGCGGCGGGCTGCTCGATGGCCGACATGGCCACGGCGGAGCAGGTGGCGGAGTGCTGGGACGTGCTCACGGAGGCGGGGGTCGCCGAGGCCACCGTCCCCGTCTCGTATATGAACTCCTCCGCGGACATCAAGGCCTTCACCGGCAAGCACGGCGGCACGATCTGCACCTCGTCCAACGCCAAGCGGGCGCTGGACTGGGCTTTCGAGCAGGGGGAGCCCCGGCAGAACAAGGTCCTCTTCCTGCCGGACCAGCACCTGGGCCGGAACACGGCCGTCCGCGACATGGGCATGTCCCTCGACGACTGCGTCGTCTACAACCCGCACCGCCCCAACGGCGGCCTGACCGCCGATGAGCTGCGCGCGGCCAAGATGATCCTCTGGCGCGGCCACTGCTCGGTGCACGGCCGCTTCAGCCTCGACTCCGTCAACGACGTACGGGAGCGCATCCCGGGCGTGAACGTGCTGGTGCACCCCGAGTGCAAGCACGAGGTCGTCGCCGCGGCGGACTACGTGGGCTCCACGGAGTACATCATCAAGACCCTGGAGGCGGCCCCGGCCGGCTCCAAGTGGGCCATCGGCACCGAGCTGAACCTCGTCCGCCGCCTGGCGAATCGTTTCGCCCCGGAGGGCAAGGAGGTCGTCTTCCTCGACAAGACGGTCTGCTTCTGCTCCACGATGAACCGCATCGACCTCCCCCACCTGGTGTGGGCGCTGGAGTCCCTCGCGGACGGCAAGCTGATCAACCACATCCAGGTCGACCGCGAGACGGAAAGCTTCGCCAAGCTGGCGCTTGAGCGCATGCTGGCACTGCCGTAGCCGCAGGCCTGCCGAGCCCTTGCCCGTCGCCCCGGCCGGGTGATCACACCTGGCCGGGGCGACAGCTGCATCAGGCGGGGCCATTGCGTGTCACGGGACCCGACCCACGGTTTCGACGGAGATCACGACGTCAGCGCCCATGCGGCTCCTCCTCGCCGCTGTCAGCGGCGGCCAGCTCGGCGCTCAGCTCATCCAGCGTAAGGACCGGCTCCGGGGAGCCCAGCGCCTCGTTCAGACGGTTCTGCGCGATAGCGAGGTCGTCTTCGAGATCCGCGAGCTCCTCCGACCCGCTCACTCCCCCTCCAGCCGCGCGCCGCGGCTCGACGCGATGCGCAGCGCGTCGCCCAGCGCCTCGGCGAGGCGTACGCCCGTGAAGCGGAGCTCCCGCGCCTCCGTGGCGGGCTCCGCGAGCAGCGGCCTCGCCTCGGAGAGGACGAACGCGGCCGAGGCGAGCAGGTCCGCCTCCATTTTGTCGGCCAGCCGCGACATGCGGCTGGCCGAGTCCTCGGTGCTCAGGTAGCACGGGCCGCCCGTCGCCGACGCCCACGGCAGCAGTCGCAGCGGGGTCCCCTGTTCGTTGCGCATTATCGCGTATGTCCTCCATGCCGTGCTTCGGGCGATTACGGTGTGTGCTCCCATCGTTGCCCTGTGGCGCATGGGCTCAACAGGGGCTGCGCGTCCCCGCGTTGAGAACGGGACGGCAGAAAGGTTCGACCGATGAAGTTCCAGCCCCAGGCCCTGACCCCGTACGTCTCCGCCCGCCACTACTTCGGCTCCGAGCAGCGCCGCCACCGGGAGCGGGCACGGCTGTCGCTGGTGCAGCTCGCCGGGATCGTGAACTCCAGCAAGAGCGCGCTGGCGCGGGTGGAGACCGCGGAGTTGATGCCGCCGCCGGATCTGCCCGCGCGGCTGGATGCGGCGTTCGGGACGGACGAGTACTTCCACGGGCTGTACCAACTCGCCAAGCGCGAGGCGCATCCGGACCAGTACCGGAGGTACATGGACTTCGAGGCCCGCGCCGAAGTCATGGAAGACGTGGCGACACACGTCGTACCGGGGATGCTCCAGAGCGAGGCGTACGCCCGTGCCTTCTTCGGCTATGTGCCGGGGATCACCCCAGAGGAGATCGAGGAGCGTGTACAAGCGCGGCTCGGTCGTCAGGAGCGTCTGCGCTCAGCCTCCGCTGCGCGGTACTGGGCAATTCTGGATGAGGCTGTGCTGCACCGGCCTGTGGGCGGGCCTGCGGTGATGCATGGTCAGTTGGAGTCGCTGCTGACACGGATCGATACTCCGCACACCAAGGTTCAGGTGCTCCCCTTCCGCCACGGCGGATACGCGCTCATGGAAGGGCCGGTGACGCTGCTGAGGCTGCCTGGCCGACAGGTCGTCGCGTACGAGGAGGGGCGCAAGTCCGGCCATCTACTGGAGGACCCGGAAGAAGTCAACCAGCGCTGGGCGCTTTACGATGCGCTCCGGGCGTACGCTCTGTCTCCAGAGGACTCCGCGTCGCTTATCCGGCAAGTGATGGAGGGGTACGAGCCATGCGAATCAGAGTCGAGCTGAGCGCAGCCACTTGGCGCAAGAGCAGCTACAGCAACATGGACGGCGGCAACTGCGTCGAAGTGGCCCAGGACTTCCCCGGAGCCGCCCGCTGGCGCAGGAGCAGCTACAGCAACTCCAACGGGGGCGCGTGCGTCGAGGTCGCCGCGAATCTCCCCGGCGTCGTCCCCGTACGGGACAGCAAGAACCCCCACCTCCCCCCGATCGTCGTCCCCGCCGCCGCCTGGGCCGTCTTCGTCGGCGGGCTCAAGGCATAGGAGCAGCACGCGCACGGGGCCCGTCCCGGGAAGGTGCTGGGACGGGCCAAGGGCGTTACCCGGCTACTCGGGCTATTCGGTCCTCGGGCGGACCAGGCCCGACTCATAGGCGGTGACGACGAGTTGCGCGCGGTCGCGGGCGCCCAGCTTGGCCATCGCGCGGTTCACATGCGTCTTCACGGTCAGCGGGCTGACTTCGAGCCGTTCGGCGATCTCGTCGTTGGACAGTCCTCCCGCGACATGGACCAGGACCTCGCGTTCGCGGCCGGTGAGCGCGGCGAGCTTCTCGGCGTACGGACCCGAGTCGGGCCGGCCCTCGTCCGCTCCCCCGCCCTGGGAGAGGAACCGGGCGATCAGACCCTTGGTCGCGGCCGGGGACAGCAGGGCGTCGCCCGCGGCCGCGGTGCGGATGGCGTTGAGGAGTTCGTCCGGCTCCGCGCCCTTGCCGAGGAAGCCCGAGGCTCCGGCGCGCAGCGACTGGACCACGTACTCGTCGACCTCGAAGGTGGTGAGCATGACCACGCGTACGTCGGCGAGTTCGGGGTCCTCGCTGATCAGGCGGGTGGCGGCGAGTCCGTCGACGCCGGGCATGCGGATGTCCATCAGCACGACGTCGGCCTTGCCGCTGCGCGCCAGCTCCACCGCCTGCGCGCCGTCCGCGGCCTCGCCGACGACCTCCATGTCGGGCTCGGAGTTCACCAGCACGCGGAAGGCGCTGCGCAGCAGGGCCTGGTCGTCGGCGAGCAGCACGCGGATGGTCATCCGTCCCCCTGTACCCGGGCCGTGGCGGCAGCTGTCGCAGGCAGTATCGCCTGGACGCGGAAACCGCCGCCGTGGCGGGGCCCTGTCGTGAGGGTTCCGCCGAGGGCGGCGACGCGTTCGCGCATGCCGAGCAGCCCGTGGCCGCCGGGCTGGCCCTCGCCCGGCTGTCCGGCGGAGTCGTCGGCCGGGTCGCCGCCGCCGCTGTCCAGGACGGTGATCTCCACGGCGGGCCCGACCCGTACGACGCTCACCTCGGCCGTGGCGTCCGGCCCGGCGTGCTTGCGGACGTTCGTCAGGGCCTCCTGGACGATCCGGTACGCGGCGAGGTCCACGGCCGCCGGGAGCGGCTCGCCGCCGTCGGCGCGGGCGACGTCGACGGGGAGCCCCGCCTGCCGGAAGGTGGTGATCAGCTCGTCGAGGACATGGAGGCCGGGGGCGGGCTCGGTGGGGGCCTCCGGGTCGCCGGACTGCCTCAGCAGTCCCACGGTGGCGCGCAGTTCGGTCAGCGCCGAGCGGCTGGCCTCCCGTACATGGGCGAGCGCCTCCTTGGCCTGGTCGGGCCGCCGGTCCATCACATGGGCGGCGACGCCCGCCTGCACATTGACCAGGGCGATGTGGTGGGCGACCACGTCGTGCAGATCGCGGGCGATGCGCAGCCGCTCCTCCGCGACCCGGCGGCGGGCCTCCTCCTCGCGGGTGCGTTCGGCGCGTTCGGCCCGTTCGCGCATGGCGTCGACGAAGGCGCGGCGGCTGCGTACGGCGTCGCCCGCGGCCGCGGCCATGCCGGTCCAGGCGAAGATGCCGAGGTGCTCCTGTGCGTACCAGGGCGCGGGGCCGAAGACCATGGCCGTCCCGGTCAGCGTGATCATGGTCGGCAGGCCGACCCGCCAGGTGGTGGGCCGGTCGGTGCGGGATGCCACGGTGTAGAGGGCGATCACGGCGGACATCGCCAGCGGGGCGGGCGGCTCGCTCTTGATCAGTTCGATGACCGTGATGAGGCCGGTGCAGCCGAGCACGGCCACCGGAGCGCGGCGGCGGAAGACCAGGGCCCCGGCGGCGGGCAGCATCAGCAGCAGGCTGCTCGGCTCGGGCGTCCGGGCGCCGAACGTGCCAAAAGCGCCGCGCGGCGCATGCGGATCGGCGTAGGCCGCGAGAACCATGCACAGCAGCACGCCCAGTGCGAGCACGCCGTCGCACACCGTCGGATGCGTGCGCAGCCAGCGCTGGGTGGGGGCGAGCCCGGGGGCGAGTGTGGTCACGTCACGCAACGGTACGGCGTCGGCCCGCGCACGGGTACGCACGCGTACATGCGCATATACACGCGCATGGATACGCGCGCGCCCCGCACCCGGGCTTCCGGGCGCGGGGCGGCGCAGAGGGCTGGAGTGGAGCGGGGGCAGCGAGCCGGGAGGCTCAGCCGGGGATCAGACCGTCGTCGCTGAGCATGGCGCGGACCTCCTCAAGGGTGGCGTCCGGGGCCGGCAGGATCAGCTCCGACGGCTCCAGAGCGTCATCCGGCAGCGGCTCGCCCAGCTCGCGGACCTTGTCCAGGAGCGCTTGGAGCGTGGTGCGGAACCCCGGTCCGTCGCCGCTCTCCATTTCCTCAAGCAGCTCGTCGTCGAGCTTGTTCAGTTCGGCGAAGTGGCTGTCCGCCAGCTTCACCTGCCCCTCCCCCATGATCCGTACGATCATGTCGAGTCCCAACTGTCGGCCTACTGTCGGTCACCAACGCACACTGATGGTCACACTACCGTGGTCCGTGTTCAGACGCCGTTCACTGCTGCCGCATCACCGCTTGTCGCTGCTTGTCACTGCTTGTCACTGCTTGTCGAAGCGGTGCGGGCTGTTCTGCTGCTGCGCGTCCTGCTGACCGGCAGCGCCCGCCGCGCCGTTGCCTCCCTCGATCGCCTGCTTCTCCGCACCCGAGCCACCCGCGAGCTCCGCCTTCATCCGCTGGAGCTCCAGCTCCACATCCGTGCCGCCGGAGATCCGGTCCAGCTCGGCCGCGATGTCGTCCTTCGCCATGCCGGAGGGGTCGTCCAGGGCGCCCGAGGCGAGCAGCTCGTCGATCGCCCCGGCCCGCGCCTGGAGCTGGGCGGTCTTGTCCTCGGCCCGCTGGATGGCCAGACCGACGTCGCCCATCTCCTCCGAGATGCCGGAGAACGCCTCGCCGATGCGCGTCTGGGCCTGCGCCGCCGTGTACGTCGCCTTGATCGTCTCCTTCTTCGTACGGAAGGCGTCGACCTTGGCCTGCAGCCGCTGCGCCGCGAGGGTCAGCTTCTCCTCCTCGCCCTGCAGCGTCTGGTGCTGTGTCTCCAGGTCCGTGACCTGCTGCTGGAGCGCCGCCCTGCGGGACAGCGCCTCGCGCGCCAGGTCCTCGCGGCCCAGCGCCAGCGCCTTGCGGCCCTGGTCCTCCAGCTTGGCGGACTGGCCCTGCAGCTGGTTGAGCTGCAGCTCAAGACGCTTGCGCGAGGTCGCCACGTCGGCGACGCCGCGGCGCACCTTCTGGAGCAGTTCCAGCTGCTTCTGATACGAGTAATCAAGGGTCTCGCGCGGGTCCTCGGCCCTGTCCAGGGCCTTGTTTGCCTTCGCGCGGAAGATCATCCCCATACGCTTCATGACACCGCTCATGGGCTTCGCGCGCCCCCTTCTGACGGACTTGAGCTCCAGCACTCCAACAGAACCCACAGTACGGGCCCTGTCTCTATTACCGCACTGTCCGAGCGCGGATGGGCTCCTCCCCAAGGACGACTGCGACCGGACGCCGCTCCGGCCCAAGGAGTAGATGACCGCCGGGGAACCGGCGGCGGGCCCCGGCGGCAGCTGCCGTTGCGGGATCGTTCCCCGCCGCAGTAGGCCCCACTCCTGTCAGCCCGTACCCTTGGGCTTTGTGTTCCGTAGCCGTTCCAAGGAAGAGAAGGCCCCCACCGCTCCGGTGACGGCGGACCTCTCCAAGCAGCCCCGCGACCCCCAGGCCCCCAAGGGCCGTCCCACGCCCAAGCGCAACGAGGCCCAGAGCCAGCGCCGCCGCGCCAACAGCGGCGCGCCGCAGAGCCGCAAGGAGGCCATGCGCCGCCAGCGGGAGGCCCGCCGTGCGGACCTGGCCCGCCAGCGTGAGGCCCTCGCCAGCGGTGACGAGCGCTATCTCCCGGCCCGGGACAAGGGCCCGGTCCGCCGCTTCGTCCGCGACTTCGTCGACTCGCGCTTCCACATCGCCGAGTGGTTCCTGCCGCTCGCCGTGGTGATCCTGGTGCTGAGCATGCTCCAGAACCCGCAGATGCAGAACATCGCGCTGCTGCTGTGGCTGGGTGTGATCGTGCTGATCGTCGTGGACTCGGTCGGTCTGGCCGTACGGCTGAAGAAGCAGCTCAAGGCGCGCTTCCCGAACGAGCCCAAGCGCGGCGCGGTCGCCTACGGGCTGATGCGCACCCTGCAGATGCGCCGACTGCGGCTGCCCAAGCCGAAGGTCAAGCGCGGGGAACGGCCCTGAGCGCGGACGTCACCCCCTTCTCGGGGGCGTCCGCCGAGTGGCTGGCGGGACTGGGCGGGCTGCGCAACGTCGTCCGCCAGGAGCTCGTCGCCCGCCAGCTGGACGAACAGATGGCCGCGCGCTTCCCGGTCGGACAGCGGCTGCGCGTCCTCGACGTCGGCATGGGCCAGGGCACGCAGGCGCTGCGGCTCGCCCGCGCCGGGCACACGGTGACCGGGCTTGAGTCCGACCCGGCGATGCTCGAAGCGGCCCAGGCCTCGCTGGCCGGCGAGCCCCCGGGCATCCGGGAGCGGTTCCGGATGATCGAGGGCGACGGCCGGGAGACGGGCGTCCACTTCCGGCCCGGCAGCTTCGACGTGGTGCTCTGCCACGGCGTGCTCATGTACGTCGAGGAGCCCGACGCGATGCTCGCCGGACTGGCGAGGATGCTCGCGCCCGGCGGACTGCTCTCCCTGCTGGTCCGCAACGGCGACGCGCTCGCCCTGCGGCCCGGCCTCGCCGGAGACTGGGACAGCGCGCTCGCGGCCTTCGACTCGGACGCGTACACCAACCGGCTCGGTCTGAAGGTGCGCGCGGACCGCCTGGAGGCGCTGACGGCGACCCTGGCGGGGATCGCGGCGCCGCTGCACGCCTGGTACGGGGTACGGGTCTTCACCGACCTCGCCGACAACGACGAGCCGCTGCCGCCCGCGGCGGAACTGGCCCGGCTGCTGACGGCCGAGGACCGGGCGGGCCGCACGGAACCGTACCGCCGGGTCGCGGCGCTGCTGCATCTGTGCGGGGTGCGGGGCGACCGGCCGGGGCGGGAGGACTGAGCCGCGCGGGAGGACTGAGCCGGGGCGCGTCAAGGCCCCGGCCCTCTGATCGGCGGCGCTCGGCGGGCAACGGGGGCGGTCCGGCGGGGACACTCCCAGCATGAGCGCTTCTCTGTCCCCTCGCCGTCGTACGACGTCCCCTCGCCGCCGTACGACGTCCCTTCTCCGCCGTACGACCGCCGCCGTTCTCGGGGCGGTCGGCGTGATCGCCCTGGCCTGCGGCTGCTCGCCGGGCTCGCCCGCGCCCGCGTCTCAGGGGCAGGCGCGCTCCACGGCCGAAGCCTCGAACCAGGCGGCGGGGCGCGCGGCCGCGCCGAAGGCGGCGAGCGAACTCCAGGACGACTACCAGAACGTGATCGAGAACGTCCTGCCGTCGGTCGTCCAGATCGAGGCGGACGACAGCCTCGGCTCCGGCGTGGTCTACGACGACCAGGGCCATATCGTCACCAACGCGCATGTGGTCGGCCGGGAGCGGTCGATGCGGGTGACCACCGCGACCGGGGAACAGCCGCTGACCGCCGAGCTGGTGTTCTCGTACCCCGAGCAGGATCTTGCCGTCATCAAGCTGGAGCAGACGCCCGAGGGGCTGAAGCCCGCGGCCTTCGGCGATTCGGGGGAGGTCGAGGTGGGTCAGATCGTGCTGGCGATGGGCTCGCCGCTGGGCCTGTCGAGCAGCGTCACCCAGGGCATCGTCTCTGCGGTGGGCCGCGCGGTGACCACCAGCGGCGCGGGCGGGGGCGTCGGCACGACGTTCGGCAACATGGTCCAGACGTCGGCGGCGATCAACCCGGGCAATAGCGGGGGCGCGCTCGTCGACCTGGACGGCCAGGTCATCGGCGTGCCGACGCTGGCCGCGACCGACCCCGAGCTGGGCGGCAGCGCGGCGCCGGGCATCGGGTTCGCCATCCCCGCCTCCACGGTCCGCTCGATCGCGGACCAGATCATCCGCGACGGCCAGGTCACTGACTCGGGCCGGGCAGCCCTCGGCATCCGGGGCCGCACCGTGCTGAACACCGAGTACCAGCCGTCTGGTGTGGCGGTGGTGGAGGTGACGCCCGGCGGCGCGGCGGCAGAGGCGGGACTCAGGTCCGGCGACATCATCACCCGCGTCGGCGACAAGGCGGTCACCACGATCACGTCCCTGGCGGAGGCGCTGGCCTCCCTGAGGCCGGGCGACACGGTGGACGTGGAGTATGTGCGGGGCGGTACGGCACGGTCGGCGGAGGTGACGCTGGGCGAAATGGAATGACGCGGTGGAGCGACGGCGTGCGGCGCGGCGGCCCGTGGGAGACCGGGGGCGGGGGTCGGACGCCCGGGGGCGGGGCCAGGGGCCGGATGCCTGCGGACCAGCGGACCAACGGGCCTGGGGGCTGCGGACCTGCGGGTCGCGGGCCCGCAGAGCCCGGAGTTCGGCGCGCCCGCCAGGCTGCGGAGGCTCAGACCGCGCCGGGGGCCGGATGGTCGATGCGCCTGCGGGAGGCGGAGGGCTCAACCGACCCGCGGGAAGCGGAGGGCCAACACACCTGCGGGAGGCGGAAGCTGACGCGCCCGGGGGTGCGGGGGCTTATGCCGCGTCGGGCAGCCGGCGGAGGCGGGTGCGGGCCGCGTGCCCGCGAGGGGACGGGGAACGGGGAACTCGGCCCGCGCACACACGCCGGAGACTGACGCGACGCCCACCCGGGTGCGCAGAGTTCGACCCGCCGGCGGAATGGCCGGAAACGCGGTGGCCGGCACTCGGCCGAGGCGCGCAGCTGCAAGCCCGCGGAGGCACGCGTGCGTCCGCGCGCCCGCGGGGGCGGAGAGCGAACTGCGCGGCTCCCCGCCCCCTGGGGCTATCGCTCGCCCTCGCCGTCTCCCTCGGCCGCGTGCAGGCTCATCGGCCCGTAGACCTTTCTGCCGTCGTCCGAAAGCACCACCTGGTCCGCGCCGCCCTCCAGCAGATCCTTCCAGTGCTCACCGATCCAGGTCTCCGCGTCGCCCTGCGTGGTGAACTCCTCCGGCTGCACCGCAGGCTGGACCTCCGTGCCGTCGGACTTCTCGAACCGCCACGTCCATGCCATGTCGCCTCCCGGGTCCCGCCGACTGATCGCTCATTGCTGCCCGCAGCGTAGCCGGGCGCGCAGGCCAGACGGCGACGCGGCAGGATCAGGGGCGTGGAAGTGACTCTGCTCGGCACCGGCGCGCCCGCCGGACTCCCCCGCCCCGACTGCCCCTGCGCCGTCTGCGCCACCGCCCGCGGCGGCCTCGCACGGGCCTCGACGGCGCTTCTGGTGGACAGCGCGCTGCTGCTCGACCTCACTCCGGGCGCCGCGCTCGCCGCGGCGCGCGCCGGGCACTCCCTCGTCGGCGTACGGCAGGTGCTGCTCACACATCCGCACAACGGGCCCGCCCTCGACCTGCCCGCCGGGCTGCCCACGGCCGGGCGGGTGCCGGACGGACGCGAGCTGACCCTCATCAGCGGGCACCGGGTGCGTGCCGTGCCGATGGACCACCCCGGCACGGGATACGAGGTGGCCTCCCCCGACGGCGAACGCCTCCTCTACCTCCCGCCCGGCGGCGCCCCCGCGGGCCTCGCCGAGGGGCTCGCCGCGTATGACATGGTCATCGCCGACGTCGTCGGACGGCCCGACGCGCTGGCCCGGCTGCGGGCGTCCGGGGCGGTCGGGGCGACCACGGACGTCATCGCCGCGCACCTCGACCACGATGTGCCCGGCGGGCCGGAACTGACGAGGCGTCTCGCGGCCGCGGGGGCGCGGGCGGTGCCCGACGGGACGACGCTGTACGTCGGCGAGTACCACGCCGTCCCGGACGTGCCGCGCCGCACCCTGGTCACCGGCGGCGCACGGTCCGGCAAGTCCGTGGAGGCCGAACGCCGGCTGCAGACCTTCCCCGACGTGCTGTACGTCGCGACGGGCGGGACGCGGGAGGGGGACGCCGAGTGGGCGGAGCGGGTCGCCCTGCACCGCGAACGCCGTCCCGGCAGCTGGCGCACCGCCGAGACCTGCGACCTCGTGCCGCTGCTCGCGGCGGACGGGCCGCCGCTGCTCATCGACTGCCTGTCGCTGTGGCTGACCGATGCGATGGACCGGGTCGGCGCCTGGGACGACGAGAAGTGGGCGGCCGGCGACCGGTCGGCGCGGGGGGCGCTGCGCAAGCGGGTGGCCGAACTCGTCACGGCCGTCCGGGAGACGACCCGGACGGTCGTCGCCGTCACCAACGAGACGGGCTCGGGCGTGGTGCCCGCGACGGCGGCGGGGCGGCGCTTCCGGGACGAACTGGGGCGGTTGAACGCGGCGTTCGCCGACGAGTGCGAGCAGGTGGTGCTGGTGGTGGCGGGGCAGGCGGTGGTGCTGCGGGGGTGACGGGCGGGGTGCGGGTGACGGGCGGGGTGCGGGGGCCTCGCGGGCGCCGCCGTCTGTCGGCGCGGGCTGCCCGTGGCCCGGGCGGGTTCCCTTCCCGCCCACCCGCCCCCTACGCCCTGAGGGCGTGGGGGACCCCCACGTTTCCAGCACCTTGCCAGGCGCGGGCCCGGGGCGAGCCGCCCCTGTGGCCCGGGCAGGTGCCTTTCCCTCCCTCCCCCTGCGCCCTGGGGGCGCCGTCGCCTTACCCAGCGGTCCCGGGCCGGAGAGCTGCGGAAAGCTGCCCGGCGGAGACCGGGAAGGCCTGTTAGTGCAACGGCATTGCCCTGAGGGCGTGGGGAACCCCCAGCCCGTTTCCAGCACCCCGCGAGGCTCGGAAGGGGGCCGGGGCCGTCTGGTGGGGAGGGGCCGTGCAGGGGCGCCCCCGCAGGGGATCGGCGGCAAGACCGGGGCACCGGGACAGGGGCGGTCACGCCGCCGGCCCCGAGGAGGTGAGCCCGGAGGGGCCCCGACCGCCCGCACCCGGCAAGGCCCCGCACCCCAAGGGCCTGAAGGCCCGCCGCCCACGGGCCCCTCCGCCCCAAGGCCCGAAGGGCGCACGGCGCGCAGCGCCGCAGGGGTGCGGGGCGCAGCCCCGCGGCGAGCGTCCCGACAGCGGCACCCGCCGCGACGCCGAAGCCCGGCGTGAGCGGCTCGCGGTCGCCCCCTCGCCGCAGGGGTGCGGGGCGCAGCCCCGCGGCGGTGAGGGCGGGTGGGCGGGAAAGGGCCCGCGGCCCGCGGAGACCGGGCACGCCCGGGAGACGCCCGCAGCGCGCAGCGCCGCAGGGCCGTGGAGGGCCGAAGCCCCCGCACCCAAAGCGGGAAAGGGGGCTGGGGGCAACACCCCCAAGAGCGGGTGGGCCCGGTACTGTTCGGCGAATGAGCAGGTTGAATCTCGACGACTTCTCCGATCTGATCGAGCGTCCCGACAGCGGCACCCGCCGCGACGCCGAAGCCCGGCGTGAGCGGCTCGCGGTCGCCCCCGGGGCCCTGGGGCGGCTGGACGAGCTCGCGGAGTGGCTGTCGGCCGCGCAGGGCGTCGCCCCGGTGAAGGCCGTGGCTCAGCCGCGGGTCGTGCTGTTCGCCGGGGATCACGGGGTCGCCGGGCTGGGGGTGTCCCGCCGCCCGGCGGGCGCCGCGCACCGGCTGGTGCGGGATGTGCTGGACGGGGCGAGCCCGGTCGCCGTGCTCGCCCGCCGTATGGACGTTCCCGTCCGCATCGTGGACGCCGGTCTCGACTGCGACCCGGCCCTGCTGCCGGAGGAGGTCGTCCGCCACCGGGTGCGCCGGGGCAGCGGCCGTATCGACGTCGAGGACGCGCTCACCGCCGAGGAGGCCGAGGCGGCCGTGCGCCTCGGCATGGCCATCGCCGACGAGGAGGCCGACTCCGGCACGGACCTCGTCGTGCTCGGCGATCTGAGCGTCGGCGGCACGACGCCCGCCGCCACCCTCGTCGCCGCACTGTGCGGCACCGACGCCTCGGTGGTCACCGGACGCGGCGGCGTCGCCATCGACGATCTGGCCTGGATGCGCAAGTGCGCGGCGGTCCGGGACTCCCTTCGCCGCGCCCGTCCGGTGCTGGGCGACCAGCTGGAGCTGCTCGCCGCGGTCGGCGGCGCGGACCTCGCCGCGATGACCGGCTTTCTGCTCCAGTCGGCGGTGCGCCGGATGCCGGTCATCCTCGACGGGGTCGTCACCGCGGCCTGCGCGCTGGTCGGCCAGCGCGCCGCGTTCCGCGCGCCGGACTGGTGGCTGGCGGGCCAGGTCAGCGGCGAACCGGCGCAGACGAAGGCGTTCGACCGGATGGCGCTCAACCCGCTGCTCGACCACGGCGTCACTGTGGGCGAAGGAACCGGGGCACTGCTCGCGCTCCCCCTCGTCCAGGCGGCCGCCGCGCTCGCGGCGGAACTGCCCGAACGGCCCGAACAGCCCGAACAGGGTTCTGCGGAGGCGGAGAGCGGGAGCGTGCGCAGCGAGAGCGTGCACAGCGACGACTGACGGATCAGGCGGACCGTCATGACACGTGATGCCCCATATGATCGCGTTTCATGGGAGAGGTCCGCTTGTCTGCTTTTGCGCGCCGCGAGTGGGGCCCGCTGCACAGAACCGTGCGCACGGCGCTCGTCACCGACAAGTGGCGAGCGGTCCCCCTGACCCTGACGGCCGTCTGCCTCACCGCGCTGTTCCAGGTCGTACAGCACCAGTCGTGGGGGTACGGACCGGTCCAGGAGATCGGAGCCGTACGCGCCGAGGACCCGCTGTGGCTGGCGCTGCTGCGCACCCCGCTGTCGCTGTTCGTGCCCGCGCTGGACCTTCCGGTGTGGGGCGCGCTGGCGCAGATCCTGCTGGTGTTCGGCATAGCGGAGATCACTGTGGGCCGGGCGCGGACGCTGGCGGTCGCCTATCTGGCGACGCTCGCCGGGACGATGTACGCCCGGATCGGCGTCGCCCTGGGGCCCGACGCCTTCGCCGGCCTCGGGCTGCCGGCCTCCGACGCGCGCGTGGTCGACACCGGGCCGTCCGCCGCGGTCGTGGGCCTGGCGGTGTTCGTCTGCTGGCGTTACCGGGCCTGGTTCACGGCGGGCCTGGTCATCGCCGCGATGGTCGTCGAAGTGATCGTCAAACCCAATCTGGCGGGCAAGGAGCATCTGGCGGCGATCGCGGCGGTGCTCGCCCTGTGCGCCGCGCTGTCGGTGAAGCGCCGCACCGCCGACGGCGCAGCCGAGGGGCTCAGCGGTCGACGCCGTCCCGGCGGTTCGGCCGGTCGGGCGCGCCCCCGATGAGGTCCTGGAACTTGCGGCGGGGCCGGTCCCAGCGTCGGTCGTGGTGGTACGAGCGCAGCCGGGCCCTGGCGCGGGCCCTCGGCCGTTTCCGGTAGAAGCGCCGGGCCCACGGCGAGCCCGGCCGGGCCAGCCGTACCGCGCCGAAGAGCGCCACGAACGGCACCAGCACCCCGATGAAGGCCATCCGCATCTTGCCCTTGACCAGCGTGATGACGACGAAGAGGAAGTTGCCCGCGAGCGTCACCAGCACGACGGCCCGGTTCTGCCGCTCCTCGGGCGTGAGCTGGTCGACGCCGAGCGGCGAGAAGCCGCCGAGCGCCAGCAGCGCCAGCGCGGCGGCCAGAACGACCACCTCGACGCTCTGGCGGCCCTGTTCGGTCCAGTAGACGTCGTCGAGATGGAGGATGAGCGCGAACTCGTCGAGAACGAGGCCCACGCCGATGCCGAAGATGACGGCGGAGGCGGCCGCGGCGGGTCCGTGCCGGCCGCTGCCGACGGAGGCGAAGCCGCCGACCACGGTGAGGACGACGCCTGGGACGACATGGTGGATGTGCATCCCGCCGGGTGTGACATTGCGGAACGGCCCCTTGCCCGCGCGGATCAGCCGGGTGACGGCCCGGGTGATCAGGAAGGTGAGGATGAAGGAGGTCAGGGCGAGGAGCGTCGGGAGCTTTCCCGGCTCGACGATGTTGCGGTAGAACCAGTCACCCATGCCGTCCGCTTCCGGTTCACACGTTATGCCGGTGAATGTGCGTCATGCGCAATTTACCGTCGGAGGCGTCCGGCTACCCTTCGCGCGGTGGATGCCAATCACTCTCCGGAGCCGGCCTCCGGTCCGACGCCCGACCCCGCCTCCGACGCGAGGTCCGGCCCAACGCCCGACCCCGCCTCCGACCCGGCGGCCGGGGTGGCCCCGGCACCTGCCCCGGCACCGGCCCCCGACCCGGCCGCCAGGTCGGCCCCGGGACCTGCCCCGGCACCGGCCCCCGACTCCGCCATCGGCCTGCACGGGCTGCGCTTCGCCTTCGGCACCCTGACCGTGCTCCCGGTGCGCGTCACCCGATGGGACCGCACCGCCGCCCGCGCCGGCATGCTGTGCGCGCCGCTCGCCGGGCTCGTCGTCGGCCTCGCCGCGGCGGCCGCCGGCGGACTGATCCTGCTGCTGGGCGGCGGCCCACTGCTCGCCGCCGTCGCCACCGCGGCCGTCCCCGCCGTCCTCACCCGGGGGCTCCATCTGGACGGTCTCGCCGACACGGCGGACGGCCTGGGCAGCGGCAAGCCCGCCGCGGACGCGCTGCGGATCATGAAGCAGTCCGACATCGGACCGTTCGGTGTGATCACACTGCTGTTCGTCCTGTCCGCCCAGATCGCCGCGGTGTACGAGCTGTACGCGCAGAGCTGGCCGCGGGGTGCGGCGGCAGCCGTGCTGAGCGCCGTGGCCGCACGGCTCGCGCTGACCCTCGCCTCCCGGCCCGGCGTCCCCGCCGCGCGCCCCGAGGGCCTGGGCGCGGCGGTCGCCGGCGTCGTCCCGGCGCCCGGCGCGCTGGCCGTCGCCGCGACGACGGCGGCGGTCTGCGCCGGGGCGGCGGGGGCGCTCTTCGGCGCGCTCGGGGCGCTGCACCACGCGCTCGCGCTCGCCGTCGGGCTGCTCGCCGCGCAGGCGCTGCTGCGACGCTGCGTGCGGCGGTTCGGCGGGGTGACGGGAGATGTCTTCGGCGCGCTTGCGGAGACCGCGGCGACGGCGGCGGTGGTGGCGCTCGCGCTGGCGTAGGCGCGTCGGGCGGGGCGCTCCCCTCCCCTCCCCCTACGCCCTGGAGGCGTGGGGGACCCCCACTTCCCGAAACTGGAGGGCTCCGCCCCCTACCCCCTGTAC